>JBBRON010000033.1:0-55099 GCA_038229375.1 Cytophagales bacterium | reverse complement strand
TTCTGTCCTTGCTGTGATTGTTCGTTGAGAATCCCAATGATCTGGGCTTCGGTAAAGCGCATCTTTTTCATCTGCTGTTTTTGTTAGGTTAAAGTTAAAAACTCTACTTTTAACCTGTTCAAAAAAATCAGCCCAGTACCAATATAACAAATCCTCCCGAATCCCTGTTTGATTCAAGCCTCAGCGAAATCGAACCGCCTCCGCTAAGGCTACTGCGGTGGCGCAGCGCTTCGCGAAGGCGGATTTGTCTGATTCTTACCGCGCGTGCCGCCGTATCTTGACAACTAGATTCAATTTAAAATCATCAAAGTAAACTTCTCTAGGTCAATCTTTTGGTAAGTCTCTCTTTATATCCCCTCCCTGCAAAACGAATAGTTTTTTACAAGCTTTCGAAGAACATCCTAAGTAAATACCCTTTTGTTTGGAGTAGATGTAAATAAACGAGCCGGCGTTAGCAATAAAATTTAGCGAATCTCCATGCCAAAATATCTTCCCTTTAATTTTGCACGGCAGATCGTAATAATAGTCATGCATTTCCGACCCAGATATTTCTTTAGATAATTTAAGAATACTTAATACATCTTCAGACTTTAATTTCCAATTAATGCGTTTGCCCCGATATTCAGTCGATGTGTCACTGATTATAACATCACTCTCAATTATGACAGAGATAATTTGCAAATTCTCATTTATCATCTTCAAAATATCAACTTCGGTAGTATCAATTCCAATACCGTTAGCCTCCGCATAGGCATTATCTTTTTCACTAGTATTCCGTTTTGAACACTCAACTAGAACAAAAGTTACGCAAGCGAGCACAAGCATCAAGTAATTAGTCGTTTTCATTATTATTGCTATTATTCCCGCAATTATTTATACAAGGTCGTACCGCTGTTTTCACTACGTCACCCTCTCCGGCCGTTTTAGCGGACAAATCTTCGTGGTTATAAAGATCAGAAAAGGTCAGACCAAACAATTTATAAAGAGTATTAACTAGACCAGCGACAGCCTCAGTGCCATTTTTCCTTGAATAGGAGTTGTATCGTAAACCAAATAGATAGTAATCATCTGTTTGCACCACCGGTGATTTCACCTGCGTCACCTTAAAGTCATCAAAGTAAACCTCCATCGGAGTCAGACTTGCTACCAAGTTCCATTAATAAATCCAAATCCGATCGGCTTACTCCAAAGGCGTCAAATTTTATCCTACGACCATCTCTAAGTAAGAAATATGATTTAGAAAAGGGTGATACTTCAATCTCAACTGAACCGATTTCATTAATTGAGAATCTCTTCTTTACAAGCGTGTCATAAAAAATACAGACATTTCCGTTGTCAAGACTAATGTATGCTGTTAACAATGATTTAAAAAAAAGAATGACAAAAATTACAGCGACTCCAAGATTGAAAATATGCATAACTCCCACTTGAGACCAATCCCTTCGGGATAATGTAGCAAGGACAATAAGCTCCAAAATTACGTAACTTATCAAACCGACCGCATTCTGTTTAATGGATCTATTCTGTATTGCTTTCATAAAAAATTATAGCATCACCTCTTGAGGCAATATCCAAATTCCGTTAAGTCCATATCTCTGCTACTCTGCACCATCGAAATCGCTTGGGATCGTTAGGCCGGATTTGCAATCCGGCCCCTTCTTAAAACTCCATCTCAAGGGTTAGCGGATTTATAATCCATTCACAATCTTTCATAAACGCCGTCCGGCTTACTTGACAGTGCCGTTCAATATAACAAATCCTCACGAACCCCTGTTTGATTCAAGCCTCAGCGAAATCCCAATCCTTAGGCGGATTTGCAATCCGGTTCCTGCATTGAAACCCCACCTCAATGGTTAGCGGATTTATGATCCATGGTCAATCTTTCCCAAACCAAATAAGACGCTTCGGAGCTCAACTCCTTCTACTTTCCGCTATCTCCTCACTCCTGTCTCCTGTCTCCTCTCTCCTGTCTCCTCTCTCCTGTCTCCTAATCCCTCCCAACTTACCCCGATATTTAGTAGTTTGGCCATCATTGTGGCAATGGATACCGCCCGGCTTTTGTTGTTGACTTGCCAGCAAAAACAAGCTATGAACACCCCGGAAGATATTCAAAACAAGAACAGCCAAACATTCTATGAATTCTGATATTCCGTTTTTTGATGTGGTGATTGTTGGTGCCGGCCTGTCAGGAATTGGTGCTGCCTATCACATAAAAACCAAATGCCGGGGTAAAAGTTTTGTTGTGCTTGAAGGCCGAAGTTCTATGGGAGGAACATGGGATTTATTTAAGTATCCAGGTATCCGATCTGATTCGGATATGTATACGCTGGGATTTTCTTTTAACCCCTGGAAAAATCCGAAAGCCATTGCCAACGGGTCGTCTATTCTACAATATGTAAAAGACACGGCCCGACATTTTGGCATTGATGAAAAGATCAGATACAACCATCAGGTGATAGATGCCAATTGGTCATCGATAGATAAACGGTGGACTCTGAAGTTGGTCGCTCATCCCGGGCTAGGCTACGATCAAATCCATTGCAAATTTCTATTTACATGCTGCGGCTATTATGACTACCGCCAGGGGTATGTCCCCACTTTTCCAAATAGCGAAGCATTTAAAGGAGTGATTATCCATCCGCAAAAATGGGATAGCACACTTTCATACGAAAATAAAAAAGTAGTCGTGATCGGGAGTGGCGCTACCGCTGTAACGCTGGTGCCCGAAATGGCTAAGAAGGCCGAAAAGGTCATCATGCTACAGCGATCACCTACCTATATTGTAAGTCTGCCCAGTGAAGATGTGCTGGCTAATTTTTTACGTAGAGTATTGCCGGGCGCATTGGCCTATACGATAACCCGATGGAAAAATATTTTATTCAGCCTGAGTTTTTATAACGCTTCGCGAACGTGGCCCAATGCAATTCGCAAATTGATTCAAAAAGGAATAAAAAAAGAATTAGGGAAAACCGTAGACTTGAAAAATTTCAATCCGCTCTATAATCCATGGGACCAGCGCCTCTGCATTGTACCGGATGCTGATTTGTTTCATGCCCTCAAATCAGGAAAAGCTGAAATACTAACCGATACCATCCGGCAGTTTACACCAAATGGCATTCTCTTAAATTCCGGAAAAGAGTTAGAGGCTGATATCATCATCACTGCTACAGGATTGAAGGTGCAGCTGTTAGGCGGTATGACATTGCACATAAATGACCAGTTGGCTGAACCCAAAGATATCCATTGCTATCGGGGTGTGATGTTTAGCAACATTCCTAATTTCGCAGTTGCCATCGGGTACACCAACGCATCCTGGACACTAAAGTGCGACTTAAGTTGCTTGTATGTAACCCGAATAATTAACTATATGGATGAGCACCATCACACGGTATGTACTCCACGTTTCGACAGCACTGAATTTACGTCTGAACCGCTATTGGATTTTGATGCAGGTTACATTAAAAGGGCATTAGACATCATGCCTAAACAAGGTTCGCGGACGCCATGGAAAGTTTATCAAAATTACCTGAAAGACTCTTTGTCGCTAAAATATAGCAGGCTCAGGAATAAGTATCTGGAGTTTAAATGACACAATTAAATTTGCGGTGATTTATTTCGCGACGACTGTTGTCGCGTGCCCCCACGAACTTCTTTGAAACCAACAATCCCATCTCTCATTGTGAAACACCAAAACCGTGGGATCGTTCGCGGGGGATCGTTGGGCCGGATTTGCAATCCGGTCCCTCCATCTAAAACACCATCTCACGGGCTAGCGGATTTATGATCGATAGTCAATCTTTCCCAAACCATAAGACGATTCGAAGCCCAACTCCTCCCTCTGCAACTCCTGTCTCCTCTCTCCTCCTCCCTCCCCAACTTTTTTTATCTTGCACCAATGAAATTTCTCATCGCCGGTCTCGGCAACCCCGGACCTGAATACGAATTGACCCGGCATAACATCGGGTTCCTCACCCTTGACCGCCTTGCCGACGTGCATAAGTTCGATTTTACCACCGGACGGCTCGCTGACAAAGCAGAATTTAAATTCAAAGGAAAACAGATCCATCTCATCAAGCCAAATACATTCATGAATCTCAGCGGCAAAGCAATTGCCTACTGGCTTCAGGAGTTAAAAATATCTAAAGACAATCTACTGGTAGTGGTTGATGACCTTGCTCTCCCGTTCGGCACTCAGCGTCTGCGAACAAAAGGAAGTTCGGCTGGTCACAATGGTTTGAAAAATATTGAACTGGTATTAAACGGCCAGGAGTATTCACGTCTGCGGATGGGTATCGGAAACGATTTTTCCAAAGGTCAGCAAGTGGATTTCGTGCTGAGCAAATTCAGCAAGGAGGAATTTGAAGCGTTGCCCATGATTATGGATAAAGCTATTGAGACGTCGTTGTCGTTCTGTACGATCGGCGTGGAGCGGACGATGAATTTTTTCAATACCTAGAGTGGTTGACATTATTGCCAACTCCGAAACACCGAATCATCCTTTTGATCACAAGAGCCCCAACGGGGCGAGATTTTATAACCAGGCCATAGGCCTGGGTTTCAAAAGCAAACGTGGATTAAGGCCCAAAGGGCCGAGATATGATCTGAGGCTTAAAGGCAGAAAATCACAGGCCTAGTATCGCCAGCTTTCTCTTCCGGGTTATTTTCATTCGTTTACTGATGAGTATTTTCGCAAGAAGACTCCCCGCTATCATCGATCCACCGATAATCACGGTTTCTTTTGTGACCTCACCCGTGTTTACCCAATCCAGCAGAAAGTAGCCGACCCCAGCAAACAGTAATAACTTCTCATACTTGTAACGAATGACAAACCATGACTTGGTTTTACCATCAACGTAGATATGCGTTATCTCTTTCGGATTTACTTTGAAAAACCTGAACACGATCAAGCTGTCCTCGAACCCTCTTATCTGATCGCTGATTTTATCCGGATGACCCTTAATATTGAACGTGATAATGTCACCGGTTTCGTAATAAGCGAACCGGTGATTATTTTTTTTGAACATTAGCTTGCTTTGGCCAACGAGGTCGAAAGCAGTTGCTAGCTGTAAAAGACAAAATAATAAAACTCTCGCAGACACAATATTTATTTAGTCTAACGATGGATAATTCAGGCAAATAGTTCCAGAACGCGCACATCCCCGAAACTATTGCTTGCTCTTTTCTACATCAACATACTCTACTAACTGCCAGAGCTCACTGAACATTGTTTTAGTTCCAGAAGATTTACTGCTAGCCGATTTTTTTACCGCTTCTGAAAGCCGGCCATCCGCCACACTGGCAATGTCCTCCGCGAAATAGGCTACTACAAAATCAAAATCAGCTGATGGACCAACGGGCATCATCTTCTTGTAGACCTTACATCCGCTAATCAATCCTTTTGACATCAGCTCTTTATAGAATGGCATAAATGATTCCGCTTCTTTTTCAAATCCAGGTTCCGCCTTTATATAGTCCACCCAAACAATCTTTGATGGTTTGGCCATCGGTGATGTCTCGAATAATGGACGAAATAGTTCCTTTTTTAATACGGTACGACTTGACTCATACGTCTCAAAGACACCATTAATTGTCTGTGAAGAAATGCCAGGAAACAATTTTTCCATTGTTCCGGCCGGTGGATTCATCTCATCAAATAACAGATTGAAATCCGAGACATTCGTTATCGAAACAAAATCATGATCGTTGCTTGCACCCGATGGCATTCGCACTTCATACATATACCAACCCAACAAACCTCCCCCCGTGCGAATTCGCTCGGCAGTGATCTTCGGACTATAGTTATGGATAAGATGGAGATACGTTTCGCGCTTTCCAGGTGCAAGTTTTGTATAGGAGAAATTCAGATAGGTCTTGGCCGTTCCCTGTGCATTAGCATCTGAGAGAATGCAAAGGGTGAGGATAACACAGCATACGAGGGATACAGATTTCATAGGAGGTGGTTAAGGTTAGATTTTATAATTCTAATTCCATTTTAGCATTTAATCACGTCAATTCCATCTAATAGCGTGGAAATTCTTCACAAGATGAACCTTCCAGGACTAGATGCCAATAAAAAGAATTTTTTGCCATAGGGGCCCGTGCCATTAAAAACAGCACGAGCCAATCCTGTCGATTCGCTGATTTATGAGTAAACATGGTTTGATGCTAATAGCGATCATCAACTAAGCTCAGACGGCGTGCGGGTGTGCACGAACGGAGCAAAATTACTTTCTTTTGGGCAAACAAAAGAAAGCAACAATATTAGGATGAAACTAACTTTACATAACAAAGCGATCAGTGACTGGGTAATGATTATCTACTAAGTTCAGGAAGCGCGTGGGCGTTCCGCCAGCTGGCAGACGCGGCGCAAACCATTAAACACCGAACCTCCCCTGCAGCGCCTTGGTAAGAATATCCATACCTTTTAGCAGATATTCTTTTTCAGCACCGATTCCAATACGGATATAATTATCCATACCATACCAATCGCCGGCAACGATGAAAATTCCCTTTTCTTTTCTCAGCCAATCGGACAAATCAGTGGAGCGAATATCAAGCTTATAATGCATGAATGCCATTCCTCCACCCTGCGGCGGCACGAACTCAATGATATGACGGTATTTGCTTACCCACTCATTCATTGCCTGGAGATTCTCGCGGAGCATGCCACGGTTTCGTGCAAAGATCCGATCCCTCATTTCAGGCCTAAGCGCGATTTCTCCAACCTCGTGACTCAATATCCCGGCGGTGATAGACGTATAGTCGTGATAAGCCCATGAATCAGCGATGGTCTGCAAATCGCCCGCGAGCCAGCCAAGTCGCAAACCTGGCAAGGCATAAGCCTTCGACAGTCCACCATTGACGAGAACCTTGTCATACATTCCCACGAAGCTCGGAGTTTCTTTTCCACTTAGCTCAGCGCCACGGTAAATCTCATCAGCCAGAATCCAGGCACCAACACTCTCAGCAATGCGCACGACCTCTTTCATCTCACGATCCGTCAGAATATATCCGGTAGGATTGTTGGGATTACATACCGCTATCATTTTTGTTTTTGGCGTCACGATCTTCTTCAGTTCATCTAGATCGACCGCCCATTGGTTATCCTCACGTAGATGAAATGCTTTTGCTGTGCAGCCCATCTCTTCTGCGATGCCCCATACCTGCATATAGTTGGGCACCATGATAGCCACTTCGTCACCTTTCTTCAAAAGGGAATGACAGGCAACAAAGTTTGCTTCCGACGAGCCATTCGTCACCAGCACGTTTTCTTCATTGTAATTTTTGTATAACGCTGCTATTCGTTTGCGCAAGGGAATCGAGCCGTTTGTTTGGCCGTAACCCAATACAGTCTGAGTAAGTTTTTCAATTTCGTCAGGCGTCAGAAGTTCTTTCAGCGTAAAGGGATGAAAACCGCTTTCCGTTAGGTTAAATGGTACCGTGTTTTCATACAGCGATTGAAAACGTTCCAGTTCGAAGATCCGAAGATTCATAGTTTATGATTTAGTAGTTATGTAATCCTTTGCCCATAGTGTTAATAAGATGCTTGAAACTCAAACATTCTTATTAGGGCATGCAACACGATTGTATTGCAAGAGGCTCACCGGTTTCCCAATCTCTTCCCTAATGTTGGAAGCCGGTGGCGCTACATTTGCGTAGCTGAACTCAACTGGGACTAAAAATGGGACTTTTTATTTTAGATTAAAAATGGAAATAGAAAAAATGTAGGGTCCGGTCGGGATTAATAATTTTCCGCGACACCGAGCCTGGATATGATAATTCATTGTTTGTTCGCAGCCATTTTAATTAACCCTCATTAATTTCATGGTGGTATCAACTGTATCAGCTAGGAAAGTCGAGAATGTCCCCGTCTCAATTGCTTTTATGTAATCTGTTGCAATTCTCGATCGTTCAAATTCCCAATCTTGTTCATAATTGTCTCCGGTCAATTTTTTCAGGTAGTCTATTGCCTTACTATTTTGTCCAGCTAACGCAAATGAAAGCCCAATGGCAAACCTTTCCCAGTCATTTGATTTGTCCTTGTGGATCTCTAGTAACTTGTCCGCGACTAAATTCCGATCCCTAAACATATTTTTATAATGATCGACTTTACTTATTGCAAGGTCACAAAGTTCCTCTACTTCATTTTCAAATTGTTTTTCGTCAATGAACCTCCTAAAGTTTGAGAGTCTGTAACCAAACTGAAATCCAAAAAAGTCTTTAGGATACCAAAGAAAGTCTACCCCAACATTTAAATAGGTGCCATTATCCCCTGAACTTGGTTGAAACTCAATAAGAATCAGATAATAGTCAACATTGTAATACCAAAGCCCTGAATGTCCCTTCTGCTTAATTCCTAGTCCGTTGAATTTCTCTTTGGCAATTCTCTTGATTAATTTTTTTGCGTCTACGGTCATGGTTAAAATGGCTGCCAACGGTTAGTAAATGAAATATTTGCTTAAGGACCACATCATCCACTGTTGGCGAATAAAGCTACCTGCCGAACTCATGACAAAATGAACCCGCATATCTTTTATATACAGTGTTTCCACAATCTTCATTTGTTAGAGTGTCCACTTGTTAAAATAACGTCAACTATCTCTAAAGCTTTCTCAAAGCTAATTCCCTTTTCCTGGTCGATCGTCAATTGATGTCCGTCCTGAATCATTTTTATCGTAGGAATGAGTCCGACCTTGTTCTCAATAGCTATTGTCTTAATATTTAACGTGTCCCCGTAAGTAGGCACAATAGTTTGTAACCAACCAAAATACGGTTCTTCTTTAATTCTGTTTGAATCATTCCATAAGTCATTTCTTTTCCTAAAGTTGTCTTCACTTATTGAAGTCCACACATTAAATATTAATTCTTGGTCGTGATTTTTAATTGGAATTGCTAGTCGCCCACGATGAAAGAAGTGTTGTCCGTCAACTACACAAAGACTTTCTCCTATTTCAATTCTCTTTTGCCTTTCCTCTGCCGGTACAGAATACACGTAGTCAGGAAAGTCATTACCAAATGTCAATGGTAACTCGTCATACTCTTGTCCGCAACATGAGCATTGATAAATTATCCCTTTGTCTGTCGTTTTACTAAAAAGTTTCAAAGTCGAATCTTATTTACAGAATTGCTGCCAACTAGTCGGTATATGAATTACCCGTAGCTCTCATGCTTATGAAATTGAGGGGTGACAAGTAAGGTTTGATCTTTTATCTTCGTTCAACGTTTAGTCACGGCGCCAGTCTGATTTTCAAAGCCCCGCAACTGCACAAACATAAACGTTGTGCGTCATCTTTTCTAATAAGATTCTGCTATGAATTGACAAAAATAGAGTTTCTATAATTGGAAACTTATATTACCTTTGCATGGTGCGATTTGCACCTGGTTAATGAAATATTTTGACACGAGGTTTTTAGAAGAGGCGGACAAGTTCATCGCTGACTTAAAAGCAAAGGCCGTTAAGAAAGTACTATATAATGTTGACCTTGCAGAACAGACAAATGATCCAAGACTTTTTAAGAAGCTAAAGAAGGAGATTTGGGAGTTTAGAACAAAATACGAAGGACTTCAAATTCGACTATTAGCATTTTGGGATAAGACTGACAACAAAGAAACGTTGGTAATCGCCACTCATGGATTCATTAAGAAAGTTGATAGAGTTCCTGAAAATGAAATTGAGAGAGCAGGTAGAATTAGAGAACGATATTTTAAGGCTAAAACAAAAAAATAAATCATTATGGCAAAAGGAATGAAGACTCACACACTTGCCGAGATGAAGGACAAGTACATCGGCAACGTTGGCACAAAAAAAAGAGATGACTACGAATATGAACTTCGTATGGACGTTTTAGGAAAAATGATCAAAGCGGCTAGACAAGAGCGCAACTTGACCCAGGAAGAATTGGGAAAACTTGTAGGAGTACAAAAAGCTCAGATATCAAAACTTGAGAGCAGTACAAATAGTGCAACAATTGACACAGTAATTAAAGTTTTTAAAGCATTAAAAGCCGACATAAACTTTAACGTAAAAATTGAGAATAGCTTCGTAAGACTTGTCTGAGATGAAAGCTTGCGAAGCTGTCTACTCGATTTTGGCTTCTGCTTTTAACAGCCTCAATTCTCTATCTGTCCCACATTAACTGTCCCAGCAAATATGTCAGAGTAAAATATTCTGTCACAAACTGCAAATCTATATCTAAGGTCTGTTTCAATTGTACCCTTATAGCACGGCACAATGGCCTTGTAATAACTATGGTTGTTCAACGTCAACATCTTCCCGTAACAGTTCCATGGCATTCGTCTCCCTTCTATGTCAACCCAGTCACCTTTAGCGCTCTTTGCCTGACAAAATAGCTCAAGAACCCCATCGTTCGAAAAGATTAAGTCGCCGTCGGTTGTGTTAATAAGTAATATTTGCATTCCTTTTATTGAGAAATCGTAGCTAACATTTTTGGCGAGGTCAACCTTTAGATAAATTGTATCGCACAAGAAATTGTCTGTTGTCTTGATTTGGTTTTTGTTCCACCGCCAGCCCAGCGTCTCGCGGGGTTGCAAACGAAATTTAACAGCACACACTTCAAGAACTTACAATGCAGCATATACTTTTTTACCTTGTGTTATGTGCTGGGCGTTTTAGCTCCTCACTTTTCATTATCGTCCGACTGTACAACTTTGTCCACTTCTTGTTTTTCAAAGCCCTTGGCTAATTCTTGATCGTCAAAAATTTTATTGATCACTCTGGTCAAATAAATGAAAATTGCGAGGGCTAGAATATTTAATCTAAAAACAACATTACTCGTGTCCTCAGATAAGTTAATAATAAACGTGTTCGCAAGTCCAAAATTTAATGCGAAGTTCAGGTTTGTAAAACCGACAAATATGTATGCTCCAGTCACGAATAGGTATCCAAGTCCAGCGATATGAAAATTAATAATTTGAAGCGCAATAACTGCACGTCCAATCTCTAGTCCCTTAACATTTTCTTTTAGCAAAAGTAAATAGCCCGAATAGACTGTCAGTCCGAAAAGTATTGTCGGAAATATGTTTAAGAGATTAACTAAATTGTCAGGTGAGGAATTTAGTGCTAAAAATGCAAACAGTCCGAATAGTCCAGCCACTAAAAGGAAAGCACCTATTAGTTTTATTTCTGTCGTCCTGAATTCGTTCATCTAACTTTGTTTTAAACTCACAGTATAACTATGTCAGTAATTAATAGACTGTCCGGAATATTTCTTTTGTTCGTTTTCCACCAATCATTACTCGTTGGTATCTCAACGCCGAATGAACCGTTAAAACCTTTAACCAAAATATGGACTCCAGTTTCTCCACCAACATCAACTTCGTCCACGTCATAATTTGTCTTTAGTTCTTTTAATGTCATTCCTACTCTAACTCCTTTGTCCGTGATAAATTTTTTATTGGCTGTACTCAATCTACATACTTTATCTTGATTGGTCGAGTCCCAACCTGGTTCGAACGCGAAAAGTTCCTCGTTGTCCAAGTCCTTAATTATATACAAAGGTGAATAGGTGTCACAAGCTTCACACTCTGGTATACTGTCTCGGACTACTATAAACTGATTTAATTTTTTCACTGCGTTTGTGACTTGTTCTCCAGTTCTTAGATTTCCAATTTGTCCGTTTTTTATAATGAAGTCGAATTTGTCAGTCGTCTCCGTTGTCAAATTAGAGTCGCTTTGTTGCGTACAACTCATTGAAATAAAAAATAAAATTGTCGCTATGTTCTTCATTATTCAAAATGTCTCGTCGCATTGCAGCCAACTAGTCGCTATATGTATTACCCATAGCCCTCATATCCTAACTTTCCCTTACACTATCAGCTAAAGCTATCTTTGTATTGACCTTGCCCTCAAAGGGTTTGTTGTCGGGCCCCATGATGGTAGCGATGTGATAATGGGAGTGGCTTAAAGTCTTATTCGAAAATAACAATTACAACTGACTTCGATATGATGTTTATAGGCGAATCCATACGCTCAAAAAAAAACGCACTGACAATCAACGGATTAGGTATGTAATGGCGGTCCTGTAAGGACTTAATCTTTGTAGAAACCATTTGCGATTGCACTACACGCGTCCCGTAGGGCCGCAACATTTCTGATGAATTTAGATTTACGCAGATTTCATCTCAGCCGATAGGTTTCGTCCCCACAGGACGACCAACACTCCATATCCACATTCTCTACAAAGATTTCATCCCTAACGGGATGGTCTATTTTTAAGAGCGTCGTAGTCTTGTAAGGACTTAATCTTTGTAGAACCATTGCGATTGCACTACACGCGTCCCGTAGGGCCGCAACATTTTCGGTAAATTAGATTTACGCAGCATTCATCTCATCCGATAGGTTTCGTCCCTACAGGACGACCAACACTCCATATCCACATTCTCTACAAAGATTTCATCCCTAACGGGATGAGGCTGCTTGCCTCTAGTTGGTGTTATCACCAACTAGCTTCCGGATGGTTCGGTGACAACACTGACCATAGGCAAAGGGCGTCCTAGTCCTGTAGGGACTTAATCTTTGTAGAAACCATTGCGATGTCACTACACGCGACCCGTAGGGCCGCAACATTTTCGGTAAATTTAGATTTACGCAGGGTTCCTTGCATCCGTTAGGTTTCGTCCCTACAGGACGACCAACACGCTATATCCACTTTCTCTACAAAGATTTCATCCCTAACGGGATGGTCTATCTTTAAGAGCTTGGCGGTCCTGTAGGGATCTACATTTTCCGCGACACAGAGTGCCGCCACTGATTGCGCATTTTTTTTGACAGGTGTGGCTCTACCGTCAACTTAATTTATTGACGGTTCACTTGAATTCTTTGGGCTTACTTATCCGCTGATTATTAAACTCTGTCTCCGTCAACTCCGCTTTAATTAATTCCTTTTCTGCTTTTCCTTTCTCTTTTCCAAAAGAGTCTAGAAAGAAAGTCCCCAAGATGTTTAAGTCTCTCCGGTGATTTGCTCAACTGCCCCTTTTTTTTGAATGACATAACTTTAATTTCAAAATAACCGCCAACGTTTTGTTGGGCGCTGTTGTGCATCACCGAACTTTGTCCTTACTTAGATCGTACTCAATCGTTGTCGTTTCTTTCTTCGGTGGATGATGGGACAAGTAGAACACTGTCAACGCAAACATTGTCCATAGAGCATAACTCGATATTTTTGCTTTCCATTTTCTCCTTCTAATTTCTCTTCCCTCAGTCCCCGTCCTTGAAACGAAGATGGGTGATACTAGTAGAACGCTCGTAAAAAAGTTTGCGATATTTAAATAGAATGAAATAAAGTTCTGTTCTTTTATTGAACTGTCAACTGCCTTGAGGTAAACAAAATGAAAACCGATCTTGCAGGACCAAGCAACCGCGACTCCCGTAATTAAACCATTAGTAATTTCCTGTTCTGTCATTAAAGTTTTGTTCTATTTCTGAATTCACTGTCCAGCACAATTGCGCCTAACGGTCACTGTATGCGGCGTAGTGTGTTTAATTATTTCTTAATCGCAGCCATCATTGACCTAAATCGAAGTTAAGTATTCGTTCTGAAACCAACACGCTATAACGTCATACTTAGCGTTGCGGGCAGTTGGGCTTTCCGGGTTAGCCGTCTGTTGGCTGAAGTTTTTCAATTTCAATCGTCAGTGGTGTCGTATATTCCTTTGTCACTAATTCGGCTCTATAAGATTTGTTTGGTTGAAGAATAATTTGTTCTCCTTCCTTCGAAATTCTATCGACCAAGAGGTAAATGTCCTCATAATGGTTCAAGTCAATCGTACCTTTGCGTTTTGTATTATTTTTCTTTGCCAGATATTCAATCACAATTTTTGACTTTTTGTCTATTGGAGCAATCTGAAAACCAATATTGAGTTTGTAGTCCCTTGTTTCCTTATGCTTGTAGTTTATAACTATTCCTCGTCCGTCTCTTTCAATAAGTTGCTCAACAGTTTCAATAAGTGTCTTGTCATTTTGGTTTTGCCCAAACCTCCATTTTAGAACATTAAAAGTTATTTCATTGATTCTTTTCTCTCCACTCTCGTCGGTCATGTTATTGAATTCATTTCGATTTTGACCAAAGTCGAAACATCTCACTCGTTTGTCATACTCAAAGTCGCGTTCTGCAATTACTCCATCGTCCAGTGAACTTGTTAGGTAGATATATACATGGTCAAAGTCCTCAGTGACGAATTCAAGTTCGTTTAACTTTCTTGCTATTCTTTGTCCGATCCAATGTATCTCAAATGAACTTTTATAAACATTACCAAGGATACCATCAAACTTGTCAGTGTAGTCGTCTGGTTTTAGTTCGAAATGTCGTATATCTCTGATATAGGAGTGGCTTTAAGTCTTATTCGAAAATAAGAATTAGAACTGACTTCGATATGATGTTTATAGACGAATCCATACGCACAAAAAAACGCACTGACAATCAACGGATTAGGTATGTAATGGCGGTCCTGTAAGGACTTGATCTTTGTAGAAACCATTGCGATTGCACCACATGCGTCCCGTAGGGCCGCAACATTTCCGGCAAATTAGATGTACCAGGAGTCTATCTCATCCGATAGGTTTCGTCCCTACAGGACGACCGACACTCTACACCCACCTTCTCTACAAAGATTTCATCCCTAATGGGATGACGCTACTTCCTCTAGTTGGTGTTATCATCAACTAGCTTCCGGATGGTTCGGTGACAACACCCCCCATAAGCAAGAGGTGAACCGTGTAGACTGATGCTTTAGTCAATGATCTTTTATCTTAAGTATTTGCTCTGAAACCAACACGCTATGATGCATGCATAGTGTTCGCGGTCGTAACATTCACTTCAGCTTATAGGTAATACAATCTTCTTTTTCATTTGTCTCAAGGTAATCGATCAAGCCCTTTCGGTCTAGGATCTTGATGTTCATTTTTTGATCGTAAAAACCAATTGCGTCAAATTTCAAGTCCAATGTATCGGGCTTTGAGCAATTAATACAATGTCCAATTTCTAACACTTTGGAATTTGCCAATACAATCGAGTCGACAGATAATTTTTTGTCGAACGCAGAATATTTAAACGTTTTCAATATCAATGGTCTATCTCTTTCATTTTGAATTTTTATTCGGCAATTCCTAACTCTATCTCCAATAAGTGAGATGCCAATGACAAAGAATCCGGCGATTCCTATCCAAGCTACCAAGACCGTCCAAAGCAAGATTCGAAGAATTCTATTCATTCTGTAAGCTCCCCACTTTTAGGACAGGCTCAATTTAGAAAATTCTATTAATAATCGTCATCATAACGGCGGTGGATTTGTGCGAAACTCGTCTCGAGTTTTGCATAAATCCAGGGCCAACATTTCCATCGGACTCCGACCACCAAGTCCGTCGTGTGGACGGTAGTTAGATTTACGCAGAGTCCATCTCATCCGATAGGTTTCGTCCCTACAGGACGACCAACACTCCATATCCACATTCTCTACAAAGATTTCATCCCTAACGGGATGGGCCCCGATCTAATTTTACCATTTTGACGCTGTACCAAACTTCTAAAAATCTATCCCAATCACCCTGCCCTTCAACTCCTGCGGCACCTCCACCGAATACTTGAATACAATCACACGCTCCTCGCCCGGCTTCAATACCACCGTCCATCGTAACTTTTCACCTTCCTCCTTCTTCAATTCGTTAGTATCCTCTTTATAAACTGGCTCTATCAATTGAACTTTCAACAACTCGTTTTGTGAAATTGGCAGCTGGTCCCATACCGTGATCTCTTCCGTTGTCTTTTTAAAGTTTTTCAACTTGATCTGGTATTCAAAACTCTTCACCACGGTCTTCTTAGAAAACAAATTACCCCCCTCCTTGTCAAATTCATTCATCAGCTTGTACTCAACCCGAAGGTTTTCGTCAATGCCCAGTGAAAGGGAAAACTCTTCGGTGGGTGCCACTTGCTTAAGTTTCGACACCGCCACAAAATTGCCATCCAGGAACACGTTTGCTTCACCAGGCAAAAACGGAAACTCTGTCGCATTCGTGACTTTCGCCGTGAGGTAAGCATACGGTTGTCGCGAAGGCACCGAAGCATATTTTAATTCCACAGGGAACTCCCCACTGAAAATACTCACCTTCTCTTCGGATCCATCGCACTTCACCGTCTGCTTGCCAGTGATGACAAAAGTCACTGATGTAGCGCCCGCTTCAACAGTTACTTTGGCTTGCTTTAGCATTTCGTCCAACTTGAGCAAAGGTGCTGGTGCCGATGCCCCGCCACTGGGCGGTCTGTTCGATACGCGCTTCGTAAGGTGCATGTCTTCAGCTAGCTCAGGATAGACCTTCGAATCTGAGGTTGACTCTATCTCAATATAAAAAGGACGAAGTTCGGGCAAGTTCCCCTGCACTTTTGGCCTGGCGGTAGAAATTTTCAGGTCTGCGTTTTCCCAGTCCTCACCTGAAGTTTGCGACACCATCGCCTGATAGGCCAGGTTAACTTTTTTATCTGAACCAACGCGCACGTCATATACTGGAAACCACCTGGCGCCCGGCACCTGATAAGAGAGTTCGAGCCCAACGTCTCCCGTCTCCAGAACATCGAGCACCACACTCACTCTAAACTTCTGCTTCTTTGCCTGGGGGTTGCCGATCTGGGAGAGCATCGCTTTCAGTTTATCAGATTCATCTTGATGCTTGACTTTTTCTTTTTCTGCTGCCAGAATAAACTTATCAAGGGTTTCCAGTTTCTCTTGATAGAATGAAATCATCTTCGCCCATTTCTCCGGGTCCAGCTCAGCATCTTTACTTTTCTCATTCGGAGAAGTCACTTTGATAATAATGTTATCAATGAACGTCTTTTCTTTGTTCAGCCGTTGAACTTTGTCCATCGCGATACGTAACTGTTCGTCTGCATTCAGCGCCTGGTCCATCAAGTCATTCTTGCCGGCATCGGATTCAACCGAGTGGAATACTTTTTCAATTTTCACAGTGCCCATCACTGCCTTTCCCTGACCTTTCACCTGAACGCTCTTTTCAACGAGTGTATCCGGAAGCATGTCGAACGCGACTCTGCTTTCTCCTTTGGGCAGAGAGACTTTTGCCAACCGCGTTATCTCCGCTACACTTGGAAAAACGGTGACGGAGTTGATATGGGAGCTGAGTATTTTCATATGGAGACTGGTTTGATGTTAGTAGAATATGAAATTTAGATCTTTTAGCTTTAGCCCACAAACGCGGCCGATTTGGAGGGATTGAAATCTAAACTAAAAATTTATTTTGTCTGCAGAGCGAGTGGTCCCATCTTTCTATGAAATCCAGTGGTAATCCTGTAGGGATTTAATCTTAGCAGCTAATTGCGAATGCGAGGTATTCATGGGTCCAGTAGGCCGCAACGAAATCATGCTATTAGGTTGGTTTCGTGGTTACAGAACGACAACATGTGTGATCTGTTAGACGTTTCTTCTTGCAAAGAAAACAGGTCACCCCTACGGGGCTAATCCCCTGATCGTTACTTGTGTTCTACAAACAGATCACTCCTGCGGAGCTATTCTTTAGCAAATCGCCCGCTACTTCAACTGAAATTATTCACGTGGTTCAAAAGCCCATCGGGGGCGACCTGTTTGTAGAAACGTAAGCATTGAGCGAGGCGCAAGCCCCGTAGGGGTAACCTGTTAAGAAATTTTATCAGATTTTCAGTCGTCATTGTTTCGGTTAGTCCGGATCTGTGATACTCCGCATCATCAAAAACATTCACGGATCGCTGGAACTGATTTGTAATCCTACCACTTACTCTCGTCGTCAACTTCTTTTATAGCCACATCTGAAGAACTTTAGGAACGATTCCGTTAGTCCGGATCTACGCTTCACCATTGAAACCGACCTGGAATCGCTGGACCGGATTTACAATCCGGTCCCTGCTTTCAAACACCATCTCAAAGGTTATTGGATTTATGGGGCCAATCCAATAGACATGCTGTAGATGGAACAATTCTCTATCGGGAGCCACCATTAGTTACCTCAACAGCTCAAGTATTATTACACTCAGCTCTCGTGCTTTGTTTACGATCATAAAGTGGCCGCCGTTTTCAATTTTAATATCAGGATGGCTGTTCGGAAATATCCGGTCGTTTGTGCCTTGAATAAGTGTCACATTGCCAGGCAACGTCTCGCTCGTCCAGCTCGCAATCTTTTCAATGGCCCATTTAAGGAACTTCGGATCAGTTTCGTGGATAATCGATGTCAGCAACTCTCTTTCAGAATCTGTCTCCAATCCGAAAGACCAGAATGTAGCGTTGCTAACTTTTTTTAACCAACTGACCGGCACGAGGTTGATTAGCCCGAGTTTGGAGGAGAGTCTAAAGCTCAAAGGTATGTCTGCTTTGGTCCTTACAGATGAGATCAATATGATTTTCCTTGTCGGAATCAACTTAGCAACCTCAATAGCCATTATGCCACCAAATGAAACACCTAATAATGTTGGATCATTGCTGGTGATCTGGGTCAATAGCCGACGGGCATAGTCTTCAATTGCTTCATTCTTCTCAGGATCAATCCATCGGACGTATGTTAGGTTATGTGGAGTGAGGTCAAGAAACCTGAATACTCTCTCATCAGCTCCCAGTCCCGGAAATAAGTAAATTTCTCGCTTAACAATGTCAGCCACGTCGCATCACTTATCAAATGAAAACGTCGCATAATCCGACTCATCGGGAGGGCCGGCGGTCACTTGCATAGAAGGCTTACCCGATAACGTGAGGATCGCTGATCCAAACGTAAATACATTTTTACCCGGACCATTGGCGCGACACACCGGATTCTTCGGATCGTCTTTGGAGCGCAGTACTGATTTAATAAAAATATCATTCTTTACACCCGGTTCGGCTAATCGTCGCGTCAGGTTCGCAAAACGAATCTCACTATTATTGTTCTTCGTGTTGCCCGCTAAATAACGCTGATAGTAATCACTATACCAGGGTTTGATATCATTATTTGCTACCGGATTATTCGTATGGTAAACGATTCCCGAGTTATCTGCTTTCATACGAACAACTTTCTGCGCAGAAGCTTCAAAGTCATAGACACTATCAACAACCCCCAGAATATAATTTTGTCCGGAAGCATGCTTCGTAGATTGTAAAAAGGTTAACGCATCGCTTCCTTTCTTCTGTGCTAACAACCCTCTTATCATAAACGCTACCGGAAGCCCGTCTGAACTTGCGCTCAATTGCATAAGTGTATTCACACACACACCAATGCCCGACCGGTTGACGCCATTAAGGCCTATCAGGCCAGCGCAGGTAAAAACATATTGCTCGGGTGTATCACCATTCTGTTTTACATGCATCATTACCTGATAGCCATCCATCCAGGTGCTTAGATCCATATTTTGTGATACGTAGGCCATCTTCCCATTCCGGGCGGGAATACCTATTCCACTGCAGTGGTGATTGATTGAGTCATAATGTTTCTTATCAGCATACACCCAATACTCATCCACCAACTGAAAGGCGAACATGTCATCAAAAGACTGTCCTGATCCTGCGGCCATTCCCCTCACCTCTTCGAAGATATCAGAAGTATATTTCTTCGATGCATCTGTAAAGCTGGTATTGGCGAGAAATTCTGTTAATAGTTTTTCCGCTGGCCTCTTCCCGTTCACCTCCAGATCCTTTTTCCAGATTAACATCAGTTCGGCAATTTCCTTCTTCAACTGTTTCCCATGTTGAAGCCCACGCTCATAGCCAGTGCCGGATATCGTTATGACTTTTAATTGCCGGGCGGGTTTTACCTGGCAATAACCGCTGACGACCAGCAGTTGTAGTAAAAAAAGCAAGGATAAGAATCTCATTGTTATTTGATGAATTGACAATTTTAACGGTTCTTTAAAGTCACTCTTAAGATAGCCACTTCCTTTAGGATAACAAACACAATCCCTGGCTGAACTATAAAAGATAATACTCAGGCTCTCTGTAGTCTGGCGCGCGCTTGTAGCGCGTGCCGTCTCGTCTTCCCATGAATCAATTATCCATGACCTACCTCGGGGTTCCGAGAAAAATAGACTATTAACATCATACTGCAATCAAAACCTGCACGTCAATTAACAACAACAGCGCAAATATTCTGAAAAGGAAAACCTTGCAGATTTTGAATTATGGCTTATTAGGTAACGGATAAAACGCACGTTATCCTGTTTCGAAACAAGAACGAAGCGGGACGCCGAGTTATAAATTTTATCAGATTTCGATATTCTATTGCAAATCTGCGATGTCAACCGAAAGTTCCTTCGGATCTGGAGAGTTCGTAGCCCATTTATTTCCTTGATACTTAAGAATTAAAAGGTTCCCTGAAAACTTACAAAAATCAATACATTCAGCCTTATTCGCCGCAGGGCACGTCTCGATTTCTATTGTTTTTGTTTTACCATTTACGAAGTTCTCAATCAGAAGAAGTTTTTCGCCATTAGGATCACCAATCGCAACGAGGTTCTTATCTAAACTAATTGCCTTAACAAATGAAAAGTCCTTCACATTCCCTGAGAGACTCAAAATGATTGTGTGGCTGCAAAACGATCCACAACTTTCTGTCAGAACTATTGCATCTTTTGATGACTCAGATAAAGTCGGTTCGCGGGATATTTGTTCAAAAATTTTTTCAGACACAAATGATTTTTTCTCGTTACCCCATTTTACTCTATATTTTTTCGGACTCACAGAGACTAACATATAGTAATTGCCTTGTTTAGTAACAATACTATCATTCTTCGTAGATGTCCAGCTAGTTGCCCTTTCGGAAGTCCACGAACAGGCCATAAAGCCAAGAAAGAAAATCACGAAAATGATCTGAAATTTGTACATATTATTATTTTATCTTCCGTAATCCATTTATCCCACTTGCCTCGATCTGGCACGCCCTTGCAGCCCATCCTTTCCTTTCCATGAAATCCATTATCCATAATCTACCTCGGGTTCACAAAGAAAACTAAATATCAACATCATTCCGTTCCGTTTTGATTTTTAAATGCGCGACAAAGATTTTCTCAAACTCCGTCAGACTAACATTATTAAAATCACCGGCGGGTTCATAGGGATGCTCTCCTTTCGATGGATTCTCAAGCGATACAAAGTATTGACCTTCATTCAGGCCATGTGTTCCCACATAGACAAGGTGTTTTTCAGAATTATCAGTAAAACCGATGGCGGTCAGGTCGCCTTCCCAATGATCCCGGATTTTGAAGTTTTGAGCACCGAATTTGCTGGTGAGGTGGGTGATAAGTGAGATGATTCTATCGTTTTTCTCAACCATTATCTCTTTCTTTTCAACAATGTGTTGGTATTCTTTTTAATAAATAATCTCACCTCATTCAACTCCGGCCGGGTGTTGGCCGACGCCGCTGTTAATGCCAGTAGCTGGTTATAGTACACTTTCGCCTCCACAGAATTTCCCATCTTCTGCTGTGCAGCACCAGCTCCATAGACACTATTAAACCGGCCCGGCCGCCGTTTCAAATCCGCTTCATAAGCTTCAAACGCTTTTGCCGGCTCACCAATTTTCATGTACATGTCTCCCAACAGCTCTCTCGCTGGCACAACTTCCCCGGGAGTGACTGCTTCCTTTTCCGTCAGATCTTCCATGTCCGCTGCGCTGATCATAAGAGTGATCGCTTCCGCTTTTTTCCCTTCCTCCAGTTTGATCCAGGCCTCGGATGCCGTCACCTGGATGGAAACAAACTTAGCCTTGCGATCTTCCTTTGCCTCTGTCAACTTCTGCTGCATAAGCTTCAGTTCTTGCAATTCATTCCTTGCGGCCCCCAGCTGATTGGAATGAACGGCGCCCAGCAATCTCGCATAATATAGATTTGCCTTTTCCCAGGGAAATTTCTCCCATGGAAAATCAGCGGGGCTCAGTTCAAGCAGCGCCGCCTCCTTCCAGTTCTTTCGCTCCAGCGCATACCGGGCGGGCATGGCAGCGAACGAGTAGGCGTCCTTAAAATTCTTGGGAAACACATCATGAATGGTTTTCAGATACTCCATCTGCTCCAGTGCTTTGTCATCTTCGGCTTTCTGCAAGTAGGCATACACCAGATAATCCATTCCATGAAGTTCTTCATCCCAATGTCCCTTGATGCCCATGTTCTGTGCATAACATTGGGCAGCAGAAATGGACTTGAGGTTTGATTGTATGGATTCATCCCACAATCCCAGACGAGTGAAGATATGCGATGGCATGTGCTGGGCATGAGCGGATGCCGCAGCTATGGCAGCATATTTCCTTGCCGCCGGCAGCGCCATTGCTGCCAGTTCGGGATAGTCAAAGTTGTGAATGATGTAATGCGAAATTCCCGGGTGGTTCGGTTCTTTAATAAAGACGGCATTGAGAATTTCTGCAGCGGCTTTCTGATTGCGAAAGGTTCTATCAGTCGGATCCGCGGACGCGCGAAGTGCCAGGGCATAGAAAATTGCCGCCTCATTGTCATCCGGATATTTTCTATAGACAGCCTCTGATGCTTTTTCAAATTTACCGAGCCTGGTGCGATGGTCAAGTTTTTCCCAATCGTCATAGATAGCAGCAATTGCTTCGAGGTAGTCCGACTCCCGTGTTGATTTATCCTTCGTAATAGAACGGGCTAACGCCACGACCCTTGCTCCCTTCTTAAGTTCCTCCTGATTTGGCGCTGCCCAAAGCGGATGAAAATTACACATGGCAACACCCCAATAGGCCATTACACAGTTGGCATCTTCGTCAATAACTTTTGCAAATACCTTTTCCGCATCGGTGTACTCAAATGAGTGTAAGAGTGCGGCAGCCAGGTTGAAATTATTCTGTACTTTCTCTGAGCATGCAAGACCAAATGAAACTGTCCCGAATTTATCTGCTCCAGAACCACAGAGCGCAATGTCACCGCGGGTAAGGTCAAGGGACTGAAGTTCGTTCTCGAATTTGGCCTGGTTCTGTTTTGAAGAACAGGAAAGGATGACTGCCACGAAAACAACGGGACATATTCTGCGCATAGTCTTCAGGTGAAAGTATACTTAAAGTTACACTCAAATGCTGAAATACTGCAAATCGCATCGTTGGGCAGCCAAAAACGAATTAATTATCCAATTCGTTGATTCAGATCAAATGCAGGCTTAAATTGAATTTCAACATCATGTAAGAAAATCATCTTTTTCAACAGAAAGTTTTTGGTGTCTTAATGGTTCGACTGGAATTCATTCGCTTCATTTACTAAACCATTATTATTTACTCCGGTTTAATATAAAATTTAAATTCGTGGGCGTAAAAACGCTTTTATTTCTGAATCTCTTAAATGAATTTAAGTCAATACAGTTAATGAAATTATCTCAAAATCAATATAGGACTGTCTCAATAAGTATTATTGCTATTAGTTGTATTCTTTTTTCGCTCACAGTGAAAGCGCAAGAGGCATACTATAATCAAGAACTTGAAAAACTCCGCCAAAAGAAATTCATTTTTAAGATCGAGAAATTCATTTCTAAGATCGAGTTTTTAGTTGGTGGAAGTATTATCTTTCCTTATGGTAACGATGAGATTGAAAGAGAACGAGTGACGAAATTTGGGTTCGTTGCTGGTGTAGGATTTCTTCATGCTATCAATTCACGCTTAGCCATCAACTTAAAATTCCGCTATGAGGAAAAGGGGCTAAAGATTATCGGATACGATCTTAACGCTCCACCACCAGGACCCATTAAATTCATTCGAGATTATACCGAAAATTATGTTACCACTTCGCTTTTACCTCACTATTTTCCTTTTAAGAAATATCACCTTTATATCGGTGTTGGACCTTATCTTGGCTATATACTTAGCGGTTACGAGCGCATCGACCTATATCAAAATGGGCTAGTGCTTGCCCAATCAATTGCGCATAGAGATGTAGATAAATTTGATCAACGATTTGATGTAGGCATTACAGGCCTCATCGGATACGATTTAGTGCTAAGTAAAAAAATTAGAAGCACATTTCAATTCCTTTATAATCGGGGATTTACAGATATAAGTCAATTTATGGGATATCCCGTGAAAAACAACACATTCTCTCTTCTGGTAGGATTTTCTATTAACAATAATAGGTAATGGAATTAAAACAAAACCTTTTTTCAATGTGGAACTGTTGCAATTCAATTTAAGAAATTCGGAATACTTGGACAAAAACAGTAAGCACAAAAAAGGCCACTAAGTGGCCCATAGCCAAATCTGTTTCACGCTTACGTTCTCAACTTCCCTTTAGAACTAGTCATATCCTCTATAAGCTCCTGAGGAAAACCATGTTTTTCCAGGAATGCTTTTGACTGTTTTGCTTTGTTGACAAAGAAAGGATCCTTTCCATAATCCTTCACCTTATCGCTAATTATTGCTGAATTTGATTTAGCTGTTTTTTTCATTGCCGTTCCTTAACCTCTAATTTCGCAAGAATAAAATTACATTTTATTTGCGCCTTGCCAAAAAGCCTCATAATTGACTTTTTTACGGAATACTTCCCACCTGCCTTTATAAAATCCAAAAACGACTAGTAATGGTTCAATCGCTGCCCAGTTTGCAGAAATACCCATTTGATATAATCTTGTCCTAGCAGGATTACTTCCCTGAGCGTACACAGGAACATCCGGAAAATGATTGGTGAACTCGAGCACTGTTGATGCAACTGTCGCTAATATTCGGTCTCTGTCGAGATTGTTTGATATGGCTGAATCATCAATCCCTTCTGTCTTTTCGTTCCAATCACCAAAAGCAAGATTGAAATAAGTATGTCCATTAGCATTTTGAGGACTGTACCTAACAACTTTCTTTATTTTGCCATTGGGTCCATCACTTTCAAACTCGAAATCAAGAAAAGTTGCGTTAGTTGAGAATGAATATCGGTCAAGATTCACAGCTAGATCCGTTTAGTAACTATCTTCATCTCACGGGATCTGGCGCGCGCATCGTTGGGCCGGATTTGCAATCCGGCCCTCCCTTCAAACACCATCTCAAGGGTTAGCGGATTTGTAATCCATCAGTCCGAATCTCCACTACTCTGAATCATTGACATCGCGCGGCACCGTTGGGCCGGATTTGCAATCCGGCCCTCCCTTCAAACACCATCTCAAGGGTTAGCGGATTTGTAATCCATCCTATGCTGTTCGTAAACTCAATCTGTGTTTTCGTAACTCCACTATTCGATATAACAAATCTTCACTAACCCCTTCCTATTACAATAATAGTCCGCCGAAGAACTAAGCAAATAATCCTGCGGTTCCCTTACAATTCCGGCAACCACTGGATTATTATGAATATAATCCATTTTTTGATTTGTAAATCTTCTCGTAAATAATTCAATCGGTCTCATCCCTTCCTGCCACACGTGATATTTATCCCAGCCCGTCTTAAAATGATTTAAAATCCATTCTCGCCGGCTCTCGTTTATTTCCCCAATTGTTTCAATGATAGTTTTGGATGTAAACTTCTTAAAATCCCGCATTATTCCTGACAAATCGTTCTCTGACTTTTCTGCGGTCCCTGCTATCATGTGAAGATGACTCGACATCAGACACCAGACATAGACCTCTAGCCCTTTATTCATAATGCAATAGTTTAAGGAATTGACTATCACATCCGCCAATTCCCTTCTCGTAAAAACATCAATCCAATCAACAATGGTATGTGTGAGGAAATGAGGCTTATCGCTGCGTATGGCGTATTTGAATCCCATACAACAAGCTTATGGAAAAAATGAGAAGATGGAAATCTTGTTTTCCTGATCTTTTGTTACCGCTGCCGTGGGCAGATCGAGAAAATTATAAGATTACGAAGGATTATAAATCCGTCTCCGAAATGAAATTACCCTCTGTGTCAGTCGGGTTTGCAAAACCCGACTAACGACCAACTCACTCTGGCTCTCGTTAACACGTGCCGTCCCATCTAACTATCAAATCCATTAAACGTCGAACTTCATCGCCGAAGTGATCAGCTCACACTTGACCCCGGCTCCACATCACCCGACGGCTGCAATAACTTCAACTTCCCATCGTGATCCTCCGCCGATAGTATCATTCCCTGACTTTCCAGTCCCATCATCTTCCTCGGAGCAAGATTCGCAATGAACGTGACTTGCTTGCCAACCATTTCTTCCGCCGTAAAATGCTGCGCGATTCCGCTAAGGATCGTGCGCGTATCCAGGCCGCTGTTCACGGTAAGCTTCAGAAGCTTGTTCGACTTTTCCATCTTCTCTGCCGCAATGATCTTCCCAATGCGTATGTCAAGCTTGGTGAAATCATCAATGGTCACCTCCGGCTTCAATGGCTTTGCAGGCGTGAGCACCTTTATATCTTCTTTCTTAGTATCCATAAGTTTCTGTATCTGTTTTTCAATAACAGGATCTTCAATCTTTTCAAACAATAAACTCGCCACTCCCAACGCATGACCCGCCGGAAGAATATCCACAGAACCGGTATCGTTCCAGACGAGATCTCTTAACGCGAGCATGTCTTTTAACTTCCTTGAGGTGAACGGAAGGAACGGCTCACATAGCACTGCAAGATTTGCTGAAATCTGCAGAGCAAGATTCAATATCGTCCCTACTCGTGCCTCGTCCGCCGTAGCGCCTCGCGAAGGCGTGACCTCGTTCGCCATAGCCCCTCCCGTCGGCGTGACCTCGTCCGCCTTGTCCGCCATAGCGCCTCGCGAAGGCGGACTCATGTTTTTCGCCACCTTCCACGGTTCCGTTTCCGCCAAATACTTATTCCCAGTTCTCGCAAGATCCATCAGCAATGCCGTCGCCTCACGGAAACGATAGGCTTCAATACTTGCCGCAATCTTTCCCGGGAAATCTTTTACATCAGCGATTGCCTTCTTATCGATATCACTCAGCTCTCCTCGCTCAGGAACTTTATTATCAAAATACTTTTGCGTAAGCACCAGCGCCCGGTTCACAAAATTTCCGAAGATCGCCACCAGTTCATTATTGTTCTTCGACTGGAAATCTCTCCAGGTGAACTCACTGTCCTTGGTCTCCGGCAGGTTGGTAAGGAGCGCATACCTCAGCACATCCGGCTTGTCAGGAAATTCTTCGATGTATTCATGCATCTCGATCGACCAGCCACGACTTGTCGACATCTTGTCCCCTTCCAGGTTCATAAACTCATTGGCAGGAACATTGTCGGGAAGGATATATTCACCTTCCGCCTTTAACATCGCAGGGAAAATGATACAGTGAAATACGATATTGTCCTTGCCCACAAAATGAACAAGCTTCGTCTCCTCATCCTGCCAGTATTTCTTCCAGTCGTCTGCTTTTACTTTACCGAAATCAGACTGAGGTGTTGAGTACTCTTTCTTCCCAGCACTCATTTCTTGAAAAAGCGCTCGTGTAGCTGATATGTATCCTATCGGTGCATCAAACCATACGTACAACACTTTGCCTTCTGCATCCGGAAGCGGAACTTTTATTCCCCAATCCAAATCGCGGGTCATAGCGCGCGGCAACAATCCGGTATCAATCCATGATTTGCACTGACCATACACATTCGTTTTCCAGTCGTCAGCGTGAGATTTCAAAATCCACTCACGAAGCCATGGCTCATAATCTTGCAAAGGTAAATACCAATGGTTCGTCGGCTTCAGTATTGGCGCGTTCCCTGATAGCGTTGACCTGGGATTGATCAACTCTCTTGGGCTCAATGTTGATCCGCATCGTTCACACTGATCACCGTAGGCATTTGGATTGGCACAAACTGGACAGGTCCCGATTATATAGCGGTCCGCAAGAAATAGGTTTGCCTGTACATCAAAATATTGTTCCGATGTCTCTTCCGTCAGCAGTCCTTTATTATAAAGGGTTAGGAAAAACTCCTGAGACGTGGCGTGGTGAATTTTTTCTGAAGTACGGTGATAAATGTCGAAAGAGATCCCAAGTTTTTGGAAACAATCACGGATCAGCACGTGATACTTGTCGATAATTGCCTGGGGGGTCGTTCCCTCTTTTAACGCCTGATTTGGAATGGCCGTGCCGTGCTCGTCACTTCCGGAGACAAAAATCACATTTTTCTGCAAAAGCCGCAAAAACCTTACATAGACGTCCGCCGGAATATAGGCCCCCGCCAAATGGCCGATGTGCTTGGGTCCATTGGCGTAAGGAAGGGCCGAAGTAACGGTATATCTCTTAATCTCTTTTCTCTCTGACATTCTGATTTCTTCGAAAATAAAATACAAAACTAACAAACTGACGCTATGAAACGCCGCCCGTCACCTCCGGAAAAACTGACAATTTTAGCAAGGTATCAGCGGGCAGCGCAGGGCCACTGACTCAACAAGGTTACAGTCTGCAAACACGAAACCCTTTGAAAGAGTTTAATTGAAATAGCACTTAAAAATCGCTCGTAAGAAATGGCTATTCAAAATTATAGTTGGGCGACTGGGAAGCGTGCTGCTTTCCGACAAGCGTTCGCTCCTGTTCAAGCCGGGTTCGCTCTATCTTTCTCTTGTCGATAATGCTCTGCAAATTTTTTGGGAACTGAACAATAAACTCAGTGTACTTTTCTCCGGTGGATACCAGATTGATATCGCCGCCAAGTTTTTCAGTTGCCAGCTTGGCGAGGTATAAACCTATACCACCTGTCTCCGATCGCTCCGATGCGCGCACGAACATCTGGAAAATCTTTTCACGATTCATCTGTGAGATCCCCACTCCGTTGTCCATCACGCGTGCCGTCACATTTCCACTTTCGGATCTCACGGCAATCTTCACAAACGAGTCGGTGCGAACAGACTCATTATAAAACTTCAACGCATTGTCGATGAGATTTTCAAGAATAAGCCGCACCATTTCACGGTCAGACATCAGTTCAATGTCCGGCGAAACATCATATTCGATCTTGATCTTTGATGGAACCCCCTTCTTCATTTCAAGTGTTAAGATCTCCTGTATGATTGGCTCAAAGTGGATAACCTCTGGCTTGAGTTCAGCATGATTGATCCGATTAACAATCAGTAGTCGCGTCAGTACAATATTAAGCTTCTCAGCAGTGCGATCAAGCTTGCTTAAATAGCCGAGTGCCTTATCATCTTTTACATCCATCATGGCAAGGTTGACCATACCTTTCAGGCTGGCCAGTGGACCGCGGATATCGTGAGATGTTTTATAAATAAAATTATCAAGCTCATCATTTACTTTCACAAGAGACTCGTTGGTGTCAATCAGCTCTTTGGTCTTTTCCTGAACCTGCTTATCCAGGAGGCGGTTCTGTACTTCGATGATTCTCTTGGCGGAGGCCAAAGCACCGTTTACGGCCTTGATTTTCTTATAATTGCGATAAATTACATACCCGAGTAAACTGGTTAGCACGGCTACCGCGATCAGCAACCAAACTAGCATCTGCTGTTGAAAGATCACTTCGCCATTCAATTCAAGGATCTCATCCTTCTCGGCAATGGTCTTCAGGTTCTCCTGCTCCTGGTAGTCGCTCGAAATCCTCGAAATATTCTTGATCAGGTCACCATTAAAAATCTCGCCATTTAAACGAATGTACAAGCCCTGGTAATAGGAAGTCCGCTGGTAATCCCCTAGATCGGAGTACATTTTTGTGTACAACAAATAGTTTTGGAGTATGATATTGCGATAACCCATTTCCTTTGCCACTTCCTGACTTTTGTCAAGGAAATCAATGGCCTCACTTATGCGCTTCTGTTCATACCTCAATTCAGCAAGCCCCGCAAAATTAGTACAGGTATAAATGGGAAGCCCGGTCTTCAGCGAAAGCTCCATGGAAGTCATGAAGTATTTCTCTGCCTGCGAATATTCCTTCTGATGAAGGAGCGATGCACCCAGTGCCAGGTTGGCTTCCAGGATGATATCAGGTGCACATTTTGTGGTCTTGCAGATGGCTTCGGCCTCTCGTAGTTTGGACTCTGCCTTATCATATCGGCCCAGTTGATTGTACACCAGCCCGAGGTTGATAAGACTCCGCTCCAGGTCATACTTTATTCCGTTGGCGACCTTCACCTCATAACTTTTCTCATAATAGATCAACGCATTGTCATAGTCACGCAGCTCAAAATATACCAGTCCGATATTGTTGAAGGCAACGGTAATTTCGCTTGGATTGCCTTCGCCTTCCCGGATCTTCAGCGACTCAAAATGATAGTTCAGCGCTTGGTCGTACGATGCACTTAGCGTATGTGCCAACGCCAGGTTATTCAACAGATATTTTACCTGGTTGGCAAATTGGTTCCGCTTCGCTATCGCCAGTCCGTACTCAAATGTTTTTATCGCGCCCCGGAGGTTACCCTCGTCTCTGAAAATGAAGCCCTTGCCGTTGGATGCTTTCACGATATTAAGACTGTCACCTGATTTTAATGCCAGGTCCAAGGCCGTTGAAACCTGCGCGAAGGCCTGGTCGCGGTCAACCGAGAGATACTCTCTGAAAAGCGCAAAGTGCAATTCAAACCGGGCGTTCCTGGGGGCAGTGCGAAGTGCGGATTTAAGGGAGTCTATTCTGTCAAGATCCTGAGCCTGGGCGCTAACCGACAGCAGCCCGCACATGAAAATCAGGCGCACCGATAGTCGGTTGAGATTGGCTAAAGCAAATTGGTACACCTGTAATTTTTAAAATTTTATTACGATGTAATGTTTCAAACAATAAATCACTTTTGCATCGTTGAAACAAAACACCGCCTTCTAAAATTTAAACAACTTAATACAAAAAACCAAATTAAACCTTAAAACCAAAACCTATGAAAAAACTCTTCTACACATTCGCTTTCGCTCTTATTACAATGGTATCAATCACTTCATGCACTGAAGATAATGTTAAGCCACGTGATGGTGGCACAGGTGGTTCAAATGACAAATGCCAGTTTGGTGGCCCTGGTTGCCCTCCCGGAATCGCTGGTTAATTATTCACACCCCATTAATTAAGATTTATGAAAACAAAAGTCATTATTCTCTCGGCAATCTTCGCAGTGTTCTCCCTTGCTCTGGCAAGCACAAGCACCGGCAAGACTTCGAAGTTAAAGGCGAACCAATCCACTTCTGACACAAGGGTCGCAAAAGGCCTTGCTTTGGAAGACAAGGATCAGTTCAACTGACATCTGAATCTTTATAAACAACACACCACACCGTTGCAAAACGGATGTGGTGTGTTGCTTTTTTTGGTTGAAAGTAGAATCACAAAAGAATGCCAGCGGGCAATGTCATTACGTTATGGAAATGATATCACCTGACGAGTGCCGGAGCCTGAAAGTCATGTAGGGACCTGATCTTTGTAGAAAATTTTGGAGTGATCACAGAAAGCGTCCCGTAGGGGCCGCAACATTCCGATTGTAAATCCCACGTTGCCGAATGGATTCATTCGTGCAGTTAGCCGCTTGCGCAAATCAGATTTACCCAGCGCCGTGGCACTAAAATTAAACCGATTCCTTCGACCGATGGCGGGTCTGAACCTGCTCCTTCTCTTTTTCAAACTTCCGCTTTTCATCGCGGCGATGCTCGATCACGCTATGCAGATCGGGTGGGAACTTCACGACGAATTCGGTAAGACTTTTTTCATCACCGGAAATAAGGGTAATCTCCCCTCCGAGCTTTTCAGTAGCAAGTTTGGCCAGGTAGAGCCCGATGCCACCCGTCTCGGAGCGCTCCGAGGCTCGCACGAACATCTGGAAAATATTTGCCCTGTTGCCACTGCCGATACCCGTACCATTATCGACTACATGTGCAGAGACGTGGCCATCCATTGACTTGATAAGTATCTTTACAAAGGATTTTGTGTTCTGTGACGTGTCAAAGAACTTAATAGCATTGTCGATAAGATTCTCCAGCACAAGTCGCACCATCTCACGGTCAGAGACCAGGTGGATGTCGGGATCAATTTCATAATCAATCTTGATTTTCGCATCCACTCCTTTCTTCATTTCGAGCACAAGGATTTCCTGGATGATGGCTTCAAATTCCACCGCTTCCGGCTTGAGCTCCGTGTGGTTGATACGATTGACAATAAGCAGGCGCGTAAGCACCGTATTGAGCTTTTCGGCAGTGAGGTCGAGCTTGCCGAGGTAGTTGAGCGCCTTGTCATCTTTCACATCCATGATCGCAAGGTTCACCATGCCTTTGAGGCTGGCGAGCGGCCCGCGTATATCGTGGGATGTCTTATATATAAAGTTGTCCAGTTCGTCATTGACCTTTACGAGCGCTTCGTTGGTGCTGACCAGCTCCTGAGTTTTCTCCTTGACCTGCCCATCCAGAAGGAAGTTCTGGTCCTCGATGATTTGTTTTGCCGATTCCAGTGCGGCGGTGGTGGTTCGTGCGCGGCGGTAGTTGAGGAAGATCACTATCCCCAGCGCGCTCGTTAATAATATAACGGCTATCAGCAACAAATTCAGCACGCGCTGTTGGGCGATGGCTTCCTTGTTCAGCGCCAGCACCTGATCCTTGGCAGCGATGATGGCAAGATTCTCCCGCTCGGCAAACTGGGTCTGGACGCGGTTGAGGTTTTTTATGACGTGGTCGTTATAGATGGAGTCTTTTAACGAGGAATACTTCTTCTGAAACAAGTTGGCTTTTTCGAAGTCTTTTGATTTGGTGTAGAAGTCGGCAGTAAGTTCATATCGGGCCAGCATATTCTCTTTATACACCATCATTCCCGTCATACTATCCATCATTTTTAGGTAGTCATCGGCTGATTTTAAATCATTCAGCACAAGGTAGATTCGAACCAACTCCAGAATATTTTCCTGCTGAAATCGCTGATTACCGTTTTCAATGGAAAGCTGCAACGATTCTTTATGAAATTGCTCTGCTTCTTTATACTGTTTTAATCCATAAAAAGAAATGGCAATCCCAAACTTTCCCTCAATAACAATCTGGGGATCACATGCTTCGCCACAAAGTTTAAAAGCCCGGTTAAAATATTCTTTTGCGCTACTATAGTCATGAAGCCAATTGTAGCAAAGACCGGTATTTATTAAGAGCCTGTCCACATCGAATGTATCTCCACTCTCCTCTTTGGCCCGAAGCGACTGCAAATAATAGTCCAACGCCAACTCATGATTTCCGAGTTTATAATAGACCACACCGATATTATTCAAAGTAATACTGATTTGTTTTTTATCTCCCTCCTTTTCGCGGATCACCAGGGACTGAAAATGAAATTCCAGGGCTTTATCATATTCGGCCTTGATAACATACGCTATAGCAAGAGCGTTTAGAATGAACTTTGTTTCCCTTAAAATATTAAAGCGCTTCGAGGTCGGCAAAATACTCGTTAGGATAGTGATCGATTCATCCACATTATCCACTCGTCGCAGAATTTGCCCGAGGATCCTCCCCGACTTAACTATATCCACGCTATCTCCACTTTCGAGAGCGAAGCTAAAAGCCTGCTTGGCGTAAGTCAATGCCTGAGGATTGTCCACATCGAACAGTTCATAGGCAAGGCCCCAAAGAACATTAAATCGGTTGGATTCACCCGAACGCTCGAGCTCCTTCTTCAATGAGTCCACCTTCGGAATATCCTGCCCCCAGCAAAACGAGCCAGAAAACCCCAGCAGGAGAAAAAACAGCAGCAAAAACGGATTTTTTTGGTACACAGGTAATTTCCCTTAAAATATTACATGAATCATGTTTTCCGTCTTCTCCAACTTTGAATATAAACAAGTTGCAAATCAAACTATTCAAACTTAATCAAAAAACCTAATCTTAATCCTTATGAAAAAAATATTCTACATCCTGGTACTCAGCATCGTTAGCAGTCTGGCAATCTCCTCATGTACTGAGCAAGAAGTGAAGCCAAGCATTGGCTATCCAGGTGCTAATTCATCCGATCCTAAAGGTTAACATCAAAACCATACGATATGAAAACAAAAATAATTATAATCGCGTCAATAGTAGGAATCGCGTCACTTATTGGAGCAACAAAAGCGAGCACAAAAATAATAATTAGACCAAACGGCGACGGTCATTATTCAGCTAGCACTCCTATTGAACCTGTGGGGGGCTTCGTATCAGAAGATCACTAATAGGTCATAAACTAAATAAGCTTCGTTATAAATAGCGAATCTTATTTAGTTTATAAATATTTCTTGACGTACCCAACCAGTCTTTCAGTTAGAATTTCAGCTTCTGTAAAGTAGACCAGTTTTTCTTTAGGCAAGTCTTTAGTCGCAACGCTTGATAAACCTTTCATAGTAGCGAGAGAAGAAGTCAAATCACTTGACACTTTCTTCAAAATCAGTTCTTGTTCATCATGTGCATGCTTTAAATCGTCTCTATTTCTCTCTAACTCTTTAGTTCGTTCTTTAACTCTCAAATCAAGTATTTCATTAATTCGTTGCTTTTCTTTGACTATTTTAAATAATAGCATCGTAATTCCCATTATCATGATAGCGAATGCACCTACTAAGGAGTTTAGAATTTTTTGCTTTCTTATTGATTCGCCTTGTAGCAACAGGATCTTTGATTGTGATTCAATTTGCTTTAAATTCTCTTTTTCTAGAAACTGAGTATGTATTCTCATTAAATTCACATTCATCTCCGTATCAAAGACCTCATCTCTTGCCTGAGAATATTTCCTCTCAAAAAAATTAGCTGTCTTAAAACCTCCCAAAGCATGATAGTAATCAGCATTTAGCTTGTAAAACAAAATCATCATCTCAGTAAACTGATGTTTTGCAGGTAATAACTCAATCTCATTAAGCAAGCGCTTCGCGGTCATATATTCGCGCTGAATAAGTGCAATACTCGTTAATTGAATTAAAGTCTCGATTTGATACCGTTGATTATCTTCGATCTTCGAAAGCGTAAGCGCTCTATTAAAATGTACTCTTGCATCCAAATAACATTTCTGAAAATAGAATGCATTACCCAAACCATGCTCTCCCTCCATTACTATCTCATTACGACAATTTGGTAAACATAACTCAAAAGCTCTATTAATATTTTCATGGGCTAAATCGTATTTGTTCAAATAAATGTAACATATACCTATGTCTATTAGCAAACGATCCAAGTCATACTGATCACCCGAGGCATGCTTTGCATTTAGAGAACGTAAATAATAATCCAGAGCTAGGGAAAAATTGTCAATTTTAAAGTAAATCACGCCAATATTCATTAATGATACACTTATATCCTTTTTATTCCCTTCCATCTCGCGAATTGTTAGGCATTCAAAATTATATTTTAGTGCTTTATCATATTCAGCCTTTAAACTATAGACCACTGCAATTGCGGTCAGGGTATTTTTTATTTCCTTTATTAATCCGTGTCTTTTGGCAATTGGCAATACGTATTCTAGAATTCTTAGTGACTCGTCCAATTTACTAAGGCGACGCAATAATTGTCCTGTAATTCGCCCGGCCATAACAATCCCCAAAGTATCTCCTTTAATGAGTGAGTGTTGGTAAGCCTCATTTGCATAGCTAAAAGCCTGTATATTATCCACATCAAACAATTCATAGGCAAGTCCCCAAAGTAAATTAAATTTATCTGAGTACGTTTCCTGAGAAAGTACATTCTTTAATGAATCGATTTTTGGATTTTGAGCGTCCGACACATTCAATGTGGTCAGAAACAAAATGAGGCAATAGAAACTTTGAAATTTTCTCATTTCTAAAACAATTTAGTTTATTTGTTGCTCCTTATGATTATGGCAGGCTGATCTAATTACCAATTATAAGTTATAAAAAATGTTCTATTTATTTAAATCAAAATCATCTTTTGATGAAGCTGTTTCTCGCCGGGCAATGGAAACATGCGAGCATGTTATCACGGAAATCGGCGCGGAGCTCCATGATGACCTCATTCAAAAACTTTCAATATTCAGACTATACCTCGACCGCCTTGACCGATCGAAAAAAGATTGCGAAGAAGTTGATTCACTGATAGTCGGAATGAATGCTGACTTCCATGAAGTCGTCAATTCTGTTAGAAGAATTTCAAGAACACTGCTACCCGCAAAAATGGAAGGTGACTCCTTCCAAAAGGCAATTAGCATTCTATGTCAAAATGTCGAACGGCCGGGTGGTGGCACAATCCATTTTGAGCCTACCGGACTTGAACAAAATATTCCCGAATTGGCGGAAATATATCTTTTTAGGATCATTCAAGAGTTAATTCACAATGCCTTAAAACATTCCTCAGCATGGCATGTATGGGTGAGAATGTCATGGAATGAAAATTCTCTTTCAATTGAAGTGGAAGATGACGGAACAGGGTTCTCGAGGCTTTCCGAATTCATTGAAACTCTGCAGAAAAAACATAATACATTGAGAATGAGATCAAATGTGATTGGCGCCACCTTACAATACCGAAAGGGAAACAAAGGCCTGTTAGCAACGGTCCATTATCGTTTTTTAATGCTGTAACAGTTTTACAAAATACCATTCCTGTAGGCGTATGCCAACAGGGCTGCTGAATTTGGGACGCCAAGTTTCTTAATCAGTCTAGTTCGATATGTTTCGGTAGTTGCCTCAGTCATCTTCAATTTAACAGCTATCTCTTTTGTGGTAAGCCCGGTTGCTAGTATTCTCAGCAATTCATTTTCCTGAAAATTGAGAATCACAGGAGGTACATGATCCCAACGGTGAGCATTGGCCTGGATTATACCTGAGATCTTTTCCTGAAAAAAATACCCAGACATCATCACTTCCTGAATACTTGCTATAATCTGAGAATAGCCATCCAATTTAAATACAATACCATTTACGCCGGCCTTAAGCAGGTTTATGATTACCTCCACTCCTTCCAAACCTGTTACAGCAATAACTTTAGGATGGCCTTCCTTAGAGGATAATTCCGTAAGCAATTCCTGACCTTTAACACCAGGGAGTTTAACATCAAGAAGTATTACATCGATCGAATGCAATCCAAGTTGACTCCAACACTCTTTAGAGTCACCCGCTTCATAAATATCCTTTATAAAATCCTCCTTCTCAAGCAATGAGTGCATACCCTCTCTGATGAGAACCTCATCTTCTACCAGTAGTATATTAATTCGTTTCATAAATAAATGGTTTTGACAGAACTAGCGATCACACAAGCTCCAATGCATCAACACAACGAAATTAACATTTTAGAAGAGCTTGGCACTTTATTCAGAGCAACTCCACTGTCTGGTTTTCCTGACTATTATCAAAACCCATTGCTAACACTTTTTTTCAGTGCCATATTCGAACATGGTATCCCGGCCGGACCAGTCTGCGCCCGACAGTTTTCAGGCAACCCTGACCAGAGGGATTCTGGCTATTATTCAACTTCATCTAATATGAAAACCCTTGAAAAATTTAATACAATAGAATTGAGTGAGTTCGAGAGAAACGAGACCTTTGGAGGATTCGGACTTATTTTCGTTGCTTTCATGATCGGCGTGGGCCTTGCATACTATGAACAACGAATCAAGGTATAACTGTAAGACGTTCGTCCTTTGGAACAACTGAGTTACCGACCTCTCTCGAGATGAGCTTGTAAAAACAAGAGGAGGAATACTTTTCCTAATATTTTGGCATTTAGGCCTAACCATCGCACCATAGGTGGACGCTGCAGTTTAAATAGAATACTTTGGGGGTCATTCCCCAAAGTATTTTTCTTTCTTAAATAAAAAAAATAGACATGAAAAATATCAAAAAGAATTATTCCTTGAGGTATAATAATGGTCAATATAGGTTGATGGTTGGATTCCTTGTACTTGATAACCTGGATCAAAACAAAATCACCTCCCCTATAACCTCTATTCCGTTGTTACTGTCACCGGTAAAATATATTCACGTAAGTAACTAGTCAATAACAGAAGTGAAACACATAATTAAAGTTCGGCAGCGCGATACCACGGATTGTGGCGCAGCTTGCCTCGCGTCAGTCGCTTCTCATTTTGGACTACATTTATCGGTTGCAAGAATCAGGCAACTTGCCTCAACAGATAAAAAGGGAACGAACATTACTGGTATGATTGAGGCGTCTCAACACCTCGGCTTCGAAGTCAAAGGGGTGAAAGGAAGTTTCGAAAGTCTGTTTAAGATACCCATCCCGGCAGTAGCCCACGTTATAGTTAACGGGACCCTTCATCATTTTATCGTTATTTACAAGGTATCTACTCAACAAATTGAAGTGATGGATCCTGCTGACGGACAAATGCATCTCTATTCACACGAAGATTTTAAAAAGGTTTGGACAGGAGCGTTAATAATGATGGCTCCCGGCGAAACTTTCAAGAAAGGAAACTTTCACGAACCAGTTGCACTGCGATTATGGAATCTGGTAAGTCAACATAAGTTGATTCTTGTAAAGGCTCTGGTCGGCGCCCTGCTATATACCCTAATAGGCCTTAGCACCTCCATCTATGTTCAGAAGATCATAGATGATGTTCTACTTAGAAATAATCAAAGACTTCTCAATATGATGGGGGTTGTCATGGTTTTTCTTCTGCTAACAGGAATTTTTGTTGGTTTTGGAAAAAGTTTACTAACCCTGAAGACAGGCAAAGCAATCGACACAAAACTTATTCTCGGCTACTACCGCCATTTGCTGAAATTACCTCAGCATTTTTTTGACACAATGCGGGTGGGCGAAATTCTTTCGAGAGTAAACGACGCGGTCAAAATCAGAAATTTCATTAATGACGTGTTCATCAATCTGATTGTAAATTTTTTGATAATCATATTCTCAGTGACACTGATGTTTACTTATTATTGGAAACTTGCAGCGGTTGTTATTATCATTATTCCTACTTACTCCATAATCTATTTTTTAACAAACAGATTAAATAGAAAAATCGAGAGAAAGCAAATGGAAAATACAGCTGAACTTGAATCTCAATTGGTCGAGTCAATAAATTCGATAAGTACAGTCAAGAGTTTTGGCCTTGAATTAGACGCCCAAATCAAAACGGAAGAAAAGTTTAACAGACTACTTCAAACAGTTCATACATCGGGTATAAACAATCTTTCATCAAGTTTTTCTACAGAATTCGTGTCTCGTCTGTTTACTATTTTACTCCTTTGGATAGGCGCTATTTTCGTCATGGAGAAACAAATCACTACCGGACAATTGCTTTCGTTTTATGCATTGATCGGCTATTTCACTACTCCTGCAAGCAATTTAATTGGTGCAAACAAAATTATTCAGAACGCACTTATCGCTGCCGACCGCCTATTCGAAATTGATGACCTCAAACCTGAGGAAGAAGAGAACGAAAATAAAATTAGCCTAACAGCCACGATGATCGGTGACATCAAATTCACAGGCGTCTCCTTTCGCTATGGCAGCCGCGTCACCGTATTTCAGGATTTCAACTTAACGATTCCAAAATCCAGCATCGTTGCGATCGTAGGTGAAAGTGGCTCCGGAAAATCCACACTAATTCACATTCTTTTAAAACTCTATCCAATTTCCGCAGGCCAAATTAAGATAGGTGACTATGACCTGGCCGACATTGATAATCAATCATTAAGAAGACTCATTGCCGTCGTCCCTCAGAAGATTGATCTGTTTTCAGGGAACGTTATCGACAACATCGCCATTGGCGACGCTTCGCCTGACATGACGAAGATAATCAATGTCAGTAAAACACTCGGGATTCTGGATTTCATCAACGGTCTCCCTTCCGGCTTCAATACCTACCTCGGAGAAAATGGAGCAACTCTTTCAGGCGGCCAAAAGCAACGAATCGCCATCGCACGCGCGCTCTATCGGGATCCGGAGATCCTGATTCTGGACGAAGCCACTTCTTCCCTGGACACCGTTTCAGAAAAGTACATTCACAAAATGATTGAACTTCTTAAAAGCCAGAACAAGACGGTAATCATCATCGCTCACAGGCTTGCCTCAGTCGCGCTGGCAGATAAAATAGTGGTCATTGAGCATGGCGCAGTGGCGGAAAAAGGGAGTCACTCTGAACTTCTTAAAAATCAGAAGCAGTATTATTCGCTGTGGCAAAGTCAATTTCCCGATGGGAGACTTTAAAAGGGAGGAGCAAGGAGGCAGGGGTGAGGTGAGGGGTAATCGGTAATCGGTAAGGAAGGTAATCGGTGAGGCGCAGCCAATGGTGATAATGTTACTTCGTGTTGACTCCTCTCCTGGCTACTGTCTCCTCCTCCGTCCTCTTCAGGAAAAAGCAAAAAGCTTTGAGATTTCTCCCAAAGCTTTTATCTATCAATTTCCAATTAATGCCTCTTATGCTTTTACCGATTTAAGGTACTTGCCATTTGAATCAAAAATCAAACGGTAATCGATGATCGTTAATCGGTGCGCAACTACTATTCCTTTCCTCTCTCCTCCTACTTGCCCCTACTAACTCCTGCCTCCTGTCTCCTCCCTCCTGTCTCCTCCCTCCTGTCTCCTCATTTTACTATAAACTCCACCCCCATCCTTGCCTGCACTCCATTATAATTCTTCACTCGCTCCCACTGCTGAAACCATGGATAGTAAACTCCGAGTTCGCTCTGTAATGCTTTCACCCGTGCGTTGTCTTCCCAGGTGTTGAACAGGCGATCAAAAAACGGACGCGGCTGCGGATAATAGTTGAGCTTGTAATCGGTGCCTATACCCGCTTTTTCTGCAGCGATCTTCACGGCATCATCAAATCCTCCCATCACATCGGCAAGTCCATTGTTCTTTGCTTGTGACCCTGTCCATACTCGTCCCGAAGCGATCTTCTTAATTTCATCTTGTGTCATCGAGCGGCCCTCCGCCGCCTTGCGGGTAAATGTTTCATAGATTTCATTCACGGAAGTTTGTATTATATTCTTCTCAACATCGGTAAGGGGCCGCGTCAATGTGTACAACTCTCCTATCTCTCCGGTCTTCACCTGCTCCGAAGTAATACCGATCTTGTTGTTCAGGAACGAACTCAGATCAAACATCACACCGAACACACCGATTGAACCGGTGATGGTAGTAGGCTGGGCAACAATGGTATCACATCCCATCGCAAGGTAATAACCTCCGGAGGCTGCATAATCACCCATAGAGGCGATGACAGGTTTCTGTTTTGCTGCAAGCACAATTTCACGCCACATCATATCGCCCGCCTGGAACACACCGCCGGGAGAATTGACGCGCAACACAATCGCCTTCACGTTGTCGTTGTTGCGGGCTCTGCGCACAGCATCCACGATTGTAACGGCACCAACACTTCCCTGGTCGGCCTTGCCTGGAATAATCTCTCCATCGGCAACGATCACAGCAATTTCATTTTTAGATGATGCGTCTTCGGTAAATGACTTTCTATAATGGCGATAGGTCACGAAAGGAATGCGCTTCTTCTTTTCTATACTCAGTTTGCTGCGCAACACATCTTTGACCTCATCATCGTAATACAATGAATCCACCAGTCCCATGGATACCGCCTGCTCAGCGTTGCGCACAAGCATCTTGTCGGCCATCTCTTTTAATTTATCATAGGGGATCTTGCGCGAATCGGAAATTCCGCGAAGCATATCTCCATAAATAGAATTCAGCATAGAGTTGAGCTGCAGTTTGTTCTCTTCGCTCAGATTTTCCCTGAGGAAAGGTTCCACCGCACTTTTGAACTCCCCTACGCGGAAAATCTCGGGCTTGATTTCAAGCTTGTCAAACATCTTCTTGAAGAACATCACCTCGGTGGCGAGTCCGTTCAATTCAACCTCGCCCTCATTATACATATACACCTTGTCGGCGGCGGAGGCAAGGTAGTAGGCCCCTTCGGTATAAAAGTCGGCATACGAAATCACCCATTTTCCGGAGGACTTAAAGTCAATCAGAGCGGCCCTTAGCTCTTGTATCGTGGCCATTCCCGTCATCAGTCTGGAAGTATTGAGATAGATACCCTTTATTTTAGGATCATTCTTGGCATGTTCGATTGTAGATATAAGCTGCAAAAGGCCGTAGCTCTGGTTGCCGGCACCCGGGATCAGCTCGGCCATCGGATCGTCCACCTCCAGTTCGGTAATAGGTGCTTCCAGTTTCAGGTGAAGTACAGAATTCTCGCTTACAACCGTTTCACCGTCACCCGACACGGCCATGATACCAGCAATCGTCAAGAAAATCAGCAGAATAAATGCCACAAGGGAGCCGAGGCAGGAAGCGAAAAAAGCTTTAAAAAAATTCATAACAGGGATTTAGACCGCAAAAATATCAATTTTACAACTAGGAAAAGGACTTCAATACAAGCATGGTACGGGCATTTCTACTTTTAGGTTCAAACCAGGGCGATCGCCGCCACTACATCGGAGAAGCCGTAAGGCTTATCAGCGAGCAGGCCGGGAAAATTATCACGACTTCCTCACTATATCAGACCGCAGCCTGGGGTAAGGAAGACCAGCCGGCGTTCTTCAACCAGGTGATAGCAATTGAAACAACACTGGGGGCGGAAGAGTTGTTAAAGACCATCCTTTTAATAGAGAAAAAACTTGGCAGGAAGCGCGCGGAAAAATGGGGAAGCCGGACCATTGATATTGACATCCTTTTTTATAGAGATGAAGTTATAGAGAAAGAGAATCTGATTGTTCCCCATCCTGGAATTGCAGCGCGACGTTTTACGTTGGTGCCACTGGTGGAGATAGCAGCGGCGATGAAACATCCGGTGCTGGGGAAAAGTATGTCGGAATTGTTGGAGGAGTGTGAGGATGGGTTGGAGGTGATAGTGGTTTGATCAACCGAACACTATGAATCATACAAGCCAACATTTTCATCTTCTCTCATCATCTGAATGAGAAGATCCCTGCGAGCGGCTTTCATTTTTGCCTTGTAGGCCATAACATCTTCAAATTTTATCCTTCTATGTCTTCCTACTTTTGCGAAAGGAATGTCGCCGCTTTCGAGCAACTTGATGATATGTGGTCGTGAACAGCCCAACACTTCGGCAGCAGATTGAGTTGTCATTTCCGAGGCCAACGGTACGATCGAAATCGGCTTACCCTGTCCTGTGGCTTTCAATATTTTCGCCAACAATTTCAAGGCAGACAATGGGATTCTGATTTTTTCTTCGGTCTCCTCTATTTCAATCTCGGGATTTTGAGACTTTAATGAGGCCAGGGTGGCACTCAGCGCTTTGTATGACTCCGACGCCAATTCCTGTTCTTCTTTTGTAGGGCGTTTGATTTCATCGAGTTCCAGCATGGCTTTGTGATAGTAAGGATTAACAATATTCAAATTTAAACGAAATATTCGAACATTTCGTTTCGATTAATTCGAATGTTTGGTCAAAATGGGCTTAAATGGTTGTTAAAAGGTGATTGACCAGGATCACTGGACCGGATTTGCAATCCGGTTCCTGTAGTGAAATCAAAATAAGTCGAATCTATAGTTTAGAGTCGTAATTTTATACTAATATATTTAGTATATAAAACCCTTTGATTACTATCATTTTTAGTAATTTTGCTGAATTATATTAAAGGGGTAATTTTTGGCTTATTTAAGGAAATGTCCTTGACAAATAATTCAGCAAGATTTTCGGAAGCGTTGGAATTACTTGACTTCGGCAGTGAAGCTAGTATTTCCTCTCTACAATACACAGGCCAGTTGAAATCTCAAGCTATAAGTTCAGTAGAATTATTTGCCTTAGAAACTGCAGGCTTTTACAAAGCAGATGCCGTATACTTTCGGAAATTCGAAAATCGTCAACCAATTCCCCAAATTTATCTGTATGATAATACCTCAAATAAACTTGATTCAAAGGAGTATGCTAATATACAACGCGATTTATGGAGTAGTTGTGTTATTCCTTTATTCATTATTGTTGAGAAAAGTCGGCTCTTAATTTTCGATAGTAGGAAACCGGTCGACACATTTTTTTATGAAATTTCGGCTACGCCCATCGAAATCTTAAATTTTACAGCGCAAGCCGTAAAGGAATATTCCGCAAAGTTTTTTGACAACGGAACTTTTTGGGAACAAACTAAAAATTCAAAATATTTTCTAGAAAGCACTTCTTCTTACAATGATCTCCTTACTGGTTTAAAGAAAATAAGAACTTCTTTCTTAAAAAAAAGTAATCTACCATCTCGCACAGCACACAAACTTTTGGTGTTAAGTATTCTTGTTAAATATCTTGAAGAAAGGGGTGACGACGGAGAAACGCTATTTGCAAAGAACTTCTTTAAACAATTTGAGGCTGACAATTTTTGTGGCGTGTTGCGCAATAAAGGGCAAGTAGTTAAAATGTTTAAAAAACTTGGTGAACATTTTAACGGGAAAATATTTGCTTGGGAAGATAAAACAGAAGTTGATTTATTGAGGAATTGTGATCTGACTATCCTAGCAGATTTCTTGGATGCTAATATTCAGGAAGGTCAGTACGTCCTATGGCGTAGATATTCCTTCAACAGATTACCTGTTGAACTTATTAGTAGCGTTTACGAAGAATTTTTAGGAGAAGATAAAAATGATGTGGTATACACTCCTCATTTTCTTGTGAATATGTTGGTTGATGAAAGCATGCCACTGGATTTACCACAAGTAAATTTCAAACTTATTGATGGAAGTTGTGGTTCTGGAATTTTTCTTGTTGCTGCTTTCAAAAGACTTGTCGAGTGGTGGAGATATAACAAATATCTTGAACTAGGTGAATTACCATCAAATCCAAAGTTGAAAACTCTTAAGGAATTACTAAGGACAAGTATCTATGGGGTCGATGTTGAGGAAGATGCGACAAGATTAACAATATTCAGCCTGGCACTAGCTCTCTGCGATCTTTTAACACCAAAGCAAATCTGGACTGAGCTAACATTTGATGATTTAAGTGCAAATAATATCAAAGCGGAAGATTTTTTCCATTTTTTAGGTCAGAGCGATAACAAGTTCGATTTAGTAATTGGAAACCCGCCCTTTATTGAATTAAATAAGAATAAATTCGATTCAATAGTTAAATCAAACAAATTGATGTTGGATTCTAAAATTCCTCAGAATCAAATAGCATTATTGTTTCTTGATCAAGCGATGCGTTTATTAAAACCGAATTCATTGCTTTGTTTAATTATGCCTTCCGGTCCGCTGCTATACAATGACACTTTGGATTTTAGAAAATATTTCTTTAAAAAGAATAAAGTTTCTCAAATTATAGATTTCACAAATCTTAGTTCTACGCTATTTGGAAAAGCAAGTGTTGCTACGGCGGCTATTTTTGTTCACAAGCGTGAGTCCGATAATAGCGAGATCTTACACGTAACAGTGCGCAGAACGAAACCTTCAAAGGAAAAAATTTTTTTTGAAATAGATCACTATGACTTTCATAAGGTTAGTCAAGAGGCGTCGATAAGTGAGCAATATATTTGGAAATCGAATCTATTAGGCGGTGGTCGGCTAAATTTCCTTATCAATAGATTAGCAGAATTGCCAACGTTAGGGTCGTATCTTAAACAAAAGAAAAGCTCAAACGGCTGGATATTTGGCGATGGCTTTATAAAAGGAAAAAGTGATAGTGAGATTACGGCATCAGACAGAGAAAAGAAAAAAGGTGGTTATGACAAAGCATCTTTCTTAACTAACAGCATATGTTTTAATCCGGAGGACTTTGATGAAACAGGCATTAAAAAACGTTTTAGACTAAAAGACATTTTCTTTCAGTGGAAAAGAAATCGAGAATTATTTCAAGGGCCTTTACTTTTAATAAAGAAAAATATCGGTCGCTCATCTATTCCAGTTCACTATAATGAAAAGCCTATCTCCTTTAGAAATGAAATCGTGGGGATACATTCTCCCTATGAAGATCGTGAGTTGCTTAAGAAAATAGAGTCTGCTATAAGGGAAAATCAAACATATAGATTTTACCTGTCGGTAACGAGCGCTCGCGCAGGCATTAGCAGATCTGTTTCGACCTTACTCCAAGAAGATATTCTAAACCTCCCTTACACTGAAGCGGATAATGATCTGAAACTATCATACACTGAAAAGATTCTTCGAGATGATGTTATTAAATATTATTTAGAACAAATATCTAAAGGGGAGAATTCATTAACGAATAACACTTCGTCTGAAGCCGAATTGAAACAGTTTGGAACCACTTTTTGCAAGGCACTAAATTCAATCTATGAGGATGGTCAAAAGAAATTCCGAAGTCGATCTGTTAGAGAAGCTGATACTTTTTTTGCATTTGAATTCTCCTATAGTGCTTCAGAAGTTGAGAATATCAAATTCATTAGCACTCCGAAGGCCGAATCAAATATTTCGGAGCTGGTACGAAAAGAAGTTGGAAAGACCTTAAGAATAAACCGCGTTGTAAATTTCTATGCAAAAGATAGAATTTATTTAATAAAGCCGAAGCAACTCAGGTATTGGCTAAAATCCGTTGCCTTAAGAGATGCCGATCAGGCTTTGAATGATTTAGTTAAAGCAGGATATTAATGCTTAAAGATCAAATTAAACCCGCTCAACTCACTCTGAATTTTAGTATCCCCAAAGGGAAGACGATCGATGCTATCGTGAATTTCTTAGAAGAAACATTACCTGATTTTTCTCAAGACATCAGTCAAGTTGTTAAGGCAGAGGATGATATTAGTCAAGAATGCTGTATTTATTTGTCAAGAGCTGCTAGAAGTACTTTCTTCATGTTTCACTTCCAGCATAAATATCTCAACTCGAAAAGAAGTAGTGATTTTTCCGTAATCTCTGCAGAGCGATTTTCCTCAAAAGAGCCTTTCTTTGTCATTGAAGCAAAAAGATTACCTACGCCGGGTAAAATTAGAGAAAGGGAATATGTTCAGGGAAATTTGGGCGGAATTGAAAGATTCAAACGAGGCAAACATGGCCAAGGCCTGCTTCGTAGTGCTATACTTGGATATGTTCAAGATAAAAGTTATGACCATTGGTTAAAAGAAATAAATTCATGGATAATGGATTTGAGAAAAAATAATATAGATTCTACCATTACCTGGGAAGCTAAAGATCATTTAAAATTAACATCACAAATCAAGCTAGTAAATAAATATAGTTCGACACATTCGCGACGCAATCAACTCGATATTACCCTAGATCATTATTGGTTGTATATAAATATATAGATTCCGTGGTGGTTGAGCACTTTATTTCGTTTAGGTGTGATCACCATTTTTCGCGATGCCAAACAATTCATTCCGGGATGGTTTGACCACCGAACGCTTTGATATTCAGTAATTTAGCCAGGAATAGCGACTAATGGTCGTGAATTAACTTTTACTGATCACGCCCTCGCGAAATAAAATGGTCAAGGGTGGCGAAATCTCCACGCTGAACCCACTGAAGGGGGAATTCTCCTTTTAGCGAGACGCTTTGCTTAAGTTCAAAGGTGCCAACCTGCAGGTTTCGAGAAAACAGGAGTCGGAAGCAAAGTTACCCCACCAAGGATTGCAGCGCTTTTCAAAAATTCATTTCTGTCCATATTTATTCAATTAATGTTTTGCCAAGCCCGTCAGTCCCCAGATTGTTAAGCTATCCTTTTTGGATTGAAAATTTTACGCCTTTTGTAACCTTTTCAATTCTCATCTACCCTAATACAGGGTAACCAATAAAAACTAAGAAAATGAAAACACTAACACTCATCCTTGCTATTGCCTTGGCGGCTACAACTGTTAATGCTCAACACGTGGATCATTCCGCAAACAAAAGCACCAACAGTAAAGAAATGGCCAAGTTTGTAAAGAGCCCAAAGTATTTGGAGCTAAATCAGGCCATGCGAAAACTGTGGTCAGACCACATGCACTGGACTTTGGCAACTGTAGACGCATTCTATAACGAACCAAAACAGTTGGACCTAAAACTTAACCGATTGCTGGAAAACCAAAAGCAAATTGGGGCTGCTATTGTTCCATTTTACGGTCAAGCAGCAGGAGACCAGTTAGCTAAACTGTTAACAGAGCATATTACAGATGCAGTCCCAGTTTTAAAAGCAGCACAAGCTAATGATAAAGTGGCTTTGGATAAGGCTCTTGAAAGTTGGTATAAAAACGCAAAGGAAATTGCCGATTTCCTTTCTTCTGCCAATCCCAAAAACTGGCCAGAATCAGCTACAGAGCCTGCTCTAAAAAGCCATATTACACATACGACAGAATATTCTGTAAATATTCTCAAAGGTGATTATAAGTCTTCAATTGAAGGATTTGAGGGCGCATTAAACCACATGCTAATGCTTGCTGACACACTTTCTGAAGGAATTGCTAAACAGTTTCCTGATAAATTTTAAAAAATAATTGAATCTGTCCATTCCAGTGTTTCTAATTAAAAACACTGGCTTAAAGAATAACAATCACAAGTAAAAATAATAGAATGGAAAGCACATCATCACAACAATCAATCAAATCTACTTTTAACCTTTTGAAGTATACTTTTGGAATAGTTCCAATAGTAGCAGGGTTTGACAAATTCACGAACTTATTAACCCATTGGGAACAATACATTAATCCGACAATTGGGAATATGTTGCCATTTTCAGCCTCTACTTTTATGATGATCGTGGGTGTAATAGAAATTATTGCAGGTACCATTGTGCTGAAAAAGGCGGAAATTGGCGGATATATTGTTGCAGCATGGCTTACTGTAATTGCACTTACTTTATTAATTGGGTTTAACTTTGTGGATGTAGCAGTGCGTGACCTTGTTATGGCAATTGCAGCCTTCTCAATGGCACGGTTATCAAAAATCGTAGAATAAATAGCATGAAGCAATTTGAACACTTAACAGAAGCAGAAATTGTTGAACGTATCCTGAATGGAGAAAAACCGCTTTACGAAATTATCGTAAGGCGGTTTAACTCGCATTTATATAAAACGGGCAGGTCATATAACTATAATCACGAGGATACGCAAGACTTGATGCAAGACACTTATATTGATGCATTCAAGAGCTTGGCGCAATTTGAGCAACGTTCAAGTTTTAAAACCTGGATTATCCGCATCATGCTAAACAACTGCTATCGAAAAAAGGAAAAATTTAGTTTTAAAATGGAATATGCTCAAGAGAATATAAATGAAAAAGCAGCACCAATGTTCACTCATTCAAATAGCGATGTCAATATGCAAATTCACTCCCGTGAATTGGGTCACATCATAGAAAAATCACTTTCAGAACTTTCGGAAGATTATCGTATGGTTTTCTCCTTGAGGGAAATGAACGGATTAAATGTCTCTGAAACAGCTTCTCTGTTGAATATCACCGAAACCAATGTTAAAGTGCGTCTAAACAGAGCAAAATCAATGCTGAAAAAAGAAATAGAAAAATCATATTCGCCCGATGAGATTTTTGAATTTAATTTAATCTACTGCGATGCAATGGTAGAAAATGTAATGAAAAAGATAACCGAACTTTAAGTATCCATATGAAAGTCAAAAATAGTTTGCCATGGCGCAGCTTGTAAAAATCATATCTCTAGAACATCTTACACACGATGTTCTTAAAATTGTTGCAGAAAAACCCGCACGCTTAAGCTATCACCCTGGACAAGCGGTAGATGTATCCATTGACAAAGAAGGTTGGCAAGAGGAGTTAAGGGCATTTACGTTTACATCATTGCCTGACGATGAGCACATTGAGTTTACCATTAAAACGTACCCCTCACACAATGGTGTTACCAATCAATTACTTTCTCTCGCTAAGGGCGATGCATTAATTATTCAAGAACCATTTGGAGACATAAGCTACAAAGGTGAAGGAATCTTTATTGCAGGTGGCGCAGGGGTTACGCCTTTCATTGCCATTTTAAAGCAACTTGAGAAGGAAGGTAAAATCGGTAATAATAAACTGATTTTTGCCAATAAAACCAAAGCGGATATTATCCTTGAAGATAAATTCAATAAACTATTGGGCAGTAACTTCATCAACATCCTTTCTGATGAAGAGGTTGCGGGATTTGAACATGGATATATTTCAGCGGAGTTGATAAAGAAGCATAAGGAAGAAAAATCAAAATATTTTTATCTCTGTGGCCCCGAACCAATGATGAATGCAGTTGGAAAGCATTTGTCTGAGTTAGAAATAGCAAATGATTTTATTGTAAAAGAAGCTTTCTAATGCGGCTCATCATCTTATAATCCCAATTTGGAACAGCGCAGGGACAATTATATGTAAGTCAGACCTAAGCCTTCCTATACCGCCACTGCTCTTATGTGCACCCACGGTGGTAGTAATAAGACCAGGCATTTTGGTCAACTAACCGGAGTCACGCTATGGCCTTACAATGGGTCGTTTCACTTCCCATTTCTATGGCCAGGGGTCCGAAGGGAGAGGATATTTCACTCCTTGACCTTTTTCTTTATCTGAAACTCGAAACCGAACCTTACTACCAGCTGATCGCGATATGGACTCATGTGATTGGGGTTGTAAAGATTATAGAGGGCCTCAGTATTGCCTCGCAGATTCTTATAGACTTTGAATTCCTTTTTTAACCCAACCAATGCACCCCACACCCATTGACGATCTGTGCCTTCTATCGGCGTTTGAAGTTGAGGTGGAATGTAGGCGTTAACAAATTCGGGGACAAACCGAAGACCGAATCCTTTGCGAAGGTCGAATTGTACCGCGGCACGTGGACCATACATTCTGCGGTTTTGCTGATTGGTATCAAAGATCAATCTCTCAACCCAGCCAGCACCAGCAGAAAGACGGGGTGAGATCTTATACATTGCTCCAGCATTCGCATCCAGTACCAACGCTCCAGTGGATATAATCTGGAAAGTAATACCTGGCACAATGCGCTCGATGAAGGGCTTGTCGTGAAGGGGATTCGGCAATTTCTTTGGAAGGTCTGCCATACTTTTGACATCGCTGTACTTTGTCTTCAGCTTGCTCAGCTTGTCCATAGCCTCTGTTAAAACAGCCTCTTGTCCTTTGAAGTGATTAGTTGCTTCTTTCATCACCTCCTGCTTGACCATGGTAACAGCAGCGGAATCCGGTCGGGTGGCAAGTTTCTTTTTCATCTGATCAACTTCTGCTGTTTTTCCTTTTAACTCTGCACCAACACTTGATTTCATGAGCTCTTTCTCAGCTGCCTTATCGAGGTTCTTTACCTGAGAGATATTTCCCTGCGCTATGTTCTTTGCATCTTGTCCATAACCATTTACCTGGCTTGAGATGTTTGATAACTGTCCTATAGGATTCGCAATTCCCGCGGGGTTGGTAACGCCGGGCACCTGACCATTTACAGGACTGCTTACTCCCGGAACCGTTAGATTTCCTGGTAATGAAGTATTGAGATTTCCGGGCAACTGAGTTCCAAGTGTTGGAAGTTGTCCTCCTATTTGTGGAAGCTGCAAAGAAGGGTCGATACCTGGAATCTTTCCATTGACCATCGGGATATTATAACCACTGATTGACTGGGTTAGTTTTTGAACAGGTTCTTTCAGTTGAGGAGGGAGTTCAAGGGCATTGAGATCTTTGGTTGCCTTTTGCTTCAAAGCACCTAACTTCTGGTTGAGTTCGGCAAGTTTTGCAGAACTGATTTTGTTAATACTGTCAAGTCGATGAGTCAGTTTGGTTGTGGGCAGTTTGAGTTTCGTAAGGCTGTCTATTTTATACTTAAGCGAACGACTGAGCGAGTCTACTTTATTCAACGGTTTTCGGAAAGCTAGTTGAAGGCTATCTGCTTTTGATTTAAAGCCGGAGCGGATAGAATCGGCTTTGTGCATCGCGCCGCGCATAGTACTATCGCCGGGAACAGTAACAGATAAATGAGAGATGCTGTCCAGCCGGGAGTTTAATTTGTTCGTCAAAGAATCGACTTTGCCAGTGGTATTTTTCGTAATTTCTCTTCTAGGAACGCGTAGGGAATCCACCTTGGTTTGCGACATCGCAAACGTGGCCGCGAACATAAAAAATATAAATAAAGGTAAGCGGCTCACGACCCTTAAAATACGTAAAAAGAAGGGAAAAACGGGGGATTCAAGGTGATTAAAATCATTGATTGTCCGGTGTTTTATCCGGCTCAATTTCGAGACCTTGAGTAGAACCTCCTCCCCGACATTGGTGGGGTATTTTTATCAACCGACGGCATTATTTCCCGTCACGGCCTTCCTCCGAATTAGCTATTTCAAAATATCACCCTTGATCTCGCAGCATTGAAAGCTTTGAAAAGAATTGCCAACCCTAAATCTTAAAGAACATAATCGGGCGAATCGATGTGTCAACTGTTGAAATTGAAGTCTAGATAATAACTCATCAACTGCTTTGATCTATCATTGTCAGACAAGGCCTAATTTAATAAATTCTCTGCCTGTTCCAATCTTGAAACAGCATTTATTGCTGGAGGAGCTAGTTGATCTACTACCATTTTAGGAACCTAATCTCTAGTCATTCCTGACTATCAATCACTTACATGCCTTCTCTAATGACTGTCAGGTGATAAAGTGACGCATGGCTTTTTTATAGTTTTATTAAAGGCGTAATAATTCTTTTTTCAATAGTAGCCTTTTTAAAAAAATCAAACCCTACTATTATAACAGGACTCTTGATTTGCGTTACCTTAAAGTCATCAAAGTAAACTTCATCAGAGGTCGAAAGATTAGTCTTCCGGTTCAATGATGAAATAAAGTTCCAACTCGTCAGTGTCATCGCTGCACAGGAATGATTCACTAAAGTCTAAAAAGAAATTTGAATAATATTTGCCTGAATCACCTTCATAATAAATAACCACCCTCTCTATCTCATTCTGAGATTTGTTATACCGATAAGCATAGACATCCTTACTCCCTTCAACATTAGTCAGAACTGAGTAGACTAGCGGATCACCTGACCAAGACTCCACAACAAATGCCTTTTTGACTCCACGTAAATCTTCACAAACCAAAGAACGAACTTTAGTTGCTTTGCCATATTCGAGCATCGCTATTCCCTTTGCACTCCTTTCAAAAATGTCGCACTTTTCAAACTGTCGATTTGCTTGCGAATCCCAGATGTCCTCCAATGACTCATCCTTCCTTGAACATCCAAGGCAGACAAAAAGGTTAATCAATAACAGCAGCCTTATCACCTTTATTATACTTATGGTTGTATGTTCCAATCTTATCCCTCTTTTTATACTGGTCCAGATTACCCGTTGTTGTTGGGCTATTTACACTTTTTAAAATCTGAAGAAACTTGTCCTTAGCAGCCTGTCCAGTATAACTCTTAAGATCGGTTGCTTGAACCTTAAAGGATTTTCCATCAATTACGAGATCCTTAACATTCACCCCGTCATAAATCGTTCTTGTACCACCACCCGGCACTCCTGCCCTAATTTTGTTCTCTGAGTTTACTCCATCTATCTCGGCAAGTGGAACGTGTTCGCCATTCGATCCAGGCACCTCAGCTGTTGGATAGTCTCCAGCGGCATTTTGCTTCCAATTTGGATTATCCTCGGTATCTTGTTCCGCATGCCTTAACTCATGTCCTAAGGAAACGTAGGGGATTCCTGGGGCACCTGTTCCCTTGGTTATATAGTTTGGATCGAATGAAATCCAAGACCCAGACCTTCCATTGGTGGTTGTTCCTTGCTGGTATCGTTTATTTGGATTGCCACCAGGATAGCGCGGCAATCTTTGATGAATTACTGTCACATGCTCCGATTTTGTAAGATACTCTACTAATCTAGACCCTTCTGGGGTTTTGGAAAGATCAAGCAAAGCTTGTCTTACCGCTGCTCGGTACTTGTCATCTCCAATCACGACTATTTCATTTCCACTTGGATCAATAAAAAGCAATGGATTGTTTACAGCGTAACTGTAAGTACTGAATGAATAGTATTTGTCGGACTTATCATCATTCCGATTCCATCTGCCCAAATCAGGGTTATAAATTCTCCACCCGTAGTCCAACCAATTCAAACCCAAGTCCACCTGCAATTCCTTTCCATTATATTGGTGTTTGTTAAAAAGACTATTCTCTCTGCTGTACGAGTTGAAAGTAAGTCCGAAGGGATAGTAATCATCCGTCTGTACTACTGGACTCTTTACCTGCGTAACTTTAAAGTCATCGAAGTAGACTTCCACCTCTGCCACGTCACATCTTGATCCAGGCGCCTTTGTTTTCATCGGTAGCAATAGAAAAATTACCATATATACTCGATCCAATCATAAGCCGCTTCGTTCTATTTGGAAATAAATAGAAAGTTGTATCCCTGCCATCTAAAGTAAACTTTACCTTAGACGAATCTTTCGCACAATACTTTTCAATTTCAACGTAATCATTACTGTGCGACTCCTCCTTAAATTTTTGAGAACTAATAATTTTACTATCAATTAAAAGTTCGAAGCTTTGATTCTTTTTAAAATATACACCCTGATAAATTGTTATTTCATTTTTACAAGGGGTGCTGCACGCCGAACAAATCATTAAACCCGATAGAATAGTGTTTATAAATCCAATTATCTTTCTCATTACTCTCTCATTTATTGTTTCGGTTTTCATACATTATTCGTGCTTGATTTGCATTTATCCTATATCCCTTTCCGTCATTACTAAGATTTTGTTCTAAGGCTTGTCTATAAGGGCCAGAATACATAACATTATTTTTTTGTTCTCCAGGTTTAATGTATTGATTGGAAGGCAGAAACCAGGTTGACGGATCATACCATTTTGTTCTTTCGTCCGGATGAGTTAGTCCAGCAGTATGCCCAGCTTCATGGGGACCAGTCGTTCTATCACGCTGATCAATTTTTTTACCTTGCTGATCAGTTGAATTATCTTCTTGGTTCGCATTCATCTGCCAGACTTGGGATGAGTTTATCCTTATATCTTTGCCACCGAGTTCTGCATTACCAGCAACGTTAGAAGGTAGATCATCCGTAACTCGAAAAACATGTTCATTATCATTAGTTTTTCCGTCTTTGGAAACTCGTATATTGACACTCACCGAAGTAGAAACATTATTCTCATCAATCGTAAATGCATCCTGAATCTGATTAGAAAGATTTACGGCCAGATTTATAATATCTTCTGTTGAGGTGGTTTTACTTTCATTTACAATAGCCGCGGTAAACGTTATCGCGTAGTTGGTTTTGCCATTCTTATCAACGGTTTTATTTATATCCCAGTCCCTACCATCAGGATCAATAAGCAACACCGGATTATTAGCCCCGGCACAAACTCGACACTTTTACACTTTGATGTTCCAATATTGAAACAATGCACAATTTATTCAAAAATCATCGATTTCGGACAGTTGCCCCAATTGCCTACAATGACTTTATTTTGCATTAGTGACTACTTATCATTCT
>JBBRON010000032.1:0-55366 GCA_038229375.1 Cytophagales bacterium | reverse complement strand
TGCGCGCTTCGCAAGACGGCATATTTATCATTCGTTTGTGTATAGAAGGATTAGTCAGGTCGAAGAAAAAAATTAGGGATCTGATAATGACCTGTCGGGGTCGCTATTGCATAACCATCCTATTAAAGCCGCTCAGAATTAACTTCTGGTTAGTTTTTTCATTTTAAGCCCATCAAAAAGTCAAATCGAAAACCATCGGCAGGTTAGTGGAGCCAGGTGAATTAGATATCATGGTAGGTAATTCCTCTAGAGAAGAAGACCGGAAGCATCGTGTTTAAACTCAATATGGAAGCAAGTACAATTGATTCCACATTCATTGTTTTTTTTACCGTAATGATCTGATCATAGATTAGGTTGCTTCTAAAATCAGAAATCTATTTCCAGTAATTTAATCGCCAGTTCGCCTGCTGTTCAATGCATACCTACTTAACCTTGGACTTTAAGCTTTGTGTCTTAAGCTTTTCTTTCTCTGCCCTAAGTCTTTCAGCTTCTGTCACCTTCTGGTCAGCATCCAACTCTTTCAACGTCCAATACTTATTTCGCTCTTTGTTTCTCTCACGAATTCCCCTGATGCGGCCCGACCAGATAGTGCCGGAATTATTAAACTCAGCACGCACATAACTCAAGACGTCAGCAATATATTGATCATTCTCTTTGGCAACAGGCGCCATTGGACCGTTGTATTCTTTGCCGTCAACTGAACCCGTAAGTCCATTTAGCAATATTTTAACAGGCACCTCAATATCTCCCATCACTCGTGGGGAACCCACCAATGACGGAGCCAATTGATGGATTCCCTTTCCTTCCGGGCCATGACACGTTGAACAATATTCTTTAAAAATAGTATAACCGTGAACAATCTGGCCAGCAGCATCGCCTCCTCTAAACTTGTATTTGTCTTTCAATTGCGCAATGACAGAAAAAGATGGATTGAGATTTTCCGCTGCTGTAATTTTTATTACTTCATTGGTGGGATGAGCAGCAAGGATTGATTTGACTATTGGTTTAGATAGGTCATTAACATTGCGGAGCGAAAGAATGAGTTGTTGTAATACTTCGGCATCTGGATCATTTGTCAAAACTTTCAACGCATCGAAAATCTCAGAGTCATTTTGCTTTAAGTACCGATCACTGATTCGAATGGCTCCGACCCTTACACGCGGGTCTTTATCGCCAAGCGCAATCTTAACGGTAGACTTATCAATGGCATCAAGTCCTTCCAACGTCCACAATGCGTGAAGGCGTTCTAGTGCAAAATCCTTATCCGGATGAATTAGTCTTGAAAACCATGATTCATTTCCTGAAACCATTTCAAATAAATCAGGAACAACAGACTTATCGCCTTTCAATATTATAAGCTTCTGGGCAGTCATCCGCCACCATCCATTTGGGTGACCGAGGTATTCAAGAAGTTCGGAAGGTGTTTTGGATAATAATTCAGGCTTGGGACCTGGCTTCATATCTTCGTGAACGATCCGATAGATTCGGCCGCGGCCGACAAACTTGTCAAAACCTTTTTCTTTTACGACGCCACGTAAGTAGCTTCCTTCGCCGGTAGCCGCACCCACGGGTCGGAACAATGGATCTGTGGAAGCGAGAAACTCTGCTTTATTATATGGATTCTCTAACACGATCTTTCCATCCACATGATTAACTTTTGCGCGTCTCACCAGTCTGCCCACCGGTTCCGGAATAAACAGATCACCATAAGCAGGTGGCATCTTATCACCCAAAAAAACCTCTTGACCTGCTACACCTGTAAAGCGATTGAGAGTACTATCGCCTTCACGCATTCTTCGAGGACCACCTTGCGCATCCTTTGTTCCCACGATCGGCCAGGGTTCCATAAACGATTCATTATACTTTCCTTCCATCTCGAGACTTCCGTAAACAGGATGCTGTTGAAATCCCAAGGCTGGAACTTCAGCGCCAGCACGTGAAAAGAATAATCTGCCAGTAGCATCTTGCGTAAGTCCCCATTGGCCAACAGCAGGCTCGGGTAAGGTGTCGCGAACAAATACATTGTTTGTGAACCGATAACGGAATGCTTTATTCGTAACGTATAACCAATTGTCCAAACTCCAAATCATGCTGGCATCCTGATGCTCCAGGTTGCGATTATCTCGTACAGTATCTTCCAACAACAGAATTTTCTCATCAGCTTTGCCATCTTTGTTTGTGTCGCGATAGGAATAAAGATTGCGCTCATAAGTCTCTCCGACAATCACTCTGTCGTCTAGTGGAACCATAATCCGTGGCAGCACCATGCTATCGATGAAGATAGAACTCTTGTCCATTTTGCCATCACCATCGGTGTCTTCCAGAGTGGAGATCCGGCTCCAGGGTTCGTTCTCGTGGCCCGCATCTATGTCTTGCATATAAGTTACCATTTGAGCGACATACATTTTGCCATTGCCATCCCAGGCAATAGCAACCGGTTCACTGATCATGGGCTCACTGGCGACTAATTCAATCTTATAACCCTTTGGCAAATGTATCCGCTGAATACTTTCCTCAGGGGATAAAGACTTTATTTCAGGATTCGGATTGACAACAGGTTTTTCATAAATCTCATCGCGATATTTCTTCTCCTGACAGGATGAAAAACACATGACGCCTATCCAGGCAACTATAATGAACTGACTTAGTTTTGAGATCTTCATATCGGAATCGTGTAAAAGGGCTTTCGTTATTTGACCAAGTGAGGCCATAGTCTTGTCTGTCTATTTTTCCTGTTACACGAAAGCCCGCTTTAATTCTCAAGCCAGTATTTACAGTCCTCCGAAATGTACATCAAATTCGACTGGCTTAGTAACACCTCTTATGATAAAGTTACCTTCAATTTATAACCACTTGACAGATGGATCAGTTGTCAATAGCCACTATGTACATTTTACTTTGCTAACTTCCATTACCAGCAAGGGCTTAATTAATGTGCGCTACGTTTCAACTCAGCTATTTCTGGATCAATGATAGATGCGACCGGCATTACCTACCAGGTGTTGATCTGGTCGGTTGCAAAACTGAACGTTTGTGCAACGGGTATCGGCTCTGAAATACTGGTTCTCTCGATTAGCAGATAATCGAACTTATTTTGTTTAGTGAGTCGTTCTACTTCAATCATCATGTCTTCCCGAAGAGTAGAACATATACGTCCCGGCTACTTCCAGAAAATATCTACACCCCAATCGCACCCGCCACCAGTATCGCCACAACTCCCAACAAGAAAATCACCAGCATCCTCTTAAACGCAAACTCCAGCCATTCTTTAATCGAAATTCCTCCCACAGCAAGTATCGCCATTAACGCACCACTGGTTGGAATAACCAGATCCATCAGCATTCCCCCATATTGATAGGCTAGAATACATACCTCCCTCGACAACCCTATGAGATCGGAGAGGGGTATAAGAATAGGTATCGTTAACACTGCCTGACCGGAAGTACTGGGCACAACGAGATGTAACATTGCCTGTGAGATCATCATACCGATCGCAGATAAACTTACCGGCAAATGCTGAAGAGGATTGAACAATCCATAAATGATGGAGTCAATGATCAGACCTTCTTTCAACACAATTGAAATACTGTAGGAAAACCCAACGATCATTGAAGCGAATGTCATCTCCTTCATGCCTTCGACGTAATTCATGAACGTGCCATTGACTCCCAGTTTGCCAATAATGCCAATCAGTATTCCGAAAGCAAAAAACTCAGCCGACATTTCCATCAATCCCCATCCAAAGTATAGCATTCCAAAGATCAAAACAGCAAAGGCCATTCCGAGCAAGGTTAACGATATGGTTGTTTGCCGACTTAATGACTTCGGTAGTACTGTATTACTCGCTGACTTTTCAATCCTATTGCCATTAGCATAATAGATCGTCATTGACATCCAAACGATAAATGCGATGAGCATCACAACAATCCTGAAACCACTTCCAGTAAGAAACGGCACACCGGCAATCTTCTGAGCAATCACTACGCCAAATGGATTTACCGGACTGAATGAGCAGCCAATGATCGCGGCTCCATAACTGATCGCAACAGTGATCACTGGTTTATAACCAAGTTTTTTCGTTAGAACCATCAGTATCGGGACCAGTGCGATGATCTCCTCTTGCATTCCTTCAAATATTCCTCCCATCAGAAAGAACATTCCAACCATGATCAATGCTATACTTTCCTTCCCTTCAACTTTATGAGTTAGCCAGGCGACACCTTCTTTCAATGCGCCGGTTTTATCAACAATATAAAAGCAACCACCGACCATGAAGATCAATATGATCACTTCAATACCAGCAATAATCCCTTTTGGCACACTCAGCAAAATTGAAAACAGAGGCAGCTGTGGTGCATCCACTTCATGATAGGATCCCGACACAACGATCTCACGATTGGTTACAGGGTCGACGGTGCGGTCATATTGTCCTTTAGGGATTACATAGGTAAGAATGCCAGCGAGAAAAATAAAGAAGGTGACAATGACGAGGGCATTGGGAAAGTTTTGAGATTTCATGAAGACGCCCGGAGTTTACGAAATGTAATAAATAAAAATGCATTAATGCTTAATATGAGACGGTTCGTGTCTAAGCAATTCGATGTGCTTTTTAGCAATACAATGTCTTTGAAACTAGTTCTGATAAGATTTTTTTTCAGGTCACCCCTACGGGGCTTGTACCTCGCTCAATGCTCGCGTTTCTACAGACAGGTTGCCCCAACGGGGCTTTTCAACCGCGTTAATAATTCAGTTAACATCGGACGGAAAAAGCATAGCTCCGTAGGAGTGATCTATTTGTAAAACATCAATAGCGACCAGGGGATTAGCCCAATAGGGGTGACCTGTTGTCTCCATTGCATTTCTAAAGACGGGTCAGCATGGCAGGGCTATTGAGCCGCGTTAATAATTCAGTTAACATCGGACGAAAAAAGCATAGCTCCGTAGGAGTGATCTATTTGTAAAACATCAATAGCGACCAGGGGATTAGCCCTATGGGGTGACCTGTTTTTCTTTGGTACATTTCTAAAGACGGGTCAACATGATTGGGCGTTTGGACCGCGTTAATAATTCAGTTAACATAAGGTGAAATTTTCAGCAAAGGATAGCTCAATAAAAATGATCTGTTTGTGGCATGAAAGCGATTGCGGCCCTACGGGACGCATGCCTCACAATTGCAATTTTTTCTACAAAGATTAAGTCCCTACAGGACTGTAAACCAAACAACTAATTCAAAGGACAATAACTCATTTTCAATAGACATTGCGTAGCTTCCTGCTATGGTTTATCTTGACAGAACTTACTAATCTCTGATGACTCACAACATCCAGCCTCTCCTTAACAAAACATATCTAAAGGCCAACCACGCTAAAGGAGTCTACATATTTGATGAATCGGGAAAGACATATCTGGATGGATCATCGGGGGCGGTAACCTGCTCTTTGGGACATTCCCACGAAAAAATCCTGCCATTGATCAAGCAACAAGTTGATAAGCTTCAGTTTGTCTACCGATCACAATTCGCATCAGAGGAAGCTGAACGACTGGCAACAAAACTTTATGAGCTGTCTTTTCAAAAAGCTCACGAGCATACATTTTTTGTTAACAGTGGCACAGAAGCCGTTGAGACCGCTATGAAGGTAGCACTCCAATACTGGCAGGAGCAGGGTCAAGTCGACAAGAAGCAGTTCATCACTCGATGGAAAAGTTATCATGGCATTACCATGGGTGCACTATCGCTGTCGGGCCATCCGCTCCGGCGGCAGCGATTCGAATCGATGCTTGAAAAGTATCCGTCGTTGCATGCTGATCTTGAAAATGACACGCTCGATGTTCAAATCAATGAACTACGAAAAGTAATCGAGAAAGCAGGTGCTAAACACGTTGCCGCGTTTGTTGCGGAACCAATCGTCGGCGCAGCAGGCACGGCATTGACGCCTCATCCTGCGTATTACCAGTCGATACGCAAAGTCTGTGATGAGTATCAAATCCTGTTTATTGCTGATGAGGTCATGACTGGACTTGGAAGAACCGGAGCGTGGTTTGGACTTGAGCATTGGAAGACGCAGGCAGACATTGTAACCGTTGGCAAAAGTCTCGGAGCGGGGTACGCACCTATTGCGGCAACATTGATGACTGATAAAGTTCTCATGCCAATTAAGAATGGCAGCGGACTTATTATGAGCGGTCACACATACAGTGGTCATCCATTATCATGTGCAACAGCTTTGAGAGTTCTGGAGATTGTAGAAGAAGATCACCTGATCGATAACGTAAACGAGCAAGGGACTTATCTGAAATCTGCTATCAATAAATTAAAAGCTTCTTACAACTTCATTAGTATCGTTCGCGGAAAAGGATTGTTGATTGGATTTGAATTCAACCCTGGGTTAAAAGGGTTGCAGGCGAAATTCATCGAGCGCTGCTTTGCCAATGGACTGCTTGTGTATCCCGCGGTAGGAGGGCCGGAAGGCAAAGATGAAAATGGAGTACTGATATCGCCTCCTTTTATTATCACACGAAAAGAAACGGATGAACTTATTTCCAAGTTGGATCAATCATTGAAAGAAGTGAGTGCCACAATCTGAGTATGAATCAATTTAATAAAGTTACTGATTACGATAAAATTCAATCATTGTTCTTCGATGGAATGACCCTATTGTTCGGTGGATTTGGAGGTGTTGGCACTCCACCCTCCATCATCGATTGTTTGATCGAAACAGGGGTGAAAGACATAAAACTTATTGGTAACGATGCTGGATTCCCATGGATTGGTATAGGAAAGTTTATCAGCCTGGGAAGGGCACAATCGTTGATTGCGTCTCATATTGGATCCAATCCAATGGCCGGCGAACTCATGCACCAGGGAAAACTGAAAGTTGAATTTTCGCCGCAGGGAATTCTGGTAGAGCGCATCCGGGCAGGGGGCGTTGGTCTGAACGGATTTCTAACTGAAATAGGAAAAGGCACGCAGCTCGCTTACGACAAACCTCTTATTAGAATCGGCGACAAAGAGTTTTTATTTGAAGCTCCCATCACTGGGGATGTGGGCATCGTGTATGCAAAAAAAGCCGATACGTTTGGCAACCTAATCTTTGACAAAACCGCGCGTAACACCAATCCGTATGTCGCGATGGCCAGCAACACAACGATTGTTGAAGCAGAAGAAATTGTTGAGATGGGAGAGTTGAACCCTGAAGAAATCATTGTTCCTGGAATTTATGTGAAACATATCGTCGCCTCGAAAGCGAAAGGATATAACTGGAAATGGAAATGGGAGATGCAAGACAAACAATAGCAAAGCGGGCCGCTCTGGAAGTCAAAGACGGGATGATGGTCAATCTCGGGATCGGGATACCGTCGCTTGTGCCAGACTACCTTGACCCATCGATCAATGTATTCTTCCAGGCAGAGAATGGAATACTTGGCATGGGGCCAACACCTTCATTGGCAGCGGCAGATGGCAATCTCAGCAACGCTGCTGGACTTCCCGTGACGATCCTTCCGGGTGCAAGTTATTTCGACAGCGCGATTGCGTTTGGCATGATTCGCCGTGGATTTATTGACGTCTCCATTTTAGGTGCGCTGCAGGTTTGTTCAAAAGGCAACCTTGCTAACTGGATTGTTCCAGGCAAACGCGTACCAGGAGTAGGAGGTGCTATGGAGCTTGCCTACGGAGCCAAGAACCTGATAGCACTCATGACCCATTGCGAAAAGGATGGATCCCCAAAAATTGTCAAAGAGTGTTCACTACCTATCACTACGTTTGCCTGTGTAAAAAAGATCATCACCGAAATGGCTGTGTTCTCCATTCACGATGATGGCCTTCGCCTTGATGAACTAATAGAAGGCTATACCCTTTCCGATATTGAAAGCAGCACGGGAGCTGACTATACTATTTCAAGTTCCCTCGCTTAGATTGGATACCAACATGAATTACAAAACTGTAACGGGCGGAACAAGAAAATGCAAATAGTAATGAACGACATAAAATCAACTCTCGAAACCTACATCGATACCCACAAAGAGGCCGGCATAGCCTTTTTACAACAAGTAGTACAGCAACCAAGTCTACAAGGAAATGAAACTGGCGTTCAGGAGATTGTGATTCAAAAGCTCACATCACTGAATCTTAAAATTGATCGTTGGGATCCGCCACATGGTGAACTCTCAAAGCATCCGTACTTTGTGGAGTCGAGGAAGACATATAAAAATAGCCCAAATGTTGTAGGTGTATTGAAAGGTGCCGGTGGTGGCAGGTCAATCATATTAAATGGACACATCGACGTCGTTCCCGAAGGTGACAGAGCTAAATGGACTCACGATCCATTCTCCGGTAAAATTGAAAATGGAAAAATGTTCGGTCGTGGCACTACCGACATGAAAGGAGGAAACGTATCGCTACTGCTTGCGCTCGAAGCAATCGTTCAATCAGGAATTAGACTTAAGGGAGATGTAGTTTTTGAATCCGTTATTGAAGAGGAGACGGGTGGCATTGGAACTCTGGCAACAATTCTGAGAGGATACAAAGCCGATGCCGCTATCATCCCGGAACCGACCAACATGAAGTTGTTCATCAAACAACAAGGTTCGATGTGGTGGAGAGTAACGGTGGAGGGTCGGTCGGCCCATGGCGGAACACGTTACGAAGGAGTTTCCGCAATCGAACAGGCGTGGAAAGTCTTTAATGCCATTATGGAATTGGAGAAAACAAGAAATGCAGCGATCACAGATCCTTTATACAAAACGATTCCTATTCCTCTCCCGATCAATATTGGAAAGATACAGGGGGGGTCCTGGCCGTCGTCTGTTGCTGATTTGGTTACATTGGAAGGACGAATAGGAGTTGGTCCTGAGGAAAATATGGATGATGTAAGGAAGCAATTGAAAGATTGTCTTCATGCTGCTTGCAAAAATGACGATTGGCTTAAGGATCATCCCGCCCGATTGGAATTCTTTGGCGGACAGTGGGTACCCAATGCGGTAAGTGATGATCATCCGTTTGTAAATGTTCTGAAAGAAAATTACACCCATGTTTATAAAAAAGCGGTAACGGTAGAGGCTTCTCCATGGGGAACCGATGGGGGATTGTTGGGTAGAGTAGGAAATATTCCGACACTGGTCATGGGACCAGGGGAAACAAAAATGGCTCACTACCCGGATGAATATATAGAAGTCGGTGAGGTTGTAAAGGCGGCAAAAGTATTTGCCCTTACAATTGCTGAATGGTGTGGAGTGGTGAATTAGACAAAGAAAAAAGTGAACGACAACTTCAATTCTAAAAATGCAAGGATTTCAGTTTATACAGACGATTTCAACAAGAGATTACGGATCGATGATTACGAGGGAACGATCGCTGATGTCGTTAAACTTGTAGAAACGCAAATACACGGCTGGGTTGAAAAATTGATTGTGAAATCACGGGAGAAAGACCTTCAGTATTTTCTCGCTCAGGGATTTATTCAAGAGGCTTTTATTAACGGTTACTTCAAAGGGGAGGATATGTATTTTGTAGTGAAGTATCTCACCACAAAAAGAAGCGTAAGCAGGAAGTGGAGTGAGGAAGAAGATATTCTAAAAACTATTTTGAATTCCCCGCGAGAGTCAAAAACTTCTGCCGGCCCGGCTATTGAATTTGCCACACACGATGATGCAAGAGATCTTGCTGGGTTATACTCCGAAGTTTTCAAAGTATATCCTACGGCGATTAACAAGGCCGAATTTGTACTCAACACCATGGAGGAAGGAACAGTCTATGCATTCATCCGCGAAAATGAAAAAATCGTCAGCGCGGCTTCGGCAGAAATCAATATGAAGTATAAGAATGCGGAACTGACCGACTGTGCAAGTCTTAAAGATGCTGAAGGAAAAGGCTATATGAAAAAATTGGTTGCGGCCCTGGAGCAACGGCTCATCCTGAACAATATACATAGCCTGTATTCAATTGCCAGAGCTGAATCGATCAGTATGAATAAAGTCTTTCATCAATTGGGATATCAATACAGTGGAAGGATGATTAATAATTGTTATGTGTATTCGGGGATTGAGGATATGAATGTATGGTGGAAGGTGGAGGAGGGAGGAGTTAGGAGGGAGAAGTTAGAAGAATAACCATAAAAGGGGCGCGGCCTTCGAAGACGTAGAACCTATTAATCCCGGAGGGATGACATCATTGTAGGGGTGATGTTAATGTAGTTGGGCAAAACCCCGGAGGGGTGACATGATAGATGTTAATGTGAAATGCAAAACGGTAAATATTAATGTAAAAGGCGCAGCTAATCATCAAGTAAAATGAAACTCAATCTTCTCGTAATAGTCGGCGTAGCTACGTTCCTGAATCTCTCCGCGCAGCGAACACCGGTGCTCTCGCAGATTGATCTTCCACACAGCTATTATTTCCGGGAGCTGTATCTGCCGCAACTGACCAGCGGACCATCGTCGGTAACGTGGTCGCCGGATGGCAAAGATCTGGTATTTTCAATGGCAGGAAGTCTGTGGAGACAAGCGATTGGAACAGAAACCGCACAGCAGCTCACCGACGGCGATGGCTACGACTATCAGCCGGACTGGTCACCCGATGGCAAACAAATTATTTTTGTACGATACAATGGCTCCTCGAATGAATTGATGTTGCTGGATATCGCCAACCAAAATACCCTCGCTCTCACCTATAACAAGGCGGTCAATCTTGAACCCCGGTGGTCGCCCGACGGAAAACAGATTGCATTTATTTCTACAAATAAGTCGGGTCATTTTTTATTATACAAAGCAATAATCAACGACAACAAATTAGGTGAAATGGTTTGTCTGACACCAGATAGAAAAAGTACGGTCAAAAGATATTACTACAGCGCCTTCGATCACGCAATAAATCCAACCTGGTCCCGGGATGGAAAGGAGATCCTTTTTGTCTCGAATCGGGAGATTATACATGGAACAGGGGATATCGTCTCAATTAAAACGGAGGGAGGCGAGCCTTCAACCATTCACCATGAAGAAACATCCTGGCAGACCCGCCCTGACATGTCGCCGGATGGCACAAGGATAGTTTACAGTAGTTATCAGGGTCGCAGCTGGCATCAGCTTTGGCTACTGCCTTCCAAAGGAGGATATCCAATTCAGTTAACGTATGGCGAGTACGACAACTCTGCTCCGCGTTGGTCGCCGGATGGAAAACAAATAGCATTTATATCAAATCGAAATGGCAATACATCCATATGGGTTTTGGATGCGTTTGACGGCGCGCAGAAAAAGTTAGAAACAACGAATCCAAAATATATCCGGCCTTACAGAAAGATATTGATACTGGTACAAGATGAAATGGGGAAGGCGTTGCCATCAAGAATAAGCCTTACGGATAGCAATGGAAAATTCTATGCTCCCAAGAATGCCTTGATTCAGGCTGACGACGCTATTTTCCAGGGACAGAAATTCGAAACACATTATTTTTTTTATGACAAATTATTTGAAGTAAACGTGCCAGAAGGTAAGCTTACCATAACGGCAAGTCATGGGCCAGCATTTGAAATTGCAAAAGTTGAGCTGGATGGCAGCGCCAATCAGGAGCCGAACATTGTTACAATAAAAAGGCTTATGCTTCCTCAGGATTCTGTATCCTGGTGGAGTGGTGATGTTCACGTTCACATGAACTACGGTGGGGCTTACAAGAACACTCCAGTGAATCTCATAAGTCAGGCCAGAGCTGAAGATCTGAATTTTGTTTATAACCTCATTGTAAACAAAGAACAGCGCATCATCAATCAATCTTTCTTTTCTCCGCTACCGGACCCAGCTTCTACGAATGAGGTCATGCTGCTCTATGGTCAGGAATTTCACACAAGTTATTGGGGCCATCTCGGATTACTTGGACTTAACGATCATTTGATTCTTCCCGATTACTCCGGCTATCAACAGACGGCCGTTCAAAGTCTCTTTCCTAACAATAACTTCATCACCGATCGTGCACATGAACAAAATGCCCTAGTAGGGTATGTTCATCCCTTCGATCCTTCTGACCTTCATCCGGAACAGTCTGCCGCATTAACTAGTGAATTACCCGTTGAGGCCGCTCTGAGAAAAGTTGACTATTACGAAGTGATAGGATTTGCCGATTTTAAAGCCTCTGCCGAAGTGTGGTATCATTTATTGAACTGTGGCATACGGCTTTCTGCCGCTGCAGGAACTGACGCGATGGCAAATTATGCCAGTCTACGCGGACCTGTAGGATTAAACAGAGTATACGTAAAGGGACAAGGACCATTGGATCAGGCGCTATTTCAAAAGAACCTAAAAGCTGGAAAGAGTTTTGTCACCAATGGTCCGATGCTTGGATTTACTGTAGAGAATGTTGGTCCAGGCGACAGTCTTATAATAAATTCCAAGAGCCAAAAGCTTTCTTATTCGGGTTTCGTCCGAAGTGCTATTCCTGTTGATCATGTTGAAGTAATATGGAATGGTGCGGTGGTAGCAACTCATTCATTAAAGGGCCCGGGGAAAACGTTTGACATTAAAGGGACAATAAACACCAAGGGACCCGGCTGGTTGTTGCTTCGCGCCTGGAGTGACGGTGCTCATCGGGATCTTATCGATCTCTACGCTTACGCAAGTACCAATCCGGTTTATGTTACTGTTCCAGGAAAGAGCGTAAAATCAAAAGTGGCAGGACAGTTTTTTATTAAATGGCTGAACCGAATGGAGTCTTTAACAAATGCTAATACAAGTTTCCGCACTGAGGAAGAGCGTAAAATCATTCTTGGTGACATCAGAAAGGCGAAAGCTATTTATGAGGATTGTGTGAAAAATTCAACAATCAAATAAGTAGCCGTGCAGGCAGGTGTGAAACCTGCTGAATCAAACGCCTTTACTTATTTAATTCTGCCATATTTCTTCATTATCGCAATCAACCGATCCTGAGGTATCGCATACACCTTATTTCCATTCACGCCTTCCATTGTTTCGGCAGCGATCATCGCATTTACAATTGATTCCTCTGTGGCTGAAGCGGCGGCTTCGAAGAGTGGACTGATATGTTCATTGGGCAACATCTCAAGTTTTGCAATACCTTCGACCTTACTTACTTCAGGATTGGCAGTTGAGAAAGCAATAAAAATATCTCCTGAAGAATTTCCCCCGCGACCGCCCATTACACCAATACCCAATGACACACGCTTCACTAATCTTTCCAACTGATGGGGAAGGAGCGGAGCGTCGGTTGCAACCACTACAATGATGGAGCCCTGGTCTGCATCTGCTTTACCTGGCAGCGGAAGAAGATCCGTTAACTCTTTTCCCACAGGAACACCGGCAATACTCAAAAGTGGACGACGGCCATAGTTAGCTTGCACCAATACGCCCAAGGTGTAGCCACCGTCTTTTACATCAAGCTTTCTTGAAGAAGTGCCAGTACCACCTTTAAACTGATGAACAACCATACCTGTTCCACCTCCAACATTTCCTTCTTTTATGGGTCCCGAAGCGGCAGACTCAATCGCTTCAAAGACGTGTTCCTTCTTCACGTGAAAGCCATTGATGTCATTTAGAAATCCGTCCCACGTTTCCGCTACCACTGGCAGACTTATATCACCTGAATAATCACTGCCCTTTATCTTTTTTGTGTACCACTCGATCACCGCATCGCGCACAATACCCACGCTGTGAGTATTCGTAATAAGCACTGGCGACCCAAGACATCCCGATTCATCAACCCATGTTGTGCCAGTCATTTCACCATTGCCATTAAGTGTAAACCACGCGGCAAAAACTCTTTCCAGCGAACCTTTTCCCCTCGGGAATACAACGGTGACACCCGTGCGAACAGGCCCCTTGCCTACCGTCAGCTTTCCACTGCCTTCAATCAATGTCTTGTAGCCGACTTCAACACCAGCCACGTCGGTGATCGCATTGTACTTTCCTGTGGCACCTTCAAACGGAATACCCAGGTCACGGGCGCGGGGCTTAGCGGTCTGGGCTATTGATGTTATTACAAGAAGGACAGCGGCAAAAGACATTAAAGATATTTTCATGGCGTGCGATTGATTTGTATTAAATTAACAGATTGATAAAGCATCTGAAAAGTAGAACAATTTAGCCACTAAGGCGCGAAGACACAAAGAAATATCGCTCAGGCTTGTTGTCTTTGTGACAAAATTATCTCCAATGAAATTGAACTCATCTTATTTGAAAAATTACCTCGCTTTCCTTTTGCTGCTACATACGATATCGGTCTGTGCACAACATCCCTTCAACATCATCCGCGAAGAAGTAAAAATACCCATGCGCGACGGCGTGAAGCTTGGTGCGATTATGTATAGACCGGATCACACCGGTGCCTATCCGGCGCTTGTTTATCGCACTCCCTACGGTGCTGAAGAATATGACGGGTATGCAGAATTTCCTCTGAAGGCGGCCAAACAGGGATACATCGTGTTACTCGTTGACGTCAGAGGCCGATACATGAGTGAAGGTGAATTCGAAGCCTATAGAAATGAAAAACCAGATGGTTATGATGTGATCGAATGGATGGGAACCAATCAATATTGCAATGGAAAAGTCGGCACGTATGGTGGATCTTATCCCGGGATTGTTCAATGGCTTGCGCTGTCGCAGGCACCACCGCATCTTGCGGCCGCCGCACCAGAGATGACGCCGATCAGCAGCCATCATTTTATGTTTTATGGCGGAGCATTCTCTCATCCCTGGCTGGATTGGTTCATTCCATATATCATGGCGGATAAACGAAAACGAGCCAATGATCCGTCCGATACCTGGGATGCAGACATCGCTGAAACAAACTGGTCCAAAAGCGATCGGAGAAAATGGTACGGCTTCCGGCCCCTTCAAAACTTCCCTTTGATGAAGAAGTACGCTCCTGAGTATTACGATTGGATGAAGCATCCCGACAAGTCTTCATGGTGGGACTTTCTGAATGTTGAAAATGATTTTGCGAAAATGAAAGCCCCCGTCTTCCTGGAAAGCGGTTGGTATGACGCAGCGTACGGACCCGATGGGGCCACGAAAGGCTTTAACAAAATGAGAACAGAAGGCGGGAGTGAAGAAGCGAAGAATAATACTATTCTCATTCTCGGTCCATGGAATCACACGTCACTTCATACTCGCAAGACAAAGTTCGGTGACATCCAGTTCGGAACGTCGGCTGGTCTCGACTACGATTCCGAGCTATTGAACTGGTACGCTCAAATCCTGAATGGTGAGAAGAACAAGAGCAAGCTACCGCCGGTAAGCATATTTGTGATGGGAAGAAATAAATGGCGATCTGAAAACGAATGGCCTTTGACGCGAGCTGTGTCTACTTCACTTTATCTGCACAGTTCGGGGAAAACTGCCATCGATAAGCAGGATGGTAGTTTGAATTTAACAGTCCCCACTGAAGAAAAGTCTGACAGCTATGTTTTCGATCCGGCCAATCCATTGTGGGACATCTCGTATGAAAAATCAACTCCCTATGATCAGCGTGATAATGAAAACAGAAAGGATGTGCTTGTCTTTACCTCCAGGATTCTCGATGAAGAAATCGAAGTGACAGGAGAAATCGTCGCTGAACTGTTTGTCAGCTCCACTGGAAAAGATACCGATTTTACCATTACTCTTTGTGATGTTTATCCCGATGGTAAATCAATCAATCTCTCAGGACTTGATGCCGGGTATTTACGGATGCGGTACAGAAACGGATATGAAAAGCAGGAGTTGATGACTCCTGGTGAAGTCTACAAAATCAGAATCGGCCAATTGTACACGTCCAACTTGTTTAAAAAGGGTCACCGCATACGACTTTATATCACGAGCAGCAAAGCCCCTCATTATGATCCTAATCCGAATACAGGCACGGAGATTGCGTCCGAGGAGAATCTTGTGCCGGCGACAAATACTGTTTTTCATTCGAAAAAGTATCCGTCTAGGTTGGTGGTGCCGGTTGTTAAATAAGTGGTCAGTAATCAGTGGTTAGTTTGAGGAGTTCGGATTCGATGATGGAGAGACCTTTCTTTAGGTCGGAGTCGGAAATAACGAGAGGGCTGAGAACGCGGACGACATTGCCTGAAACACCGGCGTTGATGATCAGCAGTCCGCTTTTGGCGCAAGCCTGAAGTAATGCTTTACAAAGGTCGGCATCCGGCTGTTTTGCATCGTTGTTCTTGACAAGTTCAAATGCGACCATCGCACCGAGGCCACGAACATCACCGATGGCCTTGCACTTTTTTTGAAGCTTTGTAAAGAAGGTCGTAACTGTCCTACCGATTTTTACCGCCTTGCTATTAATATTGACTGACTTCATATATTTGATGGTAGCGAGGGAAGCGGCACATGACACAGGATTCCCTGGATAGGTGCCGCCTAAAGTTCCTTTTGTTGTTCTATCCATCACATCGGCCCTACCTATGACCGCTCCGATGGGCATACCAGATCCCATTGATTTCGCCCAGGTTGAAATATCAGGTGTAAGCTTGTAATGTTCGTATGCAGACCATTTACCCGTGCGGCCAAAACCTGTCTGAACTTCATCGGCAATAAACAGAATACCTTTTGACTTACAGAGGTTGTAAAGTCCCTGGATATATTCCTTTGGCGCAACAACGAACCCGCCTTCACCTTGAACGAGCTCAATTATGACCGCAGCGATATTCGAAGAGTCAGTAGTGTACAAATAATTCTCAAAGGCATCCAGTTCACGCTTCACAAATTTATCAATAGACAATCCATCGTTACGATGATAGAAGTCAGGGTAGGGAAGATTGAATATCTCTGGCGCAAAAGGTCCGCATCCAACTTTATAACTAGCCTTTGAGGTGAGGGTCATCCCAAGAAGTGATCTGCCATGGAAACCGCCATGAAAGGAGATGATTCCCGGGCGACCTGTTGCTTGTCTTGCAATCTTGATAGCATTTTCCACTGCTTCAACACCTGAATTGGTAAGCATTACTTTGGTGGATTTTCCGTGAGGAAGCAGTTTTGCCAACTGTTCACATAGTTCGACATAAGGTTCATACATGGCGACCGGAAAACAAGCATGAAGGAATTTACCGGCCTGTTTCTTTATCGCATCGACCACGGGCTTCGGAGTATGTCCTGCATTCAGAACACCAATGCCACCGGCAAAGTCAATGTATTTTTTTCCATCAACGTCTGTAATAATTGCGCCCTTTGCAGATGCGATTGTCACGGGGCTATACATACCCATTCCTTCAGGAACGATCGCATTGCGGCGTGAGAGGAGTTGGCTTGATTTGGTCATAAGGTGTTCACGGGCAAATGAGATTCAAGGTTATCGGTATTGGTAAGGTTCCATAGTTCCCCAGAGCCTTTCAAATTCTACGCAAAAGGATCGGACCAATCCGGCTTCGCTCGTAACAATTATGTTTTCCTGGTTGAATTTTTCTGCACTGCGGGTCCAGTTGTAACTGCCGGTAAGAAGAGTCTTCTCGTCAATGACCATAAATTTGTGGTGCATATGGTTTGAGGTATTGTCGACTTTTACAGCAATGCCCTCTTTCGAAAGTTGAGTGATATCAGATCCCAAGTCCAACAATTTATCATTGTCAGTCAAAAGTTGAATGGCCACATTGCGTTTTTTTGCTGCCAATATCGCTTGCGCAATCATGTCGTCACTGATGGTGAAAATACATATTTTAAGACTTACGCTAGCGGAATTAATGTGTGAATTGATAGCCTGACGACAACTTTCTCCGGGACTAAAGTAAGCAGACGACTGTGCTTTTTCCAGTGGCTTCGAGCTAAGCAGGCTATTCGTGTTCTTCACCCATTCAAGGACTATCTTGTAATTAGATTCATTGCTTTTTTCGTTAGCAAGCTCGTACATTTTGCTTCTTAGAAAATTAATTTGCTCGGTACCAAGACCTCGTGAAGATATCAGGGTTTTTAGTGATTGCTTTTCCTGTTTGGAAAGAATTAAATCAGAAATACTGTTGGTGAGTTCGCGGATAATATCTTCCATGTGTTCATTCAGTTGAAGGATGAAAGATAGGGAATTGTGCGCACGTGTGAACCTCCCTTACTTCCTCTCAATCTCCCTCAAATTCTCCAACTTCTTATTCCTTAAGAACCCTGTTATATCCTCAAAATGCTCTTTCACCCTCTTGTTACCAAACTCAAATACTTTGGTGGCGAGACCGTCGAGAAAATCGCGATCATGAGAAACGAGAATCATCGTACCATCAAAAGCAATCAACGCTTCTTTCAAAATATCCTTTGTCTTGATGTCAAGGTGATTGGTAGGCTCATCGAGGATCAATAAATTTACTGGCTGCAGTAGGAGCTTGATCATCGCAAGGCGGGTTTTCTCACCTCCGGAAAGCATTTTCACTTTCTTGTCGATTGAGTCTCCACTGAACATGAAGGCTCCGAGGATATCCTTAATCTTTGAACGAATATCACCGACTGCAATCTGGTCGATTGTTTGGAATACTGTAAGGCCTTCGTCAAGAAGGGATGCCTGATTCTGGGCAAAGTAACCGATAAGGGAACCGTGCCCCAATTGCACTTTACCTTCATGCTCAAGTTCCGCCATGATGGCCTTGACAAGCGTCGACTTTCCTTCGCCATTCTTTCCCAGGAACGCGATTCGTTCACCTCGTGAAATCGTAAGTGACACGTCTTTCAAGACGGTGTGGTCACCATATTTTTTTGTCAATCCCTCAATGATCACAGGATAATTTCCAGAACGCGGGGCAGGAGGGAACTTCAAATTCAGCGACGAAGAATCCACTTCATCCACTTCAATGATCTCAATTTTTTCAAGAGTCTTCACCCGCGACTGCACCTGAAGCGTCTTCGAGTAAGTTCCCTTAAAACGATCAATAAATTCCTGAATATCAGCTATTTGCTTACGTTGATCTTCAAATTGCTTTTGCTGTTGTTCGCGGCGTTCTTTCCTCAGCTGAAGGTAATGTGTGTACTTGGCCTTGTAATCATAGATACGCCCCATCGTTACTTCTATCGTGCGGTTCGTAATGTTGTCTACAAACGTTTTATCGTGACTGATTACAATTACCGCTTTGGCGTTGTTGATAAGAAAATCTTCCAGCCACTGGATAGAATCAATGTCCATGTGGTTCGTCGGCTCATCCAGCAGCACCAAATCAGGTTTTTGGAGAAGAATCTTGGCTAGTTCAATGCGCATGCGCCATCCACCACTGAATTCTTGGGTGGGGCGGGAAAAATCAGAACGTAAAAAGCCCAAACCTATCAATGTTTTCTCGACTTCTGCGTCAAAATTGATCTCCTCGACCGAATAGTATTTCTCGCTAAGTTCAGAGACCTGTTCTATGATCTTTGCATACTCATCCGATTCGTAGTCGGTGCGTGTTTCTAGTTGATGGTTAAGGGCATCCATCTGCTTTTTCATATCGAGAATCTTGGCAAAAGCCTTGGAAGCCTCTTCGAAAACGGTAGCATTATCTTCAGTAAGCAAGTGCTGAGGTAAATACGCAATCACGGCGTCCTTGGGAGCGGATACTTTCCCGCGTGTAGGCTTACTGGCACCAGCAATTATCTTGAGGAGAGTAGACTTTCCAGCGCCGTTTTTACCCATCAGGGCTATCCGGTCGTTGTCATTGATATTAAAAGAGATATTGCTGAAAAGAGCCGAACCGTTGAACTCTACCGTTACCGCATCAACTGAAATCATAAGGAGCTTAAAATAAGGGGGCAAAGATAAGACTAAAGACGAAAGACGAAAGATCAAAGGTCAAAGAAGAAAGGCGAAAAGATTGAAGACTAAAGACGAAAGATCAAAGACTAAAGACGAAAGGTCAAGGATCAAAGACGAAAGATCAAAGATCAATGATCAAAGCCTGCCACTTTCGGTGTCGTAGTCCTGGAGCGAGGTTTCGAACAAAGAATTACAATTGAAAGACAGCTGTGACGTACGTAGGGCCGCGACCTTCCAGCTTATGGGATCCAGGCAGTTTTTAATCTTTGACCTTTCGCCTTCGATCTTTCCTCTTTTCAAGCTACCTTTTCACCCAATTGATCATTGATGCCACTATTAACTGTTTCCGACCTGAACAAAAAACGTGGCGAAGATTTCATTCTGTCAGGTATATCATTTACGCAGTATCCTTTAGAAAAAATAGCGATTGCAGGAGAAACTGGTTCTGGCAAAACGTCCCTTCTGAAAATGATCGCAGGATTGGTCCAGCCGGACTCAGGTGAGATAGTATTTGATACGAAAAAAGTTACCGGTCCCGATGATCAACTTGTACCTGGTCATCCGGAAATTGCCTACCTATCTCAACAGTACGACTTGCCAAAGTTTCTCCGGATTGAACAAGTTCTTTTGTATTCCAACACGCTGTCCGGAGATGAAGCGCAGTTGATCTATGAAGTTTGTCAGATCACGGAATTTATGAAACGGCGCACAGATGAATTATCAGGAGGAGAGAAGCAGCGGGTAGCATTAGCGAAAGCACTGATCGCTTGTCCCAGGTTATTATTGCTTGACGAGCCTTTTTCAAATCTGGATATCATTCATAAGAACATTCTGAAATCAGTGATCAATGACATAAGCGACAGTTTAAAAATTACCTGTACTCTTGTTTCACACGATCCGTTGGATACTTTATCCTGGGCCAATGAAATACTGGTGTTGAAAGACGGCAAGATCATTCAAAAAGGAACATCCCGCGAGATCTACTATCAGCCAGTAAATGAATATGCTGCTGGGATGTTTGGAAAATATAATCTGTTACCTGCAATTATTTGCAATAGCTTTAGAATAGCCTCTGACAAAGAGATTATTTTGCGACCCGAGAATATCAGGCTTGTGCCGGCGGAAAAAAATAAAACAGAAGGAACGATTACAGGAATCCATTTCTTCGGAAGCTATCTTGAAATAGAAGTTTCAATTTTAGGGTCAATAGTAACAGCGAGAACCGGAGGGACCACTTTATCTGTGGGGGATGCAGTAAGTCTGGAAATTGAATCTATCGTATCACCTGAAGCATAAAGACGACAATCGAAACAACGGCCATCAGGCCAATAATCAGAAATGCAACACCTTTGCCCTTCAAATCTTCGTGTGAAGAAGGAATAAGTTCGAATATCTTAAACAGTGTTAATGTCGATCGCCAGGCAAACACACAAAAAAGTACAAGCGAGAGTAAAATGCCCGCCCAGTCAGCACCCGTAGTCTCATTAGAGATCAGGTAGCCGATGACAAGCGCTGTTACCCCTGACATTGCACCCGACATCAAGGCAGTCTTTGCTTTCATGCCGATGAAAATTACAGACGATATACCGCAGATAATCAGGAAAAGTCCGTAGAAGTATAAGAGTAAAACAAGCGAGTGGTGATCCATTTTGATATTTTCGTATTTTATTCTCTGCGTGGTATGGCTAAAAACTAAACTATAAGATTATAAATAAATATCGCTGCCACTGTAACCGGTGCTACAAACCGAATAAGAAATCGCCAGACGGCAAATGCGGCCGCACTCTCCATGCTTAGTTCATCACGGCTCGACTCCTTTGAAAAGATCCATCCCGCCATTATCGCCATTAATATTCCCCCCAGCGGCATCAGAAGATTCGACCCGAAATAGTCGATCAGTCCGAATATTGTTTTTCCTTTCAATGGGCCGATGGCCAGTGGGGTGAACCCGGCCCAAATATTAAACGAGAAGACAGTTCCAAGTCCAACGAGCCAAAGGATCACACCAGCAATAACCGATATTTTCTTTCTGCCGATCATCAATGATTCTTCAAGATGGGAAATGATAGATTCGAGCAATGAGATCGATGAGGTTAAAGCGGCAAATACCAGCAACAGGAAAAAGAATGCTCCAATGAATCCGCCGCCAGGCATTTGACCAAAGGCTATCGGCAGAGTCATAAATATTAATCCTGGACCTTCTGCAGGTGACAACCCATATTGAAATACAATCGGAAATATCGCCAGCCCGGCGAGTATGGAAGCAAAACCATCAGAAAATGAGATGATAACAGCCGATCTAAGAATGGATGATGTTCGCGGCATGTAGGCACCATAGGTAAGCATTACACCCACGCCAATTCCAAGGGAAAAGAATGCCTGACCAAAGGCAGCAAGCACCACCGATGGAGTGATCTTTGCGAAGTCTGGTGAGAATAAGAATCGTAGTCCCTGAACAAATTGACCGGCGAACATGGCATAGATAACAAGTGCGACTAGAATCACAAACAGGGCGGGAGTCATCCAACTGATCGATTTCTCAAGGCCTTCCTGAACTCCTTTGGCAACAATCCACACCGTAGCAAAGACGAATGCTGCCTGACCGAGGATCATACGTCCTGGATTTTTCAATAAATCATTATGATAGTCGATTGCAGATACTGAATCAAGAATCTTCAACTGTCCAAACAACGAACTGATAGTATAGTCCAGTGTCCATCCTGCAATCACACAGTAAAAGCTCAGGATCAGGAAAACACCTATCATTGCCACCCAACCAAAGTATTTCCACAAAGGACTGATACCTTCTTTCGTTTCAAGCACTTGCATTGTGCCGACCGTACTGTGGCCGCCTCTTCGCCCGATCAATAGCTCGGCGCCAAGAATTGGAATCCCCATCACCACAAGTGAAAGAATATATACCAGGACGAATGCGCCCCCACCATTTTCACCCGCGAGGTAAGTGAATCTCCAGATATTCGACAAACCAACAGTACTACCGATAGAAGCCAGTAAAAATAAATAATTAGAAGACCAGATTTTTGAAGCGGGCTTATCAGCCATTTAGATTGTATTTCATGATTACACCATGTGGGCCATCTTTGATACGCTCAATATCAAATACATCTCCGGAAGGGCCTTTCCGTTGCTCAAGAATGACAGTGATTGCATCAAGGTCTTTTTGATCAAGGTTTACATCAAACACTTTGAGATTCTCATCAAGATGTTTTGAAGTTCTGGCCCCAATGATAATTCCTCCAACCTGTTTCTGATCGAGCATGTAACGCGAAGCGATGTTGGAAATACTTACGTGGTGTTTGTCAGCAATTGACTTGAGAACTTTTAATAAGGATTGAAACAAGTCCCATCCGCCGAACTCATCAATAATAAGTTTGTACTTCACGAGGGATCTGTTTTCAAACGGAGCTTCGGGCTCTGGTTTGCCTAGCCAATGCTCACTTATGAAACCACCGGCAACGGTGCCGTAGCACAAAAGGTGAATGTTGTTCTTCGAGCAAAGTGATATCAATTGTTTTCCCGGGCGATGATCGAGCAATGAATACTGAACCTGGAGACTTGATATAGGGATACCGTCTGCAACCATATCCTTAGTTGAACGGCTGTTAAAATTAGTTCCGGAGATGAGATTGATTTTTCCGGCACGCTGTAACTCTTTAAGCCAATGCGCTGTATCCAACCAACCTGGCACTGAATAATTCCACCAGCTGAACTGAACCATGTCCAGCCGTTCCTGACCCAGGCGAGCAAGTGAGCGGTCAATGATTCTCTCCACATATTGCTTATCGAGTTTTGGCAGGGCATCGTAATCAGGTACAAACTTTGTGAGCACCTTTATATCCGAGTTACTCCCAAGTCTTTGCTTGCGTACTTTGAGAAACTTTCCGATCAGTTCTTCAACGCCAGTATAAATATCAGCGCAGTCAAACGTAGTAATCCCTTTTTCAGCAAAGGCAAACATTCCCTCGATTGGATCTTCTGCAATACCCTCACTATGTCCTTGCGACAATTGCCAACCACCTTTGATGATCCGTGAAATTGGAAATCCAGGTGCTAATTCAATTTGCTCCACGCTCATTTAATTGTGTTCTTTATTTAAACAATTTTCAATACTCCTCAGAGTCAAAATTCAATCATTCTATCCAATCGTTCCTATCGGGTAGCGGAACAATAGTAGTCTCCGACCGATTAAAATTCTGTTTTCCAATACGGCTTATTTTGAATCGTGCGCCACAATGAGGATCGGGACAGGCAATGATATGATCCGTAGCCATCCAGTCGTAACGATTTAGTGGTCGTTGTTTTGCAGGAAGTAAGGGGAGAAGTGCTGCCAGGGCATACAGTGAAAATGGCGTATCATTCTTAAAGTAGAGGTTCTCACCTCGAACCTCAAATGCATCACCGACCTGATGGCTGCAAACAAAGGGTTTATCGCCTTTGATTACTTCTACTTTCAGGTCATATAAAATGAAGCTGGGCGTATCCATAAATTATATGATCCAACTCGAAATATACACTATCAATTCGAATGGCATTCAGCTGTCACTTGATTTTAATGATTAAAAAAAGCATTTTTAAGAACGTTGCTAATTTTTAGACACGGAGACACGAAGAATTTCATCCTCAATCCCTTTGTGTTTTGGTGCCGTCGTGGACATTGAACCGTACTTTCAACCAGCAAAAAGATTCACCACATGAACCGCTTCCTCACCCTGGCTTCTCTTCTTGTCCTGTTCGTCTCATGTTCGGAGAAAAAGCCGAAAAGTTTATTGAACGCCGCAAATTCCGACCTCGCCATCGGAACCGCAAAAGCATCTCAGCTAAAAACGCACTCTTCTGATACGTTCAGATTAAGCCTCGATAGCGGAGCATTCGTATATGGATTTGTGGATCAATTAACGGTTGATGTAAAAGTTGATATCTACAGTCCTGATCGAAAGAAAGTCGGATCATTTGACAATCCATCAGAAGGTCCCGAATACTACAGCTTCAAAACTACAAAACCCGGGATTTATAAAGCGGTAGTGACTCCCTTCGAGGAATCTGAAGGAAATTACTCGATGATTGTCACCCGTGCAGACAAAATCGCAACCGATCCTGATGCAAGGATCGCTCAAATAATTGCTTCGATGGGAGCGAGCAACTCCGTGATGCCAGGATATTCCGTGGCCGTACAAAAAGATGGTAAAATCCTCTATAGCAAGGGATTCGGATATGCTAATCTTGAGAACGATATTAAAATAACACCATCAACTGTCTTCCATATCGCGTCGGTTTCAAAGCAGTTTACTGCATTCGCGATCGCCATTCTCGCGGATCAGGGCAAAATTTCTCTGGAAGATGATATCCGAAAATACCTCCCTGAGTTAAATGATTTTGGAACAACCATTACCATCAATCACCTGGTCCACCATACCAGCGGGCTCCGTGATCAGTGGAGTCTCTTGCGAATGGCAGGCTGGAGAATGGATGATGTAATCACCCGCAATCAGATCATGCGACTAATCAGCCGCCAGAAGGAATTGAATTTTAAGCCAGGAGATGAGTATGTGTACTGTAACACCGGCTTTACGCTGATGGCCGAAATAGTAAGTCGGGTTGGTGGTGAGCCCTTCCCGGAATGGATGAAAAAAAATATTTTTGTGCCGTTGGAGATGAAGAGTACGCTCTTCTATGACGACCATGAAAAAATTGTGAATAACCGGGCGTACTCTTATTATCAGGATGCCAACATAATCTGGAAGAAGAGCGTTCTTAATTATGCCAACGTCGGCGCGACCAGTCTTTTTACAACGGTTGAAGATCTTAGTCTATGGGCGGCCAATTTTGACAAGATAAAAGTCGGAAACGACCATGTAATGCGTACCATGAATCAGCGGTTCATTCTTAACAATGGAGACACTATTCCTTATGCGTTTGGTCAGGTGCTAGGCAACTACAAGGGCTTGCCCACGGCCGGTCATGGTGGCGCTGACGCGGGTTATCGAACCAGTATCGTACGTTTCCCGGAGCAGCATTTTTCAGTGTCAGTCTTCAGCAATGACGCTTCTTCAAGTCCAGGTTTATTAGCGTATGAACTGGCAGACATTTTCCTGATAAAAGATTTTAAAACTGAAAAGGAAAAAGATACTCCAGGTGTCAGCAATCCCTCTCCAAAAGAAAAATTCGACGGTGCAGGAGTGAAGCTTACTGAATTCAAAGGAACGTATTACAGCCCAGAGCTTGAAACCCGGTACACGCTCGTGGTTTTAAGCGATACGCTTACTGCACAACACCAGCGGCACGATGATATCAAACTCGTTCCAACAGCGACAAATACATTCAGTGGAAATATCTTTGGCCAGGTAGAGTTTACACGTAACCAAAAAACCAACGAGGTGGTTGGATTCAAAGCTTCCAATGGAAGAGTAAGGAATCTAGGTTTTGTTAAGGAGTAATGAAATTTATCGCAAAGATTTTACTTCAGGAATAACTTCGTCTTCGAGCACGTCAGCAGAATACCCATGGTAGGCGAGGAGATCAACAATATTCCGGGAATTGATATCTGCCTGGAATGATTTAATTCGCAGGATGTGATCACAATCGTCAAGATCAAAATTGGCATAACAACCAGGGAAAAAATCATGTATAATGTCAATCAGCCCACGAGCATGATCGGAATTTTTGACATCGGTCCTAAACACTTCAACGTTCATAATCGATTCTGTGGAGAATATTCTATGGATTCTCAAGATTTGATTTGAGCTTGGTCAGACTCTCCTGTAAGTCTCTGCTCAGTATTTTATCTAAGCTAAAAAATGTAAAAATCGCATTCATCGGATATTTGTTCCGTCCATTAAACATCCAGCTCACTCTGGTCTGATTTCTACCTTTGGAGGCGGTTGTCATCACCGTCTGAGATACGCCCTCAAACGGCCGTTCAAATCTGATCTCGCAATCCAGTCTATCATTTTCCTTAATGACTTTAATTTCCTGCTCGCCTTTTCCCACTCCCTTATTTTCACTGTTCCACGCTGCGATAAATCCAACGGTTCCATCCGTTCCCTTAAAATCTTTTTTGGCGTTTGGATCTGCAGTCCACCATTTGTTGTATTGATCCTGATTCTTCAAAAGACTTATATAATTAAAGACCTCTGCGATTGGTTTGTTAATAATTATTTCCTGATAGAGGGCGTACTCATTCTTAATGAATAGGGCCACGATCAGTATGAGCGCGACAAGAGACGAAATGGCTCCCAGGATAATCACTAATAAGTTCATGGTATTCTGTATTATGCTTCTATCTGTTTCTCGTAATACAACAGCCAATCCTTTCCGTACTTATCAGTAATGGTACCCATCGTACCGGCAAAAAACTGATGCAAAGGATGAACGACGTGACCATCCATTGACAGTCTTGAGAAGTAAAGTCTGATCTCTTCTTCCTTTTCGCAGTTGAGAGACAGTGAAATTGAATTCCCTTTCACAACTCCGCCTGCGGCGGATACGTCAGAACCCAACAAGATGAGTCCATCATTCATGAGGCTTGCGTGGAGTATATGCTTTTTCGATTCGGGAGGGAATTGTTTTTCCATAGGGGAGCCTTCCACCGTTTGCAGACTTAGGTCTCCCCCAAAACAATTTTTGTAAAATGTCATTGCTTCCCGACAGTTGCCATTAAATGTGAGATAGGCGTTGATTTGAGTCATGTTCTGTCTGGTTGAAATTATGAGACAAATTTAGGATCGGACAATCATTCGTTAAAGGCTCAGATGCGGCAAACTAAGGGGCTAATCACGACAATCTTTTAATCATCGGTCAGTGCGCCACAAGTAACATCGGCTGTTACTCTGCTACTAAAGATTACATACCTTGGATGGATGCCACGGGGTGTAAATACGGCATTCTTGGGGGTTGATTGCGACAACGTGATCTGGTAGTTTTGAACCCTTGAAAGGAATAAAATCAATTAATATCTACCAACATGAAACACGTATCTATTCTGGTTCCGAAAGGCAATACCGCTCTCGGCTGTATCGAAGGTTCGTTCATAGCTTTTAACAAGGCCAACGACTTTCTAGTAAGTCTCGGGCGAGCGCCGATGTTTGAAGTACAGTTGGTAGGCCTTTCCAAAGAAGCAGAAGTATATGATCGACTTTTTTCAGTTACGCCTGATCGAACGATCAATGATATAAGAAAAACGGATCTTATAATTATACCGGCCGTCAACGGCAATATGGAGCAGGTTATCTCAATGAATAAAGATTTTTTCCCATGGATCCAGAAGCAATACAAGGATGGGGCAGAGGTGGCCAGCCTGTGCGTCGGAACGTTTCTCCTCGCCTCAACCGGTTTGCTGGATGGAAAGAAGTGTGCTACTCATTGGATGGCCACAAACGATTTCAGAAAGATGTTTCCACAAGTAGAACTTGTGTCAGAAAAAATCATTACGGATGAGCACGGTGTGTACACCAGTGGCGGTGCCAATTCGTTTTGGAACCTTCTCATCTACTTAATTGAAAAGAATGCAGGGAGAGATGTGGCTATACTCAGTGCCAAATTGTATGAAATTGAAATTGATCGTGGAACTCAATCGCCGTTCATGATTTTTATGGGACAAAAAGAACACGACGACGAACCGATAAGAAAAGCTCAGGAGTTTATTGAAAAGAATTTCCAGGAAAAGATCACGGTAGATCAGCTCGCCACGATGTTTGCAGTAGGGCGCCGAAGTCTTGAACGAAGATTCAAGAAGGCTACCTGCAACACCGTCTCAGAATACATCCAACGTGTAAAGATGGAGGCAGCAAAAAAGAGTTTTGAAACCAGCCGCAAGAACATCAACGAGATCATGGATACAGTTGGATATTCTGACACAAAAGCTTTCAGAACCATATTCAAGAGAACAACAGGGCTGTCACCGATCGAGTATAGGAATAAGTATAATCTAAGTGCTGAAGTGTTGAAGTGTTGAGGTGTTGAAGTATTGAAGTATTCAAGTGGTAATATTAATCAGGGGCGGGTTCTCAGATAACGAATAAGCCCGAGGGTCAGACCTTTTGTGTCTTCAGATTTTTGCCGCATTAATTGAGCAACCTCATCAGGAAGATATTTGAGGTCTTCCAATACATAGGTTATACTCTTCACTTCCAAACATGAACTTTGAGCGAAATCAAGAAACCGTATAAACTCTTTGTTCCCGTTTCTACCAAAACCCTCAGCAATATTATTAATTGACGATAATGCAGCCCTCTTAATTTGAGCCCGCGTTTCAAAATCCTTGACCAATTTCCCAGTTTCACAGGCTTCATAAACCAACTTAACGAGCTGCCGGGCGTGTTGCCAGCATTGTAGATCTTCAAACTTGTCAACCTTGGGCATAGTTTTCTTCGATTGTAAAATCAAATCTATGCGAATATCTCCGTCATACTCTAATAAAGCCATCAGGAAAACCTGACTAATTAACTGCGCCAAACTTTAGCCCTTCATCGCCTCAACACTTCAATACTTCAGTTCATTTCAAGTCTCTCACAAATATTAAATACTGCCAGGGAGCAAGTTTCAACGATTCGCACAGCAGGATGCGTATGATCCAGCAAAGCAATATCAGCCCAGTCGGACTCATGCTAAATATTTCCCTTTTCATCATGTGCATAATGTTCAGGATAATTGGTTATCCAAGGATGATCCCATGCAGTATGATTCGCACCCAATCCAGAATCAGGTACCTGCCAAGGGTGCCTTTCTATTCTTAACGCCAATGGGCTGCGTGGGCATTATCCATAACATGTTAACACCGAGGTCTTTTAAACGCGGTAGATCCTTTATAAAAGCGTTTATTGTTCCTTCAGGAGTGTGCTGACGTATATTGACTTCATAGATCGTTCCACCAGCCATCTTTTCCTTAAAAGAAACGTTAGAAGTTTTAACAACCGGTACTTCGTCAACAGCCTTTTGTTTACAGGCACCAAGTGATATAACAGCAATACAAAGAAAAATTCTATGTTTTTTCATAAAACAGATTTCGATACTGCTTATTTTAAAGGTCTGGATAACGGAATCAAACCGAAAACAAACGTACAAAACCAAATAAAAACGGCATTGATAAAACTATAGCTATGGTTTTAATGATACCTTTCTAATCTAAATTTTATTGGTTATCAGAATTCAGAAACTAACCGGCAAATATCATGAAAAAAGGATTTCATATAATGGCACTGTTGGCATTGGCATTTCCTGTGGCGGCACAAAAATTTAACAGCTTTCCCGTGCAGGCAACAATAGACAATGGCATAATCGAAGGTCGCTATGACATTAAATCGGGACTGCAGGTGTACCTGGGGGTACCTTTTGCAAAACCTCCTGTTGGCAACCTGCGGTGGAAAGCGCCTCAGCCTCTTGAAGATTGGAAAGGAACGATTCCGACGAGGGAATTTGGACCAGGACCAATACAGGGTATTGTGTTCGGTGATATGCACGCCAGGGCCGGAAAGTTGAGTGAAGATTGTTTATACTTAAATGTATGGACCCCTGCAAAGAGGACAACGAAAGACCTTCCTGTGCTAGTTTATTTTTATGGTGGTGGCTTTGTGGCAGGTGATGGATCAGAACCACGGTATGACGGCGCTAATATGGCCAAGAAAGGTATTGTTGTATTGACAGTAAACTATCGCCTTAACATCTTTGGATTCTTTGCCCATCCGGAATTAAGTAAAGAGACTTCGTATAAGGGTTCAGGCAATTACGGACTCCTTGATCAGCAAATGGCATTGAAGTGGGTGCAGAAAAATATCGCAGCGTTTGGTGGTGATCCCAAGCGAGTGACCATTGCTGGCGAGTCGGCTGGCTCAATATCAGTGAGTGCGCAAATGGCATCACCTCTTTCCAGGGATCTGATTGCCGGCGCAATTGGAGAGAGCGGCGCCGCTATCAACCCAACACTTTCGCCCATATCTCTGGCAGAAGCTGAAAAGACCGGATTGGAATTCGCAAAAAACGCGGGCTATCCAACATTAGCTCAGTTGAGAGCGTTGAGTACGCGCGATTTATTTGAACTGTATGCGGAATCAAAACGGTCTGGATTTCCGACGGTAATCGATGGCTATTTTTATCCGAAGACTATACCCGAAATTTTCAAGGCGGGTGAGCAGGCACAGGTACCATTGTTATTGGGATGGAATTCCGCCGAGATCCCAGGAATGGCCTTCATGCAGGGATTGCCTTATACGGATGAGAACTACCTAAAGAAAGTGAAAGAAACTTTTCCCAAAGACTATAACGAAGTACTAAGACTCTATCCACATGGAACAATCAAAGAGATAGAAATGTCGGCAACGGCATTGGCGTCCGATAAGTTTATAGCTTATAGCACATGGAAGTGGTTTGATCTTCACAGAAAAAATAGTACCAGCCCAGTATATCGTTATTTATACAGCAAATTAATGCCTCCTTCTGCAAATCAAAAAGCTGGAGTTAAAGTTCCTGAGGCAGTGGGTGCTCCTCATGCCTGCGAGATTGAATATTGCATGGGCAACCTTGACCTCACAACAGACTTTGCATGGTCAAAAGAAGATTACACAGTTTCAGAGACCATGCTAAGCTACTTTGCGAACTTTATTATATCAGGGGATCCCAATGGAACCAATCTTCCTCAATGGTTGAAGGCCGACCCTCAGGACCAGACGCCGCCGGTTATGGTAATTGATGCTGTATCAAAAACTGTACGGGCAAAGGATGATAACCGCTATATTTTCCTTGATAAATTATACAAAAATTGATTCAGGATATAAAGCCCGGGCATTAGCACACCTTGCGACAATTATTGGGTAATCTCCCAGTGCCTCTATTTTATCCCAAGCACAGCATGGGTTCTTTTTCTGGACTCATTGACAAGATTCTCATCGTCCCGAAGAAATCTCCGGTAGGATGGGACCATTTCTTTCAATTTACTTTTCCATTCAGGCAACTGTGAGCTTTCCTTAAAACACTTAGGTATTAAACCAAGCATGATCGATACAGCCGTGGATGCGCCCGGGGATGCACCTAGCAAAGCAGCAATTGTTCCGTCCTCCGCCACAACCACTTCAGTACCAAATTCCAATACGCCTCCCTGGTCAGCGTCTTTCTTAATTACCTGAACTCGTTGCCCCGCATCGAGAAGTTCCCAGTCTTCCATTTTGGCATAAGGGACATATTCACGAAGGGCAGCAATTCTATCTTCCGGAGTCTGCCTCACTTGCTCAATTAAATACTTTGTAAGAGGTACATTATTTAGCCCGGCATAGATCATCGGTAATACGTTATCCATCTGAATTGATTTTGGCAGATCCATAAACGAACCGTTCTTGAGGAACTTTGTTGAAAAACCGGCAAATGGTCCAAATAATAATTCCTTCTTACCATCGATCCAACGTGAATCAACGTGCGGGACCGACATCGGAGGCGAACCTACTGATGCCTTTCCGTAAACTTTCGCAAAATGTTTTTCAATTAGTTCAGCGTTAACACATTTCAGCCATTGTCCGCCAACGGGAAATCCACCATAACCCTTGCCCTCGCGAATGTCAGATTTCTCAAGTAGATGAAGGGAGGCACCGCCAGCTCCTATGAATACAAATTTTGCCTGTACTTTTCTTTTCTTCTCTGCCGTGAGATCTTCAACCTTGATTGTCCAGATGTTATCTTTTTCCTGACTCAGGTCGCTAACTTCATGATCATAATACAATGACACGCCTGGTTTTGCCTTCAGGTATCCAAACATGGCACGCGCAAGCGCTCCGAAATTAACATCCGTACCAATGTTCATTCGCGTAGCTGCAACAGGCTGGTCCCGCTTCCTTCCTCGCATCGCTATCGGAAACCACTCCGTCAGTTTGTCAACGTCCTCTGAATATTCCATTCCTCTAAAAAGGGGAGTAGCCTGCATCAGCTGATATCGTTTTTTGAGATAGGCAACATTTTCATCGCCCCATACCAGGCTGAAGTGAGGAACGCGTGTGATAAAGTCAGAGGATTCCGGCAGTAATTTTCTTTCCATGAGGTAGCTCCAGAACTCTTTTGAAACCTCAAATGACTCCGCAATCTTTGTCGCTTTTTGGATGTCAACTGCTCCCTTTGGACCCGCTGGGGTATAGTTCAACTCACAAAACGCCGAATGGCCGGTACCGGCATTGTTCCAGGCATCTGAGCTCTCTGATCCGGCAACATCCAGACGCTCAAATATTTCGATAGTCAGATCAGGCTTAAGCTCCTTTAAAAGCACACCAAGAGTAGCACTCATAATTCCGGCGCCGATCAGTACGACATCAGGTCCAGTGGGAGGAATCTTTTTAGCCATAGTGCGAATTAAGCAGGAAAATCTAAGAAGTTAAAAGCTTACAGCCCGAAAGCCTCGCATTTGGGTTTCCTGACATCACGATTTTAACTCTTCATTTTGACTTTTTTAAAGCCAATTGATTTTCCTTACTTCGCACGCCTGTTTATACTTTATTTCTAAATAATCGCCGGACCTGAATGAGTTTAGCCAAAGACATTGTATGGGGAAAGCGTCCGGTAACCTCGCGGCTCGAATTTAAATATTCGATGCTTCGTGGAGAATTTGCATGCATCATTATGGTGGTAGGCATCTTCTATTCAATCCTTGATAGCTACAACGGTGTATTCGTATTTATCCCATGGTATGGTCTGATGATTACCATGTGCGCCCTGGCAATGATTTTTAACCGGAACCGGCGTTATACCCTTTCGACGGTTCTGATATTAATTATTATTAATTTTCTCATCTACATTTTTGCGGATGTAGATCATCCATCAGGAGGCGTATTCTTCTACTTCATAACATCCTCAATGGCTGGTCTAATTTTGATGAGCTATTATCAATCCCGATGGGGATTATTGTTTGCTCTTCTACCTATTGTCATGGGGCTTATTGCATTCTTCACAGATTTGAATCTGATTCCGCCGCCGGTGTATGAAAAAAATATGGTCGTCATAAATTTTGTCTCCAATTTTATGATCAGTCTCATTGCCACCATTTTCATGCTGCAGTTTCTTCTTAACAGGAATAATGAATCAGAGAAGTCACTGATTGAACAAAATCAGTTGCTGGAAAAAACTAATAAAGAACTTGATCATTTTGTGTATAGCGTATCACATGACCTTCGTGCGCCGTTGAGTTCTATCCTCGGACTAACCAATGTTTATCAGCTGGCAAAAGATGAAGACGAAAAGGCGATGATGGTCAAAATGATAAACGAACGCGCCGTCTCACTCGACAACTTTATCCGCGAGGTGCTGGATTATTCACGAAACGCCAGGGTAGACTTGCGAATCCAGACCATAGATGTCCGGGAAATAATAGAAGAGTGTATTCATGATCTCGTTTACATACCCGGAATGAAGGAGGTGGATGTTAAGATCTTGATTGAACCCGGTTTGCACGTAAACTCGGATCGTGAGCGAATGAAAGTTGTGCTAAGCAACATCATTGGCAATGCGTTTTACTATCGTGACCAAAACAAGCAATCATGGATTCATATTGAATCATCGGTGAAAGACAAACGATGGATGATCTCCGTGAAAGACAATGGCATCGGCATCAAGCAGGAGCATCTCAATCGGATTTTTGAAATGTTTTACAAGGCACATCATCGGGCACAGGGAACAGGGCTTGGGTTGTACATCGTGAAAGAAACACTGGAAAGACTCAAGGGTAATGTAAAGGTAGAGTCAACGTATGAAGTCGGTTCGACATTTTTGATAAGTATTGACCAGGGGTAGGGTTGCCTTCGGTAATGCAGGCTGTGGGGCTTTAACACAGAGAAATCACAGAGAAATACAGCTAACCAGCGGCTGTCGTATGAAATATTAGCGCGACATGTTAACTTTAACGATGAAGACATTTCTAATACTTTTCTGCTGTCTGGTTGGAGTCGAAATGATGGCTCAGGGCAAATTCGCTTCGCCTTCCTTGAAATCAATTATTGGCAAGACCTGTAAGAATGAAAATGAATTCCCTGAACTAAAAGGATTTACCGCGCTTGGCGGGACCCTTTTGACCGATGTCAATGATCCAGAGCCAAAATTGGTTTCACTCTTTTCAAAGGGAACCACCATTGTGGTCCTGTTTGAAGCACTCGTGACAGAGAATCAATTCAGTATTATCGATGTAATAGAAATAAAGAACATTCAAAGGAATCAAGAACTAAAAGTTGGCGAATGCCGTGATGGACTGAGTGAAAACCCAAAGATCCTGGCCCTTACAGAAAGATCAAAAGAGGATCGGTGGAAAGCCGTAAAAGCATGGTACATAAACGTAGATAAAATCAGGATTGAAGAGTTCCCTCCAAAGAATGTGACATGCTTTGGAATTGTTGGGGAGGATTGATTTTCAGAGACGACCTTTCTTTACGGTTTTCTGCACATTAGCAAAATAATTGTACCGCCCAGATTTTTAGAAAATCCAACCATGGGAACTGCCCCAAAAGAAAGGGAATTTTTCAGGATTTGTATTCATAAGTTTTACGCCACAGGTTAATACGCAGGCAATCAAAGAGCGATGAAATCAGCCGTAATTAGTAAGTCAACTTTAAATTTTCTACAGAAACTTTCACGCAATAACAACCGCGACTGGTTCAATGCTCATAAGCAGGACTACCTGCTGGCAAAGGAAAATGTTGAACAATTCGTAGATGCGCTTATTGCCAAAATGAATTCGCATGATCAGATCACGACCCCTTCCGGCAAAAAGGCTCTGTACAGAATCTACAATGATGTCCGGTTTTCAAAAGATAAATCACCCTATAAACCAAGATTCTCAGGATACCTGACGAGGGCGAAACCTATGCTGCGAGGTGGATATTATTTATGGATAAGGCCTGGTTCTTCACGAATCGGTTGTGGATTCTCCTACCCTAATCCCGATGATTTGAAAAGGATCAGGCTTGACATACAGACCAATTATGTGGACTGGTATAAGCTCCTGAAGTCCAAAGCCATAAAATCGAATTTCGGAGAGATGAAAGGAGAAAAGGTGCGCACCGCCCCCCGAGGTTTCGATAAAGAGCATCCGGCCATTGAACTGCTGCGTTACAAGAAATATTGGTTTGAGCATACGTTTACCGACGATGAAGTTCTGGCACCGGACTTTCTCAAAAAGATGAACAATACCTATAAGAGTATCAGACCATTTTTTGATTACCTGAGCGACGTGCTGACGACGGATTTGAATGGGGAGTCCGTTATAATGGGTAGAAATCAGTAGTGGGTTGTCGGTAGCTGGTTGTTGATGGTTGGCAGTGACCCGATCACCCTTCTATAAACAAACTCATCTTAAATTCTTGGGTCATCGACATCTCAATCATATAGCAACTAACGCTGTCAGCTATCGCTTTATCGTGGCAAAGGAACTATTTTATTGTAATTTTAAAACCAATGATCACTTCGCCTCAGCTTAGAACAGTTAATGTTACCCGCTATGTCACCCCGCTTCGGGAGGGTGGTTCCCTGCCAGCAATAATAGAAGCCGATGATCAGTTTCTATACGTATTAAAATTTCGGGGAGCAGGCCAGGGTTCAAAAGCACTGATCGCGGAACTCATCGGCGGCGAGATCGCAAGGGCACTTGGGTTCAAAATTCCGGAGATCGTTTTCGCCAACCTCGATAGCTCATTCGGCAGGATGGAAGGTGACGAGGAGATCCAGGATCTTTTAAAGGCTAGCACGGGACTAAATCTTGCTGTGCATTATTTGTCAGGCGCAATCACATTTGATCCCATTGTAAGGAAGATCAACGCCGTTCTGGCGTCACAGATACTTTGGCTGGATTGCCTTTTGATCAATGTCGACCGCACTTTACGCAACGCTAATATGTTGTTGTGGCACAATGAGCTCTGGCTTATAGATCATGGCGCGGCGTTGTACATTCATCACAACTGGCACGATTGGGAAAAGGATTCACAGAAGCCTTTTGTGCAGGTAAAGGATCACGTGATGTTGCCCTACGCTACCCAGCTAAAGCATGTGGATGCACAATTCCGTGCGATCCTTACAAGAGAAAAAATCCGTTCCATTGTTGCGCTTGTTCCCAGTGAATGGCTCGTGAATGAGGCAGTATTTTTTTCCGCAGATGAACAACGCAGCGCATATTCTGCATTTCTTGAATCCCGTGTGGCACATTCTGATATATTTGTAAAAGAAGCGCAAGATGCCAGAGCAGCACGTTTTTGAATCAGCCGTTATCCGGGTTGTTCCGATGGTCGAGCGTGAGGAATTTCTCAACGTCGGCGTCATACTCTATTGTAAAGACGAAAAATTCTTACGCATGAAGTTCGAACTAGAAGAGAATAGGCTAGGGGCTTTATGTCGTGGACTTAACATTGAAGAGTTGCGTGAGCACCTTAATTCATTCGAGCAGATCTGTGAGGGAGGGCCAGTAGGGGGCGACATAGGTAAACTCTCCATGCCGGAAAGGTTTCGATGGCTGACGGCTACCCGTAGCACAATAATACAATGTTCGAAAGTTCATCCCGGACGTTGCGAGGATGCAGGTGTGATGTTGGAGAGAATGTTTGTGCAGATGGTGCGGTGTTAGAAGTTCAGTGTTCTGAGTTAAGTGTTCTGAGTTCAGAGTTCAATGATCAAGGTTTTATAAGATACTGTGAAATCCATTTTCATCTTTCGCTAACGTTAACCTTATGAAATCAGTCCTCCAAATAATTTGAGTTCAATGACAATTGTTGATAAAAATATAATCGAAGACAGGCAGGTGGAATGGAAGGACCTCGGCAATGGCGTAATGAGAAAAGTAATGTTCTATGATGCGAACATGATGATGGTGAAATTTCAATTCGAAAAAGCAGCGATCGGTGCCCTACACAAGCACCCACATTTACAATTGACTTATTTCGCTAAAGGAGTTTTTGAATTTAGCCTTGACGGTGAAAAGAGAATAATCAGGGAGGGGGACATCTACAACGTTCCCTCAATGGCAGAGCATGGTGTAGTTTGCTTGGAAGAAGGCCTGCTGGTGGATGTATTCAATCCAATGAGGGAAGATTTTTTGTGATCGTAGTAATTAGGACGGAGGAGTTAGGAGTTAGGAGTTAGGAGTTAGGAGCGTTCGCTTTGTTTAGTAAAATCACCTTGCATTTCAACTGTTAGAAGTAATGATAAAAGTAGCATTAGTAACTGGCGGTTCAGGCCAGATAGGTTCTGCAATCTGCAAGAAGTTCTCTGACGAGGGATATGCAGTGGTGCTTACGTATAACAGCGATCAGGCGCGAGCGGAGAAACTTCTTTCAGAATTGAGAGGAGAACGCAACAGCATCGTCAAAGCATCCATCACTGATTCGAAAGCATTAGAAAAATTAAAGGTTTATGTGTCTGACAACTATGGAAGGCTGGACGTCTTGGTAAACAACGCTGGCGTTACGACACCAGTAAAGCATGATGACCTGGACGGGTTAACCGATCAATGGATCGACAAAATCATGCAAACAAACTTTCGCGGGAGCTTTGCGATGGTGCGCGCGATGAAAGATTTATTGCAAGCAGCAGAAGGTGGATCGTTGGTAGTAAACATATCATCCATCGCAGGTATATATGCAATGGGCAGTAACGTCGCATATTGCGCTTCGAAAGCCGCGTTGGATTCTATGACCCGTTCATTGGCAAGAGCTCTTGCACCGCAGATCAGGGTTGTATCTGTTTCACCCGGACTCGTAGAAGGAGAGTACACCAAATCGTTTGATCCAAATTTTCTGATGAGTCAAAAGAGCAATACTCCCCTCGGCCGTTTTGCGCTAGGTGAAGATGTGGCCAATGCTGTGTACGCGGTGGCCACCTCTCTGACGTTTTCAACCGGAAACATTATTACGGTTGATGGCGGGCGATTATTAAAATGATCGTTCAGATAGTCACCCAATTTGCGGGTATTACACTATATTGGGAACGAAAAAGTAGCTGCCGATGCGAAAAAAACGGACCTAACTTCTTATAATCGTCTATCTATGAAAATCCATCCCAAACTAATAGCGCTGGTCCTCTCGGGAGGCGCAGCCTTGTTTGCAACACAAGCCAATAGTCAGATTGTTCCATCTCAGAAAATTGTTCTGGCACTTGGCCTCAATACCGGCCTCCCCACAAGTCCGGCTGATGAAGGAACAACTTTCATATTGGGCGGCGACATTGCATTGCAATATGGTTTGTCGGATAAAATGGTAATTTCTTTTATAACAGGTGGCTACCACTTTTTCCCCAAGCAAAACCTCAGCATTGGCACTCGTGAAGGTTATGGCATCGGACCGATCAAAGCGGGATTTAAATATTTCTTCAAGCCCAATCTATATGGCAGTTTCGAAACCGGAGCTGCTTACGACGTAACCGAGCACGGATTCAGCGGAGACCCACCGAAGCTCATTCTGGCACCCGGTATCGGGTATGCCAAAGAGCACTGGGATGTTGGCCTCCGTTACGAAAGCTATTCAGGACAGAATTATGATTATGGATGGATAGCGGTGAGAGTGGCGTACGGCTTGAAGTTATCGAAGTAAGGCAACAGCAAACATTCGTGAGCTCAATATTTTGCCATCGATGAGTTGATGACATAATGACTAACTGCTGCGACAACTAAGACAATAGATTATTACATAGTGGCGAAAAAAAAAGGATGCTATCAAAAGCATCCTTTTATGTTAGTTCAAAACATTACCTCATTTGTCCCTCTTCTCACAATGAGTTCGTTTTAATAGAAGTTTTACGATCTGGTCGTGAATCTCTTTATTTCCATCCGTATTGATCGGATCGATGGTGATGGTACCATCTTGATTGGAGTCTTTGGCCTGGGAAAGGTCAACTCCTCCATTCAACTTACTAAGAATCTTATCCAATTCCAGGTTGATGGCAAGTGAAACGGCGCTGCCACTGGTAGCAAATGATGTGCTGTCATTAAATTTTGCGCGGAATTTCGAATGACTATCGGACCAGAATTCGAATGGTATTCCAGAATAATCGCCTTTTATTAAAATGGACTTATGGAACATATCCCCAGCAACTGTGCTGGGAGCAAGTTTGAAGCTGATTTTCTCATACCGAGCGTTCGGCAAATCTATTGTGGCAATCACTTGATCCACGAACGCACCGGCGTCAAGCAAATCAACGATGAAAGGCCCTTTAAGGTGTTCGTCGTCATCTTCCTCGAAAGTTGAATCATTCTTGAAGTGGTCATCACCATGCTCGAAATCAAAGGAAATCTCTTTAAGGTTTACTTTAACATCGGACAATGTTACGCCGGAGGCTGCTTCCCTGCCTCCAATATTCACCTTTCCACTTGATGGAGCGGCCGATATCATGAGGGCAACTGAGCTGGATGCAGATGGATCTTTGCTTTTCGTGGTGCAACTTGCAAACCATAGGCAGGCAACGACGGCAATGAATGATATTTTGTAGCTTTTCATAAAATTTGTTTGATACTTCTGTTTCTAAACGATTTGATTACCAAAATCGTGCAAAAGTAACCTATAAACCTTAAATATCCGGTGGTTGACATTAGCAGCAGTCGGGGTGCTGGGAGTCGCCACAGCACGGTGATTTCTAAATCTTGATTTTCTGACTTTTTTCACTTTCCTTCCTATCAAAATCCCCCCGCTATCAACTTCATGAAAATCGGTGTAGCCAATAACCGTTCTGAAATAGGGCAATCACCTCTGTTCCCACTATGACTATTTCTGAATACAAAACCTTACTATATTCCGCGCAATAATCAACTCAACCATGAAGAACATCGGCCTGCTTGCAATTCTCATTTTATTGGCGTCTCAGCTATTCGCCCAAAACCTTGACAGCACGTTCAAGTACGTGAAGTACAGAAGCATCGGTCCGTTCCGCGGAGGAAGGTCTGTATGCGCCTCCGGTGTAGTCAACGACCCTCTCGTCTACTACATGGGTACCACTGGCGGTGGACTTTGGAAAACAGAAGATGCAGGACTCATTTGGAACAACGTTTCGGATGGCTATTTCAAAACAGGATCAGTAGGGGCGGTGGCAGTTTCGGAAAGCGACCCAAACATAGTGTATGTGGGAATGGGTGAGCATGCTCCGAGAGGTGTTATGTCGTCTTATGGTGACGGTGTTTATAAATCGAATGATGCCGGAAAGACATGGAAGAAACTGGGATTGGAAAAAACACAACAGATCTCCAGGATTGTCGTTCATCCAAAAAATCCTGATATAGTTTTTGTCGCTGCGCAGGGGGCTTTCACAGGACCAACGAAAGAACGAGGAATCTATAAATCCATAAACGGAGGTGTCACCTGGACACTAGTGTTGTTCGTTGACGAGCTAACGGGTTGCGTTGAACTTTCCATGGACATGAGTAATCCTCTTGTGATCTATGCCGCCATGTGGCATCACCAGCGATTACCGTGGAAGGTGATCAGCGGCGGTCCTGGTAGTGGTTTGTACAAAACTACCAATGGGGGAGAGACCTGGGAAAAAATTCATACTGGCTTACCAAAGGAACTGGGCAAAATGGCAATCTCCGTAAGCAGAGCCAATCCCAATAAGGTATATGCAGTCATTGAAAGCGATTCTGAAAAAGAGCAGGGTGGATTGTTCATGTCAGAAAATGGAGGTAAGAACTGGTCAAAAGTAACGAGTAACCATGACCTTGTGCAACGCGCATGGTACTATATCGAAGTATTCACCGATCCTCAAAATGAAAATGTTTTATATGTGATGAACGCTGGCGCGTGGCGATCTATTGATGGCGGTAAAACATGGGAAGGTATTTATGGAAGGCACGGTGACTACCATGATCTGTGGATCAATCCAAAAAATTCAAAAAACATGGTAATAGCAGATGACGGTGGCGCTTCAGTAAGTTTCAATTATGCAAAATCGTTCTCAGCTCAATCAAACATGCCGACGGCGCAACTGTATCGCGTGAATGTCGACAATTCATTTCCCTACAGGCTGTATGCCGGACAGCAGGATAACTCTTCGCTCGTCATATCCAATATGGCGATGGGCGCTTATGATATCACTGAAAGAAACTGGACATCTTCTGCTGGAGGTGAGAGTGCATTTCTTGCTTTCAATCCAGACGATCCAAAGCATGTGTTAGGGGGTAGCTATCTTGGAACAATTGAAATATTAAACACGAATGCGAAAGCCGGTACCAATATAATGGCGGCGCCGATACAGTACCTGGCTCGTGATGCAAAAGACATGAAGTATCGTTTCAACTGGAGTGCACCGATTATCTGGTCAAAGTATGAACCTAATACGTATTATCACGGAGCCCAACTGCTTCTTCGTACGCGAGACAATGGAGTAACCTGGGAAGAAGCATCGCCTGATCTTACCCGTAATGAAAAAGAAAAGCAAGGTAAGGGCGGCGGACCCTATACCAACGAAGCGGTCGGCGCGGAGAATTACGGTACCCTTTCATATGTTATCGAATCACCAAATGAAAAAGGTGTGATCTGGACCGGTAGCGATGACGGGTTTGTTCAGCTCACACGCGACGGTGGAAAAACGTGGACAAACATTACGCCGAAAGGACTATTGGAGTGCAATATCAATGCGATCGAAGTTTCGCCGCATGATCCGGCCACAGCGTATATCGCTACCAACCGATTCAAGTTCAATGACTATGCGCCGGCAATTTATAAGACTACTGATTATGGAAAAACGTGGATCAATATCAGCAAGGGAATTCCGTATGGCGCGTTCACTCGCGTGGTCAGAGAAGATACTGAACTCAAAGGACTTCTATTTGCCGGCACGGAAACTGGAATCTATGTCTCCTGGACAGGTGGGACAACCTGGCAGCCGTTTCAACTCAACCTTCCGATAGCTCCAATTACCGATTTAATGATCAGGCATGGAGACCTGATCGTTGCGACTTCAGGACGATCCTTCTGGATATTTGATGACCTTGGTTTGGTCAGGCAGTATAACAGCAGTGACGAATCCACTGTTAAACTTTACAAGCCCGAAGATGCTGTGATCGGGAATTGGGGAAGTCCACTCAATGGAACATCAGAAGAATTCAAGGGAACGCAGCCGTTTTCTGGAGTCAATCCTGCTAATGGCGTAGTGATCTACTATCAGTTACCGAAAGTTCCTGACTCGCTTCACATAACCCTTGAGATCATGGATGCCAATGGGAAACTTGTGCGAAAATTCACTTCGAAAAAAGATGACGCCTACAAAGAATACCGCGGTGCACCGCCTGCTGATTCAAGGCTTCCCAAAAGGAAAGGACTGAACCGGTTTGTTTGGGACATGCGCTACCCAACCATGAAAGGAATAGACGATACCTTTATGGAAGCGAGTTACCGCGGACATAAGGCATCCCCCGGGTCGTATTCGTTAAAGTTTACCTATCAGGGCAAAGAAAGTAAGGCCGACTTTAAAATCCTTTCAAATCCGTTGTACGAAATGACCGATGCAGCCTACAATGAGTATAATACGTTCATGTTGACCATGGAGGAATCCCTTTCAAAAATGCATACCATGGTAAACTCCATGGCGAAAATGAATAAGCAAATTGATGACGTATTGAAAGACCTTCCGGAAGGGGACAAATATGCCACCCTCAAAAAGGAAGGAAAAGAACTGCAAAAAAAGATCAAGGCCTGGGACGAAGATATGATTCAGCGCAAATCAAAAGTCTACGATGACGTTGACAACTTTCCAAACAAGTTTACTGCCAATTACCTTTTTTTAATCAATCACACTGAAAGTGATATTCCAAAAGTGACAAAGCCAGGCCGCGACCGGAATGATGAACTAACCAAAGAGTGGATTCCGCTTGAAGCAAGAGGAAAACAAATCATCGATGTCGACGTGCCCGCATTCACCAGGAAACTTTGGGACAATGGAATAGGCGCAGTGAGAAGCCTTAAATAGGTTTCCGAGTCTGGGGTAGTATAACGTCATATTTTGTTTCATCAATAAATCACTATGCTTGCTTTTCTGAAACAAGTCCAACTTCATCGCGACAGGATCGCCGTGATGCAGGGGAGCAAGCGACATACCTATTCAGATCTGCTGACATTTTCCGGTCGAATTGCTAATCAACTTCTGAATGGCAGACAAGATCTTAAAGAGGCGAGGATCGCGTTTATGGTCAAGCCTGGAGTTGACTACGTCAGCACTCTTTGGGGAATCTGGCGAGCAGGTGGGGTTGCGGTGCCCCTGTGCCTCGATCATCCGTTGCCATCGCTCCAATATGTATTGGAAGATACTGGCGCGGAAATAGTTATTGTATCGGATGAATTAGAAAACATTCTATTGGATTGGTGCCGGGAAAAACAAGTAACGGTACTCCCAGTCAGCCATATTCCAATAGACATACATTCATTTACAGAACCATCTATTGATTCCAGCCGACGTGCGATGATATTGTACACCAGTGGCACCACCAATCTCCCGAAAGGAGTGGTTACCACGCACCTTAACCTCGAAGCGCAGATCAGCACATTGGTTCAGGCATGGCAATGGACAAACAAGGATCACATTCTTTGTGTCTTGCCGTTGCATCATGTTCATGGCATCGTCAACGTAGTTTGCTGCTCGCTATGGTCAGGAGCGTGCTGTGAATTCTTACAGGGTTCTTTCTCAGCCTTGACCGTCTTTTCTCTTTTCAACGAAGGAAAGATCAACGTCTTTATGGCAGTACCTACTATCTACTTTAAATTGATTGCTTATTGGGAAGGAATTCCGGATGTTGAAAGGGAACAGCTTGCTTCGGTGCTAAGAAGATTCCGTCTGATGGTCAGTGGCTCTGCAGCGTTGCCTGTTTCGGTGATGAAAAAATGGTTTGACATCAGTGATCACATGTTACTCGAGCGCTATGGAATGACAGAAATTGGTATGGCAATTAGCAATCCCTACCAAGGGGAGCGGAGGCCAGGTCATGTAGGAATGCCGTTGCAGGGTGTAAAGATCCGCCTATGCGATGAATTGGACCGGCCCATTGCGGACGGTCCCGGAGAAATACAAGTTAAAGGCGGGAACGTATTTTCGGAGTATTGGAGAAATCCCGAAGCAACGGTTAAATCGTTTACACACGATGGTTGGTTTAAAACAGGTGACGTTGCCGAATTGAATGAGGGCTACTATAAAATCCTTGGTCGTAACTCAGTGGATATCATTAAATCCGGTGGCTACAAAATTTCCGCTTTGGAAATTGAAGAAGTATTGAGGCAACATCTGCAGGTAAAAGATTGCAGCGTTATAGGAATTGATAACGAAGAGTGGGGCGAAGTTGTTGCCGCCATTTATATAAGCGAGGAGTTACTGGATAAAGAGCATCTTACTACTTGGCTGGGCCAACGGCTCCCTCGTTACAAAGTACCAAGGCTGTATCTGCGAATCGATGAACTGCCCCGCAATGGCATGGGAAAAGTGATAAAAGGAGAACTTAAAAAATATTTTCAAAGCGCATGACGATTTATGGTGTGGGCATTTTGGCTGCCTGTTTTATCATCGGCCAATTAACAGGGGAACTGCTGGGCAGACTTCTCAACATTAACGCAAACGTCGGTGGGGTTGGCTTTGCGATGTTGGCATTGATCATCTCAGGCGAGTGGCTGAAAAAGAAAAAGTTATTATCAGCGCCTTCCCTGGAAGGAATTCAATTCTGGAATGCGATGTACATTCCCATCATCGTTGCAATGTCTTCTATCCAGAATGTGAGAGCCGCGTTTTCTACGGGCTACGTGGCCATTCTTGCCGGTATCATCCCAACCGTTGCGGTGGTATTCCTCGTGCCGTACATTTCCAGACTTTCGAAAAAACAATAAGTGATGGAATTCTTTTCAACGTTCTTCATCAAGAATGGCCTAATCGTAGCCTTTGTCACTGTCGCGGCCATGATTGCCATCGCCTACGGACTTTCTAAAATATTTTTCAAAAACAAAATTCCAGGCAATGCGATCGCGATTATCTTCGGATTGGTATTGGCCTACATTGGAGGCGAAGTAGCAGGAGGGAAGAACGGTATTGCCGATGTTGCTGTGTTCTCTGGATTCAGTTTGATGGGAGGGGGAATGCTGCGCGACTTCGCCGTGGTAGCGACAGCGTTGGGCGCCAGTTTCGATGAAATCAAAAAGACTGGTTTGGTGGGAATACTATCATTGTTTCTTGGCGTACTACTTTCATTCACCATTGGCGCGGTCATTGCGGCCTTGTTAGGCTATCATGACGCGGTCAGTATCACTACGATCGGCGCAGGGGCGTGTACATTTATCGTTGGTCCGATTACGGGTGCCGCTATCGGTGCAAGCTCTGATGTGATCGCCATCAGTATTGCATCGGGAGTCATCAAATCCGTACTGGTAACTATTGGCACACCCTTGATTGCAAAACATATTGGACTCAACAATCCCCAGTCGGCGATGGTGTTCGGCGGATTGATAGGCACCACCAGCGGCGTGGCTGCCGGGCTTGGTGCCACTGATCCAAAACTCGTTCCGTATGGCGCAATGACCGCAACATTTTATACGGGGCTTGGATGCCTCCTATGTCCATCCATTTTCTATTATTTGATGCAATTTTTTTACCAAAATTAAAATCACCAATTTCGATATAGTCTAAATCTCACCCAATGATCGCAAATATTAAGTCATCCTTCGACTGCCGACCAATGCATAGCCGCTTGGCCGTTGCATTACTCCTGATTCTTATGGCGTTTGGTTGCAAACAGTCTCCGCCGAAAGAAACCACTGCTGCTGAAACCAGCGACCCAGCCGCACTCAGAAAACAAAAAATGTTGGCACGTGCGGATTCCCTGGCATTAAAGACTGGACCCTACGAAGGACCACCAGGAGATGCATTGGTGCATCACGCCAGCGCCTTTGCGAAAATCATGTGCTCGGCCGTTTTCATTACGGGCCTTGACGCCGACTTTGCGGCAGTAAATGTTGGTGGATTTGCAAGTCCATTCGAGGTGAGGTCGCAATTCGAAAAACCGGTGATTGACTTCAAACGAAAAAGTGTTTCTATCACGATACCGAACGGCATCACACGAACTGCAATCTATACAGGCGACCATCGGCAGGGCTGCGTAACGCTTCCTGTTGGGCAAGACAAATTAAATTTTACGCCTGCAACGATCAAGTCTAATCAGATTCACGACGGCAAGACTCCCTGGCCAAACGGTGACCTCATCGACAAGTCAGTTCCTGAAGGAATTGTTATGGAAAAGGTCAAGCAAGCAGTTGATGCAGCGTTCGCCGGGGATGGAATGACTGCTGCCTTTGTTGTTACATACAAAGGAAAAATCATTGGTGAGCGCTATGGCGAGAACATTAATGAATATACTCCTCTGGAAAGTTGGTCAATGGGAAAAAGTCTCACAGCGACGATGATGGGCGTGCTGATCAAACAAGGAGTTTATACTCTGGACCAGCCGGCACCGATTCCCGAATGGCAGGAGGCGAAAGATGACCCTCGCGCATTGATTAAGATCAGTGATATCCTGCATATGTCGAGCGGCCTTCGCTTCCGTGCACCCCAAGATCCCGATTATGATCCGTCGCTAGGTTACCCGGATCACCTCTATGTTTATACAGCGGGAGAAAATATTTTTCACTGGACCGCACTTCGTGGCCAACAATGGCCACCTAATTCGGTTGGTCGTTACCGCAATTGCGACCCGGTGTTAACCAACTATCTGATTCGGCTGGGAGTAGAGGGCCGTAAAGAAAACTACCATGAATTTCCACAACGCGCCATATTTGATAAGATCGGTGTTCGCACCATGATCATGGAAACAGATAGTTATGGAAATTTCCTAACACAAGGTTATGAATTTGCTTCCGCACGAGATTGGGCAAGGCTCGGCAATTTGTACTTGCAAGATGGCGTGTGGAATGGAGAACGAATTTTACCTGAAGGGTTTGCAAAATTTGTGAGTACGCTGGCGGAGCCATGGGTGAAAGACGGTCGGCCTATCTATGGTGGGTTCTTCTGGATTAACGGCGATGGCGCACGCCCTATTCCTAAAGAGTCTTATTCAATGCTTGGCGCCGGAGGGCAATCCACGACAATCATTCCATCTCACGAACTTGTAGTGGTACGGTTGGGCCACTACAAAGGTGCGCCGGGTGCCCAGCCATCACTTGATAATGCTTATAAACTACTGATCGAAGCTATCCCTTCAAAATACTAATTATCAGTTTATTATAAAAAAATGTTAAGGTATCATTGCAAAGATCCGGACAGGTCCGCCTGACCCGCCCTCGATCTTTATGGTCCGGGGCAGGTAATTAGCAAATAGTTACCTCATTAACGCTTGATAATATCTCGGCCCGTTGGGGCTTTGAAATAAAAAGAAAAGAATTTTCACCATACAAGTCTTTCCTTCCCAGGCCCAACGGGCCGAGATTTACCAGCGCCGTGCGAAGCGCGACGCGTCTTAGCGACAATTTATTTATGCCGGATGCACCCACGGCGCGCGATATACCCTTTTCAGTAACGCACTCGCTTCAGCATCATTCTTCACCACCTTCGTCACGGGATCGTAAACCAATGCGCGGCCCAACTTCATTGACAGATTGGCCAGGATACAACTCGCCGTTGAAATATGCCCTTCTTCAATATCTGCTACTGGCTTTGAATTATTTTCAATGGCCGACAGGAAGTCAAGCATATGCTTACGGGTTGCCGGTGCCACATGAACTTCATTGTCAGGTTCGGTCACATCCTCCGGATATTTTTCCTTTTCAAATAAAACATCTCCATGACCGCTGATTCCACCTTTTTCAACGGGAATAAAATCCCATTTGTATACACTTGCTATAAGCGTTCCCTTATCTCCATACAATGTGAACGACCACGGATATTCCGGATTGTCCGGTGTGCCCCAGGTGCGATGCTGCCATACACAATCCAGTTCGTCATATTCGAAGACTGCCGTTTGAGTATCTGCAATGTTTGACTTTGCTTGTTTGTCGGAATAGATTCCTCCGGTAGAGTAGATTTTTTTTGGCCACTTAAGATTCAACATCCAGCGCACGGCATCTAGCATGTGAACACACATATCGCCGGGGATACCGTTTCCATATTCCATAAACGCCCGCCACCGTCGGTGGGGCAAACCGTCATAAGGTCGGAGAGGAGCCGGGCCGGTCCAAAGGTCGTAGTCAAAAAACGAAGGCACAGGCTCGGTAGGGCGGTTGAGACTATCGCGCATGTGATAATAACAATTCATCTCGACATGCGATATTTTGCCAAGAAGTCCTGTGTCAACAATTTTCTTTTTTGCATCGATCAGATGTGGCGTGCTTCTTCGTTGAGTTCCAACCTGCACAACCCGATTATATTTTCGCGCGGCAGCAACCATGGCTTCGCCTTCCACAACATCAACACTGATCGGCTTCTGCACATACACGTGAGCCCCTGCTTTCACGGCGTCGATCATCTGCAGTGCATGCCAATGGTCCGGTGTGCCAATGAGCACAATGTCTAGTTTATTTTCAGCGAGCAGCTTCCGGTAGTCTTTATATAATGCCGGCTTCTTCCCCGACTTCTGACGCTTGCTCGTCATCTCCGCCGCTGCTTCGAGCATTTTTTGATCCACATCACAAAGTGCAACGACTTCTACAGGCGAAACCTGCAGCAAGCGAAACAAATCACTCTTGCCGTACCAGCCAGTGCCGATGACGCCAACGCGGTAAACCTTCGCCTGATCGGCGGAAACATCCAGACCCATGGCACTGAGGCTCGATAGGGTTAATGCTGCAGCAGAGGTTGTAATAAACTGGCGACGGTTGAAGTTGTTTTTCAGAATATTTTCTTCCATATGGAATAATGTTTAGGCAGACGTACAATAGTAGTAAATTCGGCTTTGAGAAACATAGCTTTTTAGCCCATGATTTCAAGAGAGGAAACAATAGTCAGGAGCCAGGTTGGAGAAAATTGAGAATGGATTATAAATCCGCTAACGCTTGAGATCGTGTTTCAGTGCGTGGGCTGAATTGCAAATCCGGCCCAGCGATAGTCAAAGCCTTGATTCACAATTTTCAATCATTGACCCGTAGTATTTATCTTGGATTCGACCTATCTTTATTCAACGTAAAGTGTTGAAAATCAATTTAATTCCTTACTTATGAAAACTTATCCCAGCATTTTCAATGACGTTATTGGACCCGTTATGAGGGGCCCTTCAAGTTCTCATTGTGCCGCTTCTATTCGAATTGGCAGAATATGCCGGGACCTGATGAACTCAAACATCCAGGATGTCTACATCGAATTTGATCCAAATGGTTCATTGGCAACGACCCACAAAGGCCAGGGGTCCGACATGGGATTATTTGGCGGATTCCTCGGGTGGGAACCATATGAAGAACGATTGCCGGACTACCTGCAAGCGATAGATGAAGCAGGAATAAAGATTAAAATCGATATCCATCCGATCGGAGCCACCCATCCAAACACGTATAAGATTACCCTTAAAAATAGTAACGAGGAAAGAGAATTAATCGCCATTTCTACCGGGGGTGGTATGATTGAGATTATAGAAATAGACGGTGCGATCGTCTCGATGGCTGGCGACTTTTATCAAACGCTTGTTTACGTAAAGTCACCGGCTAACATCATTCAATTTATTGAAAGCACAATGCCGTGCGATGAAATCGAATTGCGGCAGGGAAGATCAACGTTCATTGAAATAAAATCCAATCAATTTCTTCCTGATGATGTTTGTGAAGAACTGCTGGCAATGGACGATGTACTCTTTATTAAAAAACTGCATCCTGTCCTTCCGGTAATGTCAAGGAAAAATCTGACGGTGCCATTTATCACCTGTGAGGAAATGCTGGAATACAATAAAGAAAAACATCTTGAACTATGGGAGTTGGCCGTTGACTATGAGAGTATCCGAGGCAATATTCCAAAAAAAGAAGTTTTTGAGAAGATGCGTTCAATCGTAGCGATAATGCAGAACTCGATTAACCTCGGATTAAAAGGGACGAAATATGTTGATCGGATTTTAGGGCCTCAGTCAGTTGGATTTCAGCAACAGATGAAGGACAAGAAACTGGTAGAAGGAGATATCCTGAATCAGGTGATCTTATATACGTCGGCGATGATGGAAGTAAAAAGTTCTATGGGTGTAGTCGTTGCAGCACCGACAGCAGGATCCTGCGGCGCGCTGCCCGGCGCAATAATTGGTGTGAGCACCGTGCTTGAACTGTCTCAAGATGAAATGGTGAAAGCCATGCTGGCCGCTGGAATAATAGGTGTATTTATTGCTGCACACGCCACCTTTGCCGCCGAGCTTGGAGGCTGCATGGCAGAATGTGGCTCCGGATCTGGAATGGCCGCAGCCGGGATTGTGGGATTAAAAAATGGAACGCTGGATCAGTCTTTGGCCGCAGCGTCCATGGCCTTACAATCATCGTTGGGAATGATTTGTGATATGATTGCAGATCGTGTAGAAGCTCCATGCCTCAACAGAAATGTGATGGCGGCCACGAACGCAATCTCCTCTGCAAACATGGCACTATCAAACTACAATCATCTGATTCCTTTGGATGAAGTGATCGAAACAATGAAACGGGTAGGGGACGCCATTCCTAATACATTGCGATGCACCGGCCTGGGCGGCCTGGCAATTACAAAAACGGCGAAGAAAATTGAAGCTATGCTTGCGCAAGGCGAAGTGGTAAGCAACAAAACTTTCTTTAAGGTTTGCTAATTACAACTAACTAACGCTTAATGATTGTATTTATCTGGGTTTCATTATCCCTTCTGGCTTTATGGTTTAGCCTGGTGTTAATAATAGATCTTGTCAAACATTGGACCAGTCCCGAGAACACCAGTTGGCTAAAGACTTCACTTATCGGATTCGTTGTCAATTTTTTTGATGTGCTGGGTATTGGAGCATTTGCCCCCCAAACCGCATTATTAAAATTCACAAAACAAACAGAGGACAAACTTATTCCTGGAACTATGAATGTGGCGAACACACTTCCCGTGTTACTGCAGGCAGTCATATTTATTACGATTATTGAAGTTGATCCTTTGACGCTAGTGCTGATGTTGGTTGCCGCTGCTGCGGGAGCAATTGTTGGTGCTGGAATTGTGGCAAAGCTATCAGAGAAAAAGATTCGGCTCGTAATGGGCTTTGCCCTATTGGTAACCGCGATGTTTATGTTTGCCCGAAATATGGAATGGATACAGGGAGGAGGAGATGCTATTGGACTTTACGGCGGCAAGCTCGTCGTTGCTATAGTTGTTAATTTTTTTCTGGGTGCTTTGATGACCGCTGGTGTCGGATTATATGCGCCTTGCATGGCATTGGTATTTGCACTTGGCATGTCGCCAAAGGTCGCATTTCCTATCATGATGGGTTCATGTGCTTTCCTGATGCCGCCAGCATCGGTCCGGTTTATTCGGGAAGGGGCCTATAATCGAAAAGCTGCTTTGGCGATGGCTATTCCCGGAGTCGTTGCGGTTTTGATTGCTGCTTTTATTGTGAAAACATTGCCAGTGGATATCCTCCGGTGGGTAGTGATTGTAGTTATTCTTTACACCTCCGGAGTAATGATCCGGGCAGGTTATCGCTCGGCAAGCGCTACAAGCGCGCCATAATTGAGATTAAAAAACAGCCGTTGAACCAAGCCAACATCTCCTATCATAGATAATAGTTTATTACGGATGAGCGTCGGCAGGCAACTTGATACAATTAGATTTTCTGAACGATCTAATTTTAATTATGTTTGAAAGTTCAATATACCCCCCTTGAAAAAATACTGGCACAAGTTATCGTTTAACGGCACTGCTGCACTTATACATCCGTTCGACCTTGAGTCAGTGATAATTACCAATCGTCTTTGCTCGATCGGCGTCCTCTTTGTACTCGTTATTGGCACTCTTCTTGGGATAAGGCAATGGAACGCTGAACCTATTTTTGTTCTTACTTTTCCGATCGTGTTTTCATTTATCCTTTGGCTTATCCACATGGGATATTCCACGTCAGCACGCTTATTACTATGCTTCATTATCCCAATGCTGGTTGTGGGAATGTCTATTATTTCCAAGCTTGTTCCAGGAGAAGAAATTACGGACTCAGAGTATTTTGATTATCGCTTTGTTCTGATCGGGACATCTATTGTACCACCGTTGGTCTTTGGTTTCGACAGGATGAAACTTTTAGGTCTGAGTATTTTGCCATTCCTGCTTGCGTTCGTTCTGTTTGACCCACTCCATAATTACTTTACTGTTGGATACTATCAGGTGGAGCATATAGTTCCTTCTTATGCTATTTCCCAATGGATTTGCACCATTATGTTCGGTGTTATCGTGTCAGGAGCGTTGGTTTTACGAAAAACTCATGATGAGGTTCAGCGCAATAATTTGAATTTGATCGCGCAGCTCAATGATTCAAATACGCAGCTTGAAAAGGCTCATGACAGGTTTCAAAAGCAAAATGAAGAGTTGAGTCATGCCAACCATAGACTTGCGGACAAGGTGGCACTAGCCGATCAGGATCTAAGGAAGACAAATGAAGAGTTGATCAGGCACAACACTGAATTGCAGCAATTTTCCTATATCGTTTCTCATGATCTCCGTGGGCCGGTGGCAAGTCTTTTGGGACTCCTTGAACTCCTTAAAATTGAGGCTACCGGGCTTGAAAACGATATAGTAGAGCACATAGGAAAATCTGCTAGGAACCTGGACAATATGGTAAAAGATTTGGGAATGATTGTGGATATTAGAAATGACATTCATAAAATCAGACAAGCTGTTGATGTACGAAGGTTGATCGAAGATGTTCTGGTTCCATTTCAAAAGGAAATTCAGGAATTCCCAATCCGGATCGAATGTCTTACAGAAATCAATGAGTTCTACACCGTACGGCCCATGCTAACGAGCATAGTCCATAATCTCATCAGTAACGCGGTCAAGTACTCAGCAAAAAACCGTCCGCCATCAATCCAAATCAGAACCGCTGACGTCGGAGGTCAATTTCAATTCGTAATAAGAGACAATGGGATTGGTATTAATCTGAATGCGAACAGGGCAAATATGTTCAAGCTTTATAAACGATTCAACACCCATACTGAGGGGAAAGGAATTGGCTTATACCTTGTGAACTTACAAGTAAACGCGCTAGGGGGCACCATCCACGTAGCCAGCGAAGTTGACTCGTTTACAGAGTTTACAATTACTTTACCGATGCATGAAAATAATGAAAAACAGGTACTAATGGATGTGCCTTATTCAAACATATTTTTCGATGCCACGAGGACCATGATCGGAATTCAGTGGAAATGCGAAGTAAACAGAGACGAATTTCGTTTAGTCCTAAACAGAAGTTTGAATTTTATGAGGGAGTACAATGCGACACATGGGCTGATGGACATAAGACAAAGAGGAGATATTAGCCGAGAAGATCATCTCTGGCTTCTTGAAAATTACTTTCCGTCCATATTCAAACTAGGTCTAAAACGACTGGCAGTGATTCACACAACTGAAATCAACCAGGAAACCTTAGCCTTTTACGAGCGAAATCGGAGTGTATTTGAAAAGTACAACATACAAATCTTTTTTTGTGAATCAACGGATGAAGCATACCAGTGGCTGGATGAAATGAAAGTGCTGGTTTAAACACCTCCGTTGGGAGATTCGTTGACTATGGATACCACGAGACGAAGACGTTTACCGGATTGGAACGGTGAAAGGTCGGCAGCTAGAGAATTTTGTGGATTTTGCTGGAATAGCTTTTTTTAAAATGAAAGAATATCTGACCTATCGGTGCGTAGTGACTAAAAAACAACCGTTGAATCAGACCAACATCTCCTGACATGAAACTACTTCTCTCCATTACCCTCACTTGCTTCATTCTGACTTCCTCATTCGCACAAAAGCTACAGGATCCCATATTGCTCTGGCCATCCGGTGCTCCAGGAGCTACTGGTATTACCGATGAAGACAAACCTGCTATCATTCCATTTATACCAGACACTCCCAAACGAAACGGCGCTGCGGTACTGGTCGTTCCCGGTGGTGGATTTGCTACTCGTGCTGTTGATCATGAAGGCATCCTGGTTGCGCAGTGGTTTAGGGAGCATGGAATTACAGCCTTTGTACTCCGTTACCGTATCCGTCCGCTGTACAACCGAGTTGACTGGATCAGGGATGGTGAGCGTGCGATGCAATACATTCGTTCTCATGCAGCAGAGTATCAAATTTCCGCCGATCGCGTTGGTGCCATTGGGTTTTCTGCTGGTGCATTTTTGATTTCAGACATGGCATTAAATGTAACTCCCGCAAAACCAAACGCACCGGATCTGCTTGACCGGTTTTCTACCCGACCCGATTTTCTTTTGTTGGGCTATGGCGCAACGCAAATTCCAACATCGGCTGATTCATTGATAGTGAGCAAAATGCCTCCGACATTCATGTATGGCACACAGGAAGACAAAGGCAGTACCCGTAATATGATTGACTTCTATGCGCGACTATTCAAAGCCGGAGCACCGGTTGAATTCCATATTTTTCAAAACGGCGTGCACGGTTCCGGGTTTGCGTTGGGCGATCCAATCCTGGGTGAATGGCCGACGCTCATGCATACGTGGCTACGGGCTGGAGGATTTTTTACTGACAAGAAACAAGTTTCATTATCCGGCACGGCGAAGCTCGATGGATCTCCATTGTTGAAAGGTATGGTGATCT
>JBBRON010000031.1:0-56343 GCA_038229375.1 Cytophagales bacterium | reverse complement strand
GTAGCAGATATGAAAATGAAATCAAGGGCTTCGAGCTCTTTCAGAAGGGCAGGGGCTGCTTTATCAATCTTATTACCAACTTTAATAATCGGTATCGTTAATTCTTCAAGCAACTGAAGCTCAGTTCGAATTTCATGGAGATTTGTATTTCCCAGGTCAACCAGGTACAGCACCAGGGACGCTTTCTTCAATTGTTCTTTTGTTCGTCCCACGCCAATCGCCTCAACGATGTCTGTGGTCTCACGCAGGCCTGCCGTGTCAATGAATCGGAAGTTGACTCCGCCGAGTACCATTTCATCTTCGATAACGTCCCTGGTAGTGCCGGGGATCTCTGACACAATCGCTTTTTCCTCTTTCAGCAATGCATTGAGCAACGTGGATTTTCCCGCGTTGGGCTTGCCGGCAATGACGGTAGGAACTCCGTTCTTAATAACATTGCCTTGCTGAAAGGACTGTAGGAGTGACGTGATAAATCCCTGGATCTTTAAAATTAGTTTTCTCAGATCATCACGTTTGGCAAATTCAACATCCTCTTCTCCAAAGTCCAGCTCCAGTTCAATGAGCGATGCGAAATGTATCAGTTCTTCTCGTAGCTTCTGGATCTCTTTTGAAAACCCTCCGCGCATCTGATTCAGTGCCGCCTGCCGTGCGTTGTCGGTTTCCGAATTGATAAGATCTGCCACCGCTTCTGCCTGTGCAAGATCAAACCGGCCATTCAGAAAAGCTCGTTTCGTAAATTCCCCAGGACCTGCAAGTGTCGCGCCTTGTTTGATAAGGGCCGTGATGATTCTCTGAACAATCAACGATGATCCATGGCAGGAGATCTCAATGGAATTCTCTTTGGTAAATGAATTTGGTTCTTTGAAAACGGAAACAACAACTTCATCTATTGCCTCGTCACCGTCTTTGATGAGTCCCAGATGCAGCGTATGAGTGAGTTGTTCAGTGAGCTTCTTGCCAACAAAAACTCTGTCAGTCAGTACGATCGAATCCTTGCCGGATAAACGAATTATTGCCAGAGCGCTTACACCTGGCGGCGTTGCTGGAGCAACTATTACATCAGAATTTTCTGTCTCCACAAATTAACATTGAACCTTGAACCTTGAACATTGAACATTGAACCTTGAACCTGGAACTTAGAACCCTGAACTTACTTCTCTCTCACAATAAAAATAGGTATCCCCACTCTATGTCGTACTGTATCCAGCGTTGTTCCAAAGATAAGATCCTTAATAAACGTATGTCCATGCGCGCCCATCACCAACAGGTCGGCATCAAACTCTTTCACCATCTCCGGGATCCTTCGTCGTGGATTTCCAAAACCTACTTTAATGGTGGCGTCAAAGCCCAGTTCCTGTAGTTGTTCAAGATATAATTCCAGCGCTGCCGTGTCTTCTTTCGACTCTCTGTCCGCAATCTCGCTTCCATACACCATTGCGCCTGCCGTCTCTACAACATGCACCAAAAGATAATGCGCCTCTTTTCCTCCCTGCGCCACGGCACTTCGTATGGCAAGGGCATCGATTGAAGAGAAGTCAATACAGATGGCGACCTTTAGGTAAATGGGTTTTTCCAGATCCGACAAAATCGCCGCAGTACCATGGGGTACTTTCATCTCTTTTTCACGACCACGTTTGTCAAGGAATGGTTTCATTGTGATGTAAAGTAATAAAGAAGCCGCTGCTATACATACTGGAACTGCCGTGATCCAAACAATCCAGGCATAATCACCCGCTGCCGCCAGCCAGCCTGTTACTTCCTGTACGACAAGCTTCACGTTAAGCGAAACAATGATGCCGGCAATCAGCCACGATGCAATTTTCAACCATGGCTTGATAACAAACACACCCATTTTCTCTTTGTCACTGTTGAAATGTATCAGCGGGATGATGGCAAAGCCAAGTTGTAAACTTAAGACTACCTGACTGAACACGAGCAACGCGCCTGTTTCACTTTCTCCATACCAAATGATCACAAGGTATGCCGGAATGATGGCAATCAAACGGGTGATTAATCGTCGTAACCAAGCCGCTATCCGGAGATTGAGGTATCCCTCCATTACAATCTGACCTGCCAGCGTGCCGGTAATCGTTGAACTCTGGCCGGCAGCAATTAAGGCAATGCCAAAAAGCATGGAAGCCCACTCATTTCCTAGAAGGGGAGAAAGAAATTTATAGGCGTCTTCAATGTCGGCAACTTCAAACATACCCGCTTTATAAAAAGTGGACGCCGCGAGAATAAGAATGGCTGCATTCACGAGGAAGGCTGCATTCAAAGCAATAGCAGAGTCAATAAAATTATATTTGATCGCCGACCATATCCCTTTATCAGAATGTTCGATTCGCCGGGTTTGCACCAGGGATGAATGCAGGTAAAGGTTATGAGGCATTACCGTCGCACCAATAATACCAATCGCGATATACAATGCTCCGTCACCGGGAAGGGAAGGGATGAATCCCGACGCAAGTTCTCCAAGATTAGGTTTGGCAAAAATCATCTCCACCAGAAACGAAGTGCCAATGATGGCGACAAGACTGATGATGAACAATTCAATTTTGCGCATACCATAACTTTGAAGCAGCAGCAAAAGCAGCGTATCGAGAACGGTAATCGATACACCCCATATTAATGGCAGTCCAAACAACAGCTTCAGACCTATGGCCATTCCTAATACTTCGGCGAGATCACAGGCCGCAATAGCAATCTCTGCCAGGAACCACAACGTGAAATTGATGGCCGGATGATATGTCTTGCGCGAAGCTTGCGCCAGGTCAAGTTGCCGCACCACGCCTAATCGCGCGCTAAGACTCTGAAGAAGTAAAGCCATGATGTTTGACATCAGCAAGACCCATACAAGCGAGTAGCCGAATTTGCTTCCCCCTGCAATGTCCGTGGCCCAGTTGCCGGGATCCATATAACCAACGCTCACGAGATAGGCAGGCCCAAGAAAAGCAAGCAACTTCCGCCAGCCTTTCCGGTTGGTGGCGTCGATGGAGGCATGAACCTCACTTAACGATTTGTCTGCCTGCTGTGATACTTCGCCGATCATACCTTGACTAATAACAATATGTTCTTGGAAACTTCTTTTGACACAAACAGTTTCTTTTTATCAATGGTGATCTCTACCGATTCATCATAGGGCTCACGACTGATCACTTCAATCTTCTTACCGGGCTTTGCACCTATCTTGTCGAGAAACTTTAGCAGATCGGGATTGCTGTCTTTAACGGAGCATATCACCGCCTTCGTTCCTGGCTTTAGCTGATCAAGGGGCACCTGAGGTTGCGATTTCAATTTTCCATGCTGGTCGGGGATAGGATCGCCATGGGGATCGACTTTTGGAAAACCAAGATACTCGTCGAGCTTGTCGATTAGTCGTGTGGATTGAATATGCTCCAGTTGCTCCGCCACCTCGTGAACTTCATCCCAGGTGAATCCCAGTTTCTCAACCAGAAAAGTTTCCCACAGTCGGTGCTTGCGAATTATTTGCAGTGCCTGCGTTTTGCCTTTCGCTGTGATGTTTACGCCATAATAACGCTCATACAGGATTAGTTCCTTTGCCGACAGTTTTTTGATCATGTCTGTAACGGAGGCTGCTTTCGTTTGCATTGCCTCGGCAAGCTCATTGGTCAGCACGGCTTTCGATCCGGCATCGGACAGGTGGTAGACTGCTTTGAGGTAATTTTCTTCAGTGAGACTCAGCATGGCATGTTAAACTGCCTGCCAAGGTAAAAAGTTTAGATGACTCTAAAAAATATTTTAGACTATAAATTGGCGTGGCTACATTTGGTAAAATGCCGCGAGGCGAAACCCAATTACTATAGATTATCGATGACCTTTAACAAAAGCACCGCTTCTGACTCCCATGTAACATTTTTGGGGATGGACCGATAGAATATTTTGGTTTTCAGATCATTCAGGAGAGACGGGTAGTCAGGATGTTGAAAGTCAAAGAAAACGAATGGCTGATACTCCAGGTACTCTTCCACCCAGGGCCATTGTGAATCCAGAATAATCGGAAGTTGATAACTGAGATACTCAAAGAGCTTGGTTGGTCGTGAACTTCTCGTATGTGGCGAGTAAGGATAGGACAGAATGCCGAAATCAGCTTCTTGTATTGATTGGATAATTTCTGCATGAGGAACGAGCCGGTCTCCTCCCACCAGGCGGATGAAATTATGCTGCCTTTCCAGGTTCCGGATTTTATTAAGTACTTCATCTACGGCAGCACTTCCAATAATGGTCAACGTTACAGATTTGTCCAGAAGATACAATTGCTTCGCTGCGTCGATCGCCCTGAATACGCCCGTGCTTTCTGACAACGTTCCGGAGAATAATAATCGAAGCCCCGCGGGCTCTGTCAGTCGAATCCGTTTCGCCTGATGTGGTTGATGAAATACAAACGAAAGAGACGCCTTGTTTTCAATCACGGTCCAGCCGCCGCGATGAAACTTAAACTCTTTTTCGTATCCCTTTTCGGCAAGAAAAAAGTGATCGATGGAGGGTGCCAGTAATTTCTCTTTAAGTCTCACGAGTGCAGCTAGCGGCCACCGTAAAATCCAGGTAAAGCTTCCGGAATGAATAATGTTGCGGTAGTAATTTTCACGAACGTCGTAAACAAGAGTGGTGCTCATCAGAATCTTCACCAGCACTGCGGGCAGGAGAAGTTCATGGGTTGTAATGATCAGAATGGCTGGTTTGATCTTCCAGACTTCTGCAAAAACGCGCCATTTGCTGATCAATCGTTGAAAACTAAGACGTGTAAACGCGGGTAAGGAAATGAATTCAACACCTGAAAAAGTGGGATTCGCGGAAGTAGGAAACCCGATTATGGTCACCTCATTGCCCGACTGTGCCAGGCTTATAGCCATCTTCTCAAACATTCGGGTGTCATCTATCGGTTTAAGGATAGAAGCAAGGACAATTCTTCTTTTTTTTCGTTCTTTCGCCACGATTTAAAAATAGGATTAAAATGGAACTCCGCGAACAAATAGAAAACGCCTGGGATAATCGGGAGCTGCTGAAGACAAAAGAGACTCAGTCTGCTATCCGTGAAGTGATCGAGAAGCTGGACAAGGGGCAGCTGCGGGTGGCGGACCCGGTTAACGGAACTTGGAATGTGAACGAATGGATCAAGAAAGCGGTGATAATGTATTTTCCTATTCAGCAAATGGAAACTATCGAAGTTGGACCTATGGAATTCCACGACAAGATTCCGCTCAAGCGAAACTATAAAGAACTCGGTGTGCGGGTAGTGCCACATGCGATCGCGCGTCATGGATCGTTCATTAGCAAAGGCGTTATATTGATGCCGTCCTATGTTAACATTGGAGCTTATGTTGATGAAGGTACGATGGTTGATACCTGGGCAACCGTCGGAAGCTGTGCACAGATTGGGAAGAATGTTCATCTTAGTGGTGGAGTAGGGGTAGGAGGCGTGCTGGAGCCAGTTCAAGCGGCCCCGGTAATTATTGAGGATAATGCCTTTATTGGTTCCCGTTGCATCATCGTCGAGGGAATACGAGTAGGAAGAGAAGCTGTGTTAGGAGCGAATGTAGTGTTGACGGCAAGTTCAAAGATTATTGATGTCACCGGTGCGAAGCCAGTGGAGTATAAAGGATATGTTCCTGAAAGGTCAGTGGTCATTCCTGGTACAATTCCCAAGCAATTTCCGGCCGGAGAATTTCAGGTGCCTTGCGCCCTTATCATTGGCAAAAGAAAGGAAAGCACTGACAAAAAGACGTCTTTAAACGATGCCTTGCGGGAAAATCAGATTTCAGCCTAAGCATGGCATGACCTTTGAAGTCATGACGGTAATAAATTAATTTTGCAGACATGAGAAAACTGATAGTAGTGCTTACAGCCCTTGTGGTCATGTTCAGTTTCATCGCCGCGCAACAGAAAATTCCTGTAACAAAGAATTACAGCTACAGCACCGGCGAGGAACTGGAGTATCGTGTGAATCTGGCATTTCTTACTGTTGGAAAAGCGATCACGCGCGTCGACAAGAAAATACATCAGGTAAACTCACGGCCATGCTTTAAAGTGGATGCCTATGGCGAAACTAGCAGTTGGATCTCCTGGGTTTCAAAGGTTGACGATAATTGGGGAGCCTATATCGACACGACCTCGCTGAACACCCATATCGCATATCGTAAACTCAAAGAGGGTAAGTATCGCCGTGATGAGACTGTGACCTTCGATCGCCCAAACAACAAAGTAGAAGTCAAGGTCAAGAGTAAAGACAACGGTAAGGATGAAATAAAGACATTTGACATAGCGAATGACACAAAAGATATAGTGGCAGGGTTCATGCACCTGCGTAACATCGATTTTACGAAAGTAATGAAAGGTGATACGATTGTCCTGTCGGGCTTTCTTGAAGATGCGTCTTACAATCTCAAGGTTATTTACACTGGAAAGGAAGTTGTAGAAACAAAAGTTGGTAAGATACAATGCCTGCGTCTGCGACCCGTCATGCCAAAGAACTCGATGTTCGATGGTGAGAATTCAATACTGTGCTGGATATCAGATGACCTTAACAAAATTCCTGTAAAGGTTCAGGCGAAGATGTTTATAGGAACTACCGGGTTAGAATTAATAAGCTTCAGGGGCTTGAGGAATCAGTTGCGAACGGTGAATTAGGAGCGAGGAGACAGGAGTTAGGAGACAGGAGTTAGGAGCCAGGAGTCAGGAGATGGGAGTCAGTTGCAATGCTGGCTACTAGCTCCTGTCTCCTCCCTCCCTCTTTTTTTTCAAAGTTCAGTCAGGCCAAACCCACTTCCCAGCAGTTGAGAAAATTTATCAAGGCTGATGGGCTTTTCAACGTAGTCTTCAACTTCCGGATTACTGCGTGCTCGATTAAGGTCCCGGGGATCTATCGAGGAGCTTACCATGAAAATGCGCATCTTTTTTGCGAACTCATTCTTTGACTTTTTGAATTCATCAAGGAACATCCAGCCATCGGTAATTGGCATGTTTATATCGAGGAAAATGATATCAGGTAATTCATGGGCGTTGCGTGCGTGGTCATGCAAAAAGTTAAGTGCCTCCTGACCATTACCGAACTGAAGGATCTGTTCAGTAAGTTTCGTGGCTTTCAATGTGCGCGCAGCAGTGAACTGGTAAACAGAATCATCATCAATCACGGCAATCACAGGTTGACTAGTAATATCGGTCATTGTACAAGTTTAATATAAAAAGTAGTTCCTTTGTTCACTTCGCTTTTCAGGCTAATCTCTCCGCCCATGGATTCGATTTGATTTTTAATCAAAAATAGCCCAAGGCCTCGGCTTTCAGGGTGTTCATGAAATGTCTTTCTCATTTTAAATATCTGGTGTCCATACTTTTCAAGGTTGATTCCCAATCCATTATCGCTGACTTCCAGCATTATTTTTTTATTCTCGAGGTATGTTTTTGCTTTTATCACAGGCTTGCGAATGGCCGCATGGTATTTTAGAGCGTTACTAAGCAGGTTTAGCAAGATGCTTTCAAGGTAAATATTAGGGTAGTGAATTACAGGAATTTCTGAAAAGTCGGTCGCAATGTCTGCGCCAAGTTCGGTTATCCGTGCGCTTAGCATCTGACAAACTCGGTTAAATACGTGCTCAAACTCTAATTCCTGTTTTTCAATCTTTTGACTCTGCTTAATCTTTAATACTTCATTGAGTTCATTCAGTGTGCCAAGTAACAAGTTGCTGGAATTGCGCAGGTGGGTTATATATTCAACACGTTCTTCATTGGTGGCAGAATCATACAATGACAGGAGGGTAACAATATTCCCAACCGGCGCTCTCAGGTTGTGAGAAACAATTTGAGTGAACTCTTCTAATTGTTCATTTTTCCTTGTAAGGTTGTCGGCAATATCACCCAATCGTATGTTTTGCTCGCGGATGGACTCTTCGATAAGTTTCCTTTCAGAAATATTCCTGAATTCAGTTACTCGTACCATCCGGTTTTGAAAGGGTATATTTTTAGCCTGCACTTCGAGGTGATAACGGGTTCCATCCTTCTTCAAACCTATGACGTCATAAGGCATTTCGTACCCTGTACGGAATTTATGGGTAACATGTTCCCGAAATTCGGGTGCGACCAGCATAAGGCTATCCATTCCAATTAATTCTTCAATCGTATACCCTGTCATGTCCGCCAATCCCTGGTTGGCATCCTTTATTTTGCCGTTATCGTGAATACCAATCCCTCCGAAAGATGCTTCCTGAAGGCGCTTAAATCGTTCTTCGCTTTCCTTCAAATCAAGCTCAGTCTTTTTGCTGGCGGTCCGATCCTGAGCGGTGCCGACACTTTGAATAACTTTCCCGTTTTTATCCCTCCTGAATACCGTATCACGCGCAAGAAACCATCGCCACTCGCCAGCTTTGTTTCGCATTCTGAACTCGGTCTCGATCACCTCATCATCCTTAGCCGTCTTCCATCGTTCTAATTTCGACGGTAATAGTTCATGATCGTCGGGGTGCAGCAATCCGGGACCAGAAACCCCGGTTTCAAATGCCGCGGCTTCCGCTTCAGTGAATCCCAGAATGGCAGCCATGTGCCGGTTGGTATAAATTGTCCTCCGTTTTTCAAAATCAAAGACGTAGATCACATCGGGAGACGAGTTTGTAATGCTTTCAATAAACCTCTCTCTTTCACGACCGGCTTCTACGATCTCCTTGCGTTCGGTAATGTCACGGTTGATCGACATGGCAAATTTTTCACCATTGATTGTCATCAGCCAGGTTGTTACTTCAAGCGGGAATAGTTCGCCGCTTTTCTTTTTGTGCGTAACTTCAAATGAGAGTTTCTCTCCAAGAAGAATCCGTTCCAATCTGTCATCAAAAAGAGCACAGGCTTCTGGGGAGTCAAAGTCCTTTACGTTTAGTTTTAGAAATTCTTCATGAGTATATCCGTGCATTGAAGCAGCCGCCTCGTTCGCTGATATGATTTTGCCAATGTCAGGTCCTTCCGTCCTCATCACAAAGATCGCATCGGTTGAATTTGACATCAGCATGGAATAGGCGGCTTCCAATTCTGTTTTCTCTAATGTTGCCGTAAGGTCATTCATATGTACTGCTACGCCTGTTACCTCAGCGAGTTTATTGAAGACTGGCTATTAATGTATGTGGTAGTATTTGCGGTTGCATAAATGAGTCGCTAAGCTCTTCTTCCGCACTGAATGATTGCCTGGCAAGTGCGCAGTTATAAACGTTTTTTGTCTCCGAATTTCCTGACGATTCAAAAGCACATTTGCCGATTTGAATCCGAGTCCCAGTTCTTGCTTCAATCATTTCTGAGTAGGAGGCAGTGAAAAATGTATAGCAATAGGTTTTATCAGTAGCGAAAGCGACTATTCCCTCAGGATCCTCAATGATCGTCTTTATGATAAGCTCGGTCTCCGGCACGAATTTCAATTTTTCTAACCTGTAAAAATGCAAGAAACGATTGTAATCCAGCTATCGATGTAATATTTTAGCCTAATCTAAACAAAACCTAACATCAAGACTATGCTTAAAGAATTCAAGGCCTTTGCCATGCGGGGAAATGTAATTGACCTTGCTATTGGTGTAATAATCGGAGGTGCTTTTGGTAAAATTATTGGTGCGCTGATTGATAATGTAATCACGCCGTTATTGTTGAAGCCCGCACTTGATGCCGCTCAACTTACGAGTCTGGAAAGTCTCACCGTCATGGGTTCTGTGAAGTACGGCCTTTTTATCTCTGCGGTTATCAATTTCATCATTATCGCTATCGTATTGTTTCTCATTGTGAAAGGTATAAATGCTGCCAAGAAGAAAGAAGTTGCTGCGCCTGCCGGGCCAGTGGTGCCACCAGCTGATATTCTATTGCTAACAGAAATAAGAGACCTCCTTAAGAAGTAATTGGCTTATTTTTTAAACCGGTCGGCAACGATCAGGTCTTTACTGCCGGGCGCGTATTTGTAAAATCCGCTCCCGGATTTAATTCCTCTGTGTCCGGCCTGTACCATGTTTATAAGTAACGGACAGGGTGAATATTTTGGATTACCAAAGCCACTGTGCAATACATTAAGGATTGATAGACACACATCAAGGCCGATAAAATCGGCAAGCTGAAGAGGACCCATCGGGTGGGCCATTCCAAGTTTCATTACGGTATCTATTTCATTCACACCTGCCACACCTTCATAGAGCGAATAAATCGCCTCATTGATCATAGGCATTAATAGACGGTTGGCAACAAATCCAGGATAGTCATCAACCTCCACCGGTACCTTTCCAAGTTGAACGGAAAGCTCCATCACCGTTTTTGTAACAGTATCACTGGTGCTATAGCCGCGAATCACCTCCACAAGTTTCATGATTGGTACCGGATTCATGAAGTGCATGCCGATCACCTTATCCGGACTTTTCGTAACAGAAGCAATTTTCGTGATGGAAATCGATGAAGTATTAGACGCAAGAATCGTTTCTGGTCGGGTATTCTCATCGATCTCGCGAAATATTTTCAATTTCAGATCAATGTTCTCTGTGGTCGCCTCGAGGACAAGCTCTGCATCTTTTACACCCTCTTTAAGGAACGTGGTGGTTGTGATGTTTGCCAGTGCCAGATCTTTTATCTCTTTTGACAACGTTCCCTTTTCAACCTGCCTGCCAAGATTTTTTTCAATAGTGGCCATTCCTTTTTTGAGCGAGTCTTCTGAGATGTCTACCAGGGCTACTTTATATCCGTGCTGAGCAAATACATGAGCAATTCCATTTCCCATGGTGCCAGAACCAACAACAGCGACGTTTTTCATAAAGATTATTTAGGTAGGCAAATATAGAGTTTAGATGGATATGGTGGGGAACATCTTACGGCAGGAGGTCGCCGAATTAAATGCCTCAGTCCAGGCAAAGGTTCTAGCTCATTTTCAATTCCAACATTCAAGCTAAAATCAATCCTCCACTGACACCAACTGCGCATACCCCATCGCATTAAACCTGATGATCAGTTTCCTGGTTGTCGATTCAGCGTCTTTGCACAACGGGCCTGGATATAAATAATAAATATAAAACTTCTGATTGCGCTTAAACAGCTCATTGGCATCCGGCCGCCCCAGTAATTTAATAACATCCATCTCGGAAAGGCCCTTCAGTTTTGTCATCTCTGTCTGCAGCGCTGGCTCCATGGTTTTCCGGTCGCCGAGACATGCGTTCTTATCATTCTTCCATTTTCCGTTATCGATGCCTTCCAGTTTTGGTAATTCTTTTCCACACGATAGTAGAAACAAAAATACAATGGGACCACTAAGCTTTTTGAACATGAACTGTTTTGGGTAAGAGGTAAAACCAGGCGGTGGACACAAGCAGATAAACGGCGGCTATAACGATATATAGAGATGATAGTTGATAAAATAGGGTAATAGCTACAAGCGCTGCCGGATATAGCACAATTCGCACCCATTCTGATATTCGCACCCATGGCTTGTTCTCAAACAACACACCGCAGTTCACCACAACAATTGAAATGAGGGCTGCAATAATTGCTTTCTCTCCGGTGGAGAAATTTTTCTGATTAAAAAGAAAAAAGGATGTACCGATCAGGCAAACGACATACTGGAAAAGCACATAATAATTAAGTGCAAGTGGTGCTGGTGTGGTAAACTTTTTATACTGTTTTGGATCAACGGATGGAGCCGGCCGGTAGCCGCCCATGGAAGCAGGGAGCCATCCTGGTTTTTTGAACATGTATTTCAATTTGTCACCATATGATGGGATTGACTTCATCTCCGAGGCCATGGTAACGTAGTGGTCAAAATTTGCCCATATAGGATTCCAGCTATTAACTGGTTTAGTGATTCCGTACACGGGTCGTTCCTCTTCAGCCTGAAATGTCCCAAAGAGTTTATCCCAAATGATCAACGAACCCGCATGATTCTTATCAATGTACTTTGGATTACGTCCGTGATGCACGCGGTGGTGGGAGGGAGTATTAAAGACGTACTCAAACCAACCCATCTTATTAATTGTTTCTGTATGGATCCAAAATTGATATAATGTATTTAACGCAGAGATCAGTAGGAAATCACCGGTGTGAAATCCCAGCAAAGCAATTGGTAAGCTGAAAGCAAATGTCCAAACTACCTGGAAACTGCTCTGACGCAATGCGACCGACAGGTTGTATTCTTCGCTTTGATGATGAACCACGTGTCCTCCCCAAAAGAGATTGATCTCATGGCTCATCCGGTGAGCCCAGTAGTAGGTCAGGTCGGTTAAAAGAAAAAGCCCCAGCCAGTAAAGCCATGTCTTTTCCAGTGTGAATAATGCGAAATTATTATAGACAATCTCGTAAACGCCAATTGCCAGCACCCGCATGAATAGTCCTGAGAGTTGGGAGGTAATTCCACAACTAATGTTAGCCACTGAATCGGAAAACCGGTACAGATCGCGGTGCGAAAAACGCTCCACCACAAGCTCTATTCCTATTAGCAGGAAGAAAATAGGAATGGATAAGACGATCGGGTTAAGATCCATAGGAATCGATAAAACAAAAATCGAATTGTAAAATTAACAGAAAAAGATTGACGTCCGGTATTTTCGCGTAGCCCTATTCCGGCGTTATTAGTAAACATTTGCAGCGATGGGAGGAGCTCTGATCGTCGTGCTATTGATTTCGTCGGTAATTGGGGATTGCCAAATAAATGCAAGGTTGTCACCACTGTAACGTTGGTTATACATTCATTTCGCAAGCCGACCTTTACGTCTCGTCGATAACTTCCACCCCAATAGTTGGCTCAGAGAGGGATCTTCAGTATAAAAATTTTGACGCTGGCGTAATATGGTATCCCCGCAGAAAACTCAACCTCATGAACGGAGACTTCAATCGGATAGGGGTTTTCTTTTACCTGTCTTTTGAGCCGCAGTATCTTCCCTTCACTAAGCCGAAGGGACGATGATGCCCAATGCCCGCATTATTCTTGAATTCTTCAATCCTGAAATTCTATAATCTTGATATATTTGCGGCCTAGTTTAAGACCATGATGATCGTAAAAATCTTTAAGGCTGTGTGGTTTCTGTCATTATTGGGCACGATGGCGATATTTATGTACAACTACGCATCTTTGCCGGAGGAAATAGTATTTTCGGATAGCAGCACGTTTTCTGTTTCCCGTAACGGTCTGTTCTACACTACCGTTGCCCTACTGGCGATTATGAACGCGCTGGTGTTTGTTGTCACGCGACTTTATCCTAAAAGTCAGGAGTTTTTAAAGGCCTGGTTTTATGGACTAGTAGCATTCTTAAATCTTTTCGTAATCGTCGCTTTGCAGTTCGTTAGTGTCTTCAATAGCCAGGAAAGATTTGATTATGATAGGATCGGATATATTATCTACGGAAGCATCATACTCGTGATTATCTGGACTTTCATCTGGCCCATTTACCTCATCATACAAAGATTTTCGAATAAACAGACCGTTTGAAGTAGAGTCTATTAGTATCAGACTATCAATTACTTACGCGTTATTGTTTCGTTAAGATTTGTAGTTCAAAAAAACCAACAACGCATTGAAATCGATCTAAATTTTTCGTTCTTAGTCCTGTTAGACGCGTACTGGATTTTTTAAACTGAACGAACTGATCCAATCAGCCTATTTTTTAGTCTTGGCGCCCTGACTTTACTACTATAACCTGATTTGAATATTTAACCACTGAAGTTGAATGGCGAAGGAAATTTCTGAATACAATGAATCGAGTATAAAGTCACTTGATTGGCGCGAGCATATCCGGCTTCGGCCAGGGATGTATATCGGTAAGCTGGGCGACGGGTCGGCGAAAGATGACGGAATCTACGTGCTTGTAAAAGAGGTGATGGATAACTGTATTGATGAGCACATGATGGGCTATGGAAAGTCTATTGATGTGAAGATCACCGATCAGAAAGTTGTGGTAAGGGACTATGGCCGTGGTATACCTCTTGGGAAAGTGGTGGATGTTGTATCGAAGATCAACACTGGTGCCAAGTATGATTCAGGTGCGTTCCAGAAATCGGTTGGACTGAATGGTGTGGGTACGAAGGCAGTCAATGCTTTATCAAACTATTTTAAAGTACAGGCTTTCCGTGATGGGCAGACCAAGGTTGCTGAGTTCAAGAAAGGCGTGCTTTTCAGCGACCCAAAGATTGGCAAAAGCGCCGATCGCAACGGCACTCTCGTGGAATTTGAACCAGATGGTTCTATGTTTAAAAACTATCATTTCATCTTTGAATACCTGGATGATCTGATGTGGAATTACGCATTCCTGAATGCCGGATTAACGATCAATTATAACGGGCAAAAATTCTTTTCAAAAGATGGTCTTCTTGACCTTTTACGTCAGAAATCTGATCCGGAAGAAATACAATATCCTATTATCCATTTTAAGGGCGAGGACATTGAGGTGGCACTCACCCACGGGAATCAATATGGGGAAGAATACTACTCGTTTGTTAATGGACAGAATACTACACAGGGGGGAACTCACCTTGCCGCCTTCCGGGAGGGCATGATACGCGGTGCACGGGATTTCTATAAGAAAGACTATGATGCTGCCGATATCCGTGCCAGCATAATAGCCGCCGTGGCGGTGAGAGTTCAGGAACCGGTGTTTGAATCGCAAACAAAAACCAAGTTGGGTTCTATTTACATGTCTCCCGATGGTGGCGCGACGGTAAAGAACTTTGTTAGTGATTTTGTTGCCAAGGAACTTGAGATTTATCTCAACAAAAATCCCAAAGCTGCCGATGCAATGCTTAAACGCATTCTACAGTCAGAACGGGAGCGCAAGGAAATTGCCGGCATTAAGAAGCTTGCGAATGAGCGAGCCAAGAAAGCCAATCTGCATAACAAGAAACTTCGTGACTGCCGCTTTCACTTTGATGACGAAAAAGGGGAGAAGGGCTCTGAGTCAGTAGTGTTTATTACAGAAGGTGACTCAGCCAGCGGATCCATTACAAAGTCCCGCGATGTGGAGACACAGGCGGTGTTCAGCTTGCGTGGGAAGCCCTTGAATTGCTTTGGACTCACGAAGAAGGTCGTATATGAAAATGAGGAGTTTAACCTGCTGCAGCATGCGTTGAACATTGAAGACGGAATGGATGGCCTTCGGTATAATAAGGTCATTGTTGCCACGGACGCGGACGTCGACGGTATGCACATTCGTCTTCTGTTGATGACGTTCTTCCTGCAGTTCTTCCCTGATCTGGTAAAAGCAGGTCACGTCTATATTCTAGAAACTCCATTATTCCGGGTGCGGAACAAAAAGGAAACGATCTATTGCTACAGCGAAGAGGAGAAGCAGGCGGCCGTAAGCAAGTTGGGCAACAAGCCGGAAATAACCCGATTCAAAGGATTGGGAGAGATATCGCCTGAAGAGTTTGGCAATTTCATAGGCGAGGAGATCCGGTTGCAACCGGTTCGCATTGACAAAGAAAAGCACCTTATCAAGACCCTTGAATTTTATATGGGGAAAAACACACCTGATCGTCAGGATTTCATTATTGAAAACCTGAGAATTGAAATGGATAAGGTGAAGGAGGAGGTTGTTGTTGAGGTGGAGGAGGAGTGAAATATCCAATTGCACTTACTGTGCACTTTGGACGGCTATTATACAGTATCAAAAGATTTATCTGGACAGCGGGTTTGAATTATGAGTAAAAAGAAAGCATCAAAAAGTAGCAACACACCAAAAATCGGAAATGGCGACATCGTCCATGAGCTCATTTCGATTGATGGTCTTTATGAGAACTGGTTCCTGGATTATGCATCGTATGTAATCCTGGAGCGCGCCGTACCTAGAATTGAAGATGGTTTGAAGCCGGTACAGCGCAGAATTGCTCATTCCTTAAAGGAAATGGACGATGGCAGATTCAATAAAGTGGCAAACGTGATAGGTAATACCATGCAGTATCACCCTCACGGTGATGCTGCCATCGGCGAGGCTATTGTGAATATCGGCCAGAAAGATTTGTTGATTGACACTCAGGGCAACTGGGGCGACGTTCGCACTGGCGATAGCGCAGCGGCGCCACGATACATTGAAGCTCGTCCTTCCAAATTTGCCCTCGACGTAGTATATAATTCCCAGACTACGGAATGGCAATTGTCTTACGACGGTCGGAAAAAGGAACCCGTAACCCTGCCGGTAAAATTTCCATTACTCCTTGCACAAGGAGTGGAGGGCATTGCCGTTGGTCTTTCTACCAAAATCCTTCCTCACAATTTCTGTGAGCTTATCAAAGCATCCATCGATTCCCTGAAGGGAAAGAATCCAAAGATATATCCCGACTTCCTCACCGGCGGCATAGCTGACTTTTCCGAGTACGATCAGGGCTACCGCGGAGGCAAAATCAAGGTTAGGGCTAAGATTGAGATTCTGGACAAAAAGGCATTAGTAATCAAGGAGATACCATACGGTACCACCACTACTTCTTTGATGGAATCAATTGTGAAGGCGAGTGAAAAAGGCAAGATCAAAGTGAAGCAGGTTGTCGACAATACTGCCAAAAATGTGGAGATTATGATCCACTTGCAGCCAGGATTGTCACCGGAGATTGCTATTGACGCCCTGTATGCCTTCACTGATTGTGAAGTCTCTATTTCGCCAAATGCCTGTGTGATCGTGAAGGACAAGCCGATGTTCATGAAAGTGAACGATATCCTGAAGTATAATACAGAGCACACTGTAAAACTGCTTAAACAGGAGCTGGAAATACGGAAGGCTGAGTTGATGGAGAAGATTCTCTTTTCTTCATTGGAGAAGATATTCATCGAAAAGAGGATCTATCGCGATATTGAAGAGTGCGAAACATTTGAAGATGTAATAAAAACGGTAGATAAAGGGCTGAAGCCATATAAGAAGCAATTCTTCCGCGAGATCACGCGAGAGGACATTCTGAAGCTGCTCGAGATTAGGATCAAGCGGATATCCAAGTATGATTCATTCAAGGCGGATGAAATGCTTAAGGATCTGGAAAAGGAATTGAAAGAGGTAATCCACAACCTTAAACACCTCACGGATTATGCCATAGCCTACTACCAGAATCTTCTCGATAAATACGGCAAGGGACGGGAACGCAAGACGGAGATAAAGAGCTTCCAGTCGGTGACGGCCACCGACGTTATTGCCAACAATCAGAAGCTCTATGTTAACCGCGAAGATGGCTTTATCGGGTGGGGATTGAAGAGAGATGAGCTCATTTGCGACTGTTCAGAGTTGGACGATATTATTGCGATCCGTCGTGATGGAAAGGCTGTCGTAAGGCGAATTTCTGAGAAAGTGTTCATGGGTAAAGATATTTTATACGTGGGAATCTGGAAAAAGGGCGATGAACGTATGGTCTACAATATGATCTACAGCGATGGGAAGAGCGGCAAGGCTTTCGCCAAACGTTTCTCAATGCCAGCGATCATTCGCGACAAGGAATATAACCTTGACCAGGGCAATCCGAATAGCAAAGTTCAGTTCCTGAGCGCCAACCCGAATGGTGACGCCGAGGTGGTGGAGGTGAAGCTCAGTCAGTCGAGTACAGCGCGGAAGAAGATTTTTGATTTCGACTTTTCGGAATTGGAGATCAAAGGCCGTGGCGCGCGAGGCAACACAATAACCAAATATCCGGTGCGCAAGGTTGACTTTAAGGAAGCAAAAGGCTCAACCCTGAGTGGATTGGATCTGTGGTTTGATGAAGCTTCTGGCCGATTGAACAAGGAGAAACGAGGTAAGCACGTCGGGAAGTTTGATGGAGACGATCAAATCCTCGCGATCACCAAGGGCGGTTCTTACAAGATCACGTCCTATGATCTCAGTAATCGCTACGAGCCAGAGAAAACAATCCTCGTTGAGAAGCTCAATCCAAAGAAGGCCATCTCAGCAGTGTACGTCGATGGCGAGAGCAAGCAGTATTTTGTGAAACGTTTTCAGATCGAGACCAACACGCTTGATAAGGAGTTTGGATTTATCTCAGAAGGTATTGGGTCTAGACTTGAGTTTGTTACTACGTCTGATACTCCGGAAGTTGAGGTGGAGGTCGTGAAGGGAAAAGGTAAGGACAGAGAGATTGAGATTGTGAACCTTGAGGATATCATTGATGTAAAGGGTTGGAAAGCGTTGGGAAATAGGCTTTCTCAGCATAAAGTCACGAAAGTGAAACCGGTTGAGGATCCGGAAGATTCAGGGCTCGAAGAAGGGGATGACGACAACGAACTCGTTGATACAAAGCCCACCCCCTCTAAGGCTTCTGCGGGTAAGGCGACCGAAACCGGAAAGGGTTCTCAGTCGCAAAAAAAAAAATCGGAAGCCAATCCAGCCAACGAGGAAAGCCAGCAGCCCAGCCTCTTCGGGGAAGTCCAAAAGCTTCAGCAAAAAGGTCAGCATCAGTCCCCAAAAAAGGTCGAGCAAGCAAGCCTCTTCGGGGAAAGCGAAGAAAAACCTAAAGCCGAAAAGGAAATAAAATCTAAAGCGGAAGGTCAAAAACAGAAGACTCCTAAGACACCAAAACCTAATTCAGATAAGCCAAAGGTGTTTACGGCAGGGCAAACAATTGAATTGGAGCTTTGATTCGGAGATTCTGTGATTCGTAAATTCGTTGATAAAACCTCGTACTTTTGAGGCGGAGTTAGAATAAACGAATCATCGAATCATGAGACATTCACTAGCCTATATATTGTTTGTCACAACGACAGTTTCGTTTAATGCGGCAACAGCCCAACAAGCCGAAATTACTGCTGAAGGTAAAGTGATGGACGCAGTTTCGAAAAAGGGTGTTAAGGCTAGAATATTCTACAAAAGCTATCCCACTGGAAGCCTTACCGGGCGTTTTAATGATAGTACCTTCACGTTTCCCATATTTGGGTCATCCAAATATCAGATCACGGCAGATGCCGAAGGATACATCTCTGGTACCGCGCTTGTAGACCCTAAGGACATCGACTCAAATAGAAAGGTGATCCGCGACATATTGCTCACGAAAAAGGGAGAGACTATTATCCTCGATCATTTAATCTTCGAACAAGGAAAAGCAATCATCAATCCAAAGTCATTTCCAGGCCTGGACGAAGTTGTGGTAATGATGAAAGAAAATACAAAACTGGAGATACAACTGGAAGGTCATACCGACAATCAGGGAAATCCGAAAAAGAACATGGAACTCTCCCAGGAACGTGTGGACAATGTAAAAAAATACCTCGCATCGAAAGGGATAGCGAAAGATCGCGTTAAGACGAAAGCATTTGGAGGTACAAAGCCGTTACTCAACGCGAACACGCCGGAAGCGAGGGTGAAGAACCGACGAGTGGAGATGCGAATTCTAAAAGACTGATTTTTCAGCGGTCTCTCTAAACCAGTTTTCTGGCTTTCCGTGGATGTTATCGCTTGTTTCTACCAATATACTACCCCCATCAATCTTGCCAATTCTACTTTCGCCAGCGTGATCTGATATGAATACTGGAGTTTAAACAAGAGCGCCTGCTGCAGGTTAGTTTGAGAATTAAGCAATTCCACGTACGTGATTGTGCCGTTTTTGAAACGCGATTTCGCGAGTTCCAAAGCGCGGCTTGCCTGTGCAATCTGGCTCGCAATGTTCTTAAGGCGGTCGGTGCTTGCCTGGATGTCGGCAAGAGCCTGATCAATATCCCTCTTGACCACCGCTTCTACATTATTGGCTGCGAATTTTGTTGAAAGCAAAGTGCTCTCGGCGATCTTAACCTGGTTGCGGCTGCGATTGCCATTATAGATTGGAATGTTAAGTCCGCCCCCAACCAGGTAGTTGAATCGTGTTTGACTGATGTCAGGCTGGTACCCATTGCGAAAGCCAGCGGCTGCGTTCAATGTTAGCGTAGGCATAAAGTTCTTTCTGTTTAATGCCAGATCTTCTTCCTGAGAGAGTATTCGTTTTTTGTTTAGGGCGATTTCACGATTGTTTTCTCTTGCAATGGCGATAAGAGAATCTTGCGAAACCATTCCCAGCGGAAACTCAAGTGAACTGTTGCTGCCGAGAGCGTTTTGAGATTCACCAGTAGAATAGGTGAGGAGGTTATATTGACGTTGCAACTGGTTTTGAAGATCCACTTTTCTATTGCCAGCCTGATCAATATTACTTTGGGCGGTAAGGGCATCAAATTCGAGTGCATCACCGCGTTTTATCTTGTTGTCAACAAGTTTTTTGCTTTGGGTAAAATATTGAATTACAGAATCTTGGACTACAATTGATTGCTCCAGGTAGAGCGCTCCAAAGTAGATGGTAGCTACCTGCGCTGCGAGTGTAGCTTTGTTGAGTTCAAGATTGTCTTTGGCAATTAGTATGTCATACTTTGATTTTCCCAGGCTATGTTTCGCTCGACCGAAGTCATAAAGCAATTGATTCACTGCAAGGTTGGCATTCTGATTTCCATAAGGCTGCGTCTGTATTTCCTGAACCGTTCCAGGACCTGTGGGAATATTGATGATTGACACCGGATTAAGGTAGCTGTAGGTTGCACTCGCACTCACTACTGGTCGATAGCTTGCGCGCGTAACATCTTCACGGACAGTGCTGATGTCGACCTGTTGCTCGAGCTCCTTCAATCTTGGAAAATAGCTGAATGATTTCTGTATAAGGGATTTAAGCTCAACATTGACCGGCTCCTGAGCATGGGATAAACTCAAAGTGACCAGCGTCAGAACAAATGCAATTTTAATACGCTTCATATTCAATTTTTTTCAAACTCTATTCTTCACTTCTTTATTTCTATTTCTCAATGCGCCGACTCCGCTACCTTCTTCATTGTAGCAGCATCGGTCTTTTTTGTCTTCAACATCAATATGAACGGCGAGGCGACGATGAAGAAAATACTGATCAGAATGAAGCCATCAAGGTAAGCTTGCATAAAGCCTGCTTTCGTAACAGCACCGTCGATTGCCTTCAAGGCAGCGTCATTTGCCTGCAGAGGATTGATTCCATTGGCAATGAGTCCCTGAGTCGCTTGAGCAAGACGCTGGGCAAACTCTGGATCTGAGGCATCAAGATTTGAAACCAGATCGGTACGGTGCGTCCAGTAGCGCGTGTTGACGTATGTGTTCATGATGGCGATACCTGCCGCGCCACCTAGCTGGCGAATCATGTTGGTAAGCGACATGGCGTATGGAATTTCTTTTGGCGTAAGGCCTACGACCGACTGATTTATAAGCGGTACCGTAAGCATCGCAGTTCCGAGTCCCCGGAAGACCTGGGGAATTATAAAGAATGAATTGCCGACGTCTGGTGTTGCCAGCGAAGCAGTGTATCCATGGAGGATAAAGAAAATGAATCCCATCACGACAAATATGAGTGGAGGAACGCCACCCTGAATCGATCGCCCGATAATAGGCATGATGAAAATAGCCACCAACGCGCCAGGCACAAGTCCAATCCCCGCATCAGTCGGTGTAAATCCTAAAATGCGCTGCACGAGAACCGGAAAGATGAATATAGATCCAAACATTCCAAACCCCACCACGAACGTGAGGATATTGCTCGCGGCAAGATTGCGCTCTTTCAGCAATCTAAGATCAATGACTGGTGTCTTTGTTCTGAATTCCCACAGGATAAATCCGATAACGCCAACAAAGGCAATGATAGAAGTCACGATGATGAGGTTTGAATCAAACCAGTCCTCACTGGTGCCTTTTTCAAGTACGTATTGGAGCGCGCCAATGCCGACAGCTAATAGAATTATTCCTGGAAAATCAATTTTAATCGACTTACGGTCAATGTTTAGCTCGTCTTCTTTTTGGTGAACAAATGTGTAAGTAAGAACGGCGGCTACGATGCCAATAGGAATGTTGATAGTGAATATCAGGGGCCATGAATAGTTGTCAATTATATGCCCTCCCAGAATCGGCCCGATAGTGGGACCTACCACGATCCCCATACCGAACAAGGCTGATGCCATTGGTCTTTTCGGCGGATCAAATGTGTCGAAAAGAATCGCCTGAGAGGTTGAAAGCAATGCTCCGCCGCCAATTCCCTGTATAAACCGCGCGATGACGAGGGTAAGCAAGTCAGGTGCGTTACCACACATCCAGGAAGCAAACGTGAAGATAATAATGGAGACGAGGTAGTAATTCTTTCTGCCAAAGTATCTGGCAAGGAAACCAGTCATCGGAATGATTATCACGTTGGCGATCGCATACGCAGTGATAACCCACGATGCATCTTCAATCGTAGCGCCTAAGTTTCCACTTATCTGCGACAATGCTACATTGACAATCGACACGTCGATCAACTCCATGATCGCAGCGGTAATTACCGTAACTACAATAATCCCTTTCCTAAAATCCATCGCGTTTAGTTCTTCTTTCGAGCCGAACTCAATTTTTTAATCTTTTTGAAACTCTATTGTCGGCTCACTACTGATTGCTATCTGCCTAATTCACCTTTACTTCCGCCGTCAAACTCAATCCGCTTCTCAGTATTGTCTTGTACTGTGCAAGATTCTCAATTTCAATTCTGACCGGCACGCGTTGAGTAATCTTCACGAAATTTCCCGTTGAATTATCAGCTGGGAGCAAAGCGAATTTTGAGCCCGTCGCATCGCTCAAGCTTATTACTTTGCCTTTGATCTCAGCGTCGGGGAAGCCATCCAACTCAATGTTGGCGTCCTGACCTTCCTTCATTTTTTCGAGTTGAGTTTCTTTGAAGTTTGCGATCACCCAGAAGTTTTCACTGTCAATAATCGTAAACAAATTCTGTCCTGGTTGTACGTATTGACCTTTTGCGATAGCCTTCCTTCCAATCTTTCCAGTTGCGGGAGCGTAAATTTTTGTGAATGATAACCTAAGCTTGGCTTGTTCAACCAATGCTTTTCTTGTTTCAACCTGGGCTTGTGCCTTTTGAATTTGCGCGTTCGCAGTGTTGATTTGGGCGAGAGCCGAACCCACCTGATCCTGATTGGAATTATACTGACGCTCACTGATCAGCTGGTTTGACTTTGAATCTTCCAGTTGCTTTGAAGTGATCGATCCATCTTCGAACAATGCCTGATCACGCCTCATATCCATCTGCGACTTTGCTACCCTCGCTTTTTGAACCTCGAGATTCGATTTTGCCAACGCATGGCTCTTCTGTGCATTTACCAGTCCCGCCTTTGCGGTTTCAACATCCGCCTGTGCTGATTGCTCATCAGCAACCGCTTGCTGCAAGGCTATCTTATATTCACGATCATCGATCACAAGTAGAAGTTGCCCGGTTGTTACCTCTCCATAGTCATTCACCAACAGAGAGTCAGTATATCCTGCCACGCGAGCAAGCACAGGGATGTTGGTGGTTTCTACAGTGGCGTTGTCGGTACTTTCATAGTGACGGTTATGCATCCAGCTGCGGACACCTATAAATAATGCAGTCCCTACTATCACTCCTACAATGACGATCGCCGGATTGAATTTCTTCTTGGGTTTTTCCTGTGTTTCCATATTAAAAGCTTATACCGGACAAAAGTAAACTAGGTTGACTATATTGTCAATGTAATTGACTAATTATTTTTTTTATTATCTTTGTGCTATCTAAACGACGGCAAAAGCGCAATGAAAACGATTGATGTTGATAAAGAGCTTGAGCATTTAAAGCAGACGCGCCAACGGAGCTGGCCAAAACTGATCAGCAGGCTTAAAAAACAACTTGATCATAGGATGGTCAAGGTTGCTGAAGAAAAAGGTCACGGTCATTTTAAGCTGGGGTATATGCCATTCCTGATGAACATTGATTTGGAGGGAATTACCAATAACGATCTTTCAAAGAGGTTCGGAGTTACCAAACAGGCCACCAGCAAAATTATCAATGAGCTGGTTACATTAAAATATGTTACGGTGGCACCGCATGTCGATGACAAAAGGAGTGGTATTGTTTATCTTACTGACCGAGGTAAAAAATTTGTTGTGGAAGCAAAACACTGTGGTGAAGGCATCATGAACGAGTATAGGGAACTTTTGGGGAAAAAGGAATTTGATAACCTTATAGACATGCTGGTGAAGATCCATGACTACAATGAGAGCAAAGGGCTCACTACCTATATGTGAAAATAGAGATGATAATGTTTCTCGCATCCTGGATTGAAAGGTGACTTACAGGAAGGACATTGATTGCCACAGCTCATATAACTGTTAATTGTCATTTCAGTTCGACATACGCCGCATAGTATTGCCGTCGTATTCCATTCTTCTTCCTCCCAAAGTTTGGCGGAATGACCCGCTGTTTCCTCATGGCAGCTAAAGCATGGATAATAGCGTTCACAACATTTGAATTTGATAGCCACGATGTCCAGCGAAGAGTGATAATGGAAACACCGGGTGTGCTGATCAATAACGGCCCCGAATATGGCAATTTTGACATTACCAATCGATTCTGCCTTCTCGATATCTGCCTTCTCAACTTCTCCGTTAGAATTCATTATTTATTTATCTTTGCAGCCTTAAATATCGAAAATATGCCTGGAACGGAGCTATTTGGAATTGAAGAAAGAAAGGAAATCGATGAGGTCCTGGAAACAGGGGTCCTTTTCCGGTTTAATCATGAAGCACAGCGCAAAGACCGCTGGAAGGCCCGAGATTTTGAAAATGAAGTAAAAAAGATTTCAGGTGCAAAGTATGCCCATGCTGTTTCCAGCGGATCAACGGCAGTTTCTTGTGCGCTTGCAGCGGCAGGTATTGGTTCTGGAGATGAAGTAATAGTACCGCCGTTTACCTACATCGCTTCTGTTGAAGCTGTTTTATTCTCTGGTGGCATTCCTGTTTTTGCTGAAATAGATGAAACTTTGTGCCTTAGTGCCGAAGGGATCCGCAAGGCGCTTACGCCAAAAACCAAGGCAGTGATGCTTGTACACATGTGCGGTCAAATGGCTGACATGGATTCGATATTGAAAGTAGTAAAAGAGCATAACCTTGTTTTGATTGAAGATGCTGGTCAGGCATTCAGCGCATCCTATAAAGGAATTCAGGTTGGTAATTTTGGAAAAACAGGATGCTACTCATTTGATTTTTTCAAGATAGCAACCGCGGGCGAGGGTGGCGTATTTGTAACGAACGACGAAAGCTGTTATAAGCTTGCAGACAGTTACAGCGACCATGGTCATGATCACATTGGCAACATGCGTGGTATGGAGCAACATCCTGTTCTTGGATTCAATTATCGGATAAGTGAAATCCATGCGGCTATTGGTGTGGCACAAACACGCAAGGTGCCACATATCCGATCAGTGAATCGCACGTTCAAAAAACTATTGACGGATCAACTGAAGGGCGCGCCCGGCGTTGGTTTTGCTACAATACCCGATCCTTCCGGCGACTCTGCCACATTCTTAAATCTGATGTTTCCCGATACGGAATCCGCCAAACGTGTTGCCGATACCATGGCAAAGGATGGTATTGGAGGTTTCAACTATTGGTTTACCAACATGTACCACTTCATTAATCAGTGGCAACATCTGAAAGATCTGAAAGCAGCAGCACCACTTCCTATCCACCATTATGCAAAGCCTCAGGATTACAACAATCTCCATTTGCCAAAGGCACAAGAGGTGGTCGGCAGATTAATTTCTTTTGGCATCCGCTGTACCTGGACAGAAGCAGACGTAATTCAGCTTGCTGGAAAGATAAAAACTTCTGTTGAAAAAGCACTGTCAGTAAAAGCCTATGCATAAGAATTTTAAAGGTATTGAGAAAACCGTTTTTGGAAGGGGAAGCTTTTCACAGCTGGGGGAAATTGTTGAAGAGAGGAGGAATGAGAATGATCATTTTATGCTCTTCCTGGTTGATAATTACTTTAAAGGGAAAGAGCTTGAAAAGAAAATTCCCGCTGGCAAGGAGGATATTATAACGTTCATCGACGTTGATCCGGAAGAACCAACTACCGTTCAGATCGATAACCTTCGCGACACCGTAAAGAATTCAAAAGGTATTCCATCGGCAGTAATTGGTATTGGAGGTGGAAGTATTATGGACCTTGCAAAGGCTGTGTCACTGATGTTTACAAATGAAGGCTCCTCTGCAAAATATCAAGGTCTGAATCTCATTAAAAAACCAGGTATTTATCATATTGGAGTGCCTACTATATCGGGTACTGGTGCCGAAGTGTCGATGACAGCGGTGCTTACCGGACCCGAAAAGAAACTTGGTCTTAAGTGTGAGTGGACCGTTTTTAACCAGGTTGTGCTGGATCCGGATCTTATTGCCACTGTTCCCCTTGATAAATGGTTTTATACGGGTATGGATACCTATATTCATTGTATCGAATCCAGGGACGGAATATTAAACAATGCCTACAGTACGGCGTATGGTGAGCAGTCGTTGAAACTTTGTCAGGAGATATACCTCGGTGAAAATTCAGACCAGACAAAAGAAAATGACGAGAAGCTGATGATGGCATCACTAATGGGTGGATTAAGCCTGACCTATTCAGAAGTTGGTGTGGTGCATGCTATGTCCTACGGATTGTCCAAGATATTAGGAGAAAAGCATTGTTATGCGAATTGCGTTGCTTTCCAGCATTTAGGTGACTATTATCCGGAAGGTGTGAAGGAGTTTAATGAAATGATAACAAAGCATAAAATCACTTTGCCGAAAGGACTTTCAAAAAAATGGAGTGAAGAAACGATTACCGCTATGGCCAACGTCTCTATCAAACTGGAGCACATGTGGAATCATGCCATCGGTACGGATTGGAAGAACAAGATCACTCTTGATACAGTAAAAGATTTATTCAGAAGACTTTAAAATTAAAAAATTATGCAAAAGAAGATAGTGAAGGTTGGAAATATCTCGTGTGGAACAAAAGATCTGTTTTTGATCTCGGGTCCATGCGTGATTGAAGATGAAATGATCATGATGAAAACAGCAGAAAAACTTAAAGAAGTTTCTGCCAGACTGAATATTCCTATCATCTACAAATCATCATTCCAAAAAGATAATCGTAGCTCGGCAAAGTATTATGATGGTCCAGGTCTTGAGAAAGGCATTAAGATGCTTGCCAAGATTAAGGAACAGTTTGGATTTCCATTATTGACCGACATTCATTATCCTGACCAGGCAAAGGCTGCCGGCGAAGTGGTGGATGTGCTTCAGATTCCGGCATATTTGTGTATGCAGACAACCCTGGTAGTAGCAGCCGCAAAAACCGGTCGCGTTGTCAACATTAAGCACGGCCAGTTCCTTGCGCCTGACAACATGAAGCATCCTGTAAAAAAGGTGGAAGAAGCCGGTAATGATAAAGTAATCCTTACAGAACGTGGTTATACCTTTGGATATAACGACCTTGTGGTTGATCCACGCAGCTTCTACCATTTGAATAACATTGGTTATCCTGTTGTCTTTGACATAACTCACAGTATCCGTAAGTACGGTATCCCAAGCGCGGATGCTACGGGCGGTGCGCGAGAATTCCTTCCAGTTCTGTCTCGCGCTGGAGTCGCCGCGGGCGTAGACGGTGTGTTTATCGAAACGCACCCTGAGCCAAGCAAAGCCTTATGCGACGCTGCCAGTCAGCTTTGTGTATATGACCTGGAAGAGTTCCTTAAACCAATTATCGACCTTCACGCAGTGGAAGTAAAATACCGGGACAAAGAACTAGTACTTGCATAGATAAACTATTAATAAATTCGCTTGGCGCCTTTGTCGGCCAGTAATGGAAAGGCAGGTGCTTGCAGTAAAAAACAAACAATCAAACTTTAATCATGGAATTATACCTCGATTCAGCCGACTTGAAAGAAATTGAAGAAGCCTTTAAGCTTGGCTTCCTTGATGGACTTACCACAACTCCTACATTCATGCACCGCGGTGGTGTTACAGATGTGGATTCTCTCATCGTGAAGCTTAGTAAAATGGTGCCTGTGCTTCAGATCGAAGCATTGGGTAACAATGCCGAGGAGGTGGTTAAAGAAGCTCATCGTCAGCTTAAGCTTGGGCTCGATCCAAAAAAGACCGTGTTTAAAATTCCCGTGTCTCTGGAAGGTGTCAGGGCTTGTAAGATGCTCCGTGATCAGGACTTGCTTGTGAACGTTCATTTGGTCTACACTCTTCAACAGGCGTATATGGCGATGAAAGCGGGAGCAAGTTATGTGTGCCCATTGGTCGGTCGATTGCAAGACCAGGGACATGATGCTCTGGATTTGGTATCGCAGTGTGTTTTTGCAGTTGATCACTACGGATACAATTCCAAGATCATGTTCTCGTCAGTACGTAACGCCGAACATTTACGCAATGCTATCAGCACGGGAGTGCATACGATTACTGTGCCATGGAAGATCATGAAAGGTCTCACAGACAACAACCTGACTACGTTAGGTACAGATCAATTCATTGAGCATACACGCCTTGTAACGATGAGGGTGAAAGATGTAATTAGTCCTGTAAATCCAGTAGTCAATATCAACACCGGCCTTAATGAAGCTCTGGTGAAGATGACTGAATATGGATTTGGGGCAATCACCCTTACTGACAATGATGGAAATGTGAAGGGGATATTCACTGATGGTGATATGAGAAGAGCATTACAGAAAGATGGAACGGATGTTTTGAAGAAGAGAATGTCCGACTTCACGTATGGTCAGCCTTTCTCTGTGCAACATAATGATGCGTTGGTGGTGGCCAACGATATTTTTAAGCAAAAGCATGTTGATACTATTCTTGTGCTTGATGGCACGAAGGCAGTAGGAATGATCGACATACAAGATCTGGCACAATGAGTCAACTGGTAGTTAAATTATTTGAAAAAGAAGGGGGAGAATTTATTTCTCCTCCTTCGCTTTTTAGTGTAAAACTAAAAAAGATCAAAGCCTTGCTCTTCGATTGGGACGGGGTGTTCAACAACGGTTTTAAGAACGGGTCCGAGGGGAGCGCTTTTTCCGAAGTAGATGCAATGGGTACCAATATGCTCAGGTATGCTTTCTGGAGGTCAATAGGCAAAATTCCCATTTCTGCAATTATGACTGGCGAAAACAATCCGGCCGCCCTTCATTTTGCAAAGCGTGAAAATTTTAATGTAGTCTATTCCAAAATCAAACATAAGTCTGTGATGTTTGCGAAGTTTTGCGAGACTTATAAATTACAGCCATCCGAAGTCCTTTTCTTTTTTGATGATGTGTTGGACCTCGAGGTTGCCCGGATATGCGGTTGTCGCATTATGATCAATCGAAGCAGCACGGTCATGTTGAAGCAGTATGTGAAGCGAGCTGATTTTGTGGATTACGTGACCAAAAATGACGGCGGTAATCACGGCGTGCGAGAAGGGTCCGAACTGAATATTGGTTTGCTTGGCCAGTTTGACGAGGTGATCAATAATCGCATGGTGTTTTCAGAAAACTATAAGAATTATCTTGCCGACCGTAAGAAAATTGAATTGGTGGAGCAAGAGGATATATAGATGATCAGGATTGTTATAATCTTCGGTTTGGTGTGCCTTTTGGCTTACCTTCTCATCTCATTCATTTTCTACAAAGCAATGAAGGTGAACAATAAGGACATGAATCAAGTTGACAAATCTGAGAAACCTGATAACCAAATTCAGGAATCAAGAGTTCCGCCAGATACCGATCAGCCTTCCGACAAGGGGGTATAATTCAGAGCGAAGGGAATCGTTCAGGTCGTTAGTCGGGTTTTGTAAACCCGACTCATTCGAAGGATTATTCCTTTCGAAGGCGGATTTATAATCCTTCTCAATCTTCAGTTAACTGCAGACTGCTTTCGACAACCTCAACAATCGAATAGTGAATCAATCAAAGCAGAGTGAGTTTGTGGAAGTATTCGGTTGGATTATAAATCCCCAATCGTTGAAATCGTGTTTCACGCAAGGCCGGATTGCAAATCCGGCCTAACTGCGGGGCGAGTGTGTAACATGAATTTAGGAAGCATTTAAATTCGGTACCATTCATGAGACTATAAAGCTATCTCAAACTCTGCCTGTATTGTTGTGATAAAGATGCCGCTTGAGATTCTTACAAAGATCAAAGTTTGATATTCACACCTGCGGTGGTGCTGTATGACTTAATCCAGACATCGTAGTCATAATACGTTTCCTGACTGAAATTAGGACCAGTCTTTACCGTATATCGTCTGAAAAAATAGGAATCCAGATCACGGGTAAAACGATAGGTGAAAACCACGATAACTTTTTGGGAAGCCCTTATTTCAAACACACCACCAATGACAAAAGCTTTGACAGGATTGTTCCTAGTTACCTTGTTGTCCGGATGTAACCCGTTTTGAAAAGAATCTGTACCACTCGTTTTAAAATTCAGTGAGATTCCTGATTCAACAGACATATTTACGTTCCCTGATTTTCTGAAATTGACAGGCTGAAATCCAAGCAGGATTGGCAACTGCAAAAAGCCAACGTCAGCCTTGAAATCGTTGGCGAAAGATGTGCCAGTAATGCTTGCTTGCTTTTTTAAATAGTCAACTCCTAACTTGAGGTATAAGAGTCGATTGAATTCATTCTTAAAAGTGATGCTAACTGCCAAGCCACCAGGATTTTGATATTTGGCTCCCGACTTTGACAGGTAAAGATCTACGTTACCACCATACATATCTGAGACAGTATATCCAACCTGAACACCGAGATATTGTCTGGACTTTTTACGATTTGCTGTTGTGTCTGACTGAGCGACTAAGAATTGCGCATACAGTAGCATTGAAGCCACTATTGTCAAAGTCTTTAATTTAAATTCACTCTTCATTAATACCCCTCGTATTTTTTCCTTTTTTCATCTAAAAGAGCTCAAGACATTAAATATTACATAACGGAAGTAAAAAAGGACAAAAAAGCCAAAAAACCAAACCGAAGTTATAGAAGGTCTTGCTTTGCTGTAGGTCGTTAGGGTTTTGTAAACCCGACTCATTCGAAGGATTATTCCTTTCGAAGGCGGATTTATAATCATTCTCAATCTTCAGTTAACTGCAGACTGCTTTCGACAACCTCAACAATCGAATAGTGAATCAATCAAAGCAGAGTAAGTTTGTGGAAATATTCGGTTGGATTATAAATCCCCAATCGTTGAGATCGTGTTGCAAGCAAGGCCGGATTCCAAATCCGGCCTAACTGTGACCAGCCTTCCGACAATGGTGAATAAGATGCAAGCCTCATACAAAATCGGGTTTCCGTTCGCTCGCTGGAACCAAGTTGAGACTCTGACGAATTATTTAATTATCTCAACAACCCGTCTTGACGAAGCTGTCTGTGAATCATATTTAACTGTTCCGTTGCATTTCACCTTGGTGCAGTGCGAGGAGTCTTTGCTTTTGCTTAGTGTTGATTCAATCACGTCCTCGTCATTCGTCCGCCACTGGATATAAGTTGTTCGTGTTATCTCGCTGTTAGTGCTGGGCTCCTTGGGAAAAATCCTTAAGAATACATCTTTGCCTTCCTGAACGATAGTATACCGATTGGTGTTTGTATTAAACAATTGGGTCCTCACGCCGTTATCCAGATCAAACAGTTTAATTCCAGTTTGGTCATAGAATCCGCTGGTCGAAGGATCCATCAGATTGTTTCCGCTTTGATCTTTCACGTAGACGTCCACGCCGACATCTACAATAGCGCAACACATCCTGTCCTTACAGGACAATGGTAATACCATCAATAGAATTCCCAGTGCTCGCGCGATGAAAGTTCTCATAGAGGTTGATTTAAAGGGTAATTGATAGATGAATGTACAAAATCTTTCAATTAGTTGGGTTGTCAATTGACTCCCAGCAGGTTTTCAAGTTTCTCGGGAATCGTATTTGTATGAGCCAGTTCCGAATAGATGGATGCACTCACCCGGGCTTTGCGCTCTTTGGTATCCCAGTTGCACTCATATAATCCGAATTTTTTATCCGGGCCGAGATGCCATTCAAAATTATCCCAGGTGCTCCACCAGTAGTACCCACGGATATCAATCCCATCCTCAATAGCCTTGTGAACGATTTTGGCATATTCAATAATTGCCTGCTGACGTAACACATCACTTTCATCGCAGACTCCATTCTCGGTAATGATGATAGGTTTCTTGTATTTTTTCCAATAGCGGTCAATGCACTTCCTCAATCCTTCCGGGTGATATTCCCAAATATCATCGTGCGGCATGTCGTAATGTTTTATTTTATCAGGCGTGTCCATCCAAGTAATTGGAAGTGGATCGTGTGACACCCTGGCGTAATAGCTCATGCCAAAAAAATCAGCCTTCTGAAAAAAGTTTGGAACATAATCCATGAACCACCAATCGGAAATCTTTGCAGGAAAATGACCAATAAGATTTTCGGCATCAAAGATCACGGCATTGTGTGAAATGCCAACCGGATGAGAGGGATAAGAAGCCTTGATCACATCATACATTCTGTCATGTGCCAGTCCCATATTCTTCACAACCGTCATTGCTTTGAGTGGATTGGTGCGGAAAGGAGGAAAGAAGCCAGTTATCCAGCCATAGCTTGCGTAGACATTGGGCTCGTTGAATGTATTCCAACTACTTACGTATTCACCGAATGTGGCAACAACTTTTTTTCCAAAGTCGACCCATAGCTCAATGTTACTTTCTTTCTCCCAGCTGCCAATGTTGGCAAACCAGAGAGGATTTGTAAAGTGATGGAGCACCATCATGATCTTTACACCCCGCGACTGCAGGTCTGCAAGAAATGCTTTGTACTCGTCGACAGTGGCCTGATGAAGTTCTTGTTTTGGTCCACGTTGCAATTTGCTCCACGATAATCCCATGCGATACCCGGGGGCAAGTGACGCAATTATTTCAGCGTCTTCTTTAAAGCGAAGTTCATGATCGGTTGTTCGTTCAAATAGTTTGCCATCGCGGGCTTTAAAGCCCTGCCAATCATGCTCGAAGGCTGTTTCGATCTGCGTGGCAGCTGTACTCGTTCCAAAGATGAAGTCACGTGGGAAGGTGAGTTGCATGATGGAGCGTGTGGGCAGTCTAGTCATTTCCACCGTCTGCAACCGTAGGCTGTGTCGGCAACGACCTGGCAACCGGTGTTTGCTCAGCTTCCCACATTTTCCAATGACCCTTAAGTTCTTTCAAATCATCTTCAATGCATGGATAGTGCTGGGCTTTTGGAACAGCGGGAAAATTTCCTTGTACCAGGTGATACGTAGCCAAACCGCCCGTCCACTCAAAATGTGCAGGATCAAATGGCCTTCTCCAGCGACCACCCCAACGGAGGCCAAGGCGCTCACCGATCACTCCAACCTTCCTCCAGAGTGCAATATTGTTCCATAAAATGACCGTATCTTTTACTGGCACAATATCAACTGCTAATCCATATTGGTGCTTTGACGATCCGGCGGCAGCTCGGGTATATCGCTTACCCATCGCCTTATACTCATTCTGCTTTGCACGTGTGCGATAAGTTTCGATAACAGCAAGTTCAATTCCTTTTGAGCGACATACACGAATGAGTTCAATTACTTTATCACGGAAATACGGGTGAAGCGATTGAAGGTCGGCAATCATTGGAATAGTGCCACGATTTTTGCCAAAGGTATAATTCTCTACCAATGCCCATTGTTTCCATGCTTCTTCACTCTCATTGGGGTATACCCACGTGCGAAATGGAAACGACTGGGAGAAGTGTTTAAAAAGATCAATTCTGTTTTCTGTCTCAACAGCCGCATACGGCACAACGACGGTCTGTGCTGGAGAAGTAACAAAAACGGATAAACAAACGATTGAATAGAGGAAAGTTCTTGCCATAGCCTAAAAAAATCCGGTGCAAAAATACGAAAAAAGACCGAAGATGAAAGGTAAAAGAACCGGGTTCAGATCAATGTGATTTACTTAAAGTATCAATTTAATGTTTCGATTTTTTTACGAAACGCGATAATATTAGAACGCTTACATTTTTTTTTGCAATGGTTCAAATCTTTCATCTTTGTGCTCTAAACATTGTAAAATATTCATCTAGTTCAGCTCTCAATGCCTTCCAATACCACAACGCTCCTTACAAACCACTTCAGTCAGTTCATTTCCGATCATAAAAAAGATTTTATGGAGCGTGTGCTCGACCACCGCACACGTCACATAACAATTGTGATGGAAGACATTTACCAATCCCATAATGCGAGTGCGGTAATGCGAACCTGCGAATGTCTCGGTGTTCAGGACATTCATATGATTGAAACATCGAATGAGTGGGGAACCAATAAGAAAGTATTGAAAGGTTCAGATAAATGGCTAAGTATAATCCGTTATCGCAAAAAGAACTGGAACAACGCAGAAGATTGTTTCAATCAGTTAAAACAACGGGGATACCGGATTGCTGTCACCGATCCATCGCCGGATGGAATACCTATTGGCGAGCTCAATTTAGATACTCCCATTGCAATCGTCATGGGAAATGAAAAAGATGGTACGTCTCCCTATGCAATTGATCATGCTGATATAAAAGTCAAGATTCCAATGGTTGGTTTTACTGAGAGCTTGAATATTTCCGTGAGTGCAGCCATCTGTATGAATTCAGTGCTTACCCGCCTGCGTGCTTCCGATATTTCGTGGCAAATGAACGACGTGGAAAAGTCTCTGCTTCGATTACAATGGTATAAGAATGCCGTTCGCAGATCAGAACTGATGGAACGTGAATTTCTGAAATCAATTCAGTAAATTTGTGGGTCTGGCGGGCAGGGCAAGCGGGCTTTAATCTAAAAGAATGTCATTCTGGGGAAAGGTATGGCGGGTAGGTGGGACGTCACTGATTTTACTTTCGGTATTGATGCTGATTGGAAACTGGTGGGTGATTGAAAGTACTGAGCAGAAAGTTTTTTCCAGCTATACCGAGGTACCTACAAACAAGGTAGGTCTTGTACTGGGTACAAGCAGCAGGCTGTCAAACGGTTCTCCAAATCCTTTTTTTGACAACCGTATGAAAACTGCGGCAGACTTATATAAAATTGGAAAGATAAGTCACATCATTGTAAGCGGCGATAACCGGACCGTATTTTACAATGAGCCAATTGAAATGCAGCGAGCGCTAATAAAACTTGGTGTACCGGAATCAGCAATCACACTGGACTACGCCGGGTTGAGAACACTGGACTCAATCATCCGAAGCAAGGAAATCTTCGGGCAGGATCATATTACAATTATTACCCAACCCTTTCATTCCTACCGCGCAATTTTTATAAGCGACTACTTTAACATTGATGCTGTAGCTCTTGTCGTGCGGGAAACCCAACAGGAACCAACGGTTAAAGTCTATGTTCGTGAATATTTTGCCAGGGCAAAAGCGATCCTTGACCTTTATATATTAAAGACCGCCCCGCGCCATTTGGGTGAGAAAGAGCCAATCACTATTTGATCGTCCGCTGACCGAACTGAACCTTTTATTAAATTTGTATTTTACCTAAGACGATTGGTCGCGAATAACCGGATCTTATTATTGTTTGTACTTTTTGCTTTCGTCTCAGGCTTCATTCAGGCCCAGGAGACGATCGTGCAGGGTAAGGTCATTGACGCCAATTCGGGCGATGCTATTCCATTTGTTAACATAGTATTCAAAGGCACGTCCATTGGGGTAACCTCTAATTTTGATGGAAACTTTCTCTTAAAGACAAGTTCACCAACCGACTCGCTAAAGGTTTCATACATTGGCTACAAGCCAAAAATCAAGGCGGTCAAACGCGGCGTTCGCCAAACAATCAATTTCCAATTGGAGGAAGAAACTACTGGATTGGATGAGGTGATTGTCCACGCTGGTGAAAATCCAGCATGGTCAGTTTTAAGAAATGTTATAAAAAACAAAGACAAAAACGATAAGCGAAAGTTGTTAGCATATGAGTACGACACGTATACAAAAATTGAGGTCGATGTCGATAATATCTCTGATAAGCTCCGGCAAAAGGTGATCATGAGAAAGATTTCTCACGTACTGGACAGTGCCGAACGTATCGCAGGTGAGGATGGCAAACCTATACTGCCACTTTTTATCACTGAAAGCGTTTCAAAGCTTTATTACCGTGACAACCCTGAATTGAAATCCGAACATATTCTCAAAACAAAGATTAATGGAGTTGGCATCGAGGATGGAGCCCTCATAACGCAGTTGATTGGATCTTCCTTTCAGGAGTATAATTTCTATCAGAACTGGCTCAATATCCTTTCAAAAGATTTTGTTTCACCTATTGCTGACGGCTGGCGCATATATTACGACTACGACCTCACTGACAGCGTTTACATGGGTGACGATTTTTGTTATAGGCTGGATTTTTATCCTAAAAGCCAGCAGGACCTCGCCTTTACCGGAACAATGTGGATCACGAAGAATGGGTATGCGCTGCGCCAGATCGACGCAACCGTAGGCAGTCAAGCCAATATTAATTTCATTGACAAGATAAAAGTGCAGCAAGAACTGGCCCCAACCGCGGCTGGGCCGTGGCTGCCCACCAAAAACCGTGTACTTATAAATATGGGGCAGGTAGGAAAGAACGCTGCTGGCATGCTGGCTAAGTTCTACACAAGCAACAAGAACTTTATGGTCGATAAGCCGCTTGAACCATCTTTTTATAATCAGCCGATCGAAGTGGCAGAAGATGCGCGGATGTTTGAAGATGAGAAATACTGGGATACCCTTCGTCACGAACCATTGAGTGAAACGGAAAAGAATGTTTACCGAATGATTGATACTCTTAAGAATATCCCGGTCGTAAAAACATATACCGATATCATTAAGATTTTCATCGATGGATATTACGACATGGGAAAGGTAGAGGTAGGGCCCTACCTCGGGTTGGTAGCCTACAATAATATTGAGGGTGTACGGGTGCAGGGCGGATTTAAAACAAACGCTAAGTTTAGCAGACGATGGATGGTGGGCGGGCAGCTCGGCTACGGCTTCGAAGACCAACGGGTTAAATACTCAGCCTTTATTCAAAACATATTATCACGAAGGCACTGGACCACTCTTACCTTTCGAATGCGAAGTGATATTGCCCGCTTAGGGGTCGATGACGAGAATCTCGCCGATAATCCGCTTTTCCTGGCCGCAGCCAGGTGGGGTACGTTCAGGAGAGGGTACTATTTCGATGAGGCGAGGCTGAGCTTTTCGCGAGAACTCTTTAAGGGTTTTAGTCAACGCGTGTCCTTTCGTCACTGGACGTTTAATCCAACCTATAATTTTGGATACTATGAGGAACCAAATGACACATCTTCTCCAATTCTGAACACGTTCATTACATCAGAGATATCATTCGAATCCCGTTTCGCGCGTGATGAATTTTTCATTCAAAATGGGAACGAGCGTATCAGTATGGGGGCGATTAAATGGCCTGTGTTTACGTTCCGATATACCCATGGAATCGAAGGTGCATTTGGAAGTGATTTCAATTATGATAAAGTCAGGCTAAACATAACAAAACGGATCAAACTTGGACTGCTCGGTTATGGAAAAGTAACGGCAACGGGAGAGTACGTTTTCAACACATTGCCTTATCCGCTGCTGGCGTTGCATTTAGGTAATCAGTCACCAGTATATGCCGCCGTCACGTACAATCTTATGAACTTCGGTGAGTTTATAAGTGATCACTATGCTTCTGTTCAATACCGTCAGTATTTTGAAGGATTCTTTTTCAACCGCATTCCTCTTATGAATAGATTGAAATGGAGACTATTGGGAACAGCAAATGTGATCGTAGGAGGCATGAGAGAATCAAATCAGAATCTTATAGCTGCTGCTACAAGCGATGGTGAAGCAACTCTAAAGGCCGGATATTTTGTCAATGGCAAACCATATATGGAACTGGGGTACGGAGTGGAGAATATTTTTAAATTTTTGCGGATCGATTTCATTCATCGGTTGTCCTATTTGGATAACCCAGGTGCAAGGTCATTTGGGTTGTTCTTCACGGCGCAGTTCCAGTTGTAAAGTTTAGTGACGTCATCTACACGCACTTCAACTGCTCAAAAAGATTCCGCCAATACGATGTAATAATTTAATCCATTATTTCCAGCCGCGAGATCGAATCTCAAATTCAGATTTTCTTTTGGCAACACTGCGAAGCGCAAGCCAGCGCCGCCCGCAAATTTAAAGCGCGAGAAGTTAATGTCGGGGATCTCATCTGCTACCTGCCCTATACTCCCGAATGTAACTCCTGAGAAACGCTTATAAATCGGGAATCTGTATTCCGCTTGAGCGCCAATAAATTTTTTATCACGGTAGCGTCCACCATAGTATCCGCGCATAATAGAATTACCACCGAGCACGGCCAGGTTTCTATAGGGGACCTCTCCAAAAGTAAAAACTCCAAGTCCCTGTAAAGCCAGCACCTGTTTATGTTTTAAATCGATGAACTTTCTGAAGTCAATGTCTATGCCCTGGAAGTTATAATCACTGCCGACATGCTGGTTGAAATTGGAAAGCTTGACACGCAATAGCGAACCCTTGTTCGGAGTGTAGGTGTGATTTCTGGAATCGTGTGTGAGTAAAAAACTATAACCAAGCACATGATAACTGTCGCGCTGATAAATGCCTATCACTTCCTGTTTGGCAAAATTTCCCGTGGAATCATACTCGATGTCAAACACATCCTGGTAGTCAAAACCGAGGCCCAGGAAGAAGTTCTTTGTGATTTTCCTGTTGAGCTGCGGATTGATGTAAAATTGCGTGAATGTGTAGCTCTCTTTAGCGTTTTCGGGTGTTTCATTTCCAATTCCCCAGAATTTGTCCGGAAACTTGCTGAAGGAGTTCTCGAAACGGATAATGTATTTTTCTCTAGGTAAAAAGATGTTTGCTCCGATGGCTATTAATATCTGCTTGTTTAGCGTATAGAGAAACCCTGAGGGCATTGTTGAGGTTCGAAGAGTAGGATCCTTCTTTGAGGTCTTGAAAATATATGCATTGGCGACGCCAAATACCCAATTTGTCTCGGTTGATAGGGCGATGATCGGAAAAATCAATAGCTTATTCTTATAAATTATTTCGTCAGTCTTGGCCGTAGAGTCCGCTGGTTGAGGGAAGGCACCAATTTCCCTGTTCTTATTTTGAGCGATAAGGGAACCCGTGAAAAGGAAAAAAAGCGGAAAAAGTATTAGACAACCTCTAATCAACCGTTCATACCTTTTTTTTAACGCTGACACTTATGCAGTAGTGATTAATTGTTACTTTCGAGCCGTTAAAATAAGTCTAAAGAGATTCATAGTTGGCGCTATTTACTAGTTTCTTCAGGTTTCTTATTGGATTCATGTTGTTTCCCCTGATCTGTTCAGCTCAGGAGACAATTGTCCAAGGTAAGGTTACTGATGCTGGGTCGGGTGATCCGATTCCATTTGTTAATGTAATATTCAAAGGTACTGGCATCGGCGGTACGACAGATTTTGACGGAAAATTTCGTATAAAGACCTCAAAGCCCGTCGATTCAATCTTTGTCAGTTACATAGGATATAAGTCAAAGAGCAGGCCAATAAAAAAAGGAACGCAGACCGTTAACATCCAGCTGGAGGAAGACGTAACTCACCTTCAAGAGGTAGTAGTAAAGTCCGGCGAAAATCCAGCGTTTGAAATCCTACGGAACGTTGTCAAAAATAAGGACCGCAATGATAAAAGATCGTTGGCAGCGTATGAATATGATACGTATACTAAAACAGAAGTGGATGTTGACAACATTTCTGAGAAATTCCGACAAAAAAAGATAATGAAGAAAATTGCTGCCGTGCTCGATAGCATTGACAGAGTGGTAGGAGAGGACGGAAAAGCAATTCTTCCACTTTTTATAACAGAAGGACTTTCAAAATTTTATTACAGGAACTACCCGGAAATAAGATCCGAACAGATCATCAAGACTAAAATAAGCGGGGTCGGTCTGGACGATGGCTCCATGGTAACTCAACTGGTAGGCTCCACTTTTCAGGAATACAATTTTTATCAGAACTGGATATCTATCATTAACAAAAATTTTGTCTCTCCAATAGCTGACGGCTGGAGATTATATTATGACTACGACTTGCTGGATAGCCTTTACGTAGGCGAAGATTTTTGCTACCGCATGGATTTCTATCCCAAGAGCCCTCTTGAACTAGCCTTCACAGGCTCCATGTGGATTACCAAAGAAGGGTATGCCATTAAGCAAATTGATGCATCCGTCGGAAAGGAGGCAAATGTTAATTTCATTGATAAGATAAGGATACAACAAGAATTAGCCCGCACATCCCAGGCTCCCTGGCTTCCCGTTAAAAACCGGGTTCTGATAAACATAGGGGAACTTAGTAAAAACTCTGCTGGATTGCTCGCAAAGTTCTATACCAGCAACAAAAATTTTGTTATCAACAAGCCTCACGACGCGAAATTCTACGACAAACCAATCAAGGTGGCGGAGGACGCGCAGCAGGTAGAAAGCGAAGTTTATTGGGACTCACTTCGGCATGAACCTCTCAGCGCAACAGAAAAGAGTGTATATCAAATGATAGACACACTTAAAAATATTCCGGTGGTGAAAACATATACTGAAATATTCAAGGCCGTGGTGGATGGGTATTACAGTCTTGGTGAAGTCGAAGTGGGCCCTTACGTGAGAACTTTTGCCTACAATACTCTAGAAGGAGTCCGGATTCAGGGCGGCTTTAAGACGAATATGAGATTCAGCAAGAAAATGGCCTATGCAGGATCATTGGCCTATGGATTTCAGGATACCCGCGTCAAGTTCTCAGCATCTGCCCAGCGAATACTCTCCAGGGATCGATGGACGGTTGCAACCCTCCGCTTCCGACAAGATGTGGTCCGCCTGGGCGTAGATGAAGAAGCACTTGCGAACAATCCACTTTTCCTGGCGGCTTCCCGTTGGGGTCAGTTCAGGCGTGCATATTACTATAATGAATTGTACGCGTCACTCCAGCGGGAATGGTTCCGCGGGTTTTCACAGAAAATGGCGTTCCGTTATTGGGATTTTGATCCTACTTATCCATTCGGTTTTCTCAAAAATCCTGTAGGAGTTGACGACCAGGTTTATAAAAATTTTCGAACATCAGAGATACAGATCGAGGCACGTTATGCCAGGGATGAGACGTTCCTTCAGAACGGCAATGAACGTTTAAGCCTTGGACTGAAAAAGTGGCCGGCGTTTACCTTCCGATACACGCATGGTATACCGGGTATATTTGGAAGCGATTATTCCTACGACAAACTCCGACTGAACATTGATAAGCGGTTGCGTTTTGGTCCGCTGGGTGTGGGCATTGTGTCATTGTCAGGAGAATATATCTACAACCGATTACCTTATCCACTCCTGACAGTACATCTTGGAAATCAGTCGCCGATTTATTCTCAGTTCACCTACAACCTTATGAATTTCGGTGAATTCGTAAGTGATAAATCAGTATCCCTTCGTTATCGTCACTTCTTTGAAGGTCTTATCGTAAACCGTATTCCACTTCTTAATAAATTAAAGTGGCGCCTTGTTGGAACGGCAAACATTATTTATGGCGATCTTCGCAAATCCAATCGGATCCTTATTGCTGTGTATACACCACGTGGGGATCCGGCATTGAGAACAGGATTTTTTAGAAATAGTGTGCCTTATGTGGAGTTGGGCTACGGTGTAGAGAATATTTTCAAATTTTTCCGTGTCGATTTCGTCCATCGCATCACGTACCTTAATAATCCAGAGGCACGGAAATTCGGCGTACTATTTACCGCCCAGTTCAAACTGTAATCCGCTATTCGATAGTCTTTACTATAAATCGAAACTCAGCCGTGATTTTAAAACTGGGCAGTGGATAGCGATTGATGGATAACATTTCACCCTGAGACGCCAAAACGCCCGGAATTTTGCATATTTGCACCCTTAAAATTACGGTTGAATGAGTGAAGTAAAGATTACCCTGCCTGATGGTTCTGCCCGGAATTACCCTGCAGGCGTTACTGGAATGACAATTGCCCAAAGCATCAGCGAAGGCCTGGCGCGCAATGCTCTGTCTGTCGAAGTGAATGGTGAGATATGGGACTTGAGTCGCCCTATTGAAAAAGATAGTTCCATCAAGATTTTCACCTGGAATGATAAAGGAGGCAAGTATGCTTTCTGGCATTCCTCGGCTCACTTGTTTGCCGAAGCATTGGAAGCCCTCTATCCAGGCGTGAAGTTTGGAATTGGTCCTCCCATTGAGAACGGGTTCTATTATGATGTTGATCTTGGTGACCGCACCTTTGGTGACGATGACTTGAAGAAGGTCGAGACGAAGATGATCGAGTTGGCGCGAAAGAACAGCGTCTTTGTTCGCAAAGATGTTTCCAAGGCTGACGCCCTCGACTTTTTTGAAAAGAAAGGCGATCCTTATAAAGTAGAATTATTGCAGGCACTCCAGGATGGTTCAATTACTTTTTATGAACAAGGTAATTTTACGGACCTCTGTCGTGGGCCTCACATTCCCAATACTGGTTTCATCAAAGCAATCAAGCTGATGAATGTCGCAGGTGCGTACTGGCGTGGCGATGAAAAGAATAAAATGCTTACCCGTGTGTATGGTATAACATTTCCGAAAGCTAAGGAGCTTGAAGAATATCTCCACATGTTGGAGGAAGCCAAGAAGCGTGACCATCGTAAGCTTGGAAAAGAGCTGGAACTTTTTGCTTTTTCCGAGAAGGTCGGCATGGGCTTGCCGTTATGGTTGCCAAAGGGAACAGTATTGCGCGAACGACTCGAACAATTTATGCGGAAAGCACAGATACGGGCAGGGTATGATCCTGTTGTGACTCCGCATATAGGCAGTAAGCAGCTATACGTTACTTCGGGTCATTATGAAAAGTATGGAAAGGATTCCTTCCAGCCAATTCATACTCCGGATGCTGGGGAGGAGTTTCTCTTGAAACCTATGAATTGTCCTCACCATTGTGAGATTTATAAAGTCAAACCGCGTTCATACAAAGACCTGCCTATTCGTTTCGCAGAGTTTGGTACTGTTTACAGATATGAACAGAGCGGTGAGTTGCATGGACTGACTCGCGTAAGAGGATTTACTCAGGATGACGCACATATATTCTGCCGACCTGATCAGGTGAAAGAAGAATTTATAAAAGTTATCGATCTTGTCCTCCACGTTTTCAAATCACTTGGGTTTGAAAATTATACTGCCCAGCGATCATTGCGGGATCCGGCAGACAAGAAGAAATACATCGGCGAGGATGAGTTATGGGACCGTGCAGAGCGGGAAATTCAGGAGGCAGCCGATGAGCGAAAACTAGAGACTGTCGCTGTAAAAGGCGAGGCAGCCTTCTACGGACCGAAGCTCGACTTTATGGTGAAAGATGCACTGGGTCGGAATTGGCAATTAGGTACGATTCAGGTTGACTATCAGCTTCCAAAGCGTTTCGAACTGGAGTACGTAGGTTCGGATAATCAGAAGCACACCCCAGTGATGATCCACCGTGCGCCGTTTGGGTCTATGGAGAGATTTATTGCGGTATTGATCGAGCACTGCGCGGGTAATTTCCCGATCTGGCTTTCGCCGGAACAGGTGGCGGTGCTGCCGATTTCCGAGCGTTTTAATGAGTATGGACAGAAAGTGATTCAGGAATTAAAGAATCAGGATATCCGGGGGTTCCTCGACGACCGCGATGAGAAAATTGGTCGTAAAATTAGGGACGCTGAAGTAAAGAAAGTGCCTTATATGTTGATTGTAGGGGAGAAAGAGGCGGCTGACGGTATGGTTTCTGTGAGAAGGCATGGGGAAGGGGATAAGGGATCCGTGACGCTGGAGGCCTTCCGGGATCAGTTTTTAAAGGAATTTTCAATGCCTGTACAGGCTTAATTGTTAAATATTTCAGCATTTTCCACATGGAAAAATTGAAATTATGGTCATATTTGCGGCCTGTTTGTAAAAACAGGCTTTATTTGATGTTAAACATAAACCCAAAGAGTGGCATTTATACCTGGCAGTAACCGTCCGCGCCCCTACACAAGGGGCTTTCGTCCAAGAGTAGTAGAGGAACCTTATCGCGTGAATGAGCGAATTACGTCACCACAGGTAAGGGTCGTTGGAGAAAACATCAAGGTAGATGTGTATCCCATTCAGGTAGCTATCAAATTGGCGCAGGATCAGGGATTGGATCTGGTGGAGATTTCCCCCAATGCAGACCCGCCCGTGTGTAAGGTGATTGACTACTCAAAGTTTAAATACGAACAGAAGAAGAAGCAGAAGGAGATTAAGTCGAACGCACAAAAGACCGTCGTTAAAGAAATTCGATTCGGCCCTAATACTGACGAGCATGATTTTAATTTTAAAGTTAAGCACGCTGTCAACTTCTTGAAGGAAGGAGCAAAGGTTAAGGCTTATGTTCATTTTGCAGGACGTTCCATCGTGTACAAAGAACGTGGTGAGATTTTGTTGTTGAAATTTGCTCAAGGATTGGAAGAAGTGGGTAAAGTGGAGCAGATGCCAAAGCTTGAGGGAAAGCGGATGTATATGATGGTAGCTCCCAAGCCGGGCGGAAGTGGAAAGAAAGCATAATTAATTTAAGAATAGAACCAGTTTAGAATCGATAACATGCCCAAATTAAAAACGAAGTCAGGAGCGAAGAAGCGCTTCAAGGTAACAGGAAGTGGTAAAATCAAGCGCAAGCATGCTTTTAAAAGGCACATCCTCACTAAAAAAGGAACAAAGCAAAAGAGAAGATTGAGTCACAGCACTGTTGTCAAGAAATCTGACACAGCGAATGTGAAAGCAATGCTTCCTTATTCTTTGTAACAACACTCGTCCCGAAAAATTCGGGAGGTTTTAATGTTTAACCCGGTTTATGGCTGATAAAGACCCCGACACAATGGGGCGCCGACAACCAAAAAATTAAAAACAATGCCACGTTCAGTGAATCACGTCGCATCCCGCGCCAAGCGCAAAAGGGTGCTAAAACTTGCCAAAGGATTCTTTGGAAGAAAGAAGAATGTTTGGACCGTAGCGAAGAATGCGGTTGAAAAAGGTCTGGTATATGCCTACCGTGATCGTAAAGCTAAGAAACGCGACTTCCGCGGGCTTTGGATCCAGCGTATTAATGCCGGTGCCAGATTGCACGGAATGTCTTATTCCGAGTTTATGGGCAAATTGAAGAAAGCAGGTATTGATCTGAACCGGAAGGTTCTTGCAGACCTGGCCATGAATCACCCGGATGCTTTTAAAGAAGTAATCAACAAAGTAAATTAACAAAGGGGCTTCGGCCCCTTTCTTTATTAACTCCGCCTCGCCGGCCAGCAGGACTCTTCAGCAATGAAACGCTCACAAAAAATCTTCATAGGAATAATGCTGATGTTTTTCGCAGCACTCGCTTGGCTGGCGGTCGACATCAGTGGCAGGACATCATTCCCCGGATCTCGCAAAAAGAAAGAGGAAAAGCTCCAAATCCAGCATTCTAAGGACTCTTTAGACAGCACTTTATCGCCAAATTCGACAATTCACCAGCCCTAAATCCTTTCAATCGGGTTTGCATTTGGCACCCCGGGGACTCGGCATATCTTGCCTTCAGATTAAAGCCAACTATAGACAAGAAAATCCCCTGAGGTCAAGGACTTTGGGGGATTTTCCTTTATAGGCAGTTCTGTTTCCGTTTCCTTTTTCATAATTTCAAGGAGATTATTCAAAAAAAGAATTCCTCTTCTAGAACTGACCACCTGAATATGAAAAGGACCTTTATCAATTGTCTGATCTATTTTTTTTTCTTGCGTCATTTCACTTCCTGTGTCTATAAAGAGTTGCCAACAGGATACGATTGTGCTCAGACGTCGCTTTCTATAAAACTTATCTCAAAAAAAGATGCGACAAGCTGCCGGTCGATCGATGGCAACGCAACTATGTCGGCAGAAGGTGGATTCCCTCCTTATGATTTCAGTCTTGGGGATGGGATTTATCAAACCAATCCTGTATTTGATCGTCTTGCACCTGGATCATATCTGATTACGGTAAAAGATATCAAAGGATGCAAGAACTCTATTCAAGTAGATTTGGGGGCAGACAATTCATCGTTGGCTGCCACGGCGACTTCTTCTGAGGACAATCAGTGCTTGACTGACAACGGCACAATTACTGTTACTGCATCCAATGGAACCGCTCCTTATACCCTTAAAATAGACAATGGACAGTTTGGTTCTGCCTCGCAATTTTCAAACTTAAGCAATGGAAATCATACAGTGATTGTTAAAGACAGTGAAGATTGTGAGCGCGTATTGATTGTGCGAGTGGGCCGTGGAAATACCGGGATAAGTTATGCATCAGTTATCAAACCAATCTTTGAGGCGAATTGTGAATTTTCCGGTTGCCATGGAGTGGGTTCTACGGGACATGATTGGACAAAATTTTCAGATGTGAAAGCAAAGGCCTCGGATATTAAGATCCGGACGTCGAATCGATCAATGCCCATTGGAGATAAAATCTTAACGGCTTTACAGATTCAACAAATAGCGTGTTGGGTAGATGATGGTGCCAACAGCAATTGAATAGTCTTCTAAAAAAAAACAGCCAGATGAAAAAAATCCTTCTATTAATTATTTGTACCTGTTCCTTATCGGTCTTCGGACAGAAGTACATGACGGAAAAATCCAGCGTAAAATTTTTCTCTAGCGCTGCTGTAGAAGATATAGCTGCTACCAATATCATGGCCATTGGCATGTTTGACCTCGAGACCAGTGAAATTGCTTTTTCTATTCCCATCACGGAATTCAAGTTTGTAAAATCACTGATGCGGGAGCATTTTAATGAAAAGTACATGGAGTCGGAAAAATTTTCAAAGTCAACTTTTCAGGGAAAGATTACGGGATATCAGCGGGGAATTGTCGGATCTCAGGCAGCCACCGCCACAGGCAAGTTGACTATCCATGGTGTCACCAGAGACGTTGTGGTTCCAGGTACGATTGAGTTCGCCAGCGGCCAAATAGTAGTGAAATCCAAGTTCATTGTTAAGCTTGTAGATTACTCAATTACAAGACCGCAGCTGTTATGGAAAAATATCGCTGAGCAAGTTGAAGTAGCCGTTGACTTTACATTTATACCTCATGATGAAAAGAAATAGTACCCTCATAGTCTTGTTGTTTAGCATTCTTTTTGCAAATGCCCAGCAAGACCTTTTGAATGAATTGGAAAGAGAAACAAAATCAACAACGACGTACACGGCCGCAACATTTAAAAGTACGCGGTTAATCAACGGGCAAACAGTTGAAACCAAAGGGAAGGGAGAGCTCGAATTTATTTTCGCGCACCGTTTTGGTGCAATCAACACCGGCTTCTATGAATTTTTTGGATTGGACCAGGCTTACGTTCGTATCGGTCTTGAGTATGGCTTAACAGACAAACTTGGTGTGGGGGTTGGGCGTAATTCTTATGATAAAACTATGGATACCTATGTCCGATACAAAATTATTAAGCAGAGTGCCGGTGAAAAAAAAATGCCATTTACGATTACGGCATTCGGTATTGCCGCATATAAAGTGTCACCAAAGAAGGAAGACGCAACTTACGACATACAGCCTGTTGACAGGATGTCATACACAGGGCAACTGTTGATCGCGCGAAAGATCAGTTCTATCCTTTCGTTTCAGTTAATGCCCAGTATTGTTCATAAAAATACAGTAGATAAGACTAAGGAAAATAATGATCAGATTGCACTTGGTGCGGGAGGTCGTTTGAAGGTTTCTAAAAGCGTTGCTCTTACAACCGAGTATTACTATCGTGTGGACGTGCCCGAGGCGAATCCATTTTACAACCCGCTGGGTTTTGGAATCGATATAGAAACCGGGGGACATGTTTTTCAACTTGTGATGACAAATACCCGCGGACTCACGGAACGCGCTTTCCTCACAGAAACTGCTGGTGATTTCTTTAATGGAAATATTCACCTTGGATTTAATGTCACCCGAACATTCCAGATCAAAAGAAAAAAATAGCGTACTGAATGAAAGGGTAAATTTCCAATTTCTATTTCCCAGCGTTTGGCTGATTTCCTTTATTTTTGACGAAAGACATACCTATTGCTCCTCGTCTCGATCATTCTTTATCTCATCATCACTATACTGATCGGGTATTGGGCGTCGCGCAGGGTCAAGACTTCGGGTGATTTTATGCTGGCCGGAAGGAGCCTCCCTATCCTATTAAGTTCATCTGCGCTATTTGCCACCTGGTTTGGATCGGAAACCGTCTTCGGTGCATCGTCCGAATTTCTTCAGGGTGGATTGTATTCGGTAATAGAAGATCCGTTTGGTGCAGCCTTATGCCTGATTCTTTTCGGATTGTTTTTCGCCCGAAAGCTCTATAATATGAATTTGCTTACCCTCGGTGATTATTTTAAGGTTCGCTATGGTGGTAAGACAGAACGGGTTGCAAGTATATTTCTTGCGCCTCCTTACGTAGGTTACATTGCGGCTCAGCTTGTGGCAATGGGATTGATTATCAATGTTGTCACAGGACTTGCCGTCTGGCAGGGGGTGGTGATAAGTGCAATGGTAGTTACTTTTTATACATACATCGGTGGTATGTGGGCCATCTCAATTACCGATTTCATTCAAAGCATTATTATCATTGTTGGTCTTATTGTTCTCGCCGTGGTGCTGAGTAACAAAGCGGGAGGGATTACGAACGTATTGGCTGAAGTTAAACCGGAAAGTCTTCAATTTTTACCTAAGCCGGGATGGAAGGAAATTACAACCTATGTGGCCGCCTGGTCTGTGTTGGGTCTTGGGTCGATCCCGTCACAGGATGTATTTCAACGCTCGATGTCATCAAGTTCAGCGAATACGGCAGTTCGCAGTTGCTACTACGCTGCAATTTTGTATCTGACTATTGCGATGCTCCCCTTGTTTATCAGCCTTTGTACAAAACATTTATACCCTGATCAGGTCAAAGGCGACACACAACTCATTTTGCCCTTTATGGTAATGCAGCACACCAGCATGATTGTCCAGATTTTGTTTTTTGGGTCACTGTTGTCGGCGATAATGAGTACTACCAGTTCTGCTATGCTTGCACCGGCGGCTATATTTTCAGAAAATCTTGTGCGTCCGCTGTTACATAAGAAAATATCTGACAAGCAGATGCTTTTGCTTACCAGGGGTTCTGTCTTGTTGTTCAGCATTACAGCAACGATCATGGCGTGCGTTCGTTCGGATATTTATGAACTTGTTGGGGAGTCGTCTGTGTTAAGCCTTGTAACGCTCTTTGCGGCGATGGTTTTTGGAGTCTATTGGAAGGGAGCCAACGGTGGAGGCGCGATGTTGTCAATGGCCGCTGGCTTTCTTGCTTGGATATTTTTTGAATTCTTTTATAAATCTGATATCCCCAGTCTTGTGCCAGCAACGCTGATAAGTTTGATGTCGTTAGTGTTAGGGAGTTTACTTTTGAAGGATAAAAATGAAAATAGAAATCAACAGATTAAATGATGGCTTCTGGATGGAAGCGGTCAATGAGAATGGAAACAAGGTTCATATTGATGCATCACCGGATATCGGTGGCACGGATAGAGGATTCAGGCCGATGCAAATGGTGCTTGCCGCCTTGGGTGGCTGTAGCTCGATCGACATAATTTCTATTCTGAAAAAACAAAAGCAACCGCTCGAAGACATTAGGATCACTGTCACCGGTGAACGCGAAAAGGGTGCAGTACCATCTCTTTTTAACGAGGCACATGTGCATTTTACTTTTTATGGAAACCTCGATGAGGATAAAGTGAAGAAAGCAGTAGTTTTATCCGTTGAAAAATATTGTTCAGTGGTGAAAATACTTGAGAAGACCGCTACTATAACCCACAGCTTTGAAATTGTAAATTCATGAGTGAAGAATCATCCCATTTTGAAACCAATGCGATCCGTTCGCAGCATGAACGTTCACAGCATCGCGAGCATTCTGTACCACTGTACCTTACGTCAAGTTTCGTTTTTGATGATGCAGAACAAGCTCGGGCATTGTTTGCCGACGAAGTTTCTGGAAATATTTATACTCGCTTTTCAAACCCGAATAGTTCTGAGTTTATCAACAAGCTATGCCTGCTGGAAGGCACGGCGGATGGCATTGCGACTGCGTCCGGGATGGCTGCGATGTATGTAAGCATGGCGGCTTTGCTGAAATCAGGAGATCACGTGTTGGCGTCACGCTCTGTCTTCGGCTCCACACACCAAATTCTTACGACAATCTTTCCCAGGTTTGGGATTAGTAGCAGTTATGTGGATATCACTGACTCTCCTGAGCAGTGGGAGAAGAGCATACTTCCCAATACAAAAATGATTTTTGTGGAAACTCCTTCCAATCCTTCGTTGGATATTATTGACCTGGAATGGCTCGGTGGATTGGCGAAGAAAAAGGGAGCTATTCTTAATGTCGATAATTGTTTCACCACACCCTATCTACAGAATCCTGCTAAATGGGGTGCTCATCTGGTGACTCATTCAGCCACAAAATTTATCGACGGACAAGGACGAGTGATTGGGGGGGCGGTGCTGGGAAGCAAAGAATTGATCAAAGAGATACGCTTCTTTGCCCGTCATACGGGTCCATCTATGTCGCCATTCAATGCATGGATCTTATCCAAGAGTCTTGAGACTCTTGCCGTGCGAATGGATCGTCATTGCGATAATGCGCTTGCGTTAGCAAAGCATCTTGAGGGTCATCCCGAAGTGCTGAAAGTTAAATACCCTTTCCTGCCCTCGCACCCCCAGCATCATCTGGCAAAAAAGCAGATGAAAGCAGGTGGAGGTGTGGTAACATTTGAGATCAACGGAGGAATTGATCGCGGGAGGAAATTCCTGAACTCATTGAAGATGATTTCCCATTCGGCCAATCTGGGTGATACCCGCACGATTGCCACACATCCTGCATCAACAACTCACTCAAAACTTACTGATGCTGAACGCACGGCGGTGGGAATTACACCTGGGTTGATCCGTATTTCTGTTGGACTGGAGAATATAGCGGATATAATTGCTGACATAGATCAGGCAATTAAATAAATTCGATCGTTAATCTTCTCAATACTTATCCATTGTTGGATCAATCTGATCCGCCCATGCCAGTATACCGCCTTTGAGATTGTATAGATTTGTAAATCCCTGATTTTTTTCGAGCCAGTTCACCATGTTGCCACTGCGCGCTCCGCTTCGGCAATGGATTACTACTTTTTTATCGCGTGATATCTTGTCAACATTGTGCGGAATCTCAGCCTGAGGTATCATTTCACCACTAAGATTACAAATCTCATATTCATGAGGCTCACGAACATCGATCAGCTGAAAGTCAGCCTTGCTATCAATCAATTCCTTAAGCTCCTGAACGGTGACTTCTTTCATAAAATAAATTAAAAATGGCTATGCAAATTAAAGCAATAAGTTTCAAACTCCTTGTAATTTTACCGGCAGAACACTTGGTTTAAAATGCATCAAAAAAAATAACCCAATGACGCAACGAAAGAACTACTCATCCGGAGCAAAATGGGAGGAAATTGTGGGATACAGCCGCGCTGTGAAAGTCGGGAATACCCTCGAAGTAACCGGCACTGTGGCCTTGGGTGAAGATGGTGCCGTCGTTGGCAAAGGGGATTTTTATCAGCAGACAAAGTTCATTATTCAGAAGGTTGACAAAATCCTCGCTACTGCTGGATTTGCTCTTACAGATGTTGTGCGCACTCGGATGTTTGTAACTGACATAAGTCATTGGGAGGAGATTGGGAAAGCCCACGGTGAGTTCTTTAGGGATATCCGTCCCGCCACAACAATGGTAGAAATCAGCGCGTTGATTGACCCTGACTATCTTGTTGAAATTGAATTCACGGCCGTTAAAGTTTAGCTCTTTCCAGTAAGCTTTCGACTTTCCATTTTAGGCATTTTAAAAGTAAATTTGCCATCTTATCATTCTCATGGCCGATAACAAAGACCTCATCCTGAAGAACATCTGGTATCTGGCCCTGCCAGGCGAAAGCTTGAAGAAAGGCAAACTAGTCCACCGTCAGATCGCCAACCACCGAATAGTATTTGGCCGTGATCCTCAAGGCGCCGTGTACGCCCTAAAAGATAATTGCCCTCATCGAGGTGTGCCGCTGTCATCTGGCCACGTGCTGGAGAATGGTAATATTCAATGTTGCTATCATGGATGGGAATTTGATTCGCAGGGTGTTTGCAAGAATATTCCAGCACTGCCCCCGGACACAAAAGCTGACATTAGTAAGATCAGAGCCTGGAAATTTCCGGTTGCTGAAGTAAATAATACTGTCTGGGTTTATATTCCAGAGAAGCTCACACCTGCCATTGAAGTAAAGGAACCTGTGCCAGATCTTCATCTGCTGCCTGGACAAGAGTTTCTTCATGTTGAGTCGATCGTGATGCCAACGAACATTGATCATTCGGTCATCGGTCTTATCGATCCGGCACACGTTACATTCGTGCATCAGTCATGGTTCTGGCGTTCGGCAAAGTCACTAAAGCTTAAAACTAAAAGCTTTGAGCCAACACCTCGGGGTTTTAAAATGGTGCGTCATGCCCCGTCGGCCAATTCGAAAGGTTATAAAGTTCTGGGTGGTGGCGTTTCAACTGAAATATTTTTTGATATTCCAGGCAACCGGCTAGAGCATATTTCGATTGGTGAGAAGAACAAGATTATTTCAATCACTACGTTGACGCCAATTGATGACAATTCGACTGAGCTAAACCAGTTCTTTTTTTCGTCTCTTTCTATTACACGGTGGCTCTGGTGGCCATTGAAAAGCCTCGGTAAGACGTTTATCGGTCAGGATGTGGATGTATTCCAAAAGCTGGCCCGCGGATTGGAGAACGACCCAACGCTTATGCTGGTGGGTGAACCCGATGCGCAAGCGCGCTGGTATTACGATTTGAAAAAACAATGGAAGGCCGCACAAGAGCAGGGCACTGAATTTAGAAATCCATTGCAGGCTGAGGTTCTTAAATGGGTGACCTAGGAACGTAACTCGGCATGAACTGGGTGAGTCTTGCCACCGCTTTCGCAGTGGCAAGAGATTGGTGACACGACTATACAAGTGTAAACCTGGTTGTCAACCCGCGACTTTCGAGTCAGCTGTCAAATTTTCAAACAATATTGTTTCCATAAATCCGTTTAAACTCAGTCTCTGTATTGGCCTGCTGCCTGTTGGGAAAGTGAGTTGATTGCACTTGCAAATACTGTTACAGTATATTAACAGTACATATTTTTTTGTACATGAAATTTGTAACACTGGTACTCATTTGTTTGATCGCCATTTCCTGTTCTCCATTAGGTTATCCGGTCAATGAAGGGCGTGAGTATGGCAATCCAACTATGCCCTGGATGGTATCGCACCTACCAAATCGCAATCAGGTGATCCTTCAAAAGCACAGCACGCCCCGTCACCACATTTTTACCAGAATCCTTTGCTTTAAGCAGTACTGTCGCATGAGGATCGGACGTCAAAAGTCGTTAAAGCCGATAACCTATGACAAATTCAAAAAGAAAATAGCAAAGAATGCAAAGAAGGACATGTATAAATATAAGCGAGACTCAACCGCTGTGCCGATGAAAAAGCCAATTAAAGAAGATACGTCACAGATTATTATGGAAGAAAAACCGCCTGTGATTGATCAACCCGTATTGAAGGCAGATAGTCTTATTACGTTGAGTGACGTTCTTTTTGAAACAAACAGTGCCACGTTGAAGAGTGAGCATTTTTCCGACCTGGCTTCTGTTATTGACTTCATGATTGCTCATCCGCTACGTCAGATAAAGGTATCGGGTCATACTGATAATACCGGCACAGAGACGCGCAACATGAGCTTGTCTTTCAAAAGGGCAGAGGTAGTAGCGGAATATCTGATTGATAACGGTGTCGCTGCCGATCGCGTTACCTTTGAGGGATTGGGCAGTTCAAAGCCATTGCAAAACAATACTACAACCGATGGCCGAAGTAAAAATCGACGCGTTGAATTGCTCATCCACGATCAAAGGTGATTTATCAGGTTGCCTAACTTCAAAACCGTTTCAAAGCAAGTCCTGATACACTCTCCCCAATCGCCAGCGAGGACGTTGCAGCAGGAGAGGGAGCATTGCATACGTTGATGACCTGTTTTTCCTCCAGTATTAGAAAATCATCAACGAGGCCACCATTTCGGTCACAAGCCTGGGCACGAACACCCGCTCCACCTTCAACCAAATCTTCTTCCTGTATTTCGGGCAATAACTTTTGAAGTGCTTTTGTAAATGCTGCCTTTGAAAATGATCTGTACATTTCACCAAAGCCTGTCTTCCAGTACTTCGCAGCAACTTTCTGAAACCCCGGCCAGGCAAGCGTCTCAGCAAGTTCTGAAATATTGATATCTGATTTTTTATAACCTTCGCGGCTGAATGCAAGCACCGCATTGGGCCCGGCCTCCACGCCGCCTTTGGCCATTCTTGTAAAGTGCACTCCCAGGAAAGGAAAATTCGGATCAGGAACCGGATAGATGAGATTCTTAACCAGGTATTCCTTTTCTTTTTTTAGTTTAAAATACTCTCCGCGAAAAGGAATGATCTTCACTTTAAGATTCTTCACTGTCAACCTCGCAATTTTATCAGAATATAGTCCGGCACAATTGATCACAAGCTTTGCCTGATATTCAGTTTTTTCTGTGACAATACTGATCTCATCAAATGTAGTTCGAATATCAACCACACGTTCGCCAAGGTTTATAATTCCGCCTTTTTGCTTGATCAACTCCCCATACTTCTCAGCAACTTTTTTGTAATCAACGATTCCTGTTTGTGGAACGAAAATACCAGATATGCCTTTCACGTGTGGCTCATATTCCTTCAGCTCAGACGCAGACAATTTTTTGAGATTCTTTAGACCATTTTGTTCACCTCTTACGAACAGATTTTGAAGGAGAGGCTCTTCAACCTCATCAGTTGCCACAACAATTTTTCCACACAAATCAAATGGAATTCCATTTTGACGGCAAAAGTCTATTAGAAGGTGATATCCACGAATACAATTCGTTGCCTTCAAACTGCCAGGCTTGTAGTAAAGTCCGGAATGAATCACGCCGCTATTATTGCCAGTCTGATGTTTGGCTAGCTCTGTCTCTTTTTCAAGCAGGAGGAGTTTCAATGCTGGATTTTGATTTTGAATCTGAAGGGCCGTTGCCAAGCCAACAATTCCTCCGCCTATTACTACTATGTCGTATCGCACCGCTGGATAATTTGCCTAAAAATAATTGTAATTCTGAAGGAGTACTAATCGGGGAGTTCGCTATGAATTTTGGCACAGCAATCGTTTGTTGCTTCCTGAAAAGTTACAGGTCTCTAGCCAATAGGTCCTTAAAATTCAAATGAAATGGCCATATTTACTTTAAAGGGATACTAAACCTCGCCGGAATAATGTCTATTAAAGTTGCCATCCGCCATCAGACTTCATATGATTATGACCGCAATGTAAATCTCACACCACATACTTTTAGGTTGAGGCCAGCCGCGCATTGTCGCACTCCAATTATTTCATATTCCCTGAAGATAAAACCATACAATCACTTCCTTAATTGGCAGCAGGATCCGTTTGGTAATTTCCTTGCTCGAGTTGTCTTCCCAGAGAAGACCAACGCACTTCATTTCGAGGTAGAAATCATCGCCGATATGATCGTCATCAATCCTTTTGATTTTTTTATCGAGGAGTATGCTGAGAATTTTCCCTTCGTTTACGCGGATCAGCTGAAGAAAGAGCTGCTACCGTATTTTGAGGTCACCGAGCAGGGAATGTTCCTGGATTCCTTTGTGAGAAAAGTTGATAAGGTTAAAAAAATGAGAACGATCGACTTTTTGGTTTTCCTCAACCAGGAAGTTCAAAAGAGTGTAAATTATACAATTCGTCTTGAGCATGGCGTTCAAACGTGCGAGCAAACATTGAGTATGCAAAGCGGATCCTGCCGTGACTCTGCGTGGTTGCTTGTCCAGATTTTCCGCCGCATGGGTTTGGCAGCACGGTTCGCGTCCGGCTATCTCATTCAGCTTAAAGCTGACCAAAAAGCACTCGATGGACCTTCGGGAACAGAAAAGGATTTTACCGACTTACATGCCTGGACTGAAGTGTACATTCCTGGCGCCGGATGGATTGGACTGGATCCCACCTCCGGGTTATTCGCGGGAGAAGGCCATATTCCATTGTGTTGTACTCCCGATCCCGTTAGCGCAGCACCCGTTACCGGCATGACGGACCGATGCGAAGTTACTTTCAATTATAAAAACGAAGTCACCAGAATTCACGAAGATCCGCGTGTTACAAAACCTTATAGTGAAGAGCAATGGGCAACAATTATTGGATTAGGTGAAAAAGTTGATGAAGACTTAAAGCGTGGCGATGTTCGCCTGACTATGGGCGGTGAACCCACCTTTGTTTCTGTCGACGATATGGAAGCAAAAGAATGGAATACTACCGCCGACGGACCACATAAACGCGCATTGGGAGCACAGTTGATACAGCG
>JBBRON010000030.1:0-57219 GCA_038229375.1 Cytophagales bacterium | reverse complement strand
GTACCGGTACCGATGCGGCTATTCAAAGTGCAGGAATTACGTTAGTGAAAGGTGATCTTCAAGGAATTCTTCGAGCACGAAAACTAAGTAGTAATGTGATGCGAAATATTAAGCAGAACTTATTCTTTGCATTCGTTTATAACGTTGTAGGTATTCCCGTAGCTGCGGGTTTGCTCTATCCGTTTTTCGGGATACTGTTAAGTCCAATGCTTGCTGCACTAGCAATGAGTTTGAGTTCTGTCTCTGTTATTGGAAATAGTTTGAGGCTTCGGACACAAACAATTTAGTAAGATAACCATTAGAGGCAATTATGGTTGGTTGTTCTCAATAAGAATTGTTTGTAGAATATTCGCCACAAAGTAGTTATGAATGTTAGACGTCAAATTCAACAGTCTTAATTGAATGCCCAAATACAGATAATGAGTGAGGGTATAGATTTTGGCTCACTAATGGTTCAGGCTAATCTATATACTGTAATTGTTAACACTAAAACTTCTACAAATTTTAGATGAAATACATTATCCTCATTTCTCTCATTAGCATAGTCAATTCCGTATCTGCTCAAAGCGACACAGCCGTTTATAATCTTACCATCAAAAAACAAATGGTAGACAAAGCAGGCAAACAAGTGATGGCGATGACCATCAACGGAAACATCCCCGGCCCTACGCTACGTTTTCAAGAAGGGGGTTATGCTATTATCTATGTCAAGAATGAAATGGATGTAGAAACCTCTGTTCACTGGCATGGCATTATACTTCCAAATTATTTTGACGGTGTACCATATTTAACTACACCTCCAATTTTGCCTGGAACAACTTTTAAGTATGAGTTTCCGCTCAAACAGTCAGGAACATTTTGGTACCACTCTCATACGATGTTACAAGAGCAAAGCGGTGTGTTTGGCTCGATCGTAATTGAACCAAAAGAAAAAACATTGGACTACAACAAAGAGTTAGTACTGATGCTTTCGGATTGGACAAACGAAAAGCCCATGAACGTGTTAAAAAATCTTAAGCGCGGTAATGAATGGTATAACATAAGGAAAGGCACTTCAACTCCACTAAACCGCGTCCTTGCAAAAGGAGGCTTTGGTGCTCAGCTAAATTTTTGGAGGCAGCGAATGGAGAGCGCAGATATTGCTGACATCTATTATCCTGCTTTTTTAAGCAATGGAGAAATTACACATGAATATCCGGAATTTATGCCCGGTGATAAAGTACGACTTCGGATTATTAATGGCTCAGCCTCTTCCCAATTCTGGCTTACGTTTGGAGGTGATGACCCTCTATTAGTTGCAGCTGACGGCATGGATGTCGTCCCGATAAAACACAACAAGACATTCATTGCTATAGCAGAAACGTATGATTTTATTATAACCATACCATCTGATAAAAAGGTTGAAGTTCGCGCGATTGCACAAGATGGATCGGGTACAACATCAAGTTTTTTAGGTAAAGGTGAGGTGCTTCGTGCTCCTGTTGTGCAAAGACCAGATAAGATTGAGATGATGAAACAAATGGCCAAAATGAAAATGCGCATGGGTGCTCCGGCACTGAAGTTCAATCCTAATAAAGTTGATCCCGACAAAATGAAACAAAACTGGGGAATGAAAATGAAAAAGGATGCCATGGACATGAAAGAAATGAGCCATGAAGAAATGCAACCAGACCACAGTGCCATGCCGGGTATGAATATGAGAAAAGATTCAACGAAGATGCAGAGTGATCATCCTATGAATGAGACAATGGAAATAAAGAATGATACTGACATGGATAAAATGAAAGGAATGAAGATGGATATGAAAAAGGATGGAATGAAGGACATGAATATGTTTGCGGAATATAATTATGATTATTTGAAATCACCTCATAATACAACATACGCAGATACTATTCCGGTCAAAGAAATCCTACTCAATCTTACTGGAAATATGCAACGCTACATTTGGAGTTTGAACGGTGTCGCTTTGTCTGAAACCGATAATATAAAAATCAAAAAGGGTGAAGTAACTCGGGTTACATTAAACAATTTAACCATGATGCATCATCCTATGCATTTACACGGGCACTTCTTTAGGGTGATTAATAAGAATGGTGAATACTCTCCTCTAAAACATACAGTGAACGTGCCGCCTATGCAGCAAGTAACAATTGAATTTTACGATAGTGAATCCGGTGACTGGTTTTTCCATTGCCATGTGTTGTATCACATGATGGGCGGAATGGCTCGTGTGTTTAGCTATGGAACACCACGCGATCCAAGACTTTCAGGATTCCCAGTATCCAAGGTGGTTCACGAAACCAATCGATACTACAATTGGGGAATGGTTGACATTGCATCACACATGACTGAGATTAATCTTGTGTCATCAAATATCCGCAATCAATTTAATGGAGGGCTTGAGTACGGATGGAACAAGAATCTGGAAGCAGAGATAACATATCAACGCTACTTATACGATTACTTTAGTGTATTCGGTGGCGTTAACACCGAAAACGACAGAAGGAATGATATAGGTTCATTTACAACAACCGCCATTGCTGGCTTCCGTTTTTTTACGCCTTACATGTTTAACCTAGATGTGCGAGTTGATAATCAAGTCAGAACAGAAATTAGAGTTAGCCGATCTATAATGATATTTCCCAAGACCATGCTTTTCGGGAACTATGAATACCAGATGGACTTCGGTGTTATAAATGATCTCGAAAAAGAAGGTTCAGACAATCCAAATTTCAAAGGTGAAGTTACGTGGTCAGCAGGCCTCCAGTATTTTCTTTCCAGAAACTTTTCCATGATAGGCAGTTATGACAATCGCTTTGGCGGTGGTGGTGGATTGTCTATAAGATTTTGACAGATGATACACCAAATAAAGAAGCTGATAAATTAATTAAACGTTAAACCCATGAAAATGAAGACGCAGCAAGAATCTAATAAAATGATGAGTAAAAACAACTACACAAAATTTGCTCTGATGCTAGCGGCATCTTTCATAGCCATGTATATTACCATGTACCTTAATACCTATAGCCTGGATCATGTTTATTTTAGTCTTACGCGGTTTTACATGAGTTGTTTGGGTATCGCGGCAATGGCATTAATCATGTTTATTGCCATGCGGAGTATGTATAAAAACAAGAAGAAGAATATAGGCATTGTCGCTTTTAGTATTGTGCTGTTTGCAAGCGCACTCACGTTGGTAAGAATGCAAGCGCCAATTATTGGAGATGTGTTGTATATGAGAGCAATGATTCCGCATCACTCTATTGCGATTTTAACAAGTGAACGAGCTGCTATTAAAGACCCGGAGGTAAAGAAACTGGCAGAGGGTATCATTGAAGCTCAGAAAAAAGAAATTGCTGAAATGAAGTCTATGATTGAACGGCTTCAAAACGAAAAGTAAAAGTGTATTTCAATACAAACTAACTTCGGTCATGATCGACTTAATGCTGATAGGAAAAAGAACTATTGGAAGTACAACTCATTCTGTACTTCACGATAAGTGAAGAAACAACCGTTAGCAGCCCAATAGCAAATATTGGTGCAACAAGTCCAAAACGATCAGCGATCAAACCAGTAAGGATTGCGCCAATGGCATAACCCAGGTCTCTCCATAACCGGAAAATGCCAATACTTTTTGGCCGTTGATCTGGATGGGTATAATCTGAAATAGCAGCGAGAAAAGTTGGATAGACAATCGCTGTTCCTATTCCAAGAATCGAAGATAAAGTGATAAACCACGAGAATGAATTTGCACTGATCATTCCAAGCAAAGCAATTCCTTGAATGAACATTCCGATGAATAGTAAAGTCTTCTTACAATATTTGTCGGCAAGTTTTCCTGAGTAGAGTTGTCCTAATCCCCAAACAGCCGGATAAGTTGCCACGATGATTCCAATCTCGTGAAGATCAAATCCTTTTGAAGTTAATAACAGTGGAAACAGTCCCCAAACCATTCCATCATTCAAATTATTAACAAGACCCGCTTGTGTAATTGAACCGAGGTTCTTGTGTTGCCAAGTGGTTTCCCAAAATACTCTGTTCAGTTTTGGAGTATTGCTCGATGTTGATTCAAGTTGCACATGCTTACGCGTATCCTTTACAAAAATCCAACTGAGTAGTAAACCAATTACTGCCATTCCAATTCCAACATAAAATGGATAAGGACGCAAACCATAATTGTTAGCAATCCATCCAGTGAGAAAAGCAATCGCTGCAAGAGCAACGTATCCGGCAAATTCATTCAAGCCCATTGCAAACCCACGATCTTTTTCTCCAACCAAATCAATTTTCATTACAACTGTGCTCGACCACGTTAGTCCCTGGCCAACACCAAGAAAAATATTTGCAGCAATAATCCAGTTCCAGTTTGGTGCATAAATGAGAAGTATGGGTACTGGCAGTGCAAATAACCAACCAGTGACCAACAAATTCTTTCTACCAAAACGATTGGCTAATGTTCCTGTATAGTAATTGGTGATTGCTTTTGTTATACCAAAGACAACAATGAAAGAAAGGATTGCTGTTTTCGCAGCCATCCCAAAATCGACTTCAGCAATCTGTGGAATAATGGTTCGTTCCAAGCCAATCATACCACCAACAAAAGCATTGACGATCACAAGCAAAGTGAATTGCTTCCAGTTTTCTTTTAAGCCAAGCTGAATTTTAGATTGCTTCATAACTTAATTTTAAATTTGAAGTAAGCCTCTTCGTTATTCAGTAACAGGATAGCCATGATCAATCCAGTCCATCTTTATATTATGGGGTAAATTCAAAAGCTTATGATTCTTGAATTGCATCTGATTCAGAAGGTCAAACGCAGGTCTGATGTTTGGGCACTTATCAAAAGGGCAACATCCGCAGTAGAGCACAATGGTTTCATCTTTTGATACGTCCTTCAACTGTTGTTTCAGTTTATCCAGGTTCTCCTTTTCACGCGTTGCGCCTATGTCAATTGAATTCTTAATGACAGCAGCCGGGCCGACACTCAACACGATGGGTTGATGTGATTGAGGAGTGTTTATTGTTAAGGCCAGCTCGCGAGGATCAAGTAACTGTTCCTGAGTCCACGGTTCCTTTTGATCTGATTTAAAACTGACAAGGATAAAGGCAAACAGTCCAAGTATTAGAAATGTTGCCAGTGTATATAATGATTTTATTTTCATAATGCTTGAATGTTTAAATGCTATGCAATGGCGCAATGATTTCCTCCGGCTTCCAGATCAGCAAGTACTAAATCTTCCTGCGAGCCTTTCTTATTGATCGAAGCTATTGCGAGATAGTTAGGTGGTGTTGGGGGAATTCGTGTCAATGTATATTTCACGAATTCTTTCTCGCTTAATTTTAAAAGATCCAGTTTCTCTTTTACTGTGGACAATGTTTCGCCAATTACTTTATCGTTAAAGTAAACTGCTTTGGAAGTATGTGCCGGTAACACCAGCAAAGAAGCAGGCAACGAAAACAGTGTGGTTAATGAGTTATGAAGTTGCTTCGATTTAATAATGGCTTCGCCTTCATTAGCTTTAAGATCAGGTCTTCCTACACCATCAATAAAAAGAGTGTCTCCTGTAATTAGGGCTTCATTATCTACCTTTATAGTTGTGCTTTCGAGTGTATGTCCAGGAGTATGCAAAAATTCAAGCATGGAATTTCCAATATTGACTATCTCTTTATTTGACACAGGCGTAAAAGAATACTCAACAATAGCTCTGTCAATAAGTAGATGTTTTGCCCCGCTGGCCATCGCTAGTTCCTTAGTTCGAGAAACATAGTCGGCATGAATATGTGTATCCGTAACATACTTGATCGTCCAGCCGTTTTCTTTAGCGAGTTGCTGGTAGATTTTCGGATCAAGTGCCGCATCAACAACAATTGCTTCATTTGCTGAACCAATCAGATAGGATAAAACTCCTTTCGCTGGTCTGCGTACCTGAATGATTTTAAGTCCTGACGGAAAAATTATCTCTGCTTTATTCCACGCATAGTTCCATGCCTTCATACCACCATCTAAGGAATACGCTTTAATACCTTTTTCGCGTAGAGCTTCTGACGCGATAAGACTTGTTCTCCCTGCTGCACAAACTGTAACTACAGTTGCATTTTCAGGAATACTGATTTCATCTAACACGGTATTGTCACCGCTATTCAATCTTTCATAGGCATCTACGTGAGTGCTTTCTGCTATTTTCCATTCTTTGCGTTGATCGATTGGTCTAACATCCAGAATAAATACTTTCTGCTTTTTGTTCAATAGCTCCTGAAGTTCAGTCACAGATATTTTATTGTCGTCCATACTTGTCAATTATTTTAGTTCATTTCAATCGGTAGTCCCATCAGAGACCAATCAGGAAACCCTTCTTCAAGCCGCGTTGCCTTGTATCCAGCTTTCTTTAATATGGCTACTGCCTCATCTGCATAAACACAGAATGGTCCGCGACAGTACGCAATAATTTCAGTACGCTTAGGTAGTTCAGTCATGCGTTCCTTCAATTCACTGATTGGAATTGAAATCGCATTGGCGATATGACCTTTGTTAAATTCAGTTGTGGGGCGAACATCAATAATGGTAACTTTCCTGGATTCCAAGCGTTGTAAAAGTCCTTCGATAGTTACGGATTCAAATTTGAATTTGGATTGTCTGAAATCCGTTACCAGTTTTTCAATTGTCGCAATACGTTCCACTCCCAATTCGCGCAAAGCCTTCCATGCTTTGAATACATTACTGTTCGCTAATCGGTAGTGGATAAAATTTCCCTGGCGATTGATGTCAACGAGTTGCGCTTGTTTCAACACTTGTAAATGCTGAGAAGCGTTAGCAATAGGCAGGCTGGTTTGCTCTGCAATCTGCTCGACCGAAAAATCTCCCTGCGCAAGCAATTCAATAATTTCCAGACGGTGTGGATTAGCGAGTGACTTGGTGATTCTGGCCAATTCACCATATACTCTATCCTTGAATTCTCTTTTGTTCATGGTCTTGTCGTGTAAAGCATCAAGACAACAAAGGAAGCAGGATAGTTCAAACTATTCAATAAAGTTATTGAATAGTTTAATTCATCATTAAAAAGCCTATTTTTAGTTCATATTTAGCTATTCAATGCACCAGTTAAACGTCATTCTCCAGATCGCATCAGCCACTTTACTGGCATTTACCAGTCTATCGCTCATACGCTATTTGAAGCAAGCGATGCATTTATGGGCAGGGATTGGGTTTACGCTTTCTATTTTCTGTTACATGATTATTGAAACGGCTTTTGTACAAGAGTCCTTTCTTCGCGTATTGGTTTTGACAGGATCAATTTGTATCCCGGTATTCTTCTGGCTTTTGTCGAAATCTGAATAATAGCAAAGAGCATTGGGAGAAAATCTACATAACCATAGTAAATGTTGAATCTCAGTTAAGCTACAAACTTCAGCAACTCTCATTCAATTCAAATTTACATTTGATTAAATTTACCTTGTACTTAAATCTTTGATTTCACGGGGAACATAATTCACCTTCCAGTCCGAAGTTCTCCATTTATTTCCAATGCTGTCCTAAAGGATTTAAAAGTATCCGTTCCCTCCTAAAATCAACAATCACTTTCCATTCATTTCCATTGTGATCTAAAGTCGATACTTGCACTTTTGGCGAGTTGTATGTTTGATTCATGAACGCAGAGATAAATCAAAATCATGGATCAGGTAATTGGATTGCCTTTCTATTGGGAGCCATCTTCAATGTGTTGGCCAGTATTAATTTCAACAGTCTGTTAGAGCACGCATTGATTGCGCTTATCGGTGGAGTGATTTGGTTAGTGTTTCAAATCATTGCAAACAGGATATTGAGGCATGACTCAAAACCTAAATCAAACCGAAGAAAAAATGTTAAGGACTAAGCACATATTTATTGGTGCTGCTGTTGCATTGTATGGTGCATCATATCTGCTAAAGCTTAACAGGCTTTCTAATGAATTGGAATCCGTTACAAAGGTTTCTATTTATAAAGTAAGCCTGGCAGGTATTGAACTGAAGATTGATGTAACACTTAAAAACCCAAGTGGTGGTAGTGTCAAAGTAAAACAACCATTTGTGAAGATGATCTATGGTACAAGTACAATAGCTTCCTCACAAATCAAAGATGTGAACATCACCATCCCGAAGTTCAGTGAAGTGAGTTTAGATCCGATCATGATCAACATGGGGTTCTTGAGTTTGGCAACAACAGTTCCAGCCTTACTGAGGGAGTATAGAGAAACAGGCAAGCTTAATATCATTGTGAAAACAGTGACCACCATCAATGATAGTTTGCCTTACACGAAAACAGATAACATAACACTTGGAGGCGGAAAGCCAGCTTGAGACGGGAAAGAAAAAGAAGGGTATGGAATCGAGGAAGCGAAAGATCAGAGATGGAAGAGAATTCGACAAGCTCTTTCCACCACCGAGTAAAGATGATACAACGGTAAAGAAAGAAGCTGATGTGGAAGACACGATGACTTTGATTCAAAAGACTGTACCAAAAACATTATGGCAATCAAAAAAGATTGCACAGAAACTAAGAGGCCGAACACTTGAAGAGACCTGCTCAAATATCTGGCACTTTGTGTATGACCACGTGCAATATAAAAGAGATAAGGATGGAGTGGAACAGGTGCGCAGTCCACGCAGAACGTGGTGGGAAAGAGAGAGTGGGGTTGATTGTGATTGCTACACAGAGTTTATAAGCTCCATCCTTTTAAACTTCAACATTCCACATAAGGCGAGGATAACAAAATATCCGAAGCAGCCTCCTGAAATTTCCCGCTGGCAGCATGTGTATCCGATAGTCCCTAAGAACGGAAGATTGAATGGTGTACTCCATCGCGATGACTACATCGTGCTGGATTGTGTAAAGGATGAATTTGATAGTGAACAACCATTTCTGGAAAGTAAAGATTACGATATGAGACTCGATTATTTAGATGGCATAGACCAGGACGAAGTACAAGAAGAAACGCAAAATGGAATGCAGCTCATGGGAACAGACTATACTGAGCCTGATAGTGTTGACCTGGCTGATCTCGCTTCTGTATATGAGGATGCAGAAATGGGGAACATATTTAAGAAAATCGGTAAAGCTGTAAAAAAGGTAGGCGACAAAGTGGGCAATGGTGTTCGGTTTCTTAACCGCTATACAAACCCGGCCACCATTCTGTTACGAAATGGTTTTTTACTTGCTATGAAAGTCAACTTGATGAATGTAGCAGGGAGGTTGCGCTTTGCCTACCTCACCGATGCACAAGCAAAAGCTTTGGGAATGAATATGGATGTATTAAAAAAAGTAAGACACGTAAGAGACCGAGCAGAAACAATCTACTGGCAAGCAGGAGGTAAAAAAGAAAATTTTAAGAAGGCAGTTCTTAAAGGCAAAGGAAACAAAGACAAGAAAGTCTCTTTAAGCGGATTATCAGGTCTTGATGATGTGTATGCTGATGTTGATGAATACAACATTATACACAACGATAGTGATGGCCTTGGAGATTTAGGTATCGTTGGCAGTACAGCCCTGGCCGCGGCAACAAGTGCAGTTGCTGCAATAGCCGGAGCATTGAAGCAAGTAAAAGGTTTATTCAATAAAGGCGCAAAGGAAGAGCAATCATTTCAGAGCGAAACAGATAATGCTGGAACTACTTCTTCTGCACCTGCTAATATCGCAGAAGAAGAGGATCAAATAATATCGGATGATGAACCTTCACAAGATTCACCTAGAGCTTATTCAAGCTTAGTCGAAACACAAAGGATATCCAATGAAACGAAAACTTCATTATCGCCTTCTACCCGCGCTATTCAATCTATTAAGTCTTCACTACCAGGTTCATCTTCCATCGCACGAAGAATTACAACTGACGTGGAGCAACAAACGGAGAACACTTCGGTACAAGCTTCAGAAGATAAACCGCAAGAGCAAGGTCTTGTTCAAAAGACTACAACGTGGGTAAAGGAAAATCCTGGAAAGTCATTGCTGATAGCTGGTGCAGTGGCTACTGGAAGCTACCTGATCATAAAGTCAATGCATGGCAATAAGTCAAAGCATAGTGAGGTAAGTGGATTGCCTTCACAGCATACGAAGAAACGCAAAGGCAAGAAGCAACAATCAAATCCTAAGAAAACAAAAGTCGAACGCACAAATCTTTTATAACATGAGACGAAGCAAAACCAATGGTAAAAAAGGAAAGCAGAAAAGCCATTCACTTTCCGGTACTGCCCAGACAGGTAAAAATACCTACACGGAAACAGCAAAGGAAGGTGGCCTGATACTGCTCGCGGCCATCGCGGCTGGTGGAGCAGGGGCAGCCATTGGTAAGCACTCGCTCATCGCAGGAGTTCCACTTACCTTAATCGGAATCCACAGAAAGAACAAGTACCTCATTGCCGCAGGACTTGGACTGACACTCAGTAATGGATTTCAAAAGTCTGGTCAATCATCATCGATACAAGGCGTAGATGGTTTTGATCTCAAGCAAATCACACAAGAGGCGAAAGACCGTGTGGGTACATTCTTCGCGAACTTCAAAGGGAAACTATATCTGTCACCTGCGCCAATTGCAAAATCAACTGATGGATTAGGCGAAGATGGTAAGGACGAACAAGTCACATATTTCGTGAATCCATACAACGGTGCAGGAGCATTGGACACATCAGCTATTGATCGTGTGCAGGAGCAGATCGCTGAGATGAACAAGAACGTCAGCGGGCTGAATGACATGGATAGAGAATTTTAATCATAAACTTTTAAACAATTATAAATATGCTAGGAGCATTAGGACAACTCACAGAGAGTGAGTACACCAACCCCACGGAACTGTTGGGATTGAATGGAGAGATGGATGCCGAGTTGTTAGGGTATCTGAATGCGTTGAACCCGGTGGCACGTGCCCGCGCGATGAACAAGATGGTAAAACGAAACATCCCATCGCAAGGATCACGAGCTGAATTTGAAAAATTTTTTGTCGAGCTTCCCAAGCACATCAAAGAGCAACTCTTGCAAGGCAAGCTTCGTCTGGCCGACCAATTGATCTATACGATCAAGCCCATAAATGGAGCGAAGACAATCAAAATGTTTGAGAGCCAGGATGTGAAAGAAGTAGGCTTGCGAAATATCAGCAACGCCAAGCTTCCAAAAAATATGGCTTTGTTGGTATCCGGTATTTATTTACTGCAAGGACAGGCCAATTCATTGAGCGCGGAAGACATCAAGACTACTCCGCTTAACACCATTGAAGGCTTAGGTGCATTGGCTAATGGTGAGTTCAAACTTAAGGCCAACAAAAAGCAACTCGTCAGTGATACGTCCAACCGGAATTTTGTCACCAACGATTTTCATATGGTTCCCAAAGGGTTTTACAAACTCGCTAACCCCCGTCTTATTCACGATGATATTGACATCGAGTTTGAGATTGAGCTTGGTACAATTGGTGGACTCAATGCCAACACTATTATTTATGTTGGCCTGACCGGAACAGCAACCATACCTTAATGGAAATGGAAGCGCGATTGTTGGATAAGATTTTCAGCTTCCTGGTTGACACCGAAGGAACATCGTACAGTAAAAAGTTTGACTTGGATAAGAATGTTAAGCTGGTGCATGGCATTATGCTGAGTTCCGACAAGCCAAACCTTTTGTTCTATCGTGGTTCGCAGCGGTTAGAGATTAGTGGAGATGAAATTTTTCCAGAAGACTTCGAGAGTAAGATCATGATGAGTGGGCTTGCTGTAGCACCCGACCAGAAGTATCTCTCATTGGGTAACGGTGTTGTCTCTGGTAACGGGGAAGTGAAAGTTCAGTATAAAGATACTGTCAATCTGAATGCTCCCTTTGCTTCGTACAAGGTTATCATCATTTTAAAATGTGAAATGAAATGATCCTTACCAAAATCAAGCGAAAGATAATTGTCACGAAAGTAGAGGTTAGCAACCTTGAACGTTTCAAACCATTTGAGATAAAGCTTCCGGCAAACGTGACGAAAATCAAAGGAATACTCGTCACTGCTTCGGCTAAATAAAGTTGATACTGTAATGGAAAGGCTAGGACAAATAAGTTTTCAGACCAACGATAGCTCGGATGTATTTCTGGTAACAGAGGTTCGTGAAGACGGCCTTGAAATCTCGGATGAGTCGCTGATGAATATTGAAGATGCTCAATTTGACAGTGACAAAGCCTGGGTTACCGGAAAAGTACCGCGCGTAAAGTCAGTGTTGATCGAAGGGGATACAACGATTATACATGCATGGTTCAAGGGTGAGGTGTTTACGAATGCCTTTGTGATTACGGTATATCTCGAATGTGAATTGGCTGAAGAACTAATAGAAGTTGAACCGGAAGAAGTCGAGGAAGATACAGAGGATAACAAAGACCTTGAACCTCAAGAGATCAACTTATGACAGAGCAATTCATTCTCGACTACGCTCCACAGAGAGTGAAGCAATTGGGCTATAGCAAGTATCATTTAAGATACCGCGACCTGGTGATTGAAGCGAATGTCATTCAGGTGATCATGGCTTACAATGAATTGTATTTCATCATTGATGATCCACCTGGGCTAGTTGTAGAGTCTGATTATGGTTTATATGACTCAACAGATGATCCGATCCCAGACAGTGTTCATCAACATCGCGGAGAGATCAGTATCCATAATCCGGGTACGGGTAAAAGGAGAATAAAATTCATTCAGATAATTATTGTGAATTAAACTTATGGCACTTCAATCAAAAGAACGATACGATCCTAATAAAGTGGAAAGACTTGCAGAACATTTGCGTCTTTATCAGGAGAAAGGACAGCCAATTGATTTTGAAATCATCGTTGATGGGTTTAAAGTAGTGCGTAGAACAAATGATCCGAATATGTTTTCCATGTACGAAAACTTTGTTGATGCAGACACTCGCAGCATGGAAATTCTTTTATACACCGGAACGAGCAACAACAACGATAAGAGGATATTCTTCTTTGGTGATGTTCCGAAGGAAGGGTTAAGCGGAGTTGAAGTTAATAACCTGGTAAAAGAAGAGGTTCAACAAAAGTTACGGGAAAAAGAGTACGATGATCTGAAAGTTGAAAATGAGAAACTTCAGGGAGAGATCAAAGATTTGGAAAAGGAAGTCGAGCAGCTTGAAAAAGACAAGGCCGAAATGGAAGCGAGCCAATCGCCACTCAAAGGTTTTTTGGGCGAGATCGGCTCCAGCTTCGTAGAGAGCTTCATTCGAAGAAATCCAAATATCGTCAAGAGTATTCCTGGAGGCGAGGCACTGGCAGGTTTGATTGAGAAAGATAACAAACGAAAAGATAAAGAAGAACAATCTCAATCAACGGAAGAAACAGAAGTCAGCTTTCAGCCGAAAGGTAACAATGGTGCTTCTCTAAGTGAAGAAGAACAGGCCGCTATCACTTTTGTGAACCAGCTAAACACACAATTTACAAAAGATGAATTTGATAATGTCTTACTCATCCTCCAGATACTCGCGGATGATAAGGGTAAGATTGAATTAATCTTAAATCAAAAATAAACACTAAACAGCAATAGCCATGAAGTTCAGTTTTGAAGTAAATATCGAAGCCGTTACCCAGCAGGAAGCTGAGGTGAAACTTACAGCCGCATCAACGTTGATGCAGAAGTTGAGAGCACGCGAGATTGCCAAGCTCGCGGATGTAGTGAAGAACGATCCTGTAAAAACAACGATTGCCAAGAAAGCTTTAGGCTTATAAGAGTAAGGTATGGCGGAGATAGATGCACAGAAGATTCAAAACTTCAAGACCGTAGTGATCTACTCAACGCTTGGATTGGGTACAGCTACAGGCTTGCTCTTTCTTGGGCGTCACTTCTTTAAAAAGTCACAAGCTAAAAGGTCAGAAAAAAATAGTCTTGAAGAAGGTGATCCTGCAACGATGGCCAAGCAATTAAAAATGGCTTTCGAGAACGACAATTATTTTGGATGGGGAACCAATGTTGAAATGGTAAATAGAGTTTTCCAAGATGTTCCATCGAAAAAAATGTATGACAAGGTGCAGAAAGAATATTTCCGCATGTATGGAAAAAACCTGAACGCAGATTTGGAAAGCGAACTAAGCAGTGATGAGTACAACGGGCTGATCAGAATATTGACCACTAAGAAGTAAGATTATGGTGAAGAAGGTAACGAAGGGGAAGAATCAGAAGCAGCATACTCAAAAGAGTAAAGTCAAGGTAAGTAAGACACGCGAGAATAAAACCCAAGGAAAGACACCGCGTAAAGATATCAAACCAACAAAGGTTTTTATCTATGCCCTTGCCCTTGCAGCTTTTGGTGGCGGTGGCTATTTGATCTATGACAGAATAAAGCGTAAGAAATCCACTGATGCTCCAGAGGATAGTTCAGACACTATTGTCATCAATAATAATCTTCCTTCCTCCTACAATGCCGTAACCAATAATGTATCTCGTGCAAGTGGTAGTGATAGCTTTCCTCTAAAAAAGGGAAGCAGTGGTTCGCGTGTTTTGTTACTTCAACAAGCACTGTCTAAAATTATTGGAACATCTGCCATGAATGCGAACGGAGGTATTGATGGAAAATTTGGAAAGGGAACAGTGAGTGCGTTAAAGCTGGCAGGATATCCGGAGCGCATTGATGAAAGTGTTTTCAATAAGATTACAGGTTCGTTCGGATCAAATCTTGAGATTGTATTTAATCCAAGTGACATAGCAATCAAACTATACAGAGCGGCTCAAAGTAAAAACTCCAATGGGGTTCTTTCTCAATTGCAACAAATCAAAACGGTATCTGATTATTCTTCTGTCAATGAGTATTACAAAAAGCAAAGCTTCATTTCCAAAACCATTGTAACGGATTTATTGGATTTTGCTTTCAAGGGAAATGAAGATGCAAAGCAGCAAATACGGAATGAATTTCAACGAATCGGTTTGAAAACAGACGACTCCGGTAGATGGAGCTTGCAAGGCATTCCACTGTTTAAAGACCTGATAACACTCAGGGAAACCATTGTGACCGATGCGAGTAACAATCGAATACCTGTACGAAGGAATACGATACTTGGTGATGAAGTTAAAGTTCAAAGCGGCATGACCTGGTTCAGGTCAATAGATCACAGCATTCTTAAAGTTCCAACTCAGGATGTGAAGTACACTTGATTAAATAATAAAACTTAATTCTTAAAAACTAAAACATAAAATCAATATGACACGGCAGGAGTATATCGAACAATTCAAAAATGTGGTGTTGGAAGTGGTGAAAGGAACAGGATTGTTTCCATCCCTGATGATGGCTCAAGCCATACTGGAAAGCTCTGATGTGAAAGGTGTCCCTGGTAATAGCACACTAGCAAGAGTTTATAATAATCATTTCGGAATCAAAGCGGATAAGAACTGGAAAGGTAAAAAAGTAAACTTGATCACGCGAGAAGTATTTGAAGGGCAGAGTGTGATACTTGGTGATTACTTTCGCGTGTATGACGAACCTTTACATTCATTCCAAGATCGTGTTGAATTCTTGAAGAAAAATTCGCGCTATGCCAAAGCTGGTGTTTTCACTGCGAAGACTCCGGAGCAACAGGCGCAATCATTGAAAGATGCTGGATATGCAACTGATCCCCAATATGCCATCATCCTAAGTTCATTGATCAAGAAACATAACCTGTCTGAACTCGATAATCAGGTATCCTGATGCTCTCGCGGATCAAATCCATATTGAAGGAGTCCGGTTATGTGCTAAACACAAAGCCTTACCAACTCAACATCGTTGGGATGCGGAGTAAAAGCACGAACTCAAATCGTTTTGATGATGAGATTCATGTCTTTTATAAAAAGCCAAATGGAAAATGGAACTACCATATTTATCCGGCAACAACTGACCCAGGTACATTCTGGCTTAACAATCCGTCTTATCAGCAAGGCACTGCTATACTGGCACAAGGTCAATACAGGAATGCTTACACGATTGGTTTACATAAAGGAAAATATGAAGCATTGGTTCAGCAAAAACCTGTAACTGTTATCCGGGATTACGACCGTGATGCCTTCCTCGACTTTAACAACGGAACAAGACAGAGCGGAGAATTTGGTATTAATATTCATCGTGCGGAAAGTTCAGGAACAACAAAGTACATCAACAAATATTCGGCAGGTTGTCAGGTTTTTCAAAACGCAACAGACTTTGCAGAGTTTATAAAATTATGCGAACAGCACAGGGCACTTTATGGAAATGCCTTTACCTACACACTTGTAGATTTCAGATCAGTCAATCGGATTATTCTGAAACGCATAGTTGAGGCCACCTCTGTGATCGCTGCACTCATTCTGGGCTGGACAATTAAAAACGTAATGAGTCATGAGCGTACCTAAGCCTCCCTTTCATTCAGCAATCGAAGAATTGCTTTATAGCATTTATCTAAAGCTTTCAGATAATATGGCCGCCTTAACCACTACTGATATAAACACCCTTGCCAAGCTGAATGCAATTCTTACAGATGCAGACCTTATGAAGTCTGAGGATGTAGTTAACGCCATCAACGCTTTGAAGGGTAACGCGCCTGTTGCAGGTGATACACTTGAGAAATTATACAACATTATCCAGGCACTCAATTATCTCAAGGCTGAAGACATTGATACACTGGCTGAGATCAATGCTATCATCATCGATGCAGACTTAATAAAGACGGATGATCTGTTCTATGCAATTAATGGGTTAAAGGGAAATGTTCCAGCAGCAGTTGATACACTTGAAAAATTATACAACTCGATTTGGCTTCCAGATGGAAATACATTTGGATCGATCAAGTTTATTGGAACGAACGACAATTTCTCTTTGCCTTTTATTACTAACAATATTGAAAGAGCAAGGATTACTGCTACAGGTCAATTCCTAATTGGGGTTTCTGATCCAGTTGTCGGACTTGAAACCTACAAACTTCAAATTGCCGGTTACGATGCATTAGCAATTTCAGGAAACTCCAAGTTCCAAGAAGGCAGTCTCAACATCATACTAGGGAAAGTTGGAACTCCAATGGCAAACGCTTTTAGAATCAACAGCTATGTTCCTGGATTTGGCGGTTTTGACTTCCTTTTAAGCGCCTCCAATGTTAATGCATCACTTGAAATCTCAGACCACCTGTTTGGCGGAACAAGAAATGAAATGATCCGCCTATCACCCAGTGGATATGCTAATACAGGAATATTAATCAGGCCGAATGATTTGTATAATACTGGGTATGGATATCGTTACCTTCTACAGGGCACAAATGCTGCGCAACAGAGCCGATATGTTGCCGCATTTCATGCGCAAATTATTTTCCCTGTAGATGATGCTTATCCCACGTTGAACCGGGCAACAATGTTTTCTGCACAGGCTACAGTGACAAATCATTTTATCGATGGCTTCTATGCTGATGTAAGAGGAACTGATTCAAACTCTCAAGTCTTTGCTTACCATTCCACCGGAAGTCGAATATTCTTTGATGGAAATGGAATGGCGTTCAATACTCCGGTAGTCAGTATTAGTACAGATGGATCATCCCAGCCTGGAGCCACCAATTATTTATTGAATGGAAGTTATGTAATAAGTGCCGCTCTTTTGATTGTCCCTATGGGAGCAGAAAGAACAGGAATTATTATTTCACCTGGACAGTCTCAGGCCAATGGATTGTTTATAAGTCCGCAGCAAGTCCTTGGTTCATATAATTATGACGGCTACTTGATGTGGCTTCAATACAGCACCACTGGTAATAATATTTTAGGCGGAACATCCAAGCCAATGTTATATATCAGAAAGCATAATGCTCAACTGAATGGGTTTGATCACACGGGGGCATTCATTCGGATGGAAGAAAATATTGGTTCAACTGGTTCTTTTATTGAAGCCTTAAAATATGATACGTCAAGCAATTCTTTGAAAGTCAAATTCTCGGTTGATCGAGATGGTGTCCTCTCTACTGCGAATATCGACTATGATCCAAACATTATTGATTCAGCTTGTAGGCTTTACTTTAGGGATGATGAATTGCGATACTTAACATCAACAGGAGAAATTAGAGTTGTCAATACATTTTGGGGACCATAGTACTTGTTTTGAAAGATAACAAACAACATATAAACAGAAGCTATATGACAAACAGAGAAGCTTATCGCTTAATTACCGCGTTGTTAGAAACGACCGCTCCTTCCGGAACTAAGCTCGAACATTCCAAGACTCAAACTTTGAAAAATGCCGCGTCCTTTATCGAGGCATATAATGACAAGCTTGAAGACCTCAACATCGACTATTGTAGTACGGATGAAAAGGGAAATATTATTAAAGATCAACGAAATCAGTACGTCTTTACAAAAGACAAGCAACGGGCGCTGGCCAAGGAATTGAAGAAATTTATGGACAGCGATGTTATCCTCCCTTTCAACCTAGTCAGTACTTTCGATAAAAAAGGCCTTAGTGAACCACAGATTGATTATCTGGAGGATGCTGGTTTTCTTAAAGAAGAGGTTTTATCTTAAAATAAAAATCAAACCCGACAAGCTATATTGCCTTTCATTAGGCGAGCAATTGAGCTTTTAATTTTTAGTAAATCTTGTATAAAAAGGTTCGAAATGCCCACCCCCCAGTCTACACGTATTTACTGATAATCAGGGGGGCTACAACAGTTACCCCTTTTTTATTACCCCTAAATTACCCCTAAAATATTCTTTTGAATACGGTAATTATATTGAAGCATAAAGTGAGAGGCGATAGCCTTAAGCGACTATTGTTCAATAACAAGGGGAAGGAATCAGCAGTAAGGGGTGATTGGATAGTTATACCTCCAACCGGTATTATGAAGCCAAACAATTGCGGCCATAAGGTGCAAGCAGTAAGCGATCCTACGATAAAAACCTATGTGGTTAAGAGGGATTTAAAACCATCACCATCAAACGTTATCAGGTTCTACCTTGATCAACTTAAGTAAATTAGTACTATTTATCATGGCTTGATTGTTATCAAGCTGGTTTCAAGAATCGGGAAAAATTTAACCTGTGTCAAAATAACCACAGGCTTAAATATTTCAATGATTATTTATTATTTAGTGCGTCATCCGCAATGTCCTTTTGTGCTGCCCTAACAATTAATTTGGTTCCTGTGAACAACGTAAGTATAAATCCCACGAGCATCACCAGAGCCAACGTCCAATTAATAGGTGGTTCCTTATAAACGACAATTGCCAAATAGTTGTAAGCAACTGAGAATAATAAGCATACCGTCCAGGTATAAAAAAGGAGATAAAGCTTGAATTTCTTTTTCATAAGTTCAAACCTAGCCCTTAAAATTATAATATTCTAGAAGGAACAGCAAGGTGGTTAACGCTTCCGCCTACCCTACAGTTACCAACTGATACCACAGACATAAAATAAAGCCCTATGTATGAAAAAGAATGCAGCAACGACTAACTGACTAAAAACATTGCCGATGGTGATTTTGGTCAGGTGGAAGTCCTGATTGCCGCTGTTAATTTGAGATCATGCAGCAAACAAAGTCAGAGATAAGGTTTCTCAGGGGCCCTCAATCCCGGTGGGAAGAATTCAAATTTACGATCAAAGTAATGATCGAGTTTGTTCGAGGTTTCAGAGTCCTCCATTTTGTCGGCCCCTGTGTGACTTTCTTCGGATCGGCCCGATTTGACGAAAATCACGAATATTATGATCTAACTCGCCGGACGGCAGGTGAGATCGCGAAGCTTGGCTTTACCATCATGACTGGTGGAGGGCATGGTTTAATGGAAGCGGCCAACCGCGGGGCAAAGGATGTGGGCGGAAGATCCGTAGGTTGCAATATTGCTCTTCTAAGCGAGCAGAAGCCAAATCAGTACATGGATAAATTGGTCACAATCCGTTATTTCTTCGTCCGCAAGACACTTTTAATAAAATATTCATTTGCTTTCATTGTGATGCCAGGAGGATTTGGCACGCTTGACGAATTCTTTGAGGCTTTGACGCTGACGCAAACAAAAAAAATTCAACAGTTTCCAATAATAATCTTTGACAAGGTCTTCCACCGTGGATTGATGGAGCATATTGAGTGGATGAAAGAAAAACAGACCATTTCGGCAGTAGAATTGGATTTGATTCTCCTTACAGATTCGATTGAAGAAGCGGTTAGATTTATCAAAGATCAGAGCATTAACAAATATGGCCTTGCTCCTGCGTCAAAGCTGTCGCCAATAAAATGGCTATTCGAAGGAGATTACAAATGAACATTCGAAACAAGTTGTGGTGAAGGTGGTCAGCCTGCTGCAGTTCGATCAGATCTAAAATAAAAAAAAGAGGCACGGAAATCTAGGTTCACAGCACAACGTGAATGTGCCTCATTAATCGGAATCAATTGGCTATGAAAAAACTAAATAAATTTACGAAGGGCACTTTCAAGGTTCTCGCCAAACACCTGGAGTTATTCAACTTCACTCACGAACCTGAAACGTTGCATCACATCAGGATTGAAATAAAGAAGATAAAAGCAATCCTCGAAGCCATCCACAACTCCAACAAACAATTCAAAGTCCACCAACACTTTCTTCCGTTCCGTCGCCTGTTCAGAAAGGCGGCGGCTCTACGCGAGCCGCTTGTAACAGCTGAGCTGGCTTCAGGCCGCCCTGATGAAGAAAAGAAGTCCATTGCCGACTTAGATGCAAGCAACAAGGGCATTGTAGAGCTTACAAAAGAAATTACGTTCTATCTCAAATGTGAAGGAAAACAACGAAAAACAATTATTGCTGCTGTAAGTAAGATTCACAAAAAGACTTTTGATAAATATATTCGTAAACTCATCAGGCAAATAATGCCAGACTTATACCCAAAGTTGCACAAAAACAGAATTCATAAAATTCGCAAAAAAATCAAAACATTGCTTTACCTATCAGAGACAAGAAAACTTCTCACAAAGAGCAAACGGGCATTTCTAAAGTACCTGGAAGAGTCGATTGGGCAGTTGCATGATAAGGACATCCTTCTTGCCTCCGTAAAGAATAAAGCCTTAGGTGTGGACTCCAAAATACTTACCGAACTTAAACTTCAATATCGCAAGGACATGACAGCTGTCTCTTCGTCCATTAGGAAATTTTACACTAAGCAATAGTTTTTTGACGACTATTTTATCCGGCATTTATCTACTTCTTGTACCTGAAACTTCCATCGCATCTATTTGTTCTTTCGCATGGATCCCAGTTCTGCACCCATCCCTGAACTGACCTTTCCTGCGCAAATAAGGACTGTAATTACCGGAGCAATTTCTCTTACGAGGGAAACCCCAACCATTGCCGGCAGCATGGACTCAGCACCAAATTTCAGGAGAGTCGGGCGTGACTGGATCGTAAGCACTAATCCCATTATAAATGCCCTGATGCCAACAAGCGGGAGAGATTTGTAACCCACCCAGTAACATTGTCTGACAAATTCCTCAAGCTCGGGTCTCGGCCGCGCTAATTCATGAAAGAATCTTGCAACAAACCGAGAAATTTTCCCTGTTTCTTCAAAGAAAATTTTCCCGTTTTCAATCGGAATCATTGACTGGTTATCTGACAGTGGCTTCATTTTGTATAACGGTAATAAAAATTCAACTTCGACACTATTTCGAATAAAATAAATTATCAAAAATACCGCAGTGACTGATGATGCCGTATGAGATCAATCAAGCTTCTATATGACTTTAGTCAGGCGATTCTAGAAGGCATCCTTGTTTTTTTACAGGTGATGTCTTACCGAAGAAACTTGAAATGAAATCCAGTAGTGGCCGGTTGGGCCATGTAGAATAGTAGGCCTTCTGAATGGCATTCCTTTTGCCGGGTTCCTCATCTCAGAAGCGGCTGACGGACTGCTAAAAAAAAGATTCCAGTTTAATAAACAAATTGAAAAATTTTGTGATAACGAAAGGCTTTCCATTTTTACGTTTGCTTTGAATTAAACTAACCATCAATCTAAATTCAACCTGAAAACCATATGCCTGCTTTTTCCGAATACGGAATACGGGGTTTAACCGCCGAACAAGTTCTTGAAGCTCGTGTTAACCACGGACGTAATGAAGTAATGCGTGAAGAACATTATGTTCTTATCATACTAAAAAATGTCATTAAAGATCCCATGTTCTTGATACTTCTTGTGGCAGCAATGTTATATTTCATCAGTGGTAAAATAGGTGATGGACTATTCATGACTTCTGCAATTGTTTTAGTGGCATGTATCTCATTGTATCAACAATCGAGAAGCCGAAGTGCATTGTCTGCATTAAGAACACTGACGAAGCCTATCTGTAAAGTAATCCGCGACGGAAAAATTATAGAAATCAAACGAGAAGAAATCGTAATAGGTGATTGCATGATGATTGATGAGGGGGTTGCTATTCCTGCTGACGGTGTCATTCTCTATTCTAATGATTTCACTGTCAATGAATCAATACTAACGGGTGAATCCCTATCCGTGAGTAAAAATAAAGTCGATAAAGACAATCAGGTTTTTCAGGGTACAACTGTGGCTGGCGGACTTGCTATCTGCCAGGTTGAGGCCATTGGAATAAATACTGCATTGGGTAAAATCGGAAAGAGCCTTGAATCTATCCAAGAAGAAGAAACCCCATTGCAAAAACAGATCAGCAACTTTGTTAAAAAAATGGCTTTGGTGGGTGGTGTCATTTTCTTTATTGTATGGGCTATCAATTTTTTTAAATCGTATGAGGTATTGAACAGTTTATTGAAAGCACTAACCTTAGCAATGAGTATTTTACCCGAAGAAATCCCGGTAGCCTTTAGCACTTTTATGGCCTTAGGTTCATGGCGTCTGATGAAGCTGGGGATTATTGTTAAGCAGGCTAAAACAGTGGAAACACTGGGTAGTGCGACTGTTATCTGCATCGATAAAACCGGAACGATTACTGAGAATCGCATGACCCTGGCAAAAATATTTGTCTTATCAACAAAGAAAATTGTAACACCTGATCAAGTCGGTGATGAAGAAAAAGCGCTGATTACATTGGCTATGTGGGCAAGTTAACCTATTCCGTTTGACCCTATGGAGAAGGCATTGCATGAGATATATGGAAAAATTATTTCTGTCGATGAAAGGCCACAATACAAGATAATCCATGAATATCCATTGGATGGAAGCCCTCCAATGATGACCCATATAATAGAGAATACTGCTGGTAATCGGATTATAGCAGCCAAAGGCGCGCCAGAGGCCATGATGCAAGTATCCGGACTTTCAAATGATGAAACCTTAAATATCAACGATGCGCTTCAAAAATTAACAACGGAAGGGTTTAGGGTATTGGGGGTTGGTGTGGCAGAGTTGATTGGAAAGAATTTTCCTTCCCACCAGCAGCAATTCAAATTTAAACTCAAGGGGCTGGTTGCTTTTTATGATCCGCCTAAATCAAACATTTCGAATGTGTTTGAGTCATTTTACAAAGCTGGTATCGCGGTTAAGATAATTACAGGAGATAATGCCGCCACCACTTCTACCATTGCCAAACAAATTAATTTCCATGGCACTGAAAAGACCATGAATGGGGAAGAGCTACTGAAGTTAAGTGACAAGGAAGTAAATGAAAAGGTTATGGAAGTTAATATTTTTACACGCATGTTCCCTGATGCAAAGCTGAAGATACTTAATGCGTTAAAAGCAAACGGACAAATTGTAGCCATGACTGGCGATGGCGTAAACGATGGCCCGGCATTAAAAGCAGCTCACATTGGTATAGCTATGGGAAAGAAAGGAAGTGAAATAGCTAAAGAGGTTTCCTCCTTAATACTTATTGATGATGACCTTTCTAAAATGGTGGATGCCATTGCTATGGGTAGAAAGATTTATGTTAACTTGAAAAAGGCTATTCAATATATCATCTCCATCCATATTCCAATTATTCTCACCGTGTTTATCCCCCTTGTATTGGGATGGGTATATCCTAATATTTTCTCACCCATACATATCATCTTCCTTGAGTTAATCATGGGACCAACATGTTCCATAGTTTATGAAAATGAGCCCATTGAGAAAAATATAATGGAACAAATACCAAGGCACTTTACCACTACCTTTTTCAATTTTAGGGAATTAACCATAAGTATCATGCAGGGATTGGTCATTACACTGGGCACGCTGTACATTTACCAATTATCTGTTCTGTATATGTACAATGAAGCTGTAACCCGAACCATGATATTTCTAACACTAATATCTGCCAATATTTTTCTGACATTAGTAAATCGATCATATTATTATTCCATTTTTACCACCTTGCGTTATAAGAATAGTCTTATATGGATGATTATATCAGCAACGCTATTGCTGACAGCCTCACTTCTTTTTATCCCAGTCCTAACACGTTTTTTTGAATTTGAAAGACTAGCAGGATACCAAATAGTTGTAAGTGTTTTTACGGGCTTCGCTTCCGTGACTTGGTTTGAAGGCGTAAAAGCTTTTACAAGAAATAAAGCTAAGACAACATAATTTTGGACATTTCCTCGATGAACCAAGGGTGCCGAGATTTCAAATAGACTATTTTGAATGCGAGACAAGTGGTGCAACAAAAGGGAGCCTCGAGAAGTCAGAATCCTTTCGGAGATAACCGACCACAACCATTGCAGGCAGTATGGACTCAGCACCAAATTCCAGTAGAGTTGGCCGTGATTGGATCGCGAACACTAATCCCATAATAAATGCGGTGATGCCTAGAAGCGGGAGAGATTTGTAATCCACCCACTAACATTGCCAGATAAATTCCCCAAGCTCGGGTCTCGGCCCGCTGCTCCTTTTCGCCATTAAGTCATTTCCTGGACATGATTTTAGTTCTTATTCTTTTTGAGTGTGATCTACCTGTCGATCGTGGACTGGGACAGTTTGGGTTTTACAGTTGGATTGAGCATTCAAAAAGGGCTAAGATCACCAGCAAAGGGGATTCGGCCAATGATTTCCTGACTTTTATCACAGTCGGAACCTGCATTGATCAGGTGATATGTTTCCCGGGGGCCGTATTTTTATTTTTCAAAACGGGAACCCATGAAACCACTAATTACCAACCTTAACGATGCTCTAACCTTCCAGTTGGAGGGAATGCATGATGCGGAAAAGAGAATTCAAAAGTACTTTCCGAGTATGGTTCGTCATGCCAGTTCGATCAAACTCAGAAACGAAATGAGCAAATACCTGGAAAGCGCCTCGGACAAAAGAGTAAAACTGAAACGAATATTCAGTTACCTGTTGTGCGGACCATTTAAACGAAAGAACATCGCGATGGAAGACTTGCTCGCCGACATGAAAAGCCAGTCAAAATTGACTACGATTTCCGTTCTGCGTGACCGCATAAATATTGCTAATCTTCAAAGCATTATCCAAGTCAAAATTTCAGTATACCAAAATGCTCTGATCTGTTCTGAGCAACTTAACCTGCAGACTGTGACAGATTTACTCGAAGAAATTCTAAGTTGGGAAAGAGAGACTTATAAGGCCCTAACGAAGATCGCCTTGGACCTGGTTAGTAGGAAAGTTACCGCTCTAACTTTACCAAACTAGATTATGATTGCAAAATTGTCAAATGACCAAATAGACCTCGTATTAAAGACAGAGGTCGTGGGAAGAATCGGATGCCATGCCGATGGAAAAGTATACATTGTTCCTATCGTGTATGTATTTGATGGCAATCACATTTATGCCCATTCGAAAGAGGGCCAGAAGCTTAGGATGATGAGACAAAACCCAGATGTCTGTTTTGAGGTTGATCACATCGATGGCATGGCAGCATGGCAAAGTGTCATTGTATGGGGCCGCTTTGAGGAAGTTAAGAACGAAACAATACTTCAACAAAAGGGAATAAAACTATTGAGCGACAGGTTAACACCCCTGACTTTAAACCACGAACCAAAACAACTTGACGATGTTCCGTCTTACTATCTCGAAAAAAATATGAACGCTATATTATTTCGGATAAAAGTGATCGAAAAAACGGGCCGATTTGAAACACACTAAAATTCCAGATCGGTAGACAATAATCATCGCCTCATGTTAACTAATTGCATTTCTATTCAATTTCTTGGTGCCACAGGTACAGTCCCCTGATTATTGACTTTAATCATAGGTCATACTGAACAAAGTCATAGTCTTGAACAACCATCATATTTACTTTTGAAGAGTCCAACAAAATGAAAGCAATGAAAAATATTGTGATACTAGGAGGCGGAACAGGCGGCACAGTCATGGCCAATCGCCTGCACAGTGCATTGAGCCTGCCAATTGGAGGCCAGGCAATGATGTTATCGTGCCAACTGCTGGCTCGTGTGGAACCTCTAAAGAAAGAATGGAAAGCAAAGACAATATGAAATGCTATGATTGGTTCTTTTGCACTAAGCCTTTGGCTAATGATAAGATTGACTTAAATCTTAACTAAAAGAATACTGTATTTCAAAACGCATAAATCAATTTCGTCATAGCTGTGTGACTTTTGTTACTGACGAGAAGAAACAAACAGACAAACTACCTTTACTAATAATTGAAAAAAAATGAAGAAAAACATGGGCTCTGCTGACCGTATTATCCGGGTGATAATCGCAGCGATTATTATAGCACTCTATTACACAGGGGTAATTAGTGGAACATTAGGAATAGTTCTAATTGTACTATCTGCTGTTTTTGTCCTAACGAGTTTTGTTAGCGTTTGTCCTTTGTATTTACCTTTTGGATTAAGTACTCTGCGCAAGAAAATGGCTGGTAAAAACGGAGATTGGACATCATGATTGAAACGATAAAAAAAATCTTTGGAATAAGATCTTCTGTTGATTATGCTACGCTCGTTAAGCAAGGAGCTGTTATTCTCGATGTACGGACAAAAGGTGAATACACTGGGGGGCACATTAAAGGATCGATCAATATTCCAGTTGATCAGCTTCAGAACAATCTAAATCGCCTGCCTGATAAAAACAAGACCATCATCACCTGTTGTGCGTCCGGAATGAGAAGTGCTTCCGCAAAAAGCATTTTAAAATCGAGCGGATATGTAAACGTACATAATTGTGGAAGCTGGGTGAGCTTGCGACATAAAATATAAACATCATGGAAAGCCATATTTATAATGTTGACGTCGCCTGGAGCAAAGATCGCAAAGGTATGATGTGCTCGCCTGAGTTAAATGGAGTAATGAATGCAGGTGGTTGTATTGAAGTCGCAACACCTCCCGAATTTCCGAAAGGCATTCCGGGCATCTGGTCACCAGAACATTTGTTCACGGCAGCGGTGAGTAGTTGTTTAATGACAACTTTTCTTGCCATTGCAGAAAATTCAAAGTTGGATTTTGTTTCGTTCAAGTGTAGTTCAAAAGGAAAGCTTGAGCAGGTGGAAGGCAAATTTATGATGACAGAAATTCTATTAGAGCCAGTTGTTGTAGTCAGAAATGAAAGCGACTCAGACAGAGCTATGAAGGTTCTACAAAAATCTGAACTTAATTGTTTGATATCGAACTCTGTTAAATCAAAGGTTGTTATGAAGCCATTAATACAAGTAGAGACTGTTAACCCATAAATTTATGGCACACGCAATCTTTCTCAGAACTGATACAAAGTGACAAACCCACTTTTGTCACTTTTTCAGCCGAATGGTGAGGACAATGTAAAATGATGGCTGGGATTCTGGAAGATTTAAAATCCAAAATAAGTGACAAAGCTTGTTTTATTTCAATCGATAGTGACAAAATCCACAAGCTGCTTCTGGGAAACGGTTTAGTAATGTGAGCGAACTGGTGGCGAACCCCAATCAAGTGGGGATACTTGCATGCCCTAAAGATGTCAAGATATTACTTTTCCAGCCGAATGCCAGGAGGAATGACTCAAGATCACACTTTAGAAGCTGGCATAATTTCTAAAATTATGAAAAGCCAACAAAAGCGCCCTAGGTATACTTGCCCGATGCATCGGCAGGTAATACAAAATGGAGCAGGGAAATGCCCCATCTGCGGAATGAATTTGGTTCTCCTAAAGGAACCTGGGGAAAAAAAGGTTGAGGCTCTTGCCAGGCACACTCATGTGCTTAAACATTCAACGGACAATACAAACAATAGTGATAACCAATACTATTGCCCGATGCTTTGTGAGGGTAATAAGAAATATTCAAAGGCAGGAGATTGTCCGGTGTGCGGAATGCACTTGGTGAAAGAGCAGAAAATGAGGTCAGGTACCATTGAGTATACGTGCCCGATGCACCCGGAGATAACCAAGAGTGGACCGGGAGCATGTCCAATCTGCGGAATGGATTTAGTACCTAAAACAGTTCGGAAGGACGACAAAGAAGAGGATATACTTACAAGGCAATGCTTAAGAAATTCTGGATAGCTGTAGCCCTCACTTTACCTGTGCTCATTATTGCAATGAGTGAAATGACTGGTTTACATTTGACTGATGTCTTTGGCAAAGGTGTGCTTGGATGGATTCAACTCATTCTTTCAACACCGGTATTATTTTATTGCACCGGAGATTTCTTCAAAAAGGGTTATCGGTCTGTAGTTCGATGGTCACCCAATATGTGGACGCTCATTTCGCTGGGAGCCGGAGCCGCCTACTTGTTCAGCATCGTTGCATTGGTGTTTCCTGGAATTTTTCCTGACCAGTTCAAATGACTTATTTTAAAATCCCTGGACAAGGATAACAAAAGAAGAATTTAAGGGAAAGTACAACTATCCACTTTGCCCTCTATCCTAACGAATCACTCTTCATCGGAGGGAGAACACCTCGATAAAGGTGTTTATCTTGACATCACAGTTGCATCCACTGAAACTCTGTCATTGAGGAACAACTCAAAAAAGTAGGACAAACAGCCTAAAATCTCCCAAGGTGACAGAAATCACATCCTCCACTGATTATCCTCATGCTATAATCTTCTGAAAGCGCCCACATTCGTGCGATCATTTTTTAAAACGAAAAAACATGAAAGCACTTGTATATCACGGAGCAGGAAAAAAGGCGTGGGAAGAGAAACCAATGCCTGTAATTAAGGATAGCACAGACGCAATTGTAAAAATCTTAAAGACTACTATTTGCGGAACCGATTTGCACATCATGAAAGGCGATCTTCCTGAGGTTACTGATGGAAGAATCATTGGTCATGAAGGAGTTGGCATTGTTGAAGAGGTTGGAAGTTCAGTGAGCAATTTCAAAAAAGGAGATCATGTTTTGATTTCGTGCATCACCTCTTGCGGCAAATGTGATTATTGCAAAAAAGGAATGTACTCACATTGTGAAAAAGGAGGATGGATTTTAGGGTACATGATTGACGGCACGCAAGCAGAGTATGTGAGAATACCTCACGCTGATAATAGTTTATATCCTATTCCTGCAGGATCAGACGAAGAAGCGCTGGTGATGCTCAGTGACATTTTGCCGACAGGGTTTGAATGTGGGGTATTGAATGGTCAGGTTAAACCCGGTGACACGATCGCTATTGTGGGTGCAGGACCAGTGGGAATGGCGGCCTTACTCACTGCTCAGTTTTATACACCAGCGGAAATCATTATGATTGACTTGGATGACAATCGATTGAGTGTTGCAAAAAAATTCGGAGCCACTCAAACGGTCAACAGCAATGAGAATGCACTAGAACAAGTAATGAAGCTTACCAATGGAAAAGGTGTTGACGTAGCCATTGAGGCGGTGGGCGTGCCAGCCACATTCGAATTATGCGAGGCTATTGTAACTGCGGGTGGACACATTGCCAATATCGGAGTACATGGTAAGAGTGTGACCTTGCACATGGAAACGTTGTGGTCAAAAAACATTACCATCACCACCCGGCTAGTCGATACCGTTACAACTCCTATGTTGTACAAAACGGTTCAGTCCCGCAAAATAGATCCAAAACAATTAATTACCCATCGATTCAAATTGGATCAAGTGATTGAGGCCTATAACGTTTTTGAAAATGCAGCCAAGGAAAAAGCGCTCAAAGTGATATTGACAAACTAGATAATGAAAACCATAACATTTGAGTTTTCTTCAGGAAGCTGAGCGAGAAGGATTCATGGAAACTTGCCGCAAATACAATCTACCACTCACCTTATTGGCCCAGTGGAAGAATCGTTAGCTGGAAAAGGGTGCGCAAGGTCTGAAGTTTGCTTACCATCGGGTAGACCCGGAAGTGTGGCCTTGCAAGAAGCGCACGAATCGCTCAAGAGAATTATGTCTAAGTAGGCTTTGGAGCTGGAGGGTAAGCATCCGTACAGTTCCTCAGTGTATCGTGATGACTTAAATTCTGGAAATTCTGTGTAACATTTAAGCCATTCAACGCGCTGAGATCTTGACTTTCATTTTTTTGACCTCGGGTATGCCGAAGGGTTGACGGGGCAACGCTAAAATTTTCGACAAGTATTTCATCTCTATGCATGCTTTTGATCCCTGCCTTAATGATTGCCTGATGATGAATGCTGTGCTCTAGGGTATAGGCCAGCTCTCTGAACAGGCTGGTCGTAAGGTTGATTTCATTGTTGTTGACTGTGGAATAATTGCCTTTAAGAACAATGCACCTGTCTTCCTTAACCTCAACTAAAAGGTCCAAAAATTCTCCTACGATATGGGAGGCAAAGGACCGATCTGTTTCAATCCTACTGTCACGTCTGCGGCCGTCATAGCAGATAACATCATTAGCCTTTCCGTTCAATAAACATTGATAAAATTCGAGAATATGGCGAACGTGCTGACCAATTGTCGCGCCTGACAAATTCTCAAGCTTTAAGTCGTATTGGGAATCAACTAGATCTTGAATCAGGTTCTTGATTTCAATAAGATTTTCCTCGATTGGTCCCGTTCTCCGGCGCGCTCTTGTTTTGAAACTTCTCAAACTGTTGAAATGCTGCCAGAAATGTATCCTGAATCAGGTCTTCGGCTGTCATCTGATCTCGCGTCTTGTGAAGGGCCCATCTGAATAATTCATCACCAAATTGCTCCAGCCAATGAGCAATCCGTTGTGATTTTTCAGGTGTTCCAGTCAAATTCATACTCAATAAAAGTAATCAATAGTCAACTTATTTTGAACCAGGTCAAAGATTGAATTCAATTACTTCCCTTCGGATGATAAAAGCTTTCTAGTTATTGTTCTTCCTCCCAATTGAATATTCCGGAATGGTCTGTACAAGGTATTCCGCTAATGCTCTGTACCAGGTATTCCAGCAATTGTCTGTACCAGGATTCCACTAATCATCTGTACCTGGGATTCCAGTAATCATCTGACCCACCCCCGTCGTTAGCATTTGATGCTTCAGACTGAACTTCCAATCGATTTGGATTTTGAGTGGTCAGAATTTGTCCCAACTGTTACGGCACTCAAAAGGATAACAGCCATGAACCAGCTGGATTTATGGCAATATGAACGAAATCGGCCTTGTGAATCAAGCGAACCATTATTTAGAAATATTCTTAATAACTATTGATTATAAAGAGGATTTTAACATATTTGCCATTATTTAGAACTAATCTAAATAGATAACCGCAAATGAAACTACTCAACACGCTACTATTATTTATTGTCTCCCTGGCAACTTTCGCTCAAACTGGAACAATTAAGGGGACTATAAAAGACAATTCAGGTAATCCAGTTTCAAACGCCAATATCAGTCTTAAGACAACATTTTACGGAAATACATCCGACGAACACGGGGATTATCTCATAAGGAAAGTCCCAGCAGGAAATTACACCGTCCTGTTTTCTGCCGTTGGTTTTCAGTCCATTACTAAATCCATTGAAGTGAAGGCCAATGAAATTGTCGAGGTCAATTTTCAAACTGAAGAAAAGATTTCTATTCTAAATGAAGTAGAAATAACAGGGATCAAAACCATTACCGGTATGGGCTACCTAGATGAAGTACATGATGGGATGATTTTCTCAGGAAAGAAAACAGAGGTTTTAATGTTGGATAGTCTTGATGCCAATACAGCACAGAACAACCCTCGTCAGGTACTTGGGCGTGTACCTGGTGCAAATTATTCCGAAACTGAAGGCAGCGGTTTTCCTTCTAATGGAATTGGCTTTAGGGGACTAAATCCCACGCAATCAATCGAGACCAACACAAGGCAAAACGGCTATAACATTACTGGTGATCTATATGGCTATCCGGAATCATATTACCTACCTCCCCTCGAAGCCGTAGAGCGGATAGAAGTAATCAGAGGTGCTTCCTCACTGCAATATGGTGCGCAATTTGGTGGCGTGATTAATTACATCCTGAAGAAAGGCAATACCAAAAAACCAATTGAATTTACAACACAACAAACTGGAGGAAGCTTTGGTATGTACAACTCATTTAATTCTATTGGCGGGCAAGTAGGTAAATTTAATTACTACGCGTACACTCAATTTCAAGGTGCGCAAGGCTGGCGGCCTAATTCTGATTTCAGAAAACTTACTGGCTTTGCCAAAGTAGAATACAACGTCACCGAGAAATTAAAAGTAGGATTGGAATATTCGATTCTTCGAAACCGTATCCACATGCCTGGTGGATTCTCAGATAGTCTTTTTGCGTTAGATAGTCGCAAATCATATAGGGCAAGGAACTGGCTTCAAACCCCCTGGAACATCGTTGCCGCAACATTGGATTGGAAACTATCAAAACATACTTCCATCAATGTAAAGTCAACTTTTAATTTCAGCGCAAGGGATTTGGTATGGCGTAATGAAGATGGCGGCCCTAATGCACAAGATGTAATTGATCCAGTCACCAATAGTTACAGCAACAGAGAGTCACAACACGAAGGTTTCCAAAGCAACACTACTGAAGTTCGCTTGCTATCAAACTATGAACTTGGAAAAATGAAAAACACGTTGGTCACAGGAGTGCGTTTTTTTAGCGGAAAAATGAAACGGCAAGGCGGAGGAAAAGGCACTACCGGATCAGACTTCGACCTTACTTTAGTAGAGCCAGGTTATGAATATGACCTCGATTTTACAACCACCAACATTGCACCTTACATCGAAAACACTTTTAGGATTAACGAAAAGTTATCCATCACGCCGGGGTTACGCTATGAATATATTAATTCAACGATAAAGGGATTCAATCCAAGCGATGATGGAAGCGTTGTCGTTTATTCTGATAATTCAAAGAAGCGTAATATTTTTCTGGCTGGTATTGGCGCGCAGTTTAACGTTACTTCAACTACCAATATTTACGCAAACTTTTCACAAGCATATCGACCATTAGATTATTCAGCGCTTACCCCATTAGGTACGATCGCGACAGTAGATAAAAACCTGAAAGACTCTAATGGCTCAAATACTGATTTTGGCTTTCGTGGTTCAGTAAAGAATTTTCTGAACTTTGATATTGGCGGTTTTTATCTGCAGTACAACAACCGTGTTGGGACAGTGGAGAAAATTGACGCACTTGGGAATCAATATCCATTCAGAACAAACGTGGCAAACAGCGTTCATAAAGGGCTTGAGACTTACTTTGAATTCAACCCCGTGAAGGCTATTTCAGATCAAAAGAAATGGAGTTTGAGTTATTTCATTTCGATGGCCATCATCAATGCTAAATATGTCTCAGGTGAGTATGAAGGAAAGTATGTAGAATACGCACCTACAAGCATCAGTCGCTTCGGTACTAATTTACTGGTTGGCAAATTTTCAACCACATTCCTGATCAGCAGTACTGCTAATTCTTATAGCGATGCGGGTAATTCCGAAATACCTTCGTCCGACGCGGTGGCAGGACTAATCCCGTCTTATACCGTCATGGATTGGTCTGGTACACTCAATATTAAAAATTACAAAATCAAACTTGGTGTCAATAATCTGGCTGACCATCGTTATTTTACCAAGCGCACAGACGAATATCCTGGGCCAGGGATCATCCCGTCTATTGGACGAAGTTTTTATTTTGGAATAGGGGCAAAATTCTGATCATATCAGTTTTCATTTGAAAAGTACTATAAATTACTTTTGGTAAAAGAAAACACGTCAAGTTTTTGTATTCAATAATTGATAATACCAACAGCTTTCTGTGTCTTATTAGAGAACCGGTCCAATTGACTTGCCCGGTTGCGAGAGATTCTGATAATTTCTGTTGGGAATGAATTTGGGGAGACCGAAAAAGTAAAGCATGAAAAGCATCATTATTTAATTACCCGTACTTATAAATTTGAATCAGGTGACTTGCTTGAAATAAACGAATCGTCTGATAAATACTGCCGGAGGTATCATGGAAAAAATGTAAGGATTTGGGATTGGAATGGCTACGCGTTGTTATGCATTTTTTCGCATCGATTCAACTCCCCGCTATAGGCGAAGGACAGGGTCATCGGTATATATCAACTCATAATAAATGGCGTAACTCCCCTTTAACTACCCTTTTACTAGCGAGTATTTCTTGCGATTTGATTGGAAATTTCGAAGTATTTTATCCAAAACAATGCGTTTTGATCGAAATTTAATCGCTTTTATTGAACCGGATCTGGACTGAAGCCAGGTTATAAAATTAACAATCGGATGAGAACCTCACTTGCTGTTTTCACCTAAAGCCAGTTAAACGCAACGCGGTGAAGTTGGTTCCATGTAATTATCAAAAATTTTTGTATCATCTGTCGACTGTCAGAACTAACTATGGCGCGACGACTGTCGCGTGCCTCCTAGTACTTGCATTGAAACCAACAATACCATTCTCTTAACTACACTCCTTTAATCCACCCTCCATCCACTGCCAGTGAGACCCCGGTAATATAGCTTGCCCGCTCACTTGCCAGAAAGGCGACAGCAGCCGCAAACTCATCAGGATTGCCAAAGCGCCCCAGGGGAATTTCTGAGGTAACAGATGCAATCGCTGGATTGCTCTCTATGAGTTTTTTCAATCGCGCTGTTTGGGTGTATCCAGGCATCACATTATTAGCTGTGATATTATACTCTCCTAATTCGTTCGACAGTGTCTTCATAAGCCCTACAATGGAAGACCGCACAGCATTCGACAGGATGAGGTTATTGACGGGTTGCTTTACCGCCTGAGAAGTGATTGAGATAATTCGTCCCCATTTTCGCTCCTTCATTCCCGGAAGGAATCCTCTCACAAGTCCCACCACACTGCCTAGCAGTTGCTGAACGGCTTTGTCCCAATCTTCAGGACCAAATGATTCAAACTTTCCAGTGGGCGGTCCGCCGCTATTGGTTATGAGTATATCGGCGCGCCCAAATTCTTTTAATGCTTCGTTAATTATCGCGTCCCTTTCCGAGGGGATTGAAAGGTCACCGGAAATTGATAGTACAGTTGAGCCAATGGTTTTGATTTCTGTCTCAGTTGCCTTTAGCATTTCTTTATTTCTTCCACAGATAATTATGTCAGCACCTTCCCGGGCAAGTTCCAACGCAACACTTTTACCCAATCCCTGGCTTGAAGCCGCAACAAATGCCACCTTATTTTTTAATCCGAAGTCCATGGCTATTTCCTCAAGTAATGATCCGAACCGTCCAGCCAATCCTGGCGCGGAGGAGCCCAGGTATCAATTTCTTCAACGTCACCGATCATCAGTGCTTCATGCGGAAGATCCGAAGGGATTACTACTACATCACCTGGGCCTAGCTCCAGTACCTTCTCTTTATTCGCCCCGAACCAAAATCGCATCTTGCCCGATACGATCTGAGTGACTTGCTCATGAAAATGGCTGTGCAATGGCACGGTGAAGCCGTCCTTGAAATACATCCGGGCAATCATTAGTTTTTCACCGGTGATGATTTTTCTTTTCATAGAGGGATTTACTTCTTCTACCGGTACAGAATCCCAATTAATATTCTTAAGCATGGTTTATACAGTTTAGTCATGTCTTCAAACATAGGAAATCTGTAATGGTATCTGGCACCCGATCAGCTTTTTTCAAACGTTGTCCAATTTTATCCACACTATTCACAATTTTTCCCGGATTGTGGTATCAACCACCTTTAAATCAACCTATTACAATAATGAAAAGGGCTAAATCCGTTAAAATTCACGTGCTAGTGCCATCATTGCCCGGTATGAAAGTTGGAACGATTATTAAGTATCCCACTATGGCTAATGTCTATTAATCTAAATACTATGAAAACCATTTTTTCCAGCGTCTTAAAATTCCTGATAGTCGTAGCGGTGCTAGCGTTATCCCAATCCTGCACTGAATCCTCCGATCATGGGCCTCAAACTGGTGAAACAGAATTCAAAATTACCAATAACCCATTAGATGACGCCAATATAAAAGGTGTCTTTATTACGGTCTCTGATATCAAGGTTAACGGTGTTTCAGTTGCAGGTTTTCAACGACAGACGATTAACTTAAAAGACTTCGAGGACGGCAATACCAAAAGCATGGCGACAACATTATTAGCAGCAACCACACATAGTGACCTTACGTTAGTCCTGGATGCAGGCACTAACGACAAAGGACAGTCGCCAGGTTGTTACGTGACTACTTTTAGCGACAACATAAAGTATGTCCTTAGCAACGAACAAAGTATTAATATTGGGATCAATAATGAGTGGAATGTTAATTCCACCAAAAAATCCGCCGTGGTTATTGACTTCGATATCAGAAAGGCTATTGTCCATGTTGAGGATCCAGCCATTCGATATGCTTTTGCTAGTTCCGAAATTCTGCAGGGTGCTGCCCGAATTCTCGATGAGAAAGTAGCCGGTATGATCATTGGGAATTTCTTCAGTGCTGAAGGTGTTCCTGTTTCGAGAGTAATAGTTTACGCATATAAAAATTCATCTTTCAATCCAGCCACAGAAATAGAACCTCAGGGCGAGGATAAAACCATGTTCAGAAATGCTGTTACCAGTACTGAGCTTGTGGACGGGCCAATATCAAAAGTGTTCAAATTGGATTTTCTGAAGGAAGGTGACTATCAGCTTTACTTTGCTAGCTATGATACAACTGGCGATTATCCGGTGTTCACGGGTATTTTAAACACTGAAATAACTTCCGGAGAAACCTCTGCAGGTGTTGTTGCTGTTCCAGCAGGCTGGACAGCGAACGTTATTGTAATGGCAAAATAAGCGGTTCAAATGCGTGACTACCGATGTAGTTCCGGTGAATGAACATGGAACGGAGTGTCAGGAGTCAAGAATATCCTCAAGTTTGTAGAAGATCTTTAAGCCCCTTTCTTTGGCAATTTTCACATCCTGATCGGCACCCTTTGATTCTCCGGGAAGGCGAAGAATTGCATCACATTTTGTAAGTAGTCGATCGGCTATTGGATACGCGATCTCATCGTAAACTGCATCTCCTGGTTTTTTGGACCCACCAATCTTCATTAACGGAAGGGCTACCCATTCCCCAATGATGGGAATATGACCGGCACGAAATAGTGGTAGTGCAGCTTCTTCCAGATACCTAAGATTTCTCTCCATTAATTCCGGCTGGTCGTTAGTGCCACTCCGATACGTTCATGTAGTAAGTATAAGCATAGAAATTTATTTGATTAGTGCCACAAAGAAAAGGTTAACTCCACTGGCAATAGTTAATGTAGATTAATAAGTGAGCATGCGGTTTATAAGGGTTTCCTCGCTCGCACTACACTCAAAAACTGGGGGGTTACGCCAAGATAGGAGGCAATGTATTTTAATGGTATGCGGCTAATGAACTGAGGATATTTCGTGACAAAGGCGTTATACCTTTCTTCCGTTTGCATCGTGAGATTCTGTCTCGTTCTAAGTTGTTCTCTGATGTAGGAGTTCTGCATTAGGATCCGGAAGAATCTTTCAAACCTGGACACTTCGACAAAGAGTTTTTCCAGATCAGTTTTTCGCAACTGAAAGATCACACTATTTTCAATTGCTTCGACACTCATCAGCGCCGGTTTCTCCATAAAAAATCCATGGATGTCAGTAATCCACCAGTCGTTGACGGCGAACATGATCGTCCGTTCCTTTCCTTCGTGATCATGGGAGTAAGCGCGAAATACTCCTTCGTGAACGTAATTGATGTGCTTACACGATTTATTTTCGACAAGAATCAGATTCTTCGCTTCTATTTCCCTTGGGATTAAAAGTGAAGTGAAATAATTTTCTTCACTTTTCTTAAGGGAGATGTGCCTATTGACATTCTTTAAGATATTTCCGTAATCCATTTTAAACCTGCTGGCGAAAATTGAATTTAGGACATTGAGATTACTTTTTCTTTCCTTTTCCGGAAGGGCGGGACATTTTAGGTATAGGCGATGAGTGACGTTCCTTGAATTTGGATTTTGTCTGAATTATTCTAGAGACACCAAAGGTGACTGAGAGGAAGATCTCTCTTCTCTGGCCATAAAGATCGGGTGCGCCCGGACTTCCATTGACATCTGGTGTCCCTGAAGGTGTCGACAATTGATCTAGGTACGCTTTGTTACGCGAGTCGAACAGCGCAAAATTTGCACGACCGTCGACCATCACACTCCAGTGTTCACTTAAGTCAAGATCAGCTCTTAAGCCAAACGCTCCGAAAAGCTGGAACGCGTTAAACTTGTCTTTTGGCACCTGAACCAAGTCAACCACATTCGGCACAAAGACACCATCATAGGCAACGGTGTATCCTGCGGGAACAGAAACGCCAGGAGGATACCTTAGTTTAGATGCCTGGTGTGTCATGGTTTCTTTGCCATCCAATAAAAAGCAAAAATCAGCGGCAGCGATGGCGCTCAGTCGAAAAAAAGAAAGATCGTTAAGATGAAATTTAAATGCGATTGGCAAACTGAAGTAGCTCATCGTGATGTCACGCGTTCCAACGTCGCCGCCGGTTGAGTTAACGATGGTATACGTCTGACCTATTTTTAGATAGCTTAGAGAGATTAGATAACCGAATCCAGGTTTATCATATCCGTACTGAAACCCGATGGGTGTACCTCGAATGAGAAATTTGGAATGAAAGCGAGGATCTTTTTCAAGGCCTTTGTCAATAGTGATTGGAATGTTGAAACCACCGAAAACTCCAAATGACTCAGTATTCTGAGAAGAGAGTTCAAGAAATGACAATACCAGAAACGCACAAAAGACGAGTCTCCTCATGAATCAGATTTAGGTCAAACGGACAAAACACAACGCACATTCACCTCTTCACAAATCGCCCACCTACAAAACTAAGACAAAATCACTATTCGCACGATAGTATTAGGCCTTATTACAGTATTTTGCGCCTTTTGTGAGCTTGAGAAGGCATGATAAAGGCAATAAAACGACTGGCGGAGGGATTTAAGTTAGAAGGGAATATCTATCTGGCATTGGCCTTGTCGCTGTTGCTGATGATGGCCACCTACATGGTATGCCGAATTACCTTTTATCTCTACAACTCTGATTTTTTTCCCGATATGACATTTGGACGGTTTTCCAAAATCATGTTGGGCGGCCTTCGATTCGATCTTTCGGCACTCCTTTATCTTAATTCCCTTTTTTTCTTACTGCTAATCATTCCATTTGATTTCAGATTTCGCCCAGCCTATCAGACTGTTCTAAAATATCTGTTTGTCATCATCAATTCGATAGGGATTGCTATGAATGTAGCCGATACTCTGTACTACCAGTACACGCTTAGAAGGACAACCCTGAGTGTTCTACGTCAGTTTGAAAATGAACAAAACATGGGAAGTCTGATTGGTCAATTTCTGATTGACTATTGGTATGCACTTATATTCTGGATGCTCCTCGTTTTTGTGGTCACCAAACTTTTTGGTAAGTTAAAAATTGAAGGCCCCCAGCTCAAAAGCAAAGTTGGTTATTATGTTGGTGGCACGATCGCTATGCTGCTGATCGTAGGTTTGGTAATTGCAGGTATGCGCGGCGGTTTTGGTGAGAGTACCCGTCCGATTACACTTAGCAATGCAGCCCAGTATGCGGCTACTCCAAAAGATATCAACCTGGTTCTAAATACACCCTTTGCCATTCTGAGAACGGCAAAAACACCAGTGATACAACGGGTAAGCTATTTTGAGTCGAACGACGAGCTCGAGAAACTATTCACACCGGTTCATTTCCCCGATGATTCATTAGCTTTTCAGGCACGAAATGTTGTTGTTATAATTCTCGAAAGTTTCTCAAAAGAGTTTTTTGGAATTTACAATCGCGATCTTGAAAATGGTGCATACAAGGGTCATACTCCGTTTCTTGATTCATTGATAGGGAAATCCAGAGCTTACCAGTATTCATTTGCCAATGGCAGAAAGTCAATCGATGCGATGCCTTCTGTTATTTGCAGTATTCCTTCCATAGAAGTTCCTTATGTTCTTTCTCACTATTCAGGAAATAAAATAAACAGCCTTGCAAGTTTGCTGAAAGGGAAAGGGTATTACACCTCGTTTTTTCACGGGGCACCGAACGGATCAATGGGATTCCAGGCATTTGCCAACTTGTGTGAGTTTGATAGCTATTTTGGAAAGGATGAGTACAGTAACAATGCCGACTATGATGGTATTTGGGGAATCTGGGATCATAAATTTCTCCAATACTATGCGGAGAAAATGAATGATTTTAAAGAACCGTTCTATACCAATTTCTTTTCTGTATCATCCCACCATCCTTACAACCTTCCGGAAGAGTTTAGAACCAAGTTCAAAGAAGGTGAAATGCCAATTTATAAATTGATCGAGTACAGTGATTATTCTTTAAAAAAGTTTTTCGAAACAGCTAAAAAGATGCCATGGTTCAGGAACACCCTGTTCGTTATTTCCGCTGACCATGCTTCGGCGCAGATAAATATTCCTGAATACAACACAGCATGGGGTTACTTTTCCATCCCGATTTTCTTTTTTCAGCCCTATTCAAGGGAGCAGGGTTTAGCGGATGAGATCATTCAGCAGACTGACATTCTTCCCAGTGTATTGGGAGCATTGCATTACGACAAGCCTTATGTAGCATTTGGACGGGATATCTTTCATGATAAAACGAGGCCTTTTGCTTTTAACTACCTGGATAATACGTACCAGACTTTTCGCGGCAATTACCTTCTGCAGTTTGATGGCGCGAAGACTATCGCCCTGTACGATTTCAGAAATGATAAATTGCTGAAAACAAATCTTATGGTGCAGTTCCCGGATACCGTTAAGGTTATGGAAGATCAGGTCAAGGCGTTCATACAACAATACAATAACCGGATGGTGGATGATAACCTGACGACGGAAGGCCCGTTATCTCCAAGGGTAAAAAGCCAATAGGGGTAAGAGTCCCTTCGGTTGTCATACGCATAACAAACACAAATTGCGTATGAAAACGTCGAATCTTGTTCACAATGCACTTTTTTTGCTTTTTTTAGGATTCGGACTGATTTCGTGCATTCGCGAATTGGATCCTGGCCCGCTCCAAAATGATGAGCGTAACTACGCAATCCTTGACTTTGAAAGGATCGAGATAGGAGATGCCTTTGTCATCACAGTTGAGCAAAGTCCTGTTTATTCCGTTCATGTACATGGAGACCGGAGAAATCTGGATGATTTAGTAATAGTAAAGATAGGCTCAACCCTTGCTGTTCATTATAAAGATAATCGCGAGCATGAACATACTACCTACATTACTATCACGATGCCAGTAATAAAAGGTGCTAATCTATCAGGCGCCAGCAGTTCGGTCATCAATGGCTTTAATGCTGCAGATGGAATGGAATTGATATTATCTGGTGCGGCAATTTCTCAATTGAATATTGAATCGAAGTTATTAGCAATAAATCTTTCCGGAGCGTCACGACTTATGGTTTCTGGAAAAACGGACGCGATGACGGCTAAAACTTCGGGGGCATCTGTGCTATATGCGTATTCATTTTCTTCAATTGCTGCTGACGTTGATGCTTCTGGCGCGAGTAAAGTCAACGTGTATGCTTCACAATCACTAAAGGCCGTGGCGAGCGGTGCGGGAATCATCTATTACCGAGGTGAACCGTCGGTGAATGTATCGGTGAGCGGAGCAGGCTCTGTGCAGAAGGATTGACGGGTTGAAATCGAACTTAAAAATACAAAGATTGTGGTATTCCAACTAGGTTGGATCTAGGCCAAATTATGATAGACCACCTGCACGTCTTCATCTTCTTCAAGGGCTGTAACACATTCCATTACTTCATCTTGTTCAGCTTCGCTGAGTTCTTTCGTCGTATTTGGAATGTATTGCAGTTCTGAACTTTTTGGTACAAGAGTTTTTGTTTCTAGAAATTTTTGCATGTGGCCGAACTCTGTAAACTTTGTGTAGATGATCGTCTCTTCTTCATCTCTTTGAATATCTTCTGCGCCTGCATCGATCAGGTCGAGTTCCAGTTCATCAAGATTCAATTTCGACGGTTCAAATTTGAAAACGCCTTTTCGTTCGAACATAAAAGACACCGACCCGGAGTTGCCCATTAAGCCTCCATTTTTCGAAAAGCGCAGCCGGATGTTGGCTACTGTTCTGGTTGGGTTGTCGGACGCGCACTCAACCACGACTGGTACGCCATGAGGAGCATAGCCTTCATAGATGACTTCTTGAAAATCCTTTTCTTCTTTTGAAGTAGCGCGTTTGATGGCGTTTTCCACCCTGTCCTTGGGCATGTTAATACCTTTGGCATTCTGGATAGCCATCCTCAGTCGGGGATTGTTATCAGGATTTGCCCCGCCTAGTTTTACCGCAATGGCAATATCCTTTCCAATTCGTGTAAACCCCTTGGCCATACGGTCAAAGCGGGCAAACATCTTATGCTTTCGTTTTTCGAATACCCGTCCCATATTACGATGCGTCAGTTTAAAACAAGGTGTAAAAATAGCGGGTCAATCCGAATTTGAAAATAATACTTCTCAAATCAAGCCTGATTCATAAAGGTTGAATTCCAGTGGACTGGCCACTTCAAAGCCATCCTCCTTCAAATCGTCAAAGATTCCTTCGTCAAATTCAAGATCATGGCTTTCTATTTTACCATCCAAAGCAACGGAAATTTCGGTTCCTTTTAACTGAATGGGGTTCACTTTGACAATGATTTTTACACCTTCAATCTCTTTTTTGAAGTATTGATGAACGATATTTGAACCCATAGCCCGAAGTTTATTCAAAGATATAACAAGGATTATTGTCCGACATTGAGATCAAGAGAAATTAGCACTTTATGAGGCTTCCCATACCCGAGAGAATTGAAACGGAGCGCGTAATTATTGCGCGTCTAAGAACTGAGGAGGCGGAGGAAATCTTTTATACCTATGCCAGCAAGGCAGAGGCTACCAAATTCATGTCCTGGCCTACCCATCAAAGTCTTGGTGATACCCGTACGTTTCTAAAGCATGCTGTGTCCGGTTGGAAACAGGGAACAGACTATTCATTTGGTATTAGATTAAAAGAGCACAATAGATTTATTGGAAGTTGCGGGTTATTAAATGAAGACGGGAAGGTTCAGTTTGGATACATTCTAAGTCCGACTCATTGGGGGAAGGGTTATGCCACAGAGGTCTGCCGGAAATTAATGCAGGTTGTAAGGAGTATTCCTGAAGTGTACCGGATAAGCACCTTCGTGGATGCAGAAAATCTTGCGTCTTCGAGAGTATTGCTGAAGTCTGGGCTGGTGGAAGAGGCGCGATTGGAGAAATGGTTTAAGTTTGTCAACCAGAACAATGAACCAAAGGATTGCTTCCTTTATAAATTACCACTGTAACACACCTAGCAGCGATGAGTGAATTTTTACAACGGATTTTTCCGGCACAACCTCGAGTAATTCTTACATTTTTGATTCTGTCAGTCAATGTGGTGTTTGCTCAGAAGGCAAAGGATTTTTCAGTTGTGATTGAAGATCTCGCCTCACGACTGGAGAATGCACACATGTCTGTGCAGCCACTCAGATTGGCAATAGTGCCATTTGGGAACACCCAGTCGAATACGTCCAACCGGTTTGGCGATTATATCACCGAATCCATCATTGGAAAATTGAACCCTGGAAAATACAAGATATTTGAGCGCAAACGTCTTGATGCAATATTGCGGGAAGATGAATTAATGCTGTCGGACCTTATGCTGCCGGAAGCAGCCCAAAAGCTTGGTAAGCTTGTACCCATCGATGCGCTTTTTTCCGGCACCTACACCAAACTAAAAACATATATCGATGTGAGTGCCAGGCTGATTGACGTTACATCGGGAGAGATATTGGTAAGTTTTTCGGGCCGGATAAAAATGACTAAAAACCTTAAAATACTTTTCCCGCTAAATGAACCCCGTGCACCGGATAATTCCATGACAATCAGTTTGAAGCCGCCGCCTCCGAAAGCTGATCCTGTTTCCACGAAATCAATGGAAGAAATATGCAAGGACAGAGTAAGGGAATTTGAATTGCGTTTAAGTGATTTATCAACAGAAGAAAGGATTAAGAGCGTTACGCATGAAGCAATGAGCGTTCCGTTTGATAATCAATGTGGAAGACTTCACTATGATGTTATATACTACTTTACCCGTTACAAAATAACGCGGCCCGAGTACGAATCATTTCTGCTATCCACCCTGGATACCATTGCATTGCCCACGCTGGATGAGCGCGCTTATTCCATTGTGAAGTTCATGGAACGCGATAGTGTCATCGATGACCGCGAATGGAAAGTTGGTTTAAATGTGATGACAAAAGTTGGCGACTATTCGCTTTCGAGTTACATAGGCTATCTGATAGGTAAAACAAACTCTCCAGAACAAGAAATTCATGATAGAATTGATGCCTATTTCAATCTGGCGGCCAGTCATAAGATCGGATTACCAACAGCGATATCAATAAATCAGGCGTTTTTTGAATTAATGGAAGGTTTGAGGTATCACAACCGCGTATACCAGCCTTATGCGTACGAGAAGTATGGCTCTCGTGTTATTCTTGATACCCGGTCTGCTTCACAGATGTATTCGGAACTGGCGACGATGTACAAGGAGGAGGATCGTCCCGCGGAAAAAACGAAGATCATAAATTGGCTTGCTGATTTTTTTAACAGTCACTCAGATGAAAAAACAGGTGAACATCTTTTTGATCTCGCACTATCATCTCAGTCTACCAATAATGATGACAGGAATAAAAAGATACAAGTTGAATTTCCGCTCGCTGACCTGAATTTGCTGGTGGGGCGTTGCAAAGACAGGTTTTCAGAGTATGCAATGAAGGTACCGTACAAGAGTCAGCAAGAAGATCGTATTAACTTTTGTATTGCTTACGGAATTCCAATCCCCGGTGTGATTCCTACGCTCAACGAAGCAGACGCTATTCTTAGAGGTAGTGATTTGGAAAAACAGTTTGATGTAATGAAAATGTTAGTTCAAATGGGAAGCCGACCCAAACCGCTGGAGAGTTCATTGATTGCGCTCTTTTCAAAACGCAGTCTTGAAGACAAGGAAATGATGACCGAAATTCAGGTTCTGGCGATTAAGACGTTAGGCAATATAAAAACGGCTCAACTATCGGCTATCAATTTTATGGTGTCGAAATTAAAAAGTTATAATAATGAATCAGACGTTTCAGCTGCGGCATTAGTTCAAATCGGGAAGCCATCGGTAGGTCGGTTGATTGATGCCTTGAATAGCACAACCCTCCAAGATGGAGGAGTTCGCTATAAAATTGTCGTGATTCTCGGTATGATCGGGCCAGCAGCAAAAGCTGCCGATCCATCCTTGCGAAAGTTACTTTCACAAACGACTAATTCCGACATAAAATATGCTATTGAGGCAGCGCTTGACCGATTCCGTTAACGGGAGTCAGTTGGTTCTTGAACTCCGGAATTGTGACAGTTTTTATCAACGCATCTTCCAGCACATTAGCCCAGACTTTCATATACTTAACCACATCTTCCTTAACGTTGAAATGGAGGTTTCTTTCTACGAATGGAATTGTAAGGAGTACGGTTTGATCAGAAAGATGTTCAAGGTGCTTCAAGTCGCCTGAGTCAAAGCCGAATGCAATAAGTTCTGAAATTGTTTCGTCCATCGGCAAACCGCTGGTGGGGCAGTAGTCATTCAGTTGCTCCGTCCAGTCACCATGACGCATCATCGCCCGTCGGTGAATTTCCTCTTTGTTAAGTTTTGTTACCTCTTGAGCCAGGAAACCGCAGTTGCACACTCCCATGTGCCCCCACTGGTAATTGTTGCTAAGTTCCAGTTTTGCGGCAGCGGTTCTGATTGTCCGTACTAGCTCAAGAGATGGTTTCGCCATCTTCAAAGATACTGATAAGAATTCAGGAATTGGGAATGTGGAGATGGAAAAATCAGGTCTTTTCAGTCCTTCCAGCCCTAAATCTGTTTTCGCATTTTGTTAATTTGTCCATCGTGATTATACTTGCCAAAATATTAAGAATTCATGGGTAGAGGAGATAAAAAAACAAAGAAGGGTAAGGTTTGGAATGGCTCTTATGGCGTGTCCAGAAGCAAGAAGGCGATCAAGGCTAGATTGAAACGTGTCGTCTCCACAAAACCTGCCAGCACTACTGCCGTTGAAGAAAAGCCAAAGGCAAAACGCGCGACTCGTAAAAAAGAAGCAGCAGAATAGATTAGCAATGAGAAATAGTAACAAAACAGCTTGGTGGTGGCATCGTTCGAATTTCGATCGGTGTATGGCTGTGGAATAAACTTTTCGTAAGAAAAAGATCCCAATTAAAGGCCCGCTCCGATAACAATCGGGGCGGGTTTTTTATTTAACAAGGCTTTCAAGAGAATAGAAATTATGAAGTACAAGCTGATAACACATTCAAAGCGACTCCTTGCCGACACGTTGACTCCTGTGAATATCTACCTGAAAATCAGGGACGTATTTTCCGGAAGTATACTACTTGAAAGCTCCGACTACCACGGTCACGAGAACAGCCTGTCGTTTATTTGTTGTGATCCTATTGCATCATTCCAGGTCAAAGACGAAGTAATCGAGGTGCGTTTCCCGGATCATTCCGTAACGCGGAAACCAATTTCATCACGTGGCCAGGTGCTGACGGCCCTCGACGAATTCAGAGTTTCATTTGAGGCCGACAATATCGAAAGGAAATTTAGCCCGTCAGGAATGTTTGGGTATATGGTCTACGATTCCGTGAGGTATTTTGAAGAGGTGAATTTGGAGATGTCCAACCGGCTCGTCCCGGACATTCTCTACAAGGTGTACCGGTATGTGATTGTTGTCGATCATTTCTCCAACGAGTTAACACTCTTTGAGAACATTCCGGAAGCGGTTGAGGAAGAGGTTTATGGAAAAAGCGGCCTTGAAAGATTAGAGAAGGTCATTTACAGCAATCGATTTTCAACATTTCCCTTTCAGCTAACGGAGAAAGAGACATCCAATGTTACCGATGCCGAGTTTTTGAAAATGGTGGAAGTTGGACGCAAGCATTGCTTTCGCGGTGATGTGTTTCAGATTGTTTTGTCAAGACGATTTACAACTGAATTTAAAGGTGACGAGTTTAATGTATATCGCGCGCTGAGATCAATCAATCCATCACCTTACCTCTTTTATTTTGACTATGGGAGCTTCAAGATCTTTGGCTCTTCGCCCGAGGCCCAGATACAAATCAAAGGAGGGGAGGCAAGTATTTACCCGATTGCCGGTACGTTCCGGCGATCTGGAAATGATAAGGAGGATTCGGAATTGGCGGAAAAACTCTCACATGACGAAAAGGAAAATGCGGAGCACGTAATGCTGGTTGACCTAGCCAGAAATGACCTGAGCAGAGATTCGAACGAAGTGAAAGTTGAGGTATTCAAGGAAATTCAGTACTACTCACATGTGATTCATTTGGTTTCCAAAGTCACTGGTCAGCTAAAGAAGGGGCATTCTCCACTGAAGCTTGCCGCCGATACGTTTCCCGCGGGCACACTTTCAGGTGCTCCCAAGCACATGGCAATGTCACTGATTAATAAGTATGAGAACATCAACAGGAGTTTTTATGGTGGCGCGATCGGTTTTCTAGGTTTCAATGGCGATTTTAATCATGCGATAATGATTCGGACATTCCTGAGCAAGGACAATAAATTGATTTGTCAGGCCGGCGCCGGGGTGGTGGCCAAGTCAGTGCCTGCGAATGAGCTTCAGGAAGTTAATAATAAGCTGGAAGCGTTAAGAAGAGCTATTGCTATGGCGGAGACGATCCGGTAGAGTGCTAGTTATAATAGTGGGTCAGAGAAATAGAAAAATTAGACAGTTAGAAAATGAAGATTCTGGTATTAGACAATTACGATTCATTTACCTACAACCTGGTTCATATCATACGGGAATTAGGTCACGATCCGGATATTTACAGAAATGACAAGATTGATATCAATGACGTAGCGCAGTATGATAAAATATTGTTGTCGCCTGGTCCGGGCATTCCTGACGAAGCAGGTATTTTGAAGCAACTTATTGAGAAATACGGTGCGTCAAAAAGCATACTGGGAGTCTGTCTTGGACATCAGGCAATTGCTGAAGTGTATGGTGCTAAACTTTTTAATCTTCCCAATGTATTACATGGCGTGACGTCCAGTGTCAAAGTAATTCAGCGAAGTGAAAAAATATTTACTGGCATCCCCGAAACGTTTGAAGGAACTCACTATCATTCCTGGGCCGTGATTCCGGAAAGTGTAGGTAATGATCTTGAGGTGACGGCTATTAATAAAGACGGAATAATAATGGGTATTGCGCATAAGAAATTTGATGTGCGTGGTGTTCAGTTTCACCCGGAGTCAGTGATGACTGAGTTTGGCAAGAAAATGATGAACAACTGGCTGACCAGGTGATTGAGTAGTTGGAGATTTGATAACTGATTGGATAATTAATATGAAAGAAATATTAAACGAATTGGTAGAACACAGGTCGTTGAGTAAAGAGACGGCCAGAGAGGTTCTGGTAAATCTTGCTTCCGGAAAGTACAATCCCAGCCAGATGAGCGCATTTATGACGGTATACATGATGCGTGCAATTACCATTGAGGAGTTGGAGGGATTTCGGGATGCAATGCTTGAGCTGTGTGTGCCTGTTCGGATTGATCTACCCTTGATGGACGTTTGTGGCACTGGTGGAGATGGAAAGAATACATTTAATATCTCCACACTTTCCGCTTTTGTAGTTGCAGCGGCGGGACAGCCCGTAGCCAAGCATGGTAACTATGGCGTTTCATCGGTAAGTGGCTCGTCAAATGTTCTTGAATACTTTGGCTATAATTTCACAAATGATATTTCGGAACTGAAGAAGAGCCTGGAACGATCTAATATCTTCTTTATGCATGCTCCACTGTTTCACCCTGCGATGAAAAACGTGGGGCCGATACGAAAGGAATTAGGCGTGAAGACATTTTTCAATATGCTCGGACCAATGGTAAATCCGGCTCTTCCAACGCGGCAGCTTGTTGGTGTATTCAGTCTCGAGCTTGCCCGGCAATATGGATATTTATATCAGAATACGAATAAGGAGTTTGTTATCCTCCATGATCTTCGGGGCTATGATGAAATATCATTGACAGGGCCATTCAAAATTTTTAGTAATGAAGGGGAGAAGATTTACGAGCCGGAAGATTTGGGTTTATCCCAGATAACCAGCGATGATGTTAAAGGAGGATCAACGGTTGAGGAGTCCGCGGCTATTTTCATGAATATCCTGGAAGGCAGGGGAACAAAAGCTCAAAATGACGTTGTTATTGCCAACGCCGGAATGGGGTTATTCACTTCAGATCGGAAGTCCGGTTTGGCAGACGCAATTTTGCGAGCTAAAGAGGCATTGGAGTCAGGAAGAGCATTAGCAGCATTTAAAAAACTTATTCAGAAATGAACATATTAGATCAGATCGTTGATCACAAGCTAAAGGAAGTCGAGGAACGCAAGCGACTTTATCCGCTGCAATCGCTGGAAGAGAGTATTTATTTTGCACGGAACACTGTTTCGTTAAAAGCGGCGCTGCTGCGTGCGGACGTGGCGGGAATCATAGCGGAGATCAAAAGAAAATCACCGTCGAAAGGGATCATTAATCCTGATATTTCTGTTGTAAATATTTCGACAGGGTATGTGAAAGCGGGTGCTTCGGCACTTTCAATTTTGACCGATACACATTTTTTTGGGGGTACCAATGACGATTTAATGGTTGCCCGAAAACTGAATACCTGTCCGATTTTACGAAAGGATTTTATTTTGGATGAGTATCAGATTGTCGAAGCAAAGTCAATCGGTGCAGATGCTATCCTATTGATTGCGGCTATTCTAAAGCCCAGACGATTAAAAGAATTGGCCATGTTCGCTCATTCATTGAATCTTGAGGTGCTGATGGAAGTGCATAACGAGGATGAGCTGAAAGATAACAAAGGGGCATCCGTTGATCTCATCGGAGTGAATAATCGAAATCTTAAGACGTTCGAAGTAACTATGGAGACCAGTAAAAATCTGGCGCATCTGATACCCGATTCTGTGGTGAAAGTTTCAGAAAGCGGAATCGAATCAATAGAGGCAATCCGGGAGTTAAGAGATTTTGGTTTTCGTGGATTCCTTATCGGGCAAATATTTATGCAAGCGAGCCGACCTGAGGAGAAGGCGTTTGATTTTATAAGGAGCTTGGTGGGTCAAAAATAGAATAGGAAGTATGATAAAGATCAAAGTCTGCGGAATGAGCGTTTATGAGAATATTCTTGATGTTGCGCGGCTTCATCCAAACTACATAGGTTTTATTTTTTATAGGGGCTCAAAGCGATATGTGGGAGCTGATTTCACAATTCCACCCGGTTTTCCTTATGAAATTGAAAAGGTGGGTGTTTTTGTTAATGAGACAACGGAGGAAATTAGTAGGCTGGCAAATCAGCATAAGCTCGATCTCATTCAATTGCATGGAGACGAGCCGGCTGGACAATGTGAAGACCTTCGTAAGAAGGGGTTTAAAGTGATCAAAGCATTTTCGATAGATAAGGAGTTCGACTTTCACACGGTTGCGCAGTACAGATATGTCGTTGATTATTTTCTATTTGATACAAAAGGTGGTCAATATGGAGGGAATGGTGTAGTATTTAATTGGGGCCTTTTGGACCGGTATGATCAGCAGGTTCCCTTTTTTTTAAGTGGTGGTATTTCGCCATTGAATATTGCTGAAATTGGATTGCTAAAGGGAATGAATCTACATGCGGTAGATGTAAACAGCGGCGTAGAAGAAAATGTGGGGATTAAGGATGTGAAATTGATTACCGAGTTGTATAGGAAAATGGATAAATGGAATTAAATGGTTTTTAAGAAATAGAATGAACCCATACTTAAAAAATTGACTATGAATTATTCAGTGAACGAAAAAGGATATTACGGACAATTTGGTGGCGCATTCATACCGGAGATGCTATATCCGAATGTTGAAGAATTGCGTGAGAACTACCTGGATATAATATATTCAGCTGAATTCCAAGGCGAATTCCATCGGCTTTTGAGAGAGTACGTGGGAAGGCCAACTCCTTTGTTTTTTGCTTCTAGGCTCTCTGAAATTTATAAAGCAAAGATTTACCTAAAAAGGGAAGACTTGTGTCACACCGGTGCGCACAAAATCAACAACACCATTGGGCAGATTTTAATGGCCAGACGATTGGGTAAGAATAAAATCATAGCCGAGACAGGAGCCGGTCAGCATGGTGTGGCAACGGCTACCGTCTGTGCGCTGATGGGTATGGAGTGTATTGTTTATATGGGCAAACTGGATATGGAACGGCAACGACCGAACGTAGAGCGCATGAGAATCCTTGGAACGAAGGTTGTGCCCGCTCTCAGCGGAAGTATGACGTTGAAAGATGCAACCAATGAGGCCATGAGGCATTGGATCAATAATCCTGTTGATACACATTATATAATTGGATCTGTTGTTGGCCCGCATCCGTATCCTGATATGGTTGCACGATTTCAATCCGTGATCAGCGAGGAAATGAAAAGTCAGCTTGTTGAAAAGGAAGGAAACCCTTTTCCTGACTATGTCATTGCGTGTGTTGGAGGCGGGAGCAACGCAGCAGGTGCTTTCTACCACTACCTGGATTCCCCGCACGTTACGCTGATTGGTGTTGAAGCGGCTGGTAGGGGCATTGATTCGGGTGAGTCTGCTGCGACCACCGCGTTGGGAAAACCGGGTGTACTGCATGGAAGCAAAACATTATTGATGCAGACCGACGATGGTCAGGTTGTTGAGCCTTATTCTATTTCGGCCGGGCTTGACTACCCTGGTATTGGACCGTTGCATGCTCACCTTTTTGATGTTGGACGGGTGCAGTTTATGAGTGCTACTGATGATGAGGCGATGGAAGCCGGAATAGAGCTGAGCAGAAAAGAAGGGATTATCCCGGCTATTGAAACCGCCCACGCTATTGGCGTTTTGAAAAAGATAGCATTTGATGAGGACGATGTTGTAGTGATTAATTTGTCGGGAAGAGGTGATAAAGATTTGGAAACGTATATTAAATGGGGGAAGTATTGAGATAAGTTTCATCACACAATTTGTTAAATTTTATTTCTATTATTATGAGGACTGTTTATTTTATTCTGATCGCATTAACTGTTTTGAGTTGTAGCGTTAGGAAAGAAAAGGAGCCTCCGCTGGATCCGGTGGTATATAACTCAGAGATTGAAACATGGCGTCAAAAGCGCATTGAAGATCTGAAGGGACCAAATGGTTGGTTGAACCTTGTCGGGCTCTTCTGGCTGAATGAAGGCATCAATACGTTCGGAAGCAGTAAGAATAATAACATTATTTTTCCTTCCGGAAAAATTCCTGACCGGGCTGGGTTTTTTCTGCTAAAGCAGAACGTTGTTACGTTAGAACCCGCGCCAGATGTTAAGATTACCAGTAAGGGAAATCCAATAAAGTCTACCGTTGTATTTCATCCGGATTCTGCAATGGCTATAGTTCAGGAGTATGAATCGCTTCAATGGTTTATAATCAGGCGTGATGATAAGTTTGGTGTTCGCCTGCGTGATTTCAAGAGTGCTGGTATAGAAAATTTTGCCGGGATAGAGCGCTACCCGGTGGATCCTGCCTGGAGACTTGAAGCCAATTTTGAAACAGCTGCTGATTCTACAAGGACAATTGATATTACCAATGTACTTGGACAAACGACACCTCAGAAATCGCCTGGGTCATTGGTTTTTACAATTGAAGGGAAGGATTATCGTCTGGACGTAATAAAGGAAGGTGGAGAAGAGTACTTTGTTATCGTTGGGGATGCCACCAACACAAAGGAAACCTACGGAGCAGGACGGTACATGTATGTAAAGAAACCTGGTCCTGATGGAAAGACGTTCATCGATTTCAATAAGGCTTACAATCCTCCATGTGCCTTCACCGAATTTGCTACTTGTCCGTTGCCCCCGAAGCAGAACGTACTCGATATAGCCATTACCGCAGGCGAAAAGAATTATGCTGTCCATAATTAAAAAAGATTGAATGAAGAACAGACTAAATGAATTATTAAATAGCCAACCCGAGAAACTTCTTTCAGTATTTTATACGGCGGGGTTCCCGTTGTTGGAGGATACGGGGGTTGTTGCAGCAGCCCTTGAGAATGCCGGTGCGGATTTTATAGAAATAGGGATTCCGTTTTCTGACCCAGTTGCCGATGGTCCGGTGATACAGGAGAGTAATAAGATCGCATTGGCCAATGGCATGAACGTTAAAACACTTTTAAGCCAGGTAAAGGAGATTCGCAAATCGGTAAAAATTCCAATTGTCCTGATGGGATATATTAATCCGGTAATGCAGTACGGGCTGGAGAAGTTTTGTAGAGACGCATCCGAGGCCGGAGTTGATGGACTTATTCTTCCGGATTTACCTTTGGATGAATATCAAGGAAAGTATAAGTCAAATGTTGAATCCTATGGTCTTTGTAACACGTTTCTCATTTCTCCGACGACGTCTGAAGACCGCATTCGCAAAATAGACGAGTCCACGAATGGATTTATTTATGCTGTATCATCCAATAGTATTACAGGTGCAAAGGCAGGGTTCGCAGATGAGCAATTGGCCTACTTCAAACGGGTCAAAGAGATGGAGCTTAAAAATCCTTTTCTGATCGGGTTCGGGATATCCAACCATGAAACCTTTAGCAAGGCTTGCGAGTATGGCGCTGGTGCTATTGTTGGAAGTTCATTTATTAAACTCTTGAGTCAAAAAGGAAACATTGAGCAGTATGTCCGGGAAATGAGAGGTCTTTAAATAACCTTTATATGATTTTGTACGGAATCAAAAATTGCAACACTGTTAAGTCCGCCATTGACTGGCTTAAAAAGAATAAAATTGATTTTGAATTTCATGATTACAAAAAATCAGGCGTAACGGATTCCAAACTCAAAGATTGGAGCCGCCAGGTTGGGTGGGAGAATCTTGTGAATAAGCGGGGGACCACCTGGAGGAAGCTGGACGAACCCACTCAGGCACGAGTTATGTCAGAGCCTGCAGCAATAGCGCTGATGAAAGATAAAACCAGTGTTATTAAACGTCCATTGATTGAAGTTGATGGAAGGGTAGTGCTGTTGGGGTTTGACGCTGATGGATATAAAAAGAAGCTGAAATCTTAGCGTCATGGCACGAAGGCTTAAATTTTTCGGCTTAAAGCGTGTGTGTTGATACAATACGAGTCAGGAAACCCTACGATGTTAACTAACGCCGCCGCCGTGGCTGGCGACCTTCTCAATTACTTGCATTGCTTCCTCCGGACGTTTGTGGATCATAGGTAATTTTTTCATCGTGGAGACTTCAATCATATAAACACCGAAGTCTTCGACGATTTTCCCTGTCATTTCATAGAAGCCGCGGCCACGAAAAGGATATTCCCGGGCCACGTCCGGAAAATGCACAGTATCAAAAACATCCCCGTGCATATCGTAGAATGTTCCAAAATGCATCGTTTCATTTTTCTTTGTACGGGTATCTTTTGTGGTTACAACGTAACCGATGATACAGATTTTCTTTCCAATTTTGGACATCAATTCGCTGGCCACCGTATTTCCGCGATGGACGGCATCCAGCAATTTATAAGGACTGCCCAAAGGAAAACCAATTAGTTCAATTTCGTCAAAGGCATCTTCAAGCGGTTGACGATGCAGCGCAGGCAATGGATAGTCGGTGGGCTCGGTATCAAACAAGTCGACTGTAGAGGTAGGCCTTGCTTTTGCGTTGCTAAAATAAAGCATGGATTCCCAAAGAAGTTTCTGCTTGCTTTTGCCAGTAAAACGAAATGCTCCAACCCGTATGAGTATTCTCATTTGTTCCAGACCTATCGCCGGTGTGCGTCGCAGAAAATTATCAAAGCTTTTATAAGGGCCATTTTTTTCACGTTCTGTTGGAATATGCTGTGCGATTTTTGTTTCCAGGCTTTTCAGGTGATTAAACCCAACGTAAATCCTGTTGTCGTAGATGGTGGTAAGGTGTTCACTAAGGTTGATGTCCGGCGCGTTAATTTCCGCACCATTCATGCGGGCTTCGTGAAAATAAAACTCGGTGCGATAAAATCCGCCGAAATTATTGATCACACCCACCATAAATTCCAAAGGGTAGTGCGCTTTCAGAAACAGGCTCTGATAACTTTCGACGGCATAGCTGGCTGAGTGTCCTTTAGCAAATGAGTAACCGGAGAAACTTTCAATTTCAAGCCAAACGCGGCTAATCACTTGCTCTTCGTATTTCTTTTCTCTGCATGATTCGAAAAATCGGTTGCGTACTAGTTGAAATTCTGCTCTCGATCGATATTTGCCAGACATACCCCGACGCAAGACATCTGCTTCGGTGAGCGTAAGCCCTGCAAAATGATGAGCCACTTTGATCACATCTTCCTGATAGACCATTACGCCATAGGTGTCTTTCATCAGCCGGTCGATTTCCGGATGAATGCATTCATACGACCCTCCGTTCTTCACAGCGTGAAATCGCCTTATATATTCCTGCATCATTCCTGAACTTGCAACACCTGGCCGGATGATAGAGCTTGCCGCTACCAGTGTGAGGTAATCATCACAACAGAGTTTTCCGAGCAGCATTCGCATCGCGGGCGACTCTACATAAAAACATCCCATCGCCTTACTGTGACGCATGAGTTCTTTTATTTTCTCGTCTTTTTTAAAATCTGCAAACTGATGGATGTCAACGTCTATTCCCTGGTTTCGTTTTACATGTTTGACTGTTTCCTTAATATGACCTAGTCCGCGCTGACTTAAAATATCAAACTTGTAAATACCAAAGTCTTCAGCATTGTACATCTCAAAGTGTGAGACCGGATATCCTTTCGGCGGCATATCGGTAGCGGTGTAGGCATGAATGGGTTCTTCCGTGATCAACACACCGCCGGCATGAATTGAAAAATTCGAGGGCAGTTCTTTTGCCGCAATGTATTCGGCATAGCCATATACTTTTTTTGCAATGTGATCGCGATTCACTATTTGCTTGCGCGAAGCAACCAAATCGTCAATCTCATCCTTTGGCAATCCGAACACTTTTCCGAGTTCACGAATTATGGACTTTCCGGAATAGGTAACGTGTGTCCCTAACAAGCATACATGGTGATTTTCATAGCGAGAAAAGATGTAATTATAGATTTCATCCCGGTTGTCCCACGAGAAATCGATGTCAAAATCCGGCGGGCTGGTGCGTTCTTCATTTAAGAATCTTTCAAAATACAGCTCCAGTTCAATAGGATCAACATTGGTAATTCCCAAACAATAGGCGACTGTGCTGTTTGCGCCACTGCCTCGCCCGACAAAATCAAATCCTTTTTTTCTGGCGAAATTCACAAGATCATAGGTGATAAGGTAATAGGCTGTAAATTCCTTTTTCTCTATTATCGCCAGCTCTTTTTCAATCCGCTCAGTCCAGATTTCTATATTGGTGATTTTATTTTTCTTGATAATCAGTTCAAGCCCTTTTGCTGTTTCGCTGCGCAGCAGCGTTAGGTCGTCTTTCTTGCTCCCGGTCAGTGATTTTTTATTCTTATCTACACCTGCCTGACAATCGATGGTGCATTGATCCAGGATAAACCGGGTAGTGTTTATTATTTCAGGGTATTGCTCAAAGTGATATGCGAGCTTGTCCTCAGCGACCATGAATTCCTCTTTCAGGGCGACCTGGTGTTCGGCAAGTTTGCTTAGAAGCGTATTGTTGGCAATTGATCGAAGAAGCCGGTGGGTATTGTGGTCGCGATAAATGTACTTTCCATTTTTCTTCTCGGGGGGAAGGAATGTAACAGGGTGAAGAATCACATAATAAGAATTCTGTCGGCCAGGTTCTGCTTGGAAAGTTGAGGTGTCGGAAGCAAGGTCTCTCGCAGTCATTTTACTCAATGGACTGGCTGTGAATTTCGTCAGTTCGTGTGGACGAATTCCAATGTATTCATGGTCGCG
>JBBRON010000029.1:0-57315 GCA_038229375.1 Cytophagales bacterium | reverse complement strand
TCGATCATAGAGAACAGGTCACCCCTACGGGGCTAATCCCCTTGGTCGCTATTCATGTTCTACCAACAGATCGCACCTACGGAGCGATTCTTCGTAGTAAATTATCAGCATATTTTAATCGAAGTCTATCAGTTGGTTATAAACCCACCGGGGCAACCTGTCTGTAGAAACGTAATTGATGTCTATCAGTTGGCTATAAGCCCCATCGGGGCAACCTGTCTGTAGAAACGCGCACGTTGAGAGAGGTGTAAGCCCCGTAGGGGTGACCTGATAAAAAATTTTCATCATCGTCGATCATAGAGAACAGGTCACCCCTACGGGGCTAATCCCCTTGGTCGCTATTCATGTTCTACCAACAGATCGCACCTACGGAGCGATTCTTCGTAGTAAATTATCAGCATATTTTAATTGAATTTATTCTCGTGGCTATAAAGCGAGTTGCGGCAGAAAGTCTGTAGATGGTAAGCTGTTATTCATAGTAAATTCTCAGCCATTTGAACGGAATTTATTCACCGGTTTATAAAGCCCCATCGGGGCAATCTGTCTGTAGAAACGCGCACGTTGAGAGAGGCACAAGCCCCGTAGGGGTGATCTATTAAAAAATTTCACCAGGCCAAATATGTTGGACCTATAATCCGTCTATAGGCTATCGTCAGTTTCAGAAACCATTCCTGATTTCGTGGATCAGCGGAATTGCACAAAACGTTTTTCTATAAGGCGTTGCCGCATTTTGAATCGTTATGTTTAGTTAAAGGTACTGCCATTGAGACAATTGAGCAGGTCCGCGGGGTTTACGTTCGCCCACCCTTGTCTATACCTTCCTCTGACTCACATCATACGTTCGTTACTCTTCCATCATTGAGTGACCGCGGGGTGACCGTCACGTCACCGTGGGGTGACCGTGCTCTGACCGTGGTCAAGTAGTGATTTTCTAGGTTTTTGGTGTGAATATTAACTTTCAACTTTTAAAAAGTGCTTTTTTCTGCAGCATATTAGGTTCTTGCCTCTAGTTGGTCTTATCACCAACTAGCTTCCAGATGGTTCGATGATAACAACGACCACAGGCAAAAGAAGCTGCTGAAAGAATTACCAACCTGCTGTTGGTACTTGTAAAAGGTACGAAAAAAGTGTGGCCTCGTTACGTACTAGGGTCAAGATTAAAATGTTTCATGCAATAAGTGATTATTAGAATCGAAAATTTTGAACAGCAGGCCCCTCAGCATGAAATACAACGTTTTGGTATGAAACGCACACGTTTCAAATGTGATTCATTGTCTCACGTTGCTGAGGAAATTTAATAGCACACACTTTAAGAACCTACAATTTGCTACTTACGCCGACATCTTACTTGCCTTTCGACCATTTCCAATTGCTAACTAAACTATGACCGAAATGCATTTAGATATATTGATTTCTGTCTGCATCTTCATCAGTATATTGCATCTTCAACGTCAACCTATGCCAATAACTTTCCTCAAAGCTGAATGGAAAAAGCTCGCCATGGCGAACTATGCCATTGATCCGAAAATACTTGTTCCCTACCTCCCCGCCAAAACAGAAATTGATCTCTGGAATGGTCGTTGCTATGTCAGCCTCGTAGGATTTATGTTTCTGGAAACTCAGGTGCTGGGCATTAAAGTCCCGTTTCATGTCAACTTTGAGGAAGTCAACCTGCGATTCTATGTGAGATACAATGACAACGGCGAATGGAAACGGGGCGTGGTCTTTATCAAAGAAATTGTTCCCCGCGCCGCCATCACCTGGGTAGCCAACACACTGTACGGAGAAAACTATGAAACGATGCCGATGCAGCATCAATGGGAACCAAAACAAGATACTATGCAGGTGACGTACCGTTGGAAAAAAGATCGATGGAATTCTTTTCAAGTGCTAACGTCCCCTACCGCAAAAGACATCGCCGCTGGAAGCGAGGAGGAATTTATCACAGAACATTATTGGGGTTATGCCAAACATGGGGCCGGCAAAACAAACGAATATGGCGTAGAACATCCACGGTGGCAGGTGTATGAAACAAAGGCCTATACGATTGATGTTGATTTTGAAAACATCTATAGCAAAGAATTTGGCTTTTTAAAAAACGAAACACCCGCTTCTGTATTTCTTGCCGAAGGCTCTGAAATAAAAGTAAAAGGAGGTAGAAAGATTTAATAGTCTATTAAAAGCAACGCGTGCAAAGTAAAACTTAGAAATTCCGGAAGCGAACAAATGTTCCCATCGGAAGATCTTTTCCTTTTTTTGAATGGAGGTAAAACTCTCCGCATTCTTCCTCAGAAGGCGAAAAATGAGTCATCACCACATTTCTTCCCACGGTGGACGAAAGACCTACCGCATACATGGAAAGAATAAAAAATGACTGCTGCTCTGCCAGAAGTTCCTTGGTCTGCTTTACCAGTTCATTCAGTTGCTCCTGAAGTGTCCATTTTTCTCCTTCCGGTCCACGGCCGTACGGTGGCGGATCCATGATAATGCCGTTGTACTTATTGCCGCGTTTAACTTCACGTTTCACAAACTTGAATGCATCCTCATAAACCCATCGGATGTTCTCCTGATTATTAAGTTGCATGTTCTGGTTGGCCCAGTTCAATCCGGGACGGGAAGCATCCACGTGAGTTACATCTGCTCCTGCCAGTTTCGCTACCACCGAGGCAGCGCCGGTATACGCAAACAAATTCAAGACTTTTGGCTTGTTGGCTTTCCAGCGTTGGATAGTTTCAAAAATAAAATTCCAGTTTGAGCCTTGCTCCGGAAACACACCCACGTGACCAAAGCCTGTCAGTGCCAGACGAAGCGTAAGACTGAGATTCTCGTATTGATAATTTACCTGCCAGCTCTCTGGAATCTCTTTAAGCTTTTTCCATCCTCCTTTTACCTCATCCGTAAATCGAAATTTATCGTTTTGTTCGCGTGAAAAATGTGCATGAGCCAGACGTTTCCATTCCTGATCCGGCATCATTCGCTCCCAGATAGCCTGCGGCTCAGGTCGAATGAGGATATATTTTCCGAAGCGCTCGAGCTTTTCAAAGTCGCCGGAATCGAGAAGCTCGTAATCCTGCCAGGAAGAGGGATGAAGTAATTTCATTAATGGTTAACAACTACAAATGTACAAGGGGCTAATACATTTTCCGCAGAACTTCTCAGAATTAGCAAGTGCTCTAGTGAAGTTTAAAAAAATCAATTTAGGCGTCTGTAAAAAATAAACTCTCCGCCTTCGTCGCCAACACCTTTGAGAGGATTGCCGACCGGCGTTTGTTCATTGGCTTCTACAACCTTCTTTTTCACAAATTGGATCAGATCAGAAACAGGAACTTTGGGATCCTTATTCTTAACAAGAAATTCCATAAAGCCTTTGGCGAATGGGCTATTAGTACCTATCGCGCCGTCGGAAACCGTCTCCAGTCTGCCTGAAGCAAGGCCCCACCGCGATTTATACTTTTCAACATGTTCGGAATAGCCACGCGAAGCGGAAGCAAACAGCGAGCCCGAGAAACAAGCATCCACTGCCAGGAAGGTATGTTGGGAGTTGATGTTTTCAATGATCTTAAGAACCTGAGAATTTGGAATATAGGCTGACATGTCTTTCGTGTCAGCATCCACCGGCACCCAGTATCCTTCGCTCAGGAGCTTGTCAAAATAACCATGACCTGAATAGTAGATCATAAGGTTATCTCGCGGTGATATCTTTTCAATATGGTCGCGTAATACCTGATAAATATTCGATCGCGTGGCCTGCGCGTTGAGCAACACAGTGACGTTACCAGGGTCGAATCGATAGTCCTTAATAAGAATTTGCTTGATTGAATCAGCGTCAGCTACTGCATTGTTTAATTGGGGCCAGATTGAATATTTATCAATGCCGATCACAATAAGATAGTTCTTCGCATCGGCGAAATTATAAAGTGACCCATCCATGTTTTTCCGTTCAATGGTAAATTTCTTGAGTGAAATATTCTGATTAAGGTCCTTTGCCTCGATAGTGATTTGATTTTCACCAATGTTTAATGGAAGCCAGGTAACATATGAGCCATTTTCCCTCATCGGGGTGGTAAGTCCATTTATTTTAAGAAGTTGAATGCCCGATTCATCGATTACTGTGCCGGTGAGCTTGAGCATATCTTCATACACCACCACGTGATCCGCTTTGATATTTGTGGGAGATGAGACGTAGATCATGGGAGGACTGTGATCTTTCGAACTTCTTAAAACAGATATCTGAGAGGGATCTACAATAATCCTTCGGACGCTTTCTGTTTTAATACTATGCGTGTTGTTTGCAATGATCAAGATGGAATTGGAACCTGTGCGAAGGGTAATTGTTCGTTCGATTAGTTGCTCGTATTGATTTTCTTTCACGGACGGACTGAAATCGGCGACTTCGTAAAAATCAGATGTGATGCCGTTGACTTTTATTTCCACTCGTAAAAGCGGCAAGCGTGATCGTACGATGGCAGAGAAGGTTTGGATGTTGGTACCTACAATATTTGCAGTATCCTTTGGATAACTGATCCATTCTATTTCAGGTTTGTCAACAATCGTGACCTTAGGGATCGTCGATTGATTCTTCTTTTGACCATACGAACATAAGACCACAGTCATTAATAAGACAGTGGCTTTAAGATCGGTCATCCTTATGGTTCGCATTGCTACTTGGTTCAATTAAAAGTCGGCGCTCCTGGAAGGGCTTCATTGTCATTGATAGCCTTCTTTGTCTGGATTATTATCGGAACCGCCAGCAATGGGAGTACCTTCCAGAATAGCCCAACCTTTGGTTTTACCCTGAAAGAATTACTATAAAAATTCTTTTCCCCATCCGTTATAAACACTTGATAATCTCCCCCTGTTTTGACTTTTTTCGGAATCTCGACCCGAAAGGAATTTTCCAACAACATCATGTCATTTAATCTGATGACTTCCTTTTCATGCCGGTAAAGCTTTATAACGTATGTCTTTCCTTTTACGAACATATCATCAAACCTGACAGGAAGTGACGCGGTTCTTTTAACCTTTCCCTCGACAGTAACATGCGGAGACACTTCAATATCAATTGCGATATCTCCGCTGAAATGAACGAGTTCTTCCTGCATCTGCCAGGCAATCTGCTTCCCTGGTCCGGGATAAATGAAATGACCAACATCACCAGTAATATGTCTTAAGAAGAATATCTTATCGCCAGAGGTAAACTTCGCCTTGATTAAACATGGAATATTCGAATGTGATGCTATGAGATCGTATGTGATAACGACCGTCTGTCGCCCGGTCGTTGATATGGCTGATTTTGTAACGACGTTAATCGCCTCCTGAGCACTCGCTTCGGTTAAAAAAAGAGCCGTAATAAAACCAAGAGTCAATAATCGCATCGGCAAATTTCATCTTCAATATAAGCGAATTTTCGGTTGATTCTTTCTATTTTTAATAAAACTTAATTCGGGTAAGAATTGTACAAAATTAAAATGTTACCGAAATGTTTCCAATGATTGCCATACGCATCGTGGGTCTTCTGTTTCCAAGCCTATTGGCGACATTCTTTTGCTCAGAGGCATTTGCCCAGTTCTATGCCGGGCAGATCGGCAGACCGGTAGCGCTTGGAAATTTCCGGAACGTGACGCGAGTTACTTCGGATGCTGCCGGCAATGTTTACATTCTGGATCAGATATCAAAGATCATTACAAAGTACGATGTGAATGGCGTCCCACAAATTTCCTGGGGTGGCGAAGGTACAGGCGACAATCAATTTGTTGCTCCGACGGAAATAACAACCGATCAGATGGGAAATGTTTACGTGGTAGATGGAAACAATCAATACAAAAAATATGACAGTAACAGTGGTTTTATTGAAAAGAAAATAATAACAGGGCTTATCGACGGGACATTGCGCGGAATAGCCTCCAATGGAAATTTAGTTTACATAACTGATAACTCTGGCATTCATAGATTCTCGTCTACCAGCTACATTGGAAAGTTCGGATTCTTCGGTTCAGGCGAGGGCCAATTTAAGTTTCCTTCAGGGATTGCTTTCGATGCTTCAGGTAATATATATGTGGTGGAGCAACAAAATAATCGTGTTCAGGTTCTCAATAGCTCGTTTAATTTTGTAAAACAATGGGCTGTAAATACAACCAGCCAATCAACCTTGCGATGGGGCCTGGCTCTCGACGGAAATGGAAATGTCTACATCGCTGACCCATTCAATCATCAGGTAGCGAAATATCCGGCAACATTTCCCCAATCAGGCGTAGCCAACTACTGGGGCGGGTTTGGAATCACTGACGGTAAATTCAATACCCCGTTGGATATCACCGTCGACGGGTTGGGAACTATTTACGTAGCGGATGTTAACAACAATCGTATCCAAAAATTCAATAGTTCGGGAGCATTTTTATCCAAAATGCTGAGCGGCCCTCCTGGCGACGGTCAATTCAATTCGCCCTATGGTATTACGACTGATCAGAGCAGAAACGTATATGTGACTGACTTTGACCTGGATCGCGTACAGAAGTTTGATAGCGAAGGAAATTTTGTTGCCAAATGGGGCTTGGTAGGCTCAAGCGATGGCCAGTTTATTGATCCATCGGGCATCGCGGTCGACGGTAATCAGGATATTTATGTTGTTGATCAAACTAACCGAATTCAGATATTCAGTAGTTCGGGAGTATTTAAAAAGAAATGGAATATGCCATCAGGTACCTCTCGTGGTTCTATCGCCATTGATCAGAACAACAATGTGTTTGTCGCCGACCCAATACAAAGTCAGGTAACGAAATATAATAGTTCAGGAGTTCTTCAAAAATCATGGGGTAGTTCCGGTTCAGCGAACGGTCAATTCCTCGCCCCCAATGGAATAGCAATTGATGGCATTGGAAATGTATATGTAGCGGACTTGAACAACAATCGAATTCAAAAATTCGATAACTCGGGAACATTTATTGAAGCGTTGGGGACATTTGGGAATAATGATGGTCAGTTTCGCCTGGCTTTTGACATCGCATTTGATCAGGCCGATAATATGTTTGTCACCGACAATTATATCGACAGGATCCAGAAATTCAAAAATTTTTCAACGTTCAAGCTGAACTGGGGAAGCACAGGCACTGGAAACAGCCAATTCAGAAGTCCTGCGGGAATTGACATTGATAATATGGGCAATATCTACGTCGTGGACATGAATAATTTCCGGGTACAGAGATTTATTAATTTATCTATTTTCTCATTGCCTGCCTCAGGTGATGCGGGCACCACGATAACTATAAATGGAGTTGGTTTCGGCCCCGTTGCTGCTGAAAACAAGGTTAAATTCAATGGAGTGCAGGCTACTGTTGTTAGCGCAAGCGACGCAGGCACCAGTCTGACGGTTATCATTCCGCCAGGCGCAACAACAGGAACGGTTAGCGTTCAATACAAAACGTTCTCCGCGGAAAGCACAAATGAATTCCTTATCACTCCCCTTCGGATCAATTCATTCGAGCCCAAAACCGCCTCTATTGGGCAATCGATTACTATAAAAGGCTTAGGGTTTAGCAGTGTAGCCGCTGGAAACATTGTTAAATTCAATGGAGCAACCGGCGTTGTGACCAATTCCTCTCCAACGTCTATTTCCACCCGAGTTCCCATCGGGGCTACTACCGGCAAGATCACCGTGACAATAGCAGGAGTTACCGGGGAATCTTCTACCGATTTTAATTTGACAACGCTTGTGTTTACAAACCCTAACTATCCAACCTACTACACCGTCGGCGAGTCTTCTGTTATCGCGTTTATCAACGTCAATTCTATTGCCGAGGTACAATCCGTGAAATTTTATAGCCGCGGTATCAGTTCAAAAGATCCCGCATTTAAAATTGATGCCGTAACGCTTCCGGCGACAGCCCTGGTATCGTTCACAATTCCATCGTCTTATTTTACAGACCCAATTGGTCTGCATTATTACTTTGGCCTTATCGATAAGAACGGAAATGAGGCTTCACCAACGGATGATGGTTATACCTATCTCAATTATCCGGCAACATCGTCAAAGCAGGTTATACCGAATTTGATTTTCGGAAAAACTGTTGACCGTTATCAACTCGTTTCTATTCCATTGAAACTCACCAGCTCTGACGTGTCAAGTGTATTCAGTGCACTGGGAGCAGATAACAATACAAAATGGCGGCTTTACTCATACAACGGCTATTCCAACACAGAGATGGACAATAGGGCTACCATTGTACTCGGTAGCGCCTACTGGCTTATAGTTCGCGATCCAATCGAGATAAATCCCGGCGCAGGAACTACCGCGATAGCCAATGAAAAATCTCCCTACGTCATTACGCTCAAACCAGGCTGGAACCTGATTGGCAATCCATATAATTTCTCCATTTTATGGCAGGATGTACTGGACTATAACGGCAAGCCTGCAACTGTTGGAAATCTAAGACACTTTAACGTCGGTGAGTTTACCGACACAGATGTACTCGGACGCTCCAAAGGAGCTTTCGTAAGACTGGATGGGCTTTCCACGTTTGACTTAAAAATTCCCGTTACTAACAAACAGCTTGCCGGCGGGCGAATTAATCGTTCAGCGAAAGCGAATTCTATAGACTCCAAAGATTGGCAGGTTGATCTCGTTGTCGAAGATGGCCGGATGCGCAACATGCTTGGCGGATTTGGAATGAATCTTCAGGCTAAAGACGAGTTGGACCATTGGGATGAGGTCTACCTTCCCTTGCCATTGGGTGCTGCTACGTTTGACATTGCAATGAAAGAGCTGAAGGATGCTATTCTCATCAAAGACATTGTTACAACGAGTGAGGCTCACACCTGGAATGGAAAAATTAGTAGCCTTAGTGGCGTTACGCTAAGCTGGGACAACTCTGCTTTCGGCGACAATGAAAAGAAATTGATTCTTGAGACTGATGAGCGCGTCAACATCGTGGACATGCGGAACATAAATCACACGACATTACCACCCGGTACACAGAATTTTAAAATTCACTATGGCGACGAGGCATATATAAAAGCCAATACGGTGACCCCGGATACCCGAGTCAGTGAAGTATTTCCAAATCCGGCGAACAGATTCAGCAAGACGCTTAGCGTTTACATTAGCCTTCCTGCGGGGGTAAACGTAGTAAAAATGGACTTGAGGGACATAACCGGTGCAACACCACTTATTTCTGCCGAAGGTAAGTATAATGAAGGTAGAAGAGTAGTAGAATGGAACACCGATCTCACGTCACTCAGCGCAGGCCTGTATATAATGAGGATTTCCACACAAAATCACGCTGGGCCAAAAACGTTTTACCGGAAGGTATTGATCGACTAATCAGTATGCCCAAATCCTTGATGTCAGCATTGACTTATCATGGAAAGTCAGCATGTGATTTTATTTTTTCTATCTGACGCTGGTGACGATTTAAATGAAATCGTAAAAACTCCATTCTCTGAATTACATTCAGCGGACCCGAAATAATATGTGGATAGATAACCTTTTCGCAATCAAAATCCATAAGGACATTGCCAAGAGCCTGGAGAGAAACCTGACAACCATTCAATGCGACTATCCAGTAAGCGAGAGGTCCACCCCATCGTGGTTTCGCAGACTCGGGTACTTTTTCACGCTCCTGCCAGGTCAGCTCTATAATTTTCTCGATCGGCAGACCCTTGTAAATAAATTCGTCTGTCCACACCGGCTTGTTGCTCCTGATTCCTTCCATTGCTTTCCACATTCCATTAATACCACCTTGCTCTGCCCACACCATATGTTCAACAATATCCACTATACTTCAGGAATCCTCAGAGGGCTTAAAACTTGCCTGGTCAGCCGACGCATCTTGAGCAGCAGCAATGAATTGCTGACGGGCGTCGCTGACTTGACCTATCAGATGTTGAAGCTTGTTCATTGAGCACAGGTTTGGTGTGAAACAATATAGGACTATGCAGAAAGAAATTCAATGTGGGAAATGCATTTCTTTCCGCACCTTTGCCGCCATGAAGCCCGGAACGGTAATCACCAGCACTCAAAACCCAAAGGTCAAAAGTCTCCTTGCCCTTGAAAAACCGAGAGAAAGAAGAAAACAGCAACTTTTCATCATTGAAGGAAAAAAGGAAATCGGTATGGCCCTTCAAGCTGGATATAAAATTGGAAACCTGTTCTATTGCGTAGACATATTTCCAGAAAGGGACTTGCAATCACTGAACATCGACGATAAATTCCTTGTGCCAGTTACTCAGGAAGTCTTCGACAAAATAGCCGTACGCGAAAATTCCGGCGGCGTGATCGCCGTGGCAGAAATGAAGACACACCGGCTGGAAGAAATTTCATTGAGAAAAAATCCCTTGATACTTGTTCTTGAATCAGTGGAAAAACCCGGCAACCTCGGAGCCATTCTGCGCACCAGCGATGCTGCAGGCGTGGACGCCATTATTATTTGCGACCCACAAACTGATTTCTATAATCCAAATGTTGTGCGATCAAGTCTTGGTTGCATCTTTACCAAGCAGGTTGCGTCTGCCTCCTCGGAAGATACCATCGCCTGGCTAAGAAAAAATAACGTGTCTATTTACTGCACCTATCTGAAAGCATCAAGGCCTTACGATGAAGTGGATTTTACTGTTCCCTCTGCCATTGTTATGGGAACAGAGGCTACGGGCTTATCAGAAGTCTGGGTAAAAAATTCTTCCGCGAATATCATTATTCCTATGCAGGGAAAAATTGATTCAATGAATGTGTCTACGGCCACGGCCGTGGTGGTGTTTGAAGCTGTAAGGCAACGAGGGATTACTCCTACTTTGTGATGTTATCCAAAACGGTGTTAAATCACTTGTCAGGTTGGTATTTCAAATCGCGTTCATTCTAATATTGTCACTTTCTTTTGTTTGCCCAAAATAAAGTAACCAAAGAAAAAGACACCACGAACGACTGCTTGCCTCGCCGACCAGGCGGGCGCACCTACGCGCTTATGCCCGCCCACTTGCCAGCTCTCTTGCCTACACAAATGCCCGGTTTGCGCCGCTTCCGCCAGCTGGCGGAACGCCCACGCGCCGCTTGACCTTAGTTGATAATCGCTATAAATCCCAAATGGATAAAGTAGGGCTAACGGCTTACCTCCATTTTTCAATTCTTATTCAACCCTGGCTCTCTCTTCAAAAACTCATCATACAACAACGTCTGTCTGCTTTGCATCGGTATCATATAGCCATCGATGAATACGTTGCTTACCTGTGTCTTTGTTTCGAAGATATCCCCATTGCAAATAAACAATGTTGCATTCTTTCCAACCTCAATTGAACCAAGTCTGTCGCTCACTCCAAAAATTTCTGCTGGTACGATCGTAACTGCTTTCAACGCATCTTCCTTGTTCATACCATACGCCACAGCAAAACCCGCATGGTACGGCAGATTGCGATAATTACCATTTCCTTCTTCCGAAGAACGAATCGCGACTTTGACTCCTGCTTTTTTCATTAAACCAGGGTTTGCATATATCGCATCATAGCGATCATAATCGCGTGTGGGGATTCCGATAACCCCACCTGTTATAACGGGAATATTTGCTTTCGCGATATTTTCTGCCTCGCGCCATCCCTCCAACACGCCGGTGAAAATCACTCTCTTCACTTTCTTTTCTTTTACCCACTTCAGCGCTGCCTGTATATCTTTTTGCGCATTCACTTCAATCAACAAAGGCATTTCTCCACGTACAACGGGTAACATTGCCTGCACCTCGGGGTAGTAACTCAATCCCTTTCCTTTAGTTGCAGAATCCAGTTTATAATACTGAACAGACTTATCCCATATATCATTGAGTTGCTTTAATGACTTTTCAACACCTTTCTTAATTTCTTCTTCCGTCCTGCGATCGAAAAATCCTTTCCTGCCTGTATTAGGGAATATCACCACAATTCCTTCGAAGCCGCCATAAATCTGCTCAGACGTATATCCAAAAAGATTGATCAGCGCAGCGGTACCGGGCATCAACCCTCCTTCGGGAGACGTTAATACTGTAGTTACTCCGCTCACCCGTGTCACCGGGATAGCAGTCGCATTCGGATTTACCGCAGTTAACGCTTTCATCTGCGGAATAATTTCTCCCTGCTCTTCCTGATCGACTGCTGTGGCAACAGCACCAATTTCAACCAAACCAACACGCGTACCGCCATCGATCATCCCGGGATAGATGGTGAGCCCGGCACAATTAATTACTTCAGCCCCCTGAGGCACGGCAAGGTTTAGACCGACACCAGTGATCTTTCCATTGGTGATGATCACTGTACCATTGGTTATCGTTCCCTTTGTGACGGTTTCAATGGTAGCATTCGTTAACGCAAATGTGCCGTATTTTGCTTTCGGTGACTGTGCATCAACACGCAGTACCACAAAACAAACTACTGCGATGACAACGCCAGATATATATTTAATTCTTTCCATGGCTTGTTAATTTTTTTCGTTGATTTCAGAACCAAACAGGGATTCTACACCTTGCATACAATTATCATGTGTATACCCATTCTCATAAAAAGTCACATCAACGGTTTCCTTAGGATCGGGCATCAATCTCATATCTCCAGGATCTTTTGCGCGATCAAACCTTACAATACCATCTACAATAGCATATTGCGGCACGCCGTAAATTGAAAGGGGATGGTTTTTAAAAATGGCGAAATCACCATCCTTACCAACCTCCAGTGATCCCAAACGGCTTTCAATTCCCAATTGCTTCGCCGGGTTGATAGTGATAAGACTCAAGGCTTCCTCGTCCGTGAGGCCGCCATATTTTTGCGTTTTCCCTGCTTCATGATATAAGTGACGAATAAGGTCGGGCGAATCTGAATTTATCGATGTGACAACGCCATTTCGCACGAGGATAGCAGCGTTGTAGGCAGTGGAATAGTAAACTTCCAGTTTGTATTGCCACCAGTCGGCAAACACCGATGCCATAGCACCGGCAGCAGCAATTTCCGGAGCAACCTTGAATCCTTCATTGGTGTGTTGAAAGACGAGTTTTTTGATTCCAAAATCCTTACACACTTTCAGCATCATATTGATCTCGTCCGCGCGATAACTATGACAGTGAAGAATGATTTTCCCTTTCAGCACATCTGCAAGTGTTTCATAGCGAAGGCTGTATTCAGGGGGCGCGCCGCGAAAACCTTTTACCAACTTGTTCTTATTGTAGGTGTCCCACTTCTCCATGTATTGTTTCGCTTCGGAAAAAGCCTGACGGATCACGAACTCCACTCCCATTCTTGAGGCAGGCTGAAGTCCGTCTCGGCGCCCGTGATTCGTTGGGTTTTCACCCAATGCGAACTTGATCGTCCGAGGTGCGCCTTCCATTTTCATTGTCTCAGGATCGAATGTTCCATAGCGGTGCTTGATGGTTTGTGACTGTCCTCCAATTGAATTGGCAGAACCATGCAAGGCATGTGACGTAGTACATCCTCCGGCAAGGGCGCGATAGATAGAAATCTGAAAAGGATTAATGGCATCACCAGTATGAACTTCAGGAGTAATGGCGTTGGTACCTTCGTTGATGGCATCCAGGCCAATGTGAGAATGGGCATCAACAATACCTGGCATCACAAACAGGCCAGTCGCATCGATAACTTTCACACCTGCCGGCACAGCAATATTCTTTCCGATCTGACTAATCTTTCCATCTTTTACGAGGACATCGGTACTTTCCAGCGTTCCTTTCGTGATAGTAAGCACTGTACCATTCTTTATCAACATGCTACCCTTCTCAATCTGTCCTACGGCAGCTGTTATCACGCAGCTTGCCAGTATTACTAAGAATATATTTTTCATCTTCATTAATTTAAAATCAGCGATCAATTTTTAGGATTTTTCGTTCCATCGGTTTGGAAACTGCCGTATTGGCCAGCAGTAGAAGTACCGCTGAGTGTATCTCCATCAACATTTACCTCTACATCTATCTTGACGGAACTTCCTCCGATATTCAATGAATAGCTAAATGAAAGCGTATTGCCATCAAGACTCACATCTTTTAAATCAACCGGCGAAGGGAGCATTACTCCCGAAACGGTTCCACTATATCCACTCCCATCCTTTTTGAAGGTCAACTTGCTTTCTGAATTGCCTTGTGGAGTCTGAGTAACAATCGACCACACACCTTCAATCTCTGCTTTAGCGCCGGCATCGGATTTCTTTACGTCCTTGACCTCCATTTTATGCATTACACCATCCACAAATACATAACGGACCTTAGCCTTCTCATTGAAATAGGGTTTATCACTAATCACCAGATTGGCCATTTTCCCATTGTCAACAGTACCCATTCTATCCGACAGGCCAAGCAATTGAGCGGGAGAAGTAGTGAGTGCGCTTAGCGCAGCATCCTCGGATAGTCCAGCGGCAATCATTCTTCTGAGATTGGCTATAATGTCCTTCGACTTCGCCGATATGCTGGAAAATCCGAACACGACTCCGGCTTTTTGATAATTTGCGGCCTGCGCTGTGTAGTTGGCAATTGCCTCAACTCTACGTTTGTCAAGAGCATCTTTCTCCAGTTGGGCTGAGGTCTTAGCCTTGGGCTCCTCCTTTTTTGCATCTTTCTTTTCTTCCTTCTTTGGCTCTTCCGGAAGATCAAGAGATAAAAATACTTTCGCATTGCTGGATTTTATTTTGCTGATCATCGGCCAGCCTTCTTTCAAGTCGGCAATGACCACAGAAAACCCAAGCTCGCTCTTCAATGTTAATATGCGAGAAGCATCAACAAGTTTTTCAGCTTTAAACAGTACTGCCATTCGTTGATCAATCACGGGGTAAAAAGCTTCAAGATTTCTATCCATAGCAGGGCGTTCGAGTCCGGCGCGATTCGATGCATACAATCCTTCATAGGTTTTTGCCGACATCGCCTGGCGGTAAACTTCACGCCATTTTGCCATCACACCCAGAATAGTAGCAGGATAAATATTATTTGCACCGGTCAGCTCCGAATACATCGCTGATTTGCTGAGAATCACCATGCCGTCGGCGGATGCTGCTGCTGTGAGGACGATGGCCGCCTGCCCAGGAAAAAGATTTCCATAGGGCACCACCTGCGCTGCCGTAAATCCAAGGTTTCTTATTTCCTCCAATCCCTTATCAGAAGGGTTTAGAAAATTCCGGACATCGTTTTGTGAATTGATTCCTGCCCGATCGGGTGGCGGGTTACCGGGATCCTTTATCTTTTCCTTGCTTTCTTCTTTCGATTTTGTAACACCTGCACGTGTAAGACCATCGATGAATCCAGCATAAACATACATGGAATCACCTTTAATAACGATTGCTTCGGGCGGAATGGAAACTCCTTTACCCACTGCTGTGATCAATCCATTTTTCATCACGACCGTTCCCATATCAATCTTGCGGCCAGGTCCTTGAATGATCGTGGCATTTGTAATCGCATAAGTCCGTGTGACGGGTGCAAGTTCTTTGTCGTCCTGGGCAAAAAGCCATGAGGGTGACAAAAGGACTACTAACATGGTAGCCCATCGTAAGCGCATATTCATGCTGTTAAGGTTTGGGTTCAGTAATAAGAAGGTAATGTAAAAAAGAAATTCATCAGCCCTACAAACCGTTACAGGAATGGTTAAAAATCATGCTCTTAGGGTCGGCGGCTATCCCATTAAATTTCTTTAATTTTCATGCTTCTAATAAAAAATATATGGCAAAGACAGCCTTTAATCCGGCTACAATACGGAAACAATTTCCCTCGCTTCAGAGGAAGCACAATGGCAAAAACCTGATTTTTATCGACGGTCCAGCGGGCACTCAAGTACCACAGGCAGTGATCGATGGAATGGTGCATTATTATCAGAACTCAAATTCCAATACACATGGCATGTTTATCACCACCAATGAAACAGACGCTGTCATTCAAAATGCGCGCGTGGACATGGCCACTCTTTTAGGAGCTGAAGGACAGCAGACAATTTCACTGGGGCAAAATATGACCACACTGAATTTTGCGCTCGCGCGCGGGATGTCGCGTTACCTGCGGGCAGGTGATGAGGTGCTGATCACTCAACTTGATCATGAGGCGAACCGCGGACCATGGCTTACGTTAAGAGATGCAGGCATCAAGGTTCGCGAGATAAAACTTCTGGCAAATGGCATGCTTGATTACGATGATTTTGCTTCCAAAATGAACGAAAACACCCGGCTGGTTTGCATGGGTATGTCAGCCAATTCAATTGGCACAGTAAATAATATCAAACTCGCCAGAGAGCTTACGTATAAATACAATGCCTGGCTCATGTTGGACGCTGTTCACTATGCTCCTCACTTTGCTATCGACGTTCAGGCTATCGGATGCGATTTCTTAATTTGCTCTGCCTATAAGTTTTACGGACCACACATTGGAATTTTATACAGTCGCCCTGGCACGCTTGACAGGATACCCACGGACCGGCTTCGAACGGCAGAACAAATGGCCCCTCATTCTATTGAAACAGGTACGCTGAATCATGCTGCACTCGCTGGCGTTTCCTCTGCAGTTGATTTTATTGCCAGCCTAGGAAAAGGAACCACGCAAAGGGAAAAGATTGTAAACGCCTACGAAACAATTGCTGTGCACGAGCACGGGCTGGCAAGTCGACTTTATAACGGACTTAAGAAAATCAACGGCATCACTATTATTGGACAAGATTTTTCATCGGCAGAAAGGACTCCAACGGTTTCGTTCATTATGAAAGGAAAAACGCCCGAAAAAGTGTGTGAGTACCTCGCATCAAAGAATATCTGCGCATGGGATGGGCATTTTTATGCTCTCAGGGCGATTGAAGTACTCGGACTTGCGGAAAAAGGTGGAGTAACAAGAATGGGGATTTCGCTTTACAACACGGAAGAGGAAATTGATTTTGTATTGCAACAGGTAGGAATCATTGCGAGGGGAAAGTAGGTAGGCTGAAAATTAGAAAGCTAAGCGTATGAATAAACGATCATTCCTAAAAAACGCAACACTTTTAAGTGTGGGCGCTTTGACTTCCTTTGAGTCGTTCGGAAAGTTGATGGACAGCGTTAGACATTTGCCATCGGAAGAGTTGGCGAAAGATGAAGACTTCTGGACAACTATCCGCGGTGGATTCAAACTGAAGCCTGACTACATCAATCTCGAGAATGGCTATTACTGCATCCTGCCGACTGAGACGCTGGAGAATTTTATTCAGCATGTGCGGGAAGTGAATTACCAGGGTTCTTATTACATGAGGACAGCACAGTATGATAATAAAAAAGCTATTTCCGCGAAGTTAGCGTCACTCGCAGGCTGTTCACCGGAGGAGCTTATCATCACGCGCAACACAACCGAATCACTGGACACGGTCATCGGAGGCATGAAATGGAAAGAAGGTGATGAAGCAGTCATGGCCCTTCAGGATTATGGAGCAATGCTGGATATGTTCAAGCTGGTGGAGAAACGTTATGGCGTTGTTAATAAGATTATTTCCGTGCCCAATGATCCCAAGTCAGATGAGGAAGTTGTGGATGTCTATGCAAAAGCAATCACGAACAAAACCAAGTTGATAATGATCGCGCATATGGTCAACATCACCGGACATATTTTACCGGTGAAAAAGATATGTGACATGGCTCATGGCAAAGGCGTACAGGTCATGGTCGACGGCGCACATGCGTTTGCTCAATTAAAGTATTCTATTCCGGACCTGGGTTGTGATTATTATGCTGCCAGTCTGCACAAATGGTTGAGTGTGCCCCTCGGAGCGGGAATATTATACATTAAGAAAGAAAACATCGACAAGCTTTGGCCGCTCTTCGGGGAGGAAGGCCGGAAAGAGGACGATATTTGGCGCCTGAACCATACTGGCACACATCCCGTGCACACCGATCTCGCGATATCCAACGCAATCGACTACTATTTAAAACTCGGACCCGAGCGCAAAGAAGCCCGGCTTAGATATTTACAAAACTATTGGACCGGCAAGGTGCGGAATCTTCCAAACGTGATTCTTAATACACCAAAGGATCCTGCACGTTCATGCGCCATCGCGAACGTAGGTATCAAGGGCATCAAACCTGGTGATCTCGCAAAAACGTTGCTGGATAAATATAAGATTTGGACTGTAGCGATCGACAATGCCCAGGGAAACGTGCAGGGCTGTCGCATCACTCCAAATGTGTACACTACTACTCAGGAGTTGGATGAGTTTGTGAAAGCGTTGACAGAGTTGAGTAAGATGAGTTAGTCACCATCATTCAATTAGTTCTCTCCAACATAAAAATCTAACACCTTCTTCTGTAAGAACAAACTAATACCCGCCTGGGCCCGATTCTGCTTCGCCAGCAATAAATTATTCTGCGCATTGGATAATTCTATAAAATTCGCAGCGCCTACACTATACCGTCCATTCAATGTTTCAAATGCTTGTGTCGCTGCAATCAATCCTTTCTCCGATGTCGCTGTTTGTTGCAACGCCGTCGCATAATTGCCCAGCGCCTGCCGGATTTCGGACACAATCTGAAGATTTACATTTTCATAGTCAATACGTGCGTTGACAGCGTTGACACGCGCTATTGCAACATTTGACTTCGATACATACTTATCAAAAATATTCCAACCAACATTTAAAGACATAATTCCATAGATCTGATTGCCCAGCTGTGTTCCAAACGAGCGCTGCTCAGGAGGGAGTACGTCATTTCCACCCACATAAAGCTTGTTAAAATGTGCTGCTACTCCGTAGGCTCCCGCGGACGCCGAAACCCTCGGCAAGTAACCACTTCTGCTTTTTTTGATATACCACAATGCAGCCTCTTGTGATCGCTGGGATGATTTCAAATCGGTCCGCTGATCCTTTGCTTTTTCTATTAACGTTTCCTCATTAACTAACTCCGGACTCAATGCGCTTTCATCAATGACCACATCAGCAAATTCATAGTTCTCTAATGGGTCAAGTCTCAACCGTTGAAGCAGGAGCACCTTATCAACATTCAGTTTGTTAATTGAATTGGTAAGAAATTGCTGATCGAGACTTGTCTGCGACTGTTGCTGATACAAATCCGATTTAGGTCTTCTTCCCACATTTACCAGCTCATCCAACTGCTGTTCGCGCTTCATTGAAGTTTGGTAGTTCTGCTGCGCAAAAGCCACTATCTCTTTGTCAAGCACAACCTGTAAATACGATTGTATAATATCAAGTTTGATTTGCTGTCGCGCGCGCGTAAGAGAAAGTTCTGCAACTTCTTTTGTAAGCAATGCTGCCTTTAATGTGGCCCGGTTAGCATAGCCGTTATAAATATTAATACTACTGATGATCTGGTAGTTGATATTGCTCCTCTGGGAATTTACCAATGTCGGTACCGTCACCGTAAGAAGATTCGTTCCGGCCGTATAACTCAAAGCTCCACCTACAATCGCATCGGGCAAAAACTGCCCATGGGCCGCCAATATTTGCGCACCTGTTAGCTCCACTGAGTTAATTCCTTTCAATACTGCTGTTGAATTGGTAAGCGCCAACTGGATACTTTCATCAAATGAAAGGGTTCTTGCAGCACGAAGGGTGTCTTGTCCACCGGCAACCGAAACGGCAAAGGCTAAACCAACGAATAAAAGGTATGTTCTTAACAAAAATAGACTCTTCATTGCTGATCTTATTTTTGGACGATCACTTTTTGTCCTTCTTCCTGACTGTCACCAATGCTCAGAACAAGTGTATCATTTTCCGTCAGACCCTCCAGCACGGTTATCTTGTCTCCCGTATTCTCTCCTATCTTAATCTGCTGAAAGTGAATAGAGCTGGAGGCCGTAAGCGTTGCCACAAAATATTTTCCTTCTTTGATAATCAATGCCTCTCGTGGGATTTGCAACTTTGGCACTCCTGGCGATTGAATTCTGATCTGCACAAAACTTCCGGGAATTACTTTGTTGTCTGAATTATCCAGATCAATCTCTGTCAACATCATCTTCGTCTTGCTGTCCAACTCACCCGAAACGCGTGTAACGGTAGTAGATATTTTAGATTCAGCATTTTCAAATAAAATAACATCGACAGGATATCCTGCTTTTATGTAGGACGCATCCTTCTGCTCTACATAAACATAAATTCTTACGCGGTCCAATTGAGAGATTACCACTACTGGTAATGCCCCTGACTGAGCATTGGAAGCATTTTGAAGTAGCGCGCCGGCATCAGCATACCTGGCAGTAATTGTTCCCGAAAACGGAGCGACCAAGGTACGGTACTGTTGCTGCGCAGAAATTGATCGCAGTCTTGCCTCAGCCACTCTCACGGCAGTCTCAGACTGTTCTTTTTCCTGCGATGAGATATAATTCTTTTCGAGCAGTGATTCATCTCTTTTCAAAATACGCTTCTTGTTTTCAAGATCTGCCAGAGTGGAACTATAATCCTGATCTATTTCCGGAGCTACAATAGTCGCGATAAGCTGACCTTTCCTTACACGGTCTCCTTTGTCCACAACAATCTTGTCCATATACCCACTGGTCTTAGCGTACAAGGTCACGGACTGAAAAGGTCTCACCTCTCCGATCAGTGTAAATTCACGGCCGCCTTTTGATTTAACTGCCTTTGCTGTTTTCACGGTTGGGCCCGCCAGCATTTTTTCTTCACGCACCTCACGTTCCGCTGCGATACCGCTCTGTTGTTTTAAAAACAAAACGATTACCCCCGCGGCTATTACTACAAGAAGTACAAGGCCGCCGGTAATAACTTTCTTGGCTGAGGTTTCTGTTGATTCTGATGCCATATAACTCAAACTTACTTTTCTGTTTTAACTCACCTTCTATTCTGTTGCCGTTGATTCCGCTTCAAACTTTGCATCCAATGTGTGGATAGGTGGTTCCGAAGTGCGAAGAATCGAATAAACTACGGGCACAATGAAGAGTGTAACTACTGTTGCTACGAGTAATCCACCAATTACTGCCCTTCCTAGCGGTGCGTTTTGCTCACCGCCTGTGCCCGAGCCGATAGCCATTGGAATCATACCCAGTATCATTGCGATGGCCGTCATTAGCACCGGACGCAAACGCGTCTTGCCAGCTTCCAATGCAGCATCGAAAGCAGTCATGGTTTTATGCTGCCTTATTTCATTGGCAAAACTTACCAGTAAAATGGAGTTCGAAACTGCAATACCGATCGCGACGATGGACCCCATGAGCGAAACCACGTTAATAGTCGTACCCGTTATCGCCAGCATCCATAAAATTCCAATGAAGGCGCCGGGTACAGCAATCATAATAATAAACGGATCCAGCCATGACTGGAATAAAACTACCATCAGCAAGTAAACCAACGCGATTGCCAATACCATTCCCAATCCGAGAGTGCTAAACGACTGTTTCATTTCCTGACTTTGACCCCGTACCGTAATCTTCATTCCGGGTGGAAGGTTGTCCAAGGCATCAATTCTCGCCTGGATCTCCGAAGAAACAGAACCAAGATCCCTGTCCTCCACATTGCAATTAATGTCAATTACGCGCGCAACAGTATAATGACTTATTATATTAAATCTACTCTCAGTTGATAATGTTGAGATATTACCCAGCGATTGAGTAAGGGACGTCGGCACATCATTCAAACCACGCGGAGAATTCCTGGTAATAGGTGTATTGGCGGCATTCAATGGCGAAGCCAGTAACCTCTCAACTGAACTAAGTTTCGCCATTGGCACCTTTACTGACACCGGATAATTGACGTTGTTGGTCGGATTAATAAAGAAAGATGGGCCAACCAGTGAGCTCGATGATAATGAGATCAGCATGTCATTGGCCACGTCGCGTTGGGTTAGACCAAGTTGCGCAGCCCGCACGCGATCCACATTCAATTTTAATGTTGGATAGTCAAGCACCTGCCGGATATTCACGTCCTGTGTACCTGGAATTTTCTTTATCTCATCGCGAAGTTTGCGCGCATACTGGTAGGCAACAGGATAATTTGGAAACTGAATTTGAATGTTAATTGGTGATGACAATCCAAAGTTCAGCACCTGTGTAACAATATCTGCCGATTGAAAATACACGACACAACCAGGAAAATTTTCAGCGAAGTCGTCCCGGATCTTCCTCATATACTCACGGGTAGGCTTGTGACCTTGCTTCAATGAAATCAGAATGTCTGCATCCATGCCACTGGAATTATCAGTGCTTACGAAGGCAGTATTTACATACGATGGTGCGCCGATCATATCATTGATGGCACCAAGGTCCTGTGGCGGAATGATCTTCTGGATCCTTTCTTCTGCAATATCCACCAGCTTTTCCGTTTCCTCTATTCGCGTTCCCGATGGAGCACGAAAATGCAGCTTCATCAAACCAGCGTCAGTAGCAGGAAAGAAGTCGGTACCCACTACTCCCAGCAAAAGCGAGGACACAAGTAGTATGAGCCCGGCTAATGATAATGTGAATCGTTTATTTATCAAAAAGCTCTTCAGCAGTCTTCCATAACTTTCTTGAAACCGATCAAACCCTTTATCACGCCAAGCATTAAATCGCTGCGAGAACTTCAGTTTGGTTCTACCAGGCGCAAGTTGATCGTGATGTATATGCTCATGCTCCATGAACATTCTTGAAAGAGTAACGACCAATGTTCTCGAAAGCACATAGGATGCGATCATCGCAAGCACTACCGACAAGGCCATAGGTGTAAAGAGAAAGCGAGACGGCCCGGTCAGCAAAATGACGGGAAAGAAAACAATACAAATGGAGAGTGTAGCCATTAGTGCAGGAACTGAAATTTCTTTTGCACCATCCAGGATGGCGACGGTAAGTGGTTTACCCAATAACCGATTTCGGTGAATATTTTCAACCGTCACCGTGGCGTCATCGACCAGCATACCAATAGCCAGTGAAAGACCGCCAAGAGTCATGATATTGAGCGAATTTCCTGTCAGGTTAAGTCCGATAATCGAAACCAGAATTGCCAAAGGAATAGAAGTACAAACGATGATCACGCTTCGCCAACTACCGAGGAAAAACAATATCATCAATGAAACCAGTATCGCTGCTGCTACACCCTCATGCAACACGCTGTCGATAGCACCTCTAACAAATACCGACTGATCAAAATCAATCTGCATATCGAGACCTTCCGGCGCGACTTCTTTAATAGATGGAATTATTTCGCGGGCAGCTTCTACCACCGCCAGCGTTGAAGCATTTGATTTTTTAAGGATAGTAAGATAGGTCGCTCGTTTGCGATTGACCCGTACGATGTTTGTCTGATCCGCGAAACTGTCAGATACCTTGGCAACATCCCCGATTTTTACAGGAATTCCATTGACGATCTTCACCGGAATGTCACTAAACTGCTCAACTGTTTCTGCGCTTGAGTTTAACGCAACATTATATTCAGTAGAACCAATGCGCGCAGTACCCGCAGGTATGATCACGTTCGAAGCCTGAACTGCTGCCAATACATCTGAAGGTGACAAACCCTTCGCAGTAAGCGCAGTGGGATCTAAATCCACAACGATTTGGCGCGTCTTACCCCCGTATGGCCAAGGAGTTGATAATCCCGGGATAGTGAAAAGTCGTAAGCGAATGAAGTTCAGACCATAGTCATACATGCGGTCTTCTGTCAAAGTGTTACTGCTCAACGTAAGTTGTGCGACGGGAAGATTCGATGCGTTAAACTGAAGAACACCGGGTGGCTGAATTCCCGGAGGCAGATTCCTGACGGACGTGTTAGACACGGCAGTCATCTGCGCAATCGCAGCGCCAATGTCGGTACCTCGCTGAAAATAAACTTTTAAATACGCAATACCCGGATAGGATTGAGATTCAATTCGTTCAACTCCATTTACTGTCGTGGATATACCACGCTCACTGATAAATGTTACACGTTTCTCAACTTCATCTGCCGACAAACCAGGATAGGACCACACCATGGCCACCACAGGAATATCAATCACAGGAAATATATCCACCAGCATTCTGCGAATGGACAGCACACCCATGATAAGAATAAAAAACGCTAATACACCAATCGTATAAGGTCTCCGCAAAGCCAATCGTACAATCCACATATCTCTTAACTATTCTTATTTCTTACCGTCTTCATTTAGCAAACTCACAACTGCTTTCTTTGCTGCCTGTAGTGGTGCCGGATCGCGGTACACCTGGCATTGAACTGTGCCACCATCAAAAAGAAGAAAAATGGTTTCGGCAAGGGAAGCAGCTTTTTTTCTATTTCCTTCTGCCTGTTCCGTCAAATCCAAAAAGAATTTTCTCTGTTTCTCTTTTTGCAGAATCACCGCCTGATCGATTTTCTCTCCGCGCTGTGGCATTTCTGAAATTATCTTGATATGACTACACCCCCCAAAATGGTTCTTCTTCAGATGAATGGCTCGATAATCAAATGTCTTGATAATTCGCTGCTTTGGATCATCTACATCTTTGAGATATGTCTCCAATGCACTGAACCATGTGTTATTACGACGGTGCAAATAGGCTACACATAAGTCTTCCTTGGAAGGAAAGTGATAATACAAGCTTGCTTTGGCTACGCCGGCCTCGTCGATGATTTGATTAATCCCCGTAAGATTGTATCCCTGATCATGAAACAGTCTGGTGGCTGTTTGAAGAATATGCTCCCGTACCGTGATTTCCTGAGTCTCCATTTGGTTAGCAAATGAAGGATTAAAACGGAATCCAGACAAGTCTGTCTACATTATTTTTTATGAGCGGTCAAAGAGGGGTAAAAAGTCATCACTGCGGAGATATTTCAACAAAACGTTAGCACAAATTGGTTAGCTGCCCGAAGGAATAATTTTCGTGTCAACAGCATTGGAAATGAGCGTTGGTGAGTTGCGTTTTGCACCAATCATTATCAATCAATTACAGTTTAATTAAACAAAAATCATATGAAAAATCGTATGAGACATGACGGTGGTGACTGGGATAATTCAAATTTCTCCAGAATACTTCATTACGAGAGTACAATAGGATCAACTCAAATCTTGACAGAAACGAAAGGGAATTGAATGGAAATGGAAAAAACTATAAACCAGTAATAAAAACTCACCAATCCCGGCGCCATGCTGATTCACTATGGCGACTTTTCTAAGGCCGCTATACCGCAATTACGCACATATTTCTACTATCTGAGGAAAAAAATCCCCAATAATCGCGTGTGAGGGAGGATTCGGTTTTCAAAATTCACGTTTTAGTACGGCACGATTTTCAGAACATAAAAGTGAACGAAAACTTCTTCCCCTATGCAACCAATTTCTCAAATTGTCCTCACACTCAACAAAATGATGGATATTAATGGCCAGCGTGTGAATCGTTACAAATCCCTTGCAGATAAAGCGAAGGAGATTGAAATGAAAATCTTCTATATGCAATTTGCAATTCAGGCTCAGACATTTACTGCGACTCTCAATAAATGGAGAACGGCCTACGGTATCGCCAGTCACACCTTGCCAAAAGAAGGCATTCTTTCGTCAGCTATTGGCCAACTAAAAAGAGTAATAAATCTTGGAAGCAAGGATTTTGATCTTAAGCAATGCGAAGAGATGGAGTCGAACGCATTAAAAACATACAAGACTGCTTTATCGTTGGCATTTCTTCCTTCTGCTACTACTGAGGATATTGTCAGACAAACAGAAGAACTGGAGAATACACACTTCACGTTAAAAACATTTCGTGAAAATGGTTCCGAGCAATGGCAAGCTTCATCCATTTGATGAACAAACTTTCGGTGACTACCATCCTGCCAGGGAGCGTGAAAGTTAGTTAGTTATTCATGACACAAACGTCATCATCGAACCCTATCAACCAGACGCATACGAACTCTATCTGACAGAAAGGCTTTTAACAACCGCGGGCTTGATTGAATGACCGGCTTAGAATAATTTAATCAGTAAGGACAAGGAAGACAAGTCAATCATTACACCTAGACTGTGATATTGAGAGACAAATTATCAGCCGCCCTCTAGAAGTTCGGGTTACAACCCAGTTGACTCATTTGACTTTCCCCTGTGCATTATCCGCATATGCATCACCATAATACTTACTAGTAATTTTTGTGTGAAAAGTTTCTGCTTCTATAGGTTCATACTTGGGCATGCCGGTGTTGGGTAATACTTCCAGCATTTCTTTTTCCCACACATACACCGCCATCGGGAAACTGATGCGGGGCTTGTTGTTCATGGATTTATTCTTTGGCTTGCTCACCCGATGTGTGGTGGAAGGAAGAATATCATTGGTGATACGTTGCATGTAATCGCCTGTGTTCAGCACGATGCTTCCTTTGGGCGCCTCCAGTCTTATCCATTTCATGTTCTTGCGATTGAGTACCTGCAACCCATCAACAGACTGAGCGGGTAGAATGGTAAAGAGATCTACATCTTCATGCCCCAGCATGCGGCCTGCACCTGATGCATCATCTTCTTTGGAAATGGGTGGATAGTAATTCAATCGGAAACCAAAATTAGTTTTGGTTAGAGACCTGTCATACGCATGGGCATCAGCACCTAAGTAAACCAGAATACTTTGCATGATGGGAAGAATTAACGCTTCATGCGCCTCGCAAACTTTTCTGAAAAAAGGTTCATAACCCGGTCTTGGCCAAAAATCAGATTCTCTATAATCCGATTTGCCATCCATGTTAAATGCTCTGCGGCAAAACACCCAGCCTTCTACAAGGTCAGGGTGGATGATGGTGGTTTCCTTCATGGGAAAATACCCCTGATTCACCGAGCCGAATCGCTGAGCATGATACTTCATCCGTTCTTCGCGTGTGGTGGTTTCAAATACTTCGGCAGTCTTTTTTTCAGCCTCGTCATAGAGTGATGCATCGATGCCGTGGTTAGTTAGTATTGCAAATCCAATGCCTTGCATGGCTTCGCCCAATTGTTGCGCAAACTTTTGTTTACCATCTTCACCTTCATGAAAGAACAAACTCATGTCGCAGGTTTTGATTTTGTAGTCATCATCAAACAGATCTTCCTCTGCTTTTTCCGCCAAATGATACGTCTGGCCTTTGTTAACCTGCTCGTATTTTTTAAAATCCTGATTGTTTGCCTCTATTCCTTTCTCTTGTTTTGTTTCCATTTGTGGGTGGGTAGGTTACTCTTTAATAATTGTTCCTGTTGCTCTATCATAGGGTACAATACTATCCCATTCATTTGCACTGGAGCGGGCTACAAAGGCCACCACAGGTTCCGTATCACTCATGTTAAAAACCTCATGTGGCACTCCTGATTTTATATAGATGAAATCACCCGCAGTATTTTCAAGAACTTTTTTCAACTTATCTCCAAACTCATGCCTTACGTTGCCCTCTACAATATATAACATCAATTCAAACCCATCATGAATATGCGCGTAGGCTACGCCCCCCGGTGGAATGGTTGCTACATTCATAGAAAGCTTAGTGGATCCCACATTCTTGGCTGACATGCCTTGCTTGTAATGGATGCCATTCCAATCGCGTTTAGCGCCACCCCCGCGAATGGTCATAATGCCATCATGATCTTCTACCGCGTCTATCTCGATGTTGTCGTTTAGCTTTTTCATAGCCATTTTTAATTTTCTTTCAAGTTAGCAAAAAATTAAACTGAATTTCCAGCTTACCTATTGGGTCAGGTAGCCGAACAAAACCGAAAGTAAGGCCAAGGGTATGGCCCACTTAATCCAGATATATAAGATTGAGTGCCAATTGGATTCTCTGTCCGACTGAAACAGTTGGCTCCTGCCTTTAACCCGGTTGATGCCCCATGTTAAACCGAAGATGCAAAAAGCACTGCCCAGTACTTGCATGCCAGAACCAAATATTAAATCCAAGACACTGATAATTCCCGGATAGATATTGCTTGGTAAAGCCAGCACTAACTGAAGCGCACCAATCATATATAGGATTTTCCTTCTGTTAACCGATGGCCACTCATGCTGCAGCGTTGTAAATGGAACTTGATAAGCAGCTACCAACGAAAGGAAGGCTACAATAAAAATGGCGAGCATAAACAGTGAACCAACCAAACGCCCTCCCGGCATGCTGTTGAATAATTGCGGAAAGGTCTGAAAGATCAAAGTTGGCCCTGTAGTCATGTCTAATCCAAATACTAAAACCGCGGGCACAATGAACAAACTGATCAGCACCGATGCACTCATGTCGCCCAAGCCAGTGAAGAGCGCAACCAAGGGAATGTTCTCATTCTTTTTGAAGAAGCTGGCATATACCACCACAAACGTTCCACCCAGGCCAACGGAAAAGAACGCCTGCCCCATGGCTGCAAAAATTTCTGAAGCACCCATGAGCGACCAATCAGGATGAAGAAACTCCAGGCCTTTAGTAAGTGCTCCGGGGATTAACAACACATGAACAATCATATAAATCAGCGTCAGAAAAAACAGCGGCATTACAATTTTACTGACATACTCAATCCCTTTGGCTAACCCTTTTCGAATAACATACAGAGACGCCAGTATAAGCAATACGGTAATTCCATATTGGAGCCATGTATTGGATAACTGTTCCTGGTAGGCTACATTGGACTTGGCAGAAAAGCCAACGACCAAAGAAAAACATGTTGTAAAAAATACATTTGCTACAATGGTGGCATAATATGAACCCGAAACGGTGATTACAAAAAGAAGGAGATATCCCAGAAAATTTCCCGCCTTTTTCCCCAGACCTATTCGTAATGCGTCAACGGTACCAAGGCCGCTCATTTGCCCTAACGCCATCTCGGCCATAAGTGCGGGAACAGCAAAGAGTAGAGTGAAAATAAAATAAACAAATAAGAAAGCGCTGCCTCCGTAGCTTCCCATCATATAGGGGAATCGCCAAACATTGCCTAAGCCAATTGCGACTCCTAACAGAGTAAGGATAGAAGAGATACGCGAGGAAAAGATTTGCTGTTCCAAAAAGCAATTATTTATTCATCAAGGTAATTGAATTTAGTGGCTTTCAAATATGCCATTGCCGGGACCTATTGAGATTCATTGTTATCTAAGCTTGTCGAAAGGTGATTGAATAAATTGGCATTTTTAAGGAATGGTTTCAATTCTCGAGGGTTACGAATACGAAATTTTTATCAGCTATTGCTACAACGACAACCTCGATGACTGGGTAACGAGAGTCATTTAGCAAAGACAATACTTTGCCGATTTCAATTCGATAACGTAGTGACAGCGCGCCCTGCAGATCCCCTCAACTACTCACCTCTGGGCTCCCGAGCTTCTTCAGTACACTTTTTCCACAACTCATGTCATTCTTGTTGACTGGACTGTATCCCTGGACCACCTTTGTCTCGTCTATACATCAAAGTGCCATCTATGAAAACGTTCACCTTCTGCCTGATTGCCATTCTTATCGCTGCCTCTGGGTCCCTAAGTGCCCAGGTAGAGGTTTATAGCAACAATAGGACAACCAAAGTCTCTTTTAACAGATCGACTGGGATTGGAAGTTTCAACGTAGAAATACGCGGAAAGATCGAAATGTCTGACGACGACAAGGACATCAAAAGCATGTCGCCAGACGGTTATCTGGAGATTACGAAAACAGTATTTGGAAGTCGCCGCTCGATCGTCATTACACCCCAGGGCAATGTTTTAAAGCGAGAGTACTATGAAGGCCGTACTTCGGTTTCGTTCGAACCAGAAGGGCGCAAATGGTTATCAGAGATTCTTCCGGAACTCCTTCGCAGCACAACCATTGGTGCTGAAAGTCGGGTAAACCGATTCTATCGCCAGGGTGGAACGAAAGCCGTATTGGATGAGATCGGCAGGCTTGATAGCGACCACGTAAAAGCGCATTACGCCAACTTGCTGATGAGCTTGAATCTTCCAGAAAAAGATTACGCATCTATCACTTCCAAAGTGGCAGAAACCATCGACTCCGACCATTACCTGAGCGAGTTTCTGCGAAACAACATGAGTAAGTTCTTACAATCAAAAGAAGCAACTGAGGGTGTATTTGCGGCAACACAGAAAATGGAATCCGATCATTATAAAACTGAAGTCATCCAAGAAGCCTTGAGAAGCGGGCCGGCAACGATTGAAAGCGTAAAAATAATTATGGTGGCCACCAGCAACATGGAATCTGACCACTACAAAACAGAAGTACTTTCAACGCTGCTAAAGCAAAATAATCTCAATGATGCTATCATTTCAGAAATGATCAACGCTACCAAATCGATTGATTCAGATCACTACCGCAGCGTTGTCCTGAATAAGGCGTTGAGCAAGCAAGGACTTTCAACCACATCGTATGTCAAAGTGCTGGAATCAGTAAAAGATATTGAGTCGGATCACTACAAGACAGAGGTTCTTACCAATTTACTCAAAAACAACCTCACTTCTGAAGCTCAAAACAATCTTATAAGCGTTGCCTCCAGCATTGAGTCAGATCATTACGCCACCGCTGTTGCCAATGAATTTATGAAGCGACAAAACCTTAGTGATGATACGTTTCAGAAACTATTAGAATCAGTAGGGTCACATGAAAGTGACTACTATGCCGCCACATTTTTACAAGCAGCACTGGAGCGGCCTACTCTGACAAAACAGAATATTCAGGCGATTTTACAATCTGCTGGAAACATTGATTCCGATCATTATATTACAGAGGTATTGACCCGGGCCGCTCCGAAGATCAAGTTATTGAACGATGCCTCTTTGAACGACGCATACCGGGCAGCCGCTAAAAAGATCAGCTCCGAGACTTACTACGGAAGGGTGATGAAAGCAATTGATTAACGTCTGCGGAAATTACATTACCGTGAGATTAAAATTCAGTAGCTTCCGGTCGCCATGTTCGTCCCTGCTCTTTCACAAAAACAATCCATGCGTAAGTATCTATTGCTGCTGATAGGGTGTACGGCCCTGGGCATTGTATACTTTACATTTATCCACTACAGTGAAACTGGAACAGCACCTTCGTTTGAACTTCAGGCTGAAAAGTACCTGATAGCGGTTGCCATCACTAATGCCCTCGGATTTCTGATCTTTCAAATTGACCGTTTGCTCGACAAGGTCATTCATTGGAAAAATAATTTCCTCCTGAGGTTCATCAGCGGACTCGGCGCGAACATTGGGCTCGTGATACTTTTCTTTGCGTTAATCGGTAAACATTTGTTCGAAGTTCAAGGCGAAGCTTCACTTAAGCTCACGATACTTTTAATTATTACGATCTTCATCTATGAAATATTTTACGGATTATTTTACTCCTACCGATATTATGCCGTGACGCAGGCTGAGCAACTTCGCTCTGACCGGTGGCAACTGGAATTGCAGTTCGAATCCCTGAAGAGCCAGATCAGCCCTCATTACCTTTTTAACTGTCTTAACACCGTATCGTCGCTGCTCTATAAAGATACACGTATAGCAGAAGAGTTTATCCGGCGTATGGCTGACACGTTCCGCTATGTTCTTAGCCACCAGACTCAAAAGCTCGTGCCGTTGCGTGACGAGCTTGAATTTGTAAAATCCTATTATTTTCTACTGCAGGTCCGCTATGAATATCACTTACAATTGGAAATCAATGTTCCGTCGAATATTCTTGACTCACTGATTCCTCCTATGACCCTCCAATTATTGGTGGAAAATGCTGTTAAACATAATGCGATCAGTAAGGATCAGCCATTACTGGTTTACATCAGTGCCATGGACAGCACCAGTCTTGTAATTTACAATACCAAAACAAAAAGCCTTAAGCCGGTAACAAGCTTCAAAGTTGGCCTTGAAAATATTCATAAACGTTACAGCTTTTTTACTTCCGAAAAAGTGATTGTTAAGGACGAAGAAAAGTTTCTAGTTCAATTACCAGTGCTCAAAAAGAATGCTGTGGCGTTATGAAGAGAATTTTTATCCATAACTCCTTCTTTCGCATTTTCGCTCCGCCGGTATATGGAGTGCTGGTCTACCTGATCATCCTGCTTATCAACAATAATGTTGAACAATTGGGGTCTTTGTTCAGCAACCAGGAAGTATACGTCAGTATTGTACTGAGCCTGATTGCATTTGAGTCTATGCGATTCGCAATTGTGCTCATGAACAAGGTCAAATTGGCTGTGAAAAATAAGGCAGTATTAGAGATTGTTGTCACTACAGTAGTCAGCGTGGGTATGGTATTGATCGCTATCAGCCAGTATTACAAACTGGTTATTGGATTTGATATCAGCCCGCGCGAGCTGATTATTTTCGGCGTAATTTTCGGACTTACCGCCCTGCTCTATAATGCACTTTATGTTGGCAATCGATATCTGCATCAGGAGAATACGTTGCGCATAGAACAGGAGCATAAACTTCGTGAAAGTCTTGAATCAGAGTTTATGTCCTTCCGCCAGGAAATAAATCCTGATTTGCTCTATGATAGCCTCGAAGAATTGATCCTTTGTCTGCATAAAAACGCCGATGCATCAGAAGAACTGATTGATAGTCTTGCGGCATTGTATCGGTACCAGCTGATCAATCGCCAAAAGGAATTTGTATCCCTCACAGAAGAATTACATGCTATCAATCATTTACTTCGCCTTGCCAACCAAAAACACCATCATCATATTCATTGGAAAAATCACATAAAGAATACCGAGGATATTCAATTAATGCCAGGAGCGCTCATCACCGCAATTGACAGTATCTTACGGAATACCCTGATTTCGGCCGACTCACCCTTGGTTCTCACGCTGGAACAGGAGGATGAGGATTACTTTGTTTTGCAACATGATCTCAATGATAAGCTACAATTGCACCCTGAAAGTCTTCAGGCATTTCAACGGCTCCAGCGGTCATATTCAGTTTATAGTGATCGCCCTTTTATTCAGATAAAAGCGGGCCGAGAAAATTATATTAAATTTCCGATGATCACTGTTGATCACGCTGTAACTGAAACCGCATGAGTCTTACGCTGAACGTACTTATTGTTGAAGATGAAACCCCCGCTGTAGAGAAGTTGGAGCGATATCTGCAGAAATACAGCACAGGCATTCAGGTGAAGGGCATTTGCGATTCAGTGGCTTCAACCGCCGAATGGCTCCAGCAAAACCAACCAGCGATCGATCTGATCTTCATGGACATTCAGTTAAAAGATGGATTAAGCTTTGAAATATTTCAAAAAGTTTCCGTTAAGAAGCCGGTAATTTTCATTACCGCCTATAACGAATATGCTCTGGAGGCTTTCAAGGTCAACAGCATTGACTATTTACTCAAGCCAGTCACGTTCTCAGATCTTAGCGCCAGCCTCCAGAAACTGGAAAATCTTCGCGATCAATTGGTCATGAATGACACCAAGCTCGAAAAGCTCAAATCACTCGCCACCGATAGCGTTGCTAAAAGTTATAAAACCCGTTTTATGGTTAAGGTGGGTGACCATATCCGATCGATCACGACCGACCAGGTTGTCCTTTTTTATGCCGATGGCCGCGACGTCTATCTTGTTACACAACAGCTTAGAAAATTTATCATTGACTTTACACTGGAATCACTTGAAGAAGTGCTGACCCCAAACAGTTTCTACCGCGTAAACAGGACCTATATTCTCAACATCCAGTTTATCCAGGATGTGGTGATGTACTCCAACAGCCGGTTAAAGATTGCCACCAACCCCGTTTGGGACAAAGAAATCATTGTGAGCAGGGAAAAAGTCAATGAGTTTAAGTATTGGTTTGACGGAAATCACCAGGGCGGCAATTGACAAGTCATTTTTTAGCGTCAAAATTTCAACAGCGCGTATCCCTTCAATTGATACGTCGTCAAAGTTGTTAGCATCGACAAAGCAACCTTTACCTCCGGCACCATTCTATCTTTATCCACTCCTCTCGCGATGATGGATTGCCCGCAGACAAACATCCTTACTCCGGCCTCTTCGAGCTCCTTGAACAATTTCAGATTGGGATTATCGACCTTGTACTTATCGCGATAAGCCTCATTGCTCATGGTGATGTACGTTGCACCTCCATGTATCGCAAGCACGACATGCATATTTCTGGAAGCTATACCGCCAGCCGAATGAAGATTTAATAACCTTGCCACATTATTAAGAGCCCAGTTGATCGTATCCGGTTTTTCACTTGCGCGCTCCACTTCGATAACAATATTGTATACAAGTTTAGGGTCAGGCCTTTCCACTGCATATGGCAAATCAAAAATGCCTCCTGTACTTTTTATAACAGGGTTGACCCGTGTTTGGGAAAAGGTAGTGATAGATAAACCTAACAAGACGATTAAAATGAAGTACTTCATAAAATTGAGGCTATGTGATTAAAACTATAAATGATCTTTTAGAATATTCAAACCCGCCACCAGAATCAGAACGGCTGTGATTCTCTTTATGTAAACAGGATTAAACTGCCGGGCACCCAATCGCGATCCTATCTGCCCACCGATAAACACTGCCAGTAGAAGAGGCACCAGAAATTCCCAGCTTAATTCAGGAATACCCCGATTGAACTGTCCGGCAAGCCCTCCAATAGAATTTACCAATATAAATACACTCGCGAGCGCTGAAATTCTCTTCGGCTCCGACCAGCGAAACATGTGCAACACGGGAGAAAGAAATATTCCGCCACCAATGCCGACCAGTCCGGACAGCAAACCGATCGCTCCGCCCAAAATAAGTTTCAGTAAAATCGTTTCAGGAATTCGTGTCGATTCACCTTCGCGTTTTTCGGGAGGTTGAGACCAAAGAAGGAACGGTACGATCACAAGGGTGATTCCCAACAAAATAAAGAAAGTGTGTTCTTTGATCGGCCAGAAACCTCCTATATAAGCTAGCGGCACACTGCTCACGAGGTAAGGCCATGCCTCTTTTAACGAAAGTTTTCCCTCTTTATAAAAAATGAATATTCCACCAGACACGACAATAATGTTGCAAAACAATGCAGTTGATCTGATAACGGGAAACGCAATGGCAAAAACCGGTAGCGCCAACAACGCGAGGTAACTCGATCCTCCGCCAAATCCAACGGAAGAGTAGATCAGTGCTATAACAAAAAAGGCAACAATGAGGAAGAAAAAATCCATTGAGCTATCTCACTTTGCCCTTTTTACTTCTATAGATTGAAGCGCTTTCACATGTCTTCGGCCAGTAGCAAAATCCTTTGGCGAAAGCATAAGAATTGAGTCATTCATTGTCGTCGCCTGTTTCCCCTCTTTCTCGGTAATGATGTACACCGAGTCACCCACAGAGGTGTTGAACAATTCGTTCCATGAATATACCACGGTATAACCGTCATTTGCCTTGCAGGTAAAATAATATTCGCTTAAGACTTTTGGACTTTCAGAATTTATTTCGACAGCGGATAAAACATCTTTCAAAAGCACACCTTTAAGTTCGTTAGCTTCACTTTTCTTCTCCTTCAAATGGTTTGTGATGATCACATCTCCTATCGAAAATTCCTTCCATTTCTTCAGATCAGCGATCAGAACTGTTGCTGGCGCCTTAACATCACCTGAAATAACAAAAGAAGTGGTTGGCTTAAGGTCTCTATGCTCCTGTCCAAACGCACCAAACCCTGTTACCGTAAAGAACAATCCTAACAAATACATTTTCATGCTTCCATTCAATTATAAAATCTATCCGCCAATCGTTGACATCGACTCAGATATTGAATGAGTCTTGCGATGCCGCTCAGCTTCGAAGCCATCCTTTGGCCGGTTGGCAAACGCTTTTAGTAATTGCTCCTTTATCTCAGAATCACTTAAACCCGAACGCATCAGATCCTTAATATTTAAAACCCCATCGTCATAGAGACATGTTTTCAGAACACCCTGGGCGGTGACACGGATGCGATTACAAGTTCCACAAAATGTTCTGCTGAACGCCGCAATAATACCAACATTTCCTTTGAATCCTGGAACCTGATAATGATAAGCGGTAGCATTTTCGGGATCCTGAATCTTTTGAAGATTGGGAAACTCCCCTTTAATATGCTCCAGTATCTTTTTATAGGTCCAGGTTAATGTCGCATAATGATTTCCCTCACCATTGAATGGCATTTCCTCTATGAACCTCACAGACACATTATTATTTCGAGTCAACTCAATCAGAGGAATAATGTCGTCAATATTTTTTCCGTCCATAACCACCGTATTGATCTTCACGGGTATTTCGTGTGCAAGCAAAAGGTCGAGCGTTGCCCTGGTTTTACCAAATTCATCCCGACGGGTAATCATTCGGAAGCGCTCTTTATCGAGGGTGTCCATACTAAGGTTAATAGAAGCAATTCTCAGGCTCTTCAACTCCGCGATGTAGGGCGCAGTTAGTATTCCATTAGTCGTAAGATGTAAATCATTTATACCTTTTGTTACGACAATCTTTCTAATTACCTCCATCAAGTCAGTCCTTACAAAGGGTTCGCCTCCTGTCAATCGGATTTTGGAAACTCCCATGCTACCCATCATCACAATCAGCCTGTCTATCTCTTCAAAGGTTAGCAATTCCTTTTTTGGCAGATACCGAATTCCTTCTTCCGGCATACAGTAAAAACAGCGAAGATTGCAACGGTCAGTAACCGCCAGCCGTAAATAGCTGATGGGCCTGCCATGATTGTCAAAGAGTTGAGCTGCCGCCATTGGTTACGAAGGTCAGCAAAAATACGCGCAATCTATTCCAAACCCACTATCTTTATCCATTCGAATATTGCAATGTCTTTCAATCCCCGGTCAATTAAAGCCCTTTTCCCAATCTTCTCCCACCATCCGGAATTGGTTTATCTGGACAACGCTGCAACTTCTCAGAAACCCGCGTCTGTCATTCAGGCCATGACAGCCTTCTATGAAAAAGAAAACGCAAACATCCATCGGGGACTTTACTCGCTTTCAACCAATGCAACAGGGCACTATGAAGAAGTAAGGAAGAAAGTTGCTTCATTGATTGGTTCAACTGATTCCGATTCTATTGTTTTTACAAAAGGCGCAACAGAGTCCATTAGCATCGTTGCGCGGGGTTTCATACGTAGTCATCTTAATACGGGCGATAATATCGTGATTTCCGGAATGGAACACCATGCGAACCTTATCCCCTGGCAGCAGATATGTAAAGAGAAGGGAGCATTTCTTAAGATAATTCCCGTCGACGCCAGCGGCAATCTCGATCTGTCAAATCTGGATTCATTGCTAAACACCCGAACGAGACTTCTTGCGATGACTCATATCTCGAATGTGCTCGGCACAATTAATCCAATTGAAGAGATTATCTCACGTGCTCACGTCAAAAATATTCCTGTTCTGATGGACGCCGCTCAAAGTGCCGGGCACTATCCGATAGACATTAACCCTTTCGACGCTGATTTTATAGTGTTTTCAGCGCATAAGATGTTTGGCCCACTTGGGACCGGAGTTTTATATAGTAAAAAAAGTTATCGAAATCAGATTGAACCGCTTCACTACGGAGGTGGAGCAATTAAAAATGTTGAATATGCCAATACCGAGTTTCTTGATTATCCTCATAATCTTGAAGCGGGTACTCCCAACATTTCGGGTGTTATTGGTCTTGGCGCCGCTATTGATTTCATTGAGTCGCTCGATAAGAAAGCAACGGTCGATCACACGAATGAACTAACAATCTATTTCAAGGAAAAAGTAAAATCTTTAACCCATATTACGTTGTTAGGTAATCCGCAGAAATCCGGAAGTATCGTCTCATTTCAGGCAAAGGACATTCACCCTCATGATGTTGCCAGTTTTTTAGCAAACGCTGACATCGCTGTTCGGGCAGGCCATCACTGCGCACAACCATTGCTGGAATCAATGGGTGTTCCGGCGGTAGTAAGGATTTCCTTTGCTATCTATAACACTAAAGAAGACCTGGAAAGAACAATCGAAGCACTGGTTGATGTAAAAAAATTCTGGTCATGAGCAATAATCTTAGAAAATTATACTCTGACACAATTAAAGCTCATAATGAGTCCCCGGTCAATTTTGAAAAAAGACCCGGATCTGCTGCCCTATTGAAAGCTTACAATCCGATCTGCGGCGATCGTTTTGAGGTTTTTATCAATCCCATGCCAGACAATAAACAATCGATGCTCAAAGAGCTTTCCTTCCATGGCTTTGGATGTGCTATTTCAAAAGCTTCTACATCAGTAATGGTAAAATCCCTGATCGGAAAAAGCACCGAAGACGCACAGAAACTTTGCGATCAATTTCTCAAATTTGTAAGGAATGATCCGACGGTGATTGAATCACCTTTGTCCGATGACTTTGTGGCTTTTTCAGGCGTTCATGATTTTCCTGAACGCCTTGATTGCGCAACACTGGCTTGGAAAGAGATGAAAACGTTCCTAACCTCGGTAACAGAGCCGAATAATTGATGTAAGATGAAGATTAACCTTGTCGCATTCGGAATCGCCAAAGATATTTTGAAGGCCAAACGAATAAAGTTTGATCTCAGCACGGGTGACACAATCTCCGCCTTAAAACAAAAACTATTTCTCAACTACCCCGAGTTTTCAAAGCTTAGATCCCTTTCATTTGCCGTGGGAGAAAACTATCAGGAAGACGCCTACCCACTCCATGAAGATGATGAAGTGGTTATCATTCCACCGGTTAGCGGCGGCTAAGCAACATCAAACCCGAATAACATTACATTCATCGTTAAATCATCATGCAAAAGACACCCGATCAGGTAAAAGTTTTATTGTCACGCGACTTCCCCGCCACCGCAGCCGGTCTATTAACAAAAGAGGGATTTGATGTAAACTCCTGGGGTGAAGAGCGCCCGATGAAGCAAAGCGAATTAATCGAACGAGCTAAAAAATCCGATGCCCTTCTCTGTGGAGGCACCGACACAATCAATGCATCTTTTCTGAAGGAATGTAGTCAGCTTGAAATCATTTCGCAATTCGCGGTGGGTTATGATAATATTGACGTAACTGAAGCAACACGCCTTGGTATCCCCGTGTGCAATACGCCCAATGCAATGAGTGATGCCACCGCTGACGTGGCGTTTGGACTCATGATTACCGCGTCGCGAAAAATGTTCTACATGCACAAGATGATCGCAAAGGGTGAATGGAGCTACTTCAGACCAAAAGGATTTCTCGGTATAGAACTAAAAAATAAAACCCTCGGCATTTTCGGTCTTGGACGTATCGGAGTGGAAATGGCCAAACGTTGTAAAGGCGCGTATAATATGAACATCCTGTATCACAATCGCAAACCCAACACACAGGCCGAACAACTGCTGAACGCCAGACTCGTATCGTTCGATGAATTACTTCAACAAAGCGATGTACTATCAGTGCATAGTGTACTAAATGAGGCAACAAAAGGAATATTCAACAAAGACGCCTTTAATAAAATGAAACCTTCTTCCATTTTTATCAATACATCTCGCGGCGGGTTGCACAATGAACCTGACCTTATAGAAGCACTTGAAAAAAAGGTGATCTGGGGCGCAGGACTAGATGTAACCAATCCTGAACCTATGCTTAAGGACAATCCACTACTCTCGATGGAGAATGTATCTATATTGCCTCATATTGGGTCGGCAACCGTTGAAGCACGAAACGAAATGGGCAGGCTGGCAGCCCAGAATATTATTGATTTTTATAAGAATGGAAATCCAACCAATATTGTGAATCCGGAGGTGTTAATCAATAACCATTCTTGACCTTGATTACCGACCCCATTATACTCAACGCTATCTCTTTTGCACCCTGAGCGTGAATGTCTATACCTACCGGTGATTCTATCCGACTTATCTCTTCAATTGAAAAGCCATCCCTCGTCAGCCTTTCCATTCTTTTCTCATGTGTCTTTCGGCTTCCAAGTGCACCTATATACGCGACGTTGGATCGTAATAAGATATGAAGTGCGTTATCATCAATCTTTGGATCATGTGAAAGTATAACAGCGTAGGTATAACCATCCAGCACGATATCGTTCAACACCTCCGATGGATAGTCTACCAAAAGATGGTCAGGCTTTACAGGAAACCGTATTTTGCTGGCAAACACTCCCCGAGGATCAACGACCCACGTTTCAAAATCATGCATCGCAGCCAATTGCACAAGATCAACTGTAATATGGGCCGCACCGATAATTAACAAACGACTTTTCGCGGGAAAGATATGAATGAAATAGGTCGTCTCCCCGGCTGTTACAATCTCATGTCTCCGATGATCATAAGCCTCGCTAGCATTCGCCACCACCGATTCCGGCAAAGGTGACCCAGTCAATATATTTTTATCGTCAATAAATGAAATTTTACTTTCACTATCCAGCAATGCCGTAACGAGAATACAATGCCTGTTTTCAAGAATAGACCTTCTCAACAATCCCCAGACTGCAGCCTGGCTGGAACTGTCAACGCTGTAATACTGAAGGTACACTTGAATCTTCCCTCCACAGGTAAGTCCCACCGACCAGGCCTCATCGTCGCTCACTCCAAATGATAATAACTTTGCGCTTTTATTCGCGATTACCTGACTGGCTTCTTTGATTACCGATCCTTCAACACAGCCACCACTTACCGAACCTGATATTTCACCGTCATCTGAGACAATCAATGATGATCCCACAGGCCTGGGTGAGGATCCCCATGTCTGAATTACCCGCGCGATGGCGAATCGCTTCCCTGACTGTATCCATTGGGTAATTTGTGGTAGAAGATCTTTCATAATTACAGTGCGATTGGAGTGACTATGTGGTTATTTAATTAATTTTGAAAAGGCAAGATCAAAATAAAGCATTTGAGGTCAATTCCGGGGAAAAGATGGCTAGAATAAAGTTTACATCTGCTTTGAGACGCTTCTTTCCAGATCTTTCAGATTCTGAGATTCAGGGAACTACCGTCAAAGAAACTCTGCGGAATATTGAAATCAAATATCCAGGCATCCTGAACTACCTTGTTGAAGACGATGGTCAATTGCGCAAACACGTAAATATCTTCGTAAAGGGTGATTTAATTAATGATCGCATCAACTTGAATGATGCTGTTACTGAACTTGATGAGGTCATCATTTTTCAAGCGCTCTCTGGTGGTTAGAAAACGCTAATGAACGCAACACTTTTAGTCGGCAGTTCCAAAGGCCTCCTTATCATCGATCAGGACTCCGGGTGGAAAATCACTTCTGTTCAATTCGAAGGATTGCCCATATCACTTGTTTATGTAGATGAGCGAAGCAATACATGGTGGATAGGCGTATCCCATCGCCATTGGGGAGAAAAACTTCATCGATCACGCGATGAAGGCATTCACTGGGAGGAAGTTTCAGTACCCAACTACAGCAATTATTTTTATACCCCTGGAAAGCCAGCATCTCTGAAAAAGATTTGGGTAATGCAGCACGCCGGTCCGGATCGACCGGGTGGATTATGGTTGGGCACTGAACCGGGTGGCCTCTTCCTCAGTAATGACGATGGAAAGAATTTTGAGTTAGTGGAGAGTTTATGGAATCACCCTAGTCGCATTGACGCAAAGCAATGGTTTGGTGCCGGTAAAGATTATCCCTTTATTCATTCAATCGTTCTGGACCCAAAAGACAGCAATCACCTCTATGTTGGCGTGAGTTGTGCTGGGGTATTTGAAACGCGTGATGCTGGAAAAAAATGGCAGTCAAAAAACACGGGACTGGTAGCCGCCTATCTTCCAAACCCCAAGGCTGATGTTGGGCACGACCCGCATAAATTATTGGCCTGCAGACAACAACCAAATGTGTTGTGGCAACAAAATCACTGTGGCATCTTTCGCTCAACCAATGGCGGAGAATTGTGGAATGAGGTTAGTGGCACAAACGCCTTCCCGAAATATGGTTTTGCACTGGCAATTGATGAAAATGATCCGCTCATCGCATGGGTGATCCCCGCCCATAGCGATGAGCAGCGAATACCGGTTGACCTGAAAGTTGTTGTCTGCAAAACAGTGGATGGCGGAAAAAATTGGTCGACTATCCGTCAGGGACTTCCCCAGCACAATGCTTTTGATCTTGTTTTACGACATGCGTTCGTTAGAAATAACACTACACTCGCGTTCGGAACGAACAACGGGAATCTTTATGTGTCGGATGACAATGGAGATTCATGGAAAACAATCTCGCATAATCTGGCGATGGTAAATTGTTTGGCACTGGCATAGATCACAAATCTATATTCGCATCAACTTCCGACTTCCACCCAATCAATCCGCCCTTCATATTTACAAGGTTCGTAAACCCAAGGGATTCTAACTTCCGAATTGCCTGCGCACTGCGCTGACCGCTCTTGCAATGAACAACCACGGTTTTGTCTTTATCAATAACTGAAATATTCCTGACTAGCGATCCTAACGGAATATTCACTCCTCCAATATTGCCTAGTTCGAATTCAAAAGTCTCTCTCACATCTATCAGTTGAATTTTCTTCTCATCGAGAAGCTTTTTTACTTCTAAGGGGCTTATTTCTTTGACCGCAGCATCTTTCGATCCACTGCTGTTATTACAAAAGGCTTCGTAATCAATGAGCTTAGTTGAAACCTTATTTCCCGAAAGAGGATTGTCAGAATTTCTCTTCAAATTCAAAAATCGGGTTGTAAAATCAAGTGCATCAAAAATCAACAATCGTCCACTCAGCGTTATCCCAATTTCCGCCAGGACTTTTATCGCCTCGTTTGCCTGCATAGAACCAATGATCCCTGGAAGCACTCCCAATACGCCACCCACATTACATGATGGAACCATCTCTGGTGGCGGTGGCTCGGGAAAAAGGTCGCGATAGTTTGGTCCCCAGGAACCATCCTTCTGCAACTGATTAAACACACTTACCTGGCCTTCGAACTGGAAGATAGCTCCATAGATCAGCGTCTTTTTTGACAGAACACTGGCATCGTTTACCAAATACCTGGTTGGTAGATTATCGGATGCATCAATAATTACATCGTACCCAGAAATGATTTCAATTGCATTGGAGGAATTCAATAGTATTTCGTGCACTTCAATTTTTACATATGGATTAAGATCGGTCAGTCTTTCTTTTGCCCTGCCGGCCTTCGACTTTCCTACATCCTCGGTAGTATATAATATCTGGCGTTGGAGATTACTTTCATCAACCACATCAAAATCTACAATGCCGATCCGGCCCACTCCCGCCGCCACGAGATAGTACAACGCCGGCGAGCCAAGCCCTCCCGCACCAATCACCAATACGCTTCCGAGCTTTAGCCTTTCCTGGCCTTCCCTGCCAAGATCCGGCAAAAGCATCTGACGATTGTAGCGTTTTAACTCTTTGGACGTAAGCATGTTTTTGGCCATGAATCTTTGCAAAACGAAGGTAGTAAATGTGAGCATGTGTTCACGAGCCTACGCGCTAGTGCTTCTCGATCATTTTATGAATCTATTCGACGATTTGACCTAACTAATAAGATCTCTTCTTCCCCCTTCAACACTTCCACACTTCAGCACATTTGCTCCGCAGAATGCTAACCCCTAATTTCAATCCATTATTTATGATAGAAATCACTGACCAGCCCATAGACGTACAAAAAGTCATTGCAGCGGCCTCCAACAATGGCGCTGGAGCAATCAATGTGTTTATCGGGACGGTAAGGGAGATCGACAATAATAAGAAGGTGCTCTTGCTGGAGTATGAGGCATACAAGCCTATGGCAATATCCGAAACTCAGAAGATCATGGACGAAGCCGTCACCCGATGGGAAGTGATCGGCTGGGCCATCAGTCATCGGATTGGAATCCTAAAACCTGGAGAAACTGCCGTTGCTGTAGCTATTTCCACGCGACACAGAAAACAATCGTTTGAAGCATGTCAATTCGTGATCGACAGCTTAAAGAAAACTGTTCCAATATTTAAAAAGGAAGTTTTTGAGGACAGCGAAGAGTGGGTAGACGCCAAAACGCAGTCTGCCCCAACCGACACTCACCCTTAGAAAGGGATTTGAATCAGAACTGAGAAGCAACCATGTACCCCATGGTAACAATTGCCATCGATGCCATCAATCCCGCTACCACCACCAACACGAGATCGCGGTAGATAGGATTAATTCCCAGAGAGGAAAATTTGAACAATAATTTCATAGCCAACTATAAATTTCTCACAAGCTAACGCTTCGCCATGAGAAAAGTTCGTAATTCGAACGGCATCTGAAAATGTTGTAAGATTTTTTTTGAGATTAAAGATCCAATGAAATTATTTGGGATCAATCGTCTTAATGTTCAGTTAAGGTGACCGCTCACAACTACTTAGTTCTGTGAAGGTTTTGAAAATACTGCCCGTTTTGGTCATGCCTGCTGACTGTATTTAAGGTCAGGGCGTGTAGTGAAGAATTTTAAAGAAATTACTACCGAACGAAGTCTTTCTTTCCCCCGGTCTTCTCCATCAGCTTGATTTCCTCGATGATAATTTCATGGGATAAAGCTTTACACATATCGTAAACGGTGAGAGCAGCTATAGTTACCGCGGTCAGCGCTTCCATCTCCACGCCAGTACGCGCTTGCACTGTGGCCGAAGATGACAAAATCACTCTATTATCGTTGAATTCATAGTGGATCTGACAGTCATCCAGCCCAATTGGATGGCAAAAAGGAATTAGCTCAGAAGTCTTTTTCGCTCCCATGACGCCCGCTATGATCGCGGTTTGAAACACAGGCCCCTTTTTTGTCACTAATTCGTTGTTTCTAACCTCAGCTAGCACCTTTTTTCCAAGAAAGATGGTGGCCTGGGCGCGGGCGGTTCGCTGGGTTATTTGCTTTGCTGAAACGTCAACCATTTTGGGATTTCCGGTTACGTCAACATGACTTAATTTAAGCTTCTTCATTTCTCAGTATCTTGAATCAAAAATAACCATTTCATGGTCAGTGTTTCGGAAGCCTCATCACTCATTCTACAGCATCTTTTTAAGCCTGAAAAAGAGAGGATAAAAATCGATAGGCTTGAAGGCAGAATTCTCGCGGAAAGCGTAAAAGCAGACCGTGACTTCCCTCCTTTCGACAGGGTGTCCATGGATGGAATTGCCATTCGGTTTGAGGCCTTTGAAGATGGTTGGCGCGAGTACAAAATAGAAGGCCTTCAGGCTGCCGGTCAGCCGCGGTGTACATTAAAAGATCAACACAACTGTATAGAAGTTATGACCGGGGCAATGTTGCCAATCGGATGTGATACAGTGATCCGGTATGAAGATGTCAGCATTGTCAGCAAGATCGCTAAAATCAAACCTGAGGTAATTGAAAAAGGACAAAGCGTTCATCTGCGCGGTAGCGATGCAAAAAAAGGAGACGCCCTCCTTGCCGCGAGTCATGTGATTTCTCCTTCGGAAATTGCCCTGCTGGCCGCAGTCGGGAAAAGTGACGCAGAGGTGATGGCATTTCCGAAGACGGCAATTATTTCTACGGGTAATGAGTTAGTAGACATCCACGATGTCCCCCAGGCACATGAGATAAGGAGGTCCAACACGTATGCTCTTCATGCGGCGCTCAGTACGCAAGGATGTTTTGCGGAACTCTTTCATCTAAAAGACGAACGAAATTCATTGGAAAAGGAGCTAACGAAGATCCTGGCCAATCATCAATTAATTATTCTTAGCGGCGGTGTGTCGAAAGGAAAATTTGACCTGATACCCGCAGCACTTGAGTCATTAGGAATAAAAAAAGTCTTTCATGAAGTGAGCCAAAAACCTGGCAAACCTTTTTGGTTTGGAGTATCGAAGAAGCAGGTTGTTTTCGCCTTTCCGGGAAACCCTGTTTCCACCTTCCTTTGCTTTTATCGTTATCTGCTTCCCTGGCTGGCCAAAAGCATGGGAGTTGACAAGCAATTTGGATCGGCAATAATCTCACATGATTTTTCATTTACACCCAGTCTCACTTACTTTCTGCAGGTTAAAATCAAAAATGAATCAGGAAAACTGGTTGCCTATCCATTGCCGGGAGCCGGTTCAGGCGATTTTGCCAACCTCAAAGATGTTGATGGATTTATAGAATTGCCCGCTGAGAAAAATACGTTCAAAGCGGGGGAAGTGTTTCCGCTTATAACCTTTCGATAGCTTCGTTATAACAATGGAACAATGATTGTATTAATCGCTCCTGATAAGTTCAAAGGCTCCCTTACCGCCCGGCAAGTGTGTGAGGCCATCAAAGAAGGCCTGCTCGCAATTAATCCAGCATTAAGCATTAACTCGATACCATTGGCCGATGGCGGAGAAGGCACCGGCGAACTTTTGACCGACTTCAGTGGTGGGTCATATGTTAAGGTGAAAGCGTTTGATCCTCTATTCAGAGAAATAGATTCGGTATATGGAATTTCTTCCGATGGAAGAACTGCATTTATCGAGATGGCAAACATCTCCGGCCTGCAATTGCTTCAACCAGAAGAAAGAAATCCATTATATACTTCAACATTTGGGACGGGCGAACTGATCCTGCATGCTATGAAGCATGGAGCCAGACATATAATCCTGGGAATCGGGGGAAGCGCCACCAACGATGCCGGAATAGGAATGGCGGAAGCGCTTGGATTTTCCTTCTACTCTTCTGACAATAAAAAACTGAACCCGACGGGGGAAAATCTCCAACACATCAGCAAGGTTGAAAAACAAAACGTGAATCCATTACTTTCTCAAACGAAATTTACCGTGTTGTGTGATGTTACTAATCCCCTTTACGGTAAGAACGGAGCTGCTCACGTTTTTGGTCCTCAAAAAGGTGCCGATGCCGCTGCAATAGAAATACTTGATTTAGGTTTACAAAACTTTAAAAAAATTACAGCTGCATTAAATAAAGAAAATGATTTCCCAGGTGCTGGTGCCGCTGGTGGACTTGGCTCAGGCACAAGAGTTTTTCTAAATGCCGGGCTTTCACAAGGATTTAATTTCATTTCAACATTTACAAAGCTAGAGGGGGCCGTCGCGAAAGCAGACTTGGTTATAACCGGTGAGGGCAAAATTGATCTGCAGTCATTATCGGGGAAAGTTGTAAGAGGTGTGGCAGATCTGGCCAAACAGTACGGGAAACCATGTTTTGCTTTTACAGGAAAACTGGACCTTTCTCCTACCCTCGTTGCCGACCTTGGTTTTCAGGCTGTAATTTCCATTTCCAACGGCTACATCGCGGAAACAGAGGCCATTACTAATGCCTTTTCCATTCTAAAAATGCGAACCAATGCTCTCAAGCCGTTAATTTCCGCAGTCTGATAGTGATTTGGAGCGGCTCGGGCATCAGCGTAAATTTGCGGTCCGGTTTTTATTCCAACCTCAGTTAATCGAAGAATATGTTTGACAGTTTAAGTATCAAATTAGAAAAGGCATTCCAGAACCTGAAGGGCCAGGGACGGATCACAGAGATCAACGTAGCCAATACTGTAAAAGAAATCCGCAAGGCGTTAATCGACGCTGACGTAAACTATAAAGTAGCAAAAGAGGTCACCGACGAGATCAGGGAAAAAGCACTTGGTCAAAATGTGTTGACCGCCATTTCTCCCGGACAGCTGTTAACCAAAATAACCAACGATGAGCTCACCCGACTGATGGGTGGGGAAAGTGAGGATATTAAAATCGAAGGAAACCCAGCAGTGATCCTTATCGCTGGTCTTCAAGGATCTGGTAAAACCACGTTCTCCGGAAAACTGGCAAACTACCTTAAGCGACAGGGCCGCCAGGTGATGCTCGCGGCCTGCGACATTTATCGGCCGGCAGCCATTGAACAACTTAAAGTCTTAGGGGCGCAGATCGGTGTGGATGTTTATGCAGAGCCAGATAACAAGGATGCTGTACAGATCGCAAAGGCCGCTCTCGAGCACGCGAAGAAAAATAACTATCGTATTGTCATTGTAGATACCGCAGGCCGATTGGCTGTGGATGAGGCTATGATGGACGAGATTGCGCGCCTTAAAGAGGCGCTGAAACCGTCGGAGACATTGTTTGTTGTGGATTCAATGACCGGTCAGGATGCGGTAAACACGGCCCGAACCTTTAATGAACGACTGAATTTTGACGGAGTGGTCTTAACCAAACTCGACGGTGACACCCGGGGTGGAGCGGCCCTTTCCATTCGGCGTGTCGTTGAGAAGCCGATCAAATTTGTCAGCTCAGGGGAAAAGATGGAGGCGCTAGACCGCTTTTATCCGGATCGTATGGCTGGGCGTATCCTCGGTATGGGTGACGTGGTAAGTTTGGTAGAGAAAGCCCAGGAAAGCTTTGATCAGGAAGAGGCCGCCAGGCTCCAAAAGAAAATACGGAAGAATCAATTTGATTTTAATGACTTCCTCGCGCAACTGCAGCAGATCAAGAAAATGGGTAACATGAAAGACCTTCTCGGAATGGTTCCCGGGATGGGCAAGGCGCTGAAAGACGTTAACATCGATGATAATTCTTTCAAGCCAATAGAAGCTGTCATTCGTTCGATGACAACAAAAGAGCGTGAGAATCCCGATATTATTAACAGCAGCCGGAAAAACCGCATTGCCAAAGGCAGTGGCACCTCTGTTCAGCAGGTAAATCAGCTGCTGAAGCAATTCGAAGACATGAGAAAGATGATGAAAACCATGAATAAGATGGGTGGTGGCAAACGCGCACTTTCAGCTCTGAACCCTTTTGGCCGTTGATAATTTTGATAGGTGGCTGATAAAAAGGTACTGGTGATAAAACTAACCTGCCCTGCACATCGTTAAGACTTAAGTTTACAGATCAATAAATTCCTGAAATGCCCCGTCCCGACTAGGTCGGAATGGGGTATTTTTGTATCGCAAACAATTCAGTATTTCCTTTTTTCTATCAATCAACTTAAAAACCAAAACAAAAAATGAAAAGATCACTATCAGTTCTCTTGTTGGCTCTTGTAGCGACGGTTGCTGCAATGGCGCAAAAGCCAAGTCCAGCTGCAAAGGCAGAAGGCACCATCGATGGAGTTAAAGTAACAATTGAATATTCCCAGCCCTCTGCAAAGGGCAGAAAAGTAATGGGAGGATTAGTCCCCTTTGGAGAAGTATGGCGCACAGGTGCCAATGAAACTACGACAATAGAGTTTAGCGCGCCCGTTAAGATCGAAGGAAAGGATGTGCCAGCAGGTAAGTATGGCCTTTTCACAGTTCCCGGAGAAAGTGAATGGGTGCTAATCATTAACAAGGGCATCAAGTGGGGGGCATACACTTACAAGAAAGAGGAAGATGTTATCAGGGTATCTGGTAAACCATCAAAGACGGCAACGCTTGTTGAAGTTTTCAACATCGCAGTCGAAAAAGATCAGATTACAATTAAATGGGAAAACACCCAAGTTTCTTTCAAGGTGAAGAAGTGATCTGTGATATAAGATCAATGATCTAGCTGATTTCAAAGAAAACAAAAAGGCCGCCCGAAAAACGGGCGGCCTTTTTATTAAATAAATACTTCAAGCACCAATTAAAAAATTGGCAGTTTTGCAAACTGATCTGGTGCAGGACTAGGAGTATTCGGGTTTGTATTTATCTCGTTTTGCGGATAAATGAACCTCTGAGGATATACGGTACCAAAATTGATAGGCACACCCAACTTAATCGATGGAGTCAGCGAAGCTAATCTCCTAACCTCGGCGAAAGACTCAAATTGCATTAGCAGAACGATGTATTTCTCAGATGCGATTTCTCTCAACATGGCAACTTGCGGTGTCATATTAGCATTCGGACCTGTTGCCGGATTTGCAATGCCAGCCGCTCCGAAATCAATTGCAACGTAAGGCGTATAGAGCGACGTACCAAGCGTGTATTTAGCACCAAAGATGGTACCAGTAGCCAATCCAGCCCGAACACTGTTCAATGCTGCAAGTGCACCACCGTCTACTGCTCCGGCATTCTGACGCTGAAGCGCTTCGGCGAGGATCAACTGGTTCTCATAATAGGTAATCATCGGGCCAAAAGAATTTGCCTGGAAGACTCCTGTATTAACATTGGGGTCCACTGTACCGTCACCTTCCTGAACCGCTTCAAATCCAAAGAAAGCATTATAGATATTGGTTTCGTCAGTCTTGGCATTGCGCTTTGCTACACCCAGTGTACCTGTTCCAGTCGTAAGGTCCGTGGACATGAATTCTGGAAGGAATGAACCCAACGATGGGTCAAACGCAGTATCGCCAGGTCTTGAGTTGACAAAGAAATCATAGTTCAAATTCAAGTCAACCTGTTGAGCCGAGCCATGTGGCACCAGCATATCGCCAGCGGCGCTCGAAATTCCCAAACCAGCAGCTGTAGCAGCAGCAGGGTAATTCTTCAAATGAAGGTACAGTCTGGCCTGCATTGTTTTAGCCGCTGCCGCCCATTTGTTTGCATCACCACCATAAAGGAAATCACCAGTAATACCACCACCAGCTTTCAGATTTGCATAAGCCTGATCCAGCAATGCAATTAATGATGCGTATAGTGCAGCCTGCCCGTCATACTTGGGTGTAGGATGTGCGGCAACATCAAGAGCCTCCGAATACGGTATGTCACCATACAACCCAGCCATTTTTGCGAATAAAAAAGCTTCCCCGGCCTGCCCAAGCCCCAACTGGGCTTTTGATACAGTCGCAGCAGCAGCTTGAACATAACGGAAGTTTATGCCTGTGTTATAATAGTTGAACCATCCAAACGATCCTGAGCTAACAAGATACTGCTGAAAAGTAAGGTGCTGACGGCTGGTACCGGCAAGATGGCCAGCCCACATCGAAGCAATCCGATTGTCGGTATCCTCATAAAGAACTGACAATCCTACCAGCGCGCCGGTTGTCAACTGATCAATCCCAATCTGAGATTGAATTGGAGAATTGGGGTTGTTTTTTATATCCTCCTTATTGAATAAGTCCGTGCATGACGCGAAGACCGTTACTACGATCAACGCTATCGCGGATTTTTTTATCATATATGTTTTCATAATCATTCTCGTCTTTAGAATTAGTAAGTGATCTTAACGGTGAACAAAACGGAACGAGTTGCCGGGCTGATGAACCAGTCTGATCCACGTGCCAACGAAGCGCCAGTGATATTACCTTCAGGGTCAATACCGGAATAATCTGTCCAGAGTATCAGGTTACGTCCTGTGAGGCTAAAATCAATCGAAGAAAGTTTAGTGGCACTTTTAAAGCCCGCGCTGTTAAGTGAATAACTTACAGTCACTTCGCGCAGACGGGTTGAGCCGCCATCTTCCTTGAAAAGATTAACATTTCCACTGGAGAATGAAGTTCCAGGTCCCTGATACCACGCCTGGGTCAAGGCTACTGGACCAGCACCGAAGTCTTTAATGTTACCACGGAAGGATGTTCCTGCAGGAATTGTCAGACCATTGAAAGTCTTAAGATCTGAAGGAGCAACTGAAATATTTCCGGTTTCTTTGGAGGTACCAAATGTATTGAGGGCTCCACGTGTACCATTCCAGAAGTCGTTTCCGTAAACCTTGTCGAACAATACGTATACAGAAATACCTTTATATGACAGGGTCGTTCCGATACCCGCTCTCCAAGCCGGATTTGGGTTCCCATAAACCTCACTTTCGGTACCTGATTTAGGGAAGCCGTTGGTATCGAGAAGAAACTTACCTTTTTCATCGTGCTGTATTACCTGACCGTAGAACGCACCAAAAGCTTGGCCCTCGATCAACGATTGACCCGCGTAGGCGCCTCCACCAGGAACTGTCTGAGCAGCAGAACCAGCAAGAGAAATCACCTTGTTACGGTTTGCTGACCAGTTACCAGTAATGTTCCAGCTGAAGTTTCCGGTTTTGATCACATCATAACCCATTTCAATCTCGAGCCCTTTGTTCTCAATCTTAGCTGCGTTACGTGGTTGCTGATTGAATCCTGTGGCATCAGGTAAGTTCAGGTTAAGGATTACGTCATCTGTCTGGTTTGAATAAAGAGTGGCCGAAAATGAAAGGCGATTATTCAAGAAGCGCAGATCCGTTCCAATTTCAAATTCTGTCTTTCTTTCAGGTTTCAGGTTCGGGTTACCAGCGAGGAAGTTCTGACCATAACCACCGGTTCCAAACACTCCGCTTGATGCCTGCAATCCGTAAGCATACGAATCAAAGTACGCACTAGGAACAAATGTGGTCTGACCGAGATAAGGCTGTGGTTGAATACCAACTTGACCCCATGTTAGTCTGAGTTTACCAAAGCTCAACACAGAATTATCCGCAAGAGCGGGCAACTTAGTGAACTGCCATGCCAAAGCGGCTGACGGGAAAAAGAAGCTGTTGGCAAAGGTAGATGCACTTTCTGAACGACCTGTCAACGTCAGGAATAATTGGTCATACGCCTGGAGATCCGCTTGCGCGTAGTAGGCGTAGGTCCTGATGTGCGTTTTATACGTGTAAGCCTGTAAGTTCGAGTTCAAACCGTTATTAAGGTTGGCAGGCGCAGAAGGAACAATAAAACTAGTAACCTGAGCATGGTCTGTTTCCCTGAATCGATCATTGTAATTTCCACCCACCAGGAAAGTGGCAGTGAAATTGTCGCTAAAAGTCTTAGATGCACGTGCAAATAAGTCCATGTTCACCTGCTTCTCGGTAGTGTTATTAACCTGGTAGAAACCATCAGGGAAAGTTGCTGAGCGCTTAGGGAATAACTCATTGTTTCTATCAGTGAAATAATCAACGCCCATCCGGCCTGTCACATTTAACCATGAGGTTGGGTCTATACCCAATTCAAAGTTCCCGATAAAACGGTCAACATTGCTGGTATTTTTATTGTTGTTAATATTCCACAGCGGATTGGAGTAAACTGGGTGATCGCCAGAGCCCAATTGATCCCGGTATGCAACGTGCTTATTGGGGAATACTGTGCCCGAAGCATCAGTATACGTTCCAAGATAAATAGCGTTGTTAAAATCCGGAGGTGTCCGAAGACCTCCCAACATTAATCCGTCGAGGTTATCTCCAGTTTGTGCTCTCGTTGAATTTGAACCAACGTACGACGCAGATACACTGGCCCTGAGCCAGTCTGTAAACTGGCTTGAAACGTTTATTCTGGCTGAATTCCTGGCATAGTCACTGAAGTTCTTGATCACACCCTGCTGAGTAAGATTAGAATAGCTCATGAGGAAGTTCGTACGCGCATTACCGCCACTGATCGTAAGGTTGTTGTCAATAAAATGGCCGGTCTGAAATACGTCTTTCTGATGGTCATAAGTATTTGTTGAATTCTTACCGCCGTGAACATTTGCACCAGCTGGTATTGTTCCATACAAAGTATTGTTAGTACCATCCCAGCTAGTTCCAGTTCCATTTGCTACAGCATACCGCTTGGTTCCATCAGCAAATGTTGTGAATGCTGTTCCACTTGGCGTGTCATCACCACCTTTTCTATCAGAAATCTTATCACCCCAAGTAACACGATTGTTAAATCTGTACTGTCCATTTGTTCCATTACCAAAAACAGTCTGGAGACCATGCATCTTATTTACTTCATCAAGAGAAACGGTTGACTTGAATGTAATATTAACCTTGCCTTTGGAATCCTTTCCTTTTTTCGTCGTAATGATGATTACACCGTTCGCCGCGCGAGTTCCCCAAAGTGCTGCTGCAGAAGCACCTTTCAACACTTCCATAGACGCAATGTCTTCAGGGTTGATATCATTGACACGGGATTGAGTAACAATGGCGTTACCCGCTCCTGAAAGACCATACTCGTTTGAGTTATTTACCGGGATACCGTCTACAATGAATAAAGGTTGAGCATTACCATTGATGGTATTCTGACCGCGAATCTGGATATACGCTCCAGCACCTGGGTCACCACCGTTTCGAGTAATAAGCACACCGGCTGTTTTACCAGAAAGGCCTTGCAAAATTCCAGTTTCACCAGACTTAGCAACTTTCAAACCTGTTACACTCGACACCGAAGAAGCAAACTTGTCACGATCCACTTTTTCACCGATGGCCGTCACAATAACTTCGTTCAACTGTTGTACGTCAGAATTAAGTCCAAGATCAATCACTGATCTCTCACCGACTGTTTCTTCTGTTGTCTGCATCCCGATAAAGGAGAAAACAAGGACGCCACCAGCTGCAGGAACACTAAGCCTGTAAGTTCCATCTGCACTCGTGACAGTTCCATTAGAAGTACCCTTCAGCACCACGTTCGCTCCGGGAATCGGAGACCCATCGTCCTTGCTTGTTACTTTTCCAGACACGACCCGATCCTGGGCGTGAGCCGCAAAAGCAAAGAGCAGTACCAAGTACATTAGTAATAGTCTTTTCATAGTTTTTGGTTTAGATTAAAGACTTAAATTGCTTCATTCCCTCGGGAAAAGAAAATTTTTGTTAAAAAATAGTTGCGAAAACATCAACAACCGATTGAATTCGTAACCTTTTCTTAATGAAAAGGTGGCTTTTTTAAGCAATAGAGGCTAAAAATTGGGTGACCTTGCTCTGAATGATTAAACTTTTGTCAGTGTGCTCTATAATAATGTGCGTTTAGGTCGCTTACTGTTGGATTTCACATCATAATTCGATTTATAGTATCGCTCGTCACCCATTTTGGATCAGGCCTATTTTATTAATGTCAAGGCTATTTTTTGGCTAAGTAAGCCCTCTTGCTATTGTTATTAGTGGATTTTGGCTGAATTTAAACCCCTGATGTTCACACTTAGCACAAAAACGACATTTCACCCATACATATATATATAGATGCAGACTCTCGGACGCTCTGACCGCATTGACCTCCCGGGTTTGGGGTTAGAGGATATTCACGTCAAAATCGACACTGGGGCGTATACCAGCAGCCTACATTGTCTTAAAGCAGAATTGGTTGATGGAAAGCTTGAATTCATCCTGTTGGATGAGGAGCATCCTGAATTCACGGGTATTAAATACACGTTTCGAAAATTTGATCAGCGCGAAATAAAAAATTCATTCGGGGAAGCCGAAATACGCTTTGTCATTAAAACAAAAGTTAAAATCTTCGGTGAAGTGATCAAAGCAGAATTCTCATTAAGCAATCGCGGCAATTTAAAATTTCCGGTATTGTTAGGACGGAAGATATTGCGTCATCGCTTCCTGATCGACGTTACAAAAAAAGATTTATCTTTCATTCATAAACAAGTGTCAGGGGGCACTGAAAGTTAACTAATGAATATCGCTATACTTTCCCGTAATGCTAAACTCTATTCAACCAGAAGATTGAAAGAAGCTGGCGAACAACGTGGACATAAAGTAGAGATCATCGATCACATGAAATGTATGCTGCTCATTGAAAAGAAAAATCCAATGGTGTGGTATAACGGTCGCAAGCTTGACTATTTCGATGCTATCATACCAAGAATAGGAGCTTCGGTAACATTTTATGGAGCAGCAGTCGTAAGGCAGTTTGAAATGATGAAAGTCTTTACCGCCGTTGAGTCTCAGGCTTTGATTCGATCGCGTGATAAGCTAAGAAGCATGCAAATTCTTTCTCGCGCCGGACTTGGATTGCCAAAAACTATTTTCATGGACTACTCCAAAGATACGGAAGGTGTTATTGAGGCTGTCGGTGGTGCACCAGTAGTGATCAAGCTTCTCGAAGGCACACAAGGTCTCGGCGTAGTGCTGGCCGAGAATAAAAAAGCTGCGCAATCGGTGATTGAAGCATTTCACGGTGTAAAAGCCCGCATTATTGTTCAGGAATTCATAAAGGAGGCCGGTGGCGCCGATATCCGGGCATTTGTAGTTGATGGAGAAGTGGTAGGCGCTATGCGCAGACAAGCGCGCGATGGCGAATTCAGGTCAAACCTACACCGGGGAGGCCATGCTAAGGTTGTGAAATTAGACCGTTCGGAAAAACATGCCGCCATCATCGCAGCAAAGAAAATGGGCCTTGGTGTAGCCGGAGTTGATATGCTGCCTTCCAATCGAGGTCCCCTCATAATAGAAGTAAACTCTTCTCCCGGTCTGGAAGGTATTGAGAGCGCCACGAAAGTGAATATTGCCGGAAAGATTATTCAATATCTCGAACAACACGCGGGAACGAAGAAAATTCAGAAGGATAAGGTGAATGCGTAGGAGATTAAAGATTAAAGATTAAAGATGAAAGATGAAAGATGAAAGATTAAAGATTAAAGATTAAAGATTAAAGATTAAAGATGAAAGATGAAAGATGAAAGATGAAAGATTAAAGATTAAAGATTAAAGATTAAAGATTAAAGATTAAAGAATAGAGATGAAGGATGAAAGATCTTCAGTAATCAAAAGATGAACGCACTTACCATAGCGGGCCAAACGATTGAGCCTGGTACATTTAAAGAAATCAACATCAACATTGCGCGGCTTCCATCACGTACACAAATCAATACCCCCATTTATGTTTATCGCTCATTGGTAGATGGTCCTGTTTTGGCGCTCACAGCGGGAATGCATGGTGACGAGATCAATGGAATGGAGATCGTGAGGCGGATCATTGATGGAGGACATCATAAGGTGCTCCGGGGAACCACGGTATGTATGCCCATTATTAATGTGTATGGATTTCTAAATTATTCACGCGAAGTGCCGGATGGAAAAGATGTTAATCGATCCTTTCCCGGAAGCAAGACCGGTTCGTTAGCTGCGCGTGTTGCCTACCATATTACTCATGAGATAATTCCATTTATTGACGTCGGTGTTGACTTCCATACTGGAGGCGCTATGCGAACCAATTATCCGCAAGTGAGATGTATGATGCAGGAACCAAAAAATGTGGAACTGGCCGATGCGTTTCATGCACCTTTTACCATTGACTCTCCTTTTCGTCCCCATTCGCTTCGTCAGACGGCAGCAAAAAAAGGGAAGAATATTATTGTATTTGAGGGAGGCGAATCGTTACGAATGGATTTTCAAGCAATTGAAGAAGGGCTTGCAGGAACACTGCGATTGATGAAGCATCTAAAAATGATTGACTCGGCTCCTGAACCAAAAGTTCAAAGCAAACTCATTTGGAACTCCTCCTGGATACGTGCCCGAACTGCTGGGATTTTTCATCCACACATTCAGGCTGGAGAGCTCATCCATAAAAATCAACTAGTTGGTTCTATTACCGATCCTTTCGGCGAATTTAATGAAGAAATTAAATCACCGATCATGGGATACGTGGTTGGATTAAATAATAATCCGGTAGTCAATGCAGGAGATGCATTGATGCATATAGGAATGGATGATCATTGTAAGATCGATGGCACAGGAAATGAGGAATGAAACCTGATCCACTTTTAAATCTATTATTTGACGCTCAGCATTTTACTTTTCGATACTTAAAATATAAGGCCTGCTGATGAAATTTTTCTTAACAGGTCACCCCTACGGGGCTTGTGCCTCGCTCAATGCTTGCGTTTCTACAGACAGGTTGCCCCGATGGGGCTTTATAACCATGCGAATAAATTCCGAATATCAATCAATTCTAAGACAGGTTGCCCCGATGGGGCTTTATAACCATGTGAATAAATTCAGAATATCAATCAATTCTACAGACAGGTTGCCCCGATGGGGCTTTATAACCATGTGAATAAATTCAGAATATCAATCAATTCT
>JBBRON010000028.1:0-63907 GCA_038229375.1 Cytophagales bacterium | reverse complement strand
TTTGTGATTTTTTGTCAACTCAAAAGGCGGTATTAGGAATTTTTTTGACAGGTCACCCCCACGGGGCGTTTCTACATACAAGTGGGCCCGATGGGGGCTTTTGAACCACGTTAATTAATTCATTTAAAATAGCGATGAGTTGACTACGAAGAATAGCTCCGTAGGTGCGATCTGTTGGTAGAACATGAATAGCAATCAAGGGGATTAGCCCCGTAGGGGTGACCTGTTTTTTTTGGTTTACGATCACTAAATCTATTTGACAAATATTTTTATCGTAGGCCTTTCAAAGTTATTGAATAAAAGCACCGAAAAGGCCAGCAAAATTAAAATCTAATGGTCACTGTATTTTTGCCACCAGAAAACGTAAGTCCTGCTTCTTTGCCAGCGAGATCAACCTTTGTAGCAGCTCCGTTAAGCAAAACCTCTTTTATTCCTGAATTGATAACGCTGAAATCAATTTTCCAATCACCCTTTGTCTGATCAATTACATATATCACCTCATTGCCTTTGGTGGTTTTTGCGATAGATATACTATTATCGCTGATTGGTAATTTCTCCAACGATGCCTCATCCCAGCCCGTCGGCATGCGCGGGGCAATGCGAATGCTTTTTTTGTACGCTTCTGGCTGAACTCCGAAGTAATAATAGATGATCGGCCTGGCCGTTCCATAGACGTTCCACTCTTGTGTAAACATGCCGTAGTCTGGAGAAACTTCATACAACGATCCAGGCAATGCATAACTGAACGAGTTCGATAGCTTTTCCAGATAGTGGAGACTTTCGTCATAGTGGCCGTAATTAGCTTCCGCGATAGCCTGAACGCCAGTGGCAATCGTCATCACGGCACCTACGTATGAAAAGCTTTTCCATTTTTCAGCGCTCACATCACCTTCGATACGGTCAATGCCAGTGACATACATCCCGAACCGGTTGCTGTACTTTTTCGCCGTCTCCAGTCCTTTGATAGCCTTGTCATAATCAGCAACACCTGTTTCCATCGGCGAGTTGACCACCGAATTGTGATGGACAACGTGGGGACCGATTTTGCTCTTTGGATACTTTTCAATTTTTTTTCTCGCTTCTTTCAGCTCTTTAACTGTCCAGGGTTTGTGTATTGTGTCAGCGCGAACCACCGCTCCATCTAAAAGCGATAATGCTTTTTCCGTTGTTGAACGAAAGTCGGCGAATGATGATGCTTCCTCAACCCACCAGTCGGAGTTGATTCTCTTTTTTAACAGTGTGGCTTTTGCTGAATATTCTTTTTGTTGCTCAGCCTCACCAAGTTGTCCGGCAATATTAGCGGCAGCGGCTAATCCAAGCTGAGTATACACCGCCACATCTATCATTTCAGAATCAAGACCTTGGATCTCCACCATTCCGGGCCCTTCAGGACTCAGATTTTTATCCTCATCATGTTCAGTCAATAGCCAGTTCAAACCTTTTTTAATAAGAGGATAAAGTTTTTTAAGGGTTTCCTTGTCGCCTGTCCAGCGATAATACTCCCATACCGCATTAGCGAATTGAGGTGTCTCGTTCATGTTGCCAGGATTGTACACAACTCCGTTCGAAGAGGCTTCGTGGATGATCCTGCCGTTGTCGTTGGTTTTCTCCGAGATATTCTGAAGAGTGAGAAGAGTATTTTTAACCAGTCCGGGTTGACCGATACACAGGATCCCCTGAATTGAATATTCATTATCGCATCCAAACCACCATGGATAATCCGGCAGACCGGCACCTAAACCATTACCCGTTCCCGGAACATTTCTCACTAGCCAATCGGTAGTGTATTTCGACCACGTATACATTTCCTGGATTTTTTTGTTTGGGATCACAATACGGGCGGTCTCTTCAATTTTCTTATAGCGCTCTTTTTTTGAAGTAAGGAGAGCTTCGGACGATGATCTCAAAAGTTGTAATGTCTTCAATGACTCTTCCTTCGAGTGATACGAGCCCGCTATGTACACGGGGATGATCATAGTTTCTCCTGCCGCGAGCAGAAAACTAATAGAAAAAGATCCTGACCGTCCATTCCCTTTTTTATTTAAACTTGTTTTTGAGTTCAGGTTGGTGACTAACGGCATTGTTGACCCGAATGCCACGAACCATTCATTGAGACTATCTTTTCCGATAACGGCTTTACTCGTCTCATCATAGGAGAGGAGATCCTTACCGTCGCTTATATTGATCCGTTCGGCAAGCCAGGCGGGAAGGAGATCGACTGAACCATTGAATGTAAAGGTGAGGTCCTTGTTAGTATTGCCTATATTTTTTATGGCGTACTCAACAATAATACCTTGTGTCGTATCAGGAACAAACTGGAAGCGAGTGACATCAACATTCAATGATGATATATGATATATATGCTCATTGCCAAATGGGTAGTTGGTAAACGTATCCGCTTTTTCGAGGTGGGTAATTGTTCCGGCGTTATCTTTTAATTCGACATCAAAACCATCCATCAGTTTGATTGGATGGTTCCAGATCCCACCCATCTCTCCAGGAGTATGAAATCCCATGTCTGGGAATGTGCCATCCTGAAAGCCAATCATGTATAGCCTATCACCAGCAGTGACATAAGGCGATTTCAAATACTCCGGATTGCCTTTAATTGAAGGAACTCTATCCATTAAATTTCTGATAGACCCTGTTGATTTTTTCTCTTTACCACATCCACCGACAAACAACAGGATCAGGGAGTAAAAGATTACTCCAGGATAAGAAGTGCCTCTCATCGTAAGACATCCTCTTAATTTTTGAAAAATCCCATTTTCAAATTGTCTCATTTTCAAATTGTCAAATTAAGCCGTAAGATAATTAAGTCCGGCAGCTTTTGACACCATCTGATTGAGCAAATCGGCACAGCCTCAAACAGGAATAACGGCTTTATGACCGTCATCTCCACTTCGTTGCCTGCGGCCTTGAACTATCAGCAAGGTCCCGGCAGTCGCAAGAGACACTGTTTCTGTGATCAGCCATGTCATTACGAAAGTGTTCGGTGAACCGTCAGCGACAATTCCCGTAATTCGTCCTAAGACAAAGCCCGCGGTGTAGAGCGTTAGTAGCTGAAGAGGCCCTTTTGAATCTTTAAAAATACCCGAGATACAATAGACCCCGAACATTAGGTGCATCCCACCATACACTGCCCTCATCGAGCTGGTAGCACTTGCGTTGTCGAGGAGGATGCCTACCTGAGCAAGCACGGTGTGTGGATTGATCAATGCTTCTATGCCAACTTTGCAGAAGGCCAGACTCATCAGACCAAGGAAAATCTGTGTAAACCGTTTTGTTATCATAGTTTTTTTATTTCTTCTAACGAATAGACGGATTGTGCAGAAGTGATAACTTGTGACAAAAAGAGGACATTTCACGACATGTTTGCTCACATGCCAATCATCCGCGATATTTTTTGGGGAGCCGTTTCCCGCGGGGCTGACATGGCTGAACTGTGCAAGAAGACTGGCATCGATATGTCTCAACTGAATGATTCAGAAAAGAAACTCGATTTCTTACCGGCCTATCAGGTGTGGGAACATGCTGTCAGACTATCCGGAGACAAAATGCTTGGCCTGCACCTGGGTGAATTTACCAATCCGTCGATTCTTGGATTGGTGGGCCACTTGATGCAAAGCAGTCCTGACCTAAAAGCAGCATTTGAAAATGTATGCCGCTACGGTGAGATTGCGACGGATATGTTCCGGTATTCCATTCGAAAAAAAGATGATCATTATATTATTCAGTTTGAGCCGGCAACTGTTTGGATAAGGCAATCTCCGGATAGCGCCAGACAAGCCGTGGAGCAGGCGATGGCAGGGACGTTGAATGTTTTTTACCTGCTGTCGGGTGATGAGATCTATCCCGTGCAATCAACTTTTCACTACAAAAGGTCGATGCCCCTTGCCGAGTATGAACGGGTATTCAGGTCTCAGCTACTTTTCAATTCAGAGGCAAATCAATTGATCTTTGAGTATCATCAGCTTGAAAAGACGGTGTTGAGTTATGACAGATCTCTATACAAAATATTTGACAAGATGCTTTCTGAAAAAGGAACGCCGCGTTTAAATGAGAGATTTTCACTTCGGCTAAAGCACGTTGTCCTTTCAGAATTCAGCGGTCAGGTGCCTTCGATAGGCGTGCTGGCAGCACATCTTGGTCTGACAACACGTTCCTTGCAAAGAAAACTTGAGGCAGAATCAACTACCTTTCGAAAGGTCACGGCCAACATTAAAAAAGACCTGGCAGGTCAGTTTTTGAGCAACCAGGAAATGAAAGTGGGATATGTTGCAAAGGTGCTTGGCTACTCAGAGGCGAGCGCGTTTCGCAGGGCATTTAAGAGTTGGACAAATTCATCGCCGCGTAAATCAAAGGCATCGTGAAAAAAGTTATTAAAGTAATTTTTTTCATATTCGTCGCATTGTTCCTTTTAATCATTTTCTTCGCGTCCCTTGATGTTTCCATTTCTCAACCAGCGCCCGACGAATTTTCCACGGAAGATTTTGATTTGATTGATACCCTGGCCGGGGATGTAAGGACTACCCACCACCGCGTGTGGCAGGATGCTGATTATTCAAAAAGAAAAATGGACTATTCTTTTCTGGCTTCGGCCGATAATGATTCATTCCACAATCGCGATACGATGACTATACTGGAAGGGGGTTCCGAAAAGATGTTCTGGCGGAATTTTTACTATGGATTATTCAATCATGATAAGGGGGCACTGCAATCTCTTCAAGACTCGCTCCTCGCACTTGCTGCCAGGGAAAATATTTCACCAGCCTCATTGCTTTTTACAACAGTCTCAATGATCCAGGATATCAGGTATAATTATATTATATCCACGGACAGTTGTGCCTCTCACATCGATTTTCCCTGTGTGCCGCTCCAACGCTATGGTATTTTATCACCCGTGGAGTTTCTTTATTCGCTATCTGGTGATTGCGATACCCGTACGGTAATGTTATTTACGCTATTAAAGAATATGGGCTACGACCCCATTATCGTGAACAGCTATCAATACCGTCACTCGATGCTGGCAGTTGACGTACCGACACAGGGAGATTACTTCATTCACAAAGGCAGAAAATTCTATTTTTGGGAAACCACCTCTCCGGGGTGGATGCCAGGAATGCTTCCGCCTGATATGCCAAACACAGATTACTGGACAATAATCCTAGACTATGAATTCCAAGCTGACCCTACTCGCTCTTATTGAAATTCTTTCCGGCCTTAGTATGGGTGTTGCCATTATGGCAACTACCTTTCTATTGATGAGGTACTATGCTAAAAAGAGGTATGGCATCACTGAAAGCAATCAGGCTTTGGGAATTTTTACCGCTTCGATTTTATTCTCCGTGGGCTATATTGTGAGCTCCGTAATTCAACCTTTGCTCTCGTTATTCAGAATACTCTCTACGCGCGATAACAGCCTTGTGCACCTGGTCATGTCATTTATTGGCTATGGAGCCTTATACATTTTTGTTGCCTATGTCACTGCGTTGTTGGTTTGCTGGTTGGGAATGCTGATCTATGACTTCATTACCCCAATCGATGAAATAGCAGAATTGAAAAGTAATAATATTGCAGTAGCGTTGGTCGTAGGCAGTATTATCATCACATTAAGCCTCATGACACACGATGGAGTGAGTTTGCTGATTGAATCGTTTATACCGTATCCGGAGATGTATCCGAAGTAGGAGGGAGGAGATAGGAGCCAGGAGTGAGGAGACAGGAGTCAGGAGTGAAGCGCACTAACAGGGCAGTTGAAGTGTAATCAGTTTTAATTAATAACGCCGGAGCCAATGAGTTCCTCGCCGTCATACCATGCCGCAAACTGCCCCGGGGTAATTCCGCGTTGTGGACGATCAAATATAATATAGAGCCCTTCGGATTTTTGGTACAGCGTACATTGTTCCAGTGGTTGGCGGTATCGTATCCTGGCCAGATAGTTTCTCGATTCTCCTACTGATAAAGCCAGGTCATTGCGAACCCAATGCTCGTCGGTCTTGGGAATAAAAAGTCCTTTGCGATAAAGCCCAGGATGATCTTCGCCCATTCCTGTATAAATTACATTCTTTTCTGTGTCGGTGCCAATGACAAACAATGGTTTCTCAAAGCCTCCAATATTGAGTCCTCGTCTCTGGCCAATAGTATAGTAATGAGCACCGTTATGTTCGCCAACCACCTCACCAATTTCAGGTGTCAGCATGTAGGGTTGCGACAGCTCAACGAGGTCGTCATACGAGACTCCATTTTTGAAAACAGGTGCGTCCATCGAAACTTCAATTACATTTCCTTTTTTGATTGCAAGCCTTTGTTGTAAAAAATCCGGAAGATGAACTTTTCCCACAAAGCATAGTCCTTGTGAATCTTTTTTCTCTGCAGTGGTAAGTCCGGCTTGTTTTGCGATCGCTCTCACTTCGGGTTTTAACAGTTCGCCGATGGGGAACAATGCTTTTGATAGTTGTGCCTGTGTGAGTTGACAAAGGAAATAGCTTTGATCCTTGTTTGGATCTTTGCCAGCAAGAAGTTGATAATGGGTTTGACTGTCCTTTTGCATTTCACCTTTCCGGCAATAATGTCCGGTGGCAACAAAATCAGCTCCGAGTTTCACGGCAGCATTTAAAAATACATCGAATTTTATTTCGCGATTGCACAATACGTCGGGATTCGGCGTGCGTCCCCGTTGATATTCGCCAAACATATAATCAACTATTCTCTCCTTATATTCTTTGCTGAGGTCAATGGCTTGAAATGGAATGCCTAGATGCTGGGCAACAATCATTGCATCATTGCTGTCATCCAGCCAGGGGCATTCATTGCTGATGGTAACAGTGTCATCGTGCCAGTTCTTCATGAACATGCCGATTACGTCATAACCTTGTTCTTTCAGGAGATATGCCGCAACGCTCGAATCTACGCCTCCCGAAAGGCCAACGACAACCCTCTTACCGGAAGCGGTGGTAGTTGGATTGTCGGAAGATTTTCGGGAGATGCCAGACATATTATTTTGCAGACGTGAGTTTTTCGCTTAGAAGTTCGTTGACCACCTCGTTGAATCGCTGTTTAAATTGCTCGTAATAAATTCCGGTACCAGGACCTTCAAACCCTGTGCGGATATGTTTTACTTTTCCATCCTTTCCAACAAATATTGTCGTGGGGAAGGCGAGGACTTTATTTAGCATTGGCAATGTCTCCGAAGCTTTTTCCTTGTCGTTAACGCCAGCGATAACGAAATCATAGGGAACGCCCAACTTCTCTTTCATTTTCTTAACGCGACTACTTGCATAAGCGAAATCATCTTTGCGTTCGTAGGCTAGTCCAAGAATTTCAACCCCACGATCTTTGTTTTCATTGTACCATTGGGTTAGGAATTTTGTTTCATCCATGCAATTAGGGCACCATGTTCCAAAGATCTGCAGTATCACTACTTTGTTTTTGAATTTTTCGTCTGAATAGGTAACCGTCTTTTTCTCAACATCAGGAAAGCTGAAGTCAATCTTCTCGAAACCTTGCTTCATATAGGTTAATCTGTCAGCATCAGCCATGGCAGCGTTCTCATCCCGTACGCCAACCCATGATTCATGCGTAGACTTTCCGGACCAATAATCGCCGGTCAAGGTGTTTGCGTCATTTTTTGAAGCGATGAAAAGGAACGAATGATTCCCATCAAATGTGCTCAGATATAATTTGTCGTTCACCACATTTCCTTCGAGGTACCGGTAATCGCCCATAGTGGTAAGGAAGGTTCCCTCAAGGTGATTTCCCTTCTGGGTAAAGACTCCGACCGATACCGACGTATCATTCTTCGCGTCTACAAATTTGACTGCGTACTTACCAGTGAAATCCGTTACTGCCTGATCACTGGCTTTTTCAAACCTGTAGTCATCCCCATAGGTGGCAGAAAATGGCATCCTGAAACTTCGATCATAATTTTTTAAGTAGAAGCCTTTTAACGAGTTGCCGTCTACCTTGGCGTGCAGTTCAGCATCAAATATATGAAGCACCATTTTTATTGAGTCGCCATCAATACTCACTTCATCCAGCAGCAGCTTTTCAGCAGCATTTTTAAGGTAGACTGAATATTTTCCTTCTGCTTGGTTTACTTCAAAGGTGAATGGAAGAAGCTGGCCTTGCTGTTCAACAACGCCTCGCCAGACACCAGAACGGACCTCAACAGGTTTTTTGGAGCAGGAAAACAAGGCTACAGCGATAGAAAAGTACAAAATTCTCATTATTTCAGTTTTTTTATTCAGAACGCAAAAATGCACCAAATGATTCTAATTTCGTTCTGCCAAAGTGCCTAATTCAGCAAAGGCTGTTTGAGTGGTCAATTATCAATCGATTGTAGTTATAAATGTTTCAGGATCTAAAAGTGCTCGAATTAGCTTCCGTTTTAGCAGGCCCCAGTGTCGGACAATTTTTTGCAGAACTTGGGGCGGAAGTAATTAAAATTGAAAACCTAAAAACCGGTGGTGATGTAACGCGTTCATGGAAAGGCAATGGAGAGAAAGAGGGGGATCGCTCGGCGTATTTTTGCTCGTGTAACTGGGGAAAAAAATCTGTGGCCGTCGACCTCACGACTCCAAAGGGCATAGCCATTGTTCAAAAGCTTGCAGCACAGTCACATCTTGTAATTGCGAGCTATAAACCGGGTGATGCTGATAAGCTTGGGGTATCATACGAACAACTATCGGCGATTAATCCTCAATTGATCTACGGACAAATCACAGGCTACGGTTCAGAGAACGAGCGGGTCGGATATGATGCGGTGATACAGGCCGAAGCGGGTTTCATGGATCTTAATGGCGAAAAAAATGGCGAACCTGTTAAGATGCCTGTTGCGTTGATTGATATTCTTGCCGGGCATCAGTTGAAAGAAGGACTATTGCTCGCATTGTTAAAAAAAGAAAAAAATGGAACGGGTTCTTTTGTTGAAGTCTCGTTGATACAAACGGCGATTGCTTCACTGGCAAACCAGGCAACCAATTGGTTGGTGGCAAAGAAACTTCCGACTCGTCAGGGTTCGTCACATCCTAACATCGCTCCCTATGGAGATTCTTTTGTTACGAGAGATAATAAAAGAATTTTACTAGCTGTTGGCAGTAACAAGCAGTTTCAGCGTCTGATGAAAGTACTCGATCATTCATCAATAGCCACCTTGTCAGAATATTCCACCAACGAAGCGAGGGTAATTAATAGAAATTCGTTGAATATTATTCTTGCGGCTCAGATCGGAAAGTTTGAGAGTAAAGAGTTGCTCGCTGACTTGCATCGATCAATGATTCCAGCGGGTCAGATCCAAACCATGAAGGAATTGTTTGAAATGCCGGAGGCAAATGAGATGCTGATTAGAAATGGAGAGTTGACTGGCGTCAGGAATTTCGCGGCCAATTGGATGGGCGATTTGAAGCATTCACTTCTTCCGCCTCCGGGATTTGGGGAGCATACAGAAGAAGTGTTGCGGAGTATTGCGTTTTAATGGCATCATTAGTAACTATTAATGGCATATATTTATCTACGAGGAGAGGTGCCTTTAAAGATCTGATAACGGATTCGACCTAAACGCTTTATCGAGCCATGAAATTGATTTGCCTCATTTGTTTTATGTGTGCATTCGCTCTTTCTGTTCACGCCCAGGCAATTTCATCTGAGACAATGGAGAATTTTGAAAAAGTAAAATGGCTGGAAGGCACCTGGATGAGAACCAATGCGAAGCCGGGACGGACTGCTAATGAACGATGGGAAAGGTCTTCCGCCATGGTATTACGAGGATGGGGTGTTAATATGAAAGGACGGGATACAGTATTTGTTGAAAAAATCAGCATCGTAATAAGGGACAATGCATTGTATTATGTGGCCGATGTTCCAGAGAATAAACAGCCAGTGTTTTTTAAATTCATTGAATTAACTAACAATGGATTTGTGTGCGAAAATCCAACGCATGATTTTCCTAAAAAAATCGCTTACCTCAGTGACGGAACCCAGCTGAAAGCGACGATTTCAGGGGATGGAAAGAGCATAGAATACCTTTTCAAAAGAAAATAGCGGGGTCCTGATTAGGAGTCGCACTTTTGAGTCGGAATAAGGGAAAAGTGGTATATTGCTGCTCTTTTCACTTTACAGATTCTGTCTAACCCTTTAATGATTATGCTTTTAGAAAATAACCCCTATACTACGCTGTGGAACAAGTATCGGCCCATGATCTTAAAATTGATGGTGGATGCTCAGAAAGACCCCCAGACGTACCGGTTATTTCCACACGAATTCAAAGCTGTCGGTCTGAAGGAAAAGACCGGTTACTCATTTGTCCTTGAAGTTTCCCAGGGAAAAGCTATCAATAAGATCAAGGGTTCAACGGTTGCACGTGACCTTCTAAGCGTCCTTCAGCAGTCGCAAAAAGCTTCACAACTCATGAATGAAGCTGTCTACGAACTGAAACTAGACAAGCAGTTTATGTTTCATGTTACCAGGAAGGTTGAGGCCGTTGTGGTTGCGCCCGAGCCAGTAACGGAAGGGTAGGAAGAAGCATTGCCTTGACAACGGGGAAAATATTCCACAACAATCATCCTTTTTGAAATAACAAGCGACTAAAGCCGCCAGGTTTTCGAAGGCATAGTGATTGCATGTCGGCTAAAGACTTTAATCCCCTTATGTCTTGAACCAAATCTTTTTAAAGCGTGCTGGTTTAGTTGCCGTTGCAGGATCCTTGCTGCTTCTTGCAATCTGGAGCGGGTTACAGGTATCGCTTATCTCCAACGAACGTGCGCAGGTCAAACGGGACTATGGCACTCTAAATAATATTTCTTACGGACTCTTATCTGTAAATGCCTGGCGGGATCATCTTGTGCGCGTAGTTACTAATCGCATCGACGATTTTGAATTCACGCCAGAACAGGAAGAGGCGATAAAGTCTCAGGTGTCTGCTGTATTGCATGCTGTTATTTATAAAGCTGACAGCATGATTCAGGTAAAACAAAAAAGTATCGGAGGCAAGCTTAAGAAATTTGCCGTTAACACATTTGTTAATCAGGAGAAAATCCACGACAAGGTTCCTCAATTCTCTCAGACTATTGTCAATGAACTAAAAAAGCCAAAGAATAAGGAGAAGTTGAAATTTCTGGTGCGAAGTAAGCTTGAGCAATTTGGTTCGATCACATATGACAGCGCTGTTGATGTTTTGAAGAGTCAGGCGCTACTTCAACAATATGCCGTGGCAGATGTGGCCACTTTTAATATTTATTCCGAAGCGGTTTTGGATGAATTACAAAGCAAGACTTACTTTTATACATTCATACTTCTTGGGATAATGATAGTCTTCCTGCTTTTGTGGTGGATAGTAAGATCACAGACAGTTGTTCACACTCCTCTTTTTGTTATTTCGGTGCTTCTAGCGCTGGCGGTTCTTTTCGTCGGATTAACAGCGCCTATGATTGAAATAGATGCCCGGATCAGAGAAATGAGTTTTCTTTTAATTGGAGAGAAAATAACATTCAACGATCAGGTTATATTTTTTCAAAGTAAGAGTATAGTGGATGTCGTAAGAATTTTGATTGCAACGGGTAAATATGATTCGGCCTTTGTCGGTATATTGATCCTGATCTTTAGCATTATTTTTCCAATCGGAAAATTGTTGGCCACAAAACTGTATTTGCTGGGGAATACAAAATGGAGGTCAAATAAGTTTATTCAGTTTTTTGCTTTTAAATCTGGGAAATGGAGTATGGCCGACGTAAATGTTATAGCAATTTTTATGGCGTATATAGGGTTCAAAGGTATTCTCGATAGCCAGTTAGATTATTTAAATATGAAAACCGAATCACTGGCCAGCATATCAACAAATGAAACATCACTTCAGCCAGGATTTATTCTTTTCGTCGCTTTTGTTTTATTCAGCCTGGTCCTTTCAGTAATCCTTGAACGTATAACTTCTAAAGACGAAAAACCCCCCGTCAGTGAAAAACCAATTCAGGTTGAGCTGGCAACCCGTTAATTCGATCGTCTAGGTCTTTAAACCTTTTGAAGTTTTCCTTGTCTAATCATTATAAATCCTTTCACAATATGACATTCATTCAAAAATTAGCAATAGGCATTATTCTTATAGCGTCAACTTTAACTATCCATGAAACGGAAGCGCAGGGGCGGGGGAGAAGGGTATTTCATCCGGTTGTAGTGAGAAAAGCACACGTTCGATATGCTGCGATGCCAAGATGGGGCACGGTCGTCGCGGTTCGTCCCGCAACTGCAGTGGCAATCAGGGGAACCCGCCGAAATCGTTACTATTTTCATAACGGTATTTATTATTCTCCTCGTCGTGGCAGTTATGTTGTAGTCCGTCCTTCCCCAGGTCTCAGGATACGATCTCTTCCAGCTGGCTATCGCACTGTTGTTGTTGGTCCACGAAACTACTATTACTACTACGGCACATTTTATACAAAAGCGAGTGATGTTGATCAATATGATGTTGTGGAGGCGCCTGAAGGAGCTATCGTAGATGCATTACCCGATGGTTATGAAATTAAGACTGTCGGAAATAACGAATACTATTTTCTCGATGGGATTTACTACGCAGAAGTCGATGCTCCGGAGTTTGCGGACGGAGTGGGGTACGAGGTGGTCCGGATTTAATAAATCCCAACCCTCCCCTTTACCGATTCAAATATCTTTTTAGAATTGAACCCTACTCCATCCTTAAAAACCCATTCGACCTTCCGTATGTCGCTGATGTTTTTAGATGGATCACCGTCGATGACTATCAGATCAGCTTCCTTTCCGATTTCAATCGAGCCAATTTCCTTTTCCTTGCCAAGGGCGGTTGCTCCGTTAATAGTCGCAATTTTTATTGCTTCCAGTGGAGTAAATCCATCGTCTACCAGCATTTCAATGGAACGTTGATTGCCATATCCGGCAATGACCGCTCCTCGTCCGGTTGGATCGGTGCCAACGGTGAGCAAACCACCTGCATCGGCAAACATCTTCTCCATTCGCATGGTATTTTTCAACGCTTTTTCGTACTGAGCACTTCTAGGTCGCGCGCTTAACTTAAGATATTCCTCTTTCGTATTGGTGGCCATTGCTTCCAATACTTCAGGATACGGTGGCGAGATATCAAAGACCGCTAATGTTGAATTGATACTTACTTTTTTGTCTACCAGAAATTTTATAAGACTCTTTAATGCTTCACCGTTAAGATCAATATCGGCCAAGCCATTGTCTGCCGGACATTCATTTTTGACCTTATTTTTAGCGAAATCTGTCGATGCCATGAACCCGTGTTCGAGATGGTCAATTCCAAGTTCCGCTGCTTCCCGATAGGTAACAGAACATAAATGACCCGTCACCTTTAGTCCACGCTGATGAGCCGTTTCAATAGCTGCTTTTAGAGTAGCCTGATTGATTTTCATGTAGGACTTAAATGACGTCATTCCCGCATCTGCCCAGTAGGTTACAAATTTTCTTGCCTCCTCCGGACTTTTTAAAATGAACATTTGCGATGCAAATGCTCCTGAGCCCTCGAGATAAGGTGCCGTTATTTCCAGCGTCGGGGATATGATGGTTCCTTCTTGTGATTGTTGCTTCAAACTTATATCCGAAAATGGCTCTAGGCTGCCACCGGTTCGGGCTGTAGTAACACCTGCTGCGAGATACATGGGAGGGAACGTGACCGGCAATTGTTTGTAGTGGGCATAATAGGGTTTTATTGAAATGGCGGGATAATACATGTGCTCGTGAAGCATAACAAATCCTGGAAGGAGTGCCTTTCCCTTCAGATCAATTATGGTCGCCTCACTCGGAATTTTGACTGCGGCTGCTTCGCCCAAAGATTCGATTTTCCCATTGCGAATAATGACGGTTTGATTTCTTTTTGGAGCATTTCCTTTGCCGTCGATGAGAAGAGCGTTCGTGAAAGCAATCAGGGGACTGTCGTAGTCAACAAATGACTTTATAGACTCCGCGAGGGTCTGGGATCTTGTAGCAGACGCCAGGAATGCAAGAAGTAACGTTAGGAGAATGGAGCGCATATCATGTAGATTTTAGGAAAAGGTAGTGATCAATGGTGGTTCACGCAATTTTTAACGAGCGTGATGGTGAAGAGTATTTATCGACGCTTACAAACTTCCTCAATGAAAGCTGATCTATAAAATCACGTTTGCAGGAATTCTGATACTAAAGGATGTGCCTTTTCCTTTTTGAGATTCAACTTGTATTGTTCCATCCATTTTGGTTACGGTCTCTTTTGTAATGTAAAGTCCGAGGCCGGATCCGTTTCTGCCATGATCGGTTACAAAGAACATATCGAAAATCTTGTCTAAATGATTTTCGTCGATACCAATACCATTGTCCTTAACTATGATCAAGGCATATTGGTCGCTTTTCAAAGCCCTGATTGAAATGAATCTATCATCTTTTTCTGGATCGCTATACTTGATAGCATTTGAGATTAGATTTTTCAGAATTATCTCAAGGCGCACAGGATCGCTCTGAATAAGGTCAAGTTTAATGTCCTTAGTGATCGAGATTGTATTAGCACCGGGCATGTGTTGGTGCTGTAAAATAACTTCGGTTATTATTTTTTCAAGGCTTACCTGGAAATTATCGATCTGCGTCTTTTTATTCCTTGAGAAATCAATAATCTCTCGTATGAATTGATCTTGCTTGTCCAGAGTAAGAGTCATTAATTCCAGATATTTTTCTATTTGATCCTGATTGTTTTCAGCTGAAATAATTGACACTAAACCTTTCATCGAGGAGATAGGAGCGCGGAGGTCGTGCGACGCGCTGTAGACAAATTTATCCAACTCCTGATTGGTAACAACAAGGTCGCGATTCCTGTCCCGCAGTTGCCTAACAATCTTGATAATGTAATTAATCATGATGCCAATGATCAGCAGGGTTAATACGATATTGGAAAAAAATAAGTAGGTGTTAATTTTTCTTGCCCCTGCTCCCATACTTTCGGAAAAGGCTCGCTCTTGCTGAGTCAAATCGGCGGTATATAAATTTACCTGCCTGATCAGTAATGATTTTTCATCATTCGAGAGTGTTGCTTGTTTTATTTTTTCGTGAGCTCCGCCTCCTAACGCACTTACTTTACCTATGATAACGTCGGCTTTTTTCCAGATGGCGATGGCTTCGCTCATAAACGACGCATCTTTGAAATTCTGAAAGAGCCATATCATTTCGTCGATATCCTCCTCTTTATTTCGTCCTTGCAAGAACCCCTGTTTTATTGCATTCAGATCGCCATCACCCATCAGATGCATTCGCGCGATGCTGTCACCCAATGGAACATTTAACTCCTTTTTGAATTGATCCCAATACAACGTATCGGCAGTGTTCAGGTACATTATGAGGTTGTGCGTTGCATCTTTTTGACCTTTGGAGTATTGGGATTCGCCATTGATGTACGACCTTACGCCAGAAGTGATCTTCAAACTTGCGTAGTTGATCAGTATGAATAATACCGAAGCCATGATCGCCATCAGCAATATGGCGGTGACTCTCTTCTTGAATAACGCTAATAATCCCTTAACAATGCTCATTAGAATGCTTTGAACGAATTATCAGGCATAATAAAAGTTAAATAAAAAAATTGTCAATTCATAGAGCACATTTTCGCATGCAAGTGTCAATTTGCGAAAAGCACCCGAGTCACAATATAAAATCGACAATCACCAAAATTGCAGCCGCAGCGGCACCCATTATCATCGAGCCAAGAGTGAATAGTCTGAATCCTGTCTTCACATTCATGCCGCTTACCTGTGTTACAATCCAAAACAAACTATCGTTGGCATGAGAAACAACCATTCCACCTGCGCCGATTGCTACAACGACAAGGGCTTTGGATGTCTCTGATTCAAAACCAAGATTGTTCATCATTGGGGCAATTATAGAAGCTACTGTTATCATTGCCACAGTAGAAGATCCCTGGGCAGTTTTTATTGCAGCAGTTAATAGTAAAGGAAGTATCAGTCCGATGTGAACATTTGCAAGGGTATTGCCTAAAACGTTGGCGATGCCTGAGTTCTGCAAGATTTTTCCAAAGACGCCCCCGGCCCCTGTTATCAAAAGGATTATCGCCGCGCTCGACAATGAGCTACCCACCCAACCAGAGGTTGAAATCATTTTAGTATCAAACTTTTTCGGAAGGGTAAACGCCAGCAACATTCCAATCAGTAGCGCGATGACCGGCTGACCGATGAAGGAGAATATTTGCAAAAAGACCGATTGATTGGTGGCACTCTTATCAACGTCGATAACGGATTTGATTACGATAAGAAAAATGGGAAGAAGTATTGGAATAAATGATCGTGTAGCGCTGGGTGCTTTATTGAGAATGGCGTTTATTTCTTCTTCCGATACTTCCGGGGCTGGATCAATGTAGGTTTTTGAAGCGTAAGAGGTGGCGTACAATAACCCGGCAAGCATGCAGATAAAACTGATGGGCAATCCGTATAAAATTACCAGACCCAGGTCCGCATTGAGAATACCCGCTGCTCCGATTGGGCCTGGCGTTGGGGGTACCATACAGTGTGTGGAGAGAAGACCAAGCCCGAGGGCAATAGCAGGACCGGCAAGAGAAATGCCCGCTCGTTTTGAGAGACTTTTCGTCAAAGGACTGAGAATGATAAATCCGCTATCGGCAAACACAGGGATCGCTACAATCCATCCTATAAGACTCATCGCCGTAGGCACTCTATTTTTACCGATGATTTGCAATATCTTTTCAGCCATTGCAAACGCGCCACCTGATTTCTCAAGGAACTCTCCAATGATAACGCCGATCACGATAACCAGCCCAATCTTTCCCAGCGTGCTGCCAAATCCATCATTAATGGATTCGATAATTACACTGAGAGGCATGCCGGAGAAAATTCCAAATCCAATAGCTGCAAACAACAACGCAAGAAATGGGTGCATTTCATATTTCGTTGTCATCACTATAATGAAAATGACGGCGACTAAGAGAAGAATTATGTAAAGCAAGGCATTAGTTTTTGTGATCCATTTATTGAAAGATAGAACCGATTTACTTCTTGCGCGCTCCCTGCTTTCTTCTTAGTTAACGGTACCTTTAGTAAACTTCACCACCTGATGAGTGATCGGCTTTACAGTTTTTAGATAAGTATAGATTGCTGTAAGATCTTCTTTATCCATCCGAGAGTACATCATCCATGGCATGATGCTGTTAAATTCTCCAGGTGCCACAGAGGGTGTAACAAAAGATGAATCAGCGTAAATTTTGAATCGTTGCACAAACATTTCCTCGGTCCATTTTCCAATGCCAGTCTCCTGATCAGATGTAAGATTCGCAGAGCGAACGACGGATTTATCCGGGAAACGAAATTCGCGACCACCACTATACTTAAGCTCAGGAATGATTTGTCCTTTGTCAACCTGAGTGTGGCATTCAGCACAGGCCGCCGCGTTGGTCATATACGCACCGTACGCAAGAATATCTGATTTATCGGGCTTTGTTTGGGGAATCTCTTTGTGTGGAAGGGTATTAAGAATAATATTCAACGGGAAGTCAGGCACGGAAGGAGGGACTTCGTTGGTGATGGCTGGGATAGATCGAACATAGGCAATGATGTCATAAATATCTTCCCGATCCATGCGGCCATAATAACTGAATGGCATCAGTGGAAACATTGCCTTACCCTCTTTAGTGACGCCGGTCGTGATAGCACGATAGAGTTCGCCGTCAGAATAGCGCGAGATTCCGGTGGGTGTTATATTTTTTGGAAAGAAAACTCCAGGCATCCCCAGAGTCTGATCAAAACGGTCTCCACCTTTACCGAGGGTCCCTTCCATAAGTGGACCTGAAAACTTTGAAAAGTCACGTGTCGAATGACAATCCATGCAAACGGTCACCGTATTTGCCAGATAGCGACCATGCTCAATGCGGGCCGGCGTATAGTCAATTTTAATTTCTTCGGCTGCACCTACATCCGGTAATGCCAGTTTGACGTAGGAAACGAATCCAGCAACAATGACAATGAGCAACGCAAGTACGTAGCCTGCATACTTAAGAAAATTTTTCACGATTGATTGGGGTTAGAAGTTATTCGCTATTGAGTTTACTTTCTGTTTGCTTGAGTATCCTCATCTGTCAAACGCGTGCCAACTTCAACACTTCAACACTTCCACACTTCAACACTTCCACACTTCAACACTTCCACACTTCAACACTTCAACACTTCTACGATCTCAGCCAACGCTTGAATTTACCCCATAAAGTCTTCGGAGCTTGTGCTGCCACGATTGTTTCTTCTTCAATGTGTTCCTCTTCAACCTTTGCAGATTTCGTAGGTTGAACGACGTTCACTTTCTTGAGATAGTGAAGCGTTCGTTTTTCCTTGTCACGCTCCAGCGCAGCCTTTCTTTTTTCCTGCTCCTCTTTTGCGTCAAGTTCACGTTGCGCGGCTATTGGATTTTTTGCCGGGCGCGTCTGCTGAGGACGTTCCCTTCGTTGATAGGATAATTTATTTTCCCGGCGCGGCTCACGACTAACGGGCACCACCGTTTCCTCAGAAGGCTGCTCGTCTGTTATTACGGGCTCCTTCTTTTTTATTTCGGGAAGTTCGATTTTCCCTAAAACCTTCAATCCCGACAACTCGATCTTCGGCGCCTTTATAACTTCAATTTTTTCTTCTAGCGTGATTTCATTGATGCTAATTTCAGAAATAGCGGCAGGTTCTTCAACGAAAGGCTCAGGAGTAATGGCCTCTGTCCTGGGTTCTTCTTCGATGACATCTTTAAAGTCTTCAACAAAACCATTCGGTGCAAATTTTTGAAGAATGAGCGCTACATGGTCATCCTCGAGCCGAGTATTACCGCCCTGGTCGATTTGAATCGAGCGTGAAGAAAGGAAATCTACTATCTGAGCGGGCCTAAGGGCCAGTTTTCTTGCCAATTGTCCAAGCCTCATAGCAGGTAAAAGCGGTTTTTTTGATTAGTAGGACAAATATAGTTCCTAAATGCGTTCCGCTGATTTTCGCTTGTACTTAATATTATTTCGAAATGTGGGTAAGCTCTACTTTCCGGAATTCAACCTCTGCTCCTTCGGCCTGCACGGCGATCTGCCCTTTGTCAGCAGTGCATCCGGATCCGTCATTGACGAGGTCGCCATTTACCCACACTTTGACATTTCTTTCAAAACATTCAATGGTCATTGTATTCCATTCACCCAACGGCTTCTCAGAACCATCGGTAAGATTAAAAATTCTCCGAAGCTTGCCTTCCGTGGTTCCCCAGTCTTTTCTGACACCCCGCCTTTTCTCCATCTCCGGCACACTAATATCTTCACCTATGCACCAGAAGTCGCCGGCGTTCTCATGATTCAGCTGGGCTTCAATAGATTTCGGAAACATACTGTAAAGCATTCGTGGAGTGGAAGCATGCAACAGCACACCGCAGTTTCCCGGCGCACCTGCAAACCGATATTCAACTTCAAGTTTGTAGTTCTGATAGGATTCGTTCGTAATGAGATGACCTTCGGGAGTGCCCAGACTAACCAACAGACCGTCGCGAACTATAAAAGGTCCTTTCAAGGTCGAGTCATTATCCATTTTTGGAACATCGACGTGCCAGCCATCAAGATCTTTACCATTAAACAGATTTATAGTTTGAGGCTTCTGGCAGGCGAATACAATGGCAGCAATGACACCTAATAAGATACTTTTTTTCATTTTACCCGATTTACGGTTTTTCGATCACTACAAATATAGCCTGATTTTGTCGGGCCGCACACGGGAATTTGGATTGGGATTTTGGGGCAATACGTGGAATTTCCACCGCAAAAATCTCAGTCGCGAGCTCGGCTTTCTTATTGTTTTAAGAGTGTTTAGTTTAACGAGTTGCGCGGTCGACTTTTTTCCTTTGGTTGATAATAAAATAATATTTCATGTTATTTCATGTGTATTTTTAATACACTATGACATCAAAGAAGTTGCTTTTATCACAATTCGATAGTTCTGGAATCCGGAGATCCTACAAGAAAGCAGGAGCTGTAGTAAGCTGTTTCATTATGTTACTACTGATTACTGGCTACAAGGAAAAGGAGCCACATGCCTTGCTAGAAAAGCAACGATGGATTCACGGTGATGCCAATTGCGCCAATCAGTCCGATCCTCTGATTCAAATAGTACAGTACAATTCAAATACGTGGATATTCCGGCAGAATAAATGTGTTCATTACGAGGCTCCCTTTATTTATCTTTTTCTCGGGAAGAACAAAGCCCTGCTTGTTGACACTGGTGCAACAGAAAATGAAGCTGCGTTCCCTTTGTATGATGCCGTGAATAATTTGGTTCAGGGTTCGAAAAAGGGTAAGAAAACACTGCCGCTAATAGTGGCTCACACTCACAGTCATGGTGATCACCATGCTGGAGATAAGCAGTTTAAAGGAAAGCCAAACATTAATGTAGTCGGCCTGGAGGTTGCCGACATAACGAAATTCTTTGGTATTGAGAATTGGCCACAAGGCAGCGCGAAAATTGATCTTGGCGACAGAGTCGTTGAAATTATTCCGATTCCCGGCCACCAAAAATCTTCGATTGCATTTTATGATGCATCATCCGAGTTACTACTGACGGGAGATACCTTTTACCCCGGACGACTATACGTCGAAGATTGGAAATCATTTAAGGAGAGTATCACGCGCCTTTATGCTTTTGCAACGCGCCACGAAGTCGCGTATATCGTGGGTAATCATATTGAAATGTCGTTGGCAACGGGTGTTGATTACCCCACGGGTTCAACCTATCAGCCGGAAGAGCAGCGACTTCCGCTCACCGTTGAGGAACTTGCAGAACTTAATGAGGCTCTTGAAAAGACAGGTGACAATGCTGAACGTATTGTGTTCGGGAAATTTATAGTAACTCCCAGGTAGTTTACAAGTGACAAAGGGTGGTTGACAATGCTGTCCCACATAATACTCTGTTTCAATTTAATTAGTTTTTCAACTGAATTGAGGTTAGGCCCACTTTGTCAAGTTATCCAAATTGATGTTCAGTCGCTGGTCACGTTGTTATTTTAAATGGTTTTCATGGAAATGACAGCGTGGACACGATTTAATTTGGCTTGCGAATGGTTGGACTTCCTCGCAGAAAAGAAGTCTGTAACCTTTTGAAGGCAGCCAGGTATTACCTGAAAATCCTCATAGTATGAAAGAGCTTCCTGTCAAAACACTACTAATTGGGCTCCTTGTGGCCTGTATTTCGCTAACTGGCTATGGTCAGGATGCAAGGGATAAAAAGGCAAAGCATGAGATCAAACTCAATAAGTTGAACAAACCGGAAAAAGTTAAGGATAAAACCGACACCGACAGCAAGGATAAGCTGGAGGAGAAAAGTTCGTGGACTGAAGATGAGTCAGACGTTGAAGATATGGATTTTGACATGGCGATGGATATAAACATTGACGTCGATATTGCTATGGACGAAGAAATTAATGTCGATCTGGAAATGGACGAAGATAATACCATAGAGATAGAAATAGATCGGGAGTTTGAAGAAGAAGTGGAGATTGAAGAGCAAATTGATGTGGAGATAGAAATGGAAGAAGAGGATGAATTCGAGGAAGATCCGTTGGAAGAGTTTTAAAGAATTCCAGCGGGATTACGTTGTTGTAGTCCGATACAGTGGTGTGGTGCCAGAAAACCCCGGAGGGGTGACATGATAAGCAATCACAAAAAGTCAAAAATCAATTTTGAAGAAATAGAAACTCTTTCGGCTAGTTTTACTTGCAAGTAAAATAATCAGCCGATGTCAATGGTCACTATCCGCTCAAATGAGATGCAGGAGCGCTTTAAAAGCATCTTACTAAATGAAGGGTTTACTCCCGAGGATTCGTTGCAGTGTGCAACTGTTTTTACCAATAATACGGTAGATGGAATCGCAACGCATGGTGTCAACCGATTTTCCAGGTTTGTTGATTACATCAGGAAGAGAATCATAAATATCCATGCTTCGCCTACGCTTCAAAATAAATTCGGCGGCATGGAGCAGTGGAATGGCAACCTCGGAGCCGGTATACTAAATGCATTACATGCGACAGAAACCGTCGGCCACTTGGCAAGTCAGCATGGCATTGGTTGTGTTGCATTGAACAACACCAATCATTGGATGAGAGGAGGCACATACGGGTGGCAGGCAGCAAAAGCCGGCTATGTTTTTATTGCCTGGACAAATACCATCGCCAATATGCCTGCGTGGGGGGCCCGCGATGCAAAACTTGGAAACAATCCGCTGGTGGTTGCTCTTCCCTATAAAGATGAAGCGATTGTATTGGATATGGCGATGTCTCAATTTTCATTTGGCTTTATGGAATTGTCGGAAATGAAAAATGAAAAGTTGTCAGTACATGGTGGGTTCGATAAGGAAGGTACACTAACCAACGATCCATCTTCCATTCTTGCAAGCAGAAGGCCGCTACCCATGGGTTATTGGAAAGGGGCGGGACTTGCTTTACTGCTTGATCTGTTAGCAACATGCTTGTCCGGCGGTCTCGCAACTCATGAAATAGGCGCTAACAAAGTTGAGTATGGGGTGTCGCAGGTTTTCATTGCAATTGATATTTCCAGGTTGGGTAATCACTCATCGATTGCCATTGTTATTGAAAATATTCTAAATGATTATAAAAATTCCGTTGCGATGGATGAATCAAAAAAGATAACCTACCCGGGAGAGCGGGTTTTACAAACAAGAAAAAATAATCTTGAGATTGGGATTCCGGTAGTTAAAAAAATATGGGATGAAATTCTTGCGTTATGAATTTCGGCTACATAAAATGATATAAGAACACCAGCACCGCCTTAAACGCTGGCTTGGGATTGTCCTTGATCTCTAAAGTCACGTCCACCTCAAATTTTGTAATGCCACGCAGGTTGGCAATGGAGTGTAATCTTGCTCTCATCCTGACTTCACTGTTTACCATCACTGGCTGATTGAATTTTAATTTTTCAATCCCGTAATTGATCATCATTTTAATATTGTGAAACTCCGTGATCTGATCCCAAAGATGTGGGATCAATGACAACGTGAGATATCCATGAGCAATGGTTGTCTTGAAATCGGTTTCCGCGGCTGCTCGTTTTGGATCAACATGTATCCACTGATGATCCAGCGTGGCGTCCGCAAATAAATTGATTTGTTCTTGCGTGATCGTTAAATAATCGGACACTCCGAGTTCCTTGCCAGCATGCTTTTCGAATTCTTCGTAGCTGCTGATAACCAGTTTGTTCATTCAGATACAGTGTTTCCCCAAGTTAATAAAATATATTCCCAAACCGCTGAGCCCCTTTTCAGCCATGCCTTTTTGCGCTGACGGTTCATTCTACGGGATATTTCTAAAATTCTACCCCGATTTCGAGCCACCTGGCCCGGAGAAGGCAACCCTTGACCTGCTTTTTTCGATTAATCATAGTTCCTTAACTGACTGCCAGATGAAAAAAGCGTTTTTTCTGTTTTTGCTCATGGCTGCTTTTGCCGCCAGCCTATCCGCACAGGACCAATCTATTCTTGTTACTTCACAATGGCTAAATGACCATCAACAGGATGCAAACGTTGTGATCGTGCAAGTGACATTCCTAAAATTTGAATATGACAACGAACATATCGCAGGCGCTCGTTATTTGTGGCCGGCGTTGCTTGCTCCAGATTCACCCTATGGAAATTACAATGCGCCCGATCCGAAAAAGGCAACCGAAATATTGCAAGAATTGGGAATCTCAAACGATTCACATGTTGTTCTCTATCATGTCCGCAATGAAGTCAGTGTCACGGCGAGAATGTTCCTTACGTTGGAGAATCTTGGAATGCGCGGAAAAGTATCTTTCCTCAATGGCGGTATGGATGCGTGGAAGAAGGCGGGATTTCCAGTAACAGCAGATGTGCCAACGGTGAAAAAAGGAAAGTTTACCGCAAAGCCCGGCTCGTTGCTCGTAGATAAGGATTATGTTTTAAAAGATCTGACCTCCGGGTCAGGTGTGATTGTTGATGCGCGTATGCAACGCTTCTATGATGGCGAGCCTGTTGGAAATCCGAGAGATGGGCATATCACCGGAGCTAAAAATATTCCTTATACAGAAATGGTGGATGCTTCTAACATGTTTAAGTCATCAGCCGACTTGCAAACATATTTTACTCCAATTGTTCCCGACAAAAGTAAAGAAGTGGTAACCTATTGTTTCATCGGCCAGACTGCGAGCGTTGTATACATGGCAGGTCGAATCCTGGGTTACGACATGAAACTTTATGACGGATCGCTGCAGGAATGGAGTAGGATCGACACTCTGCCCATGGAAGTCACTAAAAAATAGTAACAAGAGACACCGACTTTTTCGCGGAATTATTGAATTTCAATCCAATGAGTGTCTACCCCTCATTTCGGTAAAATTTAGCTGTGCCGGAGATATTTATTTATTTTCTGAAACCTCGTAACCGTTATTCGCATCTGGAGTTTACCATCTGTTAACCCACTGCTTATGATTGGAAGCTACCTCACCGCCGCATCCCGCAATTTCAGGAAAAACAAGGTCCATACCGTCATCAATGTAGTGGGACTCGGTCTTGGAATGATGGCTAGTATCCTAGCGATAATGTTTGTGATGGATGAAAATTCTTTTGACCAATTCCATTCCAGGAAGGATCAGCTTTTCAGGTTGAATAAGATTTTTGTTGAGGAAGATGGAAGCTCGTACATGAATGCTGAAAGCAGTGGTATGATCGGCCCAACGATGGTGAATGAATTTCCAGAAGTAAGTAAGGTAGTCCGGTTTCATCCGTGGTACGGGGAAACCCTTCTAAGTCGTGATGAAAAAAATATGGTCACTAATTTGGCGGACCTTGCTTTTGCAGACAGTACTTTTTTCCAGGTTTTTGATTTCAAATTGATTAGCGGCAATCCAAATACCGTTCTCACCCGACCGTCGACAATCGTTCTCACCGAAAAAATTGCGAGGTCATTATTCGGTCAGCAAGATCCGATCGGGAAAACGATCCTTGGTGTAGGGGGTTTGCCCTTTGAAGTGACCGGCATTGCCGAAGAACCTCCGCGCAATTCTCACATTCAATTTACAGGCCTGATGTCGTGGACCACCACCGTACCCAATTTGGGTCCGGAAAAACTTCAGTTCGAATGGATGAATAACTGGATAGCGCAAGGTATTCGGACGTATGTTTTACTGAATGAAGGAGCAAATGTTAAAGAACTGGAGGGCAAGTTTCCGGCATTTATGCAAAATCATATGCCGACTCGTGTCAATAAATATAAACCCTATCTTCAGCCGTTCACTGATCTCTATTTAAATTCCTCGGATGTAAAGTATGGCAACATGGCGAAAGTCGGGAGTAAGGAGTTTTTAAATCTTTTCTCTATCATAGCTGGGTTTATTCTCTTCATTGCTTGCATCAACTACATTAATATCAGTACCTCTAAATCGACGCGCCGATCACGTGAAGTGGGGATGCGAAAAACAATGGGTGCCAAAAAAGGGCAATTGGTTACACAGTTTCTTGGTGAATCGTTCCTCATAACCTTCCTCTCTGCCATACTCGCCCTCGTGCTGGTTTACCTGATGGTTCCTTACTTTAATAACCTCGCGGGGAAATCGCTGCCTCTCTCATTGCTAATCGATCGCACTGTTATTTTTGGAACAGGCGCCCTGATAGTTTTAGTATCACTAATCTCCGGGATTTATCCTTCATTTATCATTTCTTCATTTAGTCCCGCTGAGGTACTTCGTGCTTCGGGAAAGAGCAGGATTACGGGCAACTGGCCACGATACATTCTCATAACTTTTCAATTTGCCGTTTCTATCGTAATGATTTCTGGCACCTTGCTTGTATATGAACAGATCCAATTTGTGCTGTCCAAGGATCTGGGCTTTGACAAGGAGAATATAATGGTGCTTAATCTGACAGAGGAGATAGTCAGGAAAAAGGAAGTATTTCAGCAGGAAATAGATATGCTGCCGGGAGTGGTTAGCACTTCCGTTGGTCGCACCGCACTTGGACAAGGTTCGTACAGCACCTATGTCATCCCGGAAGGGTTTAATCCTGATGAGGTGGAGGTGAGGACGTTTCCAGCGGATTGCAATTTTCTTAAAACCTATGGCTTGGAAATGGCGGAAGGTCGCTTTTTTGATCCAGCGAGTACTACCGATTCTACTGCATTCATCATTAATGAAGCCATGGCCAGGCGTCTCAACTGGGGAAATCCACTAACTAAAACTATAAAGTTTGATGTTGGGGACCCGGCGCAACCTGTTATAGGGGTTTTGAAAGACTTTAATTTCAACTCATTGTATCAGGAAGTAGAACCTTTAGTAATGTGGATATCAAAGGAACGACCAAGCAATATGTCACTACGCTTCAGCGGAAATCCAGCGCCCCTTATTGAAGCGCTGGAATCGAAATGGAAGTCATACGAATCGAGAAATCCATTCAACTATTACTTTCTTGACCAGGCTTACGCCAAATCATATGAGTCGGAGGATAAGCTTTTGAAGACAATCATGACATTTGCAGGACTGAGTATCATTATCGCATGCCTGGGATTGTATGGTCTGGTATCGTATACAATTGAGCAGCGCACAAAAGAATTCGGAATACGCAAAGTTCTTGGGGCGTCGGTTGCCAGTCTTAACTTTTTGGTGAATAGTAAATTTATTGCGATGGTCCTGATATCATCGGTGATCGGCATACCTGTGGTGATTCCGTTAATAGAAAAATGGTTGGAGAAGTTTGCATTTAAGACTCAGCTGGGGCCGGGAGTTTTCGTTATCGCCGTGTTGATAACGCTTGCAGTAACCATCATCGCAGTGAGCGCTCATGCTATTAAGGTTGCGAGAGCCAACCCTGCGGAGTCGTTGAGACACGAATAGCCGTTGTGGCGCAAGTCTTCTTCGTAATTATCGCGCGACGACAGTAGTCGCGCCATAGTACGTCATCGATCTCAACTTTAGTTTCTTATTTCTTCAGTACCGCATCTCCAGACCCGGTACTAATTCTCACTCGATTAGAGCCACCGCCTTTGACGGCCGTTTTCTTCACCGTGGTCTGGCTGCCACCATTATCTACTTCTTCAACTTTATCAAAATCAAAAGGGGCCATGATGTTTCCGTTCTTTTTGTTTGCCTGCATCACCACTTCTCCTACGATGTCATGGCCATTGAAGTTCAGTTCAGCGTTGCCTGATCCACTCGCCAAAGAAATATTGTGCTTTGGAGTAGCTGCAAGGATAACACTCGTATCTCCGGAACCTGAGGTAAAGCTGCTGGATCCACTGATTGTAATATTTTTACTCACTACATTACCGCTTCCAGTCGTCATTGCAAACGTTGCGTTGCTGTCCGACACACGGATGTTGCCCGACCCGCAAGTTAATTTGATATCACCTTGGGTATTCTGAACCAGAGCGGACCCAGAACCTATCGTGATGCCAATCTCCCCGTTTGAATCCTGAAGTGTAAGGTCGCCTGATCCAGTGGTTGCGTCGATCTGGCCGCTCAGTTTATTGAACTCCAGGTCTCCCGAACCTGTAACTGCTTCAAGATCTATTTTTAGATTGGCGATGGATAGATTTCCTGACCCGGTGTGAAATTTCAGATTCAGGCCTTCCGGTATTGTAAGTGTCCATTTGGCATCGCCGTGAGTATTATTTGAATGAAAAATTTCCTTGATTACAAGGCGGGCGCCCTCTTGATCCATCGTGAACTCGACATTCTTATCGTAATCCCCGGTTGTACGAACAGCAACTGTGACCGAAGCGTCCGGGCTTCGTTGAATTTTGCAGTCACCGGATGAGGTATTCATACGGATTGACTTGATGCCGGTGAATGATTTGGTCTTTTCAGACTGCGCAGTAAGTTTTTGCGGTGCCGTAAAGGAAACAACAAACAAGATAACGCAGACTAGAGTGATGGCTTTCATGGTGCTTTGGTTTGTTTCTGTTACCGGGAAAGAGCGGAAAGGTTACAAAACGTTGCAGAACAACAAACAAAGATACATTTTCCAGCAGTTACTCGTTCCTCAACGAATTAACTGGGTTAGCATGCGCCGCTCGCAAGGCCTGTGTTGCTACAATCATCAATGCGAAAACAAGTGCCGCTAAACCCGTAAGTGGAAATACCCACCATGGAATCGCTATTCTATATTGAAAGCGATCCAGGAAAAGATTCAGCGCCCACCATGAAATCGGTCCAAAGAATACGAAAGCAATCAGCACAAGTTTTGAAAAATCTTTCGACATCAGAGCAACAAGGCCCGCAACGGAAGCGCCCATTACTTTCCGGATGCCGATCTCTTTGTTGCGCTGCTCCGCTGTGAAAGCAGCCAGTCCGAATAATCCCAGTCCGGTTATAATGATGGCAAGGGTTGCAAACAGACTTGCAAGACTGCTGATCATACTGATAGACGTAAATTTCTTTTGGAATTCGACATCGGCAAAGGCGTACTGAAATGGATATGCTGAGTTATATTTCTTAAACACCTCTTCCACTTTTTTGAGGGCACCAGGAAGGTCACCGGTTTTTTCAAGTCGGATGGTTACAGCGCTAATCCATCCAGGATTGAGGATCATGAACATGGGTTTCACGGGTTTGGTCGGATCACCCATTAAAACATTATCCACAATTCCGATCAGTTCACGCTTCTTTTCCCACAAATCCAGTCTTTCACCAATCGGATTCTTAAGATTCATTAGATCCATCCCTGCCTTGTTGACAATGATGGCCATTGAATCACTTTTATAGTCTTCGGAGAAATCCCGGCCTTCAATGATCTTAATGCCCATGGTCTTCAGGTAATCATATTCACAGGAGATGGTTGTAAAGATCACTTTTGTGTCGACGGGTTTTCCGGGCCACCCTAAAAAATTATTGGACCAGATTTCTGTAATCGGACTGTTGGACCGTGTTACGGCATCAACCACGCCGGAACTCAGTAGCTCATTCTTGATGACTTTATAATTTTTTTCTATATCTGCCGTGTAGTCGACCGTAATGAGATTTTTTTGATCGTAGCCTAAATCACGTGCTTTGATATGTTGGATCTGCTGATAGATCACAATGGTGCCAATGATCAATATTATCGAGAATCCAAATTGAAGAGTGACCAGAACTTTGCGTGGCGTGCTGGCGCTCTTTCCAACCTGCACTTTACCTTTTAATACTTTTACTGGTTGAAAGGACGATAGATAAAATGCAGGATAGCTTCCCGATATTATTCCAGTGAAGAAGATCAGCGAGAGCGTGAAGATCCAGAATTGTCCTGATGCGTAATCAACAAACAACTTTTTCTGCACCAGATCATTATAAAAAGGAAGCGCTAACTCCGTCAGGAGGACTGAAATGCCAAATGCGAGAACAGCTATAAAAAGGGACTCGCCGATAAACTGAACAATAATTTCAATTCTTTTTGATCCAACACTTTTTCGTATTCCAACTTCTCGCGCTCTTTTTTCAGAACGAGCGGTTGCCAGGTTCATGAAATTGATACAGGCTATTACCAATACAAAAATTGCAATGACCGTGAACATTTGAACATATTCAATTTGTCCGCCCGCTACTTTTCCGTTTTCAAAATCAGAATGAAGTCGCCAGTCAAGCAACGGATGAAGAAAAAGTTCGCGTTTGAAGTCTTCCGGACTGTGTTTAATGACAACTCCCTTGATGGCAGTATTTACTGCGTCCATATTGGCTGGATCATTCAATTCTACATAAATCTGGTAGGAATTATTTCCCCAATTGTCTTTTTCTTTCTTCAGCCACTCGTTTGTCTCATTGAGCTTCCAGGGGATGAGGAACTCAAACTGGAAGGAGGAATTTTTTGGAATATCTTTTAATACACCTGTGACTTTTTGTTCCGATTTATTTTCAACGCGGATGAGTTGATTGATTGGATCTTTGTCACCAAAGAGCACTTTGGCAAGCGACTCCGTGATCACTATTGATCCTGGTTCAGAAAGTGCCGTGCTGGCATTTCCCTTTATCAGGGGGAATTCAAACATCGTCAGGAATTCCTCACTCACATAATAGCTCTTTTTGTTTATGCGGGTGTCACCAACCGTCACTAATCTTTCGCCACCCCAATCTGATACAGCAGTATTTTTAATATTGCTGTCTGCGGTTTTAAGCGTTTCATACGCGGGCAGCGGCAGCGAATTCCATGAATTGATTTTACCGTCAAATGAGGCGTTGATCCATACCTGGTATAGCCTCTCCGATTTTGAATGGAACTTATCATACGACAATTCATCAAATACCCACAACAGGATGAGAAGACTACAGGTAATTCCGATAGAAAGTCCCGCAATATTGATGAGAGAATAAGTTTTGTTCTTCCAGAGATTGCGAAAGGTGACGAGGATATAATTTCTAAGCATGGACAAGAGTTTAACGAAGGGAGTACCGTCGTAATCAGAAAAGGTTTCAGGCCAGGGAGCGCGAAATCTGAATAAAGTTGCATCCAGTGGGTAAAGTCTCGCCTAAATGAACTTCTAATGCAACGGGCTGCAAATGTGGTCCGCTGGTTGCCTGATCACTCACAAAAGCTCTATTAGGACTGCTGGTACGGACCGGACGCGAATACGCGGTCATTTCCTGGGCCGCCGTCCCACTTCTACTAAGAAATAGCTTTTTCAGGTCGATTTAGCCATTTTCATTGATCATAATACGCAATTCTGAAAGCCAGGAATTTAAATCCTGGGGGTTCCATAGGCCCTTTTTAAAAGAATTTTCAATATTTCTGCTAAAAAGTGGGGGTAAGTGGTGTAAAGTGGTAGGAAATTACATAAGTTTGCTTAGGAGGAAAAGGCAACCACTACGTCTATGACTTTCTTCACTAGCGAATACGAGAGTAAACTTGATGCCAAAGGCAGGCTGGTACTGCCTGCGCGGATCAAATCCCAGCTTCCCGAAGGGGAAAGTCAGGAGTTGGTTATCCGTCGTGGCTTCGAGCAATGTCTCATCGTGTACCCAATGGTGGAGTTCAAAAAGGTCTTCTCAAAAATTTCAGGTCTCAACGAGTTCAACGAAGAGTATCGCAAACTCCAGCGAAACTTTCTGTCGGGGGTAGTAACAGTAGAATTGGACAGCAATGGCCGGTTTTTGATCCCTAAGAACATGCTCACCTACGCGCAGATCGATAAGGATGCAATGTTGGTAGGCACCGGAAGCAAAGTTGAAATCTGGAATCCTACGATCTATGAGAAGCACATGATCAAGGACCCAGGTGAGTTGTCAAAGCTGGCAGAGAAGTACTTAAACGAGTAGCGATGCGGGCGAATTTCAAAGAAATTCTTTGAGATTGACCGTATCAGGATACACGTTTAGGGATTCACACTGCAAGTGCATGAAAGGAATGCGATGTCGTTTCGGTTTCATCATTGAACCGATCACCGTAGACTGAATCATGTATCTGTAACGAATAAAAAGTTAATTGAAAGCCGAGGGATTTAGCAATGTACCACAAACCAGTAATGTTGACCGAATGCATCGATGCACTCAACATCAATCCGGAGGGTACATATGTTGATGTCACCTTCGGAGGTGGCGGACATAGCTTAAAGATCCTTGAGCAATTGAAAGGCGGCCGTTTAATAGCGTTTGATCAGGATGAGGACGCAAAGAAGCAAGCCGAAAATATTCAGAGTCGTTCTTTTACATTTTGTCAGGCAAATTTCAAGTACCTCAAACAGTACCTGAAGTTGAATGAAGTTACCCGCGTGGACGGTGTGCTGGCTGATTTGGGGATATCGTCACACCAGATTGATTCACCCGAGCGTGGTTTCTCTACCCGGTTCGAAGGGCCGTTGGATATGAGAATGGACAAGAAGTCGGCATTGACTGCAGCCAAACTGCTCAATGAGTACCCGGTCGAAAAGCTTCATAAGATTTTGGGAATGTACGGTGAAGTGAAAAATGCCAAAACGTTGGCGGAAGCTATTGATCAACAACGGGTGGCGCAAAAATTTGTCACCAGCGCGGATCTGATTCAGTTACTGAAGTCAAAGGCCCCACGAGGAAAGGAATTTAAATACTACGCACAGGTATTTCAGGCGTTGCGGATAGAGGTGAATCAGGAGCTTGAAGCATTGGAAAGTTTTTTGAAACAGTGTGGTGAGGTAATAGGCAAGGGAGGAAGGGTGGTAGTGATGAGCTATCACTCGCTGGAAGACAGGCTGGTAAAGAATTACATCAATACTGGCAAGATGTTCGGGGAAGTAGAAAAGGATTTTTATGGCAATCCGATCAAACCCTTCCAGGCATTAAACCGAAAGCCGATAGAGGCCTCGGAGGCGGAAGTCGAAGAGAATAACAGAGCGCGGAGCGCAAAGCTGAGAGTGGCTGAGAAGTTATAGGTTAACAGATAGGAACTATGGAGAACAAATTCAGAATCGGGTCACCCGAACGAACAAACGAGTCCCGCGTAAAACCGCCGCCGGTTGGATCTACTCCAGGTACTGGAATATTTTCCGGCATTGAAAGACGGCTCAAGCTGGAAACTTACTTCGAAGAAGGATTTCCGGTGCAATATCTGCCAAAGATCATGTTCGTGATGGTGATTGGTTTGTTATACATCGGAAATACTCATTATGCTGAAAAGACAGTGAGAAGAATTGATGCAGCACAATCGGACGTTGAAGATCTGCGGGCTGATTATACTACGTTAAAGTCTGACCTGATGTTTGCCAGCAAGCAAAGTGAAGTGGCGAGAAAAGTAAAAGCAATTGGTTTAAAAGAGAGTTTGAATCCTCCGACAAAAGTAGTTATCGAAGAAGGTGAATATTAAGAAGTCCATATTAATTCGCGTTCGCATTGCATTTCTTGCAGTGCTGCTCTTTGCTGTCTGCGTGGCCGCAAAAGTAGGCCACATTCAGATGGTTGATGGAGAGAAGTGGACTAAGATCGGCAATGAGATTTCCTTCGATTATAAGAAAATAAAGGCGACCCGCGGGAATATTTATTCCGACAACGGAAGCCTGCTCGCTACATCCCTTCCTTTTTATAAGGTCGCCCTGGACCCGACACTCGTTAAAAAGGAGATTTTTATCAGAGATATCGATTCCCTTTGCTATTTGCTATCGCGTTATTATAAAGACCGTTCGGCAACCGACTACAAACGGCTGTTCCGTGACGCCCGCGAAACCGGCAAACGATATGTAGTTGTCAATCGCAAACAGATTAACTATCAGGCCAAGAAAGAGATGGCGTCATGGCCGATTTTCCGCGAAGGAAGGTTGAAAGGCGGCGTGCTCTTTGAAAAAATGGATGTACGCTATAGGCCCTTCACAAACCTCAGCCGTAGAACGATCGGATTTGTAAACGAAAATGGAAAAGGCGCGGGCCTTGAATACAGTTTCGAAAATGCACTCGGTGGACAGGATGGTGAGGCATTGTTCCAGAAAATAGCAGGTGACACATGGAAACCTGTGTTTGATGCCGACAATATCAAAGCGATCGATGGACTTGATATCCAAACGACTATTGATATCAATTTACAGGATGTGGCTGAAACATCTCTTTACCGGGCCATGAAGGCGCATGATGCTGATCAGGGTACTGTGGTGGTAATGGAAGTTAAGACCGGTCACGTCAAGGCAATTTCAAACCTAAGCAGCGATGGCAATGGTGGTTATCAGGAAGAGTTGAATCACGCTGTGGGTGGATCACTCGAGCCCGGTTCAACTTTCAAGCTCGTAACGATGATGGCATTGCTGGAAGACACGAACATTGAGTTGACGGATACAATCAATACAGGAAGTGGAGAATATAAGTTTTACAAGAACATCGTTCGCGACCACAAGGAAGGTGGATACGGTCGTCTTACCATACAGCAAGCATTCGAAAAATCCTCCAACATTGCTATGGCGAAATTGCTGGACAAGCATTTTGGAACAAAGCCTGGTAAATTTTTGGAATATGTTGACGAATTAAAACTTTCAAAACCTCTCGGGCTGCAGATTGTCGGCGAATCATATCCGAAGATCAGTCGTCCTAAGGATAAAAACTGGAGCGGGATTACGTTACCGTGGATGGCCTATGGTTACGGATTTGAAATGTCTCCGATGCATACGCTCACGCTTTATAATGCAGTCGCCAACAATGGTAAGATGATCAAGCCTGTCTTTGTTACATCCATCAGTCAGGCCGATAATGTGACGAAGGTATTCGAAACGGAAACTCTCAATTCCAAGATCTGTTCAAACAAAACCCTGAACCAGCTGAAACTTTTGCTGGAAGGTGTTGTCGATCATGGCACGGCAGACAATTTGAAGAATTCATATTACCGTATTGCCGGCAAAACCGGTACAGCCATGATTTTAAAAGATGGGCACTATGAAAAGAAATACATCACGTCGTTTGTCGGCTATTTTCCCGCGCATGACCCAAAGTATTCAGCGATCGTACTCATTAAAAATCCGAGAGGAATTTTTCAATACGGTAACAGTGTTGCTGGTCCAGTCTTCAAAGAGATAGCGGACAATATTTATTCACGCGACCTCCAGCTTCATGTGGCGATGGAAAAGAAGGCAATCCTTCCGGAAGGTGTTTTCCCGACTATACGAGCAGGTAAGCAGGATGAGTTGACCATGCTGTGCAATGAACTGGGTGTTTCAAATCATTCTTCAACAGAAGAAGAGTGGATTCGGGCTGTAAAAACCGGTAATGCTGTAACGTGGAGAAAGAATGCTGTAGAAAAAGATCACGTCCCGGATGTGCAGGGAATGACATTGCGTGATGCGATTTACCTGCTGGAAAAAACTGGTCTTCGCGTAGTGCATGAGGGGAAGGGTCGTGTGTCGGAACAGTCGCTTTCACCGGGGACAAGAATTTCAAGAGGATCAAGAATCTATATCCGTCTGAGCTAAATGGCAGAACTGAGAGACATATTATATAGTGTTAGGATCACCTCTACTTCAGGAGATATGAACGTGGAGGTTCGTGGCATTGCTTTTGATTCGAGAAAGGTCAAAGCCGGGTTCCTTTTTGTTGCCAGCAAGGGTACACAATCCGATGGCCATGCTTTTATTGATAAGGCCATTGCCGATGGAGCAGTCGCTGTGATATGCGAAGTATTGCCGGAAGCCATCAATGAAAGCGTGACCTATGTTACCGTAAAGAACAGCGCGCATTCACTTGGTATTGTTTGTAGCAACTTTTACGGTAACCCGTCCAAGAAAATTAAACTTGTTGGTGTAACAGGTACCAACGGGAAGACCACAGTAGCGACACTTCTGTATAAATTATTTGGTTCGCTGGGTCACCGCTGTGGATTGCTCTCGACAGTAGAAAACAGGATAATTGACAGAGTTATTTCTGCAACTCACACAACACCCGATCCAATTCAGATCAACGAGCTATTGGTAGAAATGCTGAATGCGGGTTGCTCGCATGCCTTTATGGAAGTGAGCTCCCATGCGGTGGATCAGGGAAGAATCGAAGGTCTTTATTTCGCAGGGGCTGTGTTTACCAATATCACTCACGATCACCTTGACTATCATCGCACATTCGAAAGTTATATCCGGGCCAAGAAGGGCTTGTTTGACGGACTTCCTACCGATGCTTTTGCCTTGGTAAACATCGATGACAAGCGGGGCATGGTGATGTTGCAAAATTGCAAGGCCAGGAAGCATACCTACAGCCTTCAAAAGCTCGCAAGCTTCAAGGGTAAGATCATTACAAATTCCATTGAAGGGCTTGAGGTTGATATTGATAATCGTACAGTATGGTTTAAGCTCATTGGTGATTTTAATGCATACAACCTGCTGGCTGTATACGGGGCTGCCGTGTTGCTGGAAAAAGAGCCAGAAGAAATCTTGTTGAAGCTCTCTTCCATGTCCGGTGCGGTGGGCCGGTTCGAGCTGGTCCAGCCAGGTTCAAAGTTTACCGCGATTGTAGACTATGCACATACACCGGATGCATTGAAAAATGTATTGGAAACAATCCAGCATTTCCGTTCAGGTCAGGAGCAGGTGATATCGATTGTTGGATGTGGAGGCAATCGCGACAAGACGAAGCGTCCCTTGATGGCCGCCATTGCTTGCAAGTACTCTGACAAGGTAATTTTTACTTCCGACAATCCACGGGATGAAGATCCAATGGAAATCATTCGGGAAATGCAGAGAGGTGTCGGTCCCACAGAGGCAAAAAAGACGTTGGTCATGTTGGATCGTGAAGAGGCAATCAAAACTGCCTGTATGTTGGCAAAGGAAAAAGACATTATTCTGATTGCTGGTAAAGGACATGAAACGTATCAAGAAGTTAAGGGAGTGAAGAATCCATTTGATGACAGGGAAGTGGTGGCGAGGATGTTGAAAATGTTTGCGAATTAAAAGAATGTTATATTATCTATTCACATATTTAGATAAGCAGTTTGACTTCATCGGGGCCGGTGTATTTCAATACATCTCCTTCCGTGCGGGTATGGCTGCGGTATTGTCTTTGCTTATTACCATATCGTTCGGTAAGAAGCTGATTGATTATTTGAGAAAGAAGCAGGTAGGTGAATCCATTCGTGATCTTGGTCTTGAAGGTCAATTGCAAAAGAAAGGAACTCCAACGATGGGCGGTATTATTATAATCGCGGCCATTCTCATTCCTACATTGCTATTAGCCAAGCTTGACAACGTCTACATCGTGATATTAGTTACCTCTACTGTCGGATTTGGACTCCTCGGATTTCTTGATGATTACATTAAAGTATTTAAGAAAAATAAGGAAGGTCTAGCTGGCAGGTTTAAGATCGTAGGGCAGGTTATTATAGGATTGATTGTTGGTTTGACTCTGTACTTTAATGAGGGTGTTGTTATTCGTGAAAAGCCAGCAATAGCATCCGGTGTTGTGGTATTGTCTGAAGATGGAGAATTGAAAGCTGAGTCGGTAAAATCAACCAAGACTACTGTTCCTTTTCTTAAGAACAATGAATTTGATTACCATAGTCTTACGCCGTGGTTGGATCAGAAATTTGAATGGATTGTGTACGTGCTGGTTGTAGTTCTGATTGTTACATCAGTGTCAAATGGTGCCAACATGACTGATGGTATTGATGGATTAGCCGCGGGAACATCCGCTATTATAGGTCTGACGCTCGCCATTTTCGCGTACCTGTCTGGCCGCGTTGACTTTAGCTCCTACCTTAATATCATGTACATCCCGAATCTCGGTGAGCTTGTAATCTTTTGTACGGCGTTTGTTGGTGCATGCCTCGGATTCCTTTGGTACAACGCCTATCCCGCGCAGGTTTTTATGGGCGACACTGGAAGTTTGACTCTGGGTGGAATCATTGCTGTGGTGGCGTTGGCCGTCCGCAAAGAACTAATGATTCCCGTTTTGTGCGGCATTTTCGCCATAGAAACTATTTCAGTGATCCTGCAGGTGTCGTACTTCAGATACACCAAGAAAAAATATGGTGAAGGGAAAAGAATATTTCTCATGTCGCCAATTCACCACCATTACCAAAAGAAAAATATTCATGAGTCCAAGATCGTTACGCGTTTTTGGATCGTAGGAATATTACTGGCGATTTTCAGTTTGGCAACCTTGAAACTTAGATGATCTAAATGCTTATGGCAGAACGAGTAGTCATATTAGGAGGAGGAGAGAGTGGCACAGGGGCAGCCTTGTTGGCAAAAGCCAAAGGCTTCGATGTGTTCGTCTCCGACCAGGGCCAGTTAAAAGATAAATATCGGAATGATCTTGTCCAGGCAGCGATTGAATTTGAAGAAGGAAAGCACAGTGAAGAAAAAATCCTGAACGCCAATTTGGTTATAAAGAGTCCGGGCATACCGGAAAAGACAGAAATAGTTAAAAAGGTAAAGTCAAAGAAGATTACAATCATTGATGAGCTCGAGTTTGCCTTCCATTATCTGAAGGGAAAAGTGATTGCGATCACCGGCACGAATGGCAAGACAACCACTACCCTGATGATCTATCACATTCTCAAGAATGCTGATAAGAAAGTTACTCTTGCCGGAAACGTAGGCGAAAGTCTTGCACGTAAGGTTGCTACCGAAGAATTTGACTGGTATGTAGTGGAGGTAAGCAGCTATCAGCTGGATGGAACTCAAACGTTCCGTCCGGACATCGGAATTTTATTGAACATTACGCCTGATCATCTTGATCGCTATGACAAGAAGATGACCAACTATGTCAATAGCAAGTTTCGGTTGATCAAAAACATGACCTCGAAAGATTACTTTGTTTATTTTGTTGACGATGCTATTTCAGGCCCGGAAGCAAAACTACGCTCAACGGAGGCATACCGTGTTGAAATTTCGTTGGATCCCGAAGCAATTACTTCAGCGCACTTTGATGGCAAGAAGATGATCTTCCAGTTTGGAAAAAAATCTTTCAAGATCGCTCAGGCGGATACCACACTGAAAGGAACTCACAATCTCATTAATACCATGGCGGCTGTTTGTGCAGCCCATCTGGCGAAAGTTCCGGATACAAAAATCCGTGAAGGTCTAAAAACATTCAAGAATGCGCCTCACCGACTTGAGTCGATAGGTACGATTAACGGAATAGAGTTCGTCAATGATTCGAAAGCTACCAATGTTGATTCGGTTGTTTACGCGTTAGGAAGCTACACTCAACCGTTGATCTGGATAGCTGGTGGCATTGACAAAGGAAATGATTACAACCTGATCAAGGCAGATGTTGAGAAGAAAGTAAAAACGCTGATCTGCCTTGGGAAAGATAATGAAAAGTTGAAGAAGTTCTTTGGTAAGCTGGTTCCAAAAATCCTGGAAACCCAGAGTGTTAAAGATTTGGTGCACCTCGCGCTGGAATCAGCAGAAAAAGGTGATGTAGTGTTGCTCTCTCCGGCGTGTGCAAGTTTCGATCTGTTCAATAATTATGAAGATCGTGGCAATCAGTTCAGGGAAGCAGTGTTGAAGGCAAAGGAAGAAGTTGAACAGCTTTAGAGGCTCGTCTTAAAGAAAGAAGACATGAAGAAGTTAAAAGAATGGTCCGACAAAAATCTGCAAGGTGACCCCGTTATCTGGGCAGCAGTATTTGCATTATCGCTGATCAGTATCCTGGTAGTCTATAGTTCGATAGGCACGCTAGCGTACAAGCGTACTGCCAGCCCCGAGATGTACCTGGTGAAGCACACGTTTACCGTGTTCCTTGGCCTGGCGGCTATCTGGATAGCACACAAAGTTGATTACCGATACTATTCAAAGATTTCACGCCTGGCGTTGTGGATCAGTGTTCCACTATTGCTTTACACATTTAAGTTTGGAACGGTTATTAATGATTCACCACGATGGATAACGCTTCCAATCATCGGATCATTTCAGCCATCTGATTTTGCCAGTCTTGCCCTGATCATTAATCTGGCCAGCATGCTTTCAAAAAAGCAACAGAACATCGACGATATAAAAGATTCTCTGATACCGATGCTGATATGGTGCGGTGTGATCTGCGGATTGATCGCATTGACCAACGTATCAACTGCCGTGTTGCTCTTTGCTACCTGTATGCTTGTGATGTTTATAGGTCGTGTTTCGGTAAAATACCTGGCTATGCTTGTCCTCGTCGGATTGCTGGCGGGAGCAGTGGCGTTGAAGTTTGGTGTGCGTGCCGAGACAGCGAAGAACCGGATTATGAATTTTGTAAATGGTACTGAGCTACCGTTCCAGGCAAAGCATGGACTGATTGCAATAGCAACGGGCGGAGTTTTTGGCAAAGGTCCTGGAAATAGTGATCAACGTAATATCCTTCCTCATCCGTACTCTGATTTTGTATATGCAATTGTGGTGGAGGAATACGGAATGATAGGAGGAATCATAGTACTGTGCCTCTATCTGATCCTGCTTCATCGAGGGATGAAGGCAGCCTACAATTCCGAACGGGCATTTGGAGGATTGCTCTCTGCGGGACTGAGTTTCGATTTGGTCTGCCAGGCCATGGTAAACATGGGTGTGGTCGTAGGACTTGGGCCTATAACGGGTCAGCCGCTTCCACTCATAAGTATGGGGGGAACAGCGATGGTGTTCACCGGACTTTCTATCGGAATTATTTTGAGTGTAAGTCGTGGAGAACAAGAGCAGAACTGGGGACAAGAAGTATCAGAAGAAAAAGTATCTAAAGTAGCAAAAGCAGCGTGACGGTTAAACAACCATATCGGGTGATCATTAGTGGCGGCGGCACAGGAGGACATGTGTATCCTGCGATTGCTATTGCCAATGCATTTCGTGAACATCATCCTGATGCGGAAATTCTTTTTGTCGGAGCTCAGGGAAAAATGGAGATGATCCGAGTACCTGAAGCCGGCTATAAGATAATTGGATTGTGGATCAGTGGAATTAAAAGAAGTCTTTCGTTGTCTAACCTTTCTTTTCCTTTCAAACTCATCTCAAGCTATTTTAAAGCAAGAAGCATTGTAAAAGAATTTAAACCTGATGTGGCCGTTGGCACCGGTGGCTATGCAAGTGGCCCGATGATGATGGCGGCAACACATTATAAAATACCAACGGTTCTTCAGGAACAGAATTCATACGCAGGACTTACTAACAAGCAGCTTGCGGATAAAGTGCAGCGCATTTGTGTCGCCTATCCAAACATGGAAAAGTATTTTCCCAAGAGCAAGGTTCAGCTTACGGGAAATCCTGTTCGCAAGGATATCATCAATCTCGAAAGCAAACGGGGACAGGCGTTGAGTCACTTTGGATTTAATTCCAAGGGACGTACGCTTTTGATATTGGGTGGAAGTGGTGGGGCGAAAACAATCAATGAAAGTATTGTTGGTGGACTCGATCTGTTGATCGCTTCAGAGATTCAGGTGATCTGGCAGACTGGAAAAGTATACTACGAAAGTGTAAAGGCCCAGGTGGCCAATAAGGATTTGCGAAGCATACGGGTACTGGATTTTCTGAAAGAGATGGACCTTGCATACGCTGCCGCCAATGTTGTGATTTCCCGCGCAGGTGCACTCTCGATTTCAGAATTGTGCCTGGCAAAAAAGCCCTCATTGCTTGTGCCTTCGCCAAATGTTGCCGAGGATCATCAAATGAAGAATGCGATGGCGCTCGTGAATGTACATGCGGCTGTATTGATTAAAGATGATAAAGCGAAAGAAGAGCTTGTTCAGAAGGCTATACAATTACTTTTTGATGACAAGCAGTGTGATGAATTAAGTGAAAATATTGCACGTCTGGGTAAGCCCGGGGCGGCTGAAGATATAGTAACAGAAATTGAAAAATTATTAATGTGAAGTTCAGCGATTACGATAGTATTTATTTTCTCGGCATAGGAGGGATCGGTATGAGCGCTTTGGCCCGTTGGTTCAGGCGCAAGGGACTTCGTGTGGCTGGATACGACAAAACACCTACACCTCTTACACATGAGTTGATAGAGGAAGGAATGGAACTTCACTTCGAAGACAAAATTGAGTTCATTCCAGGCTATCTCACAAAAGAGAAAACACTGGTAATATTCACACCTGCCATTCCAAAGGATCACGCTGAGCATTTGTATCTGAAAGATCAGGGCTTTACAATTCTAAAACGTTCTGAGGTGTTAGGACTGATCTCCCGGGATTATAAAACCATTGCCGTTGCGGGAACCCATGGCAAGACAACGACATCTTCGATGGTTGCGCATATTCTGAAAGAAGCTGGAAAGGATATGGTAGCATTCCTCGGCGGTATTGCTACCAACTACGATTCTAATCTTGTAATGAACGGCGAAGTGAATAAGGACACCATCGTTGTGGCGGAAGCAGATGAGTTTGACCGATCATTCCTCAGGTTGTTTCCTGATGTAGCGGTTGTTACGTCGGCTGATCCTGATCACCTGGATATTTACGGCGATCACGCAAGCATACTTACTTCTTTCAGAGATTTTATAAGGCAAATCAACGACAAGGGAACGCTCGTGATTCACAAATCAATAGAATCATTGGGTGATGCGAACTCAAAAATTGATAAAAAAACTTACAGTATTAATCAGGGACAATTTTTTGCCGGTAGTCTAACCACCACAGGTGGCTTTTTTACATTCAATCTTCATGGCAATGACATGAAGATTGAAAATATTCAGCTCGGCGTCCCTGGTTTTCATAATGTGGAAAATGCAATTGCCGCAAGCGTGGCCGTGAAGCAGGTGGGCGTTAGCGATGAAATGATCAAAAGGGCGCTTGCCTCATTCAAAGGAGTGAAGCGCCGGTTTGAGTTTGTATTCAAAAGCAAGAAATGTGTTTTCATCGACGACTACGCTCACCATCCTGCAGAGATCGAAGCATTTTTGAAATCATTGAAGGCGCTGTATCCTGAAAAGAAGATCGCTGTGATCTTCCAGCCTCACCTGTACACCCGCACGCGCGATTTCGCGGAAGGTTTTGCGAAAAGTCTGAGTTTGGCAGATACTCTTGTGATGATGGACATTTATCCGGCACGCGAGCTTCCCATTCCAGGCGTTACATCTGATATGATCTTTAAAGATGTCACGAGCGCAGTTAAAATAAGAAGCAGCAAGAAAGATCTGGTATCAAAGGTTGAGTCGCTGGAGGCAGACGTAATTGCAACAGTGGGCGCTGGTGACATTGACACATTTGTGAAGCCGATTAAAGAAATGCTGACTAAGAAATATGAAGCTTAACTGGAATATTCGGAAAGAGATAAGGATAGCCGCTGCTCTCATCGGACTGTCATTCCTCATTGCTTTCAGTGAACGCAAACAGAGCGGTGTGCTCTGCAAGGACATTGTGGTAGATATTGAGAACATTAATGACAATCACTTTCTTGATGAAGCAGATATTCTTTATCTGGTGGAAAACAGTGGAGAATCGGTGAGAGGGACTAGTCTCGACCGAATTAACCTTAAGGCCATTGAAAGGAAATTGAAGCAGGATAAGCATATCAAGGAAGCTGAGCTTTACGGCGATCTTAAAGGAAATCTGATCGTCAGCATTGAGCTCCGCAGACCGGTGGCACGTATTGTTCAGGATGATGCACCAGACGCTTACATCTCGGAAGAAGGAATTACCATGGGGATTTCAGAAAAGTTTTCGTCAAGAGTAATGATCATCAGCGGAAGGTTTGCAAAGAAACTCCTTGAAAAAGGCGACCTGACCAAGTTTGAAGATGGGCAAAAGCTGATGGCGATGATCGAATATATCAATGCAGACAAATTCTGGAGAGCACAGATCGCACAGATGGACATAAACGGTCACGGCGACATTACGATTTATCCTCAAATAACAGGTCAGTTAGTTGAATTTGGACCTGCAGATAATTATGAATTCAAGCTCAAAAAGTTGATGGTTTTTTATAAAGAAGTACTTCCTCAAAAAGGTTGGACCCGCTATGAAAGAGTGAATTTGAAATACGAAGGACAAGTAATAGCAGAATGATATGAAAGAGATCTTTAGTTTAGTCCTGGAACAATTTTTGACAACTAGCTATTTGCTGTTAGCCGTTGGGCTGTTGGCTCAATCATATCAAAAATGGTGCAGGGGTAATAAGCAAGAAGCAAGAAGCTTGCAGCTTATTTCTGCAGTCCATCAAAAACGCAACGGCTCCTCAGCATCAACCAATATTTTTTAAACAACACATCGAACAACAACCACTAAAGAGTACAACCATGGGAAACGAAAAAATTGTAGTAGGTCTGGATATCGGAACAACCAAGATCTGTGTGATCGTTGGTCGTAAAAATGAATACGGAAAGCTCGAAGTACTTGGCATGGGTAAGGCTGAGTCAGAAGGTGTCATCAAGGGCATCGTTACAAACATTGACAAAACCGTTTATGCTATTGAGAAAGCGGTAAAAGAAGCCAGCGACATGTCGAGTATCGACATCGGTGTAGTCAATGTCGGTATTGCAGGACAACATATCAGAAGTACGATACACCACGGCAGCATCACACGCTCATCAAACGATAATGAAATAAGCATCGAAGATGTAAGTCGTCTTACAGAAGATATGTATCGCATTGTAATTCCTCCTGGCAGCGAAATCATTCATGTGATGCCGCAGGATTATACTGTGGATTACGAAGAAGGAATCAAGGATCCTGTGGGAATGAGCGGCGTGAAGTTGGAAGCCGACTTCCATATTATAACGGCACAGACCAGTGCCATCAATAACATCAACAAGTGCGTGCGCCGGGCAGGATTGGAAATTGAGGACTTGATCCTGGAGCCACTTGCTTCAAGCCTCGCGGTGTTGAGCGACGAGGAAAAAGAAGCAGGTGTTTGCCTGATCGATATCGGTGGCGGTACAACAGATGTTGCTATTTTTTATGATAGCATCATCCGTCATACTTCTGTAATTCCTTTCGGTGGAAATATTCTTACCAATGATATTCAGACTGGTCTGAGTGTGATGGCCAAGCAGGCGGAGCAACTCAAGACGAAGTTTGGAAAAGCAATTGCTGAAGAAGCAAGTCCAAATGAAATCGTTTCGATTCCCGGCATTCGCAATCGTTCGGCAAAAGAGATCTCCGTTAAGAATCTCTCGAACATCATCCAGGCACGCATGGAGGAAATTGTTGAGATGGTTCACACGGAAATCATCAGCTGTGGTTTTGAAAATCGCCTTGCTGGCGGAATAGTAATTACCGGTGGTGGTTCACAGCTTAACAGCCTGAAGCACCTGGTTGAATACATGACCGGTATGGATACGCGCATCGGTTATCCGAACGAGCACCTTGGAAAAAGCAAACTTGAGGTAATAAAAAGTCCGATGTATGCAACGGCAGTTGGCCTGGTGTTGTCTGGCTTCCGCTCACTCGATGAACGTGATGAACGTTATCGCGAAGCGAAAGAAAGCAAGGTTGTGGTGAAAGAGAAGCCGAAGAAGGCGAAACCGGCTTCTGATTTCTTCACCAGCATCCTTAATAAAACGAAGGGTCTCTTAATTGATGACCTTGATGGTAAAAATGAATATTGATCGCTGATACTATGATTAGCATCGCAAAAAAAGAACAACCACTAAAACAATAATTGACATGTTTCAATCTGGAGCAACCTACAAATTTGACTTGCCGAGGCACCACAAATCGATCATCAAGGTGATTGGTGTTGGGGGTGGCGGCAGCAACGCGGTCAACCACATGTATCGTCTCGGCATCAAGGATGTTGAGTTCATCGTGTGCAACACCGACTTGCAGGCACTGAACACTAGTCCGGTGCCAACCAAGTTACAGATCGGTACCAGCCTTACAGAAGGACTGGGATGCGGAGCTAATCCGGAAGTGGGTCGCGCGGCGGCCCTGGAAAGCAAAGAACAGATTCGCGAGATACTCGCCGGAACAAAGATGGTGTTCATCACTGCAGGAATGGGCGGAGGTACCGGTACCGGTGCTGCCCCTGTCATCGCCAAGATTGCAAAAGAGATGGACATCCTCACCGTGGGTATCGTAACGATGCCATTCGGTTTCGAAGGCCGGAAGAAAATTGCACAGGCGCAGGCAGGACTTGATGCGATGCGCACAGGATGCGATACCGTACTCGCGATATTGAATGACCAGCTTCGTCAGATGTTTGGGAATCTTTCCATCAGCCAGGCGTTTGGTGAAGCCGATGGAGTATTGACCACCGCTGCAAAGGGTATTGCTGAAATCATAACACTTGCCGGGTATGTCAATGTTGACTTCCAGGATGTGCGCACTGTTATGTTGAATGCTGGAGCTGCCGTGATGGGATCTGCGGAGACGAGCGGTGAGAATCGCGCGATACGTGCTGCCGAGCAGGCGCTAGCATCACCATTGCTGGACAATAAAGATATCATGGGCGCAAAGAGAATATTGCTCTCGATCATTTCAGGTGAAGAGGCCGAACTTCAAATGGATGAGTTAAGCCAGATCACGGAATACATACAGGAGCAGTCAGGTCAGGAATGCGAAGTGATCTTCGGTCACGGAGTTGATCCTGCGCTTGGTAATTGTATTCGCGTTACCGTGATCGCTACAGGCTTTGCTCCGGAGGGAAAGACTTTTGCCAGAAAAGTAGTGGAAAAGAAGATCCTCGACCTCGAGAAGAGCAAGACATCCATGCTTGACGAAATGCTGGATAACTCGGTGAATGAGCGTTTCGAGGAAATGGAATTGAAGACTTCCGATGAATTGAACTTAATGGAAACCATCAACGATGAGCCATTATTTTTTGATGAAGAGAAGATCGGGAAGATTGATCAAATCGTAGCCAAGGCTCCAGAAGAAAACCCTTTTGAGAAAAAATCAGAAGAAAAGCTTTTATATAAAAAGCCAGAGGACAAGCCGTCAAAGAAAGAACAGCCTCCCATGGAAGAGCGCATTTATAATAAGCCATTGAGTTTGTTTGATGATGAGAATTTCTCCTCAAAGAAATACGAAGAAGATGATGAAGATGACGACATCTCTAAGGCACGTGGTGATGAGGATGAGTTTGACAGTGGTAAGGGAGTTTCGGAAGATCAGGTCATCAATGAAGATGGCATGATGGAAGTCCGCAAGACCAAGCAGCGTCTTGAGCAGCAGGCAAAGGAACGCCGGGAGCGACTAAGGACTTCAAAGAAGCCGGAGATGAGCAAGGATGAGTTCAATGAGAAATGGACGTCGCCAGCTTATCTGAGAAGAGGGGTGAAGATGGAAAATGTGCCGCATTCTTCTGAGCGTTTTATCTCGAAGTATAATTTAAACGATGATAATAATTTGTTGGGGAATAATAAGTTTCTCCATGATAATGTGGACTAAACCTCATCCCAAGCCCCTTCCTAAGAGCAGGGTGTCATTGTCATTCTCAATCCCTCTTGAGAATGTCGATGGGTGTGAGGTCCTCAATCTCTCCAAATTAATAGGAGAGGGGTTGAGGTGAGGTATGGCATATCCGGCATGACTGGTCATTTACTCCATTCGTAGTGGTTGTTGGTTGTAAATATTTTTTGCCGGTGCCGGATTGCCTTCTTTGTGATCAGGTTTAGTATTGCTTCGTCCGCCGTAGGCCTGACTTGTCGGGATGAAAGAGGAAATTTTTTAGAAGTCCTGATCGAATGTTTTTTTAAGCTTAAAGAGCCGGACACTATGGTCCGGCTTTTTTATGGTATCCGGAATCTGCGATTGCTTCGTCGTGTGCTTCGTGCGCTGCTTCGTGTTCTTAGTAACCTTGCCTTTCCATACGCAGCGGACCGGACCTTCATTTTGACCCAAGCCCACCCTTCACTACCTTTATCCAAACCCTCCCCCTCATGTCCCGCAAATTAATCTTCATCACGTTTCCCATTATTCTTCTCATTGGCATTTACTTCATGGGGCCTGAGCCTGACCGACCAACATGGGACCCGGCGATGCCGACCGTTCCGCAGGATGCTGCGGCGTTGGAGCGGTACATTGCTACTCAGGAGGCACAGCACAAGATTAAACCCGATAATGAAGCGAGAATTATCTGGGCAGATTCAACAAAACAGAAAACGGAGTACAGTGTGATTTATATCCATGGTTTTTCTGCCAGTCAGGGAGAGGGAGATCCAGTTCACAAACAATTTGCAAAGACCTTCGGATGCAATCTATACCTCGCGCGGATGGCCGATCATGGCATTGATACGACTGAACAGCTTTTGTATTTCACTCCCGACCGGTGGTGGAAGAGCGCAAAAGAGGCGTTGGCCATTGGAAAGGCTTTGGGTGACAAAGTGATTGTGATGAGCACCTCAACAGGAGTTTCGTTTTCATTAATTCTTGCTGGAGAATATCCGCAGGATGTCTATGCTTTAATAAATATGTCTCCTCTGGTAGCGATCAATGATCCAATGGCTTTTGTGTCCAACAATCCCTGGGGACTGCAGCTGGCACGGATTGTAAAAAAGGGAGATTACAACATCCCGGGGGTAAAACCTGGAGTTGATGTGGCATTGAACAATCAATACTGGAATGAGAAATACAGGCTGGAGGCGGTTCCACAATTACAGGAGATGTTAGAGGATAAAATGAACAAGGCCACCTTCGAAAAAGTAAAGCAGCCTTCGCTCACCATGTATTATTATAAGAATGAACAGGAGCAGGATGCCACTGTAAAAGTCAGTGAGATATTGAAAATGAATGAGCAGCTGGGTACATCGCCTTCCATGAAAGTATTGGTGGACATTCCCAATGCGGGTGCACATGTGTTGGGTTCGCCGATACAGTCGAAGGATGTTGAAACGGTATTTAATGAAGCGAAGAAGTTTGCTGTGGAGAAGTTGGGGATGAAGGTGCGGGAGTAAATCTTGCAGAGACGTAATGCGATAAAATTATCCTGCTCGGCACGACGGGTTAGCGACTTTTTCGTATCTTATTAAGGATACTCAAAGCAGGCACGAAGCGCTTATTTTTGGGATATTCGTGATTCATTTACAAAGAAAAACCTAATATCCTGATCAAATTGGCGCTTTTTAAGAATCCTACCTCAATATTTGAGCTGGAAACGTAGAAAATCACTACTTGAGCACGGTCGGACCACGGTCACCCCACGGTCACCTGACGGTTACCACTCGGTTACTCTATTACCATCTACTAACCATCTACTAACGATCTACTAACCATCTATTAGGAGTCTATGGTGAACTAATAGCCAATGGATGGAGACACTATGGCGAAAGGTGTATCGGCGAAGCAATTGACTCGAATTCGTGTATTTTTATTACACAAGAACCCGACTGACACTCAAAGACAACATTAATGACAACAAAAATCGTTGTACTGCTATTCACAACCCTGGCCGTTGCGAAAAGTTGTGACAAAGCGGATTTTGAAACCCCACAACCGACCGGAGCAAAAAATCTAACAAACGTTCCAACAAAGCTTCACGGGAAGTATGTTAGTCTTGAAGACTCATCTGTGCTGCGAATCAATGATCGTAGTATTATAAGAGATAAGACAGCGAATTATACGATGCACCGGAGTGAGCTGGACGAAAAGGAAAGGCTTAAGGTAAAGCACGACACAACTTTTTATGAAGACAACATGCACATTAGTCTTAGATTGTTCGGAGATAGCATCAAGGCCAAAATAGACTATGTTGATACGCTGATCTATATTTCTGATTATGGCGTAATAAAATATGCCAATGACTACTTTTTGAGCAAGAGAAATTCAAAGCAGAAATGGGAAGTCACAAAGTTGACGCTAAATAGAAAAGAACTGGTGATAAGTTCGACTTTTACAAAGGAAGACGTAGCCGCCTTGAGAAAGCAATTAAAGACCAGTGACACAACGTTAGTGTTTAATCCAACAAAGATTCAATTCAAGAAATTTGTTAAAGAAGGCGGATTTAGGAATCAGGAGAAATTCAAAAGGCAATGACCGGGAGCATGAAATTACCGGGGAAATAGACTTCGCGAATGCCGAGATAATCATTATAGGAGACTTCAAACTGTATTTACCCAGGCCCAACGGGCCGAGATTTATTAGCGCCGTGCGAAGCACGGCGCTAATAAATGCGCGCGCAAACAAGCCCCAACGGGGCGAGATTTTTCCAACACGTCCTGCCTAATGATTCCGCATCTTCTTCATGTACTCAATAGCCCTAAGCAAATCATCCGGGGTATCAATACACAACCCTTCCTCTGCATCTGTCTCAACGGTCTTGATCTTAAAACCGTTCTCAATCCATCGCAATTGCTCCAATGATTCCGCTTTTTCTAAAGGCGATACGGGTAGTTGGGTAATTTTTTTTAAAATATCCTTGCGATAAGCATACAATCCCACATGTCGGTAGAACTGTGCGTGATCAAGCCAGTTTTTCTGCTCAATTTTCTGAATGAAGGGTATGGGCGATCGACTAAAGAACATCGCCTCTTTTTTGTGGTTAAGGACAACCTTTGCTTCCCCCGGAGATAGAAGTTGTTCAACAGTAATGATTTTTTGAATCAGCGTAGCCAGTTCCGTAGTACTTTCAATCGACGCACATAATAGATCAATTTGTTGAGGATCAATAAATGGTTCATCACCTTGGATATTCACCACAAAATCAAATGAATCCGAATGCAACTCCATCGCTTCACAACAACGATCGGTGCCACTGGGATGCTGATCGGAAGTAAGCACTGCGTTGCCCCCAAATCCAAGGACATGATTATAGATCTCCTGATGATCAGTAGCCACCACAATCTCACTCAGATACTTTGATTTTTTACATTGCAGATACACCCGGTGCACCATTGACTTCCCCAGCAAATCCGCCAACGGTTTCCCCGGAAATCTTGACGACGCATATCTCGCTGGAATAACTCCTAATATCTTCATGTACCTTCTTTAATCTTTCGTCTTTAATCTTTAATCTTTCGTCTTTAATCTTTCGTCTTCAACCTTTAACCTTTAATCTTTAACCTTTAATCTTTAATCTTCTTCACCCTCAGCGTCGAACTCTCCACCGCGACTACTTCCACACTCTCACCTTTCTCTACATACTCCCCACGACTAAATGCATCGTATAACTTTCCATTGATGATTATTTTTCCACTCGGGCGAAGCACCGTCTGTGCGATTCCGATTTTTCCCACAACTTGTTCTTCAATAAAGTTTGCCGTATAGCCCTGGTCTTTCTCTTGAGTGTGGGTGGACGCCATTCGCTGAAAAGCTTTAGTATTGGTTAGCGATGCGCCGCCAAAAAAGAGTGCCATGACTCCCCCGGATATTCCGGCTAGTGTGACAAACATTGCTTTGACTATCGAACCCAGTGGAACAAAATCAAAATTGAAAAATTCATTATTAATCATGATCAGTACCAGCGATGTTATGGTAAGTGCAATACCTAGTATTCCTGTAACACCAAATCCGGGGATTACAAATATTTCCAGTATCACCAGCACGATGCCCGCGAAAAGAGCTAGAATCTCCCAATACTCGGCAAGGCCATTGAGATAATAGGGCACGAGATATAGTACAAGAGCGACAACCGCCGCAAATAATGGAAATCCTATTCCGGGTGTCTGAAGCTCAAAATAGATACCGCCGATAATAACCAGGATCAGAATTCCGCTAATGAATGGATTTAAAGAGAAGGCAATAATTTTTTCAGCGACCCCCAATTTGAAATACTCGATTGTATAATCTTTGATCTTATTTCGCGTCAGAATGTCTTCGATGGATTCTACTTTCGCTTCACAATAGCCGTATTTGATTGCTTCGGAAGTCGTGAAAGTGATCACCTTTCCAGCCTGTTTAATGCTATCCACCACTACCTTTTCATCCACCATTCCTTCCGCAATGCGTGGATCGCGATGGTTCTCTTCCGCTGTAGCACGCATAATCGAACGCATATACGATTGATATTTATCCGGCGCTGCCTGTCCTCCCGAACCTTCTACCACGGTTGCCGCACCAATGCTTGCTCCAGGAGACATGTAAATGCTATCGCAGGCAATGGAGATCAATGCGCCGGCGGAAGCAGCGTCGGAGTTAATAAACACCCACAGGGGTTTCTTGAAATCCATCAGCAGATCAACGATTTCTTTTGCGTCAGTTAGAACGCCGCCGTATGTATCCATTTCAATGATCACATAGTCAGCTTTTATTTTCTCGGCATTTTCCAGTGACAATCTCACGTACCGCAACATCCGCGGGTCGATTTCGTCCTTGATTTCCATGACCATTACCTTTGGCTTTTCCTGGGCCACGAGGGTTGAGATCACACCAAGAAACAGGAATACAATCGTGCAAAGGGCCTTCATAGATAAGATTTTTGTAAAAGTACTAAATACATTTTCCTGCTGATGAATTTATACGATTTGCATCGTCAGAACGTTTAGGATAGGGGTCGATCCTCAATCTAATCAACAAAAAAAATAGCTAACTTTGGCCCATGTTTCATATACTATTACTCACATTTTCAAGTTTCGTTCCGGGTGATTCGCTCCGCATGGAGACCATCAACGGCAAGCCCTTTGTTATTCATCAGGTTGGCGAAAAGGAAACCCTTTACAGCATTTCTAAACGCTATGGATCAACAATCCTGGAAGTTCTTGAGAATAATCCTACAGCCGATGCCGGCATCGAGGTAGGGCAAATCCTTAAAGTTCCCTATACGAAAAAAGTTAAAGCCCATCCGGTGGTGCAAACCTCGGATGGACTGGTTCATAAAGTCGCCGCCAAGGAGACTATGTTCTCCATTGCCAGGCAATACAATGTTTCAGTGGACGATATTAAATTCTGGAATAATCTTAAGGAGAACTCGCTGACCCTGGGCCAGGATATACTCATCAAAAGAAAACCAGTGATTGAAACACCACCGGCAGACGTCAAACCAACGTTGCCAACAGGAGCAAAAACTCATACGGTTGCGGCTAAAGAGACAATGTTTTCAATTTCCCGTCAATATGGGATGACGGTGCAACAATTGAAAGACTGGAATGGTATTCAGGACAATGAGTTGAAAATCGGGCAGGTGTTGTCCGTATCAGCGCCTACTTCGATCATTGCCACTACCACCGTGGCAGCGGCCGCAAAGACAACCACGACAACTCCTGACTATAAGCCAGTCTCTATTTCTGAAAATGTAAGCGGCAGTGATGAAATCAAAGAAACAGGAATGGCCGAATTGATAGAAGGATCGGATGGCAACAGGAAATACCTGGCACAACACAGGACGATAAAGCCGGGAACGATATTGAAAATAAGAAACATGGTCACCAATCAGGAAGTGTTTGTTCGCGTTACCGGTCCCATACTGGCAGGAGATCCAGGTACAATTATTCGTGTTTCTAAATCAGCACATGACCGGCTGGGCGCAATTGATCCAAAATTCAGGGCAGAGATTACCTACTATAAATAGCGCTAATGAAGGTCAGCTTATTACTTTGCGTTGTGCTGGCTTTTACAAAATTTTCTCCAGGCCAAAACCTGGTGATCAATCCAAGCTTTGAAGAACACTTTCGTTGCCCCAATAATTTCAGTACGACTAGCAAGGAATTTGTTTTGCCTGGGTGGAGATCTGCCACTTCAGGTACTCCCGACTACTATCATCAATGCAGTTGGGGGGATTGCGATGTTCCTTTCAACTGGGCGGGTGAATCCAACGCACACGGCGGATTTGGTTATGCTGGAATTTATGTTTGGAGCAGACCTACCAACAAGCCACGGAGTTATCGCGAGTACCTCCAGGGTGAATTGAAAGAACCTTTGAAAAAGGACAAGCGATACAGAATCGAATTTTATTTTAAACTGGCTTCTTACTCTGTTTACAGTGTTGATAGGATCGGGCTTCTTCTGACCGATGCGCCTTTCGAGAATGCGGGCGACCAGGTAATTACCCAGACACCGACGTTGTCAGAGATAAGGAATGAACCGTTTACAAAAAGCGGGTGGGAACATGCGGCTATGGACTATCGCGCAAACGGAGGAGAGCAATATTTATTCATTGGAAACTTCTTTGATAACCTAACGACTCAGTTCACCCAACTGGAGACCAGGAAAGGAAAAAGTCCGATGCTTACCGGAAGCGCCTATGTTTACATTGATGATGTTTCGATCACACCACTTGATCCTGATCCACCGGTAACGCCTCCAATCGAGTGGACGGACGGTCAGGAAGTAAAACCAGATGAGATCTATATTCTGAAGCATATTCAATTTGAGTTTGATAAGTATGTCTTATTGCCGGTTTCCTTTCCGGAATTGGATAAGCTTGTAAAAATTATGGAAGAGAAGTCCGAATGGAAAGCGGAATTGAACGGCCATACCGATGATGTTGGCAGTGATCAGTACAATCTCGAATTATCGCGTAACCGGGCTCAGAGCGTCAGTGATTATTTGAAGTCGAAGGGAATTGCCTCCGAACGATTGATAGTTCATGGATATGGAAAACAACGACCATTGGCTGAACCAAAAGATGAGTCCGCAAGGACATTGAACAGGAGAGTAGAAGTTCGTTTTTTAAAATAGCTAAACCTTGAACCCGGAACCTTGAACCTTGAACCCGGAACCTTGAACATTGACTTGAAGAATTTTCTCGACGAGAAGGTTGAAAAATACAACCAACCTGATTTTATCACGAACGATCCAATTTCGATTCCGCACAGATTTAAAAAAACTCAGGATATTGAAATAGCGGGATTATTTGCCGCCGTGCTGGCGTGGGGTCAGCGAGTTACTATCGTAAAAAACTGCCATGAACTGATGGAAAAAATGGATCAGTCGCCGCATGATTTTATAGTGAACTATAAGGAGCCCGATTTCAAGACATTTGAGAATTTTAAGCATCGCACATTTAATTCAACCGACCTCCTTTACTTCTTTACGTTTTTGAAAAGCCATTACAGTAATCATGATTCTCTGGAGAGTCTTTTTCTGGTGAATTCCAGAGAGGAAACAATTGAAAAGGGTCTGATTAATTTTCATCAGCGGTTTTTTGATCTACCGGATTTCCCATCCCGAACACGAAAGCACATTGCTACGCCGGAAAGAAAGTCAGCGTGTAAACGTATCAATATGTATCTGCGGTGGATGGTCCGGCAGGATAAAAATGGTGTGGACTTTGGTATTTGGAGGAATCTATCATCATCTCAACTGGTCTGTCCCGTTGATCTTCATGTTGAGCGCGTTGCACGGAAATTAAAGTTGATAAAACGCAACCAAATGGATTGGCAAACGGCTATAGAACTCACAAAGCAGTTAAAAAAATTTGATCCGAACGACCCGGTGAAGTATGACTTCGCGTTGTTTGGGTTGGGAATAGAAGAGAAGTTTTGATTCTATTTGCCTCTAGTTGGTGTTATCACTAACTAGCTTCCGGATGGCTCAGTGATAACAGCGACCATAGGCAAATAGAAGACAAGTTTGATTCTATCGACCCGGGCCACTTGCCTCTAGCTGGTGTTTTGCCTCTTTGCCTCTGGTTGTTGTTATCACCAACTAGCTTCCGGATGGTTCGTTGATAACACCGACCCCGGGGCAAATTTGCCGTATGGGCGAAACCTTTGCTCGAAAAGGGGAGGCCTCTATTTTGCCGCCGCGCGACGTAGCCGGTCGTTAATTGCGCGCCCGAGCCCACTATCCGGCACCTCTTCCGCAATCACGAGATCAACATCCGTTGTATCAAACTCCCGAAGGCAAGAGAATAAATTTCTGGCGGCTTCTTCAAGATTCCCGGTAGGAGAGAGTGTTAAATGAATACCAGAAAGAATCTTTGTCGATCTGAATGTGAGAATGCCTATCTGTTTACCTGGGTAGTTGAGTATTAGTTCGTCAACATTTCCCAATACAAATTTCTTCCCGGGAGCATAATGACTTGTCAACTGCCCCGGTGCCTGCGGTTGGGATGTTGAATGAGATTGAACTCTGACTCGGCCAATCACTGATTCGATCTGCTCCTGACTTACACCACCCAGTCTATACAGAATAGGTTGATTATTCCCCCAGCCTATGATCGTCGATTCGATTCCAACTTTGCATTGCCCGCCGTCAAGGATGTATTGAATTTTGTCCCCCAACTGATTTTCTACATGCTGGGCGGTGGTAGGACTGACGTACCCAAAGGGATTGGCACTAGGTGCGGCGAGCGGAAAGGAAAGTTGCTTGAGCAATGCTTGTGTCAGCGCATGATCCGGACATCGTATCCCAACACGATCCAGTCCGGCGGTAACGAGATCTGGAATAACATCCTTTTTGTCCAGCAGAAATGTAAGAGCGCCGGGCCAGAAATGTTTTGCCAGTTCATTTGCTCCATCAGGGATCTCCGTGACATATTTCCTGGCGACATCCAGAGATGCCACGTGAACAATCAACGGATCAAAATAGGGACGGTTTTTCGCAAGGAAAATTTTTGTTACTGCAGCCGGGTCCAGTGCATTGGCAGCAAGACCATAGACAGTTTCGGTAGGAATGGCCACGAGTTCACCACCTTCAAGAAGTAGTTTTGCACGCTGTATATCATTTCCAATATGGGCCATCGCGATTGTCGTGGCCGCAAAGTTGCAGTAAAAAACTGGAAATCAGCTGGAATGAATAAATTGTTGTTTTGTTACTTTGTCTCTCATTCGCAACACAGAACTTTCGGTGGTGAATTTTTCAAGTTCCGAAAATGCTACCCATTTCACATCATGTGATTCTTCGCTAACAATGATTTTTTCCAGGTCAGAGCCGCTCACCAGATACCGGATGTCATAATGATCGTGAGCGCCGAATTCTTTCCTGACTGGAATAGGATGGATGTCAATATCAAAGATTTGATCTGACACTAGTTTGAGATGGAGGAGTCCTGTTTCTTCATTGGCTTCCCGCATCGCCACACGCGCAACATTTCTATCGCCATCCGCATGACCACCTGGCTGGAGCCAGCGATTGAGTTTGGCGTGATGCACAAGTAATGTTTGTGTAAGATCTTCTGAAACAATGAAAGCTGACCCGGTAATATGCCCCGGCAGGTGCGTTCGTTCAAACGCGTTTGCGTCCTCCAACAACGTTAAGAATCTCGTCTTGAAAGAAGTCTCTAGGGACGATGAGGACTGATACTTCTTTATCCCGTTAATCAATTTCTCATATTCATCCATATGTCAAATTTCACCGAGGCTACTCACTTTTCAGCCGCCGTAGCCTTGCGAAGGAGGCATCTCACTGACAACTACTGATTGCTAAGCTACTGACTCCTGACTCCTAACTCCTCAGCCGCCGTAGCCTTGCGAAGGAGGCCCTTTATTGAATTACAATCGTCGACTTATTAATCCTTTTCGCCTCGAGTGCCCCAGTCTTCTCTCCGCCACCTGCATTATCTTTATCACCTTTGCGTGCCAACACAAAATAAGCGATCGCTTTCAGATTTTTAAATCTTACGACTCCCTTCGCATCAGTGGTGCCTTCCTCAGAAGGATTTGTTTCTGCTGTGTAATCTGCTTCCTTTTCAAAAAGCTTTACTGAAACGCCTTCTACTGTATTACCAAGTTCGTCCCTGACCGTAAGGGTCAGCGATGTCTTTATAATTTGCGCTTGAGTAGTAAAGACGATCAACAAAATTGCTGCAATGATGGTAGTGTATTTTTTCATACAGTAAGTTTAAGAATTTCGCCCGGTTTGGCAAACAGTAATTCGACTTTAATCGCGAAGCAAGCTTGTTAGAGATATGGTTGTTTCAGCAAAATGTAGTCCGGCTTTTATCCTTCCTTTTATTACCTCAACACGGCAACCCCACCACGCTTTTCCTGAACACCTCGTTCGGGATGGAATGCACTTACGTATCGGATAATGTAGGCATAAGATCCTCCGGGCACTGGTTGACTTAAGTTCCCATTAAATCCACCGTTCCATTTGAAGTAACGATCATTAGAGGTATATACTAATTCACCCCAACGGTTATACAGGAATACCTGAAAGTCTTTGTCCTCAATAAAGAAAGAGAATACGTAAAAATCCTTGTTCTCTGAGATTGTAGACGTCGGCCGGAAAGCGTTCGGAACCTCAATCTTAGGTACACACTCATTTCGTACGATAGTTTCATCGGGTGCTACGCAGCCCTGTGCGTTGGTGAGCTCAACTTTATACTTGCCCTGGCTGGTAGCAGTCAATATGCGTTGGGTGAAGTTGAGGGTAAGTTCATTCTTAAACCAGGCATAACTAACGAAACTTCCCGGATCAAGATCGACCTGGTTCGTTTTTGGGTCTTTATTTTCAGGATCGTTACAGATAATTAGTTGATTGGGAAGTTTTCCGATTGGTAGGGCGGCTCTTATTACGGTGATCTCAGCAGTGGCTTTACAGGTAACGCCTTTGCTTACTTCAACTTTATACTTCGCGGCATCAGTCTGATCGAGTGTTGCTGTGATTGCTCCCGTGATTATAACATTATTTTTATACCATGTAAAGGTTGCACCAATTGCAGTGGTAGTGGCTGTTAGTCTGAATGGTTGTCCATCTTCACAGGCAGGAGTCGCAGCAAGTGTCGCATCAACAACACCAAGGATTTGCAGAGTCTTAGGAGCAGATCGGTAAGCACATCCGTTCAAGGCATTCACCGCTTCTACTTCATACGATGCGCCATTTTCTGTCGCGCCAAGGAAAATACTTTGACCACCGAGTCCTGCCTGAAACACTCCCCCTTTATACCAACGATAGGTATAGTTGCCTGATGGAATAGCAGTTACTGTAATATTATTCTGACAAGGATCAGTTTGCGTGAAATCTACAACTGGATTGTCGAGTATCACGGTAACAGTTTGTGTATTGTCACAGCTACCGGCAGCTGAACCAACGACCTGATAGGTGACTGATCCAGATCCGGAAACCTGGATGGAGGCTGCATTAGTGGCTCCAACGATAGAACCCGTTCCACTTACTACCGTCCATGCATAAGTGGTAGCACCGGAAGCTGTAATGGTCGGTGGAGTATTGCATACCGTTGGTGTGACAGTAATGGCCACGGGTGCATTCGGTGCTACAATAAAATTGTTGATGTTGAAAATACATCCGCCTCCATCAGTAATCTGAATAGTATAGGTTCCTGCTGTCAACGGCGTTGTATTGAATACTGCTGTGGCAACACCGGAGATTGGGCCAACGGGAGTTCCAGGGCCGCTGGGGGTTACCTGATATTTTAGCGGCAGGATTGCTCCAACGGTGGTTACCTGAACAGTAACAGGATCGCAATTAGGAGCGAGTGCCGCTGCTGTGGCTGTATAGACCGCATCTGTCAGTCCAAAAGACTGCGCAATCGAACAGCCGGAAATCTGATCACTTATCACTGCCGAATAGGTGCCAGCGATGAGCCCCGGAAAATTAATAACCTGTGGAGCTGCCAGATCAATACCTTGTTGATTGAAGCCACCTGGACCGGTAAGAAAAGAAGAGTAAGGTCCTGTAGCTGGAGCGGTAGTTTGCAATGTTACAGACACTGATCCGTTGGCCGCACCGCATGAAGTAGGGTTAATTCCCGACAGTGTAAATAGAGGTGACGCCACGATAGTAAAAATCGCATCGTCCGAAACGGTACAAGTTGTTATCGGATCAGTAACAACCACCTTATAAGTATACACCCCGGGGATGGTCGTATCCAACGCAATGCTTTGAGCGTTGCTTGCCGGAACGCCGTTGATCGTCCAGGCAAACGTATTTCCGGGATTCTGGGCATTCAGTGCACTGGTGAATGAATTTTGACATAACGTTTGATCCGGACCAAGCGCGACCTTGGGCTGGTTGTCCACTACAAGCGTTGATCCCTTTGAAGTACAACCGTTTAAATCTGTGATGATAACAGAAGCCTTGGTCTGCTTGGAGATTGTCACCGTTTTATTAGTCGTCTGGTCATACCACAAATACATCAGGTTCGGGACATTGCCTGTATTGGCATCTAACAAAACTGGTCCGTTACAAAGTGCAGCAGCTCCTGGTATTGTTGGCTTTGCCGGAGGTGCGAAAATGGTTGTGGGTCGCACTAGCGTTGTGTCAAGTCCGCACCGGTTTGTAAGGCGCATTGAAACATTATAGGTTAGTGCTGCGGCATAGGTGTGAATGGGTGACGCTTGTGTGTCACCAGCGCCGTCGCCAAAGAACCATTGAAACTTGTCGATCGCATCTGTTGCAGTACCGACAAATTTTGTCGGGCTTCCCAAACAAAATCCTGAGGCCGCAATGGATGGTCCTGCAAAAGCATTTGAGATTTGCTGGATGAAGTTGGGCAATCCAAGATGCGACATAGTTCCTCCCGACAATGTGAATCCGCTAAAATTGATTGGTGATACGTTTGTAGTGTCCTCTACTGCCGTAATAGTGGCCAGTACACTGCTTCCATTGATCGCCATATAAATCTGACCATCCGGCGCAATCTGAATGGCGCCGAGCTCGGTTGCACTTGTAGTTTTTTGACGGAAGTAAGGATGCCCAATCGAATCAATGAAATACTCATAAACTTGCGAAGGTGAAGGCGTCCCCTTGACCGTTGCATATAGTTTATTACCACCAGGAGAAAATTCAACGCCATAGACCTGGCCAGTGGGTTGCTTTAAATCTATCTTTCTATAGTTTGTGATCGTACCGGTAGTGTCATTCAAATGGAAAAGTTCGACAAGGTTTGCACTTCCGGTATTTAACGCTACTGCAAGATTATTTCCTGGCCCGAGCTTCATATAACCCATTCCTGTTGATGCACTGGTAAAGCTGTGGTCAGAACCAATAGCGGTAAGAGTAGGTTCACTGATTCCATTAGCAGTTATTTCATATGACCGGAACGTATTGTTTCCATATTCATGGATGATCAGCCATTTACCACTTGCGGTAATACGTTCGGTGCTTTTGCTGAAAAGCGTTTGGTCCTGCTTTGAAAGGCCTCCTAGTCCGGCATTTAACTTCAGGTCAAACAATGAATACTTGGTTGTGTTGGTGGAAGCTCCATCAATAGCCTGGTTGGTAAAAATGTAGTACAATGTTTCATCTCCTGGCACGGGTACGACGATGGATGATTGTGATGCGAGTGGATCTCCCCCGATACCGGTAGCAATCACGGCGTCAAGCTTATTATAAACTGTGTTTCCATCGGTATAGAATATGGCATTTCCGTTTCTGTCGCAAATGATCGCGCAGCCTTCCGGCGCATCCATGGCACTGTTACTTAAGGGTACTGCAGGCCTTTTATTGAAATCAATCCCGGCGTTTTTTCCGAAATACCAGATGTTGGCACGTTGATCCTGAAGTTTGTATTCCTTTACATTCACTCCGGCATACGTCGAACAACCGGAAGCATCACTCACTACCACATAATAATATCCTGCTGAATCGGGAGTTAATGTCGGACCGGAATCTCCGTTAGACCATGTATAGGAGGAGGGTGTTCCTCCGGTAACTTTTACTGTAACTGAAAACTGCTTGGGCGAAGAAGTACCACGTGGCGGCGGAAATTCACTTCTGCACGCTGTAGTATCCTGAACAAGATTCAACTGAAGAGGAAAGGGGGTAATAGTTATTGGTTTGGTAATCGAATCTTTCTTCCCAAGAAAACTTGAAATAAGCTTTACATTAAACGTGCCCGGCTTCTTGTATTTATGCACGGGACTATACTCATTGGAACCCGAGACTACCGAGTCTCCGAACTCCCATCTCACACTGTCCGATCCCGGTTTGATATCCGGAAAAAAAATAGTGTTGTTGTTCTGACAGGTGCCAATAAACGTAAAGTCGAGAAGTAGCGTAATGTCTGGCTTTGGAGCAAATGATGAAAACTGTGTGCCGGCAAAGCTTGTAGCAGTAAGCTGTGCCGTCTTGTATTTTACCTCACTGGCAATCGTGTCGGGCTTTGAGATTTTTCCCAGCAATATCGGGCCTCCGGAAACGGTCTGGTATAAATGATAGATCGCGCTATCAGGAGCGATTTGTACTCCAAAACTTCTGAAGACAGGCCCAGGTAGAACAGAGGTAAGTGTGGTTGCTACATTATTATAATCAAATTGAAGGAGATCAGCATTGACACCCGGTTCGCCAAAACGTGAGACATAAAGAAAATCTCCTTTTAATGACCACTCAATATCATAAAGGGATTGATTCGTTGCCGTTGGCAAACCAGAGTTGAAGATAAAACGATCGAAACTAAACACGCCGGTCGCTGCATTGAAATCGAGTATGACGGCATCTGTACTAGTATCTTGCGCCGATACGGCGACTTTCTTTTTTCCAGCATGAAATGAAAAATTGGCGGCGGTAAGTGGAATAGCTGAAACTCCGTTTGTGTTGGTGGTGGTATATGTGCCGGAATAACTTGCCGCATTGATAAGCGTCGCGGAATAATTTGAACTGCTGACTTGTTGGGTGATCAGCCAAAAATCTGTGCCGTTCATGTGAGGTATAATCATCATCGCCTCGGCGCGGGAAGCAAGTCCGGGCACGGGTTGATTTTTTGATTCAAGATCCCCGAGAGCGGGGGCAGGGAACAATGCATTTCCGAAGAGCCCCATATCAACGACACTCACATTAATAGTACCACCAGCCGTAAAGTTGGCAGTGCTGGTGAAAATGAAATATTTATTTGTCTGACCAGGCACCGGGCAAATCGCCACCGGCTGGTTGGCAAGGGTATTTCCGCTTAATCCCATGCCGTTGGGCATTTGGGCGTGAGTTGCGTCATAGACAAACTGCCCATCAGTATAAAAAGTGAGATTGGCATTGGCAGGGTCCGAAGCGGTGGCACTTCCACCTCCGCCGAACGGAATTGCCTTGGTGGTGATAACCGGCAAGCCGCTGGTCCGATTAAAACGAATGGCCTGGTTGGAGCTACCAAAATACCAGTTATAGCGCTCAAGGTTTTGCGAGAAACCCATGAGAGTCACCAGATTAAAAGAAAAGAAAAGGATTAGCGCCCGCATCTCCGAAGTATACATCTTTCGCTCCATCACACAACCTGCTGATTCATATAAACATTAGCAATTTTAAAACGATCAAACTCCACTAAAGTATATAATTTGAATGAAATTGTCGTTAATTATCGACGAGTACATATTTTCATAAGACAGTCAAATAGATTTACTTTGCTCAGATGAGGCGAATGATTTACCCCAAGTTGGTGTACCAACCCCTTCCTAAACTACTTCTATGTGGATGGATGCTTCTGGCGGCACTTTCGGTAACTGCTCAGGACCCTCAGTTTTCTCAATTTTATGCGGCGCCATTATATCTGAATCCCGCTTTCGCCGGATCAACTCAGCAGGGTCGCGTTGGTATGAATTACAGGAACCAATGGCCTGCCATCGATGCAAATTTTACGACCGTATCGGCTTACGCAGATTTCTATATTGAAGATAAAAATAGTGGTGTGGGTGCATTACTCACCCGCGATAATGTCGGGATCGTTGGGTTGCAGTCAATAAGTTTTGCAGTGCAATATGCCTATCAATTGCAGCTGACAAAAAACCTGTCCTTTCGTCCAGGGGTTCAGATCGGCGTTGTGAATCGTTCTATCAATTTCGGCAATCTTAGCTTTGGTGATCAGTTTGATCCTAACACGGGAGAGATTGTGAAGGGAACAGCGGAAGCGCTCAATACAGGTCAAAGCAAATTTTTCCCTGATCTTTCGTTTGGCGGATTGTTCTTTTCGAAAAATGCCTGGCTTGGTGTTGCAGCCCATCACGTGCTTGAACCTAATCAATCAATTCTGGGTGCAAAGGATAACTTAGATATGAAAATTTCCATACACGGTGGATATAAGTTTTTCTTCCGTCCAGGTACGATGGGCAATGGTGTTTTCTCACGGTCTCAGGAGCGAAGCATTGCCCCTGTTGCACAATATCGCAAGCAAGGCCAATTTAGTCAGGCTGATGTAGGATTGTATTATACTATGGAGCCGCTGATTATCGGAACATGGTATCGTGGTATACCGTTCAATAAAGTGAATGGCTTCGCCAACAACGAGTCAATCGTGTTGTTGATAGGGCTTGTACTCAAAGGGGAGAAAGATGTACTGAATATCGGCTATAGCTATGACTATACCATTTCCAAACTTGGCCCTGGCAGCGGTGGTGCTCATGAATTCAGTCTTGTTTATTCATGGCCTACTCGCAATCCGCGAAAGCCACCAAAAGATAAGTTGATTATTCCTTGTCCGTCGTTTTAACGTCGGCGTTCGAAGTTCAAGATCCGAAATTCAGTCACCCCTGATTGCTATTCATGTTTTTACAAACAGATCGCGCCTACGGAGCTATTCTTCATGGTAAATCCTTGGACATTTTAACTGAATTTATTCGAATGGTTATAAAGCCCCATCGGGGCAACCTGTCTGTAGAATTGATTGATATTCGGAATTTATTCGCATGGTTATAAGCCCCATCGGGGCAACCTGTCTGTAGAATTGATTGATATTCGGAATTTATTCACATGGTTATAAAGCCCCATCGGGGCAACCTGTCTTAGAATTGATTGATATTCGGAATTTATTCACATGGTTATAAAGCCCCATCGGGGCAACCTGTCTGTAGAATTGATTGATATTCGGAATTTATTCACATGGTTATAAAGCCCCATCGGGGCAACCTGTCTTAGAA
>JBBRON010000027.1:0-67914 GCA_038229375.1 Cytophagales bacterium | reverse complement strand
TTCTGTCCTTGCTGTGATTGTTCGTTGAGAATCCCAATGATCTGGGCTTCGGTAAAGCGCATCTTTTTCATCTGCTGTTTTTGTTAGGTTAAAGTTAAAAACTCTACTTTTAACCTGTTCAAAAAAATCAGCCCAGTACCATACCCTATTAATTAGATATTGTTGTTAACTCCTGAATAATCCTAAAAGAAATTATTTAAACTCCTGAAGTTTAATATGCTGCCCTATCAAACTCATAGCTTTTAAACCTTTCAAAAGCAGCCTTTTCCAATCTTCACGATGATTCGGATGTGCAATATCTATCAGTGCATGGGCTGCCTTAAATTTTTACCGAATAAATACGCTGTGCCGTATTCTGTTACTACATAATGGGCATGCGCCCGGGTAGTAAGGAGTTCCTACTTCCTTGCCACAAAAGATCACGCCAGCACTCACAGTCCGTGCTGCTGCTCGTTTTAATTCAACTATAATGCAGCATTGACAATAGTTTGCGCCTCATCAATAACTCTTTTCACATGATCGCTACTTAAAAAGCTTTCAGCATATATCTTATAAATAGCTTCTGTTCCTGACGGGCGTGCAGCAAACCATCCGTTTTCTGTTGTCACTTTTAGTCCACCTATTGGTGCATTGTTCCCAGGGGCGTTGGTTAAAATATTTGTAATTTTTTCTCCGGCCAAGTCTTTGTGCTTTATTTGTGAAACAGAAAAATTTTTCAATTTCTCTTTTTGTTCGGGTGTTGCTTTAGCCTCAATACGGTCATAAAAAGGTTCGCCATATTCTTTTGTAAGTTCATTATATATGATGCCGGGATCTTTATCTGTTTTTGCAGTGATTTCTGCTGAGAGTAGCGCAGGAATAAATCCATCTTTATCTGTAGTCCAAACGCTGCCATTCAATCTTGAAAAAGAAGCGCCTGCACTTTCTTCACCACCAAAGCAAAGCGATGAGTCTAATAAACCATTAACGAACCATTTGAAACCAACAGGTACATCATCAATCTGTCGCCCAAATTTTTTTGTAATGCGCTCAATTAGTTGAGTGGTGACAACCGTCTTACCAACTGCCGATTTTTTATTCCAATTCGGACGATGTTCCAACAGGTAAGAAACGGCAACAGATAAATAATGATTGGGGTTTAACAGCCCCGCACTTTTGGTAACAATTCCATGCCTGTCATGATCAGTATCACAGGCAAAAGAGATATCATAATCGTCTTTCATCGCGATCAGTCCCTTCATAGCGTAAGGCGAAGATGGATCCATACGGATTTGCCCATCCCAATCCACGGTCATGAAACTGAAGGTAGGATCAACAATTCTATTTACCACTTTCAGATTTAGTTTATATCGTTCTGCAATAGGTTCCCAGTAGTGAATGCCCGCGCCACCAAGTGGATCAACACCTATGCCTATTTTCGAATCACGAATCAGATTCATGTCAATGACATTTCCAAGATCATTAATATATGTATTCAAATAATCGTAGCGGTGAGTTGTAGCAGTCTTCAATGCTTTGGTAAAAGAAATTCTTTTTACAAATTGAAGATTGTATTGCAGCAATTCGTTTGCTTTCGCTTCTATCCAATTGGTAACAGTGCTTGATGCGGGTCCACCATTGGGTGGATTGTATTTTAACCCACCATCAGCTGGTGGATTGTGAGAAGGGGTAATAATAATGCCATCAGCCAAACCATTTTTTCGCCCAGAATTGTATTGTAAGATAGCATGAGAGATAACAGGTGTTGGCGTATACTCATCACCAGTAGCAGTCATTACTACAACATGGTTAGCCGCTAATACTTCCAGCGTAGTAGCAAAAGCAGGTGCCGAAAGCGCATGTGTGTCAAAGCCAAGGTATAGAGGGCCGTCAATTTTTTGTTCTTTACGATACAAGCAAATGGCTTGCGTAATAGCAAGAATATGATTTTCGTTAAACGAATTTTTTAATGCGGATCCACGATGACCGGAAGTGCCAAATTCAACACGTTGATCCATTTCATCAGGATCAGGTTTCTCCGAGTAATAGGCAGAAACAAGCCTTGGGATATTGATAAGTATATTTTGTTCAGCAGGCCTTCCCGCCAAAGGAGATATTTTCATGTGTTAATAATTGTTTGTTAAGCGACCCATAGAATTTCCTATGTTATTATCCTCCTTGCGGGTGAACGTAATGCATAAAGATTTCATGTGTTAATATTTTCTTGTTCAATGATACATGGAATTTGTTCGTAGATTATCATACCGCTGGGTATAGTACTCTTTATACTCATTTCATGGGTTCAGCATTTTATTTTTCCATTTCAATACTATATTCTCCAAGCCTTGCCCCAGCATCGCATTTAGCACGGTGATATAATAATTTTTGTGCTTCTTCTACCTTTGATTGTTGTCCTTTCCAAATTTCCAATGCCGGTTGTTGAATGGCTCTTGCGAAAGAAAAACTAACGATCCATGGCAACCGATCTTTAAAATTTTTATTGATGGCATTCAGATGTGCAGATGCTTCTTCAGGAGATTGTCCGCCAGATAGAAATGCAATGGCAGGTACAGCCGCAGGAACTGTTGCACGCAAACAATGTACGGTTGCTTCAGCTACTTCGTCAATACTATTTTTTTTAACAGCATTTATTCCGGCAATGATCATGTTCGGCTTTAAAATGATTCCCTCAAAATTTATTTTATATAAATGCAATTGATAAAAGAGTGTTTTTAACACCTGCTCTGTAACTTCATAACATTGTTGAATCGAATGATTCCCTTCCATCAATACTTCAGGTTCAACAATGGGTACAATATCTACTTCCTGACATAAAGCGGCATACCTCGCTAACGCATGAACATTGGCTATGATGCACGCTTTCGTTGGAATGCCATCACCTGGAGTAATTACAGCACGCCACTTAGCAAAACGAGCGCCCATCGTTTTATACGCTGCTAAACGTTCGCGCAAACCATCCAATCCTTCCGTAACCTTTTCATTGGGGAAACCTGCCATCGGTTTAGCGCCTGTATCAACTTTTATTCCTGGGATGATTCCTGCTTTGACTAAAGCATCAGCAAAAGGAATTCCGTCTTGTGTTGTTTGGCGAATGGTTTCATCGTATAGAATTGCTCCACCAATGCTCTCATTCAAACCGGATGTTGTAATAATTAACTCGCGATAACTTCGTCTCATTTCAACTGTTTGCTGAATACCTTCCGCGGCAAAACGTTTATTGCATGTGCCGATACTTTCATCCATAGCGAGAAGTCCTTTGCTACCCGCAAAAAGTTGTGCTATGGTATCTGTTAATATTTGTTTATTCGTCGCCATATTCCATTAAATGAGCATGCGTATGATCCATCCAGATGCCTAATTTTTTTTCAGTTGTCATTTTTGTTTTTATTTATCTATAATTAAAAATTTATTCTTTTGAAACTTCCACATTCCATTTCCAATTGAGAATTTCCGGCAGATCTTTACCATGCTTATTCACATAGTGCTTATGTTCTATCAACTTGTCTTTTAATTGCTGTTTCAAATAATCGCCTTGACTGCCTAATTGTGGCAAACGATCAATAACATCGATTACTAAATGAAAGCGGTCAATATCGTTTTGAACACGCAGATCAAAAGGTGTTGTAATTGTTCCTTCTTCTTTATAGCCTCTTACATGAAGATTTCGATTGGTTCTTCTATATGTCAGGCGATGCACCAGCCAGGGATAACCATGAAAGTTAAAAATGATGTGTTTGTCTTTGGTGAAAATAGAATCATAATCTTCATCGCTTAAACCATGCGGATGTTCTGAAGAAGATTGCAGTTTCATCAAATCGACCACATTGACCACCCGTATTTTTAGTTCAGGAAGATGTTCGCGTAATATTGAAACAGCAGCCAATAATTCTAGCGTTGGCGTATCACCACTGCAAGCCATTACAACATCAGGCTCAGCACCCTGGTCATTACTTGCCCATTGCCAGATACCAATTCCTTCGGTGCAATGAATTACAGCTTCATCCATAGTAAGCCATTGCGGCAGTGGATGTTTGCCTGCTACCACAACATTTACATAATGTCGGCTTCGTAAACAATGATCAAAAACAGATAAGAGGCAGTTAGCATCTGGGGGCAGATAGACTCGTACCACATCTGCTTTCTTATTAATGACATGATCAAGGAAACCGGGATCCTGGTGTGTAAAGCCATTGTGATCCTGTTGCCAAACGTGTGATGCCAATAAATAATTAAGTGACGCAATTTTTCTTCTCCAGGGTAATTCAGATGTTACTTTCAACCATTTGGCATGCTGACTAAACATCGAATCAACGATGCGGATAAATGCTTCATAACTATTAAACAGTCCATGCCTCCCTGTTAATAGATAACCTTCCAGCCAACCCTGGCACTGGTGTTCACTCAACATGGCATCCAGTACTTGTCCGTTTGGGGCAAGGAACTCATCGTTCTTTTCTTCTCTTGCTTCCCATTGCCTGGAAGTTACCTCGAAAACTGCTCCCAGTAAATTTGAAACCGTTTCATCAGGGCCAAATACACGGAAGTTATGATGGTCATGATTTAGCTTTTCTACATCGCGCAGAAATTTTCCAAGAACCATCGTATCCTGACCCATCACTGCACCGGGAGAAGTAACTTGCACTGCATGATTACGAAAATCAGGCATAACAAGGTCACGTAATAATATACCACCGTTGGTATGTTGGTTAGCACCCATCCTCCTGTTACCGACAGGTACAAGTTCGGCTAACGCTGCAATCACCTTACCATTTTCATCAAACAGCTCTTCTGCTTTATAACTTTTCATCCACCGTTCAAGTTGTTCAACGTGTTGGGGATGTTCAGCATCAACTAGGATAGGCACCTGGTGTGAATGAAACGTTCCTTCATTGGGAACACCATCCACTTCTTTTGGTCCCGTCCAACCTTTAGGTGAACGTAATATGATCATTGGCCAGCGTGGTCTTGTGTTATCGTTAGTGTCTCGCGCTCTGCCCTGAATCCTATGTATTTCCTCTATAGCTTTTTCCATCGTTGCTGCCATAAGTTGATGCATGGTTGCAGGGTCATCTCCTTCAACAAAATAAGGAGTCCATCCACAACCTCTGTAGAATTGCTCCAGTTCTTCATGCTCTATTCGTGCGAGGATTGTTGGATTGCTTATCTTGTAACCATTCAGATGAAGGATCGGCAACACGGCCCCATCGCTAATTGGATTCAAAAATTTATTTGAATGCCATGCTGTAGCCAAAGGTCCTGTTTCCGCTTCGCCGTCACCAACAATGCAAGCGACAATCAAACCGGGATTATCGAAAGCTGCGCCAAAAGCATGACTCAATGAGTAACCTAATTCGCCACCTTCATGAATAGAACCAGGAGTTGTTGGGGCCACATGGCTGGAAATACCTCCAGGAAAAGAGAATTGTTTGAATAACTTTTTTAATCCGGCTTCATCTTGTGTAATATCTGGATATACTTCACTCCAGGTGCCTTCCAAATAAACATTGCCAACTATGGCTGGACCGCCATGCCCCGGACCTGCGATGTAAAACATATCAAGATCATATTTTTTAATGACCCTATTCAGATGCACATAAATAAAATTTTGTCCCGGAGTGGTGCCCCAATGCCCCACTACTAAAGGTTTTACATGCTCCAGTTTTAGCGGCTCTTTTAAAAGCGGGTTGTCGTAGAGATAAATTTGTCCTACAGATAAATAATTAGCTGCCCGCCAGTATGCATCCATCTTTTGAAGTAATTCCGGCGATAAAGTTTCAACTGCCATATTTCTAATTTCTGTTTCCATAGTTTTATAGTTTTATAGTTTCAATTATTTTAAAAAATTGCAAACCAAGGTTGCAATCATTAACTCCTCATTTGTTTTAATAACACGAACTGTCACGTTACTGATCTCAGTAGAAATAACAGGTTCATTGTTCGTGTTTTTTATTTCATCCAATTCAATTCCTAAGAACTCAAGTCCCTTACATATTTTACTTCGTACCTCTGGCGAATGTTCGCCAATACCACCTGAAAACACCACTACATCTAAGCCTCCTAGTACAGCAGCGAATGAGCCGATCCATTTTTTTGTTTGATAGCAAAACAATGCAATAGCTTCTTTTGCACGTTCATCAGTATCTTCGATTTTCATTAGTTCCCGCATGTCAGAATTTGTTTCTGATATTCCTAGTAAACCGGATTCGTGATTGATAAGATGGCTGAATTTTTTAGGTGTAAGTTTTTCATGCTGCATTAAATACCACGCTACGCCGGGATCAAGATCACCAGTACGCGTGCTCATAGGTAATCCTGATGTTGGCGTAAATCCCATACTGGTGTCAATACTTTTACCATCTTTAACCGCAGTCAGGCTTGCACCATTTCCAAGATGTGCTAAAACTACTTTACCCTTTGCCGCCTCTGCTCCAGCAATACGTTCAAGCTCTTTCATGAGATAGGAATAAGAGAGCCCATGAAAGCCGTAACGTTGAATGCCCATTTCATAATAGCGGCGTGGTATGGATAATAACTTTGCAACCACCGGCATAGAAGTATGAAAAGAAGTATCAAAACAAGCTATCTGTTTTAACGCCTGGTAACGCTTACTGAACGCTTCTATCAATTCAATTTCTTCTGGCAAATGTTCGGGATCGAAGGCACTGATCTTTTTTAACTCATTTAATAAATCATCAGTAATAAGTTCGGGTTCTGTATGGTTCATTCCATGAACTATGCGATGACCTATTGCTTTGACTGAATCAAAACCTTCCTGCTTCTCAAGAAAGTTGATCAAGTGATTAGCAGCCTGATTGTGACTGGTAGCTTTTATGCTCTCACTATTTTTTTGTTGAGTAATGGTATTATTAAAATTGAGCGTTGCTTTTTTAGAGCCGATGTTTTCTATCTCCCCACAAAATAATTGTGTCAGCGTTTCTTCCATTTTATACAACGCAAACTTAATGCTGGATGAACCTCCGTTGATCGTTAAAATACTTGAGTCGCCCGGCTTCATTATTTACTTATTAATCCGAATGATTCCAATTTCTTGCAGGTATCTTCATAACTGATATGATGAATGCCTGTTATTCCTAAACTTTCTGCTACGCTTACAAACATTGGCTGATCTTCAATATAAATTACTTCTTCTGGCTTAACGTGGGATATATCAAGGGCCAATTTAAATATGTCGACATCCGGTTTCCGGAAATGAACATAGCTGGAAGAGATAAAAAAATCAACGAAGATGCCTAAGTTAAATGTTTCAATACGGTAGTCATTCAGCTCTCTTCCTTCATTACTCACGACTGCGATCTTTAAATTATATTTCTTTTTTAATTCAATGATAAACGTTATCATTTCCGGAAGTTTATGAGATTGATCAAACATGAATTGCTTGAATTCTTTTTTAGTAAACGATCTCTCTTCATAAAATACCGTTCGGTCTAAATACTCTTCAAGTGTAAGCTTGCCTAATTCATACGTGTCGAATGTAAGCTTATGCCGGGTTTCCATTTCCGGTTTATCCAGGTGAAATTTTTCGGCTGCCAGGTGTCGTGATACATGTCCCCATCCATTGGTAAGCAGAACGCCGCCGATATCAATGAATAATGTTGTTATATTTTTTTTAATCATTTTTCTTGTCGATTTTAAAAGTAGTGTTGCCATAGAATAAGATTATTTTCAAGGGGCACTGAAATGTTTTCACATGCCGGAATGATACGAACCGTATAATCACTTGCATCTCTCCGTGTAGTAAGTTCTGCAAAAAATAATTGTTCCTCACTTTTAGATGGCTGTTTGTTCATTTTTATATGTTCCGTATTCATGTCATCTTTTGCCTCCGCAAATAACTCTACCAATATTTTATTGGCATCTATTCCATTCAAAAAAATAACAGCTGTAAAGGAATATCCGTTCTCAATGCTTGCTGATTTTACATCAACGATTTTTATTTCGTTCCATTTATTTTGTAATCCATGTTGTTCATTGATTATCTCTTTTCCTACGGCTCCTTTGCCGGCAGCACGTTTTAAATAGTTTGCTGCCGCAGGCAAATAGTAATTTTCTGTGTATTCACGTACGGTGCGGTTGGCAGAAAACTGTGGCGTCAGTGTCGCCATACTTTTTCGCATTCTTTGCATCCAGCGTTCCGGTATTCCGTTGTTGTTGCGTGTATAAAATTCAGGCACCACCTGGTTTTCCAATATGTTGTACAACGATTCCGCTTCTACAGCATTCCAATTCAGATCATCTCCATGTTCTTGTTCATCACCGAGAGCCCATCCTACTTCCGGGGTATAGGCTTCCGCCCACCAGCCATCCCGTTCCGAAAGATTAATGCCGCCATTCACCAGCACCTTCATGCCACTTGTGCCGCATGCTTCCCATGGCCGCCTCGGCGTATTGACCCAAACATCCGTTCCCTGAACCAAATGTTCAGTTAATAACACATCATAATCGCTTAAAAAAACAACATGGTTATATAAATTATGTTGTTGAATAAACTCAACCCACTGTCGAATCAATGCCTTGCCTGATTCATCAAACGGAGGCGCTTTGCCTGCAATTATTAATTGAACCGGATGTTCAGGATTGGTGAGTATGCGGATAAATCTTTCCGGGTCATGCAATAAAAGGTTTGGTCTTTTATACGGAACAAAGCGTCGTGCGAAGCCGAGCGTTAATGTATTGCGATTGAAGACATGTCTTGCTTTATCAACGATTTCCCGGGGCTGTCCTGAAACCTGTAATTGTAATTCCAATTTTTTACGGGTAAAATCAACAAGGTTGGTGCGGCATGTGTTGCGCAAGTGCCAAAGTGTTTCATCTGATAATTTACTTATCTTATTCTCAAGATTTTCTAACTCGCCTTTCCAGCGATCTTTTCCGCAAGCCTCTGTCCAGATTTTGTCAGCGACTTCAGCATCCCAGGTTGGCATATGCACACCATTCGTTACATGCCCGACTGGTACTTCATCTTTTGGCCAGCGTGGAAAAAGGTTTTCAAAAAGATGCCGGCTTACCTTACCATGTAAACGACTTACACCATTGACTGCTCCGCTTCCACGGATAGCGAGGTAAGCCATATTGAAACTTTCGGAACTGTTATCAGGATTTAAACGACCAAGCGCTAATATATTTTTTAAATCTACACCGAGTTCTTCCTTAGCATAATCACTAAAAAATTCTTCCATTAATGCTGGACTAAAATGATCAAAACCAGCAGCTACTGCTGTATGTGTTGTAAATAAATTACCCGCTCGTGTTATAGCTAATGCAACTTCGAATGAAACGCCTGTTTCTTTCTTAAAACTATTCGCTCTTTCTAATATAAGAAAGGCAGCATGCCCTTCATTCATATGGCATACTTCAGGCTTAATACCAAGTGCTTCAAGTAATTTCCATCCGCCTATTCCTAAAAGGATCTCCTGTTTAATTCTCATTTCTGATCCACCTCCGTATACTTGGCTGGTTATTTCCCGATGCATCGGTAAATTCACTGCGTCATTGCTGTCGAGTAAGTAAAGAATCACTCTTCCTACCTTCACCTGCCAGGTGCGAAGCCAGACAGTGTACACTCCCAACGATATTTTTAAACGAAGCCATTCCCCATTGTGTAAACGCAATGGGGTAACAGGTAACTGACCCGGATCATTGAAGGGAAACATTGCTTGCTGGTTACCATATTTATCTATCTCCTGTCGGAAATATCCCTGCTGGTAAAGTAAGCCCACAGCCACAACAGGTACTCCAAGATCACTGGCAGATTTTAACTGATCACCTGCAACATTCCCCAATCCGCCAACATAAATTGGCAGGGCTTCGCTTAACATAAATTCCATACTGAAATAGGCAATACACGTAAGCGAAGAATTCTGATGGTTTTGCTGAAACCATGCTGGCGTTGTGTATTCGGATTCCTTTTCCCTTATTAAAGTATTTATCTTTTCCAGGAAAACCGGATCCGCTAAATTCTTCTCTAACCGGTCACGGGATACTGTTTGCAAAATAACCCATGGGTTATGCGTGAGTTCCCAAAGCTCCGGATCAAGCTGGTTCCAAATTTCATCTGCTGCATGGTTCCATGACCACTGAAGATCAAGAGCAAGCTGTGCAAGCGCATTAACTCCTTCAGCATTTGACGGAAAAAAACTATACAATTTTAATTTTTTATCCACTGCGGGTATTAAAACATTTTCAGAATCTGGACCTGTTACTTCTCCCTCTGCTCCAATGCCTAAAACATTGCCGGGCAAATCATTTATTACTTTTAACATTGATTGATTTGTTTTAAAAGGCGATTCAATATGAAACATGCAACATCAATTCTTAATCTCAAATTTACTTTCTCAAAGCTTCGAAGCCGGAAACCACATCAAACAATTCCTCATCAATGGAACTCTGGCGCAGGCGATGATATTTTTCACCAAGTGCTTCCAGCAGATCATTTATATTTTTTTCAGCCCGTTGCATGGCATCCAATCGACTTGCATTTTCACTCGCTAATGATTCTATACAAGCTTTGAAAAGAGAGGCAAAAAGATATCCGTTTATTAATGCGGTCAGCGTGGGCTTTACGCCTCCTGCAATCTGTGGAAGTAATTTTGTAGGCCATGGAATTTGCTGTAAAGTTTCTTTCCATTTTTCATCCAACGGTAGAAACCTTTGCATTACCGGCGTGTAACCAGGCCCAGACTTTGGTTTATTATGAAAGATATAAAACGCTGTTACCTCTTCTTTTTGCTGGCTTTCCTGGCTCTTGTTTAAAATCTCTGTCACTAAAGGAACTGCAGCATTAATGTCATTCGGAACGGGATACAATTTTGAAGTGTTAAATCCTTCATCTGACAAAAGCAATTGAACACGTTCTCCCACAGCCCAAATATTTTTTTTACCTGGCAAATCCTTGAGAGACATGGAAACAAAGGTTGCCATCGAATCATTGAACTGAGCAACAAGGCCCTGGTCTGATCCGAAAACAATGGCGCAGATCACATCTTTAGATTTCTTTTTTGATGCTGTCTTTTCATTTATTGCTGTAATTTTTTCTGCCTTGAAATAAGCGATGATGCCTAAAGCTATTGTATGATAATACTCATCAAGGGAAGCCACGGCGGTTTCATATTGAACAATATTTGATGCTGCCATCGCCTTCATGGCACTTACAACAGATTTCAAATCTTTTGCCCCTTCCGTTTTGTTGCGTAAATTTTCTAAAGTGTCCATTACTTTTTATTCTGATCTGGCTTTGCCTTGTCCTGATTTTCTTCTGACTTTGGTTTGTCCTGAAAGGGCGCAAGGATGGTCCCGGCGATTTTTAAAATAGCCGTGCTGTCTTCATCACTCAGTTTTGCATTCGAAAATAATCGCTTGATTATTTCGTCCGGAAAATCTTTAAAGTTTTTGAGAAGTGTATCTTGCGCATCCTGAATTTTTTCAAGTGGTATTGTATCCAGGATGCCATTTTTCAATGCAAGCAAAACCACGATCTGTTCTGAAACCGGCATCTGTTGCAGTTCAGGTTGCTTCAGGCACTCACGTATTCTTTTTCCATGCTCAATTGTCTTTTTTGTATTTTCATCAAGCCTTGTACCGAAACGGGCAAAGGTTTCCAGTTCTTCAAATTGTGCATACTCCAGTTTCAAATTTGCTATGGATCGATAGGCAGGTAATTGAGCCTTATCGCCGACACGTGAAACGGATTTGCCTACATGAACAGCGGGTAAATTACCCAATTCAAAAAGTTTGGGTGATAGATATATTTGTCCGTCAGTGATTGAAATAAGATTGGTTGGAATATAAGCGGAGATGTTTTGTGCTTCGGTTTCAATAATAGGCAAAGCTGTTAATGATCCACCTTTCAGTTCATCACTTAAGTGTGTTGATCTTTCCAACAATCTTGAGTGGATATAAAAAATATCGCCGGGGAATGCCTCACGTCCGGGTGGCCGTCTTAACAATAAAGAAAGTTCGCGATAAGAACGAGCATGATGTGTAAGGTCGTCATAAACGATTAATACATCACGCCCTTGTTCCATAAAATATTCTGCAATGCTGGTAGCCGCATACGGTGCTATGTATTCTAATCCGGGAGAATTGTTTCCTTCAGCCACAACAACAACGGTATATTCCATGGCGCCTTTTTCCCTGAGGTTGGCAATTACTTTTGCTACTGCAGATGCACGTTGGCCAATCGCACAATACACGCATAAAACATTTTTATCTTTTTGATTAAGAATAGCATCAATGGCAATAGTTGTTTTACCGGTTTGGCGATCACCTACAATTAATTCACGCTGACCGCGGCCAATAGGAATTAACGCATCAATTACTTTAATGCCTGTTTGCAACGGAACAGTTACCGGACTTCGATCCATAATTGCATGTGCAGGGCGTTCAATGGGTAATCGTTCTTTGTGAGTGATCGCACCTTTATCATCAATGGGTTGACCCAAAGGGTCGATCACTCTTCCAATTAATGAATCACCAACCGGAACATCCATCACTCTGTCCGTCCGCTCCACTTCATCTCCGACTTTCAGCAATGAATCTTTACCTAGTAGTATCACGCCTATTTCATCTTCATCAATATTATAAGCGATGCCAAAAAGGTTTCCTGGAAATTTCAACAATTCCTCAAAGCCTGCGCCGGGAAGTCCGGAGACTTTAGCAATGCCCGTTGACACACTGGTTACTAAACCAACTTCACGGGGCTTCAAAGAAAAATGATAGTTCTCTATCCCCTTATCTAATAGATTGAATATGTTGGTTACAATATTATCGGTTTCAATTGCTGACATACTATTTTTCTTCCGGCGCCGTCTGTTCTTTTTCTTTCATGGTTTCGGAAATATTTTTTTCCATTGAATTAAGGTATTCAGAAAAACTCCACGCCAGTTTATATCCATTGGTGGAAAGCTCAATTCCGCCTATTATTTCAGGCGCCATTTTAAATTGCATTTGTGTATTTGCGCTGAGCATTACATTTACTGCATCCTTTATTTCACCTTGTTGTTTTGTAGGAAGCTCGAATGCGCTTTTCACTAAAATTGAATTTGAGTTTGATTTAAAAGCATCGATGAATTGCTTCTTCTCATCATCTTTTAATTCATGTAAACGTTTAATAAATGTGTTTGCTGATTGCTCTTCCAAACTTATTGAAGCAATATCAGCAAGTGCCTTTCTTGTAATTGCAAAAACCTGTTGTTGGGCTTTTTCGGCCATCTCCGTAGTGTCATTGGCTTGTTTTTCTTTAGCAGTTTTTTCCATATTGGTACGCAATGTATTTGCATCGGCTTTTGCGCCCTCTAATAACTTTAGCTTTTCAGTATTTGCATCAGCAACAGCTTTATCCATCAAGGATTTTTTTTGCTGATCAAAATCCTCATTCTTCTTTTCGAATTCGTCCTCTTCTTTTTGTGCTGCTGCTTTTTTATCATCCGCATCCTTTATTTGTGCTGCAATTTTTTTTTCTCTTTCGTCAATGGCATTGAGTATTGGTTTATATAAAAACCGTTTCAGCAACCAAACCAAAATGAGAAAATTAATTACCTGAGCAATTACCGTAAACCAGTTAACGTTCATGATAAATTATTTTGCAATGAAATGGTTCCAGAATGGATTGGCGAAAATCAGTATCATCGAAACCACGAAACAGTAGATGGCTGTTGACTCGATCATGGCTAAGCCAACAAATAAAGTTCTTGTAATTGTTGGCGCAGCATCGGGCTGTTGTGCAATAGCGCTTAATGCTGATGATACGGCTTTGCCTTCGCCCGCAGCGGGCATCATGCAACCAATACCTGTTGTAAGTCCGGCAGTAGCAATTGACACAACTGCAATTAAAGTTGTACTATCCATTTTATAATTTTCATTTAGTTGATATTTGTTTTTTAGTTTCCTTAGCATCATGCACCGCTGCTGTGATATACACGGTTGCTAAAATACTGAAGATATATGCCTGCACTACGCCGGTGAGTAAACCCAGCGCATTCATGATAACCGGAAATATAAAAGGCGATATGCTTAATAAAATACCAACGATCATACCGCCGCTCATTATGTTGCCAAACAACCTTACTGCCAATGCCAACGTCCGTGAAATTTCGCTGATAAGATTGAAAGGCAACATGATAAATGTAGGCTTCACGTATGATTTCAAATAACCTTTTAAGCCACTTTTGCTAATACCAAAAAATGGTACTGCAATAAATACACACAATGCAAGTGCAGTAGTTGTAGAAAGTGATGCTGTCGGTGGCGTATAGCCTGGGAATATAATGCAGAGATTAGCAACACCAATAAACAAAAACAACGTGCCGATAAAGCCAATATATTGTTCTGGTTTACTTAAGCCAATTTCTTTAATTTGTTCGTTGATGCCTGTCACAACCATTTCCAGAAAACATTGCCAGTGCGAAATTTGAATATTCGTTTTTAGTTTTCGCGTAACCATTCCTGCAACAATAACCAGCATCAGCATTAAAGCCCAGGTGGTAACCAGGGTAAGATTAATGGTAATAAAACCATGTTGCCAAAAGATGGTTTGGTCAGGACTAAGCTCCATGGGTATTCTCCTTGTTTAGGTGCAATTGCTTTGCATCAATTGCTTTGGTGAAATGAATTACAATAAACCTTGCTGCTATAAAACCAAGCAGGCAAACTAGAAGACGTTGCCAATTACCAGCGCCTATAAAATAAAATCCAAGCAATACTATACCAACACGAAAGATGAAACTGCCGAACACCCACAGCGCGGGTATTTTAGCATTAACCATTTTTTTTACGGTAAACCACAGCCCTGCGAAGAATACTGTTCCCAACACTATTCCACCTATAAATGATAATGTCATATTTGAAATCTCATTCATCGCTTTCATCTTTATTGTTATGCATTTCTTTATCTTCTTTGCTAACCCAATACCAGGCAATGATGCATCCTGCAGTGATACCCACAATCAACAAGCTCAACGTCCATGAAAATGATTGCGGATACTTTTTATCCAACCACAGCCCGAGCGCTGCACCAAGTAATGAAGGGACTGCTACAGACCAACCTACCGCGCCCATCATTCCTAATCCCAACCACACACCATTTTTTTCACGCATGGCTTTTAGCTTTCGATTTTCTTTTTTAGAAACCTCCGTGTTAAAAAAATTATCTTCCCTATTATTTGTGGTAGGTTCCATTTTTAATTGTTACGAAGTTTATCGAAGCTGTAAATAAATCCTCGTTCTAATTTTGCGATAGCAGTGGTGGCCTGTTTTTGATTTTCATCTTGCGTGTTGAAATCTTTTTTTACCAGTTCACCAAGTTTGCCCAGATCTACTCCGCCAACCGCATTACGGACCGATACTAAAACCTGTGCACCTGCTTTTATCATTACACCTTCATCAACCGCTACATAATGCAGCGCTCCGTTTGTCTCATACGTAAATATGCCAGGCACCAATGCCGCAACACAATCAAGCCGTTGTGGCAACAAACCATAAGAACCTTCACTTGTTTCCATTACTATCTGGCTAACATTTTTTATGTCAGCAAATACTTTAAAGGGTAAAAGAATTTTAAGATTCATTCTATTGATTTTTCTTGTCAGGCTGACCCTTTTTCTTTTGCCGTGACCTTTGAATTTTGTTTATCAGTATTGCTATCGTTATTTTTTGTTTCATCATTACCTGTATGGTCCGCTGCTTTTTTCTTCACTTCATCTATAGAGCCTATCATATAAAAAGCGCTTTCCGGATAATCTTTAAACTCATCGGCAAGAATACGCTCGCAGCCATCTAGCGCATCTTTCAAACTAACCTGCTTTCCTTTGATGCCACTGAATTGTTCTGTTGAAAAAAATGGTTGTGTAAGGAATCGCTCAAGCTTCCTGGCACGATTAACCACATTGCGATCCTGAACAGATAATTGTTCCATGCCAAGCATTGAAATAATGTCTTTTAACTCTTCATACTGCGCTAGCGTTGCTCTTATCTTTTGCGCAAGGTTGTAATGCTTTTGCCCTATGATTCCTGGCGTGGCCATTTTTGAATTGGATTGCAGAAGATCAATAGAAGGATACAAACCTTCACTTGCCTTTTTTCTCGAAAGCGCAATAGAAGCTGAAAGATGAGCAAACGTATGAACGGCAGCCGGATCTGTTAAATCATCTGCAGGAACATACACTGCCTGTATAGAAGTGATCGCTGCTGCATCGGTATACGCGATGCGCTCTTCTAATTCTGACAGCTCTGTTCCCATGGTTGGTTGGTAGCCGAGGCGTGAAGGCATTTGTCCCATCAATCCGGATACTTCCATGCCTGCCTGTATAAAACGAAAAATATTATCGATCAATAACAATACATCACGGTGCTCATCATCACGGAAATACTCAGCCATTGTAAGCGCCGCATGCCCCACACGAAAGCGTGCACCGGGCGGTTCATTCATTTGCCCAAACAACATCACCATATCTTTAAGCAAATCAGCATCTTTCATAGTGTTATATAATTCATTGCCTTCCCTGCAACGTTCGCCGATTCCACAGAACATGCTTACACCTTTATTATGCCCAACCATATTATGGATAATTTCTGTAAGCAAAACTGTTTTGCCCACACCAGCGCCACCAAACAATCCTGCTTTGCCACCGCGCTCCAATGGTATCAGCACATCAATTGCCTTAATGCCAGTTTCAAAAATTTCAGATTTGACAGCTCTTTTCGATAATGGTGGCGGTGATTGATGAATGTTGCGTCGTTCGCCTTTTGGAAGCGGTTCAAGATGATCAATGGTATTTCCAAAAACATCAAACATTCTTCCCAGTATATTTTTGCCAACGGGCACGGTCAGCTCTTTTCCATCTGTTTCTACAACCATGCCTCTTGCCAATCCCTGCGTTGGATTCAATGCAATTCCACGTACACTATGGTCATTCAATTGTGATAATACCTCAATAGATACCTGCTTGTCTTTTCCAGAGCGGAGTAAAGTATAGATACGCGGGAGATCGTTGTCAAAAGCTACATCTACAACACTGCCTCTTACAGAAATTATTTTCCCATAACGGATTTCTATAAAGGCATTTTCTGTAGTTGTATTCACCTATTTGCCTTTATTAATTGTGAATTTCAAGTTTAATCAGGCGCATACCTGTCTCATTTGGTCGCTTTACCATCATTGGCAATTTCATCTTATGGATTTATTTTAAAAATGATTTTTATCATAAAAAAAAATGATTTCGAGCATGTGAATATTGACAGACCCATTTACAGTATCAGAAAAGTTTTTCTTTTATGATTTCTGGTGTTGCCGGATCAATCAAACCATAACTATGCGACACTAATTTTTCATTCTTATGTTTATATTTCATACGATTCAGGATATGAGTGATCAAAGCAATACGTGCTTCTTTCTTTTTATCAGCATTTACAACAAACCATGGAGCATGCTTAAAATTTGTTTTAAATAGCATTTCATCGCGTGCATCTGAATAATCTTTCCAATGCTTTTGTGCTACCTCGTCAATGGGGCTTATCTTCCATTTCTTCAGCGGATTTTGTTTGCGATCATCTAATCTTTTTTTCTGTTCATCTTTGCTGATATCCAAATAATATTTTAGGATGATGAAACCTCCTTCCACCAGGCTATTCTCAAACGATTCTACTTCACTAAAAAAGGATTTGTATTGCTTGTGAGTGCAGAAGTCCATTACTTTTTCAACACCAACACGGTTGTACCAGCTCCTGTTGAAAATGACAAATTCACCCGAAGCCGGCAGGTGAGAAGTGTAACGCTGAAAATACCACTCGCGTTCCTGAACGTCAGTGGGCTTACCCAATGCCACTACTTTTGTTTCACGAGGACTCAAGTGTTTGATGATCCTTTTAATGGTTCCGTCTTTGCCAGCTGCATCCCTTCCCTCCAATATTACGAGCAGTTTTATATCCGAAGCAATTACTTCCTTTTGCAACTTCACCAACTCAATATAGAGATTGTGTAAAATTTTTTTATTTTTACCTTTTTTTTCTTCGACCTCATTCAACGTCAGTTCCTTTTCCATTGTTTATATTTAAAATTAAAAATTTGAATTACTGTTTCGTTTTATGAATTTACTTCATCAACTGTTTTCTAATGATGAATAAGCGCTTTCAGGAAGGTTATATTTTAATTCATTAAATAACATGCAATCTTTTACTGCCGCTATTGAAGTGTTACGATAACATTTGATTCATCCCAGATTACTTCTCAATGAATTCCATGCTGCAGTATTACTTCCGTTGAACGTTTATATTTATGGATTCATACCTAACTTATACTTCTAACAGAACCGGGGCTAGCATCGAATAGTGTAGATTCTGCCTGGAGCCAATCATCCATATCGCGGCCGCTAACCTTACCGTTCGCAATATAAAGGACATAAGCGTATACGGCTATCTCTTCATGCGAAGGAGCATTCCCTGGCTTTTTACTAATGGGTATTTTGTGTGACTTTTGAGTTTTAGAATTCCGGGTAGTTAATTTATTTTCTTTAATCTCCATATTCTTGCTTTTTAAGTGACTATTTATTTTCTGTTGCCTTTATCTTTTGTCTGACTATGATTGAGCTCTTCTCAATCGGTTGTCATTTTGCTGGCCAACATAATTCATTATGAATCAAACAATCAACTTTATCTGAATCGATAATGAGCTGAAAATGTTTTTAGTTTGTCTGTTGACGCGATTTTTTATATGCCATTTTATTCAATGGTTTCTTAGCGCTCAATTGCTATAGCATTCATTAAAAGCAAGGCGATTTCTTACATCCATAAACTACATGAAATTACTATGCCGTGTAAACACATCCTCTATTGCTTCGTTTAAGGAATTGAAATCGGAATGCGGGTAATCCGCTTTATATAAGGGCATAAAGTTCTACATTACATATTATTAACCAATAAGAACATTTCCGGCATAGGCCAGAACCAGTGTGGCAATAATGGCATTTTGGATTTGTGATGGTGAAATTTGCATTATTCGTTAAACAAATTTCCTTCATAATAGGCGAAGGTCATAAGAGTGTTGCGCTACAGCAGAGGGTACTCTGCGATTTTAGGAATTCTACTTGTGCCTTGGGAACCCTTATGGCTTTGCTAGCATTCTTTATATACAACAATATTGAAAGCAATTAAACACTATACCAGTCACCGTTGAGCCACCTGTTCGGGTTATTTCTTTCAGAACCATTAGCTTCCCTTTCGCTTCTTTTTTTCAATCAACAACTTTGCATAAACTTTGAGTGCCTGCTTCATGACAGAATCGCTGTCCGCTTCAATTTTTTTGCTTCGCTTTTCTATAAGCCTGTAATAGAAATTAAAAGTTTCATCTGAGCCATCATCAAGTCCCATTTGAGCCAGAATAACTTTACCTAAACGTACTTGGTAACAACACTCGCTAATTCCGATCTTATGGAGACCATCAAAAAACTTTTGACTTTTAAGCTCTTCGCGGATAAGATACAGAGCAAGGTCTATATCCGCCGGAAGCTTTACAAATGGCAGTTTTAAGTGATTTAATTTCATATCAGCAATCATTTAACAAAAAACCTTAATACTTATTTTGTATCTAAAAATACTCCATTTACATTAATTAATAGTCTAAATTGGAATATTTATATAACATAACGGACCATAAAAGCTCTAAATCAAGCAATTATGCGCGGTTTATATTTGTCGATATATCTTCGACAATGGCAAAAAAGGTCTACAATAAGATTAAGGCGATTATAGCAGAAGAAGGAAAGTCTAACAAAGAATTAGCCGAGTTGCTTCACGTTTCGGAACAAACGGTATCCAGGTGGTGTACTAATTCAAGGCAGCCTTCTATTGAAATGTTATATGAAATTGCAAAGGTGCTTAGAAGGGATGTGAGGGATTTTCTCGTGCCAAGTAAATAATTAACTCTTCCTAGGTATTTCGCTCTTTGCTATCAAAGCGAATCTCATCAAACTTGATGTTCCCCAGATATTCCATTTCATTTAAGCTATCATTTAGCTGATCATTTAACTCTGGTGAGAGACTAATTTCAATCAGGTCGCTTTGCCTATGTGCTTTGACTATAGCATAAAGTTTACTTTCCAATCTGAGCATTAACGAACAGTGAGGAAACTTCAATTCTGTTCTTTTAAAAGAACGCCATCGAACAAATTGTGACCATGTAGCCGTAAATTCAAGAAGAGTTTCCCGCTCTATGTGCTGGTGCTCTGATAAATGAAGAAGATTCCGGATTAAACACTTGGCATACACCATTACTTTTTCAAGCTCGGGTTTATTTATGGTAAATTCATCATAGTTTTTATCGCTTTTAACGCCACTGAGCAATGCGCATTTTACGTCTTTTACGGTAACAGATTCCTTTGCGCTAACACCATAACCTGTACTTACTGGTTTTGTAGTTGATGCTTGAGCCGGAGTAAATCCATTACGGGAAAAATATGCCATCTGCTTGCAATTATCAGAGCAATACTTTCTTGTATTTCGCTGAAACGAAAAGGGACTTCCGCAGTATGCACAGTTCTTTTGCATAACATCACAACGATAAGCGAAAAGTAAAATGTGTTAGCGTAAAATACCGTTGGAGAGTATGCTGTAACGGATTCTGCAAAACGTATTTTACGCTAACCAACCAGATTTCAACTATTTTGAGGATGAGTATTTTACGGTAATTCATAGCTGGTTTCATTCGAGACGTGCCACACTGATCTTTTTCTTTCCAGCAGTTAACAGTTTTCTTTCTCTGACCGGATAATCATACTCATCATCATAGGGCAGTCGAAGCTGATATTTGAGATCGTTGTTTTCTTTCCTCAAAACCTTAACTTCTGCACGTAACTCCTTGTTAGTATCAAGCAGTTTCGCATTCTCCGAATCAATACTTCCGGAGTTTTTGGCTTTGTACAAGAAATATATCGCTACCATAATACCACCTAAAAATATAAACGGATGACAAAGAAATTTTAGAAGACCATCCAGAGCGGAAGGATACTTTGATAATTCTTCCGCAAGACGAGAAGGTGCCTGGAGCTTTTCTGACTCTGGTTTCTTCACCGCTTCTGGTGGCTTTGCCGAACTTTTTTCTAATGGTTGATCCATGTCTGTGAAATTTTAACCTCGCTGAATCTTATTGCTTATCGTAAAATAGGGATGAACATAAACCATATTTTACGATAGCTATAGACCTTACCTATACTGCTTACCCATGGTGAATGTAGAGGCGTCGACCTGAATCTCCCGCTGGGTTTTAACACGGCCTTCACGCAACCAATCCTCCAAGTCTTTCCGGTAGAAGTATAACCGGTTACCCTTCTTGAAGTGAGGGATCAGGCGTGTGGCCGTCTTTTCGTAAAGGGTCGATATTTGCAGCTTCAGAAAAGCTGCCGCTTCTGATACATTGAGGATGTCAGGCATATTCGCCTCAGCCTTGTGTTTCACCTCCAGCAAAATCTCTGTCAAGGCTTCCCGCAGGAAAGCTTTGAACTCCGCCTCATTCAGGCTCAACAAAAACGAATGTGTCATAAAATGAAAATCTTTATAGTGATTTGAACTACTACAAAGATCGTACATTCATTATCTCATTGTCGGGTTCCTGAACTCTCTAGTAACCTGAACTGTCAGTTTATTTTCACTTCAATTGTTTATCAATCTGTTGGATTAACTGTGAGAATAGCTTGTGAAGTTTATGAAGATTCTCCTTGCTTTCGAATTGATAGAATTTTCCGAGGTCTTGGCGTAAGGTGTTCTGACTAAATCCGGTAAGTAGTTCAAATGCTTTTCCAGCATTGGCATCCGTAAGGTATTCATCTTTCAAAAACACTCCAGCTTCTTTCATATATTGAATGAAGAGGATGGTTTGTTCCCGGTTTAGGGATGTTATGTTATCCTCTGCTCTTCGGTTTATCTTCCCTCGCTTTCCACTGGCGCTCGAACCGCTAGAATCACCTTCCTCTTTTGTGTGCTGCTCCGTTTTAACAGTAAGCCACTCTTGTATCGTAACTACAACTTGCTCTGGAATGATGACATGTCCAAACTTCCGGATCATGAGTACCAGTAGTCGTGAGAAGGCATTAAAGTCATTGCCATGATACTTCTCTAACTGATAGGTTAAGCACTGATCTATTTTTATTAAGTCGCTATGCTTGAGCAGGTAGGCAAAGAATTCAGGATAGTATATGTTTTTAGGAGTAATGTAAAATACCATTGTTGTGTCATAATAGGTGGCGCAACGTTTGTTTTGTTTACGCGGGTTAGGCAGATTGGGGCCTTGCACAAAGTTCTCCTGTTGTTCCAGAATTTCCTGTAAAGAAAGGTTGTTAAAACGGTCAGTTATATCCTCTTCGAATAGGTAAATTCCTTCATGACCTAGCATGGATGTAACCAAACTTTCATATTCTAACTTATAATCGTACTCTGATCGGATTCTTTTTTCATGGCTACTGATCAAGCCCAGGTCTACTTCAAAATATTGGTTCGATTCCATATTCTATGTTTTATTAATAACGATTTATTGGCATTCTTATTAGGCAATGCTGGTAGTTTCTCAAGGAAATGTCAAATTAAAGTTCCTGTAGTTTACCCACAAGAACTTTGATTAATCTCATTTTTTTATGAATGGATCAGGAGCTATCTGAAGATTTAGTTTTGGCAAGGATTTAACAGCCACTTGTTTCATCCGGTCTCTCACGTGAGCATAGATCTGTGTCGTCAGGATGCTCTTATGGCCCAATAGCTTTGAAACCGTGTAAAGGTCGCCATTGGTTAGCTCCAGCAAGTTGGTGGCATAGGTATGTCGGCCTGTATGGAATTTCATTTTCTTCTCATCAAGACCGGCAGCCTTTGCCCATTTCTTCAATGCATAATCAACCCTGCTTTGAACAGGCTTGTTCTTGTAATCAGTCTCTTTCACTAGAGGAAAAACATAGATGCTTTTATCATCGAGAGTTTTTTGTGCTTTCACAATCTCAACAGCCTGATCGGACAAGGGAAAATACTCAACGGCTTCTGTCTTTTGTTGTTCGAAGTAAATGAACCACTCTTCCTGCTCGCTAATTGTCTTCTGGATGATGTTAGTCCACATTAGACCATTAACATCACTCCAACGTAGGCCAGTGAAGCAAGCAAAGAAATAAGCTTGCTTAAACTGAGGCTCCACTTTACACGATGTATTGGCCAGCAGTTGTAGTTGTTCCAATGACCAAGCAGTGCGCATAATGTCCTTCTTTTGCAAACGCTCATGTTTAGGAACGCCATGCCAGGGGTTGCTGGCGATGACCTGCTTGCGCACCAGTTCATTCAAAGCGCCATTGATGTTCTTGAGATAGCATAATGCACTATTGTTGCTCACAGATTTCAGAAGAAATTTCTCAAAATCTTTCATCCATTCAGTTGTTACGCTTGCGATCGGAAGAGAACGCTTCCCCATAAATTTATTTAACTGATAAACGGTTGCCGTTGACAGATGATTGTGTGGCTTGGAATTCAGATGTGCTTTTAAGAATTCTTTAAAATCTGCCAGTTTCCTTTTCTTGTCAATCAGTCCATTGTCTTCCACGATAAGCTCGTGCTCACGTCTGGATCTGATCTCCCCAGCCAGTCGTTTTTTTTCTTTGTCTTCTTCGGATAGCTTCTTTCGGTTAATATGGATGTTGAGAAACTCATACCACCTCGCTTTATTGTGATAAATATCGAGGTAAAAAGACGCGTGCCCGTTTGCTAACATTTTTTCTCTTAATTTTACTGCCATGTTACTTTTGTTTAAAAGGGTTTAACATCCCTGACTTTCTGAAGGCAAGTTTATAACATCGCTTTAGGAAGAGTCAGGTTCATGAACTTTCAAGTAACCTCAGTGGAATTTTGCAGTAACAAGGGAGTAACAGAAACACCCTAAAAAGGTAGTAAAACGGCTATACAGACCGAAGGATAGAAACCTATGAAAAGTGGAGAATTGGGAAGTTGTAAGGGTTTATTTAGCTTACGTGCGATTTTCAGGATTAGTTATTTGCTATTAGTGCCTTATTGGCTTTGCTAAGCTTATTCATATCAAGCTTACTTACCGAGGGCAGTAACATTTTGTTGATTTTGGCCAAGACTTTGAATAGGGATTTTCGCATCTTGTTACGTTAAAGGATTGTCGAACGCCTCGAATTCCATTGCGACCAAATTTAATTAATTAAGGATTAAATTCCTTCTTCGACGATCATAAAAAATCCAGTCGATATCTCTATCGACTGGAATGAAATGAATTGATTTCTTAGTTTACCGAAAGAACTCCCTGTACGCCATCATCTATCTTGGCACCAGATACAGCAGACGCGAGTATCTTGATCATTGATATCATCTTGCCGTTCTTTGTATCCCAATAATAGGCTTCTTCAGGAGCGACCTTAATGACCGTGACTCTAGGATCATCAATACCGTCTTTAAACCATGCGTTGGCGATCGGCGTCCAGATTTCTTCAATTTTTTTCCTCTCTCTTGTGATGGTTGCTTTGCCATACACCGTCAGGTACTCAGAGTCGGACTGATTGGTTGAAAACAGCTGCACCCTTGGATCAGCAGAAATATTCATATTCTTATTGCTGTCACCGGCACTCAGGAACCAGAAATTTCCGTGATCACACACTTTCGCAATACTCATCGGCCGTGAATGCAATGGCAATTCAGTAAGCAAGGTAGTAAACAAGCACATGGAATTGTGCTTTACCAGTTCCTGCATTTTTTCAATTGCAGCCTGGTGTTCTAAGTTTTGATTTGATGTATCGTTTTTCATGACATGGTCGTTTTAAGGCTTAACCTCAAATACCATTCCAGTCAGACCCAGAGCCGGATGTTCACTCCTCTATTGTATTGTACGACATTCTACCGGCGTAGGTTGAACAAAAGTTTATATTTGTGACCTGGCGTAGAAAAAGATACCCGTTTTGAAAAGATTCTTCTTTCATATAGCATACAACGGTCATGGTTATCGTGGGTGGCAGAGGCAGACCAAGGCTGTTAATATTCAGGAAATTGTTGAGACAACGCTGAGCCAGATCCTCAAACAAGAGATCACAGCGGTAGGTTGCGGCCGCACAGACGCGCAAGTGCATGCAAGTCAATTTTTCTTTCATGCTGATATCGCCACCGATTGGGACTATGACCTTATATTCCGGATCAACAAGATGCTGCCAGATGATATCTCTGTGTTTGACATATTACCAGTTGCCGATCTGGCGCATGCTCGATTTGATGCCATCCTCAGGCGCTATGATTACTTTATTCATACGTATAAAGATCCATTTATAAATTCTCTTAGTTCGTTTTATCTGCTTCCAAATCTTGACCTTCACAAGATGAGGGAGGCCACTGCGCTATTGACGCGCTATAATGACTACGCTGGCTTTTGTAAGAGTCCGTCCAGTTACAGAACCACAATTTGCAATGTTTCTTCGGCCAATTTATTCACGGATACCTCTGGTGACAAAATTCGTTTTCAAATTTCAGCTAATCGCTTCCTGGCAAGAATGATCCGGATCATTGTAGCGAAGCTGATAGAAATAGGGCAGGGTGAGATGAGCGTAGATGAATTTGAAAGTTATCTTATCAGTAAAAAGCCACCAAAAAATATTGAGCCGGCGTATCCACAGGGTCTTTACCTCTCCAAAGTAATTTATCCCTACCTCGACCTTCCTCAACGGTCGGAATTTTCGACAATTCTTCAGAACACCGTAGATAACTGGGTTCCGGTCTAGGTCTTTTTAGCGTGACCACGAATGTCAAACTCAGAATTCTTTTGGCGATTGGTGCGGGTGTAATAAATTCTTCCCATGTCATCAATATCAATTGTCACCGAATCAGCCACCAACGAATCAATCCCCCACGACTTAAGGGTAAGCCCTTCTGCCAATTGAGGAGTAACGGTAGCTTCAATTGATTTCGCAAGAGCTGCCGCTTGCGCGGGATCAATTTGTTTAACCCGTTTATTGTTTACAGGGCTTTGGCATCCAAAAATGAAGGCTACCAGAAATGTAAGAAGGAGAAGAAGTGATTTTTATTCATTTCGATAATAATAGGTTGATTACGTTTATCAAATATAGCAAGGCATTTACTAAACGAGATTTGATTACGCTATTTTTTCATGTAATTGCAAAGGCTTAACCCGTAGATAGATTGAAGATTTTAATCACATCACTATTAATCACTTTTGGGATTCAACTCTTTGCCCAAAAGAAGAACGAACGATATGTTGTTCACATTAAGAAGGCAATTTCTACCATTTCAATTGACGGAAAGTTAGAGGAAGACACCTGGAAGCAAGCAGCTGTCGCCAAAGATTTTTTCGCTGTGCTTCCCATGGACACAAGTTTTGCCAAAGTAAAAACGGAGGTTCGGCTTTCGTACGATGATGAGAATCTTTATTTAATTGCGGTTTGTTATCATTTACTGCCTGGGCCTTATATGGTTGAATCGTTGAGGCGGGACTTCAGCTTTGGTAAGAATGACAATTTTCTACTGTTCATGGATCCATTTGAGGATCAGACCAATGGATTTTCTTTTGGTGCGAATGCTGCCGGTGCGCAATGGGATGGTATTATGTTTCAGGGTGGCTCGGTAGACTTAAGTTGGGATAACAAATGGACATCGGAAGTTAAGAGCGATGATGAAAAATGGGTATTCGAAGCAGCGATACCTTTTAAGTCCATTCGCTACAAAGGCGGAATCGATAAGTGGGGAATCAACTTTAGCCGTCTTGATTTAAAAACAACAGAGAAGTCAGCGTGGGCTCCCGTGCCTCGACAGTTTCCCACGGCTTCACTTGCTTATACGGGCACACTTGCGTGGGATAAGGCTCCACCAGTGCCAGGTACTAACGTGAGCATAATTCCTTATGGATTAACCGGCGGCTCAAAAGATTATTTAAAAAATTCAGCTACTACTTTTCAAAACGATTTAGGCGTTGATGCCAAGGTTTCGCTTACGTCTTCACTCAACATGGATTTAACCTATAATCCTAATTTCTCACAAGTAGAAGTAGACAGACAAGTAACTAACTTAGATCGTTTCGAATTATTCTTCCCTGAACGCAGGCAATTCTTTTTAGAGAATGGCGATTTGTTTGGCAACTTTGGATACGCCACCATTCGGCCTTTTTTCTCACGAAGAATAGGACTGAATGCGCCTATTCAATTTGGCGGAAGGGTGAGTGGAAAGATTGATAAAAACTGGCGCATCGGTGCGATGGATATGCAAACCTCACGAGTCGACTCGGTGAATTTACCATCACAGAATTTTGCTGTCGTTTCACTTCAACGTAGAGTTTTTGCACGTTCTAACATTGGGTTACTAATCATCAACAAAGAATCGATCGATAATAAACCTAACACGGATCCGAGCAAAGTTTACAAAGATTTTAACCGAAATATTGGCATTGAATACAACTTAGCATCTTCCGACAATCGATGGATTGGGAAGGCATTCGTTTTAAAATCCTTTAGCCCTGGTGTGAATGGTCGCGAATACACGCATGGCGCTAATCTTAATTACGCGAGTCGTAGTTGGCTGTTATCGTGGCAACATGAGTACGTTGGGAAAGACTTTGTCGCTGAAGTTGGGTATGTGCCGCGCACGGGTTACATCAAAGTAAATCCACAATTCAGCTATTTATTTTTCCCTAGCGGAAAAACGGTTTTAAGTCATGGCCCATTGGCGAGTTCAACCTATTTCTTGAATGAATCTTTTAATCGATTAGACGATGAAAATTATGTTGGTTATCGAGTTGTATTTCGTAAACAGAGTATAATCGGTGCGTATTTAAGTCACAATTATGTAAAGCTTTTTCGAGCCTTTGATCCAACTAATTCTGGATTAGAGAAACTGGCAATTGGAACCGAACACCAGTGGAACGCTCTAAATATGGAGTTTACATCTAAACCACAGAGCCGATTTACGTACGGTGCTACACTGCGCTATGGCGGTTATTACGCGGATGGAACGCGATTCAATTTTACAACAGATATAGGCTATCGGTTTCAACCGTATGTAAGTTTGGCAGTCAACACCAGTTACAATGATATACAGCTCCCCCTGCCATGGGGCGGGCAAATATTTTGGTTGGTGAGTCCAAGGATAGATGTAACACTAACCAATAAAATATTCTTTACGGCCTTTGCCCAATATAACCAGCAAAGAAATAACATTAATCTGAATACACGCTTTCAATGGCGATATCAGCCCGCTTCGGATTTATTTATTGTTTACACGGATAATTATTTACCCGAAAATTTTGGGGTTAAAACACGTTCACTCGTAGTCAAACTAACCTATTGGTGGGGGCTCAGAGTTCATGGTCGATAGTTTGAAAAATAATATTGCACAGTATTCTTTAAACATATGTAGTAAGAGGATGTTAGCGTCTTGAAAGGTGTAACACGGAACACTCCATTTCAATTCTTCTGTTAGCTTACATTCCAAAACAATCAATCGCAATTGTTCTAATTCATCATGCCACTTTGCATCCTTGTTAAAATAGAAATCAACGGCTGGATTCATGTTCTTTCTTTTCTGAAAGCTACAAAACAGATTGGGGTTTTCTATTCTTCCTAAATGAAGCGCCCTCCCCACTATTTGCTATCTTGCTATCAGCTTTTCAACCTGCTTAGATATGAAACCTACACATCTGAATTATACGATCGCCTCGCTCACTCTTCGTTTAATATTAGGATTCATTTTTCTTATGCAGGGCTTTGGAAAAGTTTTTACATGGGGAGTAGAAAAGGTCTATCGTATGGATTTTTTCTATGATACTTATAAGAATCTGTTGCCGCACTCTATTATATATGCGACTGCCTATTATACTTCATATGTAGAATTAATTGGCGGATTTTTATTGGTCATTGGACTGAAAACTGATTATGCCTTGTATGCGTTAGCTTCAGTACTAGTAATCGTAACCTTTGGGCACGGATTGGCTGAACCCATTTGGGATTTATCGCACGTCATGCCTCGCTTAATTTTACTAGTGACCTTGCTGATCATTCCAAAAGAATGGAATTCAATTTCGGTCGATTCACTGATTACTAAGTACGCAACCAAAAAATAGACTAAGCTTTCGGTTGATTATTGACTGCTTGCTTTTACTCTGTTCGACTAATTCTTTTCTGCCTATTGTATATTACCAATGCAATCATTGATGCGGTCAATTATATTCGTTTGGGAAGAGCGGATATGATTATTACAGGCGGATCAGAAGCACCTATCAACGAAAGTGGCATGGGTGGTGTTAATGCCTCCAAGGCGTTGTCTACATTCAATGAAAATCCAGCAGCAGCTTCAAGGCCTTTTGATGTAAAGCGAAGATGGATTTGTCATGGGCGAAGGTGGGGGTGCGTTGGTTTTGGAAAGCTTAGAATCAGCTCTCAACAGGCGCTACTATTATTGCAGCAAAAATTATCAGGGCCTTGGTGATAGCTCTGATCAGTCGATGTTGCCTGCTGTCACTCATTTTTGCTTCAATTTTGCATCCTGTGCGAAATAACTATGCCAGTGTTAAAACAAAAAAAGAAGGCCCGTGGCCCTCTCTTTCTATTGAGAAATTGTAGGCTGAACTACTTTTTCGCCCAAACTTCTACAACTGCTTTATCCTTATCCTTATTAACAGTGTCATACCAAAACGTGATTTTTTCAATCACACGCTGGTTGCCTTTAAGGTCAATAAGCTTTCCATCATTTTCCTTGGACAATTCTGCAGGAAGTTTTATATCCTGAGTATCACCATTGGCAAAGTGAACAGTTACTTTATGCACATTGATTGTCCCATTGTTCACCTTAACTTTTAAGGCACTATAGGTTTCTTTTGAACTCGCAGTTACCACGTCGCGGTCAAGAGTAAAGTCCACCACCTTGGTTCCCAGCTTATCCCATGTCAGCGTATTCTGCGCGCTAACCAAAGAATAGCTTCCAATGAAAAGAGTCATCACAAAGACAACAATAAGACTGGTTTTCAATTTATTAGTTTTCATGTTTGTGTTGTGTAAGGTTAAAATAATCTTTAACTGCCGTAACCGTTAAAATAACTGTGCCATTGATCAGGAATGTTTTCGGTTATGCAGCCTGAATTATTCGTGGATTTTTCTTCACAAACAGTCGCAAAAAAACCCCGGATTACTCCAGGGCCTTTTTCTGCTCAACTTTAGAAAAAATCATTCGCCATCCTCGTATGCAGTTTTATCATGCTTGCTACCCGATGATTTCTTTGGGATTTCAGCAAGACGCTGTTTCATATGCTTTAATGAAGTGTCGGTTTGACCGGTCATGTCACGTTCCTGCTTCTTCTCCGGTTTTGATTTTGGCTTCTTAAAAAGGGGAGCACCAGGTTTACTTTTGCCCTTGGGCATTGGACTTGCCCCATGGTCATTGCTAGGTGATTGATCCATATATCATCGTTTATTATAATTAAACTCTCACCAATTCTATGCCAATAAGCCCGGAATGAGGCGTGGAAATATCACCCCAATTGACTCGTTAGACCTTTGAAATCTGTACGTTCTTCCATATTCCATGTCTTCTCACTTTTCTATCAAAAAGGAGATCTCCACGATCCCGGTATCTCTTGTTTAAATTGTCCTGAATTATCCACAATCCGTCAATGGCTGGGTCACCGGCAAAAATCTTAACTGTATCGCCATAGCTAAAATCACCTTTCCAGCGCTTCAAAAGATTTCTTGACAACGCAATCCATCGCAATTGCTGTTTGGCCAGCTTGAGTGCGTCAATTTTCGCGTTACTGGCAGTAATAAAAGGGGTATTGTCGCATTGTTTTGTAGTAGGATTGTAAACCGTTAAGGTCTTCAAAATATGGACGGTTTTAGGTCCGGTATCGTCTTTTCGACCCATTCCTTGAATGTCGGACCCAATATTCGGTAACGACACAAAAGCCGTTAAAAAGGTTAAAATAAGCACTATTCGTTTCATATGGCATCGTAACTGATACTCTACCATCGCAAAATATCATGCCATCTGTTCCCGGGTTTGTTTACAAGCGGGCGTGTCTGCCAGTAACGATGAATACAGGATAATCAGAGTCCTTTGACAAGTTTGAAGGGAAGGAGAAATATAGCAGAAATCAGTTTGAACAACAGTTCAAGGCTAAGTCCTACAATCCGAAATGGAAGGAGTATCAACCAGAAAAGTGGCAGTAGAAATATCAGCACGATCGCCAGTGGCCAGCACGTTGCCAATAGCAAGAACCAAAGAATGACGGCGATGATCGTTTTCATAGGCACCAGCGTGCAAAGAAGTCGCCAGTTTGTTAACTATTTGTATGTTAATGATTTGGAAGAATGAATGTCTATTCGGGTATTCATTATTGGACAGACAACTGTACAACTTTGAACACACCAACTCAATCGCCTCGTTCAATGGCTCTGGTTATTGAGGTCACCACTTCATCCAATTTGGAAGCAGATTTTTCAAGATGATCAACCACTTTCCTTGACTCTTCATTTTGTTCGACGTGGCTCATCAGATCAATCAATCCCAGAATGCTCGCTAACGGTGCCCGCAGCTTGTGCGCATTGATAAAAGCATATTCCTCAAGAGCCCGGTTCTTTCGTTGCAAAAGCTGGGTACGCTCGGTAACAAGTGTCTCGAGGTTTTCATTTATGCCCTTTATTATATCTTTCTGTCGTTGCAACTCTTTGTTTTGATGTTGAATTTCATCATTACTTAGTTGAAGGGCAAGCCTAGATTTTATTTCACGCACTGTCAGATCGTAACGTGTCTTAATGAGGATAACCATGAAGACACCTGATACGGCCAACAGCAATCCGCCCTTGACAAAAAAATCATCAGGGCTGATCGACGGATTATTCAACATAAAAAACGTTGTCGCCAATGCTGACAGGAAAAGAACTGTTAATGAGTAGACAACCTCCCACATGATAAACATCGATGCGCCAATCATCAATGCGATATAGTTCAGGTTATGACCTATTAAATGAATTGTTTCGATCAGGTTAAAGGTGTAAGCATTTTGCAAAGAAATCAACAAGAACGGGACCAATACAAGGTAATATGAGGGAAACTTAAATCTCTTCCAGGCAAAAAGGGTGAGGGCGGTAAGAAGCGAAACACTCAATCTTATTAAAAGCAACCATTCCCAGCCTTTCCTGATATTAAAGTAATCGGTGACCGCAAACAGCGGGTCGAAGACAATGGCAATCCATGCGCCAATCACGTGATAACTAGCGGTCACGTTCTCCATTTCCGTCTTCCAGGAAGTTGTGGAGATTCTGGAAATAAAATGGCTTGCGCTCGCAGCATTATCGCCTAAAGAACCGTCCAAAATAGGGGAATTTGGATCAAAGTAGTCAAATAACTATAAACAATCGATTTGATACGTTAACAGGAAAGGAGTCATTTCAATAGGCCTTACAGCGCTATTGTATTATTTACGTAATAGCTGCAAACCTGGATTTCGGGTTATGAAAGTTGATGCAACGCGACGAGCTATTATTCAATTTCATGGATTTTATACTCCTTCCCATTGAAATCAAACGATGCACCTTTAGTCAGGCCCATTAGTTTTTTCCCAATGGGAGACGCTGCTGAAATCGCAAAATAAGATTTGCCGTCAATTGTTAATTCACCGGCACTAATGGCGAGATAGTAATTTCCCTGGTTCGTCATAATGATGCTGCCTGCATGAACGGAGCTTGATTGATTGAGTCCAATCATTTTCATAGTATTCATCAGCTTATTAGATTCCATCAGTTGGGCAGTATTCTTTTCGATTTCAAGCTGCGCCATGGCACGGCCGGTCTCATACTTATCGCCCGCACTGCTTTTTGTTTCCTCATTTGCTGATGTTTGGACCTCACGGATAGCTTCTTCCGCGGCGAAACTTCTTGCCCGTATGTAGGTAATGCAGCATTCGTAAAGTTGCTCTTTGAGAGTCGGCACGATTGATTCTTTTATTGTTGGCTAGCTTGGAAATAAAGCCGTTGTTGATATGCGCAAGCTCTGGTGGAATAACTGCAAGCGTAAACGTTTCAAATTCGCTCTGTATTCATTCTGAACTGCCACCCAGTGTGCATTTCTGCCTTCCGCGTCGGTGGCGATCGCAGTACCGAGTTGTTTCGTAACTAACCCGTTCGCTATCGTCGACAATATAAGTAGGGTCGTTCTCATCCGTTAAATATAATAATAAAAAAAGCCAGGTCGCCCTGGCTTTTTTTATATAAGGATACGAACGTATTAGCTCAATTCTTTTTCAAGCGCTTCAATTCTAGCCTGTGCTTCTGTATTCCCCATTGAAAGAGACAAGCGATATAATTCAAGAGCCTCTTTACGGGTTTCTTTCTTCTTCCTTGGTGCAAACTTTGTGCGATTAGCCGCAGTTTCAAGAGCCTGAGCCTGTGCGAAATACATACTTGCTACCTTGATCCTGTTTTGTTCATTAATATCGGTAACGAGGCCTTCCAGCGACGCAACGTCAGTTTCTTTTACCTTGATAACTTCATCCTTGATAGAAAGAAGTGAATCCTTACTGTTAACCTTGGTCCACAGGGTCTTGTTCTCATCACGCATGGTAACGATTTCAAGTTGCAATGCGGTGATTTCTTCAGCACGAGCTGCCAGATCAGCTTTCATTCTCTTGATAGTTCCTGCAGAAATGCGGTTTTTGCTATCCACGTTCTTCTGTAATTCAGCAATTTTGCGTTGTGTCTCACTGATGTGATTGTTGATGTCTTTCAGGCGGCTCACGTATTCTGCATAAGAAGTACCTTCGATCATCTTAGTCCTTAGCACATGACGGTTGGCATCGATAGAATCAAGCAGAGCACCTACCTCATTCATTGTTTTCTCGACCTCCTTGCGCTCGTTCAATTCGACCGTCAAAGAATCAACCTTATTGTTAAGCGCGGCCTTCTCCTTCGTATCGCAGCTGGTGAGCATTGTCGCCAGGGCGACGCTCAAACCAAAAATTCCATTTCTTATTTGTTTCATAGTTGTAGTTTTTGCAAAGCTCTTGAAATTTTCACGCCGCATTCCTAAATTGATGCGAATTTCAGGTTGAATGACCAAAATCATCGACCGCTTGTGCTAAATCCCCTTTCTTTAGCCTCGGAATGCAAGGCCATTAAAATGAGTAAAATCCCGGTTTGAGGAAATAAATCTACGTTTTACCGTCATTTTGCCAATGTCACGTCGAGCGGCCAAACGTTTGCCTGGTCACCAATTCCGGAAGGAAAATCGCCAAGTGTTGTTATATTTAAAATTGAGGTTAATGCACAAATGCATGCAACAAAAAAATATACTCATGAATAAACAATTGACATTACAGGTCGTAGTGATAGCGATCATGATTCTCGCAGTATCATGTAAACCAAAAACGGCTACAGTCGAAGAGGTTGCAACCACAGAAAGTAATGACTCAACACAGATTGAATCCCGCCCGATATCTGAGCCGCTCGTTACCCATATTTACACTGCCGATCCATCTGCGCATGTATTCGGCGGGAAGATCTACATTTATCCATCTCACGACATAGAAGCCAATGTACCGGAAAATGATAACGGCGATCACTTCGACATGCGTGATTACCATGTCCTTTCAATGGATAGTATCAACGGGAAGACTACAGACAACGGCGTTGCTCTTGACATCAAAGACATTCCCTGGGCTGGACGGCAACTGTGGGCACCCGATGCTGCGTTTGCCAATGGAAAATATTATCTCTTTTTCCCCGCAAAGGATAAGTCGGACGTCTTCAGAATAGGAGTGGCCACGAGCCCTTCCCCGACAGGGCCGTTTAAGGCTGAGCCGAAGCCAATCGACGGAAGTTATAGCATCGACCCCTGCGTTTTCATCGACACCGATGGTGCGACGTATATGTATTTTGGTGGAATCTGGGGCGGGCAGCTTCAGCGATGGAACACCGGAAAATATGAAGCCAATGGCTCTAAGACAGACCTCGGTAGTGATACTGAACCTGAGTTAAGTCCTAAGTTTGCAAAAATGACGAAGGATCTTTTACATTTTGACGGCAAGGTAAAAGATATTCAAATCCTGAATTACGATGATAAGCCATTAACCGGTGGTGATCACGACCGCCGATTCTTTGAAGCTTCCTGGATGCACAAGTACAATGGGAAGTATTACTTCTCCTACTCGACAGGAGATACCCATTTCATCGCCTATGCTGTTGGCGAAAATCCAGAGGGACCTTTTACTTACCAGGGCGTAATTCTGAATCCGGTTGTTGGCTGGACAAACCACCACTCAATAGTTGAGATTGATGGTAAGTGGTATTTGTTTTATCACGACAGTATGCTTTCTGGTGGTAAGACACACTTGCGAAGTGTAAAAGTTGTTGAGCTTACTCACGATGCTGATGGAATGATCAATACGATCGAGCCTTATATCAAATGATCGAACCTTCAGCCTCGTCAATTTGGGGTGAGTAGGGGTCACACAGCGCACAATGGCGCCAAGGGCACAACCCACAATTGCGTGATCTAACCTTAATGGCTTTCGCGTGTCCAAGGTATCCCAGCGGGCGACATGCTGTTAACTCAGTATTTTAGATGGTTTCTGAAGGGCCGAAGACTATTTTTCCGTCGCAATTTGATTATCTAAACAATTCGCCCTATCTTTGTATTGCATTTTAAGTAATAGTGCGTTCCATTAGTGCCCAATGTGGCTTTTTTGAGTTCCACCATCCTTAATTAAGATAACAACACTACAAATGCCTGTCCGAATGGATATGATTTTTAGATTAGTTATTAGCAAAACAGTGAATTTTCTCAATTAATTAATAAACAATGCAAGGAACAGTTAAATTTTTCAATGACGCCAAAGGATTTGGATTCATTAAGCCATCTGATTCAGGTGAAGACATTTTTGTACACTCTTCAGGTCTTATCGACGAGATTCGTGAGAACGATCAAGTTGAATACGAAGTGGAAAGAGGCAAAAAAGGTATGAATGCCGTTAAAGTTAAAGTCGTAAACTAATCGTTTGCGGATAAATTCTTTAATTACTAGTACTAATGTAAAAACCACCCTCACCGGTGGTTTTTGCTTTTATACCCTTTTGGGTAGGTCAGATTTCCTCAAGCTGGGCTCCTCAAAAGTTTTTATATCTTGAAATATGTTTAAGGGAGTGAGGCCAGTCAACGATTCTCAATCGTATACGTTTGGAAATTCTGTAAAGCTGATACGCGGAGGTTGCGAATACTTCAACATCCTTGAAGAACTGATTGTCAAGGCAAGGAACACCATTCATTTTCAGGTTTACATTTTCGACGACGATGAGACTGGAAGGCGCATCGCCAATGCATTAAAGACTGCAGCCCTTCGCGGGGTCAAAGTTTACATCATGCTAGATGCATATGCATCTAAGGACCTTTCAAGTTCATTTATCAACGACCTTACCCTCACCGGAATTCATTTCAAATGGTTTGCTCCGCTCTTTAAGGGAAAAAAATTCTACCTCGGTAGAAGACTTCACCATAAAGTGGTTGTGACCGATTCCTACCATAGCCTTGTTGCGGGCCTAAATATTAGTGACCGCTATAATGATACTGAAAAAGGTATTGCGTGGCTGGACTGGGCGTTGTTTGCTGAAGGTCCTATTGCCGGGGTATTGGCATCAACGTGCGTACGCAGATATAATGCACGAGTGCATGCAACATTGAACGATAAACCAACGCCAATTGGAGTTGAAGGGTTGGTTAACGCCTGTGCCGTGCGGGCCCGGGCCAACGACTGGATTGGACGTAAGCGCGAGATCACTAAGACCTACCTGGAAATCTTTAGGACCTCAACAAAGAGCATCACAATAATGTCTCCCTATTTCCTTCCTGGTAGCGTGTTCAGAAAAGCCATCCGGCAAGCGGCTAGTCGGGGTGTGAAGATCAAAGTAATACTGGCAGGTGTCTCAGATATAAGTACAAGTAAGTATGCCGAGAGATATCTGTATCGATGGCTTTTCAAAAACAACGTCCAGATTTTTGAATATACGAGGGCTGTACTTCACGGGAAATTAGCAGTTAGCGACACCAAATTCGTCACCATTGGATCCTATAATCTGAATAATCTAAGTGCGTACGCCAGTGTCGAATTAAATCTGGATGTTGCCGATGACCGCCTGGCAGTGAGTGTAGAGGGCTGCCTTACGGATATCATTCAGAAAGACTGCAAGACTATAACGGAAGAGGAATATTACCGCACAACAGGTTGGATTGCGCATGTTGTGCAAAAGATCGCTTACAATTTGTTGAGGCTGGCGGCATTAATTGTGGTGAAAAAGAGGGAATAACTTTCTAATTCCCATCGCCTTTCTTGTTTTTCTTGCCAGCGATTCGCTGCAATAGCACGGTAATAGTTTCGTCATTCCAGTTAGAAAACCTTCCTTGCTGAACAACGAACATATTTGCGTCAGGATGAAAAAGATCATAATGAAATACGAACATAGCGTTTGGGTCACTCCATCCTGCTATCTGACCGAACCTCAGGTCGTTGAACAACAACGCGTCATCTTTCTTCTCTATTGTATAGAATCCTTGTGAAAAGCGCAAAAGCTTTTGCAAATCCTCCTTGTCTTTTAGCTCGTTTAAAAATGAAATGTTGCGGGGAAAATAGGTGAGTTCAATTGGATCAGTGTTGTCAAACACTGACCGATGGCCAACATAATATCCCGAGTCCACTTCCGCAGCTATAAACCACAGCCAGTTGTTAAGTGGAGTTGGGGTAGTCAACACGTGTGAGGCTTGAATACCTTGCTTTTGAAGAGCTGCCTGGGTCTCAGTTTCGGTGACAAATTTGTTGTGCAAGGCATACAGGAGGTACAAACTACTTAGAGTTAACGTTAGCGCGGTCCAGATTCTCCTTGCCGGGGATTTAATTGAGAGAATTACCAACGCGATGAATCCTATTGCCAATGGGATAGAATAAAATGGATCCGCAACATAGATTACATTGAATGAAATCCGTTGTTGACTGAAGGGCTCAAACCAGCCAACACCATAATTATTGAGGCCATCCAGTATCAGGTGGGCAAAAAGTTCCAGAGCAATGAAAATCATCCATTTTGACGCCGACAGGTTATTGGGACGTTTTAGCTTTGACGCCAGCAATCCAATCGTAGTTGCGATGACTAATGCAAAGAGGATTGAGTGGGTAATTCCACGATGTGAAAGGAGTTCATCCACTGGCCGGAGCCAGATCGACATGATGAAGTCGAAGTCAGGAACACTTTGTGCAATAGCGCCAATCACCATCGCTTTTTTGCCGAGTTGCTTACCCGCAATAACTTCTCCGATCGTTGCCCCCAGTACTATGTGAGTGATCGAATCCATTGTAATAAAATCTATCTGCCAAAATCGTCCTGAACCCGGACGATGTCTTCCTCATTTGAGGGATCATTAAGATCGGTATGTTGCCAGATTTCGGCTATTACACCCCAACCGTTCAAACCCACCAACCGGTGTCGCTGACCTTGGGCGAGGCGGATCAGATCGCCCGTTTTTAGTTCCTTCTTTTCCTCTTCAACATCCGTAAGACTGGTAACAACTCCCACTGTACCGGAAATCACTCTCCAGATTTCCGCACGGCGATGATGGTATTGCCAGGAGAGGCGCGTATTGGGTTGCACTACCAGGATCTTTGGACTTAGTTTCCCGCTAATTCTAAGTGTTGCTAATTCAACCTCAGGAAAGAACAGGCGGCCGAAGTGAGGCGCCTGGATCTCATCAATTACAAAAAATCCACCCCACGGGCGGCTTGAATCTTTATTTACCACACCAAGACTGCACTGAGAGAGAAAGTTCTCTACTTCTGTAAATACAGCCGATTTTTCTGCGCTTTTTAGTTCTAACGTCATGAGTAGGTAGTTTCAATGCAAGTTTACGGTATTTAGCGTGAACGTTCATCCCTGTTTTCGCAAAATCCTGACAGTCTTTTCCTATTCAAATTCATACGTCCTTACTGACGAGTTGTTAATTCCGAATAAAATACGATTGCCATCAACCAGAATGTGCCGCACATCTCCCCGCAATTTCAATCCAGAAACACTTTGGCTTACATATGAAAAATTTCCTTTCCCATCTCCCAGCAGCAGCATACCATGATTTGCGTCATCACGTCCAAGATAGATCCGATTATGAATATTGTTGCCTCCCAGAATGAGGTCCTGATTTCCATCATGATTAATATCGGCTGACGCTGCGTAATGCACAGACGCATACTGTGCTTCAAGTGGCAGCTCTTTCTTCACAAAACTTTTACCAGTATTTTCAAGAAGGAGAGATGATAATACGTTTATTTTAAGAACTGACGATTTTGACATCTGGTCAGAGGAGAGTACTCCATTAATGGTAGTCTTGGCATAGCTTGTGTAGTCATTGAACTTCTTTTTTAAGAAGGGCAATTGTGATAGTAAGTCGTCACGAAAAGCAAGTGGAACAGACTCTTCCTTATTGTAATAAGTGATCAATGGATCAATTGAACCATTGTTATCGAAGTCCATGGAATACAATTGTATCGGAAATTGTTCTGATGCTTTCAATTGCGAATTTCCGCCATAATTTCCAACCGTCAGATCAAGGTCACCATCATTGTCGATATCTAAGGCTGTGATACAATTCCACCAACCGTCACTTGGGAACGGAAACCACTGTGTGGAGACATCCTTAAAAAGCATTCCCTCCGTTAGAAAGGCTTTTAAAGGGGCCCATTCACCAGCTGTAATCAAATCTTTTTTGCCATCATTATTCAGGTCAATCCACACAGCATCATTAACGATTCCCAGTGCCGCGTTGGCTGGTTTTTTCGATGTAAAATTTCCTTTGCCATTATTAAAATAAATTTTGCTCGGGGATGCCAATGGATAATTCCCTGGTATTACTCCGCCGCCGATAAATAGGTCCAGATCCCCATCGTTGTCAAAATCTACCGGCCTCACGCATGTCTTGTTGGTTAAATTCGAAGGCAGTATCTCGGGTGACTTTGAAAAATCACCCCTGCCATCATTCGTATAGATCCTGTCCTGAAGGAGTGGCGAATTATTCTCAAATTCATAACCGCCGCTGACCACATACAAATCAAGGTCGCCGTCACCATCAGAATCGAAAAACACTGCGTCCACGTCTTCGCTCTCCCTATCCTTGTCAAATTCCGGAGTTATCAACTGTCCAAAACTTAAATCCTTCCTTTGAATAAAAATGGCACCAGCCTGACCTTTAGCACCACCAACAAATATGTCATTGAGTCCATCGCCGTTGATGTCACCTTTTGCGAGACAAGGGCCGGTATAGGACAGAAAGTGGGGTAGCAAGTACTGCCTTGTGAAGTCATTTACATTATTTTCAACATGAACAAAGTCAATCGATTTCACCTCGTTGAAAAACCTGGTCGGATCGGTTGTTGATGCTCGGGGACGCCTGGTGGCGTTACTAATTGATAGTGTAATCGTTTGATTTACATCTAGTTCTTTCAATGATTGACTTTCGTCGCCTGGCCATATTATTCGCAAAGAGTCAACAGTCAGGTGTTTTCCGAGTCCAATCAGAAGTTCAGTTGCAATTGATGACTGATATCCCCTTACCGGATTTTGTTCGAGGTAGTATTTATCGTTTCCCGCATAGGCATAAATTTTTGATCCTATTCCCGACAGATTTTCAGGGACTCCCTGAAGCCGTATCTTAAGAAAGCTATTTTTCAATAATCTCTCGCTGTTATTTCTATAAATGCCAGCATCATCATCGGTATTGTTAGTAATCAAATCAAGATCCCCATCATCGTCAAGATCGGCATAGGCAGCACCATGCGAGAATGTGCTGTGATTAAAGCCCCAATCCTTTGCTTTATTTGAAAAGTGGTCGTGACCATCATTCTGAAAAATATAGTTAGGAAGACTAATGCCAGGCATGTGCGAGATATATTCGGGGACGCTTACTGCCTTATCTCCTTTTTGAATCCTTAAGGACTGATCCATGGCGTAACCCATAAATTCCATATTTGTGTTGTCACGCTTATATCCATTAGTGACGAAAAGATCTTTAAGACCATCGTTGTCAAAATCAGCGATGAGAGCTGACCAACTCCAATCCGTATTGGAAATTCCTGCCAATTGACCTATTTCACTGAAAGTTCCATCTCCATTGTTCTTCTGAAGCGAATTTTTCATATACTGGAACGGGACGCCATTCTGAAACATGAAATTGGTTCTTGAGAAATTATCATTAGCCATGTGCATCTTCTGGTCATAATTGCTTTCCGGCAGCATATCCAGGGAAATTATATCCACAAGCAGATCGTTGTTATAATCTGCGACATCAACACCCATAGTGAACAGGGAGGTATGGTCAATTTTAGCAACAAGACTGTCAGTAAACGTTCCATTTCTATTGTTGATGTACAGGTAATCCGGCTCTTCAAAATCGTTACCGATATAAATATCCGGCCAGCCATCCTGATTAATGTCCGAGGTGTTTAAGCCTAAGCTAAAGGAATAAATGTTTGATCTTATTCCTGCCGCGCCTGACACATTAACAAAGTGACCGTTGTCATTTCTGAACAGTTTATTGGCCAAGGCAGGATCTGCTATTTGTTTTCGTGTTTGCATGTAGTCCTGATAACCCCGGGCAAATTTTGGATCGGATTGATTAATCAGAACCATGTCAAGATCACCATCCTTATCGTAGTCGAAGAAAGAGGCTTGTGTAGAATATCCGGTGTCATCCAGGCCAAATTTTTCTGCACTTTCAGTAAACGTGAGGTCTTTATTGTTTATAAAAAGAAGGTTCCGGCGTTCACTGACTTTGGACGAACCAGATCGACAGACGTAAATATCCAGCCAGCCATCGCCATTAATGTCGACCATTGTGGCACCTGAATTCCAGCCATCGAAGCTATCAAGAGTAGCGCCAGTTGTTATGTCATTAAATTTGAAATTTCCTTTATTTAAGTACAGAGCATTTTTCACCATATTCCCTGTAAACAGGACGTCTTGCAGGCCATCATTATTTATGTCACCCACAGCCACTCCGCCACCGTTGTAAAAATAAGGGTATCCAAGAATGCTGAATTCAGGATCATTTTCCTTCAGGAGATTTCTAAAAACAATTCCTGTTGTGCCGGAATTTAACCGGGAGAACAACGTGTCGGGGTCGGTCGCGCACGATATCATACTTGCAAGCAAGACAGCATGGAAAATCGGATAAAACAGTGCGGCCGTAGATCGACGCATGGTCATTATTTTACTGCGTGGCAATCATTTTTCTGTAAACAACTTCCTCGGGGGTCCCAATCTTCATTATTATGACTCCGGTGATGCCCTTATCAAAGTCTATTCGAATCGTTTTGTGATTTTCCACCGAATATGACGAGGTAATCATTCGACCTGTTATGTCCATCAACTCAACGCGCCTCACCTGATCAGCAATAGTCGAAAGAAATACGACTCCCTTTGCTGGATTAGGATATAAAATATAGTCGGTGGTAGCGTCAGCCTTTACACCGGTAATGACTGCGGCGCTAAATATCGTTTTGAGGGTTGCGATCTCATCAGGAGCAAGGGCCTTATCATAGATTCGGACTTCATCCAGCGTCCCCCGCAGATAATAATTGGCAATATCAAGGTCCTTTCTTCCAAGAGTAAGTGGCTTGCCGGTAATGGAGATCAATCCACTATTCGCAAGGTATGCATTCAATGAACCGTCTGCATAGAGTTCCATTGAGTACCCGGAGTATACGACGGTAAAATGATAGAAGCGGTTCAGTTCCAGCGGAAAGGAGCTATCGAGGTCTTTTACAGAGGTACTGGTCTTCACAGTCCATCGCAGTTTTTTATCAGGTGTTACCGACACTTTCCAGCGCTCTTCATAGCTGCCATGAGAAAGTATGAACGTTTCCTGGGGCACGCCGTCAAGCCGTACCCAAAAGGAAAGGGTTATTGCATTTTGGAAATTCATAGCCATTGTATTGGCTACTGATATAACATCTGCGCTTGTGGAAAATTTATAGGCTTTGTTGGCCAGACCACGCGAGTCCATTGCTGGTTGTGCCCCTTGTAATACTCCGTCATGACCATTACCACTATTGTCAAGGACATTTCCATCAAGGGAGTAATAAGCAAATGGGGCAGTAGCGCCCGCGCCTATTTTTTTAACAAGAATTTGTTTTGAAAAAGTGGTTTTTAGATTGTCTGAATTTGTTACCTGGCAGGCGACCGTATATAACCCTTCCGATGTTGGGACATTCCAATTAAGAGTTGGACCGCTCTGACTGGCAATTGATCCTCCGGAGAATGTCCACGCAAATTGCAACGCTCCGCCGAAAGAGTTGCTGGCGTTGCACGTAATAGATGCAGCCGTGCCAGTATAGTAGAAATCTTTGTCGGTAGTAAAATCGGTAATGACAGGAGGGACCGGAATCCTTTGCACGACTCTCAACATGACGCTATCTTTGGCGGATAAGGCGGCAGAGGTTATTTCCAGCAGTATCTTGTATTTTCCAGCAACCGCTGGAACTGTCCAGGTAAATGCCTCAGCTGTAGAAGTCAATGATAGAACTCCATTGATGTACCAATTGTAAGTAACAGTACCTGCGGGGCTATCGATCGCGCTGTAAAGGGGTACATTCTGATTAAATTGGACTAGTGAATCGGTCGTTGCCAGTGATTTGATCCGGAGTTTCGTCATAAAGTTGTAGCCAAGATTAAAATCGACAACATCATCCCCCAAATAAAGCTTTCCGTTTCTGGCAACGGGTGACGAACCCTGAGGAAGGTAAACCAATATTACTGCTTCATCAGCAGGCACGTCAATTGGAACATCCCCGGTGACACCGGTTTTAATAATGGTCTCTGAAATCGCATTATAGATATCATAGGTTTGGGGACCCAACGGAAGAATTACTTGTTTACTCGAGCCATAAGGATTAAAAATAAGATAAGACGGAAATTTATTCTCGCCGTAGAAATCAGTGCGATTGAGATCAAGTCGCAATACGCCGCTTACATTCGTAGTATCTACAACTGCTGCTAAATATCCAACACTTGAAGAGCCATAAAGTCCAAGGTTGGTTTGAGCCCAACCATTTCGCTTCGCATCGCCTGTTCCATATAATAGTTTTCCATTACTATTTTCTTTCAAAGCTTCATAACCGATAACAGATTCGGGATCATTTGAAATACTCCAGCCGAAATCATCTTGACTTGCTGAAGGGAGATATTTTGGATAGTATAAGCGACTGGCGTTGGCGAGATTAAGAGTCCATTTGCCAATAGCCCTGGCAAATCGCTTGTCATACTTCACAAGAGGCACGAGAGCAGCTGCTTGCTGAAAGCCATTTAATGCAAAGGCGTAATCATTTCCACCATCATTTGCTTCACCAACAAGACCTGACACATCTGAACCATTCCATTTGCCTACAATAGTTCCCCAACCTCTCAGTGCGCCACGATTAAAACTCCAATTGAGCATTTTCTCAATATCATAGTGACTTCCAATCTCCGCATTCATTTTAGCGGCGATAAAGGTGCCATAGGGGAGTTGGAGCTCATAGGAAGGATTTGAAGTAAGGCCGGATAAAAACTCGATTGACTGCTGAGCACCGGTTAGATATTTTTCATCTCCTGTTTTCAGATACGCATGGTACAGAAGCCACGCAATACCACCTGCAGCTTCGGGCTCAATCACGCCAGAAGCAAGAGGCGTCATCGTGCTAAAATTAAATGCCCTGTAATTCATTTGTGGAATAGTCCACGGGGATGAGGAAGCACCCATTGCGTTAACAGCACCAAGCCAACGGTTAGCTACACTGGTAAACTGCTGACTATAATCCGGCGTGTTGGGATATTGTGAATATAGCTGGTAGAAAAAAATGTTTGGCATCACATCGTACCACCAATCGCCACCACTGGACGACGAATACCCGTTAAGGTATACATTCTGACTATTAGCGAGATTAAAAAAGTCTTTTGTTTTGCTAGTCCAGTCCATACCGTTTTGATTGGATTTATTCGCTCCAACCAGCGTGGCACCGACTAAGGACGGTATAATATTTATTCCCTCTGCCTGACTTCCAGCAGAAGCGGAGCCGACATACGTATCGAGAAGGATAGGTTGCAGTAAAGGATAATTGATACCACTCGCCTTTATATGGATGAGAGGTAGATATTGCCCAATAGCTCCTGAGGAAAATACATACTGATCGTATTTCACGGCAACCTCTTTCCAATTCCGCATTTTATACGGAGCGGGCATATTCGGCATCTGCTCAACGCGATTCAAAGTTATTTGTCCAACCTGGCCCACCACTGGTCCGGTTAACAAACTCATCAACAACGCAAATCCAAGCCAAACCTTTTTCATTTCCTTACAGATATGATTATACTTTAAAGATAAAAAAGGGACAGTGAATTCACCGTCCCCTTTTTACAACTTAACCTCAAAAATTGTTTTTCACGTTAAGGCTTTTCAACCGTATAAATACTGGTTACCTGAGACGCAGTAAGAACGGATTTGTACATCCGCACTTCATCCAACGTACCAATATAGAATCCACCATAATTCAGATAGTTAGGGTCGGCAGAATTATTGGAATAGCCAGAGGTTGGCAAATCCTGACCAAAGACCAGATTGACAGGTGCAGCAGAAAGCGAGAACGCCGTTCCTGGAGTATTATCCCAATCTTTAACAGCTATACCATTCAAATAGAATACCATGTGACCGCCACCAAACGTAACAACGATGTGCCACCAGGTGCCCTGGGTAACAAGCGGTGAGGCATTGTCTCTGTCATAGATTGGGCTATTGGCTCCGTCTGTCGCGTGAACGGTGAAGAACGCTTTCGGATCAGACTGGAAGTTCAACTTATAACCATTCCAACGATTCATTGCGATCATGTAATTGTCATTGTGGATAGGTGAATTCACATCAGCCTTCGCCCAAAGTGATATTGACATGTTTGCCGGATTCAACGCAGTGTTGTAAGGAATTTCAACATTGCTACCCTTGTCAAAATGGATGGCTTTGCCGGCTATACCGTAACGGTCAGCCGCGAGGGTAATATTACCCGCTCCAAAGAATGCATTACCAGTCTTTACTGTTCCATTGCGGCTATTGCCAGAATAGTCTTTAACAACTGTACCTTCAGCCGTAGCAGTAATCTCATCGAACGTCCACTGACCAACGAGATTGGTTGGATCAATCGGTGTCACTACCTGAGCGTTAAAAGTGGTAACAGCTGCGGTAAGGTTGACAGTGGCACTTGTCACTGCGGCCTGAGTTGCTGCTGCGTTGTTAAATACAGCGTTTGCTGCATCAATAGCTGTTTGCAAGGTTGCTTTGGATCCTTTCAAAAACTGACCACCACCAACTCCTTCGGTAGAACTTGCGATCAAGGCATTGGCAACTGCAATTTCAACAGATAAACCTGTCTTAACTACCGGCGCCGCTGCATCGTCTTTTTTGCACGAAGCGAACATCCCAGCCATGAGCAGGACGATCGCCATAGAGAGAATTAATTTAACTTTTGTTTTCATAACTGATTGTTTAATTGGTTTAAAATGAATATTCACTGACGCATAATTATTTGGTAATAGCTGGATTCGTATCAAGTTCTGATTGAGGTATTGTGAAGTATCGCTTATCGTAGTTAAAGCCTGCGGATCCGAGGGCTGCTTCCGCGGTTTGCTTACCGTAACGCATGAGATCGAAATAGCGATGAAACTCAAGCCCTAGCTCCACCCGCCGCTCATGCTGAATCGCGGTTCTCAGATTGGTCTGATTTGCAGTAACTACATCGGGTAAAAGCCCGGCCGGTATCGCTCCAAATCCCGTGAGATCTTTGTCGAACAGATAACTTTCGCGTGCCCGTTTGCGCACAGCGTTCAGGGGAGTTTGAGCTTCAGCACCTCTGCCTAATTCGTTTAATGCCTCCGCTTTCATTAATAAAACATCAGCATATCGCATATACACATAGTTCATGCTGGAATATCCTGGAAGTGGTTCTTCTTTCTTTGGCTGTACGTGCTTTCGGCTGAGATACCCCGTCGGTGACCACGCTGGCGGCTGAGGACCACCTGAAATAATGGGATCAAATTCTTCCCCGTTAACCCACTTTTGCCCTTTTCTACCCACAGAGTAATCAAGGCGTGGGTCAGGAATATCACTTGCTGTTTTTTCGAATTCATCGACAAAGTTTTTGAGTGGCGCGTCGAAGAAATAGCCATTGTCTTTGGATGGGGAGAAGTATTGATTCAAATAACTGTCTAGTTTTGGAGATTGTCCGCTGATATGCTGGATCTCAAAAAGGGATTCAGTATTGTTTTGAGTAGAATCAATAAAGTTATTCTTGTAAACACGTTGAAGGCTGTAGATGCCAATAGCATTAATCGAATCAATTGCCGTCAAAGCGCTTTGCCACTGTTGTTGATAGAGATAGGTCTTCGCTAAAAGTCCCCAGGCTGCACCTTTTGGTGCCCTGCCGAGGTCTGAACCAGAAAAAACTCTTGGCAAAACAGCTATCGCTTCTTTTAGGTCTTTTTCTATTTGAGCGTATACCAATGCCACTGAAGAAGTAGGCTTGTTAATATCGTCCGGATTGAGTGGAGGGTTAAGCTTGATCGGTATTTCACCAAAAATGTTTACCAGATTAAAATAGAAATATGCGCGAAGAAATTTTGCTTCAGCCAGGATTCTGTTACGGCGTGAAACATCCATATCGATTGTGGGACCGTAGTATAAAAGATAGTTTGCGCGCGAGATACCTTCATAGTAACGCTTCCAGACTTTTTCAATGGAAGCATTGTTCCGGGCATAGTTGAATTCATCAATGAACTGAATGTCACTTTGATCTCCGGCCAATCCACCTTTCGTTGCATCGTCAGATGCCACATCGCCAAAGACCCAGAGATTGTTTTCTGTGCTGACAAACGACGCGGCGTTGTACACTCCTGTGATAGCAAGCAGAGCATGGGCCTCCGTTTTGTAAAAGGTCGCGTTTGAGTACGTTCCCTGAAGAGGTTCGTTAAGAAAGTCTTTACATCCTGACATGGCAAGTACAAACAGGATGAGTGTTATTCTGATTAGTGGTTTCATCATGCTGGTTGTTTAAAAAGTTAGGTTTATACCAACGTTGTAAGATTTAGCAGCCGGATAGGTACCCCAATCCAGACCGGCTGATCCGTCTCCCTGACCTTGAGCATTGTTGCTGACAGTCATTTCAGGATCCAGGCCCTGATACTTTGTCCAGGTAAATAAATTAGTGCCCGAGAAATAGATTCTAAGTGCAGAGAAACCATATCGCGTTATTCCTTTCGCGGGAAAATTGTATCCCACCTGAAGATTCTTAAGACGTGTGTACGATCCATCTTCCAGAAACCGTGTTGAATATTTGGTGTTGTTGCCCGACGCATCCCATGACGCACGAGGAAATTCGTTGGTGGACCCTTCGCCGGTCCAATGACCTTGAAAGTACCGTTCTGTCACATTGAACGGTCGATAAAATCCTTCGATATCACGATTAAGAACGGAGAAAATCTTCTGACCATAAGCACCTTGAAAAAAGACAGACATATCCCAGTTTTTATAATTAAGAGTGAAGTTCAATCCAGCTGTTACCTTTGGTATGGCACTTCCAGCATGTACGCGATCATTGCCATCGATTTTACCGTCTCCATTCTGGTCTTTAAATTTTACATCACCCGCTGCAATTCCATTTCCCTGAAATGCGTGGGTAAATATTTCTGATGCGTTCTGGAATATTCCTTCCATTTCATAGAGGTAGAACGAACCGATTGGATAGCCTGCCTCCGTTCTGGTAAGCCTGTCGGATCCGACGGCACCACCTGAAATCGGTGAATTAATCGCCAGGACTTCATTGTGAAGTGTCGCCGCATTTGCACTGATAGAATATCGGAAGTCGCCAACATGATCAGCATAATTGAGCGCCAATTCAACTCCGTTATTTTGAACTTTTCCATTGTTGAAGTAAATGAAATGTGGGAAACCACCATCGTCTTCTCCGCTGGATGACGCAATCGGCTGCCGGACAAGAAGGTCGCTGGTAATCTTATCAAAGTAATCGAGGGAAGCTGAGAACTTGCCATCAAACATTTCTATATCAATACCGACATTGAGTTGCTTACTGGTTTCCCATTTCAATTTGCTGTTGCCGAGTCCGGATACCACGTAGCCAACTGATTTCGCATTGTTGTATGGATAATTGTACACCGATGTAATGGCATCTGTGTAGGCATAGTTACCAATATCCTGGTTTCCGATAGCACCATAACCAACACGTAAAAGCAATCTATCAATGGTGGTGTTGTTTTCCAGGAAGGCTTCCTTGTCAAGTCTCCAACCCACTGACCCTGCGTAAAAATTTCCCCACCGGTTTTCAGCACCAAATCGTGACGAACCATCACGACGGAGAGTTGCCGTAATTAGATATTTCTCATTGTAGTCGTAGTTGACTTTGCCAAAGAAGGAGAGGAGTGAGTTGCCTGCTTTACTTTCGTTTGTCGTTCTTTGTCCAACGCCATTGCCGAGATAAACAAGGTCATTTGTCTGATCGGGATAGGCTTTTTCAGTAGCATTAAATGCATAATTCTTGATCTTAATTGATTCAGTACCGAGAAGAAATGTGAAATGATGCTTGTCAAATGACTTGACATACGTTGCATAGTTACTGAACGTGAGTGATGTGTTTTGGGCATCCGTTACCGTTAGCTGATTGATACCATTGATACGACCTCCTGTTCCCCAGTTGCGATCGAAGCGACGCTGATTGGAATTGGTAATGTCAATACCAACATTTGATGTGAATTTAAATCCTTCAAAAAGAGAAAGTTCAACGAAGTATTTTCCGAATACCCTATTGGAAATAAGCTTGTTATTGTTGTAAGCCAGCATTCCGACAGGATTGTATCCATCGCCGAAGAGGTCATAGCGATCTGGTTTGTCGGTGAAGTCACCATTATCTTGATAGATTGGAATAGCAGGGGTCCTGAAAAACGCATAACGGATTACGCTACCTCCGTTTCCACCCGCACCATCACCCGAGCTTCCTATTAGATTGGTGGCGGCTTTAGTAAGGTTCAAATTGATACCTGTCCTCAGCCATTTTTTTACTTCGGTATCTACATTAACACGGGCACTAATCCGATTGTAGTCGCTGCTTTTGATAATACCTTGCTGATCGAAATAGTTTCCAGAAATGAAGTAACGCGTCTTTCCCTCGCCACCTGAAATAGATAAACTGTGAGATTGGATGACTCCTTCGCGCATAATTGCATCCACCCAATTCACATTGGGTAATCCAGCTTTAATCGCTTCTGTGATAAGTGGACGAAACAGCAATGGATTTTTTCCTGCATTGTCATTAACAGCAGCCTCATTATAAATCGACACATACTGATCGGTGTTTGCCATCGCAATACTCCGGCTTATACTTTGCACACCCACCTGGCTGCTAATCTGAATTTTTGGAGTGCTGACCGAGCCCATTTTCGTTGTTACGATCACAACACCATTGGCTGCACGTGAACCATAAAGGGCTGTAGCTCCCGCATCCTTTAAGACAGTTATACTGGCGATGTCCTGAGTTGAAATGGTATTGATATCCTGAGTAGGAATGCCGTCGACAACATAAAGGGGACTATTACCACTGTTAACCGAACCGGCCCCCCGTATCCTTACCGCAACTCCTTCTCCAGGCGCGCCGGTATTCTGAGTTACTACTACTCCAGGTGCTCTTCCCTGCAATGCCTGATCAAGACTTGGAAGCGGCAATCTGCTGATCACATCTGCGCTAACAGTGTTGACTGCTCCGGTAATACTTTCTCGTTGTTGTGCGACGTATCCAACAATAACGACTTCCGACAGTAATTCGAGATTCTCTTCAAGGTTAACGTCAAACTGGGTGCGTGATCCGATGCTTAGCTCCTGGGATTTAAAACCAACTAATGAAATCACAAGAGTAGAATCCTTCATCCCCTCCGGTAATTCCAAAGAGAATTTTCCGTTAACATCTGTCACAGAGCCGCGCGTTGTTCCCTTTAAATAAACATTGGCTCCAACAAGGGTTTCTTTGCCACCAGTAATGGTTCCCTTGAGCATCGTCTGCGCAAACGATGGCCCGGTGGTCAACGCTACCAGTAAAATCATGAGAGTGTAATATTTCTTCATAGCCTTAATGAGTAGAAACTTCGTTTGTTGAAAGAGGATAATCGTAAGCAATCACTTTGTCACCAACCCTGTATTGATTATTCTTTTTGCTGATGGCGCTTCCTGCTGGTATCACAACCAGAACAATTGCACCTGTAGCGGGTATAGCAAAACATCCATCCTTCGAAACCTCTTTCATCAAATATTCATGGGTTAAGACGTTGTATAAATCGACCTCTGATGAGGTAGAATTATAAAAGCACACCGTTTTAATTGTATCGTAAGGATTGAAGTATAAAAAAGTTGGCAATGAATTCTTTTGGTAGAAATCGGTCGAATTGCAATTAAGCTGAAGAATTTTATCTACGTTGGTCTTTCTCACCATCGCGCCAAAAATCCCAACCTGGGCCGAACTATATAAACTAAACATGGACGTCTCTGGTTGACCTTTTACCCATTGAGGTCCGTCGCCGAGAGCAACTGGAGTAAAACCCTTTAGTTTCTCCTTCTTGTAGGTGTAGTCTACTTTACGAAGGCCTTCATAAGCAATGACATTCTTACTTATCTCTTTCCTTTCGGGAAGCCATTGGTGTTTGTCGTCAATTTCATAGGGGTAAAATAGCCGGGCAGCGTTGGTAACATTCAGCATCCACTTGCCAATAGCTTCAGCATACCTGCTGTCGTAGCGGACCATCGGCACCAGAGGCCAGGCCATGTCAAATGAGTTCATCAGAAAAGCATAACCACCGCCATCGGTAATACTTCCCTGCAAACCAGAAACATCGTAATCACCCCATCGTTCAGCAATTACTCCCCAGCCCGTCCGTCCATCGGCAGCTTTACATCCATCAAACGTCCAGTCAAGTATTTTCTTTACGTCATAATCTTTTCCATGCTCGGCGTTAAGACGTGAAGCCACAAGCGCACCAAAAGGCATTAGTACTTCATAAAATCTACTTTCCTTTTGACTTACAAATGCATCCATTGCGGAAATGGCACCCTTCAGATATCGCTCATCTCCAAATTTTTCGTAAGCGCATAACAATATGTACGCGTGGCCTGCCGCAGCATCCTGCTGATGGGGGATGTTGTTCGACACACCCGTCATCTTGCCATAGTCAAAGAAGGAATAGTTATAATTTCCTTTCAGGACTGAATCTGCTTTGAAGAATTGCTCGGCAATGATATGCTGAAGGCTGTCGGCTTGTGAAACACCCGGATACAATTCACATAGACCATAAAATAGTAGGTTTGGAAACACATCGTACCACCAGTCGCGGCCGTACCCACCACCCAGCAGTGCTACACCAGGATATGTATTGTTCATCATGATATTCCAACCGTTTCCGGAATTGAAATAATTCTGAGTCATCTTCACATAGTTCATTCCATTCTGATTTGTTTTGTCAATGCCAACCAGGCCAGCACTGAAAAGTGAACCCATGGTCGTCAGCGCTTCGTGAAACTCTTTACTTCCATTAGCGCCCTGGCGCACATCGCCGATTACTGTATACAACCCAAAAGTATTTTGGGGAATATTCCGTTTGGCACTGTCAATCCACAGAAAGGGCATGAAATCGCCCTTCAGTTCAGCATTGAATACGTATTGATCATAGTGACGTGCTTTCTCATACCAGTCTGTCATTTTATAAGGCTCAGGCTGATTAGGCATATTTATTACCCTGTTAATAGCGATCTGAGTCACCGGCTTTTCACTTGATGAGCATGACGAAAAACAGAGTGCACAAAGAGCCATCACACTCAAATAGGCAATCGATACTGATTGTTTTGTGATATTTGTGATGCTCATGATTTGCTTAGTTTGTCGCACTCTTTAATTATATGTTTTGCCATTGGAATAGATGCCAGTTGCAAGACTGCAATAATGATGAGCGCATACTTTAATGCGAAACTCTCCGAGACATAGGAGTCCAGGTAAATGAAAAGCCCAAGGCCAAAAAATCTTCCAACATATAGACCAAACTCATGATTGAAGATGTACGCAAATTCATTTCTCTTTTCAATTTTTGATATTACGTCAATGACCCGCATTTGGGTTGGGAAGTAAGCGATGTCATGAAGGGGTGTAAAAAGGACTTTGCAAAGCACAAATACCATCACACCAATGGCGGAGAAAAGAATTCCGTTGGTCAATGCGCCAACGAGAAAGATTATCAATCCCGCTGTAAAAATATAGATGCGATCAGAAGGCTTTGTAGTGCGGCCCAGCAGATAAAGCATAATCGCCGTTCCTACTCCGCTAACACCCTGCACCAACCCAACAGATCCTTCATTGCCTACGAGGCGCATAATCAGAATAGCCGGAGCTGTAACCAGATATCCCTGTGTCATTCCCTTCAGTGCCGCTAATACAAGCATCTTTGTCCACAGTTTATGAAATTTGAAAAAGAGAAACTCACGTTGGATTGGATTCTTAAAATCTTCCTTGTGAATGACATAGCTGGAAAGTATCGTAAGTAAAAAAACCGTGCCAGTAACAATTTGGTAAGCAACATTGATCTTTCCACTGAACCAGCCATTCGTGTCCGTATTTGCCAGAAAAGCTCCAACCGCTACCGGTACAATGATGTAAGTAATCGTGTAAAAGAATGTTTCAAGACCGTAGTAATAATTTCGCGTCAGGTCATTTGTGTTGTTCAGTGCGAGAAGGTCTCGATTTGCCCAAAAGAAGCCGAAGGAACAACCCATCAATACACCTGCTATTCCAACTCCGGCAATTGACAGATTTTGCATGGACATCATCACCAGCATGGAGAAGCCACTAAGGAGCATTCCAAAACTGTAGAGATTTGTAATCTTTACGTGTCGAAGGAGTAATCCATTCAACAAGAACGTCAGGGGAATACCTGTGTAAACCGACAACTGATAGATCGCAACGATTTTGGGATCATTCGAACTCCTCATTATGTACGCCCCAACGAAGATGTCAATCACCGGTAAGGCAAATGCATAAATCATGTTGGTAATAAGCAATACTCTCATCGTCCTGGGCATTTCCAGGAAGTACCCGTATTCTTCGTTCGGCTTCTTCAGCAGTGCAGTGAGAGTCATTTCTTAATTGGGTGAAGCGTTTCTAATATTTCACTGATGGAGAATTCAGCTCCGCAGATAACTTCATCGCTGGCTCCGTAGTACATTCGAATCGTATCGCCTTCCACTAAATGGCCATTGGTAAACACCACGTTTCCAAAAAAACCGGTCAGTTCATATTTGGCAAACGGTTCCATAATCGGCTTTTCACTTCTTGCAAGAACTTTAGATGGATCATTGCTATCGAGCAACAAGGCGCCGAGACAATAGCGATGCTGAGCATCAGCTCCATGATAAATCTCCAGCCAACCTTCTGTAGTTTTAATGGGTGAAGCACCCGCGCCAACACGGGCACTATCCCACATTCCAACACGTGTGGTTGCAATACATTGATGATTTCCCCAATGCAGCAAATCGGGAGACTCCGATAGCCAGATGTAATTACCTCCGAGCTGAGGGCTGCTGGGCCGATGAAGAGAGTAATACTTGCCATTAATTTTTTCGGCAAAAAAGGCACAGTCCTTATTGTGAGGCGGAAGAATCATTCCTTTGCGGTCGAGAACTTTCCAATCTCTTGTTTGAATCAGCCCGACACCCACACCCAGATGCGAAACCATCGTGTAAGTTAGGTTATAGATTTCGTCTATTTCCGTGACACGGCAATCCTCTATACCGTATGCTTCAAGCTTATTCTTTCCAAAAATTGATGGAAAGTCATAGGGCTCATAAAATCTCTTTCCATCATCACTGCATACCAGTCGAAGGTGGGAGAGGGTAGTGAGATAATCCTTTCCCTTGTACCGTATCACACGGGGATCTGTAAAATCCAGATCCGGATCTTTCTTGTCAAACCGGAGTATTTCTATTTTACCAGTTTCGTCATAAATTGGGAAACTCACCTGTCCTTCCAATTGATGAGGACGCTCCGCTACTCGCACAAGCAGCCAGATCTTGTTATTAAATCGAAAGACGCCTGGATTGAGTAGACACTCAATTGTCATTGATGAGCTGCTGGGGATTATATCAACCGGCTTGAGCAGCGGATTCTGATCGAGGCGCCGCGCGATGTCGGGAAATGGGGTGTCTCGCATTAATTTAGTTTGCAGCCGAAATATCAATCGATTAAGGATGCAATTTTGCCATAAACGGCCCCTGCGGCGTCCATCATCATTTTTATTAAGTTCACTGGGTTATCAATTTTTTACAAATCGAGAACATAGAGGACATAATACTACCAGTAAGACAAAATCCTGCCATTGTTATCGATGGAAAAGGTAGGTTTATGGTGGAATTGGATTAGGCGTATGAGTCTGTGTGTGCTGCTCTTTTCTCTCTTTACTGGTCTTTTCGAACAAGATTCTGCTTCTGCTTGGCCTTTCCAGCACGTTTCCAAGCAGTCAAAACTCTCTAATAGCGCCATCACTTCTGTTTACATGGATCGTTATGATCATGTCTGGCTGGGCACCTGGGACGGCCTTAATCTCTATGATGGAAGTTCTATTAAAGTTTATAAACCCGATCCTTTTCTTAAAGGAACAATTAGCAATAATGTAATCCGGACCTTCCTTGAAGATGGCGATGGGAATCTTTGGGTCGTTACTCACCAGGGCATAAATAAATACAATCGCACAACAGACACCTTTCAAACGTATCTTGATAGTCTCAATGACATTCCATTTCTTGAATATAACCTAAGAGCGTGTATTGGTTCTGATTCAGCGATATGGGTGAGTATGATCGGCAAAGGCATAAGCCGTTATTCCCTAAAAGAAGATGCATTCTTACCTGTAAAATTTGAAGGGATTGATTCTGATTGGCTTGCCTCCGTAATCGACCTTGGAAATCACCAGGGCTTGCTGTATTTATTGGGCAGTGATGGCAAGTTGGTGTGCACTGTAAATAACCGAGTGGTTTACAGTAAACAGTTAGTTTCACCAGGACAATTCACGTATCATAAATTCATTCATATCGGTACGGACCACTATCTGGCTATTGCCAGTGCAAATGGTGAATTGCTTTTGTATAACCTTGGCCAGATTGAAAAAGCGCCAGAGACATTAAAGCTGGGCAATGTACTGGTGTCGACACTTTCTGAAAGTCTCAATCACTCTTCGTTATGGGTTGGAACAGAGGAAGGAGACATATTTAAAGTCACCAAATCGCCCTCCGGTTTTCAGTTGAAGACCATGAATTCCCACTTCCCTGCATTTTCGCTGGCAAAAATTAAAATTCTGGCCATTACTGAAACTGACCAGGATCTGCTCTGGGTAGGAACTGATGGCGATGGCGTTTATAAATTTCTTACCCGACCAAAGACGTTCTATGCTATCCAGGCCGGCCTCCCTGAGACAGGAAACCTCTCCCATAACATTATCAGGTCCGTTTATCAAGATCCTGATGGGGAGTTATACGTAGGCACTCGTGGGGGCGGACTTAACATCATATCAAAAGCCGGTAAGACCAGGGTAATTAATACTCAGTCAGGTCTCAGTAACAACGCCGTCCTCGCGCTGAACAAAGATCAGCATGGAAATTTATGGCTGGGAATCGATGGAGAAGGGATCGATATGATTGAAGCAAAAACGAACAAGGTGTTCCATTTTCCAGCGGATTTTGAAAACAAGGGTGACATTTCTTTCAGTTCAGTCTATTCAATTTGCATTGATGCATTTAATGATATCTGGCTGGGAACAAGCGGTCATGGCGTCATACACCTAAAAGTAGTTAAAGCACCTTCCGGAAATTACAGGTTTAAGGAATTTGATCAGATACATCATTCGGGAACGACCGGCGAGGCATCGTTGAAGAGTAACATTGTGTATTCGGTGATTGAAGAAAAGCCCAATACGCTTTGGTTTGGAACCCGGGGAGGTGGTATCTATCGTTACAATGCGTTGACCCGGCAAATTGAAGAACATATTCAGTCAAACGTGTCCGACAACGACGGCTTATGCAACAATGATGTACTCAGCATGCTTATTGACACTGAGGAAGAGCTTTGGATTGGAACGAGCGGCGGACTTAGTCGATTAAATCTCAAGACAAGGCCGTATCGGATTGAGCACTATCGAGAGCATGAAGGATTGCCAAATAATACGATTCACGGAATTCTTGAGGATGCCAGCAAAAACATCTGGATTTCCACGAATCACGGCCTGGTACTATATAATCGGGCGAAAAACTCGTTTAAAACTTTTGACACCAACGATGGCCTTCAGAATAATGAGTTTACCGATGGTGCTGTTTTTCAGTCCAAAGGTTCCGAGAAGCTTTTCTTCGGAGGAATTGACGGACTGGATATAGCATACCCAGCTAAATTAAATACAGTCGATTATTTTCCAAGGCTCACTGTCACCGATTTTCAAATAAGAAATACCAGTGTACGGCCGGGCGATGCTACTCAAATTCTAGGAGATGATATTGACGTCACCGATGAAATCACGCTTAACTACGATCAAAATTTCATAAGCTTCTTCTTTACTACCCTCGATTACTGGAACAAACAAAAAAGTGAATACTCTTATTTTCTGGAAAATTTCGACAAGGAATGGAACTACATACGCCAGCAGCAATCTGTCACGTTTACGAACATCTCTCCCGGTCAATACACACTATTTATAAATTTCTCCAATGAAAATGGGGAATGGAACGCTGTCCCGAAAGCCATTCGAATAATCGTAACACCACCTTTCTGGAAGACATCCTGGGCATATTTCTTATATGTACTGCTTGCCATTGGATTCCAGGTCGGAATTATTCTTTATATCCGTTGGCGACTGCGTGCAAAGAAATTGATGGCTATGGATAAATTCAGAGCTAGTCAACTGAAAGAATTGAATGACTATAAACTCCAGTTCTTTACAAACATTGCCCATGAATTCCGGACACCCCTGACGCTGATCCTTGGTCCCGTGACCTCGCTTCTTCAGAAAAACAACAATTCGGGAGAAATCAAACAGCTAAAGACCATCTATAGTAATTCATTGCGTCTCCAAAAACTAATTGAAGAACTTATCGAATTCCGTAAAATACAAAGCGGAAAAGGCGCGCTGAAGGTATCATCGTTGGATCTTGTTCCCTTTACTCAAAAGGTGATTGAATCCTTTCACCATTATGCAGCAGAGCGGGAGATATCACTTGAATTTCATCCGGGGCCTGAGTCACTTCCGGCGTTTGTTGATGGTAAGAAAATTGAAAAAATACTTATCAATCTGATATCCAACGCCATTAAATACAGCACGAATGGCGGAAGAGTAACCGTTTCGTTAAAGGGTGTCAATGGCAAAGTGATTTATTCGGTAAAAGATGATGGCGTAGGAATTCTTAGACAGAATCAAGATAAAATATTCGAGAGCTTCTACCAGAATCCTACACAACTAAGCGATATCAACGGTCTGGCAAAGAGTACTGGCATTGGTCTCTCGCTTACCAAAAGCCTGGTTCAAATTCACCTGGGTGAAATCAATGTTGAAAGTAAACCAGGAAAGGGGAGCACATTCACTGTCATCATTCCAGGCGTTAAAGAAGCGTATCCAGATGCGTTGGATGAAGAGCCTATTTTACTTCCCGCCTCTAATCTGGTCGAGAAAATATCCCTTGAGTTTGAGACCGATCACCTTCTGATTGATCAACCTGAGAGATTTGCAAATACGGTGCTTGGAAAGAATCCCTATACTGTCCTTGTAGTGGACGACAATGCGCAAATCACTTCACTGCTTGGGAACATACTATCAGATAAGTACTTGATTTACAAGGCATCTAATGGAAAAAAAGCCCTTTTCATTCTGGAGGACGAGCGAATTGATCTTGTAATCACCGACGTACTTATGCCTGATATGGATGGGTTGACGCTCTGTAAAAAAATAAAGGAAAACATTCAAACCAGTCACATTCCCGTAATTCTGCTTACTGCCAAAGGTGAAATTGAAAACAGGATCGAAGGACTGCAGGTGGGTGCTGACTCCTATATCCCAAAGCCGTTTCATCCTGAGCACCTTTTTATCCGAATCGAGAAATTGATCGAACGGATGGAACTAACACGAAAGAAGTTTCAGAATTTCGCTGATCTGGAGCTTCATCCGATTTCTACTGGAATAAGTGAAGCGGATGATACGTTCTTTTCAAAAATAACGCAATGCATCATAAAGCATCTGAATGAACATGAATTCAATGCCGATACCATTGCTGAAGAAGTTGGAATGAGTAAAGCTTCTTTGTATAAAAAAGTAAAGACTATCACCGGACTTACTCCACATGGATTGATAAAGCAGTATCGTTTGCGAAAGGCTGCTGACTTGCTGAAAAACTCCAGTATGAGTGTTTCAGAAGTGATTGATGAAACGGGCTTTAATAGCCGTTCTTACTTTTACAAATCATTTAATGAGATGTTCCATTGTCATCCGAAGGATTTCGGGGGAACAAAGACGGAGTAACTGTGGGCATCTACAGTTCGTATTCATCTCGCTAAGGTTTTTCGATCGCGTAAATCTTTGCAACCTGTTCCGCAGTAAGCACCGATTTATAAACACGGATTTCATCCAGGTAGCCGGAGAAATATCCACCGGTATTCACGTAAAATGGACTCACCGGATTTGAAGAATACAAATCTGTTGGCAGATCTTGTGCAAAGACAAGATTTACGGAAGGATTCTGAGTGATAATCGTTCCGGATTGCACAGCATCCTTTATTAAAACACCATCCGAATAGAATCTCATGTGGCCGTCGCCAAAAGTAACGGCAACATGTTTCCACATAGCTTCTGCAATCGTAGCGGCATTATCAGTAATATAAGATCCGGGACTTGCCTGAGGATTAACAGTTAATACTGATTTTTCAACGATGTCAAAAGCGAGCTGATATCCATTTGAACGGTTCAATGACACAGCAACCTTATTATTCCTGTTCGTCAAACGTGTCGAGTCTGTCTTCACCCATAGCGATATCGAGAGGCTTGGAGAATTCATATCCGAATTGTAGGGGATCTCTATGTTCGCTCCACCGTTGAAGTGCAGCGATTTTGCAAAAATACCATAACGATCCGTTCCGAAGGTAGGGGTGCCGCGACCCCAAAATGGATTTCCAGCCCGTATAATACCCGCCCTGCCGTTTCCCGAATGATCAGGTACTGTTTCACCGTTGTTCGTGTCAGTGATATTGTCGAGGGTCCATTGACCGATCAGGTTGGGAAGGTCAACGGTAGGCACCAGCGAACTATTATATTTTATCACAGCCGCGTCAAGATCGACGATCGCCTGATCAACATCGGCCTGTAGTACACCAACTTTGGCGTTTCTGTCGTAGACATTCTGAGCAATTGTTATACTACTGGCAAGAATGGTCTTGGATCCCCGTACATTTTCTCCGGTGCCAGCTCCCTCTACCGTTGCGGTCAGGAGCTTGATAGCCTCCGAGATTTTGTCTGATAATGGCCGGACGTTAGCCGGCGCTGTGTACACGTAATTATCACAGGAAGAAAATAATCCAGGAAACCCAGCGATTGTGATTACTAAGAGCACTATTCTAACTTTCATTTTCATGCCCGATTGATCATGATAGTAATTCACTGTCCTTGATAGTTTATTTGTATTCATTCTATTCGCGGCGGCAAAAATAACTACAAAATAGGAGAACGTAATGTTTAAGATTTTTAGTGCGTTCGGCCGGAAATAGCTAGTGAAAAAGAAATGGAAATAATTAATATTAACTATCTGAATAAGAGCATATTAATTAACTATCTATAAAGTAGAAAATAATGTAAAAACTACAACTGTTGGCCAACCTGTTGTTCACAGGGCCTTCACACCATTGCATTATCGTTAGGTTAAATGAAATCAATGAAAGGTGAATCTGGTATTTCACACTGGGATCCCAATTATTTGATGCGTTTAATTATTATGGTACCTTAGAAAAGGATATTTTTATCGTTAGATTATATGGAGGATCAAGGTCTAATTCAATATGCTCCGATTGCGCTGATGTTCTTACTTGCATCGGGGTTCGTTGGAGTAACGATGGTAGCAACCCACATGCTTGGTCCGAAGCGCAATACAAAGATCAAACTGGAAGCATTCGAGTGCGGAATCGAATCGAAAGGCAATGCCAGAATTCCCTTTAATATTAAGTACTTCCTTGTAGCAATCCTGTTTGTTCTTTTTGATGTAGAGGTTATTTTCATGTACCCATGGGCCGTGAATTTCAGGGAGTTAGGGTTCACGGGTTTTGTTGAAATGATCCTGTTTATTGGATCGATGCTTGTCGGTTTCTTCTACATCATTAAGAAGGGTGCCTTAAACTGGGAAGAATAAAAGGGTAACTATAATTAACATGTTAACTATGAGTACAGCGACGGGTGATATCAAGATAGCGGAAAAACCAGAAGGCCTTGAAGGGGCTGGGTTTTTTGCCACCCGGCTTGAAAAAGTTGTTGGATTGGCTCGAAAAAACTCAATTTGGCCTTTGCCTTTTGCCACTTCATGCTGTGGAATTGAATTCATGGCGACCATGGGAGCGCATTATGACTTGGCTAGGTTTGGTTCAGAGCGATTGAGTTTTTCACCCCGTCAGGCGGACCTCCTGATGGTCATGGGTACCATCGCGAAGAAGATGGGCCCAGTGTTGCGTCAGGTTTATGAGCAAATGGCCGAGCCGCGGTGGGTATTGTCCGTTGGGGCATGTGCATCAAGCGGTGGCATTTTCGATACATATAGTGTATTGCAGGGTATCGACAGAATCATCCCCGTGGACGTTTACGTGCCGGGATGTCCGCCACGTCCTGAACAGATCATTGACGGAGTAATAAAGATTCAGAAATTGGTGGAGACAGAATCGCTTAGAAGGAGAGATTCAAAAGAATACAAAGCGATGCTGAACACTTATGGAATAGAGTAAAAATGGAAGGAACCAACCTGGAAAAAATTGTAGCCATTCTAAAAGAAAAGTATGAAGGGGAGATCCTGAATGCTGAAATGGTGTACGACTTCCCAACTATCTCCGTCAAGAAAGAAAAGATCGTAGCGATCATAAGAAATCTGTATGATCACCCTGAAACAAAATTTCAGTTTCTCACCACTCTTTGTGGAATTCACTATCCTGAATTAAGTCAAATCGCAGTCATGTATCAGCTTCATAATATGGTGACGAATCAGCGTGTTAGATTGAAAACGTATTTGCCTGTAGAGAATCCAACCATTGATACCCTGACAACTGTTTTTCCCGCCGCGAACTGGATGGAGCGCGAAACATTTGATTTCTTTGGTGTTAACTTTGAAAACCATCCTAACTTGACGCGTATTCTCAATGTAGACGAGATGATTATTTTCCCGTTGCGAAAAGAATATCCCCTCGAAGATCAGATTCGGGAAGATAAAAATGACTCATTGTTTGGACGTTAGTATATGGAATCAAATCAAACGATCGCCGACCATATTTATAAGCCCGAGGAAAAGCAATACTCGTATCTGAACCTGGGTCCAACGCATCCTGCGACGCACGGTATTTTCCAAAATGTGCTGAAAATGGATGGAGAAATTATTGTTGATGCTACACCGACCATCGGATACATTCATCGTGCATTCGAAAAACTGGCAGAACGAAGACCGTTCTATCAAATCACACCGATCACGGACCGGATGAACTATTGTTCAGCCCCCATTAATAATATAGGGTGGCACATGACCGTTGAAAAACTTCTGGGTATCGAGATCCCAAAGAGGGTGCAGTACCTGAGAGTTATTGTAATGGAACTCGCGCGAATTACGGATCACCTGATTTGTAACGCCGTTATTGGAGTTGATACAGGAGCACTCACAGGCTTTGTTTACATGTTTCAGCAACGTGAACTCGTTTATGAAATTTATGAAGAGATCTGCGGAGCCCGTCTTACCTCAAATGTTGGAAGAATAGGTGGATTTGAACGGGAGTTTCCTCAGAAAGCCTGGGACAAAATCAATAAGTTCTTGCTTGAATTTCCAAAAGTCCTTAAAGAATTTGAAAACTTGCTTAGCCGCAATCGGATCTTCATGGACAGAACGATTGGAACCGGTGGTATTACTGCGGAAAAAGCACTAAGCTATAGTTTCACCGGTCCTAATCTCCGCGCCGCCGGAGTCGATTATGATGTACGGGTGGCGATGCCTTATTCCTCTTATGAAGATTTTGATTTTGAAATTCCCGTTGGGAGAAATGGAGACACCTATGATCGCTTTATGGTTCGGCAGGAAGAAATGTGGCAAAGCTTAAGCATCATCAAGCAAGCAATAGCAAAACTTCCTGAAGGACCTTTCCATGCGAAAGTGCCAGAATTCTACCTGCCTCCAAAAGAGGAAGTTTACAATAACATGGAAGCGCTCATTTACCATTTCAAAATTGTGATGGGAGAGACTGACGTTCCAAAAGGCGAAGTATACCATTGTGTTGAAGGTGGAAATGGCGAGCTTGGATTTTACCTCATCAGCGATGGAGGAAGAACGCCGTTCAGATTGCACTTAAGACGGCCCTGTTTTATTTATTATCAGGCATACCCCGAAATGATAAAAGGGTCGATGTTGTCGGATGCGATCCTTACCATGAGTAGTATGAATGTAATTGCTGGGGAATTGGACGCTTAAGTGTTGAAAACATAAATTGGAAAATTGAAAGTTGAGAATAGAGAATAGAGAATTAATGGAAGAGGTAAAATTTTCGGACGACACACTTGCGCTGGTGAGTAAAATCATCAAGCGATATCCGGAAGGAAAACAGAAGTCAGCGTTACTTCCGATTCTGCATTTGGCGCAATCGGAATTTAATGGATGGCTCAGTGCTCCTGTGATGGACTATGTGGCATCTATCCTTCAAATCAAGCCTATTGAAGTTTATGAAGTAGCTTCTTTCTATTCGATGTATAATTTGAAGCCGGTAGGTACATGTCTGATCGAAGTCTGTCAGACCGGCCCGTGCTGGCTGCGAGGTGCCGATGACATTGTCGAGCATCTGAAGTACAAACTGAATGTCAATGTTGGAGAAACTACCAGCGACGGCATGTTCACTTTGAAAACGGTAGAGTGTCTGGGTTCGTGTGGTACGGCACCAATGCTTCAGGTTGGCGCCCAATATCACGAAGATCTTACAGATGATAAAGTTGATATGATACTGGACAAGTTAAGGGCCGACAACAAGCGAAGCTCCTACATGAAATGAACGAAGAATGGGAAAGAAATTTCTATTAGAACATGTAAACGTCCCGGGTATTGAAACACTCCCTGTGTTTCAATCGAAAGGGGGCTATGCGTCCGTTGAGAAGGCTCTTAAGACAATGACACCCGATCAACTGATCGAAGAAGTGAAGTTTTCAGATCTGAGAGGCAGGGGAGGCGCTGGTTTCCCAACAGGGCTGAAGTGGAGTTTCATGGATAGAAAATCCGAAAAGCCGCGCTACCTGGTAGTCAATGCGGATGAAAGCGAACCGGGGACTTTCAAAGACCGGTATTTGATGGAGAAGCTCCCTCATATTTTGATTGAAGGGATGATCATCTCTTGTTACGCGCTTGGCGCCAAGACAGGATATATTTACATACGCGGCGAATACATGTATATCGTTCGCATCCTTGAAAAAGCAATCGACGAAGCATACAAGGCGGGTCTTCTCGGCAAGAACATATTGGGAACCGGCTTCTCATGTGACATCTATGTCCATCCAGGCGCAGGAGCTTATATCTGCGGCGAAGAAACTGCATTGCTCGAATCACTTGAGGGCAAGCGCGGCAATCCAAGATTGAAACCACCATTTCCCGCAATAGCAGGACTGTACGCATGCCCAACCGTTGTTAACAATGTTGAGTCGATCGCCGCTGTGCCAACAATAGTCAATATCACCGCGGATAAGTATAACGATGTCGGTATAGGTAAAAGTGCAGGAACCAAGTTGATCTCGGCAAGTGGTCACATCAATAAACCAGGCACTTACGAAATTGAACTTGGCTTGCCAGTTGAAGAATTTATATACTCGGATGAATATTGTGGCGGGATCTGGAAAGGCAGAAAGCTTAAAGCAGTTGTCGCAGGGGGTTCGTCTGTTCCAATTCTTCCGGCCAATCTTATTTTAAAAACAGCGAAAGGTGAGCAACGCCTGATGACCTATGAGTCATTGGCCGAAGGTGGATTTGTAAGTGGAACAATGTTAGGTTCCGGAGGTTTTATCGTAATGGATGAAACGGCGTGTATCGTTCGTAACCTTTGGACGTTCGCCAGATTTTATCATCACGAATCATGTGGCCAATGCAGTCCATGTCGTGAGGGTACCGGATGGATGGAAAAGGTACTACATCGCATTGAGCATGGTCATGGACATATGGAAGACATTGATCTCTTAGTCAGTGTAGCCAAGAAGATTGAAGGAAACACGATCTGCCCGTTAGGTGATGCTGCAGCGTGGCCAGTTGCCAGCGCTATTCGTCACTTCCGCGAAGAGTTTGAGTATCACGTGAAGTATCCCGAGAAGGTTAAGAATCCGAAGCATTTTGAGAAGGAGCCTTTTGTAAGTGAAGCAACCTTAATAAACGTATGATGTTTATGATAGTTTTTGAATCAAACAAAGCTTTTGCATCGATTGGATTTTGCGTGTACTCGTTTTCGGAACACTTGCATGAAAATTATATTGCTAACAACTACTAATGGCGAAGGTAACAATAGATGGCATTGAAGTAGAAGTTCCCGATGGAACAACGATACTCAATGCGGCGCGTAAAATAGGCGGAGAATTGGTTCCACCGGCGATGTGCTATTACACAAGCCTGAAAGATAGTGGAGGCAAGTGCCGTGTATGTCTTGTTAAAGTTGCTCAGGGCTCAACCAAGGATCCTCGGCCGATGCCGAAGCTTGTTGCATCCTGCCGCACGCCGGTTATGGATGGAATGGTTGTTCAAAGCAAGTCATCACCAGAAGTACTTGAGGCAAGAAAGGCAGTGGTTGAATTTCTATTGATTAATCATCCGCTCGACTGTCCAATCTGTGATCAGGCTGGGGAATGCGATCTTCAGAACCTCGCCTACGAGCATGGTGCAGCGGCGACACGATATGAAGAAGACAGAAGAACTTTTGAAAAAATAGATATTGGTGATAAGATCAAACTTCACATGACCCGGTGCATTCTTTGCTACCGCTGCACGTTTGTTGCTGATCAGCTTACCAATGATCGGGTTCATGGTGTAGTAGGGCGGGGTGACAAGTCCGAGATCAGTACCTATATTCAAAAAGCAGTTGATAATGATTTTTCAGGAAATATGATCGATGTTTGTCCGGTAGGGGCTTTGACTGACAAGACATTCCGCTTCAAGAGCCGTGTTTGGTTTACCAATCCCGTTGACGCACATCGCAGTTGCACAAAATGTTCCGGGAGAGTTATTCTCTGGAAAAAAGGAGATGAAATTTTACGAGTGTCGGCACGTAAAGACAAAAATGGCGAGGTAACAGAATATATCTGTAATGAATGCCGCTTTGAGCATAAAGATATGAGTCACTGGACAGTGGATGGACCCCGCCACATCGAACATAACTCCGTGATCTCGCAAAATCATTACGAACGAACGGACCTTCTTAAACTTAAGAAAGAAATTGAACGTCAGATAGAATTTGAAAAGGGAATTCAACTTTTGCCAGAACCAAGTCCTAAACTCTACTCATGATTTCATTTTTACTATATAAAGGAATTCTTAGCGGAGCGATCTTTGGCATCACCCTGTTTATCGCCGCGTACTCAACCTATGCGGAACGCAAGGTGGCTGCGTTCTTACAAGACAGGGTAGGTCCAGATCGTGCGGGTCCATTCGGTATGTTTCAGCCCCTGGCGGATGGATTGAAGTTCATCATGAAGGAGGAGATCATCCCCAATGTTTCCAATAGATTGTTGTTTGTACTCGGCCCTTGCATTGCTATGCTTACCGCCCTGATGGCCGGAGTGATTATACCCTGGGGTGGCACCCTGGAAATTGGAGGCGAGGTCTATTCGTTGCAGATTGCGGATCTGAATATCGGCATTCTCTATGTTTTCGGTGTTGTATCGATCGGAGTATATGGAATAATGATTGGTGGCTGGTCTTCCAATAACAAATTTTCATTGCTCGGCGCCATCCGGGCTTCTGCTCAGATGATCAGCTACGAGATCGCGATGGGTTTTTCCATTATTGCAATGATCATGATGACAGGCACTCTTAGTCTTGGTGAGATCACGGCAATGCAGGCAGGTGGGGTAGGTGGCGAGTGGAACTTCTGGAATGTGGTTTATCAGCCGGTGGGGTTTGTCATCTTTCTTATTTGCGCTTTCGCGGAATGTAACCGGACACCATTTGACTTGCCGGAATGTGAAACCGAACTGGTTGGTGGGTATCATACAGAGTACAGCAGCATGAAATTGGGATTCTATCTCTTTGCAGAATACATTAATATGTTCATTTCATCCGCTGTAATTTCGACACTTTATTTCGGCGGATACAACTTTCCGTTCATGAACAATCTCGGATTGGATCACAACACAATTACAATCATCGGCACACTTTTTTTCTTTGGAAAGATAAGTTTCTTCATCTTTTTCTTCATGTGGATCCGCTGGACTGTTCCGAGGTTCCGCTATGATCAGCTGATGCACCTGGGGTGGAGAGTATTAATACCGCTATCCGTTGCCTGGATTTTTATTACTGGCCTCGCGATGAT
>JBBRON010000026.1:0-70415 GCA_038229375.1 Cytophagales bacterium | reverse complement strand
GATCTGTTGGTAGAACATGAATAGCGACCAAGGGGATTAGCCCCGTAGGGGTGACCTGTTCTCTATGATCGACGATGATGAAAATTTTTTATCAGGTCACCCCTACGGGGCTTACACCTCGCTCAACGTGCGCGTTTCTACAGACAGGTTGCCCCGATGGGGCTTATAGCCAACTAATAGACATCAATTACGTTTCTACAGACAGATTGTTCCGATAACAGGTCACCCCTACGGGGCTTGTGCCTTGCTCAACGTGCGCGTTTCTACAGACAGGTTGCCCCGGTGGGGCTTATAACCAACTGATAGACTTCAATTAAAATATGCTGATAATTTACTACGAAGAATCGCTCCGTAGGTGCGATCTGTTGGTAGAACATGAATAGCAATCATGGGGATTAGCCCCGTAGGGGTGACCTGTTTTCTTTGGTTTATGATCATTCAATCCATTTGAATAAATATTTTTCATCGTAGTCAATTTCATATTCCTGTAGTAATCCGATGTATTCGTGTTTGAAACTAGTTTTTCCGTGATGCTCTTCTTGATTTAAAATATATTGAACAACACGATTAACATCTTTTTTTGCGTATGAGAATGCACCAAAACTTTCCTGCCAATTAAATTTCCCCCTGATCCATTGTTGCTCATTTATAAAATTGGATGATCCTGATTTTACGTCCCTAACGATATCCGATATCGCCAACGCGGGATTTAATCCCATTAAAAAATGAAGGTGATCTGGCATGCAGAATATGGCAAGCATTTTATTCTTCCGTTTCTGAACGATTCCGGTAATGTATTTGTGGAGTTCCTCACGATTATTTTTTGATATTAAATTCTGACGGCCAGCGACCGCAAAGACGACTTGTATGTAGAGTTGTGTATAGGTGTTCATAGTGTTTTGGATTTTAGGTCCAATAACGGGAGGACCGATAATATTTATATGTTTTGTGATGACGGAAAACCTGATGAAATTTTTTAACAGGTCACCCCTACGGGGCTTGTGCCTCGATCAACCTTGCCGTTTCTACAGACAGGTTGCCCCGATGGGGCTTATAGCCACGAGAATAAATTCAGTCAACGATGATGAAATTTTTTAACAGGTCACCCCTACGGGGCTTGCGCCTCGCTCAACGTGCGCGTTTCTACAGACAGGTTGCCCCGATGGGGCTTAACCAACTGATAGACTTCAATTACGTGTTTCTACAGACAGATTGTTCCGATAACAGGTCACCCCTGCGGGGCTTGTGCCTCGATCAACCTTGCCGTTTCTACAGACAGGTTGCCCCGATGGGGCTTATAGCCACGAGAATAAATTCAGTCAACGATGATGAAATTTTTTAACAGGTCACCCCTACGGGGCTTGCACCTCGATCAACCTTGCCGTTTCTACAGACAGGTAGCCCTGATGGGGCTTATAACCAACTGATAAACTTCAATTACCTTTCTACAGACAGATTGCCCGATGGGGCTTATAACCACCTGATAAACTTCAATTAAAACGGCTTAGAACTTACTACGAAGAATCGCTCGGTAGGTGCAATCTGTTGGTAGAACATGAATAGCGACCAAAGGGGATTAGCCCCGTAGGGGTGACCTGTTCTTTGGTTTACGATCACATAATCCATTTGAATAAATATTGTTCATCGCTGGTCAATTCTGTCATTTTATTACTTTTGATTTTTCAGACAAACAATATTCACATGACTCATAGAATTCTTTTTTTATTGTCTCTGACGGGTTTTGCGATCATGTTGTCCTGCCAGCCAAAAAAGCAGGAATTAAAAGAAGCGATCGCCGCTGAACTGGCAAAACAGACGGGGGAATTTGCCGTGGCGTTCAAAGATCTGTCTACTGGTGATGAAATTTTAATAAATGAACGCACCTCGTTCCACGCTGCAAGCACCATGAAAACGCCTGTCATGATTGAGGTCTTCAGACAGGCCCGTGAGGGTTTTTTTTCACTTACCGATTCGATACCAATAAAAAATGAGTTCAAAAGTATTGTCGATGGGAGTCCCTACAGCCTCACGCCGAAAGACGACAGCGAACCAATGATTTACACAAAGATTGGCACCAAAGCGACCATCGCAGACATCGTTTATCCTATGATCACTTCCAGCAGCAACCTTGCAACAAATATCCTTATTGAACTGGTTGACGCAAAAAAAGTAACACAAACCATGCGTGACCTTGGAGCAAAAGATATTCAGGTTTTAAGGGGTGTGGAGGATTCAAAGGCATTCCAAAAAGGATTAATCAATACGACTACGGCCTATGACCTTATGGTAATTTTTGAAAACCTCGCGAACGGTACCGCTGTAGATGCTGAGTCTTCAAAATCTATGACCGCTGTTTTGCTTGAGCAAAAATATAATGACATTATACCTGCCAGGTTGCCCAAGGAAGTGAAGGTGGCGCACAAGACAGGATGGCTGAAGGGACTAAATCATGATTCTGCCATTGTGTATTTGCCAAATGGGTCGAAATATGTCCTGGTGCTATTGTCGCGAAACGTAAAGGATGAGGAACAGTCCAAGGATGCTATGGCTAAGGTCTCGGAAATGATTTATCAATTCGAGCTTTCGAAATAGTGCTTCCGGATATAAGAATGGAAATTCTTGCCAGGCAATTCCTCCATCACCAAACTTTACTTTCGTAGGGACAGATACCCTGTCTTGGTAGCCAAACCGCTTGCAAATTCGATGGTATAAAAATAAACGCCAGTAGGAACTTCACTGCCGTTCTTACCAATGCCTTTAAATGCCCGATCCTGGTTGTTATAATTTTCCGTCTCAAATATCTGGTCACCCCATCGATTGAATATCGATACTTTATTCACCTTGGTATCAGGGAGCACATCAATGTATTTGATTATCCAGGTATCATTAAGATTATCTCCGTTAGGTGAAATACCAGTGTACACAACTAGTTCGCCTGATACGTTGATCCGGATGATTTGCTGTGTGCATTTGCCTTTGATATCACAAACTTGAATTGTGAGCTGATCATTTCCCGAGAAAGACTTTCCAGCATAGTCAAGCAATAATTGACCAGATGCATCAATAGTTGCCGTGGCTCCGCTAACTGGTTGTGAGGTTATTTTCAGAGTTGTCAGATCAATGTTGTTATCAGGATCACTGATTAGAGTCAAAAGGTTTAATGTCACCGTGCTTTCCACCGCAGTGGTAAGGGTGGTAGTAGTAATGACGGGTGGCTGATTACAGAAATCTGAACTGAAGATAGTTGGGTCAGAAGCCACGCTGGTACATCCGCCAGAATTGGTGACCGTCAGTGTATAGCTGCCGGCTGTAGTCACTGAAATTTGCTGTGTACCTGCACCATTTGACCAGGTATAGGTTATAAATCCGGCAGGGCCTGTAAGAGTTGCCCCTGAAGCTGTGCAATTAGTAGTTGTGATAACCGGCTTCGCAACTATCGTCACTGCAGCGATGACAGGTGTTCGGGTACTTTCACATGAACTATTATTAATGGCAACGTAGTAAGTAGTCGAAACTGATAACACAGGAGTATTGTAGACAGAATTTGTTTCTCCGGCAATAGCAGTTCCACCCGTTGCTACTGTGTACCAGCGATATTGTCCGTTAACGCCTCCTGACGCACTGAGGGCAAGACTTGCGGCAACACAGCTGGAAGCATTGGAAGTTGTAGGGGCAACAGGAACGAGATTAACAAAGAGCCCTCCATCGTTGGTTATCACTTCTGGTGCGCCAGTGCCATTTATCCTGCATCTGTATCTGCCTGCACCAAAGCTGGCGGCAGTATTTACCGATAATGTTTTAGAAGTAGTTCCTGAATAATTCGCACCAGTCGCTATGTCTGTAAAGTTGATGGGGCTATTGAGACTAAATTGCCATTGATAAGTAATGTTGAGGGTACCGGTCGCATTCGTATTAAACTGAGCGACGGCTCCTGTACAAACAACGGCATCAGAAGGTTGCAAGAGGATCGTGATCACCGTAGGACCGTTGATCAGACGAGCGATCGCGGGTCGTGACGCACCGTCGAATGTTGCAAAATCACCTGAAATGAGAATTTTTCCATCAGCCTGCATCACTACATCATAAATTATCCCGTTCGTTCCGGCGCCAGGACTAAAAGCGCAATCCACGGAGCCGTCATTGTTTAATCGTACCAGGTTTTTTCTATTCGTTCCGCTTATGTTGTCAAATTCTCCGCCGAGAAGGATTTTTCCATCACTTTGAAGATAGATCTTGAAGGCCGCATGAGATAATGAAGGATCGTCGGTCACTCCAATTAACTGGAATGTAATATCGGTTGTGCCATCGGCATTAAGTCGTGCTATTCCTTGCTGTGATTTGCCGTTTACACTGTTGAAGTATCCCACAACAATTATTTTTCCGTCAGGTTGAATGGCAATATCGGTGACAGCCATATCGAGTGTTGTGCTGAAGCTCGCATCGATCGCCCCGCTGGAAGTAAGTTGAACGAGGTACGAATCAAAATATCCGCCAACTAGAATTTTACCATCACTTTTTACTTTAATAGTATTGATATTGTAATCTATCGGTGCTGACAAAGACGGATCAGCGGATCCATCCGCATTAAGTCTTCCCAAATACTGCTTTCCGGAAAAATCAGAGTAGGACACCAGTATTTTATTGTCGGGCTGTAAGGCCAATGCGGAGACACCTCCTGCATAATACTGAGGCGCATTTAAATTAAAAGCATTGTCATCAGTGCCATCGGCGTTCAGGCGGGTGACTTGCGAAAAACTACCGGTGCTGCTGCCTATTAATATTTTATCGTCTGGTTGAATGATTAGGGTACTTGGTGAGGCGTAATATGAACTGTTGGTAGTAAACGTATTATCAACACTGCCATCCTGATTAAACCTGTAAATCCCTTGTACGGCCACTGAATTAATTTCATTGCTGTTTAATGAGATAATAATCTTTCCGGTGCTTTGTAGCTCCATGCCACCGTAATTCGGGTTCCCGATTTTTGCATCGAATGAAGTATCCAACATACCGGACGTTCTTGGTGAAGTGCTGCAGCCGTCAGTGACTACGACATAGGGCAATGATTCGAGGGTCAGGCCCGTAACGATTGAGCTGGTGATTCTGATGGTATAAAAACCAACATCACTTGACGTCATTCCTGGTCTTGACAGGTTGGTGGAAGTAGCACCTGGAATAGCGATGCCGTCTTTATACCATTGATAGCTATTCGCTGTGCCCGTAGTGGCAAACGGAATTGAAAGCGTTCCACCGGGAACAAATGAGATCAATCCACCCGGTGGTAGTTTGCTTTGCGGGTTGTAGGAAAATCCTGCGCGGGCAATACTAGGTTCAAGGTCCCCGAACTTAAGATTATTGTATTCAAGCGCAAGGTGAGTTATCGAAGTGGAAGAGAATGTAGGCACGACATCTAAAAGATTGTGACTGAAATCGATGTATTGTATCACTGGTAATATCCCGATGGGAGCAGGTACAACCTCCAATTCATTATTTGAGATAGAAAGTTTTTTAATTTTGGTAAGACTTCCGAAAGTCGTCGGCACGGCACCTGTCAGAAAATTATAATCGAGGTAGAGTTCTTCGAGATTCACCAGATTGCCAAGCTCGTCCGGGATTACTCCATCAAGTTCGTTATGACTAAGGTTAAGATACTTCAAACTCAATACGTCTTTTAACTCGAGTGGGATTTCTCCAAAGAGTTGATTCTTTGAAACGTCAAGAGAAAGCAGCAGCCCAAATTCACCAAAACCCTTCCATTCAGGTGGTAGTACTCCCGAAAATTTATTATCAGCAAACGAGATTCTTGTAAGACCTTCAGCATTAACCAGATTAACGGGAAGGTCGCCATCAATTTTATTCTGAGAGAGATCGATTTCTTTAAGATCGAAAAGATTTCCAGGATCTGCTGTGAGTGTTCCGACAAGGTTATTGTTGTTTAATAACAATTTTGTGATGATGCAGCCTGTCACGGTAACGCCGTACCATGTGCTCTCATTCCCCGAAAGCCAGTTTGTCTTATTTGTCCAACCGGCCCCATTCGTATCGTTATATAATTGTATCAATGTGTTTCGTTGACCGACCGGCACGCAGCTCGATGGTGTAACGGTAAACGGGACAATATTGCCGGCTGTTTGGCATCCAACAGTCACTGTCAAAAGTCCGGTGGTGGCGCCAATAGGAACAGTAACCACGATGCTCGTTGCTGTGCTTGAAAATACGTTTGCCTGTTTTCCATTAAAGTACACAACGTTGTTGCTTGGGTAAGTACTGAAAGGTCCGCCTGTAATGGTTACTGTTGACAGTTCAGGTCCGCTTGCAGGCGCGTAGTTCACTGCAAACAATGTGGGCGGTAGTGAACTTACCTGATTTCGAAACACAGCGATAGCGTTTGAGTTCAAGTCGGCGGTTGCAATATCAGGTCTTCCATCAGCATCGAAATCGGCAATACCAATTTGCCATGGCGCCACGTCGGTGCCAAACAGTTGAAAGGAATTGAAAACAAAAGACCCCGAGGTGACTGTTGCATTCTTCACAGTCAAAACTCCCTGAATCGTAGGATCTTGTAGTGAAACTGCAACATCGAGCCTACCATCACCGTCAAGATCGGTCACAGCAACGTCATACGTTCCGGCTCCGGTCGCGAAATCGGCGTGAGGGGCAAAGGAAATCGCGCCTGCACTACTTGAGTTTCTAAAAACAGCGATCGAATTGTCGCCTGCATTTGCAATAAGCACATCCTGGTCACCATCAAGATCCATGTCGCCTATTGCAATACCGAATGGATTGGAACTTGCACTACCTGATGCGAAGTCAACTTTCGGAGCAAAAGAAGTAGCGTCGATCGTCCCACTTATTGCTGTGTTTCGTAAAACTGAAAAACTGTTATCGACCGGACTCACTGTGATTATGTCAGGCTTGTTGTCACCATCAATATCTGTTATCTCGAGGTCTTCAGGATTTACTCCTGTTCCGAAATCAACTTTAGCTTGAAAAGAACCTGTAGAGATTGTTCCGGGAGAACTAATATTTCTCAACACAGAAAGACCTAGTGCTCCGGTCTTGTTGACAATGGCGATATCTGATTTACCATCCCCATCAAAGTCGTTGATGGCTATTTTATAGGGGCCGGTTCCGGAAGTAAAGTCTGTTCTTGCCGCAAATGTAATTGTTCCAACAATGGTGGTAGTATTCCGGTAAACCGATACCGTATTGCTTGTAAAATTTGCCACGACAATATCCAGCTTGCCATCACCATCAATATCACTTAAGGCTACTCCCTGTGGACCAGAACCAGTGGCAATGTCCGTCTTTGGAGAGAAAGCCGGATAGGGAGAGCCACCTGACATCGCACTGCCGAGGCCCCTTATTATAGACAAGGTGTTGCTAATGAAGTTGGCCGACACTATATCGGGTTTTCCATCGCGATCAAGGTCACCAATGCCAATTGAGTATGGTCCGGCCCCAGTTGTATTATCACGTTTAGTTGAAAACGCGCAAGCCGTCATTAAATCATTGTCACCGAAGGTTACGATGAAGGGTTTATTTGAATATGCTGTCTGTCCGGCCTTCGTTGCTGTGATTGGCTGGAACGTTGAACCGAAGGGAACAAACGCGTGGATCTCGGTTGATGATACGAAAACTGTAGTGGTAGCTGTTCCGCCGAAATACACAATAGTTGAAGAGTTGAAATTAGTCCCAGTGATTGTCACGTCAGTTCCAACGAGACCGAATTTTGGTGAAAAGTCTGTAATCGTTGGAGCGGCAGGTGGTGAGAGTTTTACGACAAAGGAGCTATAGGGCGCCGGTGCAGTCAGGTTGAAAGTGCCGCTGCTCGGATCAAAATCTGCCGTACCTTGAAAATAGCCACCAACGTAAACATTGTTTGAAGCATCCAAACCAAGTCCGATGCCCGCATCCGATGCTGTTCCTCCCATTGCCACAGCCCATCCAAAATTTCCGGAGGCATCGAGTCGTAGAACATAAATATCGGTGGGAGAGAACGTGACCGACGTAAGATTGTAAATGCCGGCACCAGGATCAAAGTCTGCAGTGTTTGAAAATGTGCCTGTGATATATGAATTACCTATGTCGTCTGTTGCAATGTCGTTCGAGTCATCACCTCCCGGGCCTCCCATGCCTCTTGCCCAAACAAAATTGCCGGAGGCATCAAGCTTGGAAACGAAAGCGTCTCGTTGCCCTGCAGAAGTTAAGTTTGTGACACCGATACCAGGATCAAAATCGGCAGTGAGCGAAAACAACCCTGTAACCAGAATATTTCCAGCGAAGTCAATGTCAATCGCGTTGCCGTAGTCGTCGCCAGGTCCGCCCATACTTTTTGCCAGTAGAAAATTGCCGTTGTTATCAAGTTTGGATACGAAAATATCGTCCGTTCCTGCAGAAGTTAGTAGCGCTGTGCCTGCACCGGGATCAAAGTCTGCTGTTCCGCGAAAAGAACCTGTCGTGTAAATATTCCCTACCTGATCGAGTTCTACGTCGTAAACCAGATCAATGTTAGGACCACCCATGCTTTTCGCCCAGACAAGCGCACCATTAGTATCCAATTTGGAAACAAAACTTTCAGTGTTTCCCGTGGAGATGAGATTGAGTACAGCGGCACCTGGATCAAAGTCGGCTGTGCCATTAAAATAGCCACCGTAATAGACGTTACCTGCATTGTCCGCTACAATTCCATTTGCAAAATCGATGGATCCTCCGCCAACGCTTTTTGCCCAAACAAAATTTCCGTTGTTATCTAGTTTTGAAATGTAAATGTCATCTCCACCAGAAGAGGACATTGAAAATACAGGTGCGCCTGGATTAAAGTCGGCCGTGCCGGTAAATTGTCCTGTTGTATAAACATTTCCAGAAAGATCAAGCGCGATTCCTAGGCCGACGTCATTGGTGGTTCCGCCCATACGCACTGCCCACACGAAATTTCCGGAAGCATCAAGTTTTGAAATGTAGATATCGTAACCGCCAGAGGAAGAGAGATTGAATACACCCGGACCTGGATCAAAATCAGTTGTGCCAGAAAAAAAACCAGTGGTATAGACATTCCCAGACGCATCGGTTGTAATTCCATAAACCCAGCCAACGGAGCTGCTTCCAAAACCTTTGGCCCATTCCAAAGAAGGAGTTTGGGCCTGGCTGATATGAGAAGACAGTAGAAGGCAGGCTATTGCAACGAAAAAAAATAATTGGCGAAAGTATTTTTGTATCCCACTGCGCGCTACACCACTTCTATGTTGTGGCCCATTCTTAATGGAGTTCATAGGCAGTGTTTTTCAAGATGGGGTATTCACCAATTTTGCTCTTTCAATTTATCAAATCGACCTCATCAAAGGAACCCCGGGACTAACTATTTATTTTTTCAGGGTCAGATAGCCGGTTTTTGAGGGTCTGCCACTTTCAAATTCGATTTTGTAATAGTACGTGCCTGAGGGGAGCTCGTTCCCACTCTTTCCCAGACCTTTGAAAACTTTGTTGGTGTTATCATAATTATTGACACTGAATACCTCATCGCCCCATCGATTGAAAATTGAAACCTTGTTGTTTTTAGTTTCTTCAATGGCGTCAATGTACTGAATTAGCCACGTATCGTTCGCCCCGTCTTTATTTGGTGAAATTCCGTTGTAGACAACTATGTCTCCAATGACAGTAATCACCAATTCCTGTTCCGCACATTTGTTAAAGTAATCGCACACGCCAATTCTTAGTCTATCGGTTCCGGAAAATTGAATAGAGGAGTAGTCGATTTCAAGCGTACCATCGATGGCAATAGTTGCTTCAGCGCCACTTTGTGGTGGTTCAACTATTGACAGGGATTTGAGGTCGATGTTATTGTCTGAATCCGAAAGTGTTGGTATAAGATCCAGCGTTACTTTTCCATTGATGGGAATAGAAATCGGTTGAAAGGTAATGACAGGTGCTGCATTTACACAATTTGTGGCGTCGATTGTAACGTCTATCGGATCGGAATCTTCGCTATAACACACATTATCGTAAACTTGTACTGTGTATGAGCCACTTTCTTTAACGACCAATTGCTGACCGCCATCCTGAACAGGAGACCATAAATATCCTTCATGCCCTGCGGGTCCTGAGAGAACGAGGCCCCCAGGACAGACCGTGATCTTATTGTTTACAATAGGAAGGCTTGACGTGATCGTTGGTTTTTGCGGACCGATTCTGTATTCAACAACGGCAGGGGTTCTGGTACTTTCACATGTACCACTCGCTATTGACACATAGAATGTGCTATTGGCCGTAACTGTTGGAGTGTATAAATAATTCGTTTCGCCGCTTATTGCTGTACCACCTGAAGCAACGGTGTACCATCGATAGTTGCCGGCTGAGCCACCAGCAGCGTAAAGATAGGCCAACCCGCCAGAACCATAATCACAGGCAATATAACCGGACGCGGTTGGTGGAGATGGCTTTGAATTCACTAAGACTCCAACTGCATTGGTGAATTTAGTAGCAGCAGCATCACCATCGACTTTGCATCGATAGTAACCCGCTCCAAAATTCCCGCTAGTGTTGATAGATAATGTTGCGGTTCCAACATTTGAATAGCCACCGGTATTTGATATGCTGACATACGTTCCGGCCAATGTTGTTGAGAATTGCCACTGATAAATGATGTTGGTGGTGCCCGTAGCGGCGGTCCCTAATGTTACTGTCGCTCCTACGCATACAGATGTTGTTGCAGCAGGTTGAGTTGTAATATTAATTGTGCCAGGCACGGTGAATACACCCGTACTGGTGCCTGTACTTCCGGCAACGGTTACAGATATCGTTCCAGTGGTAGCCCCTGCCGGAACTTTAGTTACAATGCTGGTAGCTGTGCTGGATGTAACGGTAGCCGTTGTTCCATTGAATTTTACCAGGTTATTCGCGGGTGTGGTGCTGAAATTTGTTCCGGTGATCGTGACCGTTGTATTCACTGAGCCAGTGGTAGGAGTGAAGCTGGTAATGGTTGGCCCAACAGTGATCGTGAAGTTACCTGTGCTGGAAACTGTAACGCAAGCAACGGTCACCTTGATAACTCCGGTAGTGGTAGCTGTCGGAACAGAAGTGTTGATTGTAGTTAAGGAGCTTCCGCTCACCAATGCTGGTTTGTTGTTAAAGAAGGTAACACCATTCTCAGCATCCACGGTGCTGAAATTAGTTCCTGTAATAGTTACGGGTGTTCCAATAGGCCCGGATGTTGGAGTAAAAGAGGCGATCGTTGGAGCTGGGATAGGAGGAGCTTCACCGAGCTTCAGCACGAATGCAGTAAAGCCGCTTCCCGCGTTAAAAACACATGCACTTGGATCAAAATCAACAACCCCCTGAGACTGACCTCCAATGTAAACCGCACCAGCAGCATCCGTTCTTATACCTGAACCGAAGTCAAAACCACCTGAACCAAGGTCCGTAGCCCAGATTAAATTTCCGGCGGCATCAAATTTTGATATAAACATGTCAGTATAGCTAGTTGAATTCGCATTAAGCGTAACAATACCAGGGCCTGGGTCGAAATCACCTGATGAAGAAAATCTGCCGGTAACAAATATGTTTCCGGTAAGGTCAGCTGTAATGGCAATTCCCCGGTTTTCGTTGGTGTAGGAAGGCACAATTCCAACTCCGCCCATTGTCTTAGACCACAGGTACGTTCCATCATTCGCTAGCTTAAGAATGAATATGTCACCCGTTGGTTCAGCGGACGTCATGTTTGAAACTCCGGCTCCTGGATCAAAATCCACAGATGCTACATATATTCCGGTTAACAATATGTTGCCCGAATTGTCAAGCTCAATGTCTTCACCGGACTCAGTGTATTGGTTGCCGATGGCTTTGGCCCAAACGAAACCGCCATTGATATCCAGCTTCGATATGAACATGTCAGTACTGGTCGAGTTGGGGGTCAGGGTATAAACACCTGGGCCTGGATCAAAATCCATTGTTGAGGCATACCATGAGCCGGTGGTATAGACATTTCCAGCTGCATCTAAGGAAATTGCCTTTGGATAGGTCTGATATGTACCAGTAATCGCCTTGGCCCATATGAAACCGGCATTGGTATTAAGTTTAAGGATGAAAATCTGTGCAGCATTTCCTGAAAGACTGAAAGTCGAAGCACCCGGATCAAAATCAACGGTATAGCTAAAGGTTCCAATCACATGAACATTTCCCGAAGCGTCAACAGCAATCGATTCGCCGACATCTTCTTGAGTGCCACCCAGCGCGACCGCCCAAACGAAATCACCATTGCTATTAAGTTTTGAAATAAAAGCGTTGGCATAACCTGTACCTGTTGCAGTCAGTTTGTATGTTGCTGCACCAGGATCAAAATCAGTTGTTCCGACAAATCTTCCTGTTGTGTAAACATTCCCTGATAGATCGACCGCTATACCGAACCCTTGTTCATATTTTGATCCCCCAAAGGTCCTTGCCCAGACAAGGTTTCCCGAGGGATCCATCTTTGACACAAATACGTCAAATCCACCAAGTGAGGTAAGGTTATAGGTGCCAGGGCCTGGATCAAAATCAACGGTTCCCCACATAGAGCCGACACTGTAGGTATTTCCAGCCGCATCCATTGCAAAATCTTCAGTAGTATTGTTAGTGCCAATCATTGGACTGACATACTTTAAGACGGGCACCACCTGTGCTGAACCATGGAACACACAACAAAGAATCAGGAGAATGTATACGAAAGTGTTTCGCTTTTGCGGGAATGAATTCATAGTAGTGATCGTTAAAAGTTACTGACAGAATTATCCTGAAAACCAAACGCAGATAATTTCAGGCCAACGATGATCTCATGTGATGAAAACTTTGATCCTACTGAAGAGCTCGTTGGAACCTCAAAGACATAGCCAAGGCGTAACTTATCTTTAACCATCGTTTGAAGTAAAAGGCCATACGTATTAAAACTTCTGGTAAATATTCCCACAGTATGGGCTGTGTTGATGTTAAGACTCATCGCCAGATCGTACGAGGCAGGTGCGCCACTCACCGCTCTGATCAATGTGGATGGCTTGAATCGCAAATGTTCGTTAAGATAGAATACGTAGGCGCCAAACAGGTAGATATGCTGATTGTAAAGCTGAAATTCCTGACCTCCGTTGCTGAAAGTTGATGGCAATAATCGAGGGACAGATAATCCAAGAAGGAAACGTTCGCTTTTTAGAATGGCACCTGCTCCAAGGTTGAAACGACTTACCCGTTCAGTGCCAGTAAATGCCGGGTCACCCGGGTCATAAAGTGTGAGGGTGCTGTTGTCAGCTTTGAAGTTCTGCATTCCACCCTGCATACCGAAACTGAATGTTGTTTCTCCCAGGTTCAGCTTATAAGCAAACGAAGCAGTGAACTCGGTTGTCGTTGAGTTGCCAAGTCGATCCTGAACAATTAAAAGTCCTGCACCCGCTTTATTATTAACAATTGAAGTGTGACCACTCATCGTAAGCGTTTCGGGATGTCCATCAAAGCCGGTCCATTGCGTTCGGTAGCCAGCCATGATATTCATGTTGTTGTTCAATCCTGCATAGGCAGGGTTAATCACCAAAGGATTAACAAGATATTGGGAGTAAAGTGGGTCTTGCTGAGCCTGCGCGATGGTGGCCACGAGTAGAAATGAAACGAGTAGAATTTTCATGTCTCAAATCTCTGGGTATTTGAGGCTGGAGGCTATCGCATGATGATGTGGTCTGTGATCGGTAGTCGGTAATCGGTAGTTGGTAAAATCGGTGAGGGGGGTAAATTCGGTTGGGGCGTAGTAGAAAGTTTACTATCGATCACCATTTCTATACCAGCTTCTCCTGTATGGCTTTTGAAACGGCTTCTGTTTGAGAATGTACTTGCAGCTTCTCGTAGATTTTTTTGATATGGGTCCTCACCGTATCAAGACTGATCTCAAAATGTGCGGCGATCATTTTATAACTGTTACCCTGAGAAAGTGACGTAAGGATTTCTTTTTCGCGGGGTGTCAGATTGTAGAGATCATGGGTCGGCTTCTGCATGGACCCAATCACCATGCGGGCAATGCTGGGCGACATTGGTGCACCGCCTTCGAATACCTCCTCGATTGCTGAGAAAAGTCGGTTGGAAATATGTTTTTTGAGAATATACCCGGACGCTCCGGCACAAATAGCATCAAATACGTGCTTGTTGTCGTCAAATACCGTAAGCATTAAGATGGGAATGCTTTTGTCTACAGCTCGAACTTTTGCCACAGCCTCTATTCCATTCATACCAGGCATGTCGATATCCATAATGAGCATATCGGGTCTGAAACTTTTGAGGTGAGACGTCACTTCCATCGGATTTTCGTGGGCCCCTAACAGGCGCAAACCTTCATTCAGGCGAAGCATGGATTGTATGCTCTCGCTCAGGAGGGGATTGTCTTCGTACAGTAGAATGCGATGAGTCATGAAGGGTTAACAAATATCCGAACTTTCAAACATCAGTCTATCACATCATCATGTGAGGGGCAGGAGCAGGTTCATTTCCGTGCCCTGACCCGGAGAACTCTTCAGCGTTAGGGTGCCATTCACAGCTTTTGCCCTCTCACGCAGGTTGCGAAGGCCGTTGCCTTTTTTTACCGCCTGTTCTTCAAAACCAGTTCCGTTATCTTTTATTTTCATCGCCAAGGTGTGATTTTTTTCATCAAGGCTAATTTCAACAAGGGAAGCCTGGCTGTATTTGGCGGCATTATTTATCGTTTCCTTAAAGATCAGAAAAAGGCTCTTTCTTTTCTCTGCGTCGATTATCAGATTGGTGGATACTTTTTCAGAAAAGCGGAAATCAATATTCTGTGCTTCTAAAATTTCTGTTGCGAATTCTCGCATCTTGATCACAACCTGACTTAAAGAATCATTGCTTGGATTTATTGACCACACCATGTCGCTCATATTTTCCATAATGCGAGCGGATTGATCACCGATCCGCTGCAGATAATTCTGCGTGCCTCCATTTTTTTCTTGAAGAGCAACCTGGCTAAGAATATTTATGCTTGAAAGCGTGGATCCGATGTCGTCATGAAGGTCTCGTGCAATATTATTTCTCACCCGCTCAATCTCCACTAAACGTTTTGCCTTATTCAGTACACGGTAGCGGTTGATTGAGAGGAAGCTTATAATGATAACTGAGAAAAGGGCGATACCAATTGAAGTGTTAATGAGCTCGTGACGACTCAATGCAAGACTTTGTAGTTCTTGGTCTTTTTTCAATAACGCAATTTCTTTTTCTTTCTTTTCGCTCTTATAGGCCTCTTCCAGATTTTTAAATTGAATCTGAATTGCGCTGCCACGAACTGTGTCACTCAGTTGCTGATAAAGAGACAGGTTTTCGAAGGCTTTTTCGTAATTATTATGCCTGGCGTACCACATCGCCAAGTTATAATACGCGTCTGCTGTGGTTGGTTTGTCGCCTTTCTCCATTGACACGTAAACATGTTCGATCAATATTTTTTCTTCTCCCTTCAGGTTATTTTCCATCAAAGCAAGATCTGATTTTATGGTTGAGACCAGAACGCTATCAGCCGATTTACGCGCCAGGGAAAGGGCGAGATCAAAAGTTTTCCTGGCTTCCTCTATTTTTTTTGTGTCGCGGTAGAGTCTTGCAAGATTAACAAGGATAGCGGCCTCCACAGGCATCATGTTGGTTTCGCGCGAGCGTTCTAGCGCCATGAGGGTGTATTTATGCGCTAGCTCAAATTTATTCATTTCCAGGTACATCGCGCCAAGGTTTTGCCATGAACTCGTCATTCCGCGTTTGTCCTGAAGTTCCTCTTTTAACTTAATTGACTGAAGAAAATATTTTTCGGCCGCTTTGAATTGTTTGAGCGAGTAATAATCATTCCCCAAGCTAGTGAGGCAGAAAGACTGACCCCTTTTGTTCTTTACTTCTTCAAACAAAACAAGGGATTGAAGATGATAAGTAGCTGCATTTTTAATATCGCCAATAATTTGATATGTGTTTCCTATGTTCAACAGTTGCCCTGCTTCGGATGTCTTGTCTTTGGATAGTTTGGTCCACTTAAGGGCCTCTATGAGGTACGGCAGCGCTTTGGTGAATTCCCTTTGGTGACGATAAAAAAGTCCTGCAGCATTGTAATAGTTGCCGGCGGCTTTGTAGTCATCGGGATGTTTTTTTACCAGCGCTTCCAGCATGTCCAGGTAATGCATGGAGCTGTCAAGTCTTCCTAGATTCTGATTTCTCGTAACCAGCCATGCGTAACCCGGGGCAAGCCCAAAGTCGGTATGAAGTGACTTTGCCAGAGCGATGTGCTGATATGTATATTGTGTTGCCAAGGCTGCGTCCCGGCGCGAAACCTCCGACGACAAGTAGTTAAGGGCCTTGATTTCAATGGTGTCGTGTGAATGCCTCGCAACTACTTTCAGAAGGCTGTCAATGGCCGGTGTCTGCGACCTTGCAAGAGTACAGGCAAACAACATCACCAGGAAAGTCAATCTCTTTTGCACGGGTTTTTCGCTTAGGCCCTAAAAGATAAGCGAAAAATTTTATTGTTCTGGTCGTTAAAGTAAGATCAATCACTTCTTCAGCACCACGTAACCTGTCAGCGGTGATTTCCCACTTTCAAATTCGATTCTGTAGAAATATGTCCCCGAGGGAAGTTCAGCGCCGTCATTCGAAATTCCCTTGAAAACTTTTGAATGGTTGTCATAATCAGACGCGCTAAACACTTCATCACCCCAGCGGTTGTACAAAGTCACTTTGTTCTTTTTTGTATCTGTCAACATGTCAATATTTTGGATTTGCCAGGTGGAATTGTAGGAATCCGCATTTGGTGAAATTCCATTATAAATAACGAGCTCGCCGCCCGAGCCGGTGCTTCCGCTCCCATCATCGCCCAGCTTTAGGATGAACCCGTCCGAATTCAATGCCGCATTACCAGTGTAGGTTAAGTTGTACGTTCCCGACCCCGGATCGAAGTCAGCAGTGAATATGAAGTTTCCGGTCGCATAGAGGTTTCCTGCAGGATCAATAGTCAGACCTTGTGCGCCATCAATAGTCGTTCCGCCAATGCCCAGTGCCCAAAGGAAATTACCTGATGCATCCAGCTTGCTGATGAATATATCAACACTTTGCGCAGTCAGACTGAAATTGCCCGGTCCCGGATCGAAATCAATCGTCGAACCAAACATACCTGCAGTATAAACATTTCCGTTGCTATCCGTGGCAATAGCCTGGCCCCGGTCAAGGTCATCGCCCTGGATACCTTTGGCCCAAACAAAATTGCCGCTACCGTCAAGCTTAAGGATGAAAGCATCTTCGCTATTACTTGTTGCAATTATCTCAAAGATGCCGGCGCCAGGATTGAAATCCATCGTTTGATAGAATTCTCCGGTAACAAGCACATTACCGGCAACGTCAACCGCCAACGCATATCCACGGTCACTATCAATGCCGCCGACACTCTTAGCCCATACAAAGTTTCCCGCGGCGTCCAGCTTAGAAATAAATATGTCATCATCGCCATTGGAAGTAAGATTGAAGGCTCCAGTACCCGGGTTAAAATCCGTTGTCCCATTAAAGTATCCTGTTGTTACTACATTATTAGCGGCATCGATCGCAATTTCGGTGGCTACACTTGGATTAACACTTCCTCCAAAACTCTTTGCCCAGGCGAAATTTCCGGAGGCATCCAGTTTCGAAATAAACGCTGTGTTATAGCTGGTCGCTGTCATCATAAATGTTCCGGCCCCGGGATCAAAATCAACGGCCCCTCCAAAAGCACCACTGGTGTATACACTTCCTGTCGCATCGAGTGCGATCGAATATCCTATATCCTGACCGGTGCCTCCGATTTTTCTTGCCCAAATGAAATTTCCATTATTGTCAAGCTTCAGAATAAATGCGTCAACACTTCCCCCAGCCACCAGGTCGAATGTGCCTGATCCGGGATCGAAATCAACGGTGGATTCGAAAAAGCCTGTAATGTGAACATTTCCAGCGTTGTCTACCGCGATCCCGAACGCCTGATCTGCTCCGACAAGGGAGCCAATTTTCTTCGCCCATACGAATTCACCGCTGGAATTCAACTTTAGAACGAATCCGTCATCGATGTTACCTGTTGTCAGATTAAACACTCCACTACCTGGATCCAGGTCGGCACTTCCTTCATATCGCCCCGCGATGTAAACATTGCCAGAGGCATCGTAAGCGATCGACGCGCCCATGTCAATGCCTGTGCCACCAACATTGCCCGCCCATCCGAAAGCCGGGAGCTGCGCTCTAACGTTGCCGGCAAATAAACAACTGAGGAAGACTATCAGATATTTCATAATGCTTTAGCTCTTTGTAGTTAAAAAATAGTTCCGCTCTCATTGTGAAATGATAACACGTTGAGTCGCACGCCTAACGTGATTTCATGTGTTAAGAAATTTGTCCCGACCGATTTGTTGGTGGGAACTTCCAGTGCGTATCCCACCCGAAAGGAATCGTTAAGAATCGCCTGAAGGAATATGCCGTAGGTTGAAAAATTTCTTGTGATGAGCCCGGCAGTATATTTTGCATCCAGAATAATGGCTGCGTTAAGATCAACAGAGACAGGCGCACCGCTTACAACTTTGGCGAGAATAGATGGTTTGAATACCATCCGTTCATTGACCGTGAAACGGTATGCGCCCATGGCATACAAATGTTGTGTGTATAAGGTCGGTTCGAATCCGCCGGCCGAGGTTTTTGTTCGGACCAGTCTGGGAACAGAAATCCCCACGAAAAATTTATCGCTCATCAGAATTATGCCGGCGCCAAAACTCGGCTTGGTCTCATTCGTAACGCCAGAAAAAAGAGGATCCAGTGGATCCATGATAGTTAGTTTTGAATTTTCTGTTTTATAATTAATAATACCCGCTTGCAAGCCAAATGAAAGTACCTTGTCACTGCTGACGCGAATCCGATAAGCATAACTTCCATATATTTCATTTGTTGAAGTGACTCCAATTTTGTCGGACACAACCATCAGGCCGGCTCCCATTTTATTGGCGAACAATGAGATGTGCCCGTTTGCATTGATGGTGGTAGGACTTCCTTCAAAACCTGTCCATTGCTTCCGATAAACTACGGAAGCATTTAAATTGTTTGTCATTCCCGCATAAGCCGGATTGATGACAAATGGATTTAGAATGTATTGTGAATAAAGCGGATCTTGCTGAGCCATTGCGGCAATGCCATGCAGGTAAATTGCCGCCAGTAGTATAACTCTTTTCATACCCTGATTTGTTTTGATCAAAAGTCAGGAGAATATTGAACGTGCGGTATTACATGATGATGTAATATGGCCGTGTAGTGGATATCCCGGTTTTCCAGGTTAGTTACCGGGTCACAACAACTTTTCGTTGAACGCTTTCGAGACCGCCTCTGTCTGCGAGTGTACCTGAAGCTTTTCGTATATCTTTTTTATATGTGCCCGAATCGTGTCCACAGTGATACCATATTCCGCGGCCATTAACTTATAGCTGTTCCCCTTTGCAAGTGAGGAAAGAACTTCTTTTTCGCGAGGTGTGAGCTGGTAGGGATTTTGATTCGCAGGTTTTTGCAGGGAAGCAATGACCATGTGCGCTATGGACGGAGACATGGGAGCGCCACCACTCATTACTTCATCAATAGCGTCAAACAACCTCACTGAGAGATGTTTTTTCAGAAGGTACCCGGAGGCCCCGGCACAAATGGCGTCGAATACGTGCTGTGTATCATCAAACACCGTAAGCATCAGGATAGGAGTATCGACACCGATAGAACGAATACGGCGGACGGCTTCTATTCCCGTGCGACCAGGCATATCAATATCCATCAATACAATGTCGGGATGAAATTCGCTTAGCTGATTTTCGGCGAGCAATACATTGTTAAATGATCCTGAGATGGTGTAGCGATCATCAAGGTGTACCATGCTTACGATACTCTCGCGCAGCAAGTCATTGTCCTCATATAGCAAAACCGAAAAAGCCATTTCAGATATTCCTACAAATTAATTAAAAAGGTGTTTACCATGATATACCCTAATCATGTAACATGCAATTCTACCGACATTTCGGTTCCATTGCCGGGTGCGGTGATGAGGGCAAATCGGGCCTTCATCGATTGGGCTCTTGTTTCCATGTTTCTGAGACCATTCCCGCTCTTTACTTGATTACTTTCAAAACCTTTTCCATTGTCGGTGACGGTAAGCAAAACATTTCCGTTCACAAGGCCCAGGAAAATCTGGACGTCAGTGGCTTCGCTGTATTTAGCCGCATTGTTTAAAGCTTCCTTAAAGATCAAAAACAGATTTTTTCTCTGCTCCGGATTCAGACTCAGGCCATGAAGCGAGTCTTCACCTGTAAAACGGTAGTTTATATTTCTCGGCTCCAGAATTTCACTTGCAAAGACCTTCATGCGTACTACCGCTTTCTCGAGGGAATCATTCACTGGGTTTATTGACCAGACCATGTCTGACATGCTTTCCATTATCAATGATGATTGTTCGGCAATACGGATAAGGTGAATATTTTTTCCGCCAGGATTATCATGTATGGCAAGTTTGCTGATGATATTAATTGTTGAAAGGGTAGACCCAATATCATCGTGGAGGTCGCGTGCGATGGTATTGCGGACCCGCTCGATATCAGCTTGCCGCCTGGCGCGATTACTTAAACGATATCGATTTATTAGCAGCATGGCAATTACAATTACTAGTAACAATGCGATCGCAGTTCCTGCTTGGATTGCTCGCTGCCGTGCCAGAGTAAGATCTTTTAATTCGTGGTCTTTCTCCAGCAAAGCTATATGTGCCTCTTTTTTTTCGAGTTCATATTTGGCTTGGGTCTCTTCGGCTAGCTTCCTGTTCTCTGTTTGTGTAACACTGTCTTTTGATTTTGTGAATTGCTGATGCACAGACAGAGCTTTCTTGAAGTCACCCTTAGCCTCATAAACAGCGCTCATGGCATCGAGATTGTCAAGCAAGAGGTATTTGTTGCCAATCAACTGTGCTGCTCTTCGTGATGAATCAAGGTAAATCAGGGCATCATCATTCCTGGCCAGCACCATGAACGCCTGACCGATAGATGAGTAGGCATACGCCATGAGTGATTTATTTGAAATTTTTCTTGACAGCTTAAGGGATTCAAGATAATTGGCGAGGGCGTCCCGATGTTTTCCTTGGTCAAAATAGATGTTCCCAATATTCTGCAGCACTTCCGCGGCACTCCTGGCATCGCCCAGTGAAAGGTAGAGTTCTTGTCCCTGCTTATATTCATAAAGAGCACTATCGTATTTTTTTTGCTTACGATAAATGCGTCCCAAAAGCTTGTAAGCATATCCTATTGAGCTCGTCAGGTTTTTTTTCCTTGCAATGTTCCGGCTTTGATGTGCGTAGGCGAGGGCCTGTTCATAGTTCCCGAGTCTGTATTCAATATTTCCAATGTTGGATAACGCAAGAGCCTGGCCGTATTCATCCGCGAGGGGATTTTCATACAACCGTGCTGCCTTAATGAAATAGTCGAGTGCTTGTTGGTAGCTTGTTTCTTCCAGCAATACATTTCCGTAATTATTATAAATGCCCGCTTCAATTCGGAAATCTTTAGCTTCTTTCGCCAGGGCTAAACCTTTGTCGAGATAAAACCGCGCCGAGTCAAGTCTTGACAGCCGCATAAAGCTGTGACCAAAAGAGGAGCAAACTTCAGCTTGTCCCTTTATATCCATTCGGTCTTTTGCTGTCTTGCCAGCAATTCGCAGGTAAAAAATGGCCGAATCGAAGGATGCTTGACCCTGATGAATTGCAGCGATCGAAAAGCTATTTTCAAATAGCCCTTTCTTAAAATCAATTTTCTTTGCCAGAAAGAGACCTCTTCTGCCGCTTTGAATTGCTTTTACCGGATTGGTTTTATTAAGTTCATCCGCAAGGTAACTGTATAAGATGGTCCTGGTTGTATCGGATGTGGTTTTCACAATCGCGGCCTCAAGGCTGTCAGCTTTCTGTGCCATTACAGCGCCTCCTACAAACGAGATAAAAAGGAAAAGTAATTTCGATTTCATTTCATGCCCAGATTATCATTCAGCACAAACCGCGCCGATTGCCTTCAAGACGTCAGGAGTTTTCAAGTTACAAATTAACCGCCTAACAATAATTTAGCCTGAATTTCTAAATGGGTGAATCCTTTAGTGGTGAATCGAATAAATTTTTGTTAATTCAACTCGCAGTGCAACGATAACTTTTAATAAGTTTCATATGACTAAGAATAATCGCAGGGAATTTTTAACAAAGGCAATCGCACTCGGCTCTGCCGCGATGTTGCCACTGGCCGGTATGAGTAAATCAACCGAATTAATGGACGAATCAAAGGCGCTTCCTTCTTTAAAAAGCAGAAAGGTTTTGCTGACGTATGGTGGCTGGCCCGGTCATGAACCAGAAAAATTTGCAAATTATTTCATTCCGTGGCTGAAAGAAGAGGGAGCCGATGTTCAGTCATTCACCTCGTTGGATCCGTACACCGACAAAGAACTGATGAGTACAATCGATGTTGTTATACAACTCTTTACGATGTCCAAAATTACCAGAGAACAGGAGACGGGTTTGCTGGAGGCAATAGGCAGGAACGGTACGGCCATGGCGGGCTGGCATGGCGGAATGTGTGACTCTTTTAGAGAAAATCCCGATTACCAGTTTATGACAGGCGGTCAGTGGGTAGCACATCCAGGTGGTGTGCTCGATTACACCGTAAAGATCGTTGACCATTCAGACGAGGTAACGAAAGGATTAAAAGACTTTAAAATGAAGAGTGAGCAATATTACATGCACGTCGATCCAAATGTGAAAGTACTTGCGACCACAAAATTTACAGGGGCGATTCCTCCTGACGAAAAAAATACATGGCAGCCTGACTTCGCGTTTATAAAGGACACTGTTATGCCTGTCACCTGGAAAAAGATGTATGGCAAGGGTAGAATATTTTATACTTCACTGGGACATAACGTTGAGCACGTTCAGAAAACACCTGAAGCATTGGAAATGATGAAACGTGGAATACGCTGGGCAAGTGCCAGCAAGTATGAGCCAGCAGAAAAATGGTTGTCGCCGGTGTATGGCAAATAGAATTGATCTGAGTATTGTTCCTCAGAACTTAGCACCCAGAACTTTCTTAACCGCCATACGGATGCTCGCTGCGTCCTTTGCGCTCAAGGTGAAATCATATTTTATCAGGGTAGGATCCTTCTTCAAGATGACGGCATAAAAGCAGGATGCCGTCGCATACGATCCTGCTTCTGAAGGATGGCTTTCATCGGCATTGTACAGTTCAATGGAAGGATTTTTTTCACGTAAATATTTCCATACTCTCGCTACCGGTGAGATCAGCGCATGATTCGCTTTGGCCATTGCCGTATATCGGGCAGTTAATAAACTATCCATTCCTTTATAAGTACATACTTCAGGCAATGCAGCACACCGTGCTTTGTCGCCGTTTTTTCTGCCCCATGTCATGTAGAAAACCGTTTTACTCTTTGGACTATAAGCGTGGGTCAGACTATCAAGAAAACGTGCGTAGGGGTACACTTTTTCCTGCACATCATTCATCGACGCGGAAGGAAGCTGACTTTGTTCTTGCAGCACAGCAAAGTCCCAATGTCCTGATTTGATTCTCCGCAGTGTGGCAGTGTCGGTTGAATGTTGTCGAAAGGTATATCCCCCTGGCGCGCTGCTGTCCCAGATTATTTTATCGCCTGTTGTTGCCGCCATGTCGGTGAGAATTTTTGGCAAGTCGTTGACATATATATAGCTGTTACCGATAAATAATATCCGTACAGGCTTTTGAATGTTGTTTTGTGCCTGCAGCGCAATACTTGTGAAAAAGATGACGAGGATTAGGGATGGTCTCATAACCAAAGTTACCGGTTACCCAGGACACTGCCCACTTTTACATTTAATATTCAATCTGATTAAGTTACCCAAACTACGTTCATGCAAATTGGATTTAATCGGAGTCAGTTAAACCTATTGGTTTCCATTTGTCAGAGCCTGGAAGTCAGATTGTTGGCCGCCGTGTAGGTAGGGAACCATTTGGTGATCAAGATGTACGACTATAAAATAGCGTCGGTTGCGTGCGATAAAGCAAAAAGATCGATTTGGATTTCCTGGGTTGCCGGCCATAGCCGTGTGGCAGAGGCAGGTGACACGCGCCCTGCGTTTCGCCTCGACTATCTCCGAGTCCGTAGTAAAGAAAGCGGAGCCTTGTGTTTCATCAACATAATCCGGAAATCTTTCAACGACCTTTTATAATAATATAAAGTGTACTAAGAGAAAATTATCCATCCTATTAAGCAAATCCTCCATTTTCTCCGCAAGCTGAGCACAACAATTTTGTATTGTCAATAAGACATAACTATTAAAAATAAGATACATGAACACAATTACAGAAAAACTAAGCCATCTGAACCAGTTGGTAGTGGATGGTAAGCTTATGGACGCCTTTGAACTGTATTATGACGATGCTGTGGTAATGCAAGAAAATGAACTGCCCCCGGTTGAAGGAAAAGAAGCCAATCGTAAGCGAGAACTGGAGTTCCTGAATAATATCATGGAATTCCGCGCTGCAACGCCCATGCATGTTGCTGTTGGCAATAACGTTTCTTACGTAACATGGAAGTATGACTATACCCACAAAGAATGGGGCGTAAAAAATTACACACAGGTTTCAGTTCAATATTGGAACAATGGCAAAATCGTTAAGGAACAATTTCTTTACAGTAACTAAACATTGAAATTATGAAACGCTTATTTCAAACTAATAACGATTATGCCGGGCTATTCTTAAGGCTCACTATTGCATTGGTGTTGTTTCCGCATGGAGCACAAAAATTATTAGGCTGGTTTGGTGGTTACGGTTTTGCGGGCACCATGCATTTTTTTACTGATACAAAGGGTCTGCCGTGGCTCGTGGGGTTCATGGTTATTATGATTGAATTTTTTGGCAGTCTGTTACTCCTGCTGGGGATGGGATCCAGAATATTGGCTGCAGCAGTTGCTGTACTAAGCATCGGGATTATTCTTACTTCTCACCTGCAGTACGGGTTTTTTATGAACTGGTTTGGCAATCAAAAAGGGGAAGGCTACGAATATTTTCTATTGCTGGTTGGGCTGAGCATTGTGTTATTAATAAATGGCGGCGGAAAATTATCCGTTGATAAATTACTGAGTAACAATTGAAATTCTATCTTCAAATGACTGGCAACAACAAACGCAAACCTTTGGTAATTCGTAAAAAGCAGTTGACTTATAACTTCAAGTAACTGCACAATATTTCGCCTTTGTAAAGTTCAGTCATTGCAAAACCGATATCATGGCCAGGAATGATTTTCTGGCCATTTGTTATTAGCGGCTATAACGTAAGAAGAGAAAATTATCCACCCTATAAAGCAAATCCTCCATTTTTTCAGAAAGCATATCAGCGCAGTTTTGTATTGTCAATATCGACAACAACACTTTAAAAAAAACAAACAATGAAAAAAATTACCGCTTTCCTTTTCGGCATTGCGATGTTTGCATCAAACCTGCATTCATCGGCACAAACAAAAGCCACGTTGGCTGAAGATTACACTCAAGTGGCTCATAGGAGCATTAAAGTTGACGGATTGAACATGGCCTATCGAGAAGCTGGTAACCCCGCCAATCCAAAACTGGTCTTGCTTCATGGGTTTCCTGCAGGATCACACCAATATCGAGACTTGATACGTTCACTTGCTGATAAGTTTCATGTGATTTCTCCTGACGATCCTGGATTTGGTTTAAGTGATATGCCCGACCCTGCAACGTATGCTTATTCATTTGAAGGCATATCCCTTATCGTAGAACATTTCTTAACGTTGAAGGGCTTTGACCATTTCGGTTTGTATGCGCAGGACTATGGAGGACCAATTGGTTTTAGAATTGTTGGACGCAACCCCAAAATGCTTGATTGGCTGATTGTGCAAAATACCAATGCTTATGAAGTTGGTTTTACCGCTGCTTGGGATGGCTTCCGTGGTGCATTATGGAAAAACCGCTCGGCAGAAACTGAAAAGCCTTTAGCTGGATTTCTTACGCACGACGCTATAAAAGGCATTTATCTATTTGGCGCAAGATATCCTGAACTCATTAGCCCTGATAATTGGGAATCTGATTTTGCTTTTATGCAAAAGCCTAATGCCGTTCGTGTGAATCTCGATTTGTTTTATGATTACCGCACCAATGTGGAACTTTATCCTAAATGGCAGGCTTTTCTAAAAGAACGCCAACCTAAGACCATTATCTTCTGGGGACAAACAGATGTATTTTTTACACCTGCAGGCGGTGAAGCTTACCTAAAAGATTTGCCAAAAGCTGAAATGCACAGGCTCGATGCAGGTCACTTCGCGGTGGAAGACCATCTTGACTACATTTCAAAAAATATCAAACGATTCTACAAGGAGAAAGTGGCTGGTAATATTTAATAAAACTGTTGTATTAATTCCTTCTGCTTGCCAAGCAGAAGGAATTAATACTTTGATTCCGTTCTAAAGATATTGTCGTTATTGCGGTAGCATGGAGAACAAGCTTGAAGTAATTAAAAATACATTATTGTTTCATGAAGAAGAATTTGGTAAGATGTGATTTTGTCAACCAGGGTAAGGAACTTATTCCTTATCATGATGAAGAATGGGGCATCCCTGTTCTGGATGATGATAAATTATTTGAGATACTTTCATTAGGTGGCCAACAGGCGGGAATCAGTTGGCTGATTGTTTTCAAAAAGAGAGAAGCATACCGAAAGCTGTTTCACCAGTTTAACATTAAGAAAGTGACGGCCATGAAAGAAACCGAATTGCAAGAGATTTTAACAGACGCTTCCATAATCCGAAACAGAAATAAGATAAACTCGATTGTACACAATGCACAAAGAGTCTTGGAAATCATCAAAGAGTTTGGCTCATTTAATAAATACATCTGGGGTTTTGTTGATTTTAAAACAATCCATCACAAGTACAAACGATTTCATGATATACCTGCCACATCCTCAATAAGCGATAAGATGAGTGCGGATTTAAAAAAGCTAGGCTTCAAGTTTACCGGCAGTATCATTTGTTATTCGTTTATGCAAAGTGCTGGCTTGATCAACGACCACAGCGTTAAATGCTTCAGGTACAAAGAATTGATAAAGTGAATTTAATCGGATATAACTCTGGCTCTATACTGTAGCGTGTTCTTAAAGCGAGAAAGACTCAATAATTAGAAAAACAAGAATCTTAACCGAGATACAGAATTAGCATCATTTAAAATAGGATCAACAGATAGCGATGAATTTAAACCAAATAGCCGTTCCCGTGAAGAATGTGGCTCGTTCCATTATATTCTATGAAAAACTTGGTTTAAAGCTGATCGTTAAATCTCTTCCTGATTACGCCAGATTTGTTTGTCCGGATGGTACTTCAACATTTTCATTGCATTTAGCTGATCAACTGCTATCAGGTAGTGGTATTTGGGTTTACTTTGAGGTAGAGAAATTAGATGAATATGTTCAATTGCTTTTGGATAGAGGAGTTGTGTTTGAAGAGATGCCAAATGAAAAGCCGTGGTTATGGAAAGAATCGAGATTAAAGGATTTAGATAACAATCAGCTTATACTTTATTTTTCAGGCGTTAACAGAATTGATCCGCCATGGAAAATTCAATCCTGAGTAGGTAGTAAATAACTACACACTATCCCACTAATGATTATCAGAAAGGCGATAAAGGTGGACAAATTATCCATCTCATTGTACTGATTATCCACTTTAAATCATTTAAAGACCTTGCATCTTTACACTGTCAATCGTCAACAACACCTAGACTAATCAAATGAAATTATAGTTAAATAACAATTACAAAAATGAAAAACGTTTTAATAGTATTAGCCGTATCGGTGTCTTTAATTCAAAGCACTTATTGTCAAACCGCATTAAGAACAAAGGAGTTCAACCTTAAAAAGGGTGTAGCTATACAGGGGTATGATCCCGTTGCCTATTTTACGCAAAACAAAGCCGTAATAGGGAATAAACAATTTTCTGCTTTAGTCGAAGGCGTCATTTACAATTTTTCAAGTGCAGCCAATAAAGAACTGTTTTTAAAAGACTACACGAAATATGAGCCACAGTATGGTGGATGGTGTGCTTATGCAATGGGTTCAAATAACGAAAAAGTTGAAATTGATCCCGAGACATTTAAAATTTTAAATGGCCAGTTGTTGCTTTTCTACCATACTTGGGTTGACAATACACTTATTAAATGGAATAAAGATGAGGCTAATTTGAAAGTAAAGGCGGATAAAAACTGGGCGGCAATTTTTCATTAAACAATTCACTATTTATAAAATCAACTTAATAAACCTTTATGAAATTGATACGATGCTGGACATTTACAAAGTTAGGCGCGGAACCTTGGCGTAGCATTGGCAATGGGAATATTGAATCGTTTGTCGATTGTTTTAATCCAAGAAATGGTTTTGTTAGGACTTTTTTGGAAGGACGTTTAATGAATGTGTATTGCTAAATAAAAGTTACCAGCTATGATCTTTATTCAAATGGCGGAGCAGTTAAAATCCTTGAGCAGTCTTTTATTATTGCTGAACGACCGGCAGTACAATCAAAAAATTCTATTTCTCGGTAATACAAGTATTGGGGGGCACACCAGGCACGTCATTGAATTATTAAAATGTGTTACTGATGGTTATCATTTGGATCGGGTAGATTATTTGGACAGGGTGCGAGACTTATCACTCGAAACAGATAAAATGTGGGCAGCACAGGAACTGACCCTGATGCTAAACCGGTTAACGCAGCCCTATAAGCAAATGAAGCTGGTTACGGAATCTGACGAGGACGGCTCAATGAATTTGGTTATAACCACCTACTTTCGAGAAATTGTACATAATACTGAACACGTCATTCATCACCTTGCTTTGATAAGGGTAGCACTAAGGGAGATGGAATTGGACATCGTTGCACATAATTTTGGGATGGCCTATTCAACGATAAAATATCTTATGACACAGGATAAAATTTAGAACTGAACATAGTTTAATGTAAAGGCATGGAAAAAAAACTTACAATTCTTTGTATCTCAGGAAGCTTGAAATCAACTTCTTCCAATACTAATATTCTAAGATTCATTTCAACCGTTGTCCCTGAGGATGTATTAATTAGAATTTTCGATGGGCTAGATGCGATTCCGCATTTTAGTCCTGAAATAAAGGAAACTATTAAAACTGTTGAAAATTTTAGGCAAAAAATAAAAGAGGCGGACGCTGTAATCTTTTCCACGCCCGAATATGCTTTTGGTGTGCCGGGTGTTTTAAAGAATGCGCTTGATTGGCTGGTTTCTTCGGGCGAGTTGAATGAAAAGCCCGTTGCTGCAATTAGTGCATCACCATTGTATTCTGGAGGTGATAAGGCGCTTTCATCTTTGATACTTACACTTACTGCATTGGGTACAAACATGCGTGTAAATACTTCATTAAGTATTGCCAATGTAAAAAATAAAATAAATGAAGGTGGTTTTATTACTGATACTGAAACCCAAGCTGCATTGCAGTTGCTATTGGAGAATTTAATATGCCGGACAGCAGGCTTGGATAAATAAGTTTAAAAAACGCTACATAATATTTACAGAAAATGGTATGTTTAGTCTGTCAAATAATTTTACATGAGCTTACGTCTAGGGGATTTAGCTCCCAATTTCAAGGCCAATACTTCTTTAGGTCCGCTGGATTTATATGACTATTTAGGAGCAGCGTGGGGTATATTGTTTTCGCATCCCGCTGATTTTACACCAGTATGTACTACTGAACTTGGCAAAGTTTCGACATTTCAGGGCGAATTTAAAAAGAGAAATGTAAAGGTGCTGGCCCTGAGTGTAGATAGTCTGGAGAGCCACATGGAATGGATAAAAGATATCAATGAAACACAAGGCGTAACAGTTGATTTCCCGATTATTGCTGATGAAACAAAAGAGATTGCTGCGGCGTATGACATGATACATCCCAATGCCTCAGAAACATTAACGGTTCGCTCGTTATTCGTTATCGGGCCCGATAAAAAAATAAAATTAATGATTATCTATCCAGCTTCAACAGGCAGAAATTTCTTTGAGGTATTGCGTGTTGTTGATTCTCTTCAATTGACTTCTGGTTACTCTGTAGCTACACCTGCCAACTGGAAAGATGGTGAAGATGTGATTGTTGTGCCCCAGGTCAGCACGGAAGATGCCTTACTTAAATTCCCAAAAGGGATAAAAGAAATAAAGTCTTATTTGCGCTATACGCCTCAGCCAAATAAGGACTAGATTCTTCTCTTTGAATAAATCGATTTTTAGACCGAAGGAGGTCTCCTTTTTATTTCCAGTTTTTTCATTCTAGATTCCAAGGTAGTGGCATTTAAACCCAATATTTTTGCAGCTCCTTTTTCGCCACTCACTTTCCAGTTGGTCTTATTTAGAATTTGGATGATGTGATCCTTTTCAACATCGTCCATTCTAAGTGATGATGGCTCACCATTTTCTTTTCTGGAAGTATTTTTAAATGCTGGTATCCAAGCGCCATATTCCAACGTGTTGCCGCTGGATAGTATCAGCGCCCTTTCCACAACATTCTCCAGTTCCCTAATATTACCCGGCCAGTCGTATAGCATTAATGCATTGATAACTCTATCGGGTATATTTTTAATCTCTCTTCCCATTTTACCCTCGTATTTTTTTACAAAATGCTTTACCAGCAAAGGGATATCTTCTTTGCGGTTTCGTAATGGTGGTGAAACAATCTGGAACACGTTTAAGCGATAAAATAAATCTTCCCTAAATTCCTTTTTTAGAATTGCTTCTTCCAGATTGCGGTTAGTGGCTGCAATCACTCTTACGTTTACTTTCAAGGCTTTAGGATTGCCAAGCCGTTCAAATTCGCCTTCTTGTAAAACTCTTAATAGTTTTGCCTGTAATTCTATCGGTAATTCGCCTATTTCATCTAAAAAAATTGTTCCGCCATCTGCCAGTTCAAACCTTCCTATCTTTCTATCGAGGGCACCGGTAAATGCGCCCCGTTCATGACCAAACAAATCACTCTCAATTAAATTGGCAGGTAAATTAGCGCAGTTTATTTTTATGAGAGGGCGCTTATTTCTTTTGCTGATATTATGCACTGCCCTCGCTAGCAATTCTTTTCCTGTGCCACTTTCGCCTAAAATTAAAACAGTGGCATCAGTAAAAGCCACCTGCTCAATTTGTTGTAATACTTTATGAAAATTTTTATTTCTGCTAATAATTTCCTCAAAATTGTAATTCAATTTTATTTCCTCCTGCAGATAAATATTTTGAGCCTGAAGTTTTGCCTGTTCCTTTTCAATGAGTATGCGCTTGGTTATGTCTATAAACATGGTACGTGTAAACTGGCCGCTTGGATCTGGCTTAGACCACCACTGAATCCAAATGGGTTTCCCGTTGTCCTTCCTGCGTAGTTCGAGGATAACGCCATCATTATCTGTCGCTGTCCCGCTGCCCAATGATTGCAAAACAGTTTTAATGGCACGCTCAGCTTCAACAGGATCGGCTATCAGGGATTTACCATAGATTTCCGTAACTTCATCTGCCCTCACTCCAAGAATTCTCATCGCCGCCCGGTTAATTTTAATAAAGCGGGAATCAAGCCGTTCTTGAATGTAAGCAATCGGGGCCTCTTCAAACAAATCACGAAAACGCTCTTCACTTTCCTTCAACAAAATCTCTAATTGGCTATTAGCAAGATTTAACTTTTCTTCAGCCCGCTTTCGCTGTGCTATGTCTCTAACAAAAGTGCAGGTGATTTCCTGGCTTTCGTATTCCATATAATTAACGCTCACTTCAACGTCATACAAATAACCCATCTTGTGTTTATATTTTACTTCATAAGTAATGGTTAAACAGTTTAGCGCATTGTTATAAGGTGCAAAATCCGGTGGCAGGATATCACGCAGGTTCATTGTCGTCAACTCCTTTTGACTATAGCCCGACATTTTACAAAGAGTATCATTAACATAAAAAATATCCCCTCTGGCATTTGCCCAAAATATGGCCTCCTGTAGATTTTCAAAAGCAAATTGTATAAGGCTTGGGTTCGTATTAAAATCAAGCTCAGTTTTTTTTGTCATTTCTAAAGTTATAAAAGCTGTCATCATTAACAGCCCAATACTGTTTCCCGAAAAAGTTAAAAAAGCCGGACAAGAAAAATCCAAACTAGGTCCCCGTACTATTCCAGAAGATTGTATTTAGAATTACGAAATACAAATCTATTCAGGCTTTATGAAGCCCCTGAAAGAGTCATGAAATGTAGTGATTTCCTGAAATATCGGGAATATAGATTTGTTAATCTTCTTTAGAATTGTTTCATGAAACCCCTTTAAACCCTCTACTAAGCCTAGTTTCAGCATATTTAGGTCGACAGGTAATGTTGGCATTCCTTTTGGCTACGAACATGCAAACAAAGGAATACAAAATGAAAGTTATAAAAGATACGGACGACTTTACTGAACAAATATTAAATACGAAGGGCTTGCATATAGTAAGATTTTGTGCGGTATGGAGTGGACCATGCCAGATAATGGGTACTCTATATGAGGAGATGTTTACTCTGTACAAAAGGGCTGCCTCGTTCTACAAAGTTGATATTGATGAAGCACCCCTATTAAAAGAACTTTCCCATATTACCGAATTACCCACTATTCTCATTTACGAAAACGGTGCCGTTGTTGAAGCGATCGTGGGTCTGATTGCACGGGATGTACTTATCGCGAGACTAGAAAAGGTTATCAAATAATGTAGAGCAATTACTTATTAATAAGAAAGATTATGAGCAATCAATCAAAGCATTCGTTAGAAAATCAGGCAAACGGTGGCCTGGCAATTGATCTTTTTAAATTTGAAGAAAACTGTTTTTCTGATCAGGTTCAGCGCAATAATTACTTTTCAATCATTTGGATCAAAGAAGGATTTGGAAAAGTGAAAACAGGATTTTCGGAATTTGATTTTAAGGGAAATTCATTGCTTACATTTGCTCCCAATCAGCCCTACCTTTTTGCCGCAGAAAAACGATTAAAGGGTGTTGTAATGAACTTTAACTCCGAGTTTATTTTTGTACAACAGCAGAAAGAGGGAAGTGTCTTAAGAGAAATCCTGTACAATAACATTTACAAGTCACCTCTTGTACAAATAGACAACAATTCAATTGCGGCATTCGATACCTTGTGCGAAAATATTGAACGAGAAATAAAGAACACTTCACCCGCCCAGCATGACTTATTGGTTGCTTACTTGATGATATTTTCGATTAGCGCCTCACGGTTAAAAATGGAGCAAGAAACACAATGGGTCTTTAATCTAAATGATAATAAAGAACATTACATGTTGCAAAAGCTGCGAGATTTTATTGAAAATAATTATAAAGCAAAACATTCTCCTTGTGACTATGCAGCTATGCTTTGCGTTACACCAAAAACTCTCGGAAAGGTTTCAAAATCATATTACAATAAAACAATTTCCAGCATTATTAATGAACGTATTATTATCGAAGCAAAGAGAGAATTACACCTTACAAATAAGGCCATAAAAGAAATTGCTTATGAACTGGGATATGAAGATGAACATTATTTTAGCCGTTTCTTTAGAGTAAACACAAAACTATCTCCCCAGAAATACAGAGAAACAGTTGGGTATGCAAATGTATAAGGAGGTTGACTACTCTTTGATAGAGTTTCGTATTTCGTGGAAAAACATAGTGGATAGAATTTCATATTGTGGCATTTGGCATGGACCGCTTAGTTTATAGAAGCTTGCAAGCGGGCTATTTAATAAAATACTAAATTAGATACAAAAAACATGAGGACAATCAAATTAACGTTAATAGTAGTAATGCTAATAGTATTTAACGTTAACGTCTTTGCCCAGTTTTCTTCCAAAGAGGTAGATTCACTTGTGCAAAAAGCAATGATGAAATTCAAAGTGTTGGGAGTAGCGGTGGCAATTGTTAAAGATGGAAAAGTTATTCATGAAAAAGGCTATGGTATAAAATCAATTGATGGAAAATCGATTGTTGATGAGTATACAAATTTTGAGATTGCTTCCAATAGCAAATCTTTTACAGCCGCTGCTTTGTCGATTTTAGTTGATGAAGGAAAGCTATCCTGGAAAGATAAAGTCAAAACGTACATTCCGGAATTTAAGATGTATAACGAATATGTGACCGAGAACTTTACAATCGAAGATTTACTATGCCACCGTAGCGGACTGGGCCTTGGAGTTGGTGATTTAATGATGTTTCCAGACGGCGCAAACTTCACCATCAAAGATGTGGTATCGTGTTTTCAGTATTTTGTTCCTGCTTCAGGTTTCAGAACTCAATTTGATTATGATAATCAGTTGTATTTAGTAGCGGGTGAAGTAACCGCAAGAGTTAGTGGAGTCAGTTGGGAGACCTTTATCAAAAAACGCATTATGGAGCCTTTGCAAATGCAAAACTCGTTTAGCTCCATAAACCAGATAAAGGACATGAGCGCAATGGCCTTTCCGCATTCTTCAGAATCAGGTACTATTAAAAAAATATCTTTATACGGTGCTATGATTAATGGTGCTGCTGGTGGTATCGTGTCAAATGTTGATGATATGTCAAAGTGGATGCTTGTCCAGCTAAATAAAGGTAAATATGAAACAATTTAGATAAGCAACTTTTTACCAAAGAAAGGCAAAGTGAAATGTGGACAGTTCACACTGTTGATAAAACAAATAGTAACCCAAGATATAACCAGCATTTCAATGGATATGGTTTAGGTTGGAATTTATCAGATACTAAAGGAAATTTAAGTGTTTCGCACACAGGTGGATTACCTGGAATGCTTTCTGTTGTTACTATGATACCTGATTTAAATTTAGGTATTGTCATTTTAACCAATACCGAAAATGGTGGTGCTGGTGTTTTCTCCTCGGTGAGTCAAACAATTGTTGATAGCTATTTGGGGCTTAGTGATTTTGGTTGGGTTGACAAATATGCAGCGCATTTTCAGGCACAAAAAAATACCGGAGATGAAGTAACAAGAAAAGTTTGGGAGACAGTAAGCAAAGCAAAAGATACCAATTTAAAAAACGAAGATTTAATTGGACTGTATGAAGATAAATGGTTTGGAAAAGTTGAAATATTCTTAAAGGGAAAACAATTGTGGTTTAAATCATATCGCTCACCAAAACTGAATGGTCGAATGCAATTTTACAAAGCAAATACGTTTGCGATTAGGTGGGATTATCAAGATATGAATTGTGACGCATTTGCTGTGTTTAGCTTAGATGAAGAAGGAAGAGGTGAAAGCATTAAAATGAAAGGAATTTCGCCCAATATTGATTTTAGCTTTGACTTTCAGGATTTGGATTTACAAAGAGTAAGGAAGGAATAGCCAGCAGCAAACTGCGACTAGCACAATCGTTGATCGAGAACACCGACAATCTCCTTTATTTGATTGCCCTGATTGCGAATTAATTCACAGACATCCTTTGCATTGAAAAGACAATAGTAACTAAATTTAATAGATGAAGGTCACTTTACCGTTGAAGGATTGCAGCAGTACCCATACCACCGGCAGTGCAAACTGAAACGAGGCATCTTCCACCTCCGTGCTGCTTCAATATCTTGGCAGCATTTGCCAACACTCGCGCACCGGTAGCGGCAAACGGGTGCCCCATTGCTACACTGCCACCCCTTGTGTTCATCTTACCTCTGTCGATGCTTCCCAGCGCTTTTTCACGACCCAAAACATTAAGCGCAAAATCATCGCTTTCCCATGCCTTTAGAGTTGCCAATACTTGACCTGCAAATGCTTCGTGTATTTCATAGAAATCAAAATCCTGCAGGTTGAGGTCATTTCTTCTTAATAACTCTGATACGGCTACAGTAGGCGCCAGCAACAAGTCTTCACCTTTTACATAATCGAATGCTGCATTCTGAAAATCTTGTATGAACGCTTCTACTGGCAATTTATTTTCGTGTGCATACTCTTCGGAAGAAAGTAACAGAGCTGCAGCACCATCGGTAAATGCAGAGCTATTACCCGCAGTGAGTGTCCCTTTTTCTGATCGATCAAAAGCAGGTCTGAGCCTGCTCAACGCCTCCAATGTTGTATTGCCTCTGATTAGACCGTCCTTTCTTAAACTATGAAATTCAAAAACCAAATCATCATAAAAGCCACTTGCATAGGCCTGATCGGAAAGGGTATGACTCTTTACAGCCAACTCATCTTGCTCTTTTCTTCCAATCCCCCATTTCTTCACAGTCAACTCGGTGTGCTCACCCATACTCATTCCAGTACGAGGTTCGTATACGCTTGGGTAAAGCAACTTAAAAAAACCTAACCAGTTTGTCCCAAGTATTTTGCTGATTTTTTGTGCAATAGTCTTTGCATTTCGAATGTCCATCAAATCCCAAGCAAGAGACTGGCGAATACTGAGTGGCGTATCACTATTGGTATCGCTGCCACCCGCAATGCCCACGTCAATTTGCCCAGTCGCAATCTTCATCGCTATTGTATTCGCTCCATCTAAACTAGTACCACATGCCCTACTGATAAAATGAACAGGCGAATGTGGATCCAACCCGCTGCCCAGAACATTCTCTCTCGCCCAGTTCCATTCTGTTGAATAATGTATCAGCGTGCCAAGGGCCACTTCATCCACTTTCTTGCCCTGCAAATTGAATTTGATAACTAATGCTTTTAAGGCAGCCGTCATTAATTCGTTATTCGTGACTCTTGCATAATGAGTAAATGATTTGGTAAAAGGAATTCTTGCGCCTCCTAGTATGGCAACCCTTCGATTTAGATTCTTCATAAGTAAAGTTATTTATTATTGACCCAACCTAATTTCAATTCTGTATCAGAAAGTAGCTAGAGAAAAAGTATCTCATTAGTTATTTTAGCTGACTTGCCTAACATAGCCTGGACTCCACAATACTTGGTAGCTGACAGATGGATAGCCTCACGAACATTCTCTTTAGCCTCAGCACTAACTTTTATTTTGTAAGTGACATGGATGGCGTCAAATATCTTTGGGTGTTGACTGGTCAGGGTCCCACTTACCATGATTGATAAATCACTAAAAGGCACATTAAACCTTTGAGTTAACAATGCTACTACGTCCATGCCGGTGCAGCCTGCAAGGGCGCCTAGCAGCATTGTTTTTGGGCTAACGCCTCTGTCATTTCCAGCGATGGCCGTGGCATCAAAATTGGTAGTATGACTATCAAAGTCCGATGTAAAATGAAAGCCATTCTGCCAAGTGGTTACTGTCTTGTACTCCATGCTATTTTGTTTTGAGGTTTTAGAAAAAATAATTGAGGGCAACTATAGCCCCGACTTGCATCATCGCTTTGAGCATTGATATTTGGCATAATTTTCTGTTTTTTTCCGTATTGATGATACAAAAGTGTAGGGCGGCCCGCTCCTTTAAAATGGACGATTAACGCTTGGTGGTGGACAAAATTTCCGCTAAGGGGCGGATAGCGTGCCCTATCAATTGCGTCTGGTCATCATTCCCTGCGTATTTCTCAGCATCATCTAGATACGATTCAAGGAGAGAATCGTATATGGGCGCCGGTAAAACAAGATCCTTGCGCTCGCGTGACGAAGAGCGATAATAATTTCAGATGGGCAAATGTGGCGGATGGGATTTGTTGTAATTGTTCCCTGGCGGCATCTTCCCTCCTAATACACATAAAATAATTATTCCATCGCCTATTTTTTCTTAGCTTTAGTTCTGCCTGTTTCTGACCAAACGACCAACTATGATTTCCTCTAAATCCGGAGCATCCGTTCTTTCAATCACTGCTCTATTTCTTTTTTCGATGTGCTCGGCTCCGCCTAAGGAAAAAGCAACGTCTCCTGCCACCTACGATGAACTCGTTAGCTTCTTTAAGGAGTGGCGAAAATTTGCCGCACCTGAAATGAAAGATGGTGTGCCCGATTATTCGGTGGAAGCAATGAAAAAACAGCACACAGAACTTTCCAACTGGCAGCAGAGTCTGAATAATTTTGATACCACAAAATGGCCCATCAAACATCAGGTTGATTGGTATCTCGTTTGGGCTGAGATGAATGGCCTTGATTTCGAGCATCGCGTTCAGCAGCCGTGGGTAAAAGACCCTGGCTTTTATATATGGTTTTATCCTTCATTGTCAGATGTACCCGAGCGTGAAGCACCAAACGTCTACGGCGCTATCGAGTTACCGGATTACGTGTGGCCTTTGTCAGAAAAGGATGCTGCCGAAATTGCTGCACGACTTCGTAAAGCTCCCGCTGTCTTCGACGCTGCAAAAAATAATCTCACTGGAAATGCAAAAGACCTATGGGTAACCGGCATTCGAAGTATTCATGAAGCCAGTGGCGATCTTGACGCTTTTGCCGAGTCTGTGAAGACAGCGTTCCCTGACCTTGCTTTAGCGGCCAAGGAAGCACGGGAGGCATCGGAGAAATTTGCGGGCTGGCTATCGGATCAGGCATCTTCCAAAACAGGATCCTCTGGCGTGGGAAAAGAAAATTTTTCGTGGAACCTCAACAACGTTCATATTGTGCCCTACAACTGGAACGAAGAGAAGATTCTGGTGGAGCGTGAATTGTACAGGTCGCATAGTGCTTTACGATTTGTTGAACATAGAAACCGTAAGCTTCCCCAACTACCGGTTCATTCCGACGCAAAAAATCATGCCGATGAACTTAATAAAGGAGTAACGGAATACATGGAATTTCTTGATAAGGATGAATTTCTCACAGTAGAACCCTATATGGATCCTGCGATGCGCGCGCAAATTCGTGCATACTATCCTGTTGACTCGGTCCGGATATTCTTCGATCAGATTGATCATCGCGATCCCATGCCGATGCGCGCCCATCATTATCATTGGATCGAACTTGCAAGAAACAAAGTTGCCCCTAATGACAGTCCCATCAGGGCCGTGCCTTTGCTCAGCAACATTTTCGATACACGCGCGGAAGGGTTTGCTACAGCGATGGAAGAATTAATTATGAATGCAGGTTTGCTGAAAGATCGCCCGCGAGCTATGGAGCTAACCTATATCATGCTTGCCCAGCGGTGCGCTCGTGCACTGGGCGGATTATACCAGCATGGACTCGAGATGGATTTCAAGCAGGCTACTGAGTTTGCCTCGAAGTGGGTGCCAAGAGGGTATGCGCCTGCTGATGGAGCGACACTACAACACGAAGAACAATTTTATCTGCAACAGCCTGGCTATGAAGCAAGTTACGTGATTGGCAAACTCCAGTTCGATCAGCTCGTCTCAGAGTATGCACGGCAACGCAATGATGATTTTGTCTTAAAAGAATTCATGGACAAGTTCAATCGGGTTGGTATTATTCCAATGTCGCTTGTGTACTGGGAAATGACAGGGGATAGATCGATGGTGGATCGGGCGGTGGGCCGTAATAAGTAATTTAATGTTCAATGTTCAGCGTTCAACGTTCGAAGTTAAAACTCCTAATGATTGACAGCTTCTTCTGGTTTCTTTGCAGTTGTCGAAGTGCCTCGAGAAGACGACCGAAAGTCTGAGAACAGTATCAGATCCCACAGTTTGGAGGTAACTCCGTATCCATGATCCGGATCCTGATAATGGTGCGTCATGTGGTGATGCTTCATTTTTTTCCAAAGCCCGCTTTGAAAGTTTGCGTGATGCACTGCATAGTGGGTCATGTCGTAGCTTAAGTACCCCACAATGAATGCTGCGAAGAAACTGTACAGGTATTCAATTGGAATAAGCCATACAAAAAGAAAATAGAAAGCAGTAGCCAGCGGAACACTTACCGAAGGTGGGAGCACCAGGCGATTGGCGTCGTTTGGGTAGTCGTGATGAACACCATGAAATATAAAATGGAGGCGCAGTCCCCAGCTTGATTTGGGAACAAAATGGAAAATAAACCTGTGAAGAAAATACTCCGTTAGAGTCCAAACGAGAATCCCGCCAACGATACTCATTATATAAGAGGCAAATCCGGATTGTACGGTTGTCGATTTCCAGCCGAAATAAGCAACAACAGGGATAAAAACGATCAATGGGACGCTCCAATGCACTTTTGACAGCGCTTCCATCCAGTCGGCCTTAAACATCCGGGTGGATTGGGAAGAATTAGAAACAAACGTGTTTTTCATCGGGTGCGAATTTACGGAGAAATGAATTGAGATTCGAAAATTTCGTACTTGTCCTTGAGGAAGGAAACATGGAAAATGAAATCCTTGGAGCAATGGTGGCCGCCGTGCAGTAGGTATACCAATTTGTCATTAGGATCTACCATGATGAAATTGCATCGGTTGCGTGCCAGGACTATCTGAATCAATAGGTTTCGTCGCAGTTAAAATGGCCGGGAATTTACTACGAAGAATAGCTCCGTAGGTGCGAACTGTTTGTAGAACATGAATAGTAATCAAGGGGATCAGCCCCGGTAGGGGTGACATGTTTTCTTTGCCTGATGAAATTTTTAATAGCTCCGTAGGTGCGAACTGTTTGTAGAACAGGAATAGTAATCAAGGGGATTAGCCCTGGTAGCTGATATGTTTTCTTTGCCTGATGAAATTTTTAATAGCTCCGTAGGCGCGGTCTGTTTGTAGAACATCAATAGTAATCAAGGGGATTAGCCCTGGTAGGTGACATGTTTTCTTTGCCTGATGAAATTTTTAATAGCTCCGTAGGCGCGGTCTGTTTGTAGAACATCAATAGTAATCAAGGGGAATAGCCCCGTAGGGGTGACCTGTTTTCTTTGCCTGATGAAATTTTTAATAGCTCCGTAGGTGTGATCTGTTTGTAAAACATGAATAGTAATCAAGGGGATTAGCCCCGTAGGGGTGACATGTTTTCTTTGACCGATGAAATTTTTATTAACAGGTCACCCCGGGTGGAGCGTTTGAACCACGTGAATAAATTCAGTTAAAATGGCCGGGAATTTACGACGAAGAATAGCTCCGTAGGTGCGAACTGTTGGTAGGGGTGACCTGTTTTCTTTGCCTGATGAAATTTTTATTAACAGGTCACCCCGATGGAGCTTTTGAACCACGTGAATAAATTCAGTTAAAATGGCCGGGAATTTACTGCGAAGAATAGCTCCGTAGGTGCGATCTGTTTGTAGAACAGGAATAGTAATCAAGGGGAATAGCCCCGTAGGGGTGACCTGTTTTCTTATAAGATTGCCCGTGGAGCCGGAGTAGATTATGTATATTAGATTACAAAACCAGGTACAATCCTTGACTGCAATCAAATCAACAATCCTGCTGATACTCTGTTTGTGTCTGGAAACATCCCTGGCACAGCGCCCGGATTTTTTAAAAAAGGATAGTATCAAATCTTCCCTTGACGCTAACACGGAGGTTTTTTATTTTGATAGATCAAATTCACAGAATTCACAACCGCTGGTAGTGGAGTTGCATTCGTGGAGCAACAGCAGTCATTCTCAAACGGAGATCCTTGCACAACAAGCGCATGATAAAAACTGGAACTACGTCCTTCCGGATTTCAGAGGTGTGAATAATACGCCAAAGGCTTGTTGCAGTCAGTACGTAATCTCAGATATTGATGAGGTGATTGATTGGGCATTGAAAAACATGAAAGTAGATGCCAGTCGTATTTATGTTATCGGAAACAGTGGAGGCGGATATGCGACGTTTGCCATGTATATGAAGAGTCGTCATACCATTCACAGCTTTTCTGCCTGGTGCGGAATCTCTGATCTTAGCACCTGGTATGGACAATCAGTGGAACGAAAGAACCGCTATGGTCCTGATATTATTAAATGTACGGGGGCTGGGGAAGCATTTGATGAACAAAAGGCGAGGGAACGTTCACCATTGTATTGGAAAACACCTTTAAAGCAAAGAAATAAATCTGCTCTTCACATTTATGCCGGTGTGCATGACGGATATACCGGTTCTGTTCCGATTTCCCATTCAATCAATTTTTACAATAAAATGTTAAAAGACAAGAATGAAAAAGATAAATCGAAGTTTGTTTCACTGGCAGATTCGGAAATTCTTTTAGCAATGCAGAGTTTTCCATCAGCTGATACGGATGGAACAATTGATAATCGAACAATTCTATATCATAAAGTTTCGAAGAATACGAGCCTTACAATTTTTGAAGGAGGCCACGAAATTTTGAGAAATGTAGCGTTGGATTTGGTTGATAAGCCTGACCATTGATTCAACAAAAACCGAGGGCTTCAACCGAAACTTCAACTCAAACCACTACTTATTCCAACGCATTACCGGAATCTTAATTTTTCGATCTCACCTTCCCTTTTCCCCTCATTTTCCCTATCTTTGCGGCTCATTTCAAAGAAATCTGGGGATTTTAAAGCATTATGGAGGTTAGTAAGATCAGAAATATCGCGATTATCGCACACGTCGATCACGGCAAGACCACTTTGGTGGATAAATTATTACACGCAGGTCACTTATTTAAAGACCACGAAAGACCAGGTGAACTTATCATGGATAGCAATCCGCTTGAGCGCGAGCGCGGAATTACCATTTTGGCAAAGAACATCGCCGTTCGTTACCACGATTACAAGATCAATATCATCGATACTCCAGGTCACAGTGACTTTGGTGGTGAAGTTGAGCGCGTGCTAAACATGGCAGACGGATGTCTTCTTTTGGTAGACGCATTTGAAGGTGCCATGCCACAGACTCGTTTCGTATTGCAGAAAGCTTTGCAGATGGGCCTTAAGCCTATCGTTGTTGTTAATAAAGTTGATAAAAAGAACTGTACGCCTGACGAAGTACATGAGCAGGTTTTCGACTTAATGTATTCCCTCGATGCTACAGAAGAACAGTTGAACTTCCCTACGTTCTATGGCTCTGCGAAGAATGGCTGGATGAGTACAGACTGGAAACTGCCTACAACGGATATCGTTCCATTACTTGATGGTATTGTTAAATATATTCCGGCTCCAAAGACTGAAGAAGGTCCGACTCAGATGTTGATCACATCATTGGAGTACTCTTCCTACATCGGTCGCGTGGCAATAGGTCGCGTTCACCGCGGTTCGGTAAAGCCTGGCCAGAACATCGTGCTGATGAAGCGTGATGGCGGACCAATCGTAAAAAGCAAGATCAAGGAATTGTATGTCTTCGAAGGCTTTGACAAACAGAAAGCGGATGAAGTTACAGCAGGAGAGATTTGTGCATTAGTGGGTCTTGAAGGATTTGAAATTGGTGACACCGTTTCAGATCCTTTGAAGCAGGAGGCTATGGAGTCGATTGCTATCGATGAGCCAACTATGAGCATGCTCTTCACTATCAACAACTCACCTTTCTATGGTAAGGAAGGTAAATATGTAACGTCACGTCACATCAAGGATCGTTTGAACCTTGAGTTGGAAAAGAATCTTGCCCTTCGTACTGCTGATACTGGTTCTGCCGACAGCACGCTCGTATTCGGTCGTGGAGTACTTCACTTGTCGGTATTGATTGAGACAATGCGTCGTGAGGGATATGAATTGCAGATCGGTCAGCCGCAGGTAATCTTTAAGAATATCGATGGCGTGAAATGCGAGCCGATGGAAGAATTAACGATCGATTTGCCCGAATCAGATGCGGGTAAGGCGATTGAAACAGTTTCTATGCGCAAGGGTGAGATGACCAACATGGAACCTAAGGGAGATAGAATGATTTTAAAATTCGCGATGCCTTCACGTGGTATCATCGGATTGAGGAATTACTTATTGAACGTAACGGCGGGAGAAGCAGTGGTAACACACCGGTTTAAAGAATATGCTCCTTTTCGTGGAGAAATACCAGGGCGTATCAATGGTTCATTGATCAGCATGGAGCAAGGCGAAGCCATACCTTACAGCTTGCACAATCTTCAGGATCGCGGCAAGTTTTTCATCGATCCAAGTGACCCTGTTTATGAAGGACAGGTTATCGGTGAACATAGCCGTGGTGGTGATCTTGTTATTAACGTAACGAAGACTAAGAAGCTTACAAACATGCGGGCGTCTGGTTCAGATGAAAAGATGAGCATCCGGCCTCCGTTGAGACATTCTTTGGAAGAAGCGCTTGAGTATATTCAGGCTGATGAATATGTGGAGGTGACACCAAAGTCTATCCGTATCCGTAAGATTTACCTTGATGAAAATGAGCGCAAACGCAATAGCAATAAAGCGGTAGCAGCGAATTAATTTAATCTTCGTTGATGTTTTAGGCATGACGGCGGACCCTAATAAATCTAATATTGTCATAATCGTGTTGGCACTTCTCTTAAGTGCCAACGCGACTTTTGCTCAGGTTCCGAAATGGAAACAGACGGAGGCGAAGGGTGACACCCTTTACAAACAAAAAGAATTTAAGGGCGCCATTAAATTCTACAGCAAAGCCATTAATCTTAATAAATTCAAAGACAAAGAGGCGTATCGTACCGTTTACAAAAGAGCGGTCAGCTATTACAGCATCGGTGAATTTGAAAAGGCGCTGCAAGACGTTGATGTTTTTATTCCACAGTTTCCGAACCTTTCACAAGCAAAACTTTTAAAGGCGTTCATTTATCGTGAGCTTCAGGATACTGAAAAAGAGTTATCCAGCCTCGAAGCCGCCATGGAGCTTCAGCCTCCTGATCCAGAACTATTAAAGTGGCGTGGACTTATCTATCTGTCAAAGAGTGAATACAGTAAGACTAAAAAGGACTTACTTCTTGCCAGACAATTCCAGGATGATTCAGAAATTGAAACGTACCTCGGCCTAAGCTATTACAACCTTGATCAGCGCGACAGTTCAATAATCAGTTTTAACAAATCAATAGAACTCGACGCAACGTTTATGCAGGCCTATCTGTATGCTGGTTCCGTCTTATTGGAGGATGGTGATTTTACCACCGCACTTCAATACCTCAATCTTGCACTTCGCATTGACCCTAAAAACAAGGAAGCAACATTCTATAAAGGTGTGGCACTTGTTGAACTCAACCGCCTCGACGAGGGTTGCAGTTGCCTTAACCGCGCATTCTATGCGGGAATGGATGATGCCAGCGGGTATCTGACAGAATACTGCTATCAGACCGGAAATTAGTCCAGGAAAATTTCATTAGAAGCCCATTCGGTAAGCTTCACCTCATAGTGGACGCTCCTGATTTATTTATTATACTCGCTGTAACAAATCGGAGGTCAGTTCGACTTATTGCTAAACCCGTCAACATCCATGCAGCTTATCATTGAAAACCTCAATAAGACCTACTCCAACGGAGTCCAGGCATTAAAAAACGTTAGCCTCACCATCAACCAGGGAATGTTTGGTCTTTTAGGACCCAATGGTGCAGGCAAGTCTTCACTTATGCGGACCATCGCCACCCTTCAAGAGGCAGATAGTGGTTCCATACAACTTGGCGGAATTGACGTCCTCACCCAAAAGGAGGAGGTGCGCAAAACACTGGGATATCTGCCGCAGGAGTTTGGAGTATATCCGAGAGTAAACGCCATCACCTTGCTGGATCATCTCGCAGTGCTTAAGGGAGTTGCCGATAAGAAGCAACGCAAAGAAGTGGTAGAGGCTTTGCTGCACAAGACCAACTTATGGGCGGCACGCGAAAAGAACCTGGGCGGATATTCCGGTGGAATGAAGCAGCGATTTGGTATTGCTCAGGCGCTGCTCGCAAATCCCAAACTTATAATTGTGGATGAGCCTACCGCAGGCCTTGACCCCGCGGAGCGTAACCGTTTCCTGAATTTACTTTCTGAATTGGGTGAGAACACTATTGTGATTTTGTCTACGCATATAGTGGATGACGTAAAAGAGCTATGCACCGACATGGCCATAATTAACAAAGGAGAAGTGCTTTACAAAGGTAGTCCTCTCGATGCGATTGATGAAGTGCAAGGAAAGGTATGGAGTAAACGAATTGCCAAAGCGGAACTCGATGAGTACCGAAAAAATTTCAACATTATCTCTGAACGACTGATTGCAGGGATGCCCGAGATTCACATTTTTCATGAAGGACAGCCCGGGGGATTCACATCTGTTCCCGCAGATCTTGAAGACGTTTACTTTACCAATATTTTCAAATCGAATAGACCAATAGCCGAAGTGACTGCCTGATTTAACTTTTATTCTGACAATTAACATCATTAAGTATGTTTAAGGAGATATTTAAATTTGAATTGCAGTATCGTAAGAAGCGGGCTGCGACGTACATCTATTTTGGTATAATCTTTTTGATGTGCTTTCTCGCCGTCACAACAGACGTGGTTCGTATCGGTGGTGCGGTCGGTCAGGTCAAGCAAAATTCACCGATGGTCATTACTCAAATGTCACTGATTGTCTCTGTATTTATGTGCCTGATTTCTTCTGCCGTAATGGGGGTAGCGGTGCTGCGTGATTTTGAACATAATACAGAAGCAATTCTCTTCAGCACACCCATGAAGAAGTTCGATTATCTTCTCGGACGTTTTTTGGGGTCATTCGTCATACTTGTTTTTATCGGTTGTGGTATCTGGATCGCGTTCTTCCTCGGTGATTTTATGTGGTGGAGAGACAAGGAGAAACTCTTGCCTGCAAATCTTTGGAATTACCTTCATCCTTTTTTTGTCTTTGTTGTCCCTAATTTGTTTTTCTCAGGCGCGGTATTATTCATGAGCGGAACACTTAGCAGGAAGTCGATCGTGATTTATACACAAGGGATTTTGTTGCTGGTTTTGTACATCGCCAGTCAGAATATGCTCCGGACACTGGACCAGAAGACTATCGCTGCTATGATTGACCCTTTTGGACTTCGTGCTTTTAACTTGGAGACTCAGTATTGGACACCTTCTGAGAAAAATACGATGTTGGTGCCACTGCAGGGTTATGTTCTGTATAACCGCTTGTTATTTGTTGGGCTGGGTATCGTTGCACTTGTTGTTACCTATTTTGGATTCAGTTTTAATGTGGTTCGAAATTCACTTATCCGACGCAAGGCGGCGCCCGACGACGCGCGGTATATTAAACCCGATAATGTCAGGATACCTGTAGTAACGCAAGTAATTGATCTGAAAACCAATGTGCAGCAACTGATAAAACTCTCCTGGTTTTATTGTGTTTCGGTCGCAAAAGAAATTCCCTTTATCGGTATCATTATTAGTGGACTTTTGCTTCTCTTTCTGAATGCATTAAATATGAATGAACTGTATGGCACAAGCTCTTATCCGACGACCTACAGTGTTGTTAGCTTAATCAGCGGTAGTTTTAATTTGTTCTTCCTTATCGTTGCAGTGTTTTATACAGGTGAACTGGTCTGGAAAGAGAGATCGGTGCGGATCAATCTGATCATCGATACAATGCCGATCCCTGATTTTATCAGTCTCATCGCCAAATTTATTGGATTGATAATTATCTATGTCGGCCTGATATTCCTGCTCATTGTATGCGGGGTATTTATTCAGATTAGCTATGGTTATTATAATTTTGAGTTTCCAATTTATTTTGGATCGCTTTACTCCGAGACTTTTGCGTTTCTGATACTGTATTCATTGCTATCGATTTTTATTCAGGTGATGGTGAATAGCAAATTCATTGGATATGCAGTCAGCGTACTATTTTTTATCGTTGTGGGGGTTTTGGGCGAAGTTGGTTTGGAACATGCTTTGTTTCAGTTTGGGAGTGGCACACTCGACACCTTTTCGGACATGAACTCGTACGGGCATTTTGTTGCCCCATTCTCCTGGTTCCAGGTGTATTGGCTAGGATTTACTGCGTTACTATTCGGGATGGCGGTTGTCTTTTCCTCCCGGGGATCAGAGTCAGATATGGCTATGCGGTGGAAGTCAGGCAAGCTTCGCCTGAACAGACAATTGATCACTTATCTGTTGGCATTTGGAGTGGTCTTTATTTCATCGGGATTTTATATTTTCTATAACACCAACGTATTGAATGAATATCGCAGTAAGAAGCAATCGCAGAAAGTGCAGGCGGACTACGAGAAGACGTTGAAGAAATTTAAATTTCTTCCGCAGCCAAAAATTGTCGAAAGCAATCTTAAAATTGATATCTACCCGGAAAACAGGGATTTTGTAGCAGAAGGGTACTTCTACCTCAAAAACAAATCGAATGGGTCGATCAAGGATATTCATATTCAATACAATTCGAATAAACAGAACATAATTGATTATTTGAAATTTGACAGAAAGGCAACGATTCGTGAACACTTTGATGAGTTTGAATATTACATATATGAATTGGAAGAGCCTTTAAAGGCAGGAGATAGCGTTAAGATGAGTTTTAAGCAATCCTTTATTACAAAGGGTTTCGTTGAAAAAGGTTCAAACAAGAGTATAATTTTCAACGGTACTTTCTTTAACAATCAGTATTTCCCAAGTATTGGCTATAACGAGGGCTTTGAATTGGGAGATGATGACGACAGGAAGAAAAACGATCTGAAGGAAAAGGAAAGGATGATGGAGCGTGATGATCCCCGCGGACTTGCCATGAGTTTATTTGGAGACGACGCAGATCACATTCGATTTCAGATGACCATTGGCACGGCCATTGACCAGATTGCTATCGCACCCGGCTATTTGCAGAAGGAGTGGAAGGAAAACGGCCGTAGTTATTATGAGTACAAAATGGATGCGCCGATGTGCAATTTTTATTCTATCGTGTCGGCTAAATATGCTGTAAAACGTGACAAATGGAATGATGTCAATCTCGAGATTTATTATCATCCGGGTCATGAATACAATCTGGATAAGATGATGGATGGTATGAAAGACGCGCTCTCATATTACTCTAGAAATTTCGACCCTTATCAGTATCGTCAGGTCCGTATTATGGAGTTTCCACGGTATTCAACCTTTGCGCAATCATTCGCCAATACCATCCCATTTTCAGAAGGCATAGGATTTATAGCAAAAATTGATGATCCTGAGAAAGATATAGACTACGTGTACTATGTCACCGCTCACGAAGTGGCTCATCAATGGTGGGGCCATCAGGTAATGGAAGCGGGTGTGAAAGGCAATGCCATGCTTTCTGAGAGTATGTCACAATACAGTGCCCTCATGGTGATGAAACATAAATTTCCCCCCGAAATCATCGAACGTTATTTGAAATATGAACTGGATAGATATTTAGCCGGGCGTTCAACTGAACAGAAAAAAGAACAGCCTTTGCAGTTTGTGGAGAGTCAGGGTTATATTCATTATAGAAAAGCGTCTCTTGTATTTTTTGCTTTGCAAGACTATATCGGAGAGGATAGCGTAAACGCTGCCTTTCGCCGGCACCTTGCCAACTGGAAATTTAAAGATGCGCCCTATCCGACATCAGCAGATCTATTAAAAGAGATTAAGAGGGTTACACCGGATAGCCTTCAATACATCATACATGATATGTTTGAAACTATCACGTTGTTCGAAAATAAAACAACAGAGGCCGTGTTTGAAGAAAAAGGAAAGGATGAGTTTGAGGTTACACTAAAAATTTCATCAGAAAAGATGCGCGCTGACAGTACTGGCATGGAAACTCTCATTCCGGTTAATGATTGGATTGATATCGGTGTTTATGGGAAGGACGAAAAGGGCAAGGATAAACTTATCTATCTTAAGAAACATAGGATCACTGAAAAAGAGCATACCTATACTATCGTCGTAAAAGAGAAGCCAAGAAAAGCAGGCATTGATCCCCTTCATAAGTTGATTGACCGTCATTCGGACGATAACACAAAAAGCCTTGTCAAGAAGAGCGATCCGACGTAGGTGGTCGAAATGAAATTCTGAACTTCTTTAAAAAAGCCTATTTTTGCGCATGGCAGAGCAAATTCTCATTCTTGATTTCGGATCCCAGTATACTCAGTTGATAGCCAGACGGATACGCGAGCTTAATGTTTACTGTGAAATTCATCCGTTCAACAAAGTTCCACCTATTACCAGCGACACAAAAGGAATTGTCCTCTCAGGAAGTCCATGCTCTGTGAGGGATGCTGGCTTCCCGGATGTAGATCTTTCGCTTTTTAAAAACGTGCCGATACTGGGAGTTTGTTATGGTGCGCAATTGATTGCTCAAAAAAGTGGAGGAAAGGTTTTGCCATCGCAAATGCGCGAATATGGTCGTGCAAAACTTTCTATGGTGAATCGCCATGATGAATTGTTAAAAGAGATCTCCCTCGATTCACAGGTTTGGATGTCACATGCCGACACAATTGAATCGATAGGCGACGGTTTTGAAATAATTGCAAGCACCGCATCGGTGAAGATTGCGGCGTTCAGAAAGAAAGGAGAGAAAATATATTGCATACAATTTCATCCTGAGGTTACTCATACGGTCGAAGGGAAAAATCTTCTCAGAAATTTTGTAGTACACATTTGCGGATGCGCACAGAACTGGACTCCCGATCAGTTTGTAGAGTCTACTGTTGAAGAGCTAAAGAAAAAACTAGGCAGTGATAAGGTTGTGATGGCGCTCTCGGGTGGCGTTGACTCTACAGTAGCGGCCATGCTGGTACATCAGGCGATTGGCAAAAACCTGTATTGCATCTTTGTTGATAACGGATTGCTCCGAAAAAATGAATTTGAACAAGTACTCATTTCATACAAGGGCATGGGCCTGAATATAAAAGGAGTGGATTCAAAGGAAAAATTTTACACTGCCTTAAAAGATTTGACCGAGCCGGAAGCTAAACGAAAAGCCATTGGTAAAACGTTCATTGAGGTATTCGACGAAGAATCACATACCATATCGGACGTTAAGTGGTTGGGCCAGGGTACGATCTATCCCGACGTGATTGAGTCGGTTTCCGTTAAGGGCCCTTCTGCCACGATCAAATCTCATCACAATGTGGGTGGGCTTCCCGCGAAAATGAAGCTTAAAGTAGTGGAGCCTCTGAATACCTTATTCAAAGATGAGGTCAGGTTGGTGGGAAAAACCCTCAATATCGATCCCACTATCCTTGGACGTCACCCTTTCCCGGGTCCTGGCCTGGGTATTCGTATACTGGGCGACATTACAGCGGAAAAGGTACGGATATTGCAAGAGGTAGATCATATCTTTATACAAGGATTGAGGAATCACAAGTTGTATGATAAGGTGTGGCAGGCAGGCGCGATGCTCCTGCCGGTGCAGTCAGTAGGGGTGATGGGTGACGAACGTACGTATGAAAAAGTAGTAGCGCTTCGGGCGGTGAGCAGCGTAGACGGAATGACCGCTGATTGGTCGCACCTCCCTTACGAGTTTTTGAGTGAAATGTCGTCGGAGATCATTAATAAAGTAAAAGGAGTAAACAGGGTGGTGTATGATATCAGTTCAAAACCTCCTGCAACCATAGAATGGGAATAAAACCAGATTAAAATTCATGCTTTATCGTTTACGTATTCGTTGGTCAGTAGTGGTGGCAATTGGCTTTGTATGTCTTTTTGGTTTTCAAAATTCTATAGCCCAGGATTATAAGCGTCAGTATAAAACGGCAAAGGATTTTTTTGTTGAAGGCAAGTACAACCTTGCCATGGAGGCATTCAAGCCTTTAATGATCTACGACAAGAACAATCCCTACCCTGAATACGCGTCATTTTATTTTGCTCAGTCTGCATTGAAACAGAATTATCTGGCTGTTGCGAAAGACATGTTCATGGGGATGAAAAAACAATACCCGGATTGGGATCAAATGAACGAAGTGAATTACTGGCTTGCCAAGATTTATTTCGATCAGCATGAATATTTCCAGGGCATGCATGTACTTACGTTTGTAAAGCAGGAGGATTTTATAGAGACGCAGGAAATAGCAAGAGTCAAGAGATTTTATCTGGCACAGATTACGGATCCTGAAATCTTGCGGTTGATGTGGGAGGAGTATCCTCAGGATATTGAAATAGGAAAGGTATTGGCAAAAGCCATCAGCAGGCAACCAGTTCCGCTGCAAGACAGGATATTATTTGATTCGGCTATAAATCACTTCAGATTACCAAGAGAACAGTATGTGTCTGCGTCCACGACGCCTGAGCCGTTGTTCAAGGACAGGTACACAGTTTCCGTACTTTTTCCATTTCTTACGTCAACGCTCGAGCCTTCTCCGGCAAAGAAGCAAAACCAGGTAATGCTTGATCTTTATGAAGGTATGCGAATGGCCAATGATACCCTTGGAAAACAAGGCATCAATATCAAATTGCTTGCGTATGATACTGACAGGAATCTTGCCACGCTGAATAAGATCCTTGAAACAGAAGAACTTAAGAATACAGATCTTATTATTGGACCATTGTTCCGTGATGAAGCGGGTCCCGTGTTACAGTTTTCTGAAAAATATCAGACGAGTGTCATTAACCCTGCGCTGAATTATTCTGATTTTGTTGGACAAAATCCATTTGCTATTTTGTATCAGCCTTCACTTGAAACACTTGGATCACAATCGGCCGACCTTGTGTCGGCGAGAATCAAAAATAAAAACTGCATTGTGTTCTATGGTGATAAGCCTAAGGATTCTGTTATGGCGGTAAATTTTTCACGCCGTGCAAAGGAAATTGGTATGAGTGTTGTGTGGGAAGAAAAGTTCCATAAGGAAACCGCATCACGGATTATTAATATATTGGCTACGCCTACCGAGTTTGACGAATTTCACAATCCAAAGCAGTTTAAGATGAAGCTTGATAGTATCGGAAGTATCTTCGTAGCCTCCGATGATCCTTTGATATATACCAAGGTGATCAGCAGCGTTGAATCAAGAGGAGATTCAGTGATAGTTATTGGTTTTGAAAATTGGCTTGACAACAGTTCAGTTGATCTTACAAAATATGAACGGCTTCATGTAATGTTTGCGGCACCGACGTACACAGCATTCACGCAGGCAACATTTATTGATTTCAGGAAGAAATTTGTCAGATCTCACGGTGCATTTCCGCAGGAATATATCAATTACTCAAAGTTGGGTTTTGATTTTATGATGTTTACTGGTAGAGTATTAAAAAGATATGGCGTGTATTTTCAGGAAGGTCTGATGAGGGATGGGTTATTTCCGGGCTGGCTTTCCCGCGGGTACCATCTGTCTCCTTCGCGGGATAATCTGGACTTTCCATTTATTTATTTCCGCCAGGGAGAATTGGTCCCGGTGGATTGAACATGACCGCCGGGTACCTTATTGTAAATATCAAAGGGCTTGTTCAAGTCCGCGAATCAACTTCAGGTTTCTTAAAGGGATCGGAGATGTGTCATCTTCCGGTTTTAAAAAATGCATTCCTGCTTATCAAAGGCGAGATGATTGCTGGCTTCGGTCCGATGGCGGATGTGCCAATGGCAGAAGACTGTGAAAAAATTGATGCAAAGGGCGGCTATGTCTTCCCTTGTTTTGTTGACAGTCATACTCACCTTGTTTTTGCTGCTTCGCGTGAGGAAGAGTTTGTAATGAAGATCAAAGGCGCAACGTATGAACAGATCGCTGCCAGCGGCGGGGGAATTCTTAATTCCGCCAGGAAGCTTCAGGGTATTTCGGAGGATGAACTTTTTGAAAGGTCGTTGCCACGTGCCTTGGAAATAATGGGCTCGGGTACAGGCGCAGTGGAGATCAAAAGCGGTTATGGTCTTACGGTAAAAGACGAATTGAAAATGCTGCGCGTTGCAAAGCGCATTGGAACTGAAACGCCACTTAAGGTGAAGACGACTTTTTTAGGAGCACATGCGGTACCAAGAGAGTTTAGTAAGGATGATTATATAAAGCTCGTTCTGGATGAGATGATTCCGGCAGTGGCTGCCGAAAAGCTGGCTGATTATATTGACGTATTCTGTGAGCAAGGATTTTTCTCTCAAGAGGAAACTATGAGAATTGTTGAGCATGGCAAAAAATTCGGAATGAAACCACGGATTCATGCGAATCAACTCCATCGTTCGGGTGGCGTGCAGGCAGGAGTAAGGACCGGTGCCATCAGCGTTGATCACCTGGAAAATATTGGCGACGAGGAAATTGAACTGCTTAGGAATACTTCCACCATGCCGACCGCGTTGCCGGGTGCTGCGTTCTTTCTGAATTTGCCTTTCCCTCCGGCACGTAAAATCATTGACGCTGGACTTCCACTCGCAATTGGTTCCGATTACAATCCGGGAAGCGCACCTTCGGGGAATATTCCGTTGATGCTGTCGCTCGCTTGCGTGAAGATGAAAATGATTCCTGAAGAAGCGATTAATGCGGTAACAATTAACACCGCTTACGCTCTGGAACTCCTCGATACCCATGGAAGTATTACCGTAGGAAAAGTTGCCAGTGTTTTTATTACAAAACCAATTCCGTCTATCGCGTTCCTTCCCTACAGCTTTGGAAGTCAATTGATTTCCAGGGTGATTGTGAAGGGAGAGTTAATCGGTTGACAAGTATACAGTAGTCAAATTTTCTCTGGTGCTTCAATAATTTCAAACCGATAGTAATCCCTTCCATATCCATAAAGGGATAAGAGAATTGCCAATGCTGCCAGAACAAACAACGGTACACTGAATAAAATCAAAACCAACAGAATCATAAACGAAATAAACGGCGAGCCAGAAAAAGCTTCGAAGCCATTTCCTTTTTTTAACAAAACGCGATAACCCAGAAGAAATATTGAAAAACTGAAAACAACGATCTCTCCAAGTTTATAGAAAGGAAGTTGGTCAGGGAAATTACGGGTGAGTATGATTAGTTCGGGAAGACTGATCACAAACATAGATGATAAAAAGTAAACAATCCGTTGGCCGAGCCTGACTGGCAAATTCCTCATCATACTGAAAGCATGGTTTTCAAAAAGTAAGAATTGATGAACAATCACCAAGCTCGAGCCCAGACCAACAAGGCATCCCATGGTCATCAGCCTGTGATCATACTCATCAAAATGGTATAATTGACTCACAGCAAAAATGAGCAGGCATCCGAATATTTTTGTGATCAAAACCATGCCTGGCTGATTACGAACAACCCACTCCGTAAAAAATTGCACAAACGACTTCTCAAAGCTTTTGTCCATCCACTGTTTTAAAAACGAGATGCGTGTTTCAACGTGGGCGAATCCAATTCTTTGATAAAGTAGAGCGGTGATGGCAGAAAGTATCACCACAAGAGAGAGCGCAACGGATAATGCTGATTCAAAGAGTCTATTTTTTACGGCGGTCAGGATCAGAAAAACACCATACGCTATCGCCGGAAGGAATTGATTAAACGCTACGCTAACGGCACAGGTTATCTGAGTGAGTACCGGTGTAAGAGAGAGACTGTGAATGAAGCCCATTTCTTTTGTTCGGCAAACCTGGTTGTTAAAACTATAAATCTTTATTGCATATAATAGCCAAACCGCAGTAGGCACCAACGTCCACACAGGAGAGCTGGTTATAAACTCGGCCAATGCTCTATGCTCTACCCCGCTCATGAATCCGAATGAAAATCCGATTGTGATCAGGAAGAACAGGGCATTCAATCTGTAAAATTCCTTGGTAAAGGTTCGCTGGAGAATGTTGATAAGGCGCCTCACCCGCGTACGATTGATTTATCCCGGATAATAAAAATATTTTGAAGGGCGATCGTACCGATATCTATGGATTGATGAGAAGAAAGGAGGAACGTCATCGATGGGTCATTTATTTTTTCATTTATAAGACGCATGAGAATTCCACGGGCGGCTTCATCGAGCGTCACAAGGGGTTCATCGAGAATGATAAGTTTCGGGTCGCCCAGAAAGGCGACAGCAAGAGATAATTTCTTTAACATTCCGCTGGAGTAGGCTCCACAGGGTTTGGTGAAATAAGCATCTACGCCCAGTTCATGGCAGAAGTGATCCTGTTGTTCAATGGAGGCCCCTTTGGTTTTGCCGATAAAGCGGACAATATCTTTTGAAGTAAGGAATTCAGGAAACTGCGGCTCTGCTTCGCTATAGTTGACAAGTCTTCTAAAAGGGACCGGGTCTTTTTTTATACTGACATTATCTAGCACGAGATCTCCTTCAAAAGGAAGTATTCCTGCCAGCGATTTGAAGAACGATGTTTTACCGGAACCATTTTCACCCTTCAGCCAGCTGATGCCGGGAGAAATGCTAAGGTCTTCAACCGAGAGGACCAGGTGTGACTGATAGCTCTTGGAAAATTTTTTTATCTGAAGCATCAATTCGGACGAATCACCTGTACAGAGAACGTTATTTCAGCTTTGAGGGATGTTGCAACCGAACAATATTTTTCCAGGGCAAGCGCAGCAGCTTTTTGGAATTCTTCTTCCGTCAGATCAGGAGAGACAGCAGTATAGTGGCAATGGATATTTGTGAAATAACGGGGAAGCTCGTGTTGACGGGTGCCTTCCGCCTCAATTGAAAAGTTTAGTATTGTTTTTTTTCTTTTCTTCAGAATTCCTACAATATCCACTGCGCCACAGGCAGAAAGCGACGATAAAAGCAATTCTACTGGTGACTGATCCTTCTTTTGTCCATGAGAGCGCATGTCAATAAACACCTTGTTGCCTGCGTCATTCGTGGCTTCATAGAGCTCGTCGGAGAGCATGTGGGTTTGTATCTTCATTTGTCCGGCAATAAAATAAATTTCCACCAGATTCAATGTGCAGATTTTGCTGAACTTGAAACTTCGTTGCTCAGAGAATGGCGAACCGCGAGCACGGTGGCCCAGGCATTGACCTTACGTTCTCAACTCTACGGTTGCAGAGCTTCCGCCGTTAGCTCTGCGACATTTGCGGTAAAATCAACCCTTATACTATTAAATTTACTACTTTGCCACCCATGACGCTTGAGCAAAAAATAAAATCATTACTCCGCGATGTACCTGACTTTCCAAAGCCTGGTATTCTATTCAAAGACATAACGCCACTATTAGCTGATCCTGAAATTCGGCAGGAGACTGTCGATGCACTTGTGGATCAGGTCAGTTCGTGCAAGCCGGAGGCTATTGTTGCTGTTGAAGCGAGAGGCTTTATCTTTGGAATACTTCTGGCGCAGGGACTGAGAGTTCCTTTTGTGCCAGTTCGCAAGAGCGGCAAGCTTCCTTACAAGAAAGTAACAGAGTCATATGAGCTTGAATATGGGTCTGCAGAGATTGAGATGCACGAAGATGCGATTCGTCCAGGCATGAGGGTAGTCATTCATGACGATCTACTTGCTACTGGTGGCACGGCTTCTGCGGCAGGAAGGCTGGTTGAGAGACTTGGTGGGGTGGTGGTTGGTTATTCGTTTTTGATCAATTTGTCGTTTCTGCCGGGAGAAAAGAAACTTCAGGAAGAGTTCTCAGTGCGTCCCAGCTACCTTGTTGGTTTTTGATAGGATAACTTTAGTATAACTTTCGTGTTAATAGAGCATGTCCGGTATTTCACTAATTCCAATGTTTCCTTTAACTATTTTTCCCCTCCCAGGAGAAATGGTGCCTTTGCACATCTTTGAACCTCGTTACAGGCAGTTGCTGGAGGATGCAGAGGAGCGGGATATTTATTTCGGTATTTTTTTTAATCATGTCCTTAATACGGAAAAACTTGGCTCGCTGGTAAAGCTGGAAAGCGTTATTAAACGCTACGATTCAGGGGAATCAGATATTATTGTCAAATGCCAGGATCTCTTCCGGATGGAAACGCTCTTTCGGTCATTTAAAGACAAGATGTATCCCGGCGGGGACGTCGAGCTATGGAATGTTGATGTACATGATCAGGTTAGCGTGCGTCTGCAGGGTGAATTTGAAGGATTTATGAATCTGTTGAAGATACATAAGCTCCCATCCCCCTGTTCAATCTATCATGTAGCCAATGAGCTTAGCCTTGATTTCGAAGACCGCTTAAAGTTTGCCTCATCCGAAGATGACAAAAAAGAGAATTTTCTTATTTCTCGTCTGAGATTTCAAAAGCACCTACTTACAGAGGCTGAAAAAGCTAAAGACGTATTTCATCTGAATTAGTTACCACAATTTTTATTTTTTTTCGAAGGGCTTCTTAACCCCGAATTTTTATTCAGTTGCTTTCAGTGTCCTGATCATTGAAAACATGATTTGACCGTTCTTCACAAATAATTAACGTTTGCATCGAAACATTTGGATGTGAACTTCCGTGTCTATACTCACCAACAAACAAACAGTTTAAGTTTATGAAAAAAATTACACTACTACTTGTAGGAGTATTGGCTACGTCCATGACTTTCGCAGGGGACAAAAAAGATGATTCGAAATCTGCTTCAGGTATGGCTGTTGTTCACAGCAATTTCTCTTCTTATAAATTGATTTATAAGTCGGAGGAGGTTACAGACATAAAAGTGAAGATCTTCAATTCAAACAATGAGGAAATTTTTTCTGAAGTGATCAAAAAGTCGAGTGGTTTTGCTAGACCTTACAATTTTGATAACCTTCCCGAGGGAGTGTACACCATCAGAATTGACAATGGCTCCAATTGGCTGACAGAAACAATTGATTATCGCCCAAGCCAAATTGACAAGAACGCGCACGTTGTTTCTTTGAAAGATGGAAAGTACTTACTGTCTCTCGTTGGGCAGAATGAAAGCCCAGAGAAATTTGAGGTTGATATCTTTAACGACAAGGGTGAAAGACTTCACAGTGAGACAATTTCAGTTTCTGGAAATTTTGCTCAGTTGTTTAACCTCAAAGATATGAATGGACCATTCTCGTTCGAGATAACCGGTAAGAACGGTGGCTCAAAGACGGTAGTGAAGTAGTAAAGTAACTAGTACACCTATATGAGACGTAGCACATTAAGTGCTACGTCTTTTTTGTGACCATCCATAGTGTCTCCAAAACCAACGTTCTGCGCAATCACTGTCGAAATCCATCAATCGCTTAGTTTAGTCCTATCGCAATCGATTACGACTTTAGAATTTTATGTATTGAGAAAAAACGCTTTGAAAAGGGTCTTTTTATCTCTGTCGTTCTGTCGAGTACTTATCGATAACCCGCAATCGATTTTTTAAATTAAAAATCAAGTTTCCTTACAGCGAACGATCCTGCGTGTAATGCCGCCGTACATTTACATCATAATCAAACAAAGAATTAAACAACTAACATTATGAAAGCAAAATTATTCCTGGCGGCCATGATTGTACTGGTAAGTACAGCGGCCTTTTCAAACGGACCTGGCCCCCGCATAGCGGTTGTGAGCCAGAAGAGTGCTGGTATCTTCAAGGTGATCTATGAAGGTAACGAATCTGGTAAAGTGAAATTGACGATCTTTAACCAGGATTCACAAGTGGTTTTCACAGAAACCACTCCTAATTCAGATGGCTTTATGCGCAAGCTGAATTTCGAAGGAATGAAGTCTGGCGAATACACAGTCGAAGTTGCGGATAAAGATGGTAAGCAATCTCAAAAGATTGTGTACGCAAAGAAGGCAACCTTGAGCAATGTTCAGGTGTCTAAAATTGCAAACGGAGACAAATATCTTCTTTCAATTGCCGGAACAGGTAGCCAGGAACAAATCATGGTTCGTATTTATGATGGTGCTAACAATCTTGTGCACACTGAATACAGAACGGTCGATGGAAACTTTGGTCTGGTGTATAACCTTGCTGATGTAGCCGGTGTACCTACGTTCGAAATCGCTGACAACAGCGGAGCGGTTCGTACCATTCGTTACTAAGCGCTTAGCATTAAAATCTAACCTGTAAATTAAAAAAGCTCTCAGCAGTGAGAGCTTTTTTGGTTTTTTCAAATTTCAGTTTTCAGTCTCACATATTTCTTCGATACTGCCCACCCACTTCAAACAGAGCTTTTGTGATCTGTCCCAGCGAGCAGATTTTGCATGATTCCATGAGGGCTTCGAAAATGTTCTTATTGGTAACCGCCGCCTCTTGAAGGGTGTCAAGCTGAGCATTCGTCAAGTCTTTATTAAACTTTTGCAAAACACGCAGCATCTTAATCTGATATTCTTTCTCTTCGGTCGTAGCCCGGATTACTTCCTGTGGCACGATGGTAGGAGAGCCTTTGGAGCTTAAAAATGTGTTAACGCCGATAATGGGATATTCGCCGGTGTGCTTCAGGGTTTCATAATAAAGGCTTTCTTCCTGGATTTTTCCGCGCTGATACATGGTTTCCATCGCCCCCAAAACACCGCCCCGCTCGGTGATGCGGTCAAATTCCGCAAGGACGGCTTCTTCAACCAATTCCGTGAGCTCTTCAATTATGAATGAACCCTGAATCGGATTTTCATTTTTAGCCAGACCCAACTCCTTGTTAATAATCAACTGAATCGCCATCGCCCTGCGCACGGATTCCTCCGTTGGGGTGGTGATAGCTTCATCGTAGGCATTTGTATGCAGGGAATTGCAGTTGTCATAAATCGCGTAAAGCGCCTGAAGCGTTGTGCGAATGTCATTGAAGTCGATCTCCTGCGCGTGCAATGAGCGGCCCGAGGTCTGAATATGATATTTCATCATCTGACTTCTCGAATTGGCGCCGTACTTAATTTTCATCGCCTTGGCCCACAGCCTTCGCGCTACTCGCCCGATAACAGAATACTCCGGGTCAATGCCGTTGCTAAAGAAGAAGGACAAATTAGGCGCAAATTCATTAATATTCATTCCACGGCTGAGGTAATATTCCACGTAAGTGAAACCATTGGCCAGCGTAAAGGCCAACTGGGAGATTGGATTGGCACCGGCCTCAGCAATATGATATCCTGATATGGAAACTGAATAGAAATTGCGAATGTTGTGATCAATAAAATACTGCTGTACATCGCCCATCAATCGCAATGCAAACTCGGTGGAGAAGATACACGTATTTTGTGCCTGGTCTTCTTTCAAAATGTCAGCTTGAACGGTGCCGCGAACCTGGAGGAGTGTTTCGGCTTTGATTTTCTCATATACCTCTTTCGGTAATACCTGATCGCCTGTCACTCCAAGAAGCAGGAGACCAAGTCCGTCGTTGCCTTTTGGCAATGCACCTTGATAGTGCGGTCTTTCCGAACTCCTGTCTTTATAAATCTTTTCTATGGTGGCAATCACCTCTTTGTCTAATCCATTCTTCCGAATATAGAGCTCGCATTGCTGATCAATGGCGGCATTCATAAAGTAAGCCAGCAACATAGGCGCCGGACCATTGATGGTCATCGATACAGAAGTTTTTGGATCAGCCAGGTTGAAACCACTGTACAATTTTTTAGCATCGTCGAGACAGCAAATGCTCACACCAGAATTGCCAATCTTACCATAGATATCCGGGCGGTAATCGGGATCATTGCCATATAAGGTGACGGAGTCAAATGCCGTTGACAATCGCTTGGCGGGAGTGGCGAGACTCACGTAATGAAATCGGCGGTTGGTTCTTTCTGGTCCGCCCTCGCCGGCGAACATTCTTGTTGGATCTTCGCCTTCTCGCTTAAATGGGTAAATGCCGGCCGTGAAAGGAAATTCACCCGGAACGTTCTCTTGCAAATTCCATTTCAACAAATCGCCCCAGGCTTCATATTTTGGAAGGGCTACTTTTGGTATTTGAAGATGCGACAATGATTCTGAATGTGTTTTTATGCCAATCTCCTTATCGCGGACTTTAAACTTGAACACAGGTCCTTTGTATTGCTGTACTTTCTTAGGCCAATCCTCCAGAAGTTTCCAATTCTTAGGATCAAGATTAAGTTTCAGACGCTGAATTTCTTCTTCCAGTTGTTTTTCCAAAGACGAACCCGAAGGCACGGATTTCAGATGCTCAATAGTTTTGTTAATGGCATAAAGTGTTTGCGCGATTTTACTTTGTTCACTGACCCACGCATCGTACTTCCGGTTGTTTTCCGAGATCTCACTCAGGTAGCGAGTACGATTGGGAGGTATCACAAATACCTTTTCAGACATCTGGCGGGTGACATGGAACGTGGATTTCAGATCCCCTTTTGTTTTTTCCTGAATCTTGTCAATGATCTGGCGGTAGAGCTGATTGGTACCCGGATCGTTGAATTGTGATGCAATCGTGCCAACCACCGGCATGTCGTCAGGTTTCTTATCCCACAGCTGATGATTTCGCTGATATTGTTTTTTGACATCGCGTAAAGCATCTAATGCGCCGCGTTTGTCGAACTTATTAAGTGCTATTACATCAGCAAAGTCGAGCATATCGATTTTCTCGAGCTGGGTGGCGGCTCCATATTCCGGAGTCATTACATAAAGGGATACGTCACTGTGATCAATTATTTCCGTATCACTTTGGCCAATGCCGGATGTTTCCAGGATGATCAAATCATAGTTGGCCGCTTTCAGAATTTGGATTGCTTCTTTCACATACACCGACAACGCAAGGTTCGACTGCCTCGTGGCGAGTGAACGCATGAAAACGCGCGGATTATTGATGGCATTCATCCTGATGCGATCGCCCAGCAGTGCACCGCCTGTTTTCCTTTTTGAAGGATCAACAGAAACAAGACCTATTGTTTTATCCTTAAAGTCGATGAGAAACCGCCTGACGATTTCATCTACCATCGACGATTTGCCGGCACCACCCGTGCCCGTAATACCCAGTACCGGCACTTTTGAATCTTTAGCAAGTGAATGGATGTAATGAAACACCTCTTTGTGCTGATCGGAATAATTTTCTGCCGCTGAGATCAGTCGCGCAATAGCGACGGGATTTTTAGAAGATAAAAGTTCTACTTCGTTGGCAAGTTTGTCGCCAAGAGGGTAGTCACTTTGCATTACCAGGTCGTTGATCATGCCTTGCAATCCCATTGAACGGCCATCATCCGGTGAGTAGATGCGGGTAACGCCATAGTCCATCAGCTCTTTGATCTCTTGCGGTAAGATTACACCACCACCGCCGGCGAATATCTTTATATGCTCTGCACCTTTTTCTCGAAGAAGGTCATGCATGTATTTAAAATACTCGTTGTGTCCACCCTGATAGCTGGTCATGGCGATTGCCTGCGCATCTTCCTGTATCGCCGTATTCACCACTTCCTCTACGCTGCGATCATGGCCAAGGTGAATTACTTCACAGCCTGTTGCCTGGATGATCCTTCGCATGATGTTGATGGCTGCATCGTGGCCATCAAAGAGGCTTGCTGCTGTGACAATGCGTACTTTGTTTTTTGGTATATAGGGCTTTGGTGCCTCGTGGCCTGCCAGATTTTTCTTCTCTGATTTATCGGACGCTGTCGCTTGCTGACTCATGTTGAATTGTAGCTGATAGGTAAAATTACGGAGAACGCGGATTATAAGCTAACGAGTGTAAGGGTAGGGTTGGCGATTGGCTATTGGCTGTCGGGTATTGGAGGTTTGTGGTGAAAGTGCAAATGATGATAGGTGGTTTGGCAGTCCGGTAAACAACAACCAACAAGAGTTACCGTTTGCCAGTCTGATTCTTGAGATTGATCTTCCGCACCAGCTCCCAGTACTCCTTGCCGTAAGCGACAAAGACTTCCTTGCCTTTACCGATTGGCCTGGTGGCTTCGATGAAGCATCGTTTGCCATATATATTGTATTCGGCATTATTGCGAAGTCCGGTTACGCGACTGTGTCCCGCGGCGTCATTGGCATATCGTCCGAGCGCACTTTTGGACGGTTCTCCATTAATAGTATCGATGCGATTGACCCGAAGTAAGTAGCCGTTGTACCCGTCTTCGTGCTTAACGTCCTTCCATTTTTGATGCCGGCCTTTGTATTCAACGATGCGGTCACCCTTGCGAATTTCCACTCGTGTAAATAATCCCTTTCCAGCCTTTGGAAGCTGGGATTTTTTTATGAAAAGGTCTTTCCTGGAAATGTTCATTGTGGAAAATTAAAGTATCTTCAAGTCGCGTCAATAATTAATTTTCAATTACCATCAGTATCATGAATCTCTCAAGAAGAAGTATCTTAAAAAGCCTTGGATTAAGCACTCTTGCTTTTACCACCTTTCGATCATTCGGGAAAACCGATTCATTTGATACCGATTTTCCCGATGCCGACGATCCTGAATTCTGGAAAAAGATCCGTGATCAATTTCCTTTGTCAAAAGATAAGGTCTTTTTCAATGTGGGAACCGTTGGCGCCATGCCAAAAGTGGTGGTGGATAAAATGGTCGCGCACGTAAACTACCTCGCGGCGAATGTTGCGGACTGGGCCTATAAGGATGATAATAAAGAAGAGTTTATCAGCGGGTATAATAACCTTCTGGGGATTCGCACAAAGGTCGCGGCGCTAATCAATGGTACTGCTCCTGAAGTAGCAATGACCGACAACGTCACTCATGGCATGAGTTATATCGCCAACGGTATCACACTGCAGCCAGGTGACGAAGTTCTCACCACGGATCAGGAGCATCCAGGTGGCAAAGGTGGATGGCTTGTAAAAGAAAAGCGGTATGGAGTGGTCTTTAAAACGGCAACTGTTCCCAAACCTGCCAAAAACTCATTGGAATTGTATGATAGTATTGTTAAAGCTATTACACCCAGGACAAAAGTTTTGATGTTGTCGCATATTATATCCGGCAGCGGTGCCATTCTTCCTGTAAAAGAACTTTGTGCAGAGGCAAGCCGGCGCGGAATAATTACGGTACTCGATGGCGCACAAACGATCGGACAAATTAAAGTCGATGTCAAAGATCTCAATTGTGATGTTTATCTCGGATGCTTCCACAAATGGATGGGAGCACCGGCTGGAACAGGATTTATGTTTGTGAAGTCCAGTCTTGTGAAAGATATATATACCACCGTGGCGAGCGGAAGGTGGGATAGTCATGAAGACGAGGGATTCAGGTTCACTCAACGCGGTACGGGTAACTTCCCCGTGTTGAAAGGACTTGAGGCGTCGCTTGATTTTCACAATGAGATAGGGCCAGATCGCGCCTATGCCAGGATTAAATTTCTTGGTGAGCGTTTGCGCAATGGTCTTCGTCAGAACAAAAAGGTTAAGTTCTTCTCGCCGCTGGACGAATCATTATGTGCTGGTATTACCGTTTATAATGTGGAAGGCATGACTGGTACCCAGTTGCAGGATGGATACTGGGCCAAAGCGAAGATGCGTCCCCGTTCGCAAGGTGATCAGTTTGGTGTGCGTCATTGCACGCACTACTTTAATAGTCCTGAGGAAGTTGACCGAGCGATTGCTGTTGTCAAAGAATTATCCGCCTGACAATAAAAAAAAATAGTAGCAGTGCACATTCAGATAATCCAGCCAACGATCTGGCCAGCCTGGAAAAGAATCCTTTTTCGGTTTTTCTTTATCTACCTGATGTTGCAGGTGACACCCTGGACCTGGTTGGATGCAGTCCCAGGGGTGGCATACATTACAAAATTTTATTACTCATCGCACGATTGGGCGGTACATGCTTCTAACAGGCACGTATTTAAAATGTGGGATGAGCTGGTTCCACTGAATGGGAGCGGTGATACATCGTTTGGATGGACAGCCATAATGCTTTATCTAACCCTTGCAGTTATTGGCTGCCTGATTTGGAGTGTTATTGATCGCAAGCGGACGAGTTATGACATGGCAGATTACTGGCTGAGGACATTTGTGCGGTACACCATTGCTATGTATGCGCTTTCTTATGGCATTATAAAAATATTTGCCCTGCAGATGTATTTCCCATCCATCAGTCAGCTTGCAACACCCTTGGGTGATTACCTGCCTATGCGATTGTCGTGGCTGTTCATTGGATACTCTACGCCGTATCAGGTATTCTCTGGCGTAATGGAAGCAACGGCAGGTTTGCTGCTGCTTAACCGAAAAACGGTTACGCTTGGTTTGCTGATGGCAACGGGAGTATTTACGAATGTCGTGCTGCTCAATTTGTCCTACGACATCCCTGTGAAGATATTTTCAATGCACTTATTGTTCTATTGTTTTTATCTCCTGGCCCATGATTGGCGGAGGTTATATTCGTTTTTCGTCTTGAACAAGCCTGTCGATGGTAATGAGATTTATTCAATTGTCTTTCCGAAGAAGTGGACACGTTTCTCGCGTATCGGATTGAAGGTGGTTTTCATTATCCTCACTGTAATACTCCCATTTAAAGACTCATACGAGCGTTATCAGAATGGGTTAACCATCGCAGACCTGAAACCAATCAAGCCAGGGTTGTATGAGGTTAAAACATTTGTTTTGAATGGCGATACTATTCCGCCCTTGTTAACCGATACCTTGCGCTGGAGGGACGTGGTATTTGACGTGGGTGGAGGTGGAAGCGTTAATAGTGTCGACACACTTTTCCGACAGCGTTACCGAAGAGGTTATTTTATTTATCAACCCGACACGGTCAATCAGATGATTACTTTTAAGAAGCGCCTTGTCACCAATGCTGAGATTGCTTTATTTGACCTGAAGTACAACGTATCGGACGACAGGACCTTGAAACTCTGGGGAAAGGTTAAAACAGATTCGTTGTATGTTGAGCTCGTGAGAAGCAAGCGGCATTTTCAATTAGCTGAGCGACAGTTTCATTGGTTGTCGGAGTACAACCGATAATTTTATGCCAGTAATCACAAAGGATCCACCAGTAAAAGCAAAACCATTCGTGGATATGGAAGTGCTCGCGGCCATCCATCCGGAGCTGTTGAACGACGCCTATATCTATGTGCATTGTCATTTTGAAAATGATGGTCATGAGATGCTTATTCGAATTTGGAAGACAACCTATCTAATTGATCGATCTTCATCAGCACGGGCAGAGTTGGTTCATGCAGAGAATATAACGTACGCTCCGCAGTGGACAATGGTGCCAGATCATCAGCCGTTTAATTTCCTTCTTATCTTTCAGCGTTTGCCAAAGTCTTGCACTCAGTTTGATTTGGTGGAGCAGATTCCACAGCCGGGTGGGTTTCATGTTAAAAATATTGGAAGGAATGAAAGTGACGTGTATAATGTGGATCTGCTTTGAAAAGGAAAAGGACTACTCACTCATTAGATTAGTTAAAGCATTAACAGAAATGACAAGGAAAGGACCGATTCTATTCAGTATTCTGATAGTGACTATTGTCATCGGTTGTCAGAAAAAAGCTGAAACCGTTCCCGAGCAAAAAGCAGAATTCTGTGCCACTATTCATCGCAACGATTCGATCACACTTACAAAAGAATTCGAGCCGGTGGCCGATCTGATAAAAAATACTTCGGGTGCTTATGTTCTGGAAGATGGTGGAGGATCGATGGTGGCTCGCGCGTGGCTGAGCGAATACGCAGAGAAAACAATTGACATTCAATATTTTATTTTCTCACCGGACAATGTTGGGCTTATCGCCTGTGATTACCTGGTACGAGCGGCGGACCGCGGTGTCAAAGTAAGAATCCTGGTGGATGATATTATGGTAGAAGCGGGAGTACATGAGTTGCTTACCCTTGATTCTCATGAGAACATCGCCATCAAGATCTATAATCCAGGAACCAATCTCGGAAAAAATATTTACGGCAAGCTGAAAAAATTCGCGACTAACTTCAGGAGCGCGAATCAACGGATGCACAATAAAACATTTACGGTGGATGGAAAAGTGGTGATAACCGGCGGCCGTAATATTGCTGATGAATATTTTGATTTTGATCACGAGTATAATTTCCGCGACCGCGACGTATTATTAATGGGTAAGATTGTGGAGAAAGTTCAAGCGTCATTCAATACATTCTGGGCAGATTCTTTGAGTGTGGCCGTAGCGTCGCTGGTAGAGGAAGACAATCCTGATTATTCAAATTCACACCGATTTGACCGCCTTCATCAATACGCCTGTAATCCCGAAAATTTCTGGCCACAGGTGAGAGAGCGTGTGATTGATTTTCCAAACACCATCAGGGCAATCAGGAATTCCGGTCGGTTGGTATGGACCGACAGCATTGAATATTTTTCTGATGAACCGGGCAAGAATGATGGATCAGAAGGACTTGGTGGCGGCGGGGCCAGTACAGATGCTTTGATGGCGTTGATACGGGGAGCGAAGCATTCAATAGATATTCAGTCACCGTATCTTATCACAACTGAAAAAGGCCGTGCACTTTTTCGCGCCGCAGTAAGGCGTGGCGTGAAAGTGAGAATTCTTACCAATAGTATGGCGTCTACCGACAATATGGAAGCGTTTAGCGGTTATCAACGGAACAGGAACGAACTGCTGGAAACGGGTGTGAGGATTTTTGAATTCCGTCCCGATGCGGAGGAACGATTTAAGGTGATGACCGGTGCGTTGCAAACGAAGTTGAACTTCACGCCGATCTTTGGCTTGCATGCCAAATCGATGGTGGTGGATGGAAGAATTGCCGTGATCGGAACCTTTAACCTTGATCCCCGGAGTGCTAATCTGAATACCGAATGCGTGACAGTCATTCATTCAGTTAAAATTGCCGGCGGTGTATTAAACGGTATGGAGGAAGAATTTAAACCTGCTAATTCGTGGGAGACAACACGTGAGTTTAATCCGGACTCAGAAGCGGGGTTGGATAAAAATGTAAAGACGCTGAGTAGGAGAGTGGTGCCGAAGGGAATACTTTAGGTTTAAGGTTCCGGGTTCAATGTTCCGGGTTCAGGGTTCAGGGTTCCGGGTTCAGGGTTGTTGGTTGCTACGAAAGCATATTGAATTAATTTCAAAAAAAAGATAATACTAAAATGAAAAGCATAGGAGCACTATTGTTTGTTTTATCCCTTTCTCTACGAATTTTCGGGCAGGAGATCAGTGCCTCTGAGCTTGATGATTTTACCTATGCCACCTTCAAAAAACTGAACATCGCCGGTGCTTCCGTTCTGGTGAAGCAAAATGGAAAAATCATTCTGAACAAGGGCTACGGCATGGCAGACCTTTCTCACGATGTGCCCACAACGCCGGAGACTAAATATTTTCTGGTGGGTCCTGGTATGTTTATGTTGTCGGCGTGTGTCCTTCAGCAGATCGAGCAAGGAAAAATTTCTCTTGATGACGGTGTTGAGAAATACCTTCCTGAGTTTCCCCTGCAGGGACGAAAAGTTAAAATACGTCACTTGCTGAATTCAACCTCCGGCATCATTGATTATCACTACCTGGGAGATCCGTTGGAGAGCACCTACTTCACACCCAAGGCAGGTGATGAAGTAGTAGCATTATTTTCCGGGCGACCGTTTACTTCGGATTCACCGAATACACGCTGGGATTGGTCTATCTCTAATTTTGCGTTGCTAACCGATATTCTTGAGCGGGTCACCGGCATGCCGTATAAAGATTATCTTCAAAGGAATGTGATCACACCGCTTTCTTTGAAAGAAACCACTTACCTCGAAGAGAAAATCATTGTAAAACATTTAGCAAAAGGTTATGGAAAGCAGGGGGAAGAACTTTATCCAGCGTATCGTTCTCTTTTTACCTACGATCCATCGTTGCGGATTAGTATTTCTACCGGTGATCTTTTAAAAGTGTGGGAAGGGATTAAAGATGGTAGGCTTATCAGTCAAAAGAGTTTTGCTATGATGAGCACTCCGGAAGGTGTGGCGAAGACTGCTGGTGGAGTTGATCCGAGTTTCCAATTTGGTTACATACTCCGGATGAAGAAAGTCGGTGACCAGCCCGCTATGGGAATGCATGGTGCGCTTCCTGGTTATAGTAGTCATTGCTACTACTTTCCGCAAAAGGATCTGTCAATCATCGTCCTTGCGAATACGTCCAATCAATATGCCAATGATATAGGACAGGCGATCGGTTTGAAGTTATTGGGATTGCCTCAGGCACCGGAGAGAATAATTACTAAAAATGAACTTGCCAATAATCCGGTGACACCCGGTGAACAAAAAGCTCTTACAGGTACGTACACATTGCGACTGGCTCCTGACCCTGCGCGGCATAGATCATATGACTATTATAACAGGACATTGCGTGTGTTTGTTGAGCATGGTCAGTTGGAGATACAGAAGTTAGGTGATTCACCCGAGCCGTTGCTGAAACAATCCGATGGCAGTTATGCAATGGAGTCATCGCCGGCGGAGAGAGTGACGTTTGACGTGCAAAAAGGAAAAGCAGTTTCTTTTGTGATCTCAGAAGCGGGAAAAGCAAAGAGCAATTGCACGAGAATAGGAGAGGGAGATGTCGCCACGTTTCATAAGGGTGGGGTTGGTGTTAAATAGCGCTCATGTTCAAAATGGGTTTTACTTTAACTTGGAATCCATGTAATAAATCGTGTTAGAATGCTCGAGAATTTACTACGGAGAATAGCTCCATAGGAGTGACCTGTTTGTAGAACATGAATAGTGATCAAGGGGATTAGCCCCGTAGGGGTAACCTGTTTCTTAGCCTGGTGTAATTGGTTAATAAGATGAATAATTCAATAAAGATTACTGAGAATTTCCTTTGAGGAACAGCTCCGTAGGTGCGTTCTGTTTGTAGAACATGAATAGTGATCAATTGGATTAGCCCCGTAGGGGTGACCTGTTTCTTAGCCTGATGTAATTGGTTAATAAGATGAATAATTCAATAAAAATTGTTGAGAATTTCCTACGAGGAACAGCTCCGTAGGTGCGTTCTGTTTGTAGAACATGAATAGTGATCAAGGGGATTAGCCCCGTAGGGGTGACCTGTTTCTTAGCCTGGTGT
>JBBRON010000025.1:0-70723 GCA_038229375.1 Cytophagales bacterium | reverse complement strand
AACGTATTCATCAATAAATTCTGGCAGTTGATTTTCGTAGACTTTTTTGAATGTGGCCAACGCGTGAACAAGTTCCTTAGCCCTTTTTCCCAATTCTTTTCGACCGTCAAGGGTTTTATGCATATGGCAAATGACCAGAACAGTGCTAGGCACCGGCCGGGTAAAGTAATCAATAAGCAGTTTTTGCCCCATCTCCTTCGCAAGATCAGGAATCTCCTGTGCCTCCCTGACGATCACCACCTGGCGCTCAGCCATCATCGGGAACCGCTTCGCGTTGTTGAGGATTGTACTTACCGGAGACTCCTTTCCATATAGGATGATTTGATTGAATCCCTTCTCCGCTTCACTTAAAGCATTCGCCTCTATGTAATTGGCAATCAGATCAATATAATAAATTTCCTCACCTTGCAAAAGGTAGACTGGTGCGTATTTTTTAGCCTTTAAGTCTGTCAATAATTTTTTAGCGGTGGCATCCATTGTATTACACTTTTCTGTTTTGAAGGTCAAACGCAGTGATAGCACCTACGATTGCCCCAGCCAAATGAGACTCCCACGAAATATGTGGATCCGTTGGCAATACTCCATAAAAAATTCCACCATACATCAGAAAGACTACAATAGAAATTAACAATGACCAGAAATCTTTGCGAAGGAGCCCAAAGAAAATCAAAAATGATGAAAGTCCGTAGACCAGTCCGCTGGCACCTATGTGATAGGAAACCCGGGGGCTAAAAAGCCAAACCAGCAAATTGGTTATTATGTAGGATCGAAAGAATACCAACCCTCCTATTCGTGGGTAAAAGAAGAAGAGAACGGATCCAAGGAATAACAACGGGACTGTATTGGAGATGAGATGGCCCAGGCTACCGTGAATCATCGGCGCTGTAAAAATTCCGATCAGGCCCTGAACTGTACGGGGCAGAATGCCAAGCCACCCAAAATCTATTCCGTACATAAATTCGATTGTGAACACCAGCCACATGATAAACACGAGTCTGAATGGAACAACCGAGCTTCCAAAGAAAGAAGAGCGACCCTCGGGCATTCGAAATTAAATAGAAGGATCTTTAATCATGGCAAGGCCCATGAGTTGCAACTCTTCATCGCCCACTGACTTCATGCCAAGCAATCCGCCGGAAGATTCAGCAATCTTTTTTGCTATATAGCGAAGGCTTTTGTAGTAATCTTTTGAAAAGGTTTTTTCTATTTTTGGAAGGAGATTGTTCAGAAGCGATAACTCTTTTATTATCATCGGATTTCTCAACGTGGATTCATGAGGAAGGCTCTGCAGTATGAACTTCAACTTATCTTCAAAGTCTTCAGTAACAGTTCTGTAAAATTCTATAATGCCTTCCTTTGCTCTGGCCTTCTTTGCCAGCGCAATGGCTCCCTTTATTTCCCTATTATCAATTTCGTTATCGGCACCAGCAATCAGTATGCAAACAAGCAATGGCGCTTTAGCCAGAAGTTCAAGTTCTGATGAAGATAATTTTTCAAGTTCTTTTACAGGATTCATCCTAGTTTCTATTCATCACCACCAGCTTCTGATACACTACAGACTTACCAGGCCCTGAAATCATTACGAAATAAATTCCATTGGCCAGATCCCTTACATCAACTTCTTTAGTATCGTTTTGCAATTCATAGAAATTTCCAGACCGCAACGTCATACCACGCTGGTCAATTAGCTTCCATGTAAATCCATCCGCCGAACGGTTCTCTGGTAGTTTGAAATTAAATGTTCCATTGGCTGGGTTCGGATAAACCGCTATTCCATTCAGCGTTGTAGGCACAACTGGCTCTTCAATTGCGGTGATCACAGCACCCTGCTTGTAGGGCGGAAGTATTGCAATCAAGATAGTTTGAAGAATTTCCCGTGTGTTCTTATCCTGGACATAGCCTATCAGCGTGGTCTTTGTCGGATCGGTCAGAGGAACGTTAATCGATATGTTATTCTTCGATTTCGTGAGTACATCGTTCTTGACGAAGGCGGTTGTAATCGTTTCGCCATCTGCGCCGAAAAGCTGTTTACGGAGTACATTCTTATAAATGCCTACCTGATTCTCAATCAAGGCAACCTGGGCGATCAATGGCGAATTAAAATCCTGAAGCGCTGTCATGGTAAGCTGAACTGAAATCTGATTGTTACTTGAAGTTGCAACATTGGTGAGCTGCAAATCAAATACCGGATCTTTCAGCGCACGACGATCGAGTTCTACGGACAATGCACCAACGGGTCTGTCGATATCAGTGTATTTGCCTTTGAACTTCACGCCATCCAAAATACCGTCCATGATCGTTGCTGGAGGCTGTGACACGCCAAAATACAACGCACGTGATGCTGGATCAGAAGGATTGTCCTTATTCAATGCATCTGTATTAGGATAGCTTACATGGTATTGAATATCAGTAAAGTCAGATGTTCCACGAAACGTTATCTGATCCTGGTACAATCCATTGATATAGGCATCGCCGTCAAGGCTGGCCGTCAGCGAAGAATTGGTAAAATGCTCCACCAGCACATTCCTTTGCTTATCTCCCACGTATACATTGTCAAAAGCAAAACCATCATAGGTGTTGCCGGCCGCATTTTGATTATTGCTTGAGAACGCAATACGGATACGTACCTGGTCGCGATCATTCTTATCAACCATGTCAAGGTTAAATCTCGCGTTTTTCCACTGTCCAGATTTATCTGTCCATCCATATTGGCCAATGATCTGCCCGCCAGGATTAGATACAATCGTAGCGTTCGGATCATACCAGTTTACACCCTGATCACGCTGAGCGCCTGCAAGACCTGCTGCTGGTCCTACCAGCAACCAATCAATTCCTCCGTTGATTGAATATTGTACCACTGCACCGTCAAGATTTCGTTCAGCATCCGACCAGTAATCAAAGGCAATCATTGGTCTGGTCAGTTGCCGAAGATCAAAGCATGGTCCATTGACAACTGATGATTCGTTATCAAAATAAGTTGACTTGCTGTTGATCGCAATATTATATCCGGTCCACCATGATTGGCTGCCCCCGGTTCCAGGCGGCGTGGTTTTAATACTCGTTCCTGAAGGCGTTCCAAAAATCCAACTTATTGGGCTGACACTTGCTCCAACGGCTAGCCCTTCAGCAATCCACCCAGCCCCATCAGGTACTGTTCCTTCAAAATTAGCCTTATAAGGATTTCCAGGGGATGGCGCAGCCTTTACACTGGCGTCAAGAATGAAAATGTTCTTGGTTATTGAGCTAATGCAACCATCATTCGTCGCAACAGTGAGTTTCGCATCGTAAAATGCCGGAATTGAGTAATTGTGCAACGGGTCTTTAAAAGTGCCCGTGGTGCTACCGCCATGAGTGTTTGGAGGCACTGCTCCAATACCCGGTCCCAGGATATTCGCATCATCAAAATCCCATTCATAACTTATTATCGTGCTTATTCCCGGATTTGTTTTGTCAGAGAACATTGTTAAGTCATTCGTGCAGATGGCTGCCCATCCAAAATCGACTATCGGCACATTTCCTACACGTAGTGATAAAGATGTAACATCGGAGCACCCTTGCGAAGTAGTTACCTTCAAAGCAACGTTATACACGCCAGCAGTTGTGTATAGATGACTTGGGTTTTGTGTATTTCCAAAGGTTCCATCCTTAAAATCCCAAACCCAACTGGATATAGCGGTGGGGAAAGGTGTCGATGGTATCGATGATCCGTCAATAAAATCAACAGGAGAAGAAATGCAATTATTAACTCCGTTGGAGATAGCTGCAATGGGACTTGCAAACACTTTTACGGCGTAGATATTATCTGACGGAGCGCCAAATTCATTCACAAAGTGATACGTAATAGTGTAGGTGCCAGAAGCCAGACCGGTAGTTTTTACGGTGTGGGTGTAGGCCCCTGGCCCACCGCTCTGGATAATCTGAAGTCCAGCAGAGCCAGTGAACTGATTGGGGCCCGTAAGTGGTTTGTTGAAATCCGGAAATCCAACCAGGTCCAGAAGACCTTGTTCTGCACACAACTCATGCGTAGAAGTCCCAGTATTGAAAAAAGCGTTCTGAATGGAAAACGTAGCAGAGGTAACTGGATTAATTATCACATCTTGCTGATCGTGGTTCGTACATCCGTTGAAATCAGTATAGGTATAGAAGATCGTATTTACTCCAAGGGTAACAGCGCTCGGTGTAAAGGTTGCTCTATCCACAGGACTCGCAGACGTGCTACCGATGTTAGAACTAGCCGGACTAATGGTAAACAATCCACCCACCTGATTTCCCAGAAGGGTAACCGGAGTTTGATTCTCGGCTATGTTTGGTGGTGTACCTGGTGGTAATCCCGAGAACACAACAACTGGTAATTGATTAATTCTTAGCACCATTTGATCTGCCACAGAAGCACAAGGACCTGCTCCATCTGGATCAAGGGCTGTTAATGTCAGAGTAACATTTGTGTTTATTTCGGAAGGATTGTTGAAACTATAGTTTGATGTGGCGTTGGCGCTATTAGAGAAAATTCCCGCGCCGCCAGTCCAGTTAACCGTACTGGTAGACCCCGCAAAACTTCCTTGAAGAGCAATAGAAGGAATGTCCCTACATAATGCTAGATCGGGTCCAGCCGAAACAATTGCACGTGGATTAATAAGGATGTTGATGTTGGCCATCGCAGATGTACAAGGTCCGGAACCATCAGCATCATTGGTTGTCAACCTGAACGTAACTGTCGTTCCAACATCAGATGGATTGATGGTGTAGTTAGCCGTTACGGTTGATCCTGAAACATTAGTTGCTGAAAGTCCACCCACCCCGGTGATTAAACTCCATAAACCAGTGGTGGCCGACCCTCCAATGGTGCCTGTCAATGATAATGGAGAGGCTACCAGAGACATTGGCTCACAGACGGTGTAGTCGGCCGGTAGTGAAACGGTTGGCTTACGATTGATCTGAATATTGACCAAATCTGAAACGGCAACGCAAGGGCCCGCGGCATCTGGGTCGTTTGTCTGAAGTCTCAATACAATGGTGTTGGTAATGTCGCTTGCATTCACAGTGTAGGCTGCAGTAACGTTAACGCCTGCCGTAGTGCTTGATGAAACACTTCCTGCACCAGTCACAACCACCCATGTGCCGGTGGTGGCAGCGCCCCCAATAGTGCCTGAAAGAGGAATAGTAACAGGCTCACATACTTGATAATCAATGCCAGCATCCACTAATGCCACTGGATTTATAGTAACCGTAATATTTTTCACTGGCCCAACACAACCATTCGCCGTTGGCGTGATCTGATATTGAACTGTGCCCACCAGAAAATCTGTAAGCGATAAATTCTGATTGATCAAAGAGCCGTTGTCAGCAATCGCCCCTATCACGTTGCCACTGGCCATCACGGTCCAGTCGTAGGTTGTCCCAACTACATTCTCAGGGGAGCCATTGATCGTAACTATTGCATTTTGACCTGAACAGATTGTAACATTTGATGCATTAGCTGATGGATTGGGCTTCACAATGACTGAGGTACTTTGTGAAGATGGATTACTGCATCCATTGGCGGCTACTGTAAAGGTATAAACTACTGTAATAGCAAGATTGGTAGGATTGCTGATTGACTCAGTAATTTGTTGGCCATTGGTAAAGGTTGTCCCTATTGGGATTGGTGTTCCACTTCCGCCTCCGTAATTCAATCCCGTTAACGTCATTACCGCACCCGTCGTAATACTGCTAAGCGTTATATTAACTGGAGAACCCTCGCAGAGGATCGGTGTTGTGTTGGCTATTGTAAACTGAGGGCTTGGCTTGATTGTTATTGTAAATAAAAGCGGAGCACTTGCGCAACCATTTTTTGTTGCTACAACAGAAATATTTCCTACGATGCTGGATGATGTATTGTTGGCTGGCGCAGTAAAGTTCAAATCTCCGGTACCATTTGCACTAATACCAATGGCGGTATTGGAATTGCTCCACGTAATATTTGACCCGGTAACATTACTAACAAAATTGATTGCTATTGGAACCCCTGGACAATAAACAACATTCGACTGCGCGGACAACACTGGCTGCGCTTTCAAGGTGATGTTAAATACCATCGGTGCACTCGTACAGCTGTTCTTCGTCGCTGTTACAGTTGCCACTCCGATAATGTCCGCCCCTGTCAGGTTCGATGCAAACGTCCACCCTGGGATGTTACCCGTTGTGCCGCTGCCACTGGCAAGACCAAGCGCCGCTGAGTTCGTTACATTCCATATATAACTGGTTACCGGATCGGCATTCGTTACAAAGTTGATCGTGGATTGACTGGCCGCAGGACATGCCGTGATATCAACCTGTTGAGTAAGGATGGGTACCGGTTTTACGGTAATTGCTGCGCTGGCAACAGCACTACAACTGTTTGCATCCGTTACTGTTAAATCATATAAGGTATCAGCTGTGGGACTTAGTACAGGATTTGAAAGATTACTTACTGAGATCCCTCCTACTTGCCAATCAAACGTGTAAACACCGTTACCCCCTGAAGCTGTGGGGCTGCCACCAAGCGTTACATTCTGTCCATTACAAATTGCCTGAGGACCACCAGCCGACGCAACCACAGCAGAATTTACCACGATCGTCGCTACCCGCGCTGCACTACGGCACGCGTTAACTGTTTGTATCAGATAGTATGTATAGGTGCCCGGTGTTGCATTAACACCGGGAGTATAACTTGCTGAATTTGGATTAACGTTAATGGTCAATCCGGCATCGGAAAACCAATCGAATGGACCTGTGCCAGTTGCCGTTAATGTTGGATTTATTCCGCCGACGCAGATAGGTGTTGGACTATTTACTCCGGGGATGGCCGGTATTGGATTCACAACCAATAGTGCTGGCGTGCTGGTGGCAGCGGGAGAACATGTACCACTTACAACGGCTTGATACTGAGCGTTATTTAATCCCACCAGATTTCCAACAGAAAGTGTCGGTGAGGTATAACCTGAATACAATGGGCCACCGGCCATTGTTATATCTGCAAAACCTCCACCTGTATCAACTTGCCACTGGTAGGTTAAACCTGGACCAGTTGCTGTAACTGAGAAAGATGCCGATAGATTTTCGCAAAGATTTTGTCCGGAAGGATTTGAAGTAATTGATGGAGGATCAAGACTTGCAACAAATCCGTAGCTGGCTCCTGAACCATTGTCTGCCTGCCCGCCAGTAACAGCGAACGTGCCACCCGCGCCTGCCGCCGGTCGGATTATGTTCCCTGACGATGCGGGTGCTATAGCTGTTACCTTCAATCCTGAAATCGTAAAAAAATCAAGACTTAGGGTTGTCAGCACATCAAATGAGATCGTCAAATCAGTGGCTGTCGGCGTTACTGATGGAGTATTTACAACAAGGTCGCCAGCACTGGTTACAACAATATTTGTAGATGAGGAGGTGTCAAAAAGAAAATTCGCAGGGGGTGTCAGGACAAATGTAACACCGGTTCCAACCGAAAAACCATCAACGGATGTCTCTGATACCGTGATAGTTGTGAGTGCCTGTGTTGTGCCTGTACAAAAATTGGTTACCGAGGCTGCAGGAGACACCAGAGTTTGTGAAAAGGCGGGCGAAATACCCAATAGAAAGCACCCGAAGACGAGGCCTGTGAGTAAACTATAAAATTGGACTTTTGCTCTGTAAAAATGGGACATGCAATCAAGTTCTGGCTCAGCGATACTATATAATATTACGTCGTATAAAAGTAACCTTTAAACCCGGTTTTGCCATTAGTCTACCAACTTGCCATCCTTACTTACTTTTAATAATGCCATTTTCGATTCTCCGGTGTCTGGTTTGCCCGTTTTCATTGTTCCGATTAATAACAGTCTACCATCTGGCAGTTCTTGTATAGCCCCAATTGCATCGGTTCCTTCACCGCCGAAAACAATGGGAAGGTTCCAGGCGACCAAGCCGTCGTTACCTAGCTTTGTAAGAAGCCAGTTTTGATTATCGATCACGTTTTTCTCATTCGCCAAAACATAATAGCCTTCAAACTTTGAGATGATAACAGAAGTATGGTCAGGAACATTTGATCCAATATTAATTGATATTGATTTTTCAAACTGAACATCAGGCCTGACGCCAGCGATATCTTCGACCTCAAATGTCAGGTCTTTGCGCAATTTTGATAAATAAATATTAGATGTTCCGGCCGGGCCATACGATATTCCACCCATTAAATAGCCAGTTGCAAAAGGTGAAACTGAAACAGAGCTTGATTTTTCTTCTGCTGTTGGTGTTCCCATCAGCAGTTCGTCGGTATTAGGTGTGCCCGTTGCTCCAAGTCCATAAATCCAAAAGTTCGAGCTTATGTTGCCTTTGTATGTCCCATTGGAATATCCAAAGACATAAAATTGGATATCACTTTTTTGGATCACTTTCACAGCAGCATCGTAGGTGCCCCGGCCATACGTTTGTCCCCATACGGAAGGAAATTGTTGCAAGTCATTATAAAACCGTAGGGTCATCGCATCGCGATTGTCGATATCGGTAGGATTTGCGGGAACCTTAGTGCTGCTGGTTGATCCCGAAACGATAAAGCCATCTGGCGTCAAAGGTGTCACCGTCACAGCGTCTTCATCTGTGTCGATTGTAGTGCTCGGCTTTTTTAACCCAACGATAGTCTCTTGTAACTTGTTACCATCAAGACTGAACGTCATAATCAGCACATCTCCGTCAGAAGAATTCTTATAAGTATTTCCAACGGCCACCAGTCGCCCGTCAGGAGTAAGTTCTATATCGCTTGCCGTTTCATTTTGGTTTATAACTCCATATTTTTTCTCCCAAATCACGTTTCCCGTTACGTCAGTTTTAACTAAATACCACTGACTTGTTGAATCTGGATGTGAGGCCTTTGAAGTTCCAAATAAAATAAATGTACCGTCGGGTAACGCCACGAGATCGTTGCCGGCCTGATCACCATCACCTCCATAAAATTTCACAAAATGAGTAAGACTCGGATCTTCGACGTTAGATCTCGTATCGCAGCTACTAAGCCCCATTTGAAGCAGGAGAATTACAAAAATGAAACCTGCCCCCTTCATCATTTCGCAGCCTCCTCCGCCTTCCTGATTTTACGTGATACACTTTTGGTCTTTGCATTCTTAACACGTCGTGGATCATAGATCGGATGAACATACCCGAATGATAAAGAGATGTTGTCAAGTCTGAACACATCGCTTGCAAACCTATACCTTGTAACATCGGTAGACAGTGCATAATCCGGATTGCCGAGCTTATTCTTGTCGACGGACGAGGGATCAGCATAATAAATCTGGTTTCCATTTACCATATTACTAAGACCACCCATATAGCGGAGATCAGCAATAAGGAAGTCCTTTCCAAACTTATACTTTACTCCCCCTCCAATAAGCCAGGAGCGATTCACAATATTATGCTGGTATTTCACCTGCTCACTAGGACCTTCAGTCAATGACTGAGACCCGGAAGGCTTTTTGTCCAGATAGGTAAATGAATTTTTGGCTGAAAGCAAGAAGTTTGCGGCAAATCCAAAATATCCGAACGGCCGGAGTTTCCGATCGCTATTGTCAGTGTACTTAACGTAAAGTGGTGCATCGACCCAAAGCTGGCTTGACGTCAATGATTGAATATCATCACCAGGAATACCTGAAAGCTGACGTTTGTAGGCGCGTGACGCGAAGTCGGCTTCAATGCATAGGCTAAAATTGTCTGTTATGTTCCAATCAAGCCCCGCTCCCAACTGCACATTAAGTCGAAGGCTAGACTGCCCGCTTAATCCATAGGGATCTGTCGACTCAGAATGGATGCCACGAAAAATTGACGTGCTGAATCCTGCCCTGACATGGGGAGTGAAGATAGGTGTTGCTGTAAATTTCTTACTTAGGTAAACGACATCGATCGGATCCCTTACTTCATTTGCAACATACTCGGGGTCCACATGTAATAACTTCAAATAGCTATCTTCCGCTGAATTAGGGTCATCTATGATAAGATATACCTGACTAAGCAACAAATATGCTCTGACTTTCTGCTCCCTGCTAAGTTTGTCACCAGTAAGACAGGCATTTAATAAAGCAGGAATAGCATAGAAGTGTCCTGCATTAAATTCACCCTCGGCAGAATTCAACGTAAGGCCACACTCTCCGCCTGTCTGCCCAAACCCCTGTAGAGTGCATAGGATAAAAAGAAGTCCTGTAATTAAAATTCTTGATTTAGTGCCCATTAAAAATCACTTATCAATAAGTTCTTACATGTAGACTCATATCCTATTCCATTACCCACATATATTTCCCATTCATCTTTTGACATATTTCGTTCCAACTTCGGACAAATCTGATCCGCCAACATTTTAGGATTGGTCGGCCAAACGCGTATTTCTCCGTTGTTGCAAGAAGCAAGCAAATAGTTGGAACCTGTTGTGAATGCAAGTCTCCAGATGTTACCACTGTTGTTGTCCATCACTACCGGTAGGTCGGTCTCATGATCTACTACCCACATTTGAAGCTTTTTGTCGTAGCCCGCACTTGCCAGCAACAAGCCGTCAGGACTGAATTCAACATCAGACACGCCTGCATTATGTCCACGCAATTCCCTGAGCGTCTCCAGCGTTGAATAATTAAAGAGTTTTACCGAACCTTTCCACTTTCCATCCTTGTCCAAAAACTCAGTTCCATAGGCAAGGACCTGCCTGGTTGGGTGAAAAGCAACCGACAGGACACGTACTTGATTTTTAGATTCATCTACCTTCAATTCAAAGGTGTTATCCACAAGGTTCATCATTATGAGTTGACCCGTTGCTGCAACACCTGCCAGCCATTTCCCATCAGGGCTGATATCTATAGACTTCACATCATACGGGAAGGTCGCAATCACTTTTCCGTGACCAGTTAGGTGGCTGGTAGACCGAACGGTGCGATCTGAGCCAACAGAAATAAATCCTGAATTGTCAGGTAGGAATTTTATATCATAAACAGATCCAGTATGCCCTTTAGCGATGCCTGGTTTTTCTCCAGGTTGGTCAAGGTGGAATATCTGAATGGCAGATGAGTCGCTTCCATTAATAAGGTACTTTTCATCGACACTCAAAGCAAGAACACGATTAGGGTATGGATTAAAGTCAATCAGGTTATCGGCACTGAGTTTTTGATAATCGCCTCTGAAAATTCTTCCGTCATTTCCGGTGGTGTAGAACCCGTTTCCTTTTTTGGAAACAGCAAGACCAAACATCTTGTTCTTGAGATTACCAGGTATCCTGATCTGATTGTAATTGTAATTCTCTGTAAGCTTGGCGATCGAGTAATAAAGTCCGCTGAATACGTACGGATCATAGATGCGACCGCCGTATTTTGAATGGTACAGATATCCTTGCATCGCGAGAAGGCCAGCAAGATCCTTGTCATCCATGGTAACTGATTTTGCTTCCATTGATTGAGCAATCGACAAGTACAATAAACCATTCGCACGGTCGCGCTCACTTCTAGCTTCCTCTGTCTTCGTAATCGCTTCATCTCTGGCCACTCTCTCTTTTCCCTCGGCAGCAACGGCAATTTTCTCCAGACGCAACGCTTCACGATAATTCGTCTCTGCCTCCAACTGAGCTTTCTTTGCATTGTCAAGTGCTTTCTCAAGTTCTACAGCCTGCGCGGCTAGTTGCGCCCGTCCGTCTTCAGCAAGTTTCTTCTGTCGCTCAGCTTCCAATCGCTGAATATCGGCTTCTTCTTTTGCTGTGATCGCAGCTTTCTCACTTTTAACAGCAGCATCCCTTTGCGTACCCGCTTCAATCGACTGTATGAAGCCGTAGATCATGAAGATAATGGCAATGATGGCGGCGACTCCAAGAACGATCGATGTGACTCTTGCTCTGCGCAGCATTCTGCGCTGCAGCATTTCCTGATTCTTTAATTCTGCCTCATAAGTAATTCTACTGGTATCCAGGAAGACAATCGCACGCTCAAATGCAACGTCATATCGTTGGGCCCATATGCGTGTTGGCTTTTGCTTCTTTTGCCAGTTGAGGGCAAGTTGTAAATCAGGTGGTCGCCAAAGTCCGGCTTTTCCGGTCTGATACAAAGCAGCAGCATTTGAAATTCGTTTGTACAACTGAGCCGACTCAGACTCCTCTTCTACCCAGTTGGAAAGGCGCGTCCATATTCTCATTAAACTTTCGTGAGAAAGCTCAATAGTGCTTGCTCCGGTAAGGGCAACGTGACTTCCTGGCATAAGGAACGACCTGCCAATTCTTCGAAAGCACTCCACCACTCTGATAACTTCCTCTTCCGATGCTCCTGATAATTCTGATACAAGTTTTATTTTGGCTGGTCGCCGAAGTCCCTGGTTATCTTCATTCTTTTCAGTAACGCTTTTGAATAGAACTTCAGCAATTTCTTTCTCTGATGCAGTCAGTTCTTCATACGCTTCATTGGCGTGAAGAGAAAGAGCCTGACTGATTTTTCCAATCGCGTTATAATGCCGGATATCCATCGGCTCTCCTGGCTCACGGTTCGCTGCCCAGTAATCCCACGTCCGCATCAACGCATGCTGCATGATCGGAAGCTGATCCTGATGATCACTGATGTCACTAAGAAGTTTTTTTACTAATCGTGTCGTAATCTTTCCTCCACCTACAGCCACTGGTCCTTCGATGGCAAGACGCTTTTGATCGCGGCCCATCTGAGGAACGAGGTAGTTGCTGTCGTTGATCATTTTGGTCAGTCCTGGAAATACCGAACATTCACCAATAAAATCTGACCGTAAACTTATAGATACATAAACAGGTAATTCTTTTTGACTAATGGCATTGAGTATCAAACTCACATATTGCGCTGCTTCATTTGTTTGCTCTTCGCCGAGTTCGCGATATCGCAACAACTCTTCAAACTGATCTATCAGGAAGAAGATATTTTCTTTCTCGGCTCTCTGCAAATAACCCGCAACTTCTATCAGACCATGTGGCCCGCTCATCAAAACGGATTTTATTACTGCACACTGAATGGGCTTGTCTTCAGGCTTAACCTTGCCGCTCGACTCCAGATAACTAACAATCGCTTCAGCCAGATTAGTGATGGGTGATGTGCCAGGACGTGATGTAACGATTTGCCAGTTGGGACTGGTGTTGGTCATAAATCCACCGTACAATACGGGTACAAGACCGCAAGACATCAAGCTGGATTTACCACTGCCTGAATAACCCATAATGGTCACTGACCTGTGTTGCGTAAGTTTACCGAGGATCTCGTCTATCTGACCTTCCCGGCCAAAAAACAGATGAGATTCATCAATACTAAATGGGCGCAATCCCGGGAACGGGTTAGTGCCTATCGGCTCCAATCCTTCCTCTGGTTGACGGTTTTCCTCCATCAATTCTCCCGCCTGTACGGAATAATTCAGCATTTGCCTTTATCCAATCAGAAAATTAACAAAATAACATCTAACCTTAACAGCCAACATGTTTAAAAAGTGATTCAGAGTCGCAGCTAGTTTTGGTTTCCTCAGGTTAAAAAATCCATGAAAATTAGCAGAATCTAGACATATTCCAAAACACGGTCTGCCAGCTTTACATTTTCAGCCAACAACTCATAAAGAAGGTCCTTATTAATTTTCAACACAATGGTCCGTTCTTTCGCAAGAAGTATGTTTGATTTTGCAAATCCTGACGGTGCAATCATCTCACTCAGGAACTGTCCAGGGCCCAAAACTGCCTGATGCTCACCCTTGCTGAAATAGTCAATTTCACCCTTGTAGACCGCAAAAAAGTTATTATTAAGCCGTTCATCCAACGAAACGGACGCGTTCTCCAGTAACAGTTCCTCCTCCGCAATATCGGCCAAAAATGACAGGGCGAGCCCGGATGTGCCGCGGAAAATCTCCATTGAGCTAAAGAAGATAACCTTGTCAAAAACCATCAGCTTTTCTTCCATTTTGATCACCCCACCAACTTCCCTTTCGGCGTCTTCCCCTAGCCTTCTGACATTTGCCTCGTAAAGATCAGGGTCAATTTCATGAAGAGCCCAGGCAGCCATTTCCCGGATCAGCCGATCAGGATTAAATAGCTGAGCAATCAAATCAAGTGAAAACTCTTTTATTTTAAACAGCCCTATCTGCCGGAGTACGCATGACTTAGTCCATCGGTTGGTCTGTGTAAAATCCCGGTTGATCAAAAATTTCAGAACCAGCTTTTCGTCCAACTCCATTCGGGGATAAAAATTCTGAAGTCTTTTAATTCGATCCTGTTCAGAAAGTTCATCCAGCACCGGAATAACCCGTTGCTTTAATTGCTCAGACAAAAATACATCAAGAAGTTCAATGGCAAAAGCCGTTCCTTCTACCGTACCACTTTCAATATTCTCTTTCACTAGCTGTATTGATCTTGTGTCGTACAGCATCGCCATCAACATATAAACGTGATCAATGTCATTCGACATCTCTGCACGTATTGCAGCTTTGAGTTCATTGGCAAATCCTTCATTTCCAATTTCAGTCACCGCCCCAAGATTCCAGCTGATATCACCGATATCTGTTTCAATGGCATATTTGATGCGCGAAATCTGCGAGATCCCTGCTTTAAAACCGGCCTCTCCCATTGCCAGCAACACTTTGGAAACAACAACCTTATCGGGATAATCAATCTTGTTCCACAGGAGGTCTTTGGCACGATTTCCTCCGATCCGTCCAATAATCTGTACAATCCTTATAAGTACCTGTGAACTCTGACCAGTTCTATAAAACGAATTATCCAATTGGGTAAGAGCCTTGCTGCCGATCAGCACCAATGCGTTCATGGCCTGATTGCTGAACAATGGGTTCGAAAGATTATCAATCAGGGAAAGGATTACCTCATTACTGTTTTTCTTGATCGATGTCTGGATTGCGGTGTTTCTTACTTTCGCCTCAGGATCGTTTAAAAGTTCGATAAGGAAAGACGTGTTTTCATCGGACGAGGTATGGAGGAGGAGTTCTGCAGCGTATTGACGATCACCTTCTTTTGGCGAACGCGTTAGTCTTAAAATGCGTGACTTGGTGATGTCGCCACCACTATTAATAATCAAACCAAGTTCACCCTTCGTGAGCAGATTCTTGTCAGATACTTCAGATTTTCGATTATCATATCGTATCACGTAACGGTCCGAGACCGACAATCCTTTCATTTCGTTCATTTTACGCTGAGCGTAATCGCGCGTTTCCACATGGTCATTGCGAATTAGGCTATTGATCCAGGCGTTCAAATTGGTGGGGTTGATCTTTTCCAGCAGTCGGTATGCAAAAACTGCTTTGCCTGGTTTCTCGCTGGTCAATCTGCCCTCCAATTTTTTTGTTATCTGCCCATATCCAATCTCAAGTTTATCGAGCGGCAATTGAACGGTTTCCAGCTTTGACCTGATCTTTGTCTTATAACCAGCATACAGCTTCTTGATTACGAGGAAATACAGCGCCACAAGTACACTTAACAATATCGGCATCCATATAATCCTGAAGAAAGGAATCAAGGCAAGCCCAAATATCAACACACCGGCGATAAAGCGACCGGATTCATTTATTACCCCTTCCACTTTCGATTGAATCCCGAACCTGTATCGGCTATCCAATGGAATAAATAGTAATTTGAACATCGGATTCTCAAGCGAGTCCCGGATCGTGTTGTTAAATAACCGGATCAACGCGATGAAAAGGAAGAAATAAATGAAGGTATTCGGTCCCGTTTCCGGCGAGTAGCCAAAGACCAATCCTATCAGGCTGCCGCCAAATGCGAATACACCTACGACAACCGGCAACAACATCAGCGCGATCCTTATACCATAGTTCGTAACAATCTTGTCGTTCACGAATGTTTGCATAAAGAAACTCAAGCCATAGATGGTCAAATTGAAAAATGCAAGGAAGTTCGTAAGCTCACGTTGGTTGGGATACTGGACTTTTATAAGTTCCTGAAAAGTGAATTGACCAAAAATCAAAGTCACCATGGATATTATGAGGAATAAAGAAAGAAGCTTGGTATAAGGATCGGTTAATACTTTTGCCATCTTAGTTTCCTTCCTGACAGTATCATCAAAGTCTTTCGGATCGTTCTTAATGAGTGGAAATTTCAATGAAATGATTATGAAATGAACAGCAGATACAATTATGCTTAAACAACATACAATCAAATAGTTATCCGTCTGCGGGAAGAAGCCTTGCGTGATGGGGATGAAGAAGTTGGCCAGGATGATTGCTATTAATTGGCCAGTATCAATCCAACCGATAATTCGTTTCGATTGCTTGAAGTTGAAGAGTCGCCCAAAAATCCCCCAATAGCTCAATAACAAGATGGCGGTAATGGGGCCTGTCATACAAAACATGAAGAATACAATCGGTAGCTTATATTCAGCCGGACCATAGTGATACCCGATGTAGAAGAACGCTGTAATTGCCACCACAAATAGAATAGTGGATGTGGTTAGATTGGAAAACTTGATCCTGTTCTGAGCAAAAGAGAATACCAGCGTTGCGGCAATACCAAGCACTCCAGATATAAGAATTGCCTTGTTCAATTCACCCCCCAGTGTGCTTAGGAAAAGTGATTCTGCCACAACGGAATAAGTGGCGAAGAAAATTCCCATGAAGAATCCGGCACCCAACATGAGCATGACCTGAAGCCGTTCCTCAGGTCGAACATTCAAATAGGCAAGAAGGGACCGAAACATTGTAGAAAGTTAACAGTTCTAAAAGACAAATAAAAAATCCGGCCTGTTGGAGGCCGGATTCTTTTTTATCACTTCTGATAATTGCTACTATTTCTTTACTGCTGCTGAATCTTTCTTTGCCGGTGAAGCCAATTCAGTTTTATATGATTCATTAAGTCCCTTGATCACATCCTTGCTGATATCCAGGGAAGTATTCGCATATAGCAGATCACTTGTTGGATTGTACTTCAATACAACCTGTAGTCCTTTTTCTTTGCCATAAATATCCAGATACGAGGTCACGCGGTCGTAAAGATCCTTTGTTATACGTTCTTGTTCACCAACCATTTCCTGCGAGAGGCTTTCCTGGTACATCTGCAAGTTTTGACGTTTTTTTCCCAGTTCTTCCTGCATAATAGCATTTTGATTTGGGGTGAGATTGTTGGCATTGCGCTGATATGAGTCAAATTCAGCCTGGAGCGACTGGGCACGACCTTGCAAATCCAGGTCAAGCTTTTTTCCTTTTGCTTCCAGTTTTTCACGACTAAGCTTGAAATAATCATAGTTTTTCAACACACTGTCCGAGTGGATATACGCAATTTTAAGGTCTCCGATGGGCGTTGTTCCGCCAGAGCTTTGGCCTTTGGTGCCGGCAAAATGCAGGTAAAACAACACGGCAACGGCCACCAGCAACACGCCATTCAGAATAAGAGATAAGTTTTTCATTTAGTTTAATTAGGGGCGCAAATATAATTGGAATATGGAATTCCTACTTATACCATGTTGAATACATCAGATAATTCCTTGCCGTTCGGGCAATAACCTCTCTCATTTCGGGGCCAATATCCTTGATTCGCCTCGCTGGAGTTCCGGCGTAGATGCTCCCTGGCTCAACCTTTGTTCCCGGCAAAATGACCGCACCGGCAGCAATTACGGATTCGCAGCCGATTACAGCATCATCCATCACAATAGCGCCCATGCCAATAAGCACATTGTCCTCCACGGTGCACCCGTGGACGATCGCGTTGTGGGCGATTGAAACATTGTTTCCGATAACGGTTTTAGCTTTTTGATAGGTGCAATGAATAACCGCACCATCCTGGATATTAGTATTGTCGCCGATAATAATGGAATGTACATCTCCCCTGACTATGGCATTGAACCAGACCGTGCAATTGTCGCCCATTTTCACTTCTCCCACCACCACCGCGGTTTCTGCCAGGAAGCAATCCTTTCCAAATTCGGGTGTGAAGCCCCGAACCGATTTGATTATGGCCATATTTTCTTCTTTACGTTAAAGGCGCTCTAAAATCACCCAAAGTCATTGAGGCATGGAGTAAAACTAATCTGTTTTAGAGAATGATTCATCAATTCTGGCGCTAACCAACATTGCCGACGGCGTGATTTTGTGTCTTTGGGTCAAAATAATCAGCCTTCTCCTTAGTGATTTCCGCAAATTTACTCCCTGACAAGTTGTCACGATTTGGTAAAAAGTCTTAAATTTGCAATCTCAAAAAGTGAAAATGAAGGATTTGATAGTGGATTTGAGTGTGCTGACTACCATGGAGGAGGCTCAGCCAGTAAAAATTACAGGGTCTACCCACTCAGGAAAGTCTAGGAAGCTTTACATAGAAAGCTATGGCTGTCAGATGAATTTCTCTGATAGTGAGATAGTTGCATCAATTCTGCAAAAGGAAGGATTTGACACCACGTCCGACATAAAGGAAGCAGACGTTATCTTTTTAAATACATGTTCGATCCGCGAGAAAGCTGAACAAACGGTCCGCGATCGACTCACCCACATCAAGGGGCTGAAGAAGCACAAGCCCGGCCTTACTATCGGCATTCTGGGATGCATGGCCGAAAGGCTTAAGTCTAAGTTGCTGGAAGAAGAGAAGATCGTTGACCTTGTCGCCGGTCCTGACGCGTACCGTGACCTGCCGCAACTGATCGATCAAGTCGACGATGGTAATAAAGCGGTTAATACCTTTCTATCGAGGGAAGAGACGTATGGAGATATCAGCCCGGTGCGACTGAACTCAAATGGTGTGACGGCTTTCATTTCCATAATGCGCGGCTGTGATAACATGTGTTCTTTCTGTGTTGTGCCATTCACCCGCGGACGCGAGCGAAGCCGTGATCCGGAATCTATTGTTGCGGAAGCAAGCGATCTTTTCCAACGAGGCTATCGGGAGGTAACATTGCTCGGTCAGAATGTTGACTCTTACAAATGGAGTGCCGAAGAGAACAACAAGGCAAGACTTGAAAAGAATGTCAATGATAATACGATAGTCAACTTTGCTCAGCTATTGGAAAAGGTGGCGCTGGTAAATAGTGATCTCAGGGTGAGGTTCTCTACCTCCCACCCCAAGGATATAACCGATGATGTGCTCTATACCATGGCACGGTATGAAAATATTTGCAAGAACATACACTTGCCGATGCAAAGTGGCAGCTCAAGAATACTGGAGCTAATGAACCGCGGATATACTCGTGAATGGTACCTCAATAAGATCAATCGTATCCGCGAAATTCTTGGAGTTGAGTGTGGCATTACTTCTGATATGATTGCGGGCTTTTGCGGTGAGACAGAACAAGAACATCAGGAAACACTTTCAATGATGGACCGGGTGAAATATGACTACGCTTACATGTTTATGTATTCAGAAAGACCAGGCACGTTGGCTGAGAAAAAATATAAGGATGACATTGACGATGCGGTAAAGGGCAGGAGACTTACAGAAATTATTGACAAGCAAAATAAACATTCCCTTGAACGGAATCAGCCTGATCTTGGCCGGACGTATAAAGTTCTTATAGAAGGTTATTCAAAACGTTCTGAAGATTTCCTTCTCGGCAGGAATTCCGCGAACAAGGTGGTACTGTTTCCGCGGGAAAATAAAATGAAAGGCCAGTACGTCAATGTACTGATTGAAAGGTGTACGAAGGGAACGTTGTTTGGAAAACTGGTTTAGATAAATATGGCAATTACTGAAAACGATATTCAAAGTGTAAAGCAACGGTTTGGGATTATTGGCAACGCTCCCATGCTGAACAATGCTGTCCGCGTAGCAATGCAGGTGTCGCCAACAGAAATGTCCGTGCTTATCACCGGGGAAAGCGGAAGTGGTAAGGAGTCTTTCTCCAAGATCATTCATTCACTCAGCCCCCGGAAGCATGGACAGTTCATCGCCATTAACTGTGGTTCGATTCCTGAAGGAACGATTGATTCCGAACTATTTGGGCATGAAAAAGGCTCATTTACAGGTGCCCATGAGGCGCGTAAAGGGTATTTTGAGGTAACAAACGGTGGAACAATCTTCCTTGACGAGATCGGCGAAATGCCGCTAGGCACCCAGGCGCGACTACTTCGGGTACTGGAGAACGGTGAATTCATTAAAGTTGGTTCTTCGAAAGTATTAAAGACAGATGTTCGAGTTGTTGCTGCTACCAATGTGAACCTAATGCACAAAGTTGAAGGTGGAAAGTTCAGGGAAGATCTTTACTATCGCCTTAACAGCGTACCAATTTTTGTACCCCCTCTTCGTGACCGCGGGAAAGATGTTGAACTCCTCTTTAGAAAATTTGCTTCCGATTTTGCTGAGCGCTACAAAGTGAAGCCTGTTTCATTAACAGATGATGCAAAAGAGGTTTTATTGAAATATCGATTTCCTGGTAACATACGTCAGCTTAAAAATCTGGTGGACCAGATCTCCGTTTTATCCACCGACACCAAAGAGATAACCTCCGAGATCTTACAAAGTTATCTCCCAGGACAATCAAGTCTTCCTGCGTTATATAAGGATGGGGCTCATCAGGATCTTTCAGAGAGGGAAATTCTTTACAAGGTTTTGTTTGACATGCGTAAAGATGTGAATGAGTTAAAGCGAATAGTTTTGGAGAGTCTTTCCAATCCTTCGAATGCCGCCCAGATTATAAAAGAGAACCCACATCTGTTTTCCGAGGCGCAATCGGAACACGTAATTTCACAGGATTCGGTAGTACTGAATATTAATGGAAACAACGCACCAACTCCTGAGGCTGCTGAAGAAGTTCAGGATATCAGCCATGAAGCAGAAGATGATTCTCTATCTATTGAAAAAAAGGAAAAAGAATTGATCATGCGGGCTTTGCGAAAGAACAATAACAAAAGGAAATATGCGGCACGGGATTTGGGAATCTCCGAACGTACCCTGTACCGAAAGATCAAAGAGTATGAACTTGAAGATTAAGGTTGCCTTCGCGCTAATTGTAATTCTTTTCACTGTTGTGAGCTGCGGAGTTTATTCCCTCTCTGGTGCCGCTACTACTGCTAAGACCATTGCAATAGATCAGTTCTTCAATAATACCGATCTGGCGCCAGCCAACCTTAGCCAGACCTTTACCAACAACCTTAAAGACTACTATCAGCAAAACTCCAGTCTTCGCGTGGTGTCTGAAAATGGAGAATTGCACATTGAAGGATCTCTTTCCGGCTATGTCGTCAGCCCTATCGCGCCAGTCTCTACCGGTAATCCCAATGACCCCAACACAGCAGCCCTTTCGCGGCTAACGATAAGTGTGAAGGTTAACTACGAAGACAGCATCGAGCCGAAGAACAGTTTTAAAGACAGGTCGTTTAGCTTTTATAGAGACTTTGATAACAATCTGAACTTCACCACTGTGTCGGCAGACCTTGAGAAAAAAATCTTCGATCAGATACTAATTGATATCTTCAACGCCACTGTCGCAAATTGGTAGTTTACAGCCATTTGTGCACTTTCAGATTTTCTGTTAGTTTTACTATTCAACTTCCCCTTGAATGGATTCTACCGACTTCTACTTGGTGGTTAAAAATTTTACGAACCTTACTCCCGAAGAAGGTGCTGAAGTCGGAAGGCTTTCACAGCAATATCCCTACTGTCAGCTGCTTCAGCTCGTGAATGCAAGGGTTGCCAGGGACCATAAATTGTTCAATGAAGTTGAAATGCTTCATCAAAGTGCCGTCTATTCGACCGACCGCGCGGTGTTGAAATGGGTCATGACTGATTCACAAAAAGAGAGGATTCAGGAGATACCAAAAGTGGCGGTCCGTGAACCGGTGATGGTTGTACAAAATCCCCTGCCTGAAACTATTGAAAAGACAGTTAACATTGCGCCTGTCGTCAACATCACAATTCCACAACCCGTTGTCTATAATGATGTTTCACTTACAGGCGATGATCTTCGGGATGATCTCATGCGCGAGCTCGAGAAGCTTCAAAAACTGAAACACGATTTCGAAATAAGCTTCGATGAGTTCCAAAAAGCTAATCTTGCCGATGAAGGCCATCCGAAAAAGTCCCGGGTGTTAAAAGAGCTGTCGGAACCGCTATTGGAGGAGCTCAAGTCCACAAAGAAGAAGCTGAAAATTGACAATCCGAAGCAACAGGAACAAAACGATATCATTGACAAATTCATAAAGACCCAGCCTATCATTCCCAAAGCGAAACCTGCCGAAGGGGCCAATGACCTTGCGGAGGATTCCGGGATGTTTAGTGACAATATTGTTTCGGAAACCCTGGTGGATATTCTGCTCAAACAGGGCAAAAAAGAGAAGGCGATTGAAGTTCTTAAGAAGTTGATTTGGAAGTTTCCCCAGAAAAAGGCTTACTTTGCCGCTCAAATTGAGAACTTGAAAAATTAACTTATGTACACTTTATACATTGGCCTAACGCTTTTCGCAGGCGTGCTGTTGGTTCTGGTGGTGTTGGCCCAAAATTCCAAAGGTGGTGGCTTGTCAAGCCAGTTTGGTGGCAGCAGTGCAAGCAACCTGATGGGAGTAAAAAAGACCGGAGATTTATTGGAACGTCTTACCTGGGGCCTTGCTATCGCCATGATGGTATTTACGCTGGCGACGAACTTTACAACTCCAAGCCCAACCTCTACTTCCGATGAGTTATTGGACCGCGCAAAGGAGCAGCAGGGAGTACAGGTTACACCTGCTTTGAAGAAAGTAGATAGCACACAAAATAAATAAACACGCTCGTTCGTAGTTACCTCGGTAATTCAATTTGAGCTTAACTCAATCGCTAAGCTGAAATGGAAAGGTGCTTTACCAGGAGCCGCTTGGCTACCGGAACGAGAGTTTCCTGATAAGGGAATTTCATCTTCGACAAAATCAAAAACGCAGCTGGATTGGGAAGGTCAGTATACTGACGAATCAATGTCAGTTTCATTTGCTCATAGGTATTGCTGAAATTATACTGAGTGGAGTACATCAGTTGTGTCTGCAATCCCCGCATGGATTCAGCGCTGCTCTGATAGACGGTAACTTGATAGCGATAAACATGTGTTTCATTTTCCGGAGGCTGTGTAATAAACATGTAACCTTCCTGCGCGTAGAGTGGTACCACTCCTACCGGCAATAATTCACATTTTGATTCAACAAATTCATAGATCGAAGAACCTTCCTTCATAGAATCCTTGAATTGGGGCAAGGCAAATTCCATAATGGACTCGATTTCCTGCATGACCGCGTCATCCTCAATCATTTTTTTGTAATTGAGCTCAAGCATTTTCACATTTTCAAGGGACAGCTCCTTAGGAAAGGAATCATAAATGAGGGCCTTGTTTTCCTGAAGGGCCACCATGTTGCGGTAGTGAAACACAAGGTCGGACAAGTGGGGATAAAGCTCGACTCGGCCAAACGAATCTTTCACATTCTTGAGGTAGGCCAGCAGGATGTACTTTTTGTATTCGAGGTCGATGAGTCCGTCGGTAAGCCAATTATCTTTTAGATTGACCATATGCATCTGGGTAATTGGTCTAATTATACGAAAAAGTTGCGGTTCATGTTTATTCTGCCATTTTTTCCAAAGTGACTGACAGAAGTGATCAAAATTGTCAGTGCCAGAGCATATTTAGACCCCAATCTGCCAAAGTATGTCAAAAATGCCCTTTTGGCATGAAAATCGACGGACGCGGGGAGGTTACCATTAATTCTTAAACTCTAAATCCATATGGCCAAGATCAATTTCAAACCTAACGAAGACCGCGTGTTGGTAGAACCTGCAGCGGCAGAAGAAAAGACAGCTTCGGGTATCATTATCCCTGACACTGCCAAGGAAAAACCACAAAAAGGAAAAGTGATAGCAGTGGGCGAAGGCATTAAAGACAAGCCTGTTACTGTAAAAGTTGGTGAAAGTATTCTGTACGGAAAGTATGCCGGCACCGAGATCACTATCGACGGTAAAGATTATCTCATCATGCGTAACTCCGATATCTTCGGAACGATCTAATTAATTTAACTTCATTTCAACAAATTATAATACAACCATGGCAAAAGAAATCACATTCGATACCGCGGCCCGCGACAGAATTAAAAAGGGCGTGGACAAGTTGGCCAATGCAGTGAAAGTAACACTGGGACCAAAGGGACGTAACGTTATTCTTGATAAGAAATTTGGCGCTCCTACCGTTACGAAAGACGGTGTTTCAGTAGCGAAAGAAATCGAATTGAAAGATCCTATCGAAAACATGGGCGCACAGCTCGTGAAAGAAGTAGCTTCAAAAACAGCTGATGCTGCCGGTGACGGCACTACCACCGCTACCGTTTTAGCTCAATCTATCTACTCTCATGGTATTAAGAACGTTGCCGCAGGTGCCAACCCAATGGATCTGAAGCGCGGCATCGACAAAGCTGTTGAAGCTGTTGTTGAACACCTTCGCAAGCAATCAAAGGATATCAAGGGTTCAAAGGAAATCACTCAGGTAGCTACTATCTCTTCAAACAACGACGTAGAAATCGGTAAAATGATTGCTGCTGCGATGGAGAAAGTCGGTAAAGACGGCGTAATCACGGTAGAAGAAGCCAAAGGAACTGAAACTGAAGTGAAGACGGTGGAAGGTATGCAGTTTGATCGCGGATACCTCTCTCCTTACTTCGTGACCAATACAGAAAAGATGGAAGCTGACTTAGAAAGTCCTTACATTCTTATCTATGACAAGAAGATCTCTTCAATGAAAGAACTTCTTCCTGTTCTTGAAGCAACTGCACAAACGGGCAAGCCCCTTTTGATCATTGCTGAAGAAGTGGAAGGTGAAGCCCTTGCTACCCTGGTGGTAAACAAGATCCGTGGCGCACTGCGTGTTGCTGCTGTTAAGGCTCCTGGTTTTGGCGACAGAAGAAAAGCTATGTTAGAAGATATCGCTGTCCTCACGGGAGGTAAAGTGATCTCTGAAGAAACCGGTATGAAACTGGAAGACGCTAAGCTGGATTCACTTGGCCGTGCTGAGAAGATCAATATCGACAAGGACAACACAACTATTGTAAATGGCGCAGGAAAGAAAGCTGAAATCAACGGCCGTATCAATCAGATCAAGGCTCAGATCGAAGCAACAACTTCAGATTACGATCGTGAAAAATTGCAAGAACGTCTTGCAAAACTTTCGGGTGGCGTCGCTATTCTTTACATCGGTGCTGCTACCGAAGTTGAAATGAAAGAAAAGAAAGATCGTGTTGACGATGCATTGCACGCAACACGTGCTGCCGTTCAAGAAGGCGTAATTCCTGGTGGTGGCGTAGCGTATATCCGCGCAATCGACGCATTGAAAAATCTGGTAGGTGATAATGAAGATCAGGCGACTGGTGTAAATATCATACGCTTGGCACTTGAGTCTCCTTTGAGAACAATCGCTGAGAATGCAGGTCAGGAAGGTTCAGTTGTCGTGAATAAAGTTCGCGATGGCAAGAAGGACATGGGTTACAACGCAAGAGATAACCGTTACGAAGATTTCTTCGCAGCAGGTATCATCGATCCTACGAAAGTAGCTCGTCTTGCCCTTGAGAACGCAGCTTCGATCGCTGGTCTATTGCTTACTACTGAAGCCGTTGTTTCTGAAATCCAGGAGGAGAAAGAAATGCCACAGATGCCAGGCGGCGGTGGAATGGGCGGAATGATGTAAGTCAGAGATGAAAGATGAAAGATGAAAGATTAAAGATTAAAGATTAAAGTAAGCCCTGGCGAAAGTCGGGGCTCTTTTTTTTGGGCTATTGAGTTAGCTGAGTTCGGTTGAGTGGGATCAACGCCTCCAAATAACTCAGCATTAGCCAAAAGCCAAAAGCGAAATTTTATACTAACTTCACCTTGTCTTTAGCAACTTAAGTCATTCAATGATAACTGAACTCGCTACGATAGAAGATTTTACCCTTCTTCTGTTTTTTCACATGGCCCATGTCGATGGCTCGCTTCATCCCAATGAGCGTGACGCCATCCTTGAAAAAATGAAAGGACTGTTTCCTGGCGATGAATCCGTAAATGGAAAACTGCTTGCCATGGAATCTCAGTATGCAAAACTGGGGGATGCCAAAGCAGAGGTGCTTCTTAAAGAAAGTATCCAAAAATTTTCAGGTATTGATCCTGGTTTGAAAAAAGAGATTTATAGCGGGTTGTTTGATATTATCAATGCCAATGGAAAGATTAATCCGGAGGAGACGAAGACCTTGCAGGTGTTTAAGGAGTGGCTTGTGGGATGAGTGTGTGAGGGAAGAGGAAGAGGTAATCGGTAAGAGGTAATCGGTAAGAGGTAAGAGGTAAGAGGTAAGAGGTAATCGGTGAACGATGAACGGGTAATCGGTAATGGTAAACTGGTAATCGGTGATCCGGATAATCAATAAATCAATAATTCCCCCAATCATCAAGTTTCAATCGTTGCGGGCGCTGCGGTAGAGGAGCAACATCATGGCTGCAAAGAATCCAACCGCAAGAATGTAATAGCCACTTTCGCCAAGTGATTCCGTTAAACTCCTCTCCCAGTTTAGGGCGTTGAGACCTTTCGCAGTTACTCGATTTACACTCAGCACTGCAACGAGTACGCCAGTGATAGCGCCTCCGGCTACCAGACCCGTTGCAAACAGATTGCCGCGACTCAATTCAGAGTCTTCAGTCTTCTCTTTTTTCTTCATATCGATAATTCCTTTCACCGCACCGCCGAGAAAAATAGGCAGCGTTGTCGATAATGGAAGATAAAGTCCAATGGCAAACGCAAGGGCCTTGATATCACACAGCTCCAGCGTGATGGCAATGAATATTCCCACCATGATATACTGCCAGTCTAGATTGAATGAAAGAATACCGCGCGTAAGCGTTGCCATTAGCGTAGCCTGAGGAGCAGGAAACTTTTCAGTTCCAATGGCATGGTGAATTCCCTGTGCGACCATTTCTGGAGTAGGAGTATCCAAGACCTGAACAATCAATCCGATAGCAAATGAGGAAACGATAGCTCCGATAAAGAGCGCCAGCTGTTGATATTTGGGTGTTGCCCCAATTAGAAATCCGGTTTTCAAATCCTGAGATGTTCCTCCGGCATTGGAAGCGGCAATACAGATCATGCTACCTACCACCAGTGCGAGAGGTTCAAACAACTTTCCTGTCCAGCCAACCGAAGTGAAGATAAGGCAAGTACCCATGAGCGTGGCAATCGTCATTCCCGAGATAGGGCTGTTACTGGTTCCTATCAAACCTACGATACGGCTTGATACCGTGACAAAAAAGAAACCAAAGACGATGATTAGTATTCCAATAAAAAATTTCTGAACGAGGTTTTCACCTGGAATAAGGCTCGACGGCAGCAGCACCACCATCAGTACCAATACAACGCTTCCTATGATTACCACTTTGAATGAGAGGTCGCGTTCAGTGCGAAGGATACCTGTCTCGCCCTTTTCTTTTAAAGATGAAATGCTATCCCGGAACGAGCCAACGATAGTTGGAAGGGTTTTTATCAATGTGATGAACCCTCCTGCTGCTACTGCTCCGGCGCCAATCTGACGGATATAGGCAAAGTAAATTGCGATTGCCGGGTTGGCGAATGTCTTACTGACGGGATCCCAGTTGCCCTTTCCTCCTCCGACTGAAACATCGGAGAGGTAACCCACTTTCGTTAGTTGAATCGCAATGAGCTCGGGGTTAACCAGCGTTGTTAGTAATGGAATAAGAGCCCACCAGGCTAACACGGAACCCGCGACCAGCACTCCGGATATTTTTGGCCCAATGATATAACCCACACCAAGATATTCAGGGGTGATTTCTCCATTGATTGTTCCGGACGGCCAGAACTTGCTTGTTTGTTTGTTGACAAAAGCGGGCAATTCGGCGATAAGATGAAAGACCTTTTGAAGTATTGCATAACCGAACGCAACGCCCATTCCGATAAAGGCAGTTTGCGCGAATACCCCTCCCTTCTCACCTGCCTGTAAGACAGATGCGCAGGCGGTTCCCTCAGGATACGGAAGGTTCTCATGCTCCTTAACAATCAACGAACGGCGCAATGGAATCATCATCATTGTTCCAAGCATGCCTCCAAAAGCAGCCAGCACGAGAATTGTTATATAATTGAAATAGTCTGCGCCAACACTCTTTCCATTTTCACCGATTGATAAAAACATAAATCCCGGCAAGGTAAAAGCTACGCCAGCAGCAATGGTCTCTCCCGCCGAACCTGTTGTTTGTATAATGTTATTTTCAAGGATAGTCGTCTTAAAAAGTTTCTTTCCAAGAGTGATGGCAATCACTGCAATTGGGATCGAAGCTGTTACCGTAAGGCCAGCTTTCAATGCGAGGTAAACTGTCGAGCATCCAAAAACAACTCCGAAGAAGACTCCGAGTACAATAGCTTTCACAGTAAATTCAGCTACGTTCTGTTCGGGGGCAATGTATGGTTTGAATTTTTCCATGCTTGTTGACTAAGCTCCTTTTTTCACCAGCAATAAATTATACAAAATCATCAGAAAAGTTGTAGCCAGGCCAATGGCGGCCAATATGAACCACATCATTGATGCGTTCTGTTGGAGATACGACAACCGAAGCCAGTCCGCCAAAGGTCCTGCTCCGAATGACCCGATAGCAACGGGCAGAAATGCGAAGCCCATATAGGTTCCTACCTGATCTTGTGGTGCAAGTGAACTTACATATTCATAAAACCGGGGGGCCTGTGTTGCTTCACCTATTGCGAAGATAGCCACTCCTATTACTACTGCTGCAACCGTATCAAATGTTCCGATAATGATCCATGATAAACTGGAAAGCATAAGTCCGACGGTCATGGCAGTAAATGGTTTCCATTTTTTAAAGATCGAAGCCATGAATAGACTGAAAAAGATAATACACCACGCATCTACTGTCTCAAGTATCTCAAATTGCTCGAAATGAAGAAAGTCCGTCGCGTAAAACGGAAGAAGGTAGAATATCTGCCAGAAGATCAACCAAAACCCGGAAAAGATTATGAGGAACACCATAAATCGTACATTGCTGAACACCATTAACATGTCGCTAAAGACTTTCTGAAATGTCCTTTGATCCGAGGGACGTGGCGGCTCCTTAAAAAATAAAAATGTTCCAATTAATAACAGAAAGGAAGTAATAGATGACATTACAAGTACGTATTCTATACCCAGGTCCTGCCGCACGAGCAAGGCAATCATAGGCCCGATCGCTCCGCCGAAATTTACGAGAGAATAATATATTGAAAAGCCCAATGCCTTTGATTCTTCTTTGGATGTCATCGCAACTGTACCGACAATACATGGTTTTATCAACGAACCTCCAACAGCCGTAAACACCAGAACAATAATCACATAGGTTTTCTTTCCGAAGAGTGCTACAATCTCCTCACTCCATGCCATTCCGGCCATCCCAATTAAGAAGTAGCCGACACAAAATATGGCAAAGCAACTCATTAATGTTGTTTTGAAACCATACCGGTCAACCAGAACTCCTGCGATTACGGGCAATGAATAGATCAGTCCCGAGAAAAGTCCTGTTAGTGTGCCTGCATCTTCCACCAAACCAACCTTATTGGCAAGATAAACCGCCAGAACCGCCTTGGTGCCATAAAAGGCAAGGCGCTCAAACAGTTCAAGTGTGTTGGCTATCCAGAATGTGCGGGAGAATCCAGTTTGAAGGGTGATAATCTGGGCTTTGAGACTCATGGCTGGGAAATAGGTGTTTCCAAAGTAGGAGTAAAAGATTAAAGATCAAAGATCAAAGACTTAATCCGTAAGCTCCGTTAGGCGCGAACAGTAATTCACCTTTGCCCTTTTCCTTTTGGAAAATAGGAAAGACGAAGCGCAAGTTTACGAATGATTAGACTCTCCGATTATCGATTACCGATTACTAATCCTCCGACTCACCATGATAATCAACCGTCTCTGGCTCCAGTCTCCACTTCTCAGGGGATCTCCATAAACTTGAGAGAAGAAGTTCGCGCATGAAGATGAATTCTTTAGGAAGTTTATCGTACATGCGTTCGAACAGCTCTGCATGATCGAGAAGTTCTTTCTTCCATGCTTCGCGATCGACATCCATGATGGCATCAAATTGCTGCTTGGTAAAGTCGGATCCTGTCCAGTCGATGTCTTCATAATGGGGCATCCACCCGATCGGACTTTCTACAGCATTGGACTTGCCATGGATTTTTTCAACGATCCATTTTAATATTCGAGTGTTGTCACTGAATCCAGGCCATTGAAAATTCCCTTTCTCATCTTTCCGGAACCAATTGACTCCGAAAATGCGTGGGGGATTGGGAATATCCCTTCCAAACTGAAGCCAATGATTAAAATATTCACCCATGTGATATCCACAAAATGGTAGCATGGCGAATGGATCGCGTCGTACTTTTCCAACTTCGCCAAATGCGGCGGCCGTAGTCTCAGACCCCATTGTTGCGGCGAGGTAAACGCCTGAATTCCAGTTATGTGCCTGATAGATAAGCGGAATCGTCGTGCTTCGTCGTCCACCAAAAACAAACGCTCCCACTGGTACGCCTTCAGGATCTTCCCACGCGTCGTCAAGCACGGGATTCTGCGATGCAGGCGCTGTGAATCGCGCATTCGGATGAGCGCAGGGTTTCCCACTGGCTGGATCCCATTTCTGTCCACGCCAGTCAATAAGATCTTTCGGCGGCTCCTTCGTCATTCCCTCCCACCACACATCACCGTCGGCGGTAACACCAACGTTGGTAAAGATGGTATTCCTGGAGATTGACTCCATGGCGTTGGGATTTGTCTTCGCATTGGTACCTGGCGCAACACCAAAGTAGCCGGCTTCAGGATTGATAGCGTATAACTTCCCATCCTTGCCAGGTTTTATCCATGCGATATCATCTCCCACTGTTGTTATCTTCCAGCCTTTAAGATCCTTTGGAGGAATAAGCATTGCGAAGTTTGTCTTACCGCATGCGCTTGGAAACGCCGCTGCAACATACGTTTTCTCTCCCATCGGATCTTCCACGCCGAGAATGAGCATGTGCTCTGCAAGCCACCCTTCTTCACGAGCCATTGACGAAGCAATACGCAGCGCGAAACATTTTTTACCCAGCAAAGCATTTCCACCATATCCCGAACCGTACGAAATAATCGCGCGATCCTCCGGGTAGTGAACAATATATTTTACAGTCGGATTGGTGGGCCACTTCGAATCCTCGTCACCAGCACCGAGCGGAGCGCCAACAGAATGCAGGCACTTCACGTATTCACCATCAGTACCCAAAACATCCATGACCTTTCTGCCAACGCGCGTCATGATGTGCATGTTTACCACCACGTATTCTGAATCAGAGATTTGCACACCTATGTGTGACAATGGTGAGCCGACGGGTCCCATGCTAAATGGGATGACGTAGAGCGTCCGGCCCTTCATGCAGCCTTCAAAGAGTTTTTTCAGTTTTGGTTTCATCTCACGCGGATCTTCCCAGTTATTGGTTGGTCCGGCGTCCTCTTTCCAGCGACTGCAAATAAATGTGCGGTCTTCAACGCGCGCAACATCGCTTGGATCAGAGAAGCACGCATAGCTGTTGGGACGTTTCTTTGGGTCAAGCTTGATAAAGGTGCCCTTTTGCACGAGCTTGTCGCACAGCCCATTGTATTCTTCGTTTGAGCCATCACACCAATGCACAGCGTCTGGCTGGCATAAACTTTCCATCTGGTTTACCCAACCTTTCAGTTCGGTGTGATCAATCAGGTAGGTGCTTGAATTTCTGACTTCAGCCATAGTTATGGAGTAATTTCTGTTTTGAGGCGCAAAAATAATGATAGAATAGCGCATTTCAATCGATTGCGGACAGGAAAATAGCCGAGAAGGGCCTGGCAGGGTTTAAAACCCATATTTATTGCAGAAGGATTTATATTTGCACAAAATTTAAATACGTGAGCAGAAAAGTAAAAGTCGGGCTGGTGCAGATGTCCTGCAGTGCACTACCCAAGGAAAACCTGGAGAAGGTAAAACCAAAGATCATTGAACTCGCGAAGCAAGGTGCGCAGATCATTTGCTTGCAAGAACTTTTTACATCGCTTTACTTTTGTGATGAGGAAAAGTACGAGAACTTTAAGTTGGCAGAATCTATTCCCGGGCCGTCGACGGACTATCTCACGCCCATTGCTAAAGAATATAATGTCGTAATTATTGCGTCACTTTTCGAGAAGCGCGCTGAGGGACTGTATCACAATACAACAGCAGTCATTGACGCTGACGGCAGCTACCTTGGCAAGTATCGAAAGATGCACATACCGGATGATCCGGGTTATTATGAGAAATTTTACTTTACGCCGGGTGATCTTGGTTATAAAGTGTTCAAAACAAAATACGCGACGCTTGGAGTATTGATCTGCTGGGATCAGTGGTATCCTGAGGCAGCGCGCATCACGTCATTGATGGGGGCCGAGATCCTCTTCTACCCTACTGCTATTGGCTGGGCATCAAGTCAGGATGAAGCAACGAACGAGGAGCAGTATAATGCCTGGCAGGTAATTCAGCGTTCACATTCCGTGGCGAATGGAGTACATGTTGTTTCCGTGAACCGCGTTGGTGTGGAAGGCACTATGAAATTCTGGGGAGGATCATTCGTCTCAAATCCATTTGGAAAGGTATTGTATAAAGCGCCTCATGATCAGGAGATCATTCACATGGAAGAGCTTGATATGGAAAAGAGCGATCGATACCGTACGCATTGGCCATTCCTGAGAGACAGACGGATTGATTCCTATCAACCGATCATGAGTCGGTATATCGATGAGAAATAATCAATTTGATGATTTAATGATTTGAAAGCGCGTGACGTTTTGTCGCAATAATCTTTCATTTCCATGCATGACCACCAACGATGACCAACACACCCAAACAACTCGGTTTCCATTTTCCTGCTGAGTTTGAAAAACATGATTCAACCTGGCTAAGCTGGCCCCATAAAGAGGCTTCCTGGCCGGGAAAGATTGAAAGTATATATCCTGCTTATTCCTTTTTTGTAAAGAAGCTCGCCGAATCTGAAAGAGTAAATATCAACGTCGCGGATGATGCTATGAAAGCTAAAGTGTTGGGCCATTTGACAAAAGCTGGAGTTGATCTGACAAACGTCCAACTCCATTTCAACCAAACCAACGACGCCTGGTGCCGTGATCATGGGCCAGCGTTTCTAATAAACAAAAAAGAAAACAAGAAAGCCATTGTCGACTGGGGTTACAATGCATGGGGTGGAAAATATCCTCCATTTGATCTTGATGACGTGGTTCCCACAAGGATTGGGAAGGACATGGGGCTGCAGATTTTTAACCCAGGAATTGTAATGGAAGGCGGATCGGTTGAATTCAACGGTGCAGGAACTCTAATGACTACCACAGCATGTCTGCTGAATAAGAACCGAAATCCTGAACTGAATCAAAAAAAAATCGAAGAATATTTGACTAACTATTACGGTGTAGAACAGGTGTTATGGATCGGTGACGGAATTATTGGTGACGATACAGATGGTCATATCGATGATATCACCCGGTTCACCAATTCGGATACCGTGATTACCGTAATCGAGGACGACAAAGCAGATGAGAACTATCATCCATTACAAGAAAACCTGAAGGAGCTGAAAAAGATGAGACTGCTGAGCGGAAAGCAATTGAATATAATAGAGGTGCCAATGCCTTCCGCTGTTATGTATGATGGACAGCGGTTACCGGCCTCGTATGCGAATTTCTACATCTCTAACAAGTATGTTATTGTTCCCACATTCAGGTGTAAGAATGATCACAAGGCATTACAGATTATTCAGGGGGCATTCCCGAAACATGAGGTAGTTGGAATTGATTCGGTGGATATTATCTGGGGCCTGGGAAGTTTTCATTGTTTGAGTCAGCAGGAACCTGCTTTGAAGAGCTGAGGAGTGAGGAGTCGAAGTTCGGTGCGGCTAATTGTAAGTTGAATAAACTGACCCGATATGTTTGTCATTAGTCTGAATTATATCGTCCCGTTGGAAGAACTTGATGCCCACATGGGAGCACATGTGAAGTTTCTTCAAAAATATTACAAAGAAAATATCTTCATCGTTTCTGGACGCAAGGTGCCCCGGACAGGAGGTATTATTATTGCGCAAGCGAAATCGAAGGATGATGTAGAGAAGATTATAAAAGAGGATCCATTTTACAAACACAAACTTGCCGAGTTTACCATCACGGAGTTCATGAGTTCGCAGGCTCATCCGATTCTAAAAGGTTTGCTGATCAAGTAAACAGTTTCTTTTGGAACAAGAACCAACTATCTCAGAAGACCAAAGCTTCCATTTTCTTTAAGAATATAAAGTCCCAGCAGGCACAGGACAATCGGCGCCACAATATGACCGTACTTTGAGATTGCTCTTGCTAGAACCGGATGATTCGTTAGATATTTTGCGGCGGATACCCAGACAAATATCATAACCATGAATATGCCTATCATAATTGATTTTTCCACAATTGACAAGGCAGCAAAGAGAGGAATGTAGGTTCCTATATCGTCACCTCCGTTGGCAATAGTAACTGCCGCAACGGTTAGGAAACCTGAGCTTACTTTCTTTCCGGAAAGAACCACTGTTTCGGGATCCGACGACTCAGCCTTAAACAATTCAACTAATTCTCTGATTCCAAGATAAATTGGAAACAATCCGAGTAATCCCACATAACGTGGATCGATAAAATTCCCGATCAGTGAGCCAATGATGCTGAAAATGATCAATGCGATAACGCCGACATACTGACCTAGGTAAATGTGGAATGGTTTGAATTTCTTATCACCAAAGAAAAGGATCAATAGGAAAATATCATCGATATTAGTAGAGGCATAGGCGAAAATGCTAGTAACGACTAGTTCCATCCGGTGCTAAAACTGTGCACGTGGTGCACCTGATACAAGATTCTCATGCAGCAAGTTTTCAAACCAGTCGAGGAAACCAACTCCCGGCTCACGACCATTCAAATTCTTATAAAATGGTGTAATCGACGAATTCCCACCCAGCAGCCAGAACTTTGCGTATGGTTGGCCACTCGTTATTAAAATGGCGCTCACGTCGTGACCGTAGTTCGCCAGCTTTATGAAGCCACCCTCCATTTTTGAATCTTTGATTTTCAAACTCTCAAGTTTAGTCTTGATCGTTTGATTTCGAACTGGGATCGTCATAAAAAAATAACTTTTTAATTCGTGCTATCGGTTTGAGTGAAACTCCGCTAATCAAATTTACTTTACCCCTCTCACAGAAAAGCCTGCTTCCTTGCGTAACTCCATTCGGGAAACCTGCGGCCCCATAAAGATTACACTGTATGCCCAAGCTTGGACACCCGATTCATCGGCACTCCACCAGTTTGCAATCGTACCAATTCCAGTAAAGCTGGCAGCGAATGCGCTCTCAGCATTCTCAAAGATCCTCCCTCCCGACGGCAATGCGTTGAATCCACTTTGGTTCGTTCCAGAGCCATTATTATTCCAGCCTGAAGTACTCTTTAGCTGCTGGCCGGCAGTGGTACGACCACCAAGCGTATTGACCAGGTCAAGCCAGTCCTTCTCGGCTGGAAGTCTCCACCCTTCCGGCAGGAGTCCGCGAGGATCGGTCACTGCATAATAGTTGTACAGCAAGCCATGCTCAGGCCCGGCATCCGACCGGTTATCTGGATAACACCATGCTGGCCGCTTTTCCTTTCCAGCCAATATCCATTCCTTATCGGACTTTACACCAGGTATAAGTTCGCCATTTCGAAATTTATTTGAATTAAGGTTACTCATCATCCATTCAAGATTGCCTATACGCTTCGCTGGCATAATTAATCCTGCATCTGATGGCGGTGGGGCTCCAGCGCGCGCCGATGGTTGACTGAGGTCCGGCTTATGTTTAAAGTCGACATTGAAATAAATTTCAGACGTGGTCCCGTTTTTATCATTTACCTTAAGAATATCCATTCGCGTATTATTCACGACCCGACTTGAATGAGAGATTTTCGTAAGCTTTAACTCATTGAGAATAGTGTATTCTTCCGGAATGTCGATTACCACAAATGCTGATTCTGGTGACTTCCCATCGCCTGTTGCCATCAGGGCGTGTAGAAGGCCGTAACCGAAACTTCGGTGGAACATCTGCAAAGGAATATTCCCGAGCTGGCTATGAAACATAGAAGCTATTAGGTGGGCGTCTATGTTGAGATAATATTCATGGAGGCAGTTTTCAATCGCTTGAACGGCCTGGGTGGTTTGCCCACTTTCCCATAAGTCAAAGGTAGCAAAGGCCGGCCGGTTCGACCTTGAATAAGGATTGTATCTGCCAGAATTAGTAATAAAAGCATGTCGAAGCGCATTGAAATCAAAGCCCTGAGGATTGTTTCTGGCCAATTTCAAAAGCGATGAATAGTCTTTGGGAAGCTCGGGCTTTGGAACCTCCTTCTTCTTGAAAAAATCGAACAATGCCATAAGCCAGTGGTTAGGTTGGGACAGCGAGCTAATGAACTATGGAAAATATCCAGCTATAGATTACCAAATCGGGCCAATTTTTCTAAATCCGTTAATCAGCTTCGTCATTTCCAATTTATCCAGTTAAAAGGTTCAAATCCATCTCCAAATTCCTCGTTGCCTGCAATTAATCATTAGACGGAAATTATAACCCATTCAAGGCTTAATTTCGAATTCAAGCCTGGACACCTGGCTGAATTTTCCGTTGGCAAGCTTTAATCTCGCTACGATAAAATGCTTTCCAACTGTTGGATTACTGATGGTTATGCCTTCATCTCCAAAGTTATGTTCCAAACTAGTGTTGAACTTCTCCGAATCAATGCTATACTGAAGGATTGTATTATCATGCTTTACCTTATAAAAGTTAAAGCTAATGTGGTACTGTACTTCTGTCGGACTTTCCTGCCACTTTAGGTCATTGAAAGAGATCCGGATCTGCCGTATCTCAAATTCAAACGTTTCGGAAGGGCTTTCCTCACCTTCCCGGTCAATATATTTGATTTCAATTTTATGCTCACCCAACGGCAAGGATGTATTCGCATCGAGTTCCGGATAGGGAGCACCGTCAATCATTATGTTCGAATTACCCGTGCTCATAAAGTCACCAATTCCATCCAGCCTGTAAAATATCTTTTTCACCATTTCACTGGGATGAAAGGACAGCAGGACCAGATCATTCTGCATGATATGATACTCAAAATCCATTCTCTTTTCATTCTCCTTCATAAATAATCTTGCCTGGCGGATCATTTCATTATTTTCAGCCAGGATCTCCTTATTAATAAAGAATTTCGAAAACCCATCCTTTTTTTCAAGTGTATCGAGTTTTGCCAGCGCCTCAAGCCCCCGTTCCTCATTAGTGAGGGTTTGGCCTCCGTCGGCAAATGCGGTGTTAATTTTGAAAATATAAAAGTAAACGGGACCATAATCTGGAAATGATTCCTTGACTTTATTCAGAAGAAATTCCTGGTCACTGTTGTCTTTCTTATTTATTGCATACGTCAACGCAACTGCGGGATTATCCGGATACTTTGTTCGTAACGCTCCCAAAATAGACTCCGTAGAGCTCGGACCCTCCAGACTTTTGACAATCTGAGAGTAAGAAATAAACGGATCAATGAAACTCAGGTTTGATTCAAAATATTTTTCAAATGCCTGTCGAGCTCCCAGCGCATTGCCCGTAAGTTCATAAATCCGGGCATTGTGATAATAGTCAGCATAGCTTTTTGGATGATTTACGATGCCCGCATTTGCATCCATCTCCTCCAACTTTTTCAGCACCTGATCAAAACGATTATCCATTTTGGATTCAAGCTTGTCGAAGCGGCCGAGAAGCGTCTCCTGCAATTCACCAAGATTAGAAACAGATGATGATAGAATCCCTTCCTGAGGGGTCATCCAAAAAACCGGTATCATTACAAGCCAAAACACAAAAGATATAACCGCAAAACCGAACAATGGCGAATACGACGATTTGAGAATTCCATCCAGCGTACTCTCACCCTCGACAACCGGCCTTCTTGACTGAATAATCCAAAGGACAACCAAGATCAACAGAGAAACCAGCAAAAAATACGGAACAAAGTTTAAGTAAGGCTTGACGAAATCTGTGAACACACCTGCAATGGTAATTACAATTCCAGCCGGCTTTGACGCCTTTGACATCACAGCGGTAAAAACTTCTTTGTGGAATATTTTCATTCGTGTCTTTTAGGTTAAAACCAAAAGGCAAATGAAATATAGAAATTATTCATTATAAAAGGAAAAATGAACGCGATCTGATAGTTCATAATAGTGAATCCAATTCCTGTTGTAAATTAACCCTGGCTTTTGATTCATATCGCGTTGAAAACTCACTGGTCTTGAAAATTTTATCGAAACCAAGAAAATGTATTAACACCTTCCTCCTTCCAGGATTGTACACCAGGTCTGGATAAATAGAATACTCACGGCGAATCTTTGTAAAGTACTCTTTATATTCCTCCGGCTCTGAACCAAGAATTGACAGATCCGCGTCTGTAAACAAGTTCGTTTCAAAATTACTAGCCTCGTGTTTCTTCGTAGCAAGGATTATTTGTTCGCATTGTAATATTTGCTCATCTGGAAATGTAATCCCTGCAAGTGCCTTCCGCGCAAACTCACCACTCTTTTCCTCGTTGTTACTTTTGAGAGTATTATACACCACGTCGTGGTAAGCAATGCTGAAAACAATCACATCCCAGTTCAGGAACTTATCCTTATGCGGCGTTAGTTCACTCAACAAACTATCCAGATGAGTAAGGTTATGATAATATCTATTAGATTTGGAATAATTCTTAAAAATATCATTCCAAAGCACCATGTGCAGATCATTATCGGATGAATAGTTTGTCAGGCTCCGGAAAAACTCTTCTTTGATCATTTATCTCTAACGTCAATCGTTGGACTATTTCGCTACGTTAGTTGTTCCAAATTTAAAAACGGCATGCGACGCAATAATAAATACCACGCTGAAATAGGTCCAAAGCAATGAAAATACAATATGGATTGTCGTCTCGAACGTTTTGCCTTTCCAAAGTTTAGAAGAATACCCAAAGAACTGAATTGCCAATCGGCATACCCAGAAAATAGCCAAGCCGAGGGATATCCTCCTTCCCAACTCAGTTTCAATGAGGTCATTCGATGATGTAAGACAAAGCAGCCCCATCAGAAATATTGTCAACGCAATAAAAAAAGTATGGACCTGCATCATCTGACGATTGATCAAACTAAGTGAACTCAGTTCGCGAACCCAATCAAATCGCTTCGGGAATACCGAATGTATGCCTGCCAGGGTAATCAAAATTATACCTATGATTTTAACATGCAGCGTCATTGGATTTTAAAACAAATATTGAAATGAATGGTGTGTATTTTACTTCATCCTGAATAGCAAGGCGCGCTACCCGAAATGCCCTGAACCATGCTGCTTTCGAATAAAAATGAAAAAAACCGACCGTATATGCAATGAAATTAGCGGCATCTCTCAGGTGCTCCATAATAAAGATCTTACCAGTAGGCTTAATTACTCTATTAAGCTCTTTAAAAAACTTTATCCTCTCTGTTTCATTTCTTATTTCATGAGCTGAAAATAGCACAAAGATGTTGTCCATTGATTGGTCACCCAGCGGTAAATTTGCTGCGGTCACTTGTTTCGTGCCTGGAAATGCAGGGTAAGCCGCTCTTGCCCGCTTAATCGAAATTTCAGTATGTTTCGAAGGATCATAAAAATCGAGCACCATAAAATCGGTGAATTTAAATTTCTCATTTAACAAGCTACTGGTCTCGTCGAAGCCAGCGTGAATATTTACAGTTTTACCCCTAATGCCCGATTCACCCAACCAATTCAAGTCATACAATCCAGACCGATCATAAATATAATATGAGACCAGCAGTGAGAAGATAGTCGGCACCATGATCAAACAACAAATAACATATGAAAAGAATAGAAATTCCTCGCTCAGAAAACTGGTAAGTACTAATGTCACGAAAACGAACCCAATTGACAGGACATAAAAGTGCCAGTTAAAGTGGACTATGTTATACACGCCCTGAAATGGTGTTCTCATACTTTCCATTTCTCTTTTCTTCCTTTTTTCCAATAATACGGAATGTTGCTGATCACAAAAGCGTTTGCCAGTATCGCACCTTTAAACTCAGAGCTTCCTAAAAATGAAAAGTTGTGACTAACCACTCTGACAGGCCTTGGTATCCAATTCTGACGAACTCCTTCAATGATTAAAACTTCTTTTTTTTGTAAATCATAGGTAAACGTAAATGGCAATGGACCTGCGAATCGTCTGGCTTCCTTCCAATCAACGAATGGGGAATTTTTGGGCAGAGAAATCTGATCGTTACCATTTTCCATTTCCACCTTAAAACCAGATTGTTTTGACTCAACGGTCAATCGGCTGTCATTTTTTATTTGCTTAATGTCGGTTGTGGTATAACTATAATGGGTAAAGATATTTCCCATCAACTCCATTTTCTTTTTATCAGTTTCGGATTTAAGAATATAAAGTCCCCTTAGTCTCTTGCCAGCGCGGTTACAATACTTCACAAAAATCCGATAACCAATTAGAAAAAAGTCATTGCCCATGAATTTTGGAAATCCTTTGGGGCGCAGATCTTTCGTCTGAACCATGGCAATCGCGACAAACGCCCATTGATCATTTAGCAGGTCTAGTTCAAGACATTCGGGAATGAAATTCTGAAGCTGCGCTTTGGGAACGGCAAACGTGAGGATGAACGAGCTTTCAAAAAAGGCTTCAACTGGAAATGGATGATTCTTAAGAAATGAAATCATGCTAGGTCGGTTGTACCGATTGCCTGTTAAGATAAAACTCGTTCATATAGACCACCAATATAAAGAAGAAAGCCAATACTGAATTAAGTCTTCCCCAAAGGAGCAGGTCCGGAACGATAATAAATTCAAGAATATTCATTGTGGCCACAATCAGGATTTGTGCAATAGCATTCAGGCGCTGTTTAATAGCGCTAAAAATCCAGATTGCCATTCCTATTTCTGAAAGTCCGATCAGGATCGTGAGAGGTCTGGAATAGGTATCTCCCAGAATCCTTGCCACGATCTCCTGATGTCTTGGCACAAGGTTTATGACTTTGCAAAAGAGTCCATTTATGATCCAAACCGATGCAATGAGGAAGGATATGATTCGGTGGGGTTGCTTGCTCACTTTCTAAATGCTTCCAATACCATAGATGCAAAAAAAAACCGACGGCGGCACGCCATTTTTAAACAGGGATGACACCGATTATAACGATTAAATACAAATAAATTGACACGGATGCGCCGCAAAGGCGGAGCTGGATATCCGTGTCAATTTTTTTTCTAATCCTCGAAATTCCCGTCGCCGCTAAAGTGTTTTCAAATACCCAATACTCGCTTTGACACTCTCCGTTGAACTGATTGGATAACTCTCCTCTTCCATATACCAGTGCTTCAAACCGGATTCCTTTGCTTTTGTAAAGATCGTTTTGAAGTCAATAGTGCCCGTGCCTATATCCGCGTTCTTTTTGCGGTCGGTTTTATCCATGTCTTTTACATGCCACTGCTCAAAGCGACCGGGATATTTCTTGAAGTAGTCTAATGGAGAAAATCCAGCATAAACCACCCAATAAAGGTCCATCTCCATACCTACCTGTTTCGGATCAAGCCGCTCCAGCATAACGTCATAGGGAATCTGTCCTTCCAATTTGGCGAACTCAAAATCATGATTGTGATAGTTTAGGCGAATACCATATTTCTTACATACATCAGCACTCTTGTTCATGATGTCGCAGATTTCTTTATAAGAGTCAATCGTTGGACGCTCATCAGCGCCGAGGTAGGGCACTACCATGTATCCCTGTCCTGCCTGCTTCGCATCCGACACTGCCCGCTCCCAATCATTCAGGAGTGTCCCTTTCATCGCCTTCGACCTCTCCGATTTTCCCAACTGATAGTGACCACTCATCACCTGCATTCCAAGGCTCTTTACGTAGTCATTGAAATCTTTCGATGTAAGCCCAAACAACATCCCATCGTTATAACCGTATGTTTCTAATTCCTTGTAGCCAAGGTCGGCAACCATTTTCAAAACCCCCTTAGGATCTTTGCCAATAATATCACGGAGGGTGTATAGCTGCAATCCCACTTTATAATTGGACGCTGGCATTGATAACCCGGGCAAAGCAATTGCCGTTCCAGCAACAGCGATTGCTCCTGTCTGAATAAATTGTCTTCTGTTCATCACGGATATTGGTTATAGTTAAGTTAAATTTTTAAAGACAAAACACGTAGAATGATTTTAATGAATGCTACAATTAGTGTTCCTTTTCGCCATCGAGGGAGAGAACATACTTCGCCATTTTCTCGGCATCTGCTTGTGATACATCAGGATGTGCATTCATCGGCACTTCGCCCCATACTCCTGATCCACCTTTTATGATCTTGCTGGCGAGCATGGTCACATTCGCCGCTGTAAAATCATATTTCTTGGCCACATCGGTATGGGAAGGTCCAATGATCTTGTTAACCGGATGATGGCAGGTCTTGCAATCGCTTCCTTTTACCAATGCTTCGCCCTGCGCAATCACATCAACTCCCGGCTGTGTTTCCGCTTTGGATTCATTGGCAACAATTTCCTCCGTATTGGTGCTTTCCTTCTTTCCTCCACAAGAGGCAGTCAGGACAACGATCACAACGAAGCATAGGAAATAAATAATTTTGTTCATCTGTTTAGTGGTTTATATACCGAGTACTTTCTTGTTTAACGATGTGTTTTTACCAGTCGATGCAAAGTCATCAAATGCTTTCTCTGTTACCTGGATAATATGATTCTTTATGAATGGAGCTCCTTCGGCTGCTCCCTGCTCAGGATGTTTGATGCAGCACTCCCACTCAAGTACAGCCCAGCCGCTATAGTCATACTGCGCCAGTTTTGAAAAGATCGATTTGAAATCTACCTGTCCATCCCCCAACGAGCGGAATCTTCCCGGGCGGTCAATCCAACCCTGGTAGCCACCATAAACTCCACTCTTTCCGGTCTTATTAAACTCCGCATCCTTGACGTGATACATCTTTATAAACTGGTGATAGAAATCAATGTATTGAAGGTAATCGAGCTGCTGCAATACAAAGTGACTTGGATCATACAGAATGTTGCAACGGGAATGTTGTCCGGTTGCTTCCCAGAATCTCTCAAACGTAACGCCATCATGAAGATCTTCTCCGGGATGAATTTCATAACAAACATCCACACCATTCTTATCGAATGTATTTAAAATAGGAAGCCAGCGTTTCGCCAGTTCTTTAAATCCGTCTTCCACCAATCCGGCAGGACGTTGTGGCCATGGGTATACCGTATGCCACATCAACGCACCCGAGAAAGTCGCATGTACTTTAAGTCCGAGGTTCTTGCTCGCTTTCGCAGCATATTTCAATTGGTCCACAGCCCATGCGGTTCGTTCCTTCGGCTTACCATGAACTGACTTCGGTGCAAAACCATCAAACATTTCATTGTAAGCCGGGTGCACAGCCACCAATTGTCCCTGAAGGTGACTAGATAACTCAGTGATCTGCACACCACAGGCTTCAACCATGCCTTTGAGTTCATCACAATAGTCTTTGCTCTCGGCGGCTTTCTTCAAATCAATGCAACGACTATCCCAGCTTGGAATCTGTACTCCGACGTAGCCAAGGGAAGCGGCCCACTTGCAGATCGATTTAAGATTATTGAAGGGTGGCTTGTCGCCCATGAATTGCGCGAGGAAGATGGCGGGGCCCTGGATGTTTTTCATAGTTGAGATTTAGTACTTATTAACAATTTAATTCTTAATGACTAATCGGTAAGAGGTAATCGGTAATCGGTGGATACCCGTGAATAATGAGTACACTTCCAACGGCTAATACCCAACAGCCAATATCATACCTTTAACTTCGTCCATTTTTGATTTGTCTTAGATGATTTAATTACTGTGTCAACAAACGCCATACCTTTCACGCCGTCGCTGACATCCGGGAAATCATATTTCGCCGGATCAATTTTCTTTCCGGGTTTGTAATCGCGAACTGCTTTTGCAAAATTCATATAGATATTGGCAAACGCTTCAAGATAACCCTCGGGGTGACCGCTTGGGGTGCGTGTTGCTTTCTTCGATGTCTCGGAAAGATAGCCACCACCTGCACGGTAGAATTCTTTCGGCCTATCCAACCACTTTAATACGAGCGTATTGGGCTCTTCCTGTCTCCATTCCAGGCCACCCTTTTCACCATACACGCGGATGTTAAGATTGTTCTCTTCACCTGCCGCTACCTGCGTGGCGAGCAGGACACCCGTGGCTCCGTTGTCAAATTTGAGGAGCATAGAACTATCGTCATCAAGCTTGCGACCTTTTACGACGGTGTTGAGCAATGCACAGATTTCTGTTATGTCCGAACCAGTAATGTATTCAGCAAGATTGGCAGCATGCGTTCCAATATCGCCAATGGCACCACCCGCACCCGATTTTGTGGGATCGGTTCTCCATCCGGCCTGCTTGTTTCCTGTGTTCTCCAGGAAGGTAGACAGCCAGCCTTGTGGATATTCTACGTATACTTTGCGCACTTTGCCGATCTCGCCCGTAGTGACAAGGCTCCGCGCCTCTTTCACCATTGGATAGCCGGTATAGGTATGTGTCAAAGCAAATACGAGCTGCGTTTTCTCAACAATCTTTTTAAGGGATTTTGCTTCCGTAAGACTGAAGGCAAGCGGTTTATCAATAATCACATGAAAGCCGTTTTCCAGCGCCAGCTTTGCCGGTGCATAATGCATGAAGTTGGGGGTAACGATAGAAACGAAGTCCATTCTAAGGTCACCTGGAAGCTCTTTTTCCTTTTTAATCATCTCCTCAAAGCTTCCATAAACGCGATGCGGATTCAGATAAAGTGCATCACCAGTGGCCTTTGATTTTTCCGGACTGCTGCTGAAGGCGCCACAAACAAGTTCTATCTCTCCATCAAGATTAGCTGCCTTTCTGTGAACCCCACCAATAAAGGCATCAAGGCTGCCGCCAATCATGCCCATGCGAAGTTTTCTTTTAGTCATAAATGTCTTTAGGGTTTAAAGTTAATAACCTTACGGACTTCTAAAATGTCTAAAATTCAGGAATTATAAAACTGGTGAATTGAGTTTATTACGCGGCTGATTTCCGGTTCGGTCAACGCCGTATGAAATGGCAAACGAAGGATACGTTCCGAAAAACGGTCTGCCTGGAAAAGCTTGCGGCCTTCGTATTTAGAATGAAAATAAGGGCTGCTATGAAGCGGAATATAATGAAAGATTGCCTGTATGTCCTGGCCCTTTAAATAGGTCATTATTGCATTGCGCTCTTCACCGGAACGACAAACGACATAAAACATGTGAGAGTTGTTGGTTGCATAACTGGGTATCATGGGCAGTTTGAGGTGTCCCTCTTTCATCTGAAACTGCAGTCCCTCGTGATATTTTTTCCAAATGGCTAGTCGTTTCGCCTGTATAGAATCTAGCTCCTGAAGCTGTGCCCATAGAAAAGCCGCTGTCATCTCAGACGGTAAAAAAGACGATCCGATATCAATCCAGCTATATTTATCAACGTCCCCTCTTGAAAAAGCAGACCGGTTTGTTCCCTTCTCCCAGACTACTTCCGCCCGTTCGATAAATCGCTCGTCATTGATAGCAAGCATACCACCCTCACCTGAAATAATATTCTTCGTCTCGTGAAAAGAGAAACAGGCCAGGTGACCAATCGAACCCAACGGCCTGCCATTATAATAAGAGTCAATTGCCTGGGCGGCATCTTCTACAACAAAAAAGTTATTCTTTTCGGCAAGTTGCATCAATGGATTCATGTCGCACGCCACACCTGCATAGTGAACCGCAACTACGGCTTTTGTCTTTTTTGTTATCAGCTGGCGAACATGATCAACATCGATATTGGGTGTATCTTTCTCACAGTCTGCAAAAATTAATTTCGCACCACGTAATATAAAAGCGTTTGCCGACGACACGAACGTGAATGAAGGCAGAATAACTTCATCGTCAGGGCCAATGTCCAGCAGCAGGGCCGCCATCTCCAGCGCGTCGGTGCAAGATTGTGTTAAAAGCGTTTTCTTAAACCCATACCGTGAAGTAAAAAATTGCTGGCATTGCTGAGTATAAAATCCGTTGCCAGAAAGTTTTTCCCGATCTACTGCATCGCGGATGTAATCCAGTTCTCTACCGGTCAGGTATGGTTTGTTGAAGCCCAGCATCATCTGAGTGCAAATCTATGCTAGAGGGAGGGTATTGCCAAAGTTAGGAGTTAGGAGCTAGGAGTTAGGAGTTAGGAGACGGGAGACGGGAGTCAGGATTTCCGCACGAGGATGGTGAAATCATAAATGCCATAGTCATGGAGGAGGGCAACGTTGCGGGAGAAGTTCCTTTTACAATAGTCAAACAAAAAAAGGGGATCTGAATAGTAAAGATCCTCACGCATCTTGTCGAAATCGGAGTATTTTGTTAAAGCATTGAAGGCAAAGCCCTTTCTGCTACAGACCGACATAGCGGTTATCGTAGAAATAATATGAGCTTGCCAATCCTGATCACTGATCTTGTTCCTGACATTGAATATCCCACTGGCAACTGCATAATCGCACTCAACCATCTGACAATAATCAGAGATATGTTGAAATTTAATGGAGTTGCTTTCCGGAAATTGTTGTCCGGCAAGGGCTATCATTTCGGCGAGACCATCGTAACCAAAATAAGCAAACTGATCTTTAAACTGAGAGTTTAGCAGATTCAGCAAATCACCCGTCCCACATCCCAGATCATTGATTGTGAAAGTCTTTGATGGATCGATAACTTTGAGCAATTGCCGAAACCGTACTTCTTGCGCTTCTTGATCCCTCCACCCTACTCCTTGCGCCGAAGCGCCGTGTTCGTTTAGCCTACCGCGATAAAAATCTTCTATCTCCGGTTTATTGAGCATTCTTATCGTAGATTTTCTTTATGATACTGAGAGGCCTCGCTTTAATCTCATTAAACATCTTCGAAAGATAGATTCCGAATACTCCAAGCACAAAAAGTATCATACCTCCTACCAGCCAGATACTGGCCAACGTACTTGCCCATCCTTCAATGTCAACATCAAGAAATAATTTCTTATACACTACAATCATGACATTGATGAACGCCAGGAAGAAGGATAAAAAACCAACAATGAATGTAAAGTAAAGTGGTCGGTTGCTGAGTGATGTGATCGCATCGATAGCGACCGCAAGCTTTCGCCCAAAAGTATAGGTAGTAGTTCCTTTAGAGCCTTTGGTCGCGGGCACCGCCAATTGCTTGAACCCACTGAGCATAAAGATTCCCCAAATCTCCAGTTCGCGTTCCTTATATTGCGTTACAGCCTCAACATAACGGCGGCTCATAATCCTGGCAGTCAAACTATTGGAAGGATAGTCAAGGGAGGTCAAGGACGATATGAATTTATAAAAGATCCACCCGCTGGTGCGCTCGAACCAGCCCCCTTTTCTCTTGATCTGTACACCATAAACAACATCAAGGGCCTTATCCATCCGAAATTTCTCCCAGAATGGTTCCAGCAGTTCAGGATTCTCTTCAAGATCGCAATCAATCAGGTAAACTATATCTCCCTTGCAATGCTGCAATCCCGTCATAATGGCTTTAGCGTGACCGAAATTCCTGGACAAGTCAATGACTGTAATATTCGGATCAGAATCAGCAAGAGCAAGAACTTTGTCCAGCGAATCATCCGGCGACCCATCATTTACAAAAACAAATTCATATTCCAGACCTGTCTTTTTAACCGATGCCAAAGACCGATTATAGAATTCGTGAATGTATGGCGAAGAATGGTACAGGGTTGTAAGGACCGAAATCTTCATGCCTGACTTGTTGTTTGAGGTACAATATAGTGGATTGATTCCGGGCCTTCATTAAACAAGAGATCAATAATACTCACATCGTGAGCAAACGTTGAAAATTGCTGCCTGTAATGAGGATAGCGGCTATAGTCCATCCACGTAAGTTTAATTTTCTCATTGACAAATGCCTCTTCCGAGATATAGTCCTTTGCCGCTGGTCCGGAAATGTACTCGGTAGCTCCTGCCTTTTTCAGAACATCCAGCAACCGGTCAAGACGCACTCCCTTCGGCTGATAGGTTACAGAATTTGTGAACTCTGCTTTTAAATTCAAAAATTTGTGGGAAATATTTGTAATCAGGTATTGGTTGAGTTCAGAAAGGTTTGTCCAAACTCTATTCAGATAGAACTCTTCAAAAAAATCCTTGTAGAGATTAAAGTGTTCAGCTTTTGCATAATGAATGTTGATCCTGTTCCAATGATCTTTTTGCCAATCATGGTCGCTGATCGTTACTTCATTAATGAGCCGCTTAAGATTTGTACCGCACGGAATACTTATCCATTCTGGCCCACGCGGAGTCATTATTTTGTTACGGTTACGCCAGTCATTTTTTGTGAACTGTACATCATCATAAAAAACAAATTCGTCCGCGTGGCGAATGAGATCAAAGTATCCTTTCCAGGGAAGATAGTTAGATTGTAATACAACAACTTTCCTTTCCTTGGCCACAGATTTCTTTAAACAAACTTTGACAAAATATTTTCGAAATATTCCTGACGACCGCTGATTTGCTCAGGCTCACCATTCTTATGCGCAAGTCCTCTAAGATCCTCGAGCGTTAGCTTACCTTGCTCAAACTGTTTGCCCTTGCCTGAATCAAATGAGGAATAGCGTTGCTTTCTCAATTTGGCATATTCACCATCATCGAGGATAGCCTGGGCAGCCATTAACGCTTTGGCGAAGATGTCCATTCCACCAATGTGGGCATAAAATATATCAATCAGATCAGTAGAGTTTCTCCTTGTTTTAGCATCGAAGTTTATACCTCCCGTCTTCAGTCCGCCGCCTTCGAGGAATACGAGCATAGTTTCCGTCAGTTCATATGCATTGTTTGGAAACTGATCAGTATCCCATCCGTTTTGATAGTCACCGCGATTCGCATCCATGCTTCCTAACATGCCGGAGTCCACAGCCACTTGTACTTCATGCTGAAATGTATGTTGCGCGAGGGTCGCGTGATTTACTTCAAGATTTAATTGAAAGTCATCCATAAGATCAAACTGACGAAGGAATGATATTACCGTTGCCGCATCAAAGTCATACTGATGTTTTGATGGTTCCATTGGCTTTGGCTCGATCAGGAATTTTCCTTTGAATCCGTTTTTGCGGCCATAATCTCTTGCCATATGAAGGAACTGTGCCATATGCTCCTGCTCACGCTTCATGTCGGTATTCAATAGCGACATATATCCTTCTCTTCCACCCCAAAAAACATAGTTGGATCCACCAAGAGCAATAGTTGCATCAAGTGCATTCTTAACCTGAGTACCCGCGTAACATACGACATCAAAATTGGGATTCGTAGCGCCCCCATTCATGTACCTTGCGTTGGTAAACAATGAAGAAGTTCCCCACAGCAACTTCACTCCTGACGCCTTTTGCTTTTGTTTTGCATAGTCGACAATGGCCTCCAGTCTTTTTTCAGATTCGGCCAATGTTGGTCCTTCATCTACCAGATCGTAGTCATGGAAGCAATAAAACGGAGAACCAATCTTGGTAATAAACTCGAATGCTGCATCCATTTTGTCCTTGGCACGCTGATTAGGATCGCTGCTGGTGAGCCATGGAAAATTCTTGGTGGCAACACCGAAAGGATCACCCCCTGTACCACAGAAGGTATGCCAGTACGCAATAGCGAACCGCAGGTGTTCTTCCATGGTCTTCTTTCCTACTTTCTTTTTTGCATCATAATATTTGAATGCCAAGGGATTGTCTGACTCCTTTCCTTCAAACTTGATCGCGCCGATGCCTTTGAAGTATTCCTTGTTACCAAGAGTGGTTTTCATAACTGATCATTTAATATTTGTTTCCAACGATTATAAGCGATTCCGTACTGTTCTGATAAAGATGACTCCGATGTCCTGGACTCAATAACATTCAAACCCTGAAAGGCTTCCCCCGCAGAGGCGTAAATTCCTGCTCCAATTCCAGCGCCCAATGCAGCGCCTTTAGCGCCATCCGTATCGTATAATTCAAGTGTTGCGCCCGTTGTATTTACGAATGCCTCTCTGAATAATGGACTAAGAAACATATTGGCGTAACCTGCCCTTATAACTTTAGTCTTCAATCCCATTCCCTGCAAAATCTCAAAGCCATAATTAAGCGCAAACACAATTCCCTCCTGAGCAGCCCGCAGGATATGAGACTGAGTATGATGATTAAAATCCAGTCCATGAATCGACGACTGCGTTGACTTGTTCTGAAATATTCTTTCCGCACCATTTCCGAAAGGAAGAAAGCTGAGCCCCTTCGCACCGATTGGAGCTTCGGAAGCCAAAGCGTTCATCTGACCGTAATCATACAACGCACCCTCTCCTTTGAAATTCTTTCTTAACCAACTGTTGAGAATACCTGTTCCGTTTACACAAAGTAACACACCATTGCGCTTCTTGGCTGGTTCATTATTTACGTGAATGAAGGTATTAACACGAGAGTTTATATCAAATGCATTTTTGTCAGTGACACTATATATAACACCTGAAGTGCCAGCCGTCGCTGCTGTCTCACCAGGATTCAGGACATTCAACGAGAATGCATTGTTCGGCTGGTCCCCTGCGCGATAGGAAATGACTGTTCCTTTTCTTAGACCAAGCTGCTGTGCGGCTTCGTCATTCAATTCACCTTGCTTTGAGAAAACGGGCACCACTTTCGGTAAAAGATTCTCATTGAGTTCAAAGTTTACAAGCAGGTCTTTCGCAATACCGTTCTCTTTAAAATCCCAGAATATCCCTTCTGATAATCCGGTGTCGGTTGTAACTATTTCTCCTGTCAGCTTCAAAGCGATGTAATCACCAGGAAGCATGACCTTATATATCTTATTATAGACGGCCGGTTCGTTTTCGAATACCCACCGAAGTTTTGCTGCAGTGAAGTTGCCGGGAGAGTTCAGATAGTGATTCAGACAGAAGTTCTCGCCAAGGCTATTAAAAGCTTTTTCTCCCATAGGCACGGCTCTGCTATCGCACCAGATGATCGCTGGCCGTAAGGGCTTAAGGTCCTTTCCGACCACCACCAATCCATGCATCTGATAGGAAATGCCTATCGCCAGAACTGACGAAGAATCCGCCGTTAATTTCTGAAGGGCAGCTTTGACGCTTTTCACGGCGTGCTCCCACCACATTTCAGGATCCTGTTCCGCCCAGCCGGGCTTCAAAGCCAGCATCGGCATCTCTTCGGATGGAGACTGCGCAGACACTACCGTCTTGCCTGTTCCAATTTCAACCAGGGAAGCCTTCACTGAAGAACTTCCGATATCAATACCTAACAAATAACCGTGTGACTTCATGGGCCGGAAAGATAGCAATAAGCGCTATTTCCACCCACAGAACCTTGAATATTTCATTCGATTGACAGACGCTTGCAGATGCGAAAATAAACGTGGATATTTTATGCAACTTAATACCGAGACCCAACCCTAAAACCAATATTATGAGTGAGCAAAACAACAGTAAGAGGCTTTTCTATGGTAGCTGCTTCGCACTAATCACGACTGCCTTTTCTTTCAGCATACGCGCGGGTATTCTGCCGCAACTAGCAACGACATTTGACCTCACCGCCCAGCAGCTGGGATTCATCAACCAGATGTGGTTTGTTGGATTTCCAATCTCCATGGTACTCGGTGGGATATTCTACAGCTCATTGGGACCAAAAAAGATTATGATTTTTGCCTTTTTTGCCCACACCATTGGTATTCTCCTTACAATCTTTTCAGGTGGGTATGTCGGCCTGCTGATCTCAACCTTATTTATTGGCCTGGGTAATGGATGTACTGAAGCAGCTTGTAACCCAATGATCGCAACCAGCTACAGCGGAAAGACGATGAATACGTTACTAAATCGGTTTCACATGTGGTTCCCCGGTGGTATCGTAATTGGAAGTCTGTTGTCCCTGGCTATGACAAAGATGAATTTAGGTTGGGAAACCCAAATCTGGATCATCCTGGTTCCGACAGTAATTTACGCCTACTTGTTCTGGGGTCAGATATTCCCTGAACCGACAAACAAAGAAGTTGCATCTCTTTCTGGAAACCTTAAAGCAATGGTAGCTCCTCTTTTCATCTTCATGTGCGCTTGTATGACGTTGACTGCTATTTCAGAATTCGGACCATCCCAGTGGGCACAATTAGTATTGGCGAAGAGTGGTGCAGAACCCATGGTGATTCTCGCATTGATTACTGGACTAATGGCTGTCGGAAGATATTTCGGTGGAGAGTTCGTGCATAAGTTTGATCAGACAGGTATTCTGCTCGGTGGTGCGGTATTGACAACGATAGGAATCTTCTTATTAAGTACACAAACCGGCGCAATGACCTACGTTGCAGCGGTAGTGTTTGCAATGGGAGTTTGTTACTTCTGGCCGAACATGATTGGATTCGTTGCTGAAAAGATTCCCTTGAGCGGTGCAATCGGAATGTCGATCGTGGGTGCGTTTGGAATGTTCTCTACGTCAATCTTCCAACCAATCATTGGTGGTTGGATTGACAGCGCTGGCGCGAAAGCTGCGTCTATGGGATTGCAAGGCGATGCCCTGGAGCTTGCAGCTGGCCAGGCCACATTATCAACGATGATTACGTTTCCGGTAATATTAATTGTGTTGTTTACAATTCTTTTACTTTGGACGAGGAAGATTAAAAGTGCGGCGGCGGTGCGTTAAATCGGTAGTCGGTAATCGGTAGTCGGAAATAAGTAATCGGTAAGCGGTAAGCGGTAGACGGTAATCGGTAGTGGTTCGAGATCTCTGGAAATGAGTAAGGTCTCGAAGGACATAACAGAGCCACAAAGAGCACTACGAAGGTTGGGCTTTTTGTGGCTTTTACGTTTATTTCTAAGCCTTTGAAAACGATTGGAAAATCCCTTATTAACTGCACATCGCATTAGATCAGAAAGTTCAAGAAGTGAGGCCATGTCAAATCTATTTTTTCAACTGCACTACCTTCCCATCCATCATTATTTCCATTGGTGCACCTGATTCAAGCACCGTTTCAGTTCTCTCTTTCGAAACTTTCACTTTAATAACTCTTCCTCTGAATTCAAGTCGGAATGAATATGATTTCCATTGGTCCGGAATGTATGCCGAGAACTGAAGCTTGCCATCGTTCACTCTCATTCCACCGAAGCCTTTAATAATGCTCATCCAGGTACCAGCCATCGAGGTAATGTGACATCCGTCCTCGGTGTCATTGTTATAATCATCCAGATCAAGGCGTGAAGTTCTTAAATACATTTCATACGCCTTCTCTTTATAACCCAGCTTCGAGGCAAGGATCACGTGAACACAAGGGGACAACGATGATTCGTGCACGGTCATCGGTTCATAAAAATCAAAATTCCGTTTAAGTTGCTCTTTATCAAATTGTTCTTCAAAGAAATAAAAGCCTTGCAGCACATCAGCCTGCTTGATAAAGCAAGAACGAAGGATCCTGTCCCACGACCACTTCTGATTTAATGGGCGATCTTCAGGTCGAAGGTCTTTCACGTGCAACAACTCTTTATCCAGAAACCCATCCTGCTGAAGATAAACTCCGCGCTGCTTGTCTTCAGGGAAATACATTTTATCGGCTATGTCCTTCCACTTTGCTATCTCAACTTTTTCATTGAGCTTGGTTTTTGCCAGAATCTTATCATAACGGGCTGTACTTTTCTTCCTGACTAGTTCAATTGCCTTTTGCGTATAGTTCAATGTCCAGGCGGCAAACATATTCGTGTACCAGTTGTTGTTGGAATTGTTCTCGTACTCATTCGGTCCTGTGACGCCAAGCATCACATACTTGAGCTTGTCGGCAGACCAGTTAACACGTTGTGCCCAGAAACGAGAGATACCAATCAACACTTCAAGCCCGTACTCCGATAAATAATCTTCATCACCCGTGTAGCGGATATAGTCAAAGATCGCGAAGGCAATTGCACCATTGCGGTGGATCTCTTCAAAGGTTATTTCCCATTCATTGTGACACTCTTCGCCATTCATGGTCACCATAGGATAAAGCGCTGCACCGTCGGTAAACCCAAGTTTGCCACCATTTTCTATTGCGCGAGGCAAATGTTTGTATCGGTATACCAACAGATTGCGGGCCACTTTGGGATCAGAAGTTCCCAAATAGAATGGCAAACAATAAGCCTCCGTGTCCCAGTAGGTACTGCCGCCGTATTTTTCACCTGTAAAACCTTTTGGCCCGATGTTGAGTCGCTCATCCGCGCCAGTGTAGGTCTGCATCAGTTGGAATATATTGAATCGGATTCCTTGTTGAGCAGCTGCATCACCCTCAATGGTGATATCACATTTCTCCCAGGTTTTCTTCCAGACATCTGCGTGGGCCACAAAAAGTGCATGGTAACCTTTAGTCTTGGCCTCTTTTAATTTTTTCTTCGCCAGTTGTGACAGTTTAGGCTTGGGATGATTTTCAGACGAAAGCACAGCGCCATATTTATAGATCACCGTCTCCTCTCCCATTTTCAACTTAATCGCCACTTCATTATCAGCATACTTCTCGCGACGACTGGCTTTTACTTTTCCCTTTACAGGTTTGCCACCAGCCGTAACTGAGTACGTCATCCCCGTCGTTACGTGAAAGAAAGTTTTCTTCGTTTCAGCGGTAACGACAGCCACGCCTGCCGATGATTCCTTAGAGATTTCATTCCAGAACTTTTCATCGTAGTTCGAATCCTTATTTACGACATTAGCATCAACCATAAGGGTTATCGTAGCTGCTGAAGAAAAATTCACCGGCGTTATAGAATACCGAATGGCTCCAATCTCGCCATCAGCCATAGAGCAAAATCGTTTCGCGTCGATCTTCACTTTTTTTCCACCCGGCATCGCGGCGGTAAAACTGCGATGAAGGAGTCCCTGCCTCATGTCAAGCACTCTTCTGAAATCGGTGACCTTGCATTTGGCAAGATCCAGGTTGACCCTTCCAATTTTTAAATGAATCCCAATCCAGCTGGGTGCGTTCAAGACCTTAGCGAAATATTCGGGATAACCGTTCTTCCACCAGCCAACCCGCGTTTTATCGGGATAGTAAACACCGGCAACATAACTTCCCTGGTGGGTATCTCCGGAATATTCTTCCTCAAAGTTAGCTCGCTGACCCATCCGGCCATTTCCAAGGCTAAAAAGACTTTCAGATATTCGGTTTAGGTGAGGATCAAATCCTTCTTCGATGATTTGCCACTCGTGGTGTTTGATGTAGTTCTTCATAGTTGAGTAGTTGAGAGCAAGGAGTTGAGGAATAAGGGGCGTTTGCCATCGCAAGCGTTAAGTATTACAAAGTACCCAATTGGTCAAGTGTGAAATCTCCGGTTCGGGGAATGACAAGGTAGGCTTTTCCAAGTTGTGCTGGTGAGCCAATGCCGACGCACTTCATGCCGCCGGCAAGAGCAGCTTCAACGCCTGCTTCGGCGTCTTCGAAAACAACACATTCCGCAGGGTTTGCCTTCAACAATGAAGCCGCCAATAGAAAAATTTCCGGATCGGGCTTTGTATTAGTGATCATCGTGCCATCGACAATCGCATCAAAATCATTTTCAATTTTAATCAAATTGATTACCGTCTTTGCATTCTTGCTACTCGAAGCCAGGGCAGTCTTAATCCCCGCTGCTTTGATCTTATGAAGTAGCTCTACAACCCCAGGGTAGATTTCTTCCGGTTTCATTGTATTAATATATTCAACAAACCAGCCATTCTTTTTCGCAGCAAGCTTTTCTTTTGCAACAGCATCCATTTTCAACCCACCTAACTCAAGGATAGTATCCAATGACTGCATTCGGCTGACACCTTTAAGTCTTTCGTTCTCCACGAGGGTGAAATGAACTCCTAACTCTTTCGCCAGACGCTGCCACGCAAGAAAATGATAATGAGCGCTGTCGACAATTACTCCATCCAAATCGAAAATACAGGCTTTAATCACGCGTTAGTTATTTAATTCGGGCAAATATAGCCGAGTTCCATGATTTTTTTTGTCTCCGTGAGATTCTTAAACACGCCAAATGTTTTTCCCTGCGTGCGCAAAGCACCTAAGGTGTTTCCAAACCTGGCCGCACCAACATAGTCCTTTGGCTTATGCATCAAACCAAATCCAACCCCACCGGCAAACGAATCACCACATCCGGTCGTGTCGATAACATTCTCAACCTTAATAGCAGGCACCATTTCCTCTTTTAATTTTCCGCGTTCCTTATAGTACACCAGGCATCCACGTGAGTCCACGGTTATATAAACGCACTTCACTCCCTTACTCAAGCAATGCTCGGCGAATGCACGCAGATTGTCGCGGTCCAACTCCTCCGTAGTTGCAAAATCAGTTGATTCGTATTCCTTCTTATACCATGAAGCTTGTGCCTCTTCCAGGTTCATCTTTAATACATCAATGTAAGGCAACCACTGGTCACGATCAATCCAGAATTTCCGTTGCCGTTCACCAGTCACCAAACATGCCGTAGTGGGTCCATGGGCATCAAATACGATCACTCCTTCACTTTTCTTCTTTAAAAATTTTAATGTATCCAGAGAGATTTCGTAATCGCTGATCGGTATAAATACGAACACCTTGCAATCCAGCAACCGCGTCATATCCTCAGGCATTATAGGATCCATAAACCCCGTCTGACGTTCCAGTCGATTATTCATATCAATGAACCGGAGACTGATAATATCACCCTGATCATTTTTTGTGGTCAGGTGCTTCATGTTTATTCCTTTGTAACCATGAAATACTTCTTTAACATTATCAAGATCAACAGACCTGAGATGGGAAACCGGAACGATTTCACTTTTTTCACCGGCCAAAACCGAAAGGGCGATTACAGGATGTGTGACACATCCCCACTTTTGAATCAGGTCGCCAGTGTGGGTAACAATGTGATCACGGGGGATCGGTCCTAATATTGCAATACGTTTCATGCGATATTGTTTAGATAGTTAAGTACGCCGCTCCAAATACACCCGCACTGTCACCAAGCAAAGGCTTGACAATGGGCGTATTCACTACTTTGTTGTTAAATATGAAATTTCTAAGTGACGCCACTCCATCGGTATAAATTTCATCGATGTTTCCCACTCCACCACCAATCACAATTACATCGGGATCAATAATATTAGTGATCACGCTGATTGCCTTTCCAAAAAAAAACGTCATCCTCTGAATGGTCTGTGTCCCCACTTCATCGCCCGCCTTGTACAACGAATAAATTTCTTTCATGCTTTTATGGGTTCCCACTACAGAATGGTAGTAGGCCTCAAGAGATGGACCCGACAATACTTTCTCAACACATCCGCTCTTACCGCAATAGCATGGACCTCCCGATTCATCCAGAAAATTGTGACCCCACTCTCCCGCTATACCATGCAAGCCATTAATTACTTTTCCATTTACAACCAAACCACCACCAACACCTGTACCCATAATCACACCAAATACAACTGAAGCGTTCGGAAATTTTTCTTTAACAACTCCCATTTTCGCTTCCGCCAGGGCAAAGCTGTTCGCATCATTGGTAATGAATATCTCCAGATTCAGCATCTTTTTCAAGTCATCTTTCATCGGCTGACCATTCATGCATTCGGAGTTGCATCCCTTCATGGTGCCAACCGTTGGATCAAGCGTACCAGGCGTGCATATCCCAAGACTATCTGGCCGATAGCCCATCTTACTTTCCATCATTCCAACAAGCTTATTGATCTGCGAAAGAATGTGTCTATAACCATTCTCCGCGCCGGTAGGTACCCGATCTCTAAAAAGAATATCAGTAAGTCCACCAGGTCCCAGCACCACACCTTCCGCCTTTGTTCCGCCAAGATCTATACCCCAAAGATGTTTTTTTTCGTTCATAAAAAGCCAAAAAGTGGCTGAGTTTTAGTTCGTGTTTAAATCTTTAATCTTATAAACTACAGCCTCCCATGGCCGCACGGTTCCCTCATCCTCCGTGTTATAATTACCAATCATTCTCTCTTTGCTTGTCGACAGCATAATAGGAAAGTTAGTACTCTCCGCAGAAAGATTTAACACAATCACCCACTTTTCTTTGTCAAGCTCGCGCGAGAACACAAACAACCTTTCATTGCCAGTTTCCAGTGGTGAATAATCCCCGTATACCAGCAAGGGATTCGATTTTCTCAGTTTTACCATGCGCTTGAAATAGGTCAAAATCGACTCACTATCAGTGAGTTGTGAGGCAACTGATATCCACGTTTTGTTTGGATTAATCTTCATCCACGGCTTACCGTCCGAGAATCCAGCCCCAGCCGAACTATCCCACTGAACAGGTGTGCGGGCGTTATCCCTTCCGGAATAGTTGGCTATTTTCAAAAATTGTTCTTCACTTACACCCTTTCTGGTAGCTTCCTTCCAACCTGTTAGTGTCTCGATGTCTTTCGATTCATCGATCGAATTCAGCTTGATATTGGTCATCCCTATTTCATCCCCCTGAAAAATGAAGGGAGTACCTCGCATTGAAAGCAACAAAGTGAACAGCAACTTCGACGACTCTTCCCAATAGGTTTTATCGTCACCCCATCTTGACACCATTCTGGCAAAATCGTGGTTGCCTAAGAAAATACTTCCCCAACCACTCCTTAATGCATCGTCCCAAATCTTAAAAACATTCTTAAAGTTGGGCAATGACCATTCCACTGGATCAAACCTGCCACCAGGCCCCTGATCAATAAACATGTGACCAAAATGAAAGATCATATTGAGTCCATATCTCTTATCGAGGTAATCATCTGCATTGTCAGGAGTTATCCCCGGCCCTTCCCCTACAGTCATGCAATCAGAGTGATCCCAAACGTCAAGGCGCATCTCTCTAATAAATTCCCGAAGCCTCGGTCCATTGGCATAGTACTTACGAATAATCTCATTGAAGTCAGTTGTATCTGCATCCGGGAAATCTGTCCTCTTTGAAATAGCTGAAATCACATCCAGTCTTAGTCCATCAACTCCTTTGTCGAGCCAGAACTTCATCATCTTTCCTACTTCTTCCCGGAGAAGGGGATTCTCCCAATTCAAATCCGGTTGTTTCTTTGAGAAAAAATGGAGATAGTATTCTCCTGTAGTTTCATCAGGCTGCCAGGCGCTGCCTCCAAAAAAGGACGGCCAGTTATTCGGAGGTCCACCATTCTTGCCTGGTTTCCAAAAATAGAAATCCCGGTATGGGTTGTCTTTTGATTTTCGCGATTCAATAAACCAGGGATGCTCATCTGAAGAATGGTTCACCACCAGATCCATGATAAGTTTCAGTCCGCGCTGATGGAGTCCTTTCAGGAGTTCATCAAAATCGGTGAGTGTACCAAACTCAGGCTGTATAGAATAGTAATCACTTATGTCATACCCACCATCGTCATTGGGGGATTTATAAATCGGATTCAACCACACAGCGTCTACCCCTAATTGCTGAAGGTAGTCAAGCTTCTCCGTGATTCCTTTCAGATCACCAACACCGTCACCATTGCTATCTTTGAAACTTCGTGGATATATCTGATAGACGACCGCTTCCTTCCACCATACGCGCGAGGTCATCTTACTTCAATTTATACTGAGTTGTATGAGGGTGAAATGTTCTCCAGGAATGCCAATATTCCTGATACGACTGAACCAGGGCCAGGTGTGCTCCCTTAAATTTGCCAGCAAAACATTTCCCATTAAAATCCCATAGTGCGCCTTCCGAATCGATCATTGTATTTGCAAGATTCGTGTTTACGTAAAATCTCAGAGGCATACTATCAACTGCACCAACAAAAGAATGGAATGATGATGAATCCGAATTTGCGATGATTACTACTGGTAACTCACCAACAACGTCATTTATTATTTTCGCGGTTTGTAGGTCATTCCAATCATAAGCCCTTGAATCCATCCCGATTTGCACTCCGACAATCCAGGATTTCTCCTTCCAGGAAAGGGAGTCCCGTCGCTCCAATCTCCCTTTTTGTTTACCTTCATCATAGTCTTCCAGACTTTCATAGGCTTGATTGAACGTGGTATCTGGCTGTAGAACCCTGGTTTTCGGATGTTCTGTTAACCATTCAGTTAGTGTCATTTGCTGAGAAGGAATCTCCTCGAGCATCTTTCCTTTCATGGGTCCCACAATAGCCTCTCCGTTCACCTGCCGCCACCAACTGCCTGTCGCCTTGTCCTCAAACATTGCATTGTAATGATCCATGCCGACGAGGCGAAATGATACCGGCTTTCCATCAACGGCAGGCTTAAATACCCTTCCAGTACGGCAGACTGTGCAATACGTGACCATCACTTGCTCACCTCCCACCTCATCTCTAACCTGATGATGATATCCTATGATTTCAATTGGATAGGCTCTGCTTTCATCGTTGATTGTCAACCCGAGCACAAGTTGCTTTCCAGGCACTTTGTTGCTGGCAGAATCAAGGAACACAATCTTTTTGGGTTGCAAGAACATCTTGTCCGCCAAATATTGAAAGTTGAACATGTAGAAAATAACGGCATAGAAACCAAAGATCACCAGTAAAATTGCTTTGATCGTTTGACCGGCCCTGTTGAAAAAATAAAAGAAAGGGTAGATCACCAGCACAAGACAAACTAGCCTCACCCAGATGATATTGTTGTTAAGCCAATACGCTTTTTGAATTGTCTCAGCTTCCTGGCTCCCTGGAAATGGCATTATGTAGTAAACCCGAAGGAACTCCACCAGTATCAACAGCACAAAACCAATTATCAATACAACCAAACGCATATTAATGCTTGAAATTCAGTGTTTTTAAAATAAGCTCTTCGATCTCTTCCCTTTCTTTTGTAACACGACCTTCCTCCCAATGTAAATAGCGAGCCATCGCCTTCAGAACTGGTTCCTGGATTTTGGTAAGTCGGTGAATGTTGAAGTATAGCAAGCCGGTTCTTCTTACTAAAAAGTCCGTGGCTTTAACAACCATCTCATTATGAATAGCGAACCAAAGTTCTGCAAGCGCCAGGGTGATCTCTGCATCGGCTTCGACATGCATCGTTGCATAGTCGATAATGATATCCGACTGTTTGCCATACAAATGAACGAGGTAGGCGGCATGGTCTCCTTTTAATCCTAGTGTTTCAACCCTAGCAGCGATTAGTCGATTATAATTACCAACGTCCGTAACATTTTTTAATCCACCACCCGCCAGGAGAATCGAATCTGTAGTGCACGGATCCAACGAACGATCGTCGAATTTCCTTTTGATGATCAGATCCACGACCCGCTCCGCCATTTTACGATACCCGGTAAGTTTTCCACCAGCGATAGAGATTAGCTCTGACGATGATTCAAAAATCTCATCCTTGCGGGAGAGCTCGGAAGCGGACTTTCCCTCTTCATGAATTAGTGGTCGCAACCCTGCCCAGCAAGATTCAATGTCCGCAAGAGTAAGATGCGAAGTTGGAAATGTTTCATTGACCGCATCCACCAAATACCGCGCATCCTCTTTGGTGGTGAACACGTTTTCCATTTCGCCCTTATAATCTGTATCGGTCGTTCCAACATACGTAATTCGCCCTCTTGGAATAGCGAATATCATACGTCCATCAGGCACATCGAAATAGATGGCTTGCCTGACCGGTAATCGATGATAGGGCACTACTATATGGACACCTTTCGTAAGATGAAGATGCTTGTTCTCTTTTGAGTGATTAATCTCCCGAAGTTCGTCGACCCATGGACCAGCTGCATTAATCACTGTACGGGCCTTTACCGCAAATTTCCCACCTAACAATTCATCATTTAAAACCACGCCCTGCACTTGTCCATCGGTATATTTAAACTCAATCACACGGAGGTAGTTCAGCATCACCGCCCCTTTCGAATGTGCCAGTTTTGCTATTTCAATTGTAAGTCGAGCATCATCGGTTCGATACTCCGCGTATATCGCGCCGCCTTTAATGTCATCCTGCTTCAGCAAAGGCTCATGACGAACAGTTTGCGGCTTAGTCAGCATCTTCCGCTGATCTTCGGGTTTCACACCTGCCAACCAATCATAGATCTTCAATCCAATGGAAGTGAGCCAATAGCCAAGCCCTCTTTTCTCGTACAGTGGCAGAAGCATCTTTTCCGGTACAACCAGGTGGGCTGCCAAACGGTGCACGATAGCACGTTCACTTCCAACCTCTTTCACCAATGCGAATTCAAGCTGTTTTAGATATCTCAATCCTCCATGGATCAGTTTAGTCGACCGGCTGCTGGTGCCGTATGCAAAATCACTCTTCTCAACGAGCGCCGTTTTTAGTCCTCGCGCAGCAGCGTCTAATGCGATCCCTGCTCCAGTAATACCACCACCAATAACTAACACATCAAATGATTCACTACTGAGTGCATCAATAATTTCCTTCCTGTGTAATGTCGAGAAATTCAAATTCAATTGTTTAATCAATCCACTTCATAGTCCTCTTTACGGCCTCTTGCCAACCCTTGTAAAGTTTCACACGTGTTGACTCCTCCATCGCAGGAATAAACAGTTTTTGAATCTTCCTGTTCCCGACAATATCTTCTTTTTTCCAAAGACCTATTTGAATTCCAGCGAGGTAAGCTGCCCCCATGGCTGTCGATTCAATAACCTCTGGTCGTTCAACTCTGGTATCCAGGATATCCGCCTGAAATTGCATCAGGATGTTGTTCGCGCAGGCTCCTCCGTCTACTTTAAGGCTTGCAAGTTTTAAACCGGCATCCTCCTGCATGGCATTGAGAATATCCTTGGTTTGAAAGGCAAGTGATTCAAGCGTAGCCTTAATAATGTGATCTTTGCCAGTGTCGCGGGTAAGCCCGAAGATCGCTCCACGGGCATACATATCCCAGTAAGGAGCGCCCAGTCCGGCAAACGCTGGCACAACATAAACTTCATTTGAACCCAACGCTTTAGCAGCAAAGTATTCTGAGTCCTTCGACTGATCAATGAGGTGCATACTATCACGCAACCACTGTACCGCAGCACCTGCGATGAACACACTTCCCTCAAGCGCATATTCAACTTTTCCGTCAAGACCCCAGGCAATCGTAGTAATTAACCCATTTTTTGAAAGCTGTATCTTGCTGCCAGTATTCATTAACATGAAACAACCAGTGCCGTACGTATTCTTTGCCATGCCAGGCTCAAAACAAGCCTGACCAAATAAGGCTGCCTGTTGATCCCCTGCTATTCCCGCGATTGGAATCTCAACTCCGCCTAATTTCCATGTTCCAAAAAGATTAGCCGACGGCTTCACTTCAGGCAATAATGATGAAGGAATAGACAACTCCCTTAGCATCTTCTCATCCCATTTGAGTTCTCGAATGTTGTAAAGCATTGTTCGCGACGCATTGGAATAGTCCGTGACATGAACCTTCCCTCCTGTTAATTTCCACACTAACCAACTGTCTATCGTCCCAAATGCCAATTCGCCCTTTTCAGCTCGCGCCCTCACTCCGTCAACAGAATCAAGAATCCATTTTATTTTGGTCGCCGAGAAATATGAATCTATTACCAGGCCTGTTGTATTGCGAACATAGTCTGTCAGGCCTTTGCTTTTCAATTCTTCACAGATTGATGCAGTTCGTTTGTCCTGCCATACAATAGCATTGTAAACAGCCTGACCAGTTTTCCGATCCCAGATAACGGCAGTCTCCCGTTGATTGGTAATCCCAATGGCTACTATTGACGACGGTTGAACTTTGTTGTCTTGAATAAGTTTCATCAACACACCCGACTGAGTTTTCCATATCTCTTCCGGATCATGTTCCACCCATCCCGACTGCGGAAATATCTGTCGAAACTCCTGCTGAGCTATACCTTTTATCTGACCTTGCTCATCGAACAATACCGCTCGTGAACTTGTTGTGCCTTGGTCAAGAGCAATGATGAATTTGGCTGCCATTGTCTAAAAGAAAAGTTGGTACACGAACAGTCCCACTAAACCCCCTGCTATCGGACCAACCACCGGGATCCACGCATATCCCCAATCGGATGAACCCTTACCCGAAATAGGAAGTATTGCATGAGCGATGCGTGGCCCAAGATCTCTTGCCGGATTGATAGCAAAGCCTGTCGTGCCCCCCAGACTCAATCCTATGGAAACTATCAACAACCCGACTACAAGTGGCTTTAGACCTTGTGTAAATTCATTAGTGCCTATTGCTAATAGTCCAATCACCAGCACTGCGGTCGCAAGAATCTCACTCAACAAATTTGAAAAAGTATTTCGGATCGCAGGGGCGGTAGCAAAAACAGCAAGCTTAGCCCCCTGATCGTCAGTTCGTTTCCAGTGCGGAAGAAACTGAAGCCAAACGATAACAGCGCCTACAAATGCACCCCCGAATTGGGCTGCTATATAGCCAGCTACATCGCTCCATGGAAAATCCCCTTTCACCGCGAAGGCAATTGTCAGTGCGGGATTCAAATGTGCTCCACTAATATCTCCCACAGCAAATATAGCCAGTGCCACTGCCAGTCCCCATGCAATAACAATGGTGAGCCATCCGGCATTTTCAGACTTCGTTCCCTTTAATACTGCACCGGCTACAACACCCTCACCAAGGATGATAAGAAGCATGGTTCCAAAAAATTCCGCGAGGTATGGGCTCATAATACTTCAACTAGGTTATTAGCTACGATAAAGAAAGTGGCAAAAAAGGCATCGACCAGGCCTGCTAATCTTAAGTGCTCCAATGAAATAATCAGAGTGGATTACACTATGATGATGACAGCAACTGAAAAAGCTGGATTTCGAATCAGCGATCTTGGAGATAGCAAGCAGTGGTTTCGTCACATGAAAGGGATTGATGTTGTATGAACAAAGTCAAGACCACTTACTCACAGGTAATAGAACGAGATTAATTTAATACAAATTACACTTTAATTTCAAACTTTTAATTAAGGACTATGGGAACTTTACGTGTCCGTATCTTATTCAAAATGAATGTTCCAATGGCCCTTCCTTGCTCCACCCCCTTGTCGACAGCCGGCCGGTAATGAATGCCTCCATAGATTCTACTAACCGCTGCTTCTGTTGCTGCCTCATTGAACGACTTGAACGACCTGGTAGTAAGCCCGAATTCTGTTTCCGTCGAATCTGTATAGGCAAAGTTATCGCCGAACAACCCAGTCAAGGCGACGGCTGCTGAGGTTGAAATTACACTGTGACCCGAAGGATATTCAGGAAATGGCGGAGTCTGAAGAAGAGGGACCCATGCCTCATCAATATATTGATTGATGTAGGTCTCTGGCCTGATAACTTTACTTCTATACTTTTCATCCCAACACCCTATAAACCCATCCATCAGGGAAAGTGCAACCCTGACATACGCCTCCGCTGACTGAATACAATTTGCATTTTTCATGGTGCAGGCAACTCGCGTAATGTTCATCCAATGACCTCCAGGTGATATCTTCTTAGTGGCGAACATTACGTGACCTTTTACATTCATGACGAATGGGTTGCAATCCCAGAAACTTGCAATCTGTTTCTGTTCGTCTGTTAATTGGTTACAAATTGTATATACCTCATTTGCTTCAGCATAAAATTTACTTGACTTGTCGACTGAAAATACCGGCGCCGTAGAAGGCTTGAATTGCGACGCTGAATCTATAACAAAGGGTCGGATTTTATTCCAATGAGGTTCAACTGCATCCATGTATGCCGGAGGAGTTGGCTTCCAGGAAGCAGCATCATTTTGAATAGAAAATTTAGGAAAAGATCGGGTTTGTTTATAGTTGTCTTTTGATGACCATTTCAAAATATGGTCCCCTACTATTTTTCCATACTCAATCGAGTTCTCATAAACGTCACCATCAATTCCAGTATCCTGGATTTCATCCATGATTTTCTTGTGAAACTGATCGACCTCGTCTTCTGTAAAGACCAACGCCCGACCAATGATCAGTGTTGCCTCTACGGCGGCAACATTAAAATTGTATTTCTTTGTGGGATCAGGTTTCGGTACTGAATCAAGGCCGTTAAGCTGACCTGCCAGCGTTAAGAAATTAGGGTCTTCATGCCGGAGCGCCTCATAGGCAGCCACACTTGTATAAATATAAATTCTGCTGGCAACCGGAGGAGAAAAAATGTCGTGAACAATTCTATCGGTAATGGTTTTTATTGACCGGTGAAGAAAATCCGGATTGTTAATTTTAGACGCATATTTCTCCTTATCCTGAGTACATCCCTGCAGGATAAATACCAATAAGAAACCTGACAATATTCGCTTCAGCATCAACACAATATTACTCAAATAATAACTCATTTTACACACCGTTATTTGAGGGTGAACGATTCGATAGTATCATTATTACGGATGGCCAAATAGTAAGCTCTGCCTTTTACATTAATCCGCTGAAGGTCTCTCAACTCTCCCTTCACCGAGAATCCGGATTCAAATGGTGCAGTTGATTTTAGTTGCCCCTTGTCATTGCCTTTCATAAACAGACCGTAGCTCGCATCATATCGGCCTAGCTGTATATTGATAGGATAGAAATTACCCCCTGCAAGAACGTCCAGACTGCCGTCATGGTCCACGTCCTCTACTATGAACGTATTAATTGTCGAAAATTGCGCCGGTTTGTCAAGGATTATTTTCTTGAATTTTCCATTTCCGAGATTTTCAAAATAGGCACTTTCAAACATATTAACCATTAGCTTCTCAGCTGAATTCAATTGCTCTGGCGCAAAAATATCCGATACACTGGCTTTGGCAAAATTTGCATACGAAAGATACTTTTTCTTAAGGCCCGGCATTTGCTTTACCATTTCATCACGCGTATTAAAGGGGTATTCAACGCCATCCACAAAGTGCGTCATGATCTGTTCGACTGTTCCATTATTGTCAAAATCCTTGACGTATAAAGTTATGGGCTCCTTAACGGAAGTGCGAAGTTTTGAATTGAGACCAAGGTTGCCGGCAATCAGATCCAGATCTCCATCTTTATCAAAGTCAGCTGTCTCAATCGTATTCCAAAATCCATAGGTTTCCTCAAGCCCCGATCCAGCCAACGTCAGTGGGATAAACGAACCCTTGTCATTGAGCAGAACAGTGATCGGCATCCATTCACCGGCCAGAAGTAAATCCTCATCTCCGTCACCATCTATATCGACCCATTTACTGTCTTTTATGAGACCTGCCTTTCGAAGCGCTGGAGCGCGTTGGTCCGAAATGTCTTTGAAAACCCCTGCACCATTATTTTCAAGCAAGTAACTATCTGGTTTAATTCCGTAATTCCAGGGAACTGACCGTGACCCAAAGAAAAGATCAATATCTCCATCTTTATCAAAGTCACTGGCACTGATGCAGCCTCCTGTTGTATAAATTACCGGCAGGCCATCTGATTTGCTAAACTCACCTTTGCCATTGTTCAAATAAAGCCGGGGCTTCATATATTCAGACGAGTCATTAAATTCATTGCCGCCGCTCACAACAATCAAATCCTGATCCTTGTCATTGTCCACATCTGCGAAAATCGCATCAACATCTTCCTGAACACTATCAAGCTCAATCGCCTTCTGATGGGACGGCTTAAATGAACCACTGGCGGTCTGAAGGAATAATCCTGGCATTTGCCACTTTGCTCCTCCGATAAAAATATCCTCAAGGCCATCGCCATTTACATCCGCTACTACGGCTTCAGGACCTTCAGCGGATACCATGTGAGGCATGAGTGCTTCGCGATTAAACTCGATAAATTTGTTTTCTCTATGTTTAAATGGGATAGCTAAACTTGCTGTAGAATTTTGGAACATCGGCTTGCTTTTGTGAAACATAGAATAGTCAAAATGGCCCAAGGCATCAGACTGATTCATTGTCAGCCATTGATTGCCTTTTACATTCCTCATTACCTGAAATGAATCATCCGTCCAGATTACCTTTATAGAATCAATTGCATCACTGCTACCCAGGCCGAAATTCAGACGATAGTCAACGGAACTTTGATAGCCTCTGGTGGGCATACACTCCTGTATTTGAAGCTTCCCCTTTTGATAAATTATAACTTTTGCACCTATGCCAAACAAATTTCCTTGTTTACCCTTGAGCTTGATGCTAATAAAATTTCCTGGCTGACTAGCCTTATTTCCAATCGTCCTATTTTCATAAAGGAACGGTTCATCGTTTACATTATTGATCACGAGGTCAAGATCGCCGTCATTGTCAAAATCTGCATAGGCCGCCCCACTGGAGTATGAAATCTGGTCCATGCCCCAATCCGCCGCGCGATCGGTAAACGTAGAATCGCGGTTATTCTGATACAGAAAATTTGCAATCTTGATCTGAGGCATTTTCTTGATCATTTCCACCTCTTTTTCCGTCATATCAAATTTCAGTTTCATCTGGATCGAATCACCGGAAATGAAGTTTATGTAATCCAAGTCGTTGGACCTTCTTAAGATGCCATTGGCAACCATAATATCTTTATGACCATCAAGATCAAAATCCGCAAACAGCGTTGACCAACTCCAGTCGGTGGCATAAATGCCCGAAAAAAGTCCGATCTCGCTAAAGGTTCCGTCATGCTGATTGAGTTGCAACGTGTTCCTCGAATATTGATAATTATAACCATAGTTAAGCTTGAAGTCGACCATATCATAAGCATCTTCCGCAGCCGACGATTTAAGAATAAAATTGTCGTGTGGAAGCATGTCCATTGCGATCAGATCAGGAAATGCATCATTATTAAAATCGGCAAAATCAACACCCATGGTATAACGGCTTGTGTGATTCATCGATTTTTCCAATAGCTCTTTAAAGGTTCCATCCTTTTGATTTATATATAGGTAGTCGTTCTCATGAAAGTCATTTCCTATGTAGATATCAATCCAGCCATCCAGGTTTACGTCACTTGCCACAATACCCAACCCATATCCTATCGCGTTATCGTAAATGCCAGCTTCCTTCGTGATATCAACAAATCTATTGTTGTCATTGCGCAAGAGCTTATCACCTGCAAGAGGATGCGACTTAAAACGCAATCCCTTTGATGTGCCAAACGTGCCATTCTCATGGATAGAGTGGTTAAGCATAAACATATCCAGGTCTCCGTCCCGGTCAAAATCAAAAAATGATGCTTGTGTAGCAAATCCAACCAGATCCAATCCGTACTCGACAGCACGATCCTTGAATTGAGGAATGCCATTTGCATCATTTCCTTCATTGATAAACAATTGGTTCTTCCCTTTGAATATCAAGTGATCTCCAAGAAAACCCACATAAATATCGAGCTTACCATCGCTATTCACATCCACTATAGTTACGCCAGTCGACCAACCCTTGAAGCCTTCCACACCTGCCGCCTCCGTGACATCCTTGAATTTGAAATTTCCCTCGTTGATGTATAACTTATTTGGCTCCTGATTTGCCGTGAAGTATGTATCCATCAATCCATCTCCATTCAGATCTCCGACAGCAACCCCCGCTCCATTATAGAAGTACATATAGTTAAATATGTTGAACTCAAGGCTCTCTTTAAGGGTATTGCGAAATGTTATCCCAGATTCCTTGGACGATATCAATCTGAATTTCTTGTCATCAATTTCCGAGCATGAGAAACATGCAAGTAGTATCAACAAAGAATAAATAATCCTATCAAAATATTTCATTGTCACTTCAATTTGTAAAACTTACTATCATCATTATTCCTCACAAACACGATTACCTTGCCAGTCCTGGTATTTAGCGTTCGGATTCTTCGTACCTCCCCTTCAAGCTTAACACCTGATACATTTGATGGCAATGGATCAAAATTTCCTTTACCATCGCCAAGTAAAACCAGTCCTGGCATTGCGTCATACTTACCAACTTCAGGCTTTATAGCGTACAGATTTCCACCCAATACCAGGTCTGCCTTGTTATCTTTATTAACATCCAATAGGTCAATTCCAAACACGGGAGAGTATTGCGCCTGAATAGGCAAATGCCTTAGCTCAAATCCACTGGCACCATTATTGATCAGAACAGACGTTGCAGGTTCATAAAAATGAAGCACAGTAGACTTTTCAAATATCTTTGGATCAACAAAATCCTTTAATGACTTGTCAGCATAATCCTTAAAATATAGGAATTTCTTTTTCAGGCTGCTCATCTGTTTTAGAATATCTTGACGCAGGGCAAATGGATAATCCACCCCGTTTTTCCGATAGGTAAATATTGGCTCAACCGAACCGTTCTGATCAAAGTCATTTACGTAAAGTGAAATAGGAGAATCTATTGTCGGTCTGAATTTTGAATTCAATCCAAGATTTCCAATTATGAAATCAGTATCACCATCGCCGTCGAGGTCCACAGGCTTCACCGTGTTCCACCAGCCATTGGTATTTTCGAGGCCCGGTATGTTTTTGACCATCTCCAGGTGTTTTCCATCGTTTTTAAAAATAGTAATCGGCATCCAGTCGCCAACAATAATAAGATCGTCAAATCCATTGTTATCATAGTCGAACCATTGCGCGTCGGTGACCATCCCCAACTGGTGAAGTTCAGGGGCAAGAGCTTGGGTGCTCTCCGTAAAATTTCCTTTTCCGTCATTTAAAAGAATGAATTGGTCGCAAGGCATTCCATAATACCTGGACATTGCCCGTGTGCCAACAAATAAATCTATGTCACCATCATGATCAATATCGGCAGGCCGTACACAACTTCCACTCTGATAAATAGAGGGCAATTTTCCTTTGGTCTTCACAAATACGGGCATCCCGTT
>JBBRON010000024.1:0-74562 GCA_038229375.1 Cytophagales bacterium | reverse complement strand
ATCCCTTTGAATGGTTGAGAGAAATTCTCCGGAGGATTCCTTCCCATTCCGTTAATAAATTGGAAGAGCTTCTCCCAAACAACTGGTCAGCTCAAATTCCTGAATAAAATATTTAATACCTGTACTTCATCGGATGCTTACGGTGAACGAGAATTCAGAATTTATAGAGACAAAAAGGATAAGGTAGTGCTGGAGAAACAATTGGAAAATAAAGGTTGGCGAAAAGATAATGGACACAATGGTACAATTGAGTCTGCACTAGCAATTGCAAGAAAGAACAAATAGAATTTAAGATTAATAATATATGTACTTCTGTTATGTAGATGAAAGTGGCGACTATGGTGCGCATGACAACGCCAAACCAGATAAAACGGGTACGCCCTTTTTTATTCTTGTGGGCGTTGTAGTTCCCGCCAACAAATGGAAAGTGTCGCTGGAGACTTTGAAAGCTTTTCGAAAGAAAATTGCCCGTGAAGGATTTCTTCCTTATGATGTTGAGTTTCATTGTGCGGAAATGATTGACCCGCACAAAATAAAAGCCTACACATCGATCAGTGTGCCCGAGCGGTGGAAGTTAATGGAAGAGTTCGCAGAAACTATAGGTCAGAATTCCGCATTTACTTTAATAGCAGTGGTGATTGATAAAATGAAAACTAACTTAAAACCAGAGGAATATTTAACGACATCCATCACTAAACTTTATCAGGCCTTCGATGAATACTTAAAAGCAAATACTTCCAATGGTATTTTGTTCTTTGACCGTGCTAATGAAAAAAACATTAACACCCATGTAAGAAAACTATTGGGCACAGGAGCCAGCGGTGAAACCGTGCCTGATGTAAGAATAGGTTGGGTTATCGAAGATCCCATTTTTAGAATTTCATCTGATTCTATGTTCATACAATCAGCGGATGTGGTAGCGTATACCTTGAAAGAGAAGGAGTTCCCTCAGGCATCCAGGCAGAAGCATCAGGCTCATAAAATATTTGCCAGAAAGCTTGATAAAATTTGTTTTCGTTCTAAAATAGCTGATTCTGATGGAATTATCAGGGCATAAAAAAACCCCGGTTCGAAACCGAGGATTTGTTCCAGGCCGTTCAGAGGTCGTACAACCCCTTAGGTCCAGAGCTTCGAAGATACGATAAATATTCAAAAAAGTAAAACGGTATGCATTCAAAACCTTTATGCAAAATAAAAAGCCCAACGTTCGTTGAGCTTCCTACCGATCGGGGACACCCCGGTCCTAATATTTTGACGCTGATTGCTGGTTCAGCGTCAGAGACCTTTGTAGGTTCCCTACCAAGGGTAAAGAACGATTCAAATGTAAGATGTATCTGAGATGCATTCAATACAGACAAGAAATAAATTAAACAGGTTTAAATAGGGCCTGAAATAAAAGAAATGGAAACACCATCATTTAAAGAAGACCACATCAGCCAAATACCTGCTTTGCAACTATTGCAAAAGTTGGGTTACAAGTATCTGAGTCCCGATGAAGCATTGGAACTGAGAGGCAACAAAACCAACAACGTGATTTTGGAGAAGGTGCTGCGCAACCAGCTGAAGGAAATAAACAGTATTAAAGTAAGTTCAAGTAAAACGTCCTTGTTTACCGATGCCAATATTGAAGCCGGAATATTAGCACTTAAAGATTTACCCATGAACGAGGGCTATATAGCAGCTTGTGAGGTTGCCTACAACCGCATTACACTGGGGAAGGATTTGGAGCAAAGTATTGATGGCGATAAAAAGAGTTTCCCGCTGCAATACATTGACTGGAAGAATTTAGACAACAACATATTTCATGTAACCGAAGAGTTTAAGGTAATGCGAAGCACCAGCAGAGAGCATTATATACCCGATTTGGTTTTGTTCGTCAATGGAATTCCCCTGTGTATTATAGAATGCAAGCGGCCAGATATGAAGGAACCGTTATCTCAGGCCATTAGTCAGCACTTAAGAAGTCAGCAGGAAGATGGCATTCGCAGTTTGTATGTGTATGCTCAAAGTGTGTTGAGTATTGCAACCGATTCAGCCAAGTACGCTACCAATGGAACAACTGAAGAATTTTGGGCAATTTGGGATGAGAAGTTCGAGAACAAGGAACAAGAACAGGAATACAAAAGCATTGTAAATAAGCTAAAGAACCAACCACTTAGCGCAGAGCAAAAGAATAGCTTGTTTGTTGATCGCTTCCGTTATGTGCGTTCATACTTTGATGCATTGGAAAGCGAAACCATACTACCAACGAAGCAAGACGAATACTTATACAGCTTATGCAGACCCGAACGGTTGATGGATTTGATTTTCAATTTCATTCTATTTGACAATGGTGAAAAGAAAATTGCCCGTTATCAGCAATACTTTACTATTAAGAAATCTATCCAACGGATTCTGCAAATAGAAGATGGCAAACGTAAGGGCGGTGTGGTTTGGCACACACAGGGAAGTGGTAAATCGTTGACCATGGTAATGCTTGCCCAGGCGATTGCATTAGAAAAGCAAATCCGAAATCCTAAAATAATCTTAGTTACTGATCGTATTGATTTAGATGATCAGATAACAGGCACATTTCGCAAGTGCGGAATGTTTGTTGAGAATGCCACTACCGGCCAACGTCTTGTAGAGTTGATGGAAAGTAAAAGCGATTCAGTGGTTACAACTGTTATCAACAAATTTGAAGCAGCCGTAAAGAAGATTTCTAAGCCGCTGAAGAGTCACGATATTTTTGTATTGGTAGATGAAGGTCACCGTACACAGCACGGCACGTTCAATATTGAAATGCAGAAGACATTGCCCAATGCCTGTTTTATTGCTTTCACAGGAACACCCCTGTTTAAAAAAGATAGAAGCACGGCAGTAAAATTTGGCTTAATGATTGACTCGTACACGGTTGATCAGGCTGTAAAAGACAAAGCAGTTGTTCCGTTGTTATACGAAGGAAGGTTTGCCAAGCAGACCGTACACGAAAAACCGATGGATGAGTTTTTCAGTAACATATCAGAACCCTTAAATGATCTTCAAAAAGCAGATTTAAAAAAGAAGTTTTCAAGAGCCGACCAACTGAACGTAGCCGAGCAAAAAATCTATGCCATCTGTTGGGACATTAGCTACCACTTTAGAGATAATTTTCAAGGGAGCACACCTTTTAAAGGGCAATTGGTAACACAGAGTAAAGATGCAGCCATCAAATACAAAACGTTTTTAGATGAAATAGGGATTGTGAGCTGCGAGCTTCTGATTTCGCCACCTGATGAACGTGAGGGAGAAGATAGTGCCTATGCTGAATCTACCGACAAGGTGAAACAGTTTTGGAAAAAAATGATGGATGAACATGGCACGCCCAAAAAATATCAAAACAACATTATCAACCGATTTAAGAAAGCTGACAAACCAGAAATAATTATTGTAGTTGACAAGTTGTTGACTGGATTTGATGAACCGAAGAATACCGTTCTTTATCTCACAAGAAATTTGCGAAGTCACACTTTGCTACAAGCAATCGCCAGAGTGAATCGTGTGTGCCCAGATAAAGACTACGGCTATATCATTGACTATTACGGAGTACTTGAAGAATTGGATGAGGCGTTAGAGCTTTACTCTTCCTTTGGTGATTTCGACACTGACGATTTAGCAGGTACATTGACCAACATCAATGAAGAGATAAAAAAGTTGCCACAGAAATATTCTGAGCTCTGGGATATTTTTAAAAGAGTTGCTAACAAGCGGGATGCAGAAGCGTATCAATTGCTTTTAAAAGATGAAGCCATACGAGTTGTATTCTATGACAAGCTTGCTGCTTTTGCCAAGATTCTGAAATTGGCATTTTCATCAATCGAGTTTCACAAAACAAGCGATGAGAAAACCATAGCGCGTTACAAAGATGATTTAGCATTTTTTATCAAATTAAGAACCGCTGTATTGCAACGATACTCCGATGTTATTGATTACAAGCAATACGAAGGGCAAATTCAGAAATTGATTGATACCCACATTCAAACAGAAGGAGTTGAAACCATTACGGAGTTGGTGAACATATTTGATAGGGAGAAATTTCAGCAGGAAGTAGAGAATACTGCTGGGAAGGCAGCAAAAGCAGACAAAATTGCCAGTCGCACAAAAAAACACATTACTGAAAAGATGGATGAAGATCCAGCGTTCTATAAGAAGTTTTCAGAAATGCTGAAGGATGCCATTGCAGACTATGAGGCGAAACGAATTAACGAGGCACAGTTTCTTAATAAAGTGAAGGATATTATGGACTCAGTTCTATCTCATACTGACTCCGATCTTCCGGCCTCCCTTCAACAAGCTGATGTGGCCAAAGCATTCTATGGAATTACGAATGAAGAATTACAAAGCAAATTGACTGATATCGAAACCCGAAAACAAATTTCAGCTAATACTGCATTGGCAATTGATGAGATCATTCAGAAACTGGTAAAAGTAAATTGGCAGAATGAAGTGGATGTTCCAAAAAAGATGGTTCATCAGATCGGTGATTACTTAATTGATGAGGTGAGGGACAAATACAATTTACAAATCACCTTTGAAGAAATAGACAAGGTTGCTGAGAATTGCGTGAATGTTGCTAAAATTCGTTACAAGAAGTAATGGAGGCAATTCAATTCGGTTCAAAGAAAATTGATTTTCGTTTAGATTTTTCAGACAGAAAATCATTGGGTATTTCAGTTACACCGGAGCTAAACGTTTTGGTAAAAGCTCCCAAGGGGACAACCTTAGAAAAGGTGAAGGAAAAAGTGCGGAAGAGAGCGCCATGGATTATCCGGCAGCAGAGTTTCTTTCTTTCATTTCATCCCAAGACGCCTGCTCGAAAATTTGTAGGCGGTGAAACACATTTATACCTGGGCAGACAGTATCGTTTGAAAATCTTGATTGGTAAAGCCGCATCGGCAAAACTAAAAGGACAGTTTATTGAAGTTACAATAACCGACAAAGCAAGGACAAAGCAACTGGTAAATGAGTGGTACCTGCAAAATGCAAAACTGAAATTCCACTCAATTGCAGAGCCCCTAATTCATAAATTCAAAAGACACAACGTTGAACCATCATCCATTGTGTTGAGAGAAATGCCGACACGGTGGGGAAGTTGCACACCGAAAGGGAAAATAATTTTGAACCCTGAATTGATTAAAGCCCCTAAAGGCTGCATTGAATACGTAATCATTCACGAACTATGTCATTTAATCCACCACGACCACACTCAAAAATTTCTTGACTTACAGACAAAGGAGATGAAGGATTGGGAAAAGTGGAAGATGAAGTTGGAAAAATTGTTAGCGTAGGAATTCAAACATAGACAACTTGTCGACAGTTGAGTCAAGTAGGGTACAAATTGTCCCCTACTTGAAATCTAACCAGTTCAAAATTCAGTTGTACGAAACTACCGTACAACTACATTCAGTTTTCCGATGAATTCGGATAACTAATATCTTTACATGTATTTAGTGATTCTGAGAAAAACGTATGACACAAGGGTAAAATACCTTGTGATGAAAGGATTGTGGCCCGACTTGTATCGAAAACAAATTCACCCGCCAGCTGGCGGAGAGGATCAAGCGCCGTAAAACAAGATCACGACCAATAAAAAATTGGTATATCCATACTGTAGTGAATACATTTGTGTGATTAACAGGAAGAGCCGTATGAACGACCCTTTCACGTACTGTTCCCGAGAGAACCTGAAGGTGAAACTCCCCTGGGTGGCTCGACTGTAGGGCATTTTTGTATGAAGATTCTCATTACTACTATTATAATATTTACAACAAATTTTTCCTTTGGACAAAAGGCCGAACGGTTTCCATTTCAAATAATTGATGCAGAAGGGGCATATTCTAAAAAGGGGCAAGTAATCAAAAGGTTTCAATTCCTTTCGAGAACTGAAAAACTTGAGTTGCGTAATGGAAACATCCATCTAGTGCACTATACAGGAATTCCGATTTCTTTCAAAGGTGATACGGTAATCAATCTGACCCAACTAGACAAGGAAATAAGTGCCGCAACAAAGGCAATGAGCTATTACCGGCCCGATCTAAAAAGAATGTTCGATGTAACACCAATTGTTCCAGGAGCGATTTATGATTACAACCCGCTAATCGTTTTTCCATCGCCGAGGATACAACAGATTAGTCATAATGAAAGAGATGATTTATGCATGAGGTGGTTAAAAGGTAAAAGCAACAAGTATTTAATTGAGATTAAGAATATCTTTGATGACTCGTTGAAAAGTTATTTCTGCGATTCAAACTCAATAATAATTCCAAGCAATGATCTTAAAGTGCTCCAACCTGTAGGGGATATTCTATTGATATTTGTGAAACAGGATAAGAGGCAAGAATTTCTATTAAAAGTTAGAATTATCCGAAACAGCAATTTCGAAGGGCTTTTTAATTGTATAGTTAATACAGCCGACAACGCTCTCATGATAGCATATTATATGGAATTGGCAGGTAAGACAGACGAGGCAGAAAATTATTACAAACTTGCTGCATCTCTTTCAAGCGACAAAATCTTCAGCGAAGCACTAGGGTACTTTCAAAAAAGGAAGCGATGAACAAAACGCCTTACATTATGTATGCGTATAGAGTGTTGGTTTCAAAATGAATACTTAACTTCGATCTAAGGCGAAGCTACATTGGTCGAAAAATAGATAAACACAACTACGAACGCATACATCAGCGTTGAGCGTCATTTTGTATGGACAGAGTTTACAACATATTACTAGACGAGAAGTTAATTGGGACGACAACGTTTGAGAAAGCGGATGCCTCAATGGGAGTAGTCTTTGGACAAATTAAATTCCTCGACATCGAGACACCTTACGACTTCTTTAAATTTTATTGCAAGAAAAAAAAGATTGATTTTGAGGACTACCCTGACGACAAAGTGATTTCCACGCGGACAATTTCGACTTTAAAAATAACGAACGACAAAGGACAAGAAATAGCTGGACTTGGAAACCAAATCTCAGGAATTGACTCGGAGTCATTTGAATTAACAATTGAGGGAATTCCATATCCATTTTACGGGGACGAATTTCCGCATCATGTAAGGGCTGACGAAGAAAGATTTAAGTAGACAAAACGAACGCCCAACAATGCCGAAATGCAGTGACGGTATGACCACTGTACGTATACTTACGCCGAAGTTTCAGCATAGGGGCTACGGACCTCGTATACAGCGGTTCATTAAGTTGTGCCGGAGCATTTCGATGCGCTGGCACACAGGAGTGGAGATGTTCTTTTGTAGTAAGCGAGCATAGATTCGTAGCCGCGTTGAATCAACCGTGCGAGAGTGATAGTCGTTGCCAAGATGGGACTTTGGGCAACAGCCCCACCACTTATCCATCCACATATTAATTTCAACAGAAATGCCGAAGAAGCATTCAATGTTTACAAATCAATAGTTGGTGGAGAGTTCGTAAAAATTATGCGTTTCATAGACCTGTCAAGCCCTGAATTTCCAATAGCAGAAACACCCTCTCTAATGCCGCTATGAATCTCTTATGAATCTCTTATGAATCTGCTATGAAGCTCTTCTGGTGCGGCTCGAATGCTCTTATGGAGCGACTCGAAAGCTCGTCTGGAGCCGCTCTGGAGGGGGTGCCGGAAAATAGCCAGAGCTTCTGTACAACATACATGAAAATGGCCCGGACTTCTGCCACCGAGCCAGTAAACCGGATGCCCCAAGGTGTAAACCACGTCAGCGGCCTACCATAACGTTGTTTTTCGACCGCTCAAAATCGGAACATTTCGGAACATTTCGAAACATCGACAAATACGATCATTTCATATTTGTCCTAAGCAAGGCCAATGAATGTTTGAAAAAAGATGACCATCGGATTGATGATTGCCGGCCGGCAGGAAACTGTCAGATCATGCTAGCTGATTTGATGGAATCATAAACATCAACCCGATCGGTGTCATCAAATTTCAAATCATTGATTGGTGTCTTGTGAAACCAAAAAACAAAAAAGATTATGAGTACACTTAAAAATCCCGCATCCCGAAGCAGTATGTTGGGACAAAATGTTGCCGTCCGGCAGGTCGGTTCACGCATGGTGGTTAAAAGTCGCCCGCCGCACAAGCAGACTTCGACTGACAAGCAGATTGCCGTTCGAAAGAAATTTCTGGGAGCAGCCGATTGGGCAAGGTGGCAACTGGATCAGCCTGGAAAGAAAGAATCGTATCAGGCTCGCACCACACCAAAGCTGAAGTCTGCCTACCTGGTCGCCGTAAGCGACTACCTCAATTCTCCCGAGGTGACGGTTGTCGATTCGATTGAATACACCGGTGAGGTCGGTAGTTCAATCAACGTCCGTGCAACGGATGACTTTAAGGTGATAAGGGTGAAGGTGGTGATCAGGGATGCCGCGGATCGTATCATCGAACAGGGCGAAGCCATTCAATCACCATCGCATAACCAGCTTTGGACCTATCATGCGACGGTAGCAAACGCGAACATGCCAGGCACGAAATTAAAAGCGATTGCTTTTGACAACCCCGGAAATGAAGGTACCAGGGAAATTGTGCTGTAGGTACATCTGACTCTCTAATGGATCGCGCATGATGCTGATCGGCGACGCAAAGGATTTTTATCCAATAACACCTCCGTGCGTGCCTGACCATCAGCGTGATCCTTAGCGGATCGGAAGTAGTAAAAAATTAAATATTACATCGCTGCATAAAGACAAAAACGCATGAAAATTATGGCAGACAACGACCAGGAATGGAGTAACTCTTAGGACTCAGGCAACCATTGTAGCAAAGGGATTATCATTATTAAAAGACATAAGGGATAGGATTGATCGTAAGCTCCTAAAGAGAAAAACCTTTAGTTCTTCTGGTTCGAGGGCACTTTACTGCGGACTGACGAAAAAATGAGTACTTGCATCAAATAAAAATGACAGGTAAGAATGAAAACGCAGCTTAAAGAGGACGAAAAAGTGGTACTACTGACGCAACCACATTGGTTTACATTGGCTGGGCCAGCTATTATAACACTAATTGCCCTTGTGATTGGCTTCTTGATTGCACCGTTTGGCATTCTGATTGGCCTTGCCTTTATCGGGTATTTCTTTTATAAAGTCATTGAACGAAGCAACAACCTATGGGTGGTTACTGATCAACGAGTCATTGACGAATTCGGTGTTTTCTCAAATAATGCCAAGGAAAGTCCACTTGACAAAATAAATAACGTTTCATTCAATCAATCGTTCTGGGGAAAGATCTTCGGTTATGGAAATGTGCAGATTCAAACGGCAGCGGAAGTTGGCTCCACCACATATTATTCCGTAGAAAGGCCAAAGGAGCTGAAGGATACCATTACGAACATGCAGGAGGAGTACAAGAATCACCAAATTAAAAAGCAAGCAACTGAATTGGCCAGTGCAATTGTGGCGGGGCAACGAAATAATAAAACGGATGTGGGTTCTGAACTTGAAAAGCTCTATGAACTAAGACAAAGGGGAATTTTGACCGAGGAAGAATACGTCAAGCGGAAGACAAAAATTTTGGAGTCGTAGTAGCTTGATCTCTCTTGACCCGGCCGCTGCTGATCCACTTTTTAAATTACGATTCAACAATACTGACAAGGATATATTTGGTCTTGGCTTACTAAGACATTGTGTGAGATCGAGAAAAGACCAAGCTGAAGTGTACCTTTACAGCATGTCAAGATTGGTAGTCCTCGCACTAATTTTACTCCCGAGCTTACATGCTCTTGCCCAAAAGGATTCATCACGGGTTGAGAGGATAGGAGTAAGTTATTTCGCCGAAGGTGGTGTCTATCCTGGTTTCATGCTCAATTACGAAAGGAAATTGCTTTCTAACAATTCATTTCAGTTGCTGCTGGCCGGGAAAGTAGGTGCTTATTTTCATCGTCAGAATCATACAGGCATGTTCCTTATGGTTCAGTCGGGACAACGTTTCAAACTACACAAGCAACTATACTTCGAACATTTTCTAGGGATCGGGTATTTGCATTCCTTTCTCAACGGTGGAGACTCTTATTATGTAAATGCTTCCGGACAAGTGCAAAAGGCGGGCGATGCGGGCGACCCTCACTTTATGCCGTCGATTAGTGTCGGTTTGAGTTATGATCACAAGGGAAAACATCCAGTAATGCTCGTGGCGCGCCCGATGCTGTTCTGGCAGATTCCTTTTAATCAGGTGTCGTTGTTGCAATATGGATTTGAATTTGGAGCGCTTTTTAAAGTCAGGAGTAAGAAATGAAGTCATCATGAAGAGGATCTTTTTTTTTTATAACGTTGTCAGTAGCCCTGTCGTGTAAAGAGAGTGCCACTTACGATGGGGATTTTTTCTTTTTGGTAAACAAGCGGGCAGAAATGCCTGTGCTGGTAAGGGGAAACAAGAATTCGGGAGTATTTATTCTCTTCATTCACGGTGGTCCAGGTGGGACTGCGCTTCAAAAGGTTGGGCTTCCAGCATTCAATGATCTTGAGAATTCATATGCCACAGTATTCTGGGATCAACGTGCCTCGGGGTCGTCCCAGGGAAATAGTGCTGAGAGTCTTTTAAACCTGCAGCAATTTGTAGAGGATCTCGATATGCTGGTTGATTTGATCCGCGATAAATACAATAACCCAAAGTTGTTTTTAATGGGACACAGCTGGGGAGGATGTCTCGGCACGGCGTATTTAACTAATGCTACACGCCAGCAAAAAATAAGGGGATGGATGGAAATCGACGGCGCTCATAACAATCCAAAAGGGGATAGCCTCTCGTTGAATTGGGTCGTGGACTATGCAAAAGTTCAGATTGCAAACAATGTTGACGCCGATTTCTGGAATTACAGCCTCGATTGGTACAAAAGAAATCCAAATTTCACATCTGATCAGCTCGAGCACTACGCTTTCGTTGAAAAGGGGAATGGATACGTACACGATGCTACTGTCGATCGGGTGCCGAAGACGTTTCCAGGATACTCCTTTAGCTACGTTTTTAATTCACCTGCCGACATCACCATGGCGCTGACCAACTATAACCAGGTAATAAAGAGCTTTATCGTGTCTGATATCGATCTCACGTCGCAGATGAAAAATATTACACTGCCGTCGCTTATTGTCTGGGGAGAGGGAGATGGAATCATCCCGTTTCCAATGGCTCAGCATGCTTACAATTCTCTTGGCACCATTCCATCTAAGAAATCTGTCTTTGCATTGGCCAACTCGGGTCACGTCGGATTTTATGAAGAACCTCAGTTATTTGTCTCGGCGGTCAGAGATTTCATTGAGAAATACAGATGATCATTGAGCTGATGATTAAAAAAGATTATTCTAAAGCGATGGTTACACAACTGGTTGTGGCTGAGGTCTAACAATTCCTGCACTTTTTCTCTGAATAAATCTGTCCAGCACATACATCATTATTATTGTGATAAGCATGCCAGCAACAACAACATACCCCAACATATCATAGCGCTCCAGTTTGCCACTCTCTGTCTGGATAACAATCTTGCCTGCGAGAACTGCCGCAATGCCGCCAGCGACCTGAGCAATTGAAGAGTTAATCCCCATAAAAGCACCACGATCCTGTGGCTCCGGGATAGCCGTCATTAGTGCGGACGATGAGATCATGCGTGACGAGATTCCTACGAAGAGCAAAGAATTAATAACCACGAGAATCCACAATGGAGTCACGCCAAGATTACAATAGATGACCACCATGATCATTCCGAGGACAGAGCCAATCAGGAAAATCTGAAACTTCCCGATCTTGTCGCTAAGCTTTCCGACAAATGGACCCGTTATGATTGTCACAACGCCAGTGATCATATAGATAATGGGAAGTTGATCCATTGTAAGCCCGAGGTTATTAATTCCGAAAGTGCTTCCAAACGGCATCAGCATAAAACCTCCCGTTGCCAACAAGACTGTGGCAGCAAATGCCCGAAGGTAATTTCGTTGCGAAATTGTTTTTATCAGGTGTTCGACAGGATTGCGGTCCGATTGGATCTTCAGGTGGTCGTCGATCGGTTTCATATAGATCAAAATCGCAATGCCAACCAATACGCAAATACCGACTATCATCAGAAACGGAGAGTGCCATCCCCAAAGATTAGCAAGATATAGCCCGACGGGGAGCCCTAATACCTGACTGCTTGCAAAAGCCATTTGAATAAAACCCATTACGCGACCCCTCACTTCCATTTTAAATAGATCGGTAATAATAGCAAAGCTTACTGATCCAATGACGCCACCAAATATCCCGGTGACAATCCTTGCTATTAGTAAAAAATTATAGGTATCCGCAATCCCACAAAGAAAAGTGCCTATGACGAACCCAACGTAAAAAAACATAAGCAGTTTTTTTCTGTCAAACCGATCTGCAAAACCTGCCGCAAGAAATCCTGCAGCGCCAGCGCTAAAGGCGTACGCGGATACAACCCAGCCGAACTGAGTCGTGGTAATGCTGAGCTCCTTCAGTAGAATTACACCCAATGGACTTAATACCATGAAGTCAAGTATGATAGTAAACTGGAGGATGGTTAGAATGGCAATAATAAATATTTGATATCCGGAGAATACTTTTCCAGCTTTTGGTTGAGATAATTCCATCAAGTATGTGTCGTTAAATGAATTAGTCGGGAAGTTCTTCGCACTGATATCCTGCCTGAAGGATCATTTCTATAATTTCCCGGGGCCCAAGCAATTGTGATTCTATCCTGAGCACCTTGTCAATATCGTTAAGGTCCACAGTCCATTTGAGGATCCGGAACTGGTCCGATAATATGGGTGCAATTTTTTCCACGTCACCGTGCGTAAGGATGTTGGTCTTAAATACCAGGATGTCGTGATTATTTTCTCTGGCGGGTTTTCCTTCAGTATCGTAAGTAGGTTTATATGGCTGCGTAGTCATTATTATTTCTGTTTTCTGAGTGCCTTGATCATCATGTCAAAGGCTTGTTTCATTTTCTTTTCTGTGAGAATAAACTTATCTCCGGAAATTGTCTTGTTGGACCGGTGAAAACGAATCAGGGAGTAAAGTGGTCCATACGCGATTGACCAGAAAACCTCTACGGGCAATTCTACTAATTCGTTTCGTTTAATTGCGTTATTGAAGAATGACATCATTGCCTTTTTAAAACTGCTTTCCTTGATGTCTTTATGATTCACGAGGGGCGAGTTCCGGAATTGTTCCATGAAACAAAAATTATACGGATATTTCATGGAATAGTTAAACCGGTTTTTCCATTGCAGCCACATTCCTTCTTCGAAGTTCATCGCCGGGTCAAAATCTTTCAATGTTTCGTCAGCGAATAACTTATCCGTACTGATATACAACTGGTTGAGTAGGTCTTCCCTGTTTTTGTAGTATAGGTAGATGGTGGCAGGCGACACATTCGCAGCTTTTGCCAGTTTCTGCATGCTCAAACCCTCAAAGCCATCATTAACGATCATCTCCAGAGCCCTTTCCCGTATAGCTAATTCCTTGTTTTCGTCCCGCGTTCTCATAAGCACACAAATATAAATGAATGTTCATTCTCTTATAAAACGCTACTATTATTTTTTTGTTACCGATTTTACTCATTGCTCTTGTGTAGCAAAGGAAAATTAGGCGAGTGACAACAGTATGTCAGGAGCAACAAAAGTTTTAATGTTTTTTAGAAAAATTTCACTCAGCTGGGAATTGATTTATCTTCGGTCACAAATACAACATGACAGAAGAAATCGACATTATCATCAGAGAAATAGGTAAGAAAGGTGGGACGGGAAACGTAATGGCGTCGCTTGGGTACAGTCCCGCAGATTTTCAGAAGGGATTTGATATTGCCAATGAAATGCAGAACAGGGATCTGGTGAAGCTTATTTATTCGAATTTTAATCAAAATAATATAGTCGTGGAGTTCACGTTGCTGGGGGCCAAGGCGTTTGAGTCGGCGGCTGGCGGCAAGCTCACGAGGGATGCAACGGACGTCAAAAAGGACACAAAGACTTTGTGAGCTATTCTTCCCGTCAAGCTTGCGCTACTGCGTGTTTGTTCTACGCTAGCCTTAACGGTTCTTGTCGTTTAGAGCCCATTGAATCCCTCCCAGTAGATGCTGGAGATACACGGGATCCTTGTAGTATTCCGCCTTATGTCCCAGGGAAGTATAAAACTGCCTGCCTCCTTCGAATTCATGACACCAAGCGACAGGGAAGTAGTTTCCAAATGTGGAGCCTGGATAGGTTGTTTTCTTTTCGTCGGTGATAGCTGAAATATCCGCTGCCAGAAGAATGTGAATATCCGGGTTCAATTGATCCAGATAGTAGCATTCATCTTCCCATTGCCAGGTGTCTTTTAGAAATTGAGTTGCCGGATTTTTTGCATCAATAACCTTGATTGTAAATTTCTGCAGTTCGGGATGTCGTACAAATTTTCCCCCAAGCATTGCCCAGAACCATGGCCACTTACGTTCCGAGCCCGATGCCGAGTGAATTCCTACGAAGGCTCCTCCCGCGTGAATATAATTGACGAATGCCTGTCGCTGTTCTTCAGTATCGAATCCCTCGTTGTTTGTGTTGGAAAATATGATGCAACTAAATGTCTTCAGTTTTTCGGGTGTAAATACTCCAGGATCATCTGTAGATTCTGAAACATAACCGTTGGATTTACAAAGTTTTGTTAGCGCTTCAACGCTCGCTGCAATATTTTCGTGGACGTAACCCTTTCCATTATGCGTATAGATCAGTATTCTCTTTTGAGCGAAGGCTCCACCAGAAAAAATAAGAGCCGTCGTTATTAATAGAATTCTTTTCATGCTATGTTTTTTCAAATTTATTAATTTCTTACAAAAAGTTTGATTTTATTTCATCACCGTTTCCTTGATTCTGGGGAAAACTTATTTGCTAAAATTCCTGCTTATAATATATCTTATAAAATTTCCGGCCATCGGCATCCACACCTCGCTCAATCAATTCTTTGTCTCCATGAATATAGATGTGGAAGTTTCTATCCAGTTTTAGTACGCTTTTAAATATGCGGGCCTGTTTCTTCACAGCAAACGCAGAGATCCCAAAATTATCCTCCACGGAGATGTCATGCGTTGTTCTGAAATTATCATCAAACTTTCTGAACGATTTGATAATCTCTGGTTCCTGTAATACCTCGCTTTCAAAATTTTTTCTATCAAAGCTGTCTTTCTTTTTGAAATAGTCGATAGAGCGATTCAGGACATCGATCTGATCAGTTTTTGTTACCTCAAAATCATCTGAAAACTGATCGGTAATATAATTTTTTGTGATCTCCAGAAACTGCCTGGTGTGATGGTAGCCGTCGCTGCAGGGACGGACCATCAGAAAGATATCTTTCCAGTACTGGGCTTCTGACGATTTATTGGATTTGTCTATAATACAGATCTTATAACCTGATTCTTTTTCGATATCAAAAATCAGGCAGCCCTTGTCCAGCTTCTCAATATTAATTCCATCCTCATAGTGAAGCTTGAAATCGGATGAAGTGGCGTCGAGTTTTAGAAATGGCTGACGGCTTTCTGACTTGAAAATGCCTAGTGCATTGATAAGCTTACCCTCAAGAGCAATATTTGTAAAATATGCCACGAATAAGTCTCCCGACTTAATCTGCGGATGCACCGAAAGTTCGTAGAGATGCTTCGCAATGTTTACCGAAGTAGGGTGGAACAGGTTTTTATTTTCGAATACCTGAGACGCAAAACTGTATAATGGATTTAAAGCGAAATCCTGGTTGGTGAATGTGAACGCGTAGAATTCGGGTTGCTTAAAGGGCGATAGAAAAAATTGCTTTATTAATCCTAAAAGAGTCTCGTTTTCAATTGCCAGCTCTTTCTTCGACAGAAATAGTTGCTCGTCTCTTGTTTTATTGCCTACCTGGTGAACGGATACTTTCTCAATGTCGCAATCTGTATGGTCGATCATATTATTTTTTCAAAGACCGTAAAAGTATTGATTATTTAATTCATTGAAAGGCTACCGGGATGACGCAATTTCAGATTGGCACTTTCCCGTTTCGCCCGTCGCACTATTTTTACCTGGGTCGTGTCCATTTCCCTGAACCGATTTCTAACCGGCACCAGAAGTAATGGTTGGGCCATTCGGGTCAGAAAACAAAATACCTTCGTTTCGGCCTGGTTGTCATTATGCTCCTACGAACTGATATCGGAAGCCATTGAACTTGTGCGAGAAAGGATTTTTTAAATCTCAAATCTTTGCAGACTTTGCAGCCCAACCTAAACCCTACCAATGGAAGCTCCCGCTAAAAGATCTATGGATTGGATATTCTTGATCGGACTAATTCTTTTTATCCCTGGATATCTTTTATCTGGCTTCATACCAATGATGATTTTCGTGGGCGCACCATTTTACCTGGTGGGTGCTCTGTTGATTTCCTTTTCGCGAAGATCATGGAAGACTAAGCTTCTTATAATTTTGCCAACCTGGGTATTGAATGTATATGTCTTTCTACCCCTTTTCGGCAGATAACCGTCGTCCTATTGAAAGGCAGAATATCCCAAAGAACTCCTTTCATTGATTTACGATCTGGTTCCTGCGAAAGACCGTTAGGCTTTGTCGCCAAATTTCTCAGCCACGACGGTTGAAATCAGGTAAACTATTAACGCATATATCAGCGAGAAATTTAGGGACGGGGGCCGTTTAGATCCGTTGTCGAAACAAAGATTAGTTCCGTAATCAGCCCACTTGCGAAAATACTTATTATGATTCGAAGCCAGGTCTTTTTCAGTAGATCCATGTCGGTATTTATCGAATAACAATAGAACAACTTAATTCAATTCCTTATTTGGTCAAAGGTAAAGTTCTCAGATTCTGATTTTTACCGGCAATTATTAAGTCGGTCCTCTGTTGGCCCCTCGGCTCCCTGCCATACTCTCCTCAAAATAATGTGGATAACTTGGTTGAAAAGTTGTGCGATTCTTTTTATCAAATTGTTTTGTCTTAGTGGATCAGTCAAGTATGTTTATGTCACTAAGTTTAATTTTTAACAAAAAGATCAAACATCACCGGAAAAACAAAAAATTATCATCTACGGAAGGTAGTTTACAAAAATGCCGGAGAAGAATGATTGCGTTCACGAGGACCTTTGGGTACGATGGAGCGCAAGATTGAGGGCATCAGTTGAAAAGCTGGTGAAGCAGGTTTTATGATGTAAAAATTGATTTAGTGTTATGCGCTGGCTCCGGTTAGAGGCATAACAAGACGGGAAAAGTCAAGCAATTGATCTTTTCCCGTTTTTATTTTGAGGCTATGTCAATTGCTTGTCAATCCATAATTCAATACAAGCGTTCCCGTCGCGTCATCACCTCCAAAAGTCTCAATTTCTTCCCTTCGTTTGTATTAGACAATCTGAGGGGTTATGGCATAAGTGGATTCCTACTCTTTCCCTTTTTAATGATAAACGTTTTCCATAAGTCGCCTGTCGCCATAACCATTCCACAGGGCCATAGTACATTAACTTCATCCAGAATTTACTAAAAAGCACTTGCAGTAGAAAAATGAGCAAACCAATAGGAATGGTCCATTCCAAATGAATTTTGCCCATCAACCCAAAACCAATTCCGTAATAGAGGATTACATAGAAAACCGTATGAGTTAGATAGTTGGTAAGCGACATCATACCCACTGGCTGAAGGGCAATTAATACATTGTGCATTTTGTTTCTGTAAAAGATCAGGCTAATCGAAACGGCGTAAAATAGGGTTACAGCCAGAATACCAATTCTTTCAAACGCATATTGAAGAGCTTGGAATGACAGATTATCCAATTCAACTCCGGAAAACCGATAGTAGGCTTTTTCAATCAGGTATAATAACCCAACGAGGAGTGTAATACGTTGAGCTTTTTTTAACAGTTGGATGTTGGATGAATTATTTGACAGTATGTTCTTGCGGAGTATATAATAGCCGAAAAGGAACTTTCCAAGTATCTCGGCCATGTCCCGGTATTGCGACCATCGCTCTATAAATAGAAAATTAACAATCTTGTAATTGTACTCGGCGATACTGAAAAAATTACCGGAATAGATGGCTTTTAAATAATCTTTAAACAACAAATCCCTGTAGGTGGACGCGTCAGGGAGGAGCGACAATTTTAACAACTGAATGATTGGACCAATTATAAACAATAGGGCAGCTCCCCAAATAAGCAAACCACGACCACTTACTTTTCTGAACATCAGCAGCAACATACCACATAGTGCATATGTGCTGAGAATTTCTCCCCACCAGAAGGAAATGTGTAATAGACCTATTAAAAGAAGGATAGACATTCTTCGTATGAAAAAAGGAACCACCGGAATTCCCTTTGCTGCAATTCGATCAATTACTACTCCGAAGCCATAGCCAAATAGCAGAGAGAAAAGTGTGATGAATTTGTTATCAATAAGAAATGAAAGAAAGATTTCTGTGATTTTGTCAAAAGGGTAATTGACAAGGTTTCTGCTAGTTTCTTCCGGTAGGGCAAAGGTTACGAAACCTTCCAGATTGGCAATCAGTACGCCAAGCAAAGCAAAACCCCTCAAGACATCAATGAGTTTATTACGCTCTTGTAGTTGAATTGGATTTCCTGAGGCGATCATTTTTGAATCGGTTATCGTACCCTATTGTCTCTTTTGGGCCAATTCCAACTCATACTGTAAATAGTTTCCAAAGATCAGTGTATCCGCTGTTACGATTATGAAGTCTTCAATATTGACAAACTCAATCTCAATGGTGTCTCCCAATGAATAGTTCGTCAGTTCATCTGGTACATTGTCGAGCACACACAAGAAACTACTATCATTAACTTTCAATGGTGTTGACCACATGTGCTCAACCAATTTTTTATCATTAAAGGATGTCTTCAACGAAAACGTGTAATTCTCCTTACCGTGATACCTTTCGAAATAGTCAATAAAGTAAGGTAGGCTGTCCTGAGCTGTTTTTGTCACAAGCAATACAAGTGGATCCTCAACTTCGAATGCCCGTATATTGTCTTTGTCGGTGGTGTTGGAAGGCCGTGAGCATGACTGGAGTAAAAGAATTGCAATAATCGCGCAAATAAGTTTCATGACCTCAGCCAGCTATCTGGTGTCCTTGTTTTACTTCGTTACGCAGGCCTCGCGCCTTCAATAATTCCCTCACTGTATCCAGCAATTCAAGCGAGGCATCGACTTCCACTTTCTTTGTCGCAACACTTTCAATATTGAATCCAAAGGGGATAGATCTTTCCTGGCAGTATTGGATCAGGTCTTTAGCAATGCCAACCGCTGTCTCCTTCGAGCGAGCGGCTGGGTTTGCACATGCTTTGAGATCTTCTTTGATGTCATCAGGGATGTGAATACCCAGCCACTCCATGAAATAAAGTGTTTTAATAGAACCACATATTGTCAGCGTGAAGATGATCGTTGGCAGTTCCTGCTGCTTGTCCCTGCAGGCGATCAGCAGATCATCCAGTATTCGTTTTGTGTACTCAACATTGAAAATACATTGCGATATAAAGTAGGAGACCCCTGATTCCACTTTATCGAGAATCCTGACCTGCTCATCATTCAGCAAAGCATGCCTTTCCGGAATGGTCACTGCTCCGATTACTGAATGGTCTTCATGGTTTGTGCGCCAGATCTCGTACGCTTCTTTTAAACTCGTTTTTACAACGTAATCCGGTGACGGTAATCCCACAAAAATTGGATAGAAGCCATGAGCCTTCAGGCCCTGGAGCCATTCAGTCAATTCCTCTTTTGTAAATTTTCCAGCAGGGCGATAGATGATTTTAGGGATAGCCAGGCGATGTAGGTATTGACTGGCATACTCAAACGGATCAAGCGCATTGGAAAATGGAAATGGCCGCTCTTCAGTAGTTCTGGCCGATTCATCTTGTACATCATAAACAACCAGCGCATCGATATCCATGGAACAAAGGATATTCAAGCTTTTCTCAGCCATTTCACTAACCTTTTCACTTGCTGTTTGAGCTTTCGGTGGAGTTATACCATAGATCAGAACTCCTGATTCTCTTCTTTTGATCTTCGTAAAGAACATGCGGGGGGGTGGGTGGATTTTTAAAAAGTCAAAAATAGGAAATTATGGAATATATTGATTGTCTCAGCCAGCATTCAATAATTTGCTTTTAATGCCTATTTCCCGTTTGCAGTAGATGAAGCAACCTGAGTAATTTACAGATAGGAAAATTCCTTTACAATTCCTTATTTGTTCTATCAATCACGCCGTCGCCAATTGTCGAGAGTTTTGTTGTTAACCCAGCAGCTGCGCTTTTGCGGATAATTTTCATTTCCTTTTATCAATTTTAATCAGCATAAACTGTTTTCTTTTTCGGATCACGCACATTCTACTCACGCCGTTTACAGAGATCAGATTTATGGTAGATGACAAAGAAGCTTTTACCATCGAATATTTTCTTGATCGCTACGACTACATGGGAATTGGAGGTCGTAATCACTCCGAACTAGTGTATGATATTGTGGAAGGATTTATCAGGAGGGGATATAGTGATCGGACCTCAAATTAATACAGCAGAGAGCAGCTGCCGCTAGTTGGAGTCGGTGGTGGGCAGTTCTGACGGAAATGAAAAGTCTGACAAAAGGTACTTAGGTATTGTCTTGAAATTTATTCCGTCAACATGCGCAACCATACCAGTTACCAACAGCCAACCGCCAACTACCGAATGTAATGCGCGTTAGTCCAAATCACTGAATTAAAAGGTTTATTCTTTATATGTTTATAGTCCACTAACATAGCATTAGGGTATGAAATACATGGCGTTGCTTGTCTGCCTTTTGGCGTTTGAATCAATTATTGCCCAACCGGCCTCTCAGGAGGCGCTTGATGAGAAGTCTACCCTCCGGGAGCGCTTCCAGATCATGAAAGCGAAATCGCAAACGTATGGCGATTATAAGGTAGTTAAAGAATTTGTCCTCGATGGCGTGTGGAAAATGACCAATGACTCGATAAATACCGCTAAAGCCCGTTTCTCAGAAGCACGAACCAGGATTGTTGCCCTGGAAACTGAATTAAAAAATACACAGCTCGTGCTACAAGAGAAAGAGGCTTCCGTTCAGGAGATTGAATATGCCGGCACCCATATCTCGGTGTTAGGCATTCCGTTTGAGAAATCAGTATTCGTGACGATTGTAAGTATCATCATTGCCGGACTTATCGTACTTCTTGCATTATTAAGTGGAAAATTAAAATTGATGTACTCCTCTGTAAAAGAGAAAATAGATCTGATCAACACCACTGTGAATGAGTTTGAGGATTACAAACGGAAAGCGCTTGACAGACAGACCAAGCTTTCTCGCGAACTTCAGAATGAGCGAAATAAGCTGACGGAGATCAAGAGAAGTTAGGATCCGGTTATTAGTGGATGCTATAAAAGATTCTCCCTTTTCATATTCCCCACTTACTTATTCTTAACGCGACATTCTCCCGGATATTCATATAAAAAAAATTCATATCGGCTACATGCCACCGACGCGTTCGGATAAGGAAGCGACCGGTGACGTAAGGCTTGTTAATCCAAAGTACCCCTTCATGATTTTGTGCATCCACAAGCTGTGGCACAAAAGTGAAATGCCTTCCAACACCACCATGATTTAATTCTTTGGAAGCGAAGTCGCTGGAAGAGTTCCAGAGTAACGGATTGGTCGAAAGGGATTTTCTAAAATACTTCTCGTAGTTATCTGGAAAAAATTTCCGCGTATAAGTATTCCAGGAAGCCCACGCGCCAACGTCATCCGGCTTTTCACTGGGGTGAATAGTTTCAAACTGGTCAGGCGGTATGGCCCGTCCGACGAGGTAAGCCATCACCAATTGCTTTTGAAGTTCTTTTCCGTCAAAAAATTCTTTGACCAACCGCATGCCATGATAACTTCCCTGGCTGTGTGATGCGATTACGATTGGCCTTCCCTCATTATAATGTTTCAGATAATATTCAAATGCAGAACGAACATCTTCATAGGCGAGATCAAGTGCACTTTGACCGTCGGTCTCCGAAGTTGCATAAAATGAATATAAATGCGCCTGCCTGTAATAGGGAGAATAGATTCTGCAGGATCCGTTGAATATGCTGGCCTGGTTAAGAATAGTTGATAGTTGCGTCTTAGTATTGATAGCTTTATCGTTGACGTCGGCATTCCAGCGGTATTGATTCTTTGCTTCTTTGGTAAATGTTGTAGGGTATATAAAAAAGACGTCAGCGGTGGCAGCGCTTTGCAGATTCTTCAGATCGGACTTAAGCGGAATACTGTCGGCCGCATCAGCTTTGTCGGGCAGGGAAGCCCAATGTTCGGAATTGCTATAGTCGGGTGAAGGTGGTTTTGGGGTGGCACTAAAAGGTTGGTCAATGACATAAACGCCTTTGCTGCAGGCCGTTATCAAACCTGTAAACATTAATAAAAGCAGAAGATTCTTCATTCGTTTTTGCAAAGCTGAAAGATATAACCCGTGGAGTTTTGTTTTGTTATTTCTTGCTAAGAAACCATGCCCAGGCGATCAATACAAATTGAATTGGCAAGCGGATCATCGCCGTAATGTGAGATCCGAATGTAGGATTATCGCGGAATACTTCCCAGACGTGAATGGGTAAGAAAAGGATCATCAGGATCATAATACCCAGTGCGGAACTATGTCGAAAGCGGGGTATAATAACTCCGAAACCCAGGACAAGCTCAATAACTCCTGTTATGTAGTTCACGGCAAGTTTTGGGAAGAAATCCGGAATCATCTGATTGTACGAATTCGGATCTCTGAAGTGATTAAAGCCACCCATAATAAGAAATACTCCGAATAAGATGGACAGGATCAATTTTACTGTTTTCATATTTGTCAGTCTATGTGAGTTGACTAGCCGTTAAACTCCGCCTCTTCCTTTACTTGCAATTCCTCGATGTCTCCATTTTCAGTGAGCACAATGGCCAGCCCACGTGTGGCAGGAAACTGCGCAAAGGTTATTAGCATAATCGAAGTGAAAGGTACGGACAACAGCATTCCCAATAATCCCCAGACGGAACCCCAAAAGGAGAGAGCTACCAGTACCACCAGAGGACTAAGATTGAGAGATTTCCCCATTACTTTGGGCTCGACATAATTTCCGATGACTAAATGAATTGCCATGACACTACCAAACACGTACCCAAATGTCCAGAAGGAACCTGATTGAAGCACCGAGAATACTGCAGGAAGAAGTGTTGAAATAATTGATCCTACGTACGGAATGAAGTTCAGGATAAAAATTAACAACGCCCAAAGAAACGCGAAGTCAACGCCCGCGATCACCATTACAAAGTAACCGAGGATTGCTGTAAGAAGGCTTACAAATGCCTTCACCTTCATGTATTTATTTGTCGAGTGATAAATCTGATTAAGTAAATAAGAAATCCTGGTAGCTTGACCTGGAGAATTGAAGACCAGTGACATTTTTTTGACAAATGAGTTTTCTTCCAGTAATAAAAAGATTGTATAAATAGTTACGAGAAACAGATTGCCCACGACACTTGAGGTGGAGGTAACCATATCTTTAAGAAAACCCTGAATATTCAATTCACCAATCTTGCTCTGAATATTCTCCGTAATGTTAGGCATGCCGATGTCGTGGCCCAATGAGGTGATCATGGAATTCAGCGTCACCTGATAGGCAGCATAGTTCATTATGATCTGGTTGATATTGGAAACCAGAACCTGAATAGATCCTTCGATAATTCCAATGATCGCCAATAACGCGATGGCTCTGCGAACCCAGGGATTGAGGGGCTTACCCCGGAATTTTATTTTTTCAATAAGTCCGTTGAATGCTTTTATAAAATACCATAACAAGACACCAAATGCTAAAGGCTTAAGAATTTCCTTAAAGAAGATGAGTAGAAAGATAACAATACCAATAAATAATAATATGCACAGAGATTTAAAAAGAATTGATTCCGTGAAGCGTTTTTCCATAGCTCGAAAAATGAAAGTTCTAAGGTCGGGGATTGGAGGCATAAAAAAAAGACCGCCTTGCGGACGGTCTTTCAATCTTGGTTCGTTTTGGGCTAATGAGTCCTACCTTGTTCAGTGAGTTTGTTGACGTCATTATTAACGGATAGAATGAGCAAACATGTTGCGGTGCAAAACACCGGACTGGTGATGCAATGGTGACCGCTCCAACTTCCATCGTCATTTTGAATCGTCAAGAGGCGACCGCTCATGCTGTCATACCATTGTTTCCATTCACTGTCTTTTCCGATGATCATGCTTTCACCGGTTTGGAGATAGCTTAGAAACTCTTCACCGCCATTGCTGCCGAAACCATCCATCACGTCTTCGCGCTGGGCTTGCACTTTTGCAGATTGGTAAATTGAGTATGCAGTGGAATATTTCATCGCCTCATCCTTTGCGTAACCAATTTTTTCGAGATTCTGAACAGTAGGTGCCGCATCGCGATCCAATTTTCCTTCCTGCTTTGCTTTTTTAACTGCCTCCTCTGCACGTCTTGCTTCTTTAGCGCTGGCACGTGCTGACCCGGTGACAGAATAGAGCATCACGCCCGCGCCCAGTTCAGTTTTAACACCACCCGTTTTTGAATCATAATTATTTTTTTGGAATTCACGGGCCTTGTCAAGTGTGGCATCATCTACCCTGGCACCTTGCGCCTGTGCGGCTTCCAATGCATTGGTGGCAAATGACGACTGCAATACGCCAGCCCAACCTGAACCTTTAAAGCTGCCATTAACATCCTGTGTTTTTTGGATCTTGGATACGCAAATATCATTTGCTTTTTTTACTCGTTCTTTCAATTGAGGGTTGTCATTAAGGTTTCCGTCAAGGAGATTCGAGAGAAACTGCGACGCAAGGATGACGTCAATATTTGCGCCGAGCTTTACCTGTATCTGTGTTCCTGTCTGATCAGTAATATTATAACTGTTAAGGTCAGACGTTTCTATTTTTTGAAGCAAATACGTGAGGGCTTTGCGCAATGCAAGAGAATTTTCACCACTGGTAAGAGTATTGCCACCGCGAAGTAGCGCCATTGCCACCATAGAAGTTGTCGCGGGATCGGCCTGTACGGCAAGCGGATCCAATACATCCTGACGTTGGTGACTGCCAGCGCCCCATCCTCCATCGGTGCCTTGTGCCTTCATCATCCATTCAAGGCCATGCGCGAGGGAGGTCTGCACTTTTGCTGTCGAGAGATAAACAATTGTTGAATCTGATATTTCCTCGCCCATTACCGTGCGGAAGACACATCCTTTAGGAATAGACAGGTACGTAGAGCGGTACTTCGGTTTACTTTTTTTTGAAAAAGTGAACGAAATGAGTAGAAGAGTGCTGACGGCCAACAGGCCAATCGCCACGGCTTTCCAGGTTTTCATGCGTGTATTAGTTAGTTTAATACAGGATGACAAAAGTTGCACGATTCCACACGAGGGTAGTAATTTTTTTTAAGAAGCCTAATGCCTGATTCCGAAGGTGTTATTTCCGATCAAGCAGGGAAAGTCCAAGACGAATCTGAGCCGGGCTTGGCTTTGCTTCAAGAAACGTCATACGGATTAGCCTTCCATCATCGTAGGAGAAGGTGATAGTGTAGTTGGAAATTTCATATTTCCCTGACCCGGTTTGTTTATCCTGAGTATCCTCGGTGATGCTTTTTACATGGCGCACCCAGTATATCGCTCCGTGATCGGCAAACCTCCCATCGGGAAAAAATTCGATCGTTGGTTCAGGTCCCTCATAGGCAGACGGGTTCTTTTCTGAGGTAAACATTCCTTGAAACACATAATGATCAACCCGTTGGATCTTTTCATACTTATCTCTGTCATACACCACTGATCCTTGCTGGAGAGTAAAAGGATAGGTAATTGCAAAGGCATCCAATTTTATTGTGCCCGATCCATTCGCAAAATGATAGGTTCCCCAATAGTTGGGATTTTTTGCGCGCTGCTGTTTGTAATCGAACAGCCCTCCTTCAGGCAGAATTTGGCAGAATGTCCCGTCTTCAAGAAAAGCAATTCGCCGGACGACTATAGAACTTCTCGTTCCGTACGATGCATACCCTGTACCCGCGGCATTCGTGACACCACCCACCGTTGTGTTACTGCTGATGGCCCACCAAATTCCCGTAATGGCACTATCGTGAGCGCCGGGAGTGGTTGTTGCTACTGACGAACCGGAAGTTGTCGTGGTAATTGCTGGCGTAGTAACTACCTGTGCCGATGCCACTGCTGCAGCGGCAAGCGTTTCAGCAATTTTTGTCTCAGGATTTATACTTTCCAGAAATTTCTCAAGATCAGGATTAAAACTATCGGAATTGGTCTCAATTAAGATGCTTGTAACTCTCTTGTGCCCAATTATACTTAAGAGCGATATCACATAATTGCCATTGTCACTTGTCACCGCAGAAAGGCCATTAACAACGTTCCAGCCATCTTCCGGTGGAGCCGTCTGTGTTTCATTTGGAATTTCAACATTCTTTACATTTTTTATCAGGACCGTCCATTCATCAATGAATTCCTGATTGACATTCTCGGTGGAAGCCCTGCTGATATAGACTGTTATAGTGCAATATTTTGTCTTATTGTCTATGGTCCTGGTGAATTGTATTCCCTCTTTCCCTTGTTGGCGTACATAGCCAGCGGGGGCAGTAAAGGAAAGAATATCGTAAATCTCTTTCTGGCCATTGGAAATATGGCTTATGAAACTACCAGCCAGGAGTACCAGAATTTTCAGTTTCATGTGACAGGGATTGTCTTTAAAGATAAATCAAATCCCTTGAAATTCTTAAGTCGAAGATACTTCTTTCTGGTGTAGAGGTCATTTTTTAGACCGCACAAAATTAAAAAAACCGGCACCTCGATCTCACAAAGTGCCGGTGTGTAAATAATCCGTTTGTGTTATTTATTCACATTGATCGACGCACGACCCAAGATAATTCCTTTGCTTACAATTGACGTTCCTTCAATATTAATGGTGGGTTCTCCGAATGCACTTATGCGAACTTCGTCGGAAGCATTCACGCTTATTCTTCCTTCACCATAAATGTGAGTAGAGGCAACTTCACTTTTTAATCCTCGGGTGTCTATCTTGTTTTCACCGAATAATCGATAGAGCTGTCGGCTGGTGGTTCCTGATTTTATTCTAAGGTCATTCTCTCCATAAAGGGAAGCTTTAAATTTATTGGCAACAAGGGAAGCGAGCCGGATTTCTGTTTCTCCATAGGCTTTCAATTTGAACTTATCCGCCTTTAGTTCGGTGTCACAACGCAATTCCTGTTCACCTCTCATTTGCACACTTTTTAATTCTTTATAGGTAACGAAAGCAGTGATGGAAGACCCAGAATAGATGCCTCGTTTCCGCGTGTTGCCATTCTCGCTAATCCTAACCTGTCGTTCAGTGACCTTCGCGTGATCGAGATAGATTTTTAACTTGTTGTTCTTAACAATGACATTTACCTTATTTTTAGGAATGTCATTGTACACGATGCGAATTGATTCTTTGTCGCCTTTTTCAAGGATTACATTCACCCGTGGTGACGCCACAATTTTACCGAAAGATGAAAGGGGTATGCTTTCCTGTGCCTGCGCCAATCCTGAGACCAGACCTGACGCTACCAGAATCAGGGTTTTGATGATGTTTTTCATGTTTTTTGCTTGTTTCCTTAAAGACAACCTTACCTCTCTAAACCCCTAGTTATCCTATGAAAAAGTCAGGATCTTTTTAGGATCCTGCTATTTACTTCAAAGTCAACTGCTGACGCTCTTGCGCATTCACTCGCTCCTCAGCGACTTCACCGGATTTCCCATCGCTGCTTTGATTGCCTGTGAGCTAATAGTCACCACAGCGATCAGAAATGCCGCAAGACCGGATAGTATCACCACTAGAATATCAAAATCGATCCGGTAGGCGAACTGGCTAAGGAACATATTTTCTACACAATACCATGTGACCGGCACGGCTATGACGAACGCAATTACCACTAGCTTCGCAAAATCTTTGGCGACCAGTACTGCCATCTGTGATACGGAGGCTCCCATGACTTTCCGAATGCTGATCTCTTTGGCCCGCTGTTCAGCCGTAAATGTTGCCAGTCCTAAAAGTCCAAGGCATGCTATGAGTATAGCGAGCGATGTGAACACAAGGAACAATTGTCCAAGTTGCTGTTCTGTTCTGAACTTTGCATTAAAATTTTCATCGAGGAAGCTGTACTCAAAAGCATTATTAGCACTGAATTTTTTCCAGGCCCTTTCTATGGTCTTTACTTTTTCCAGTTCATTTCCAGGTGTGAGGCGGATCGCCATTTCATAATAGAGATCTGGTCCCAGCACGACCACCATCGGCCCTATAACATCATGAAGACTGCGGAAATTAAAATCCTTAATGATCCCGATAATATGGAGATCTTTTCCCTTTTCGCTTTCAAAATGAGTATAAAGTGATTTGCCTTCAAAATCCTGAAGGCCCATTTGCCGGGCAGCAGTTTCGTTCAGAATGATGGCCGCTGTGTCTGTTGGAAAATCGCGGGAAAAGAACCTGCCTTTTACCATTTGAAAGTTCATGGCCGCCAGATGATCATAATCCATCGCGTAAATGTTCATGAGGTGATCCTGTTCCGTTCCTGAAGGCCGGAATATGGTGCTCCAGTCAATATCGGGCGGTAGCTTGTTGGCATAGCTCGCGGCGATGACTTCAGGATATTTTAAGAGTTCATTTCTAAAGGCCTCTGTGTTCTTGCCAAGGCTTTTAGTATGCAACAGATTAATGACATTTTCTTTATTGAATCCGAGACTTTTGCTTTGAACAAATTTCAATTGCTTATAGACCATCAGTGTTGAAATGATAAGTGTAATGGAGATGAGAAACTGAAATACAACAAGAAAATTGCGGATACCGGAGCTTTTCATACCCGCGCGCACCTTTCCTTTTAGAACATCAATGGGTTTAAACGAAGTGAGGTAGAAGGCAGGATAACTTCCCGCCATTAGCCCAACCAAGAGTGTAAATCCAATCAGTCCGGCAATGGCAACCGGATGGGCAAGTGCTGTGGCCGTCAGTATTTTTCCAGTAAGCAGGTTAAAGTAGGTCATCGAAACAAATACCACACCCACGGCAAGTACAACTGCAATGGCCGTATACATATAGGACTCCATCAGAAATTGTCCTAAGAGTCGCCCACGCATAGCACCGATGGTCTTTCTTACACCAACTTCTTTGGCGCGATTTGCTGAACGCGCCGTCGATAAATTCATAAAGTTGATACAGGCGAGAATGATGATAAAGAACGCAATTGCCCCGAAAAGATAGAGGTACTGTTCGCTGCCATTCGGTTCAAGCTCACCTTCGTGATTGGACGTGAGGTGAATGTCTAACATTGGCGTCGAAAAAAATCCAAGTTTACCACCCTGATCGATGAAATGCTGCAAAGACATATTCAGATACTTTTCCACCTCAGGGCCACCGTATTTTTCCACCAGGTGCTGGTATCGGTTGTCAACCGATTGAATATTGGTTCCAGATCTAATCTTGAAATACGTAGTAACCTCACTACTCAGCCATTGGCCGTATTTCAGTCCATTCCAGGTCTCCAGCGAAACCAAGAAGTTAAAATGGAAGTGTGAATTAGAAGGCGTATCCTTAACGATTCCGGTAATTTCAGCAGCCTTGCCATCACCACCAATAATCATTGTTTTGCCGATGGGGCGGAGATCGCCCGTCCCTGTATAACCAAAGTATTTTTTTGCTGTCGACTCGGTAATTACAATTTTGTTAGGTCCGCGAAGAACGTCCACAGGGTTCCCTACAAGTAACTTAAAATTGAAGAACTGAAAGAAATTCGAATCGACCATCAGAACCTTGTCTTCGTTAAAAGATTTCTCTTCAAAACGAATGGGATAAGAATTTCTATTGGCTATCCGGAGTGTGCTTTCAACCTCAGGGAACTCGTTCTGGAGAGCATACGCCATTGGAATACCGGTCTGAGCAGAGGTAATATCACGCCCTTGAATTTTGGCCATGAACCCTGCGCGATAGATGCGATCTCTGTCTGTATGAAATTTATCATAACTCAGCTCATCGGCGATGTAAATTATAATGAGGAGACTACAGGCAATTCCGAGGGTCAGACCAAATATATTAATGGCGCTATAGCCTTTTTGCCGCCATAAGATCCGGAAGGCAGTAACCAAATAGTTCTTTAGCATGGCACCAGGGTCTAGTCGTGGCTAAGACGCAGGCTAACGTATGGAGGTTGCATCCAACTTAAATTAAAACAATAGTTGAATTTTAACTTTCCCCTCACTCACTTCTCAACGACTCCACCGGATTGCCCATCGCTGCCTTGAGGGCTTGCGAGCTCACAGTGATCAATGCGATCAGTACAGCCACACCACCTGCTGCCCCAAATATCCACCAGGTGATGTCTGTTCGGTAAGCAAAGTCCTCCAGCCACTTGTCCATTGCATACCATGAAATTGGTGTAGCGATCAATATTGCCACTGCCACTAGTTGTAGAAAGTCTTTGGAGAACAGATTGGTGATCTGTGAAACGTTTGCACCCAAAACTTTGCGAATGCCTATTTCTTTTCTCCGCTGCTCAACCGTAAATGTTGCAAGCCCAAATAATCCGAGACAGGCAATGAAGATAGCCAATCCGGAAGCAATAGAAAAGATATTTCCATACTGCTGTTCGGTTTGATATTGTTGATTATATTTCTCATCCACGAAAAAGAACTCAAAGGGATTTCCCGGAAAGCTTTCCTTATAAAGTGCCTCAAGCTGACTCATTTTATCTTTTATTTTTTCAGTAGAAAGACGAACTGTGAAATAATGCGTGTTGTAGCCGGGAAAGAAAAATATCGGGTCGATAGTTTGTCTCAACCCTAAATGATGATAGTCTTTCACGACCCCAACAACTTCATATTCTGCTATTTCTCCTCCGGATTTCTTCGCTTCCTGTGCGTTCGTTATTTTTTGACCGATGGCTTGTTCGGGGGACTCAAATCCAAGGAGTGCTGAAGCGGTCTCATTGATTATTAATTTATCATTCTCAGACCATTTTTTTGAACATATTTCTGGGGTGAACTCCTTTCCTGCGCTGAGAGAGATTCCAAACACTTTCAGGTAACGCTCGTCTATAAAGGTGATTGAGTAATTTATTTTCTCATCGCCGGGCCTGGGGTTTAGGGATGTATATCCAGCGGTATTATAATTATACCAATTGCCGGGTACCGTTCCCGACATGGTATGATCCATCACAAAACTCTCATTGGCAAGCTCATTCATAAACGCTCTGCTGCGTTTTTTAAAGGTACTGTCGCGGCCCACCTCAGGTTCGCTGATGGTGACCAACTGGTCAAGACTGACCCCCAGATCCTTGTTTTGCATATAGCTCAATTGACGATATAGGATGAGAGTTGATGCAATCAATACAATTGAAATGCTGAACTGGAAAATCACCAACGTTTTACGCATAAGAATTCCTTTTGATGATTTGCTGAAAACTCCTTTGAGCGTCTGAGATGGATTAAAAGAGGAGAGGGCGAAGGCTGAATAGCTCCCTGAAGCAAATGATCCAATCATAATTATTGCAAAACCGATCAGCCACAATTTATTTTGATCAAAGATACCCAGCGAAAGTTCCTGGTGAACCAATTGATTATAATATCCCTGGATGAGATTGACGATTGCAAGCGCTACCAGCAAACCGTTAGCATTCAGCAACATGGATTCACCCAGAAATTGTTTGATCAATTGCTTGCGCGTTGCACCGATCACTTTTCTTATCCCAACCTCTTTTGCGCGTTTGATAGCGCCAGCGGTTGAAAGATTGATATAATTGAACCATGCTATGGCCAGGATGAGCAATGCTATGCCTTGCAGGGTATAAATGAATCCAAGGTTTCCTGCGGTAGTGTAATAATCTGAAAACGATCTCGGAAGGTGAATATTGGCCATGGGTTGCAGCCTCGCGATCTCGGTAGCGTCCGGTCTCACCTTCTTTTTAGCGTCATTGAGCTTGTTTTCAAGGTCCTTGAAATCCGTTCCATCTTTTACTAATAAATAAGTGTCAATGAACTGCGCGTCAAAATTATCAAGTCGTGCCCAGTTGCTGCCGTCAAGATTGGCCGGGTTGGCCAGCGTTTGTAGTGAAAGTATAAGATCATATTGGAGATCCGAATTGACACGGAAATCCTCAAAGACAGATGTGATGGTATACAAACCTTTTCCAAATTCATTGTTGGTGGTAAGAACTTTGCCGATGGCATTTTCCTTTTCAAAATATTTGTTGGCAAGTGATCTTGAGATGGCAGCTGTGTTGGGTTGATTTAATGATTCTGTGTTTCCATCAAGGTTCTCGAAACTGAATAGCTTAAAAAAACTTCCATCGGCATACACGACTCGTCGCTCCCTGAAGGATTTTGGATTTTCTTTTCGAGTTGATTCATAGGTAACAATGCCGTTAGCGATTCCAGTCATGATGCGACAATAGTCTTGCACCTCTGCGAACTGGTCTTTGGCAAGGGGAGCAAGCGCGGGAGGGATGGACGACCATGTATTGGTTTTCCCCTGTACGTTCACTTCATATAATACCCGGTACAAATTGGGTAGGTTCGTATGAAATGTATTGATACTTTTTTCGAAACTTATGTATTGAAAGATCAGAATGAACGCGGCCATGCCGAGCGAAAGACCGACCACATTGATGGCAGTGAATACCGGATTTTTTCGGAGGTTTCGGAATGCCGTTGTAAAATAGTTTCGGATCATATTAATACTTTTATTAGTTGTTGGCTAGGAGAGAAAGAAAAAAACAGCTATTCGCTTCGAAGTGATTTTGATGGATTACTGCCAGCGGCCCGCAACGCTTGGGTGCTTACAATAGTCAGTGCAAGCACAAGGGCAAACAAACCAACGGCAGGCAACAACCACCACTGTATTGAAATCCGGTAGGGATATTGTTCGAGAATGGTATTCAGAAAATAGTATGCGATTGGAGCCGATATAATAAAAGCGACCAAGACAAGGCGGGAAAAATCTTTAGTAATAAGTAAAACGATGCTCGCTGAAGTTGCACCCATCACTTTTCGTATACCGATCTCTTTCGTGCGCTGTTCGGCAGTGAACGCCGCTAGTCCAAAAAGACCAAGGCAAGTGATCAGGATTGCCAATGACGCGAAGATGGTTGTAAGCCTGCTGATCAGATTGATGGCAGCGAATTTTGTATTGAACTCCGTGTCAGCAAATCTATAGGCAAACGGATACGTGGGATTATATTTTTTGAACACAGACTCAACAGTACTCACCGCGGTTGGTAAATCTTCAGTTTTCTCTAATCGTATGGCGATGGTGCTGCTCCAACCAGGACCAAAGATCATCACCAGCGGATCGACATGCTGATCGGGTGCCCCCATCACTACATTGTCCATTACCCCGATCACCGACCAATCAGCGTCCCACATTTTTACGTGTTCTCCGAGAATTGTTTTCATGCCCATAAGATCCATGGCAGCCTTATTAATAACTATCGCCGATGAATCACTTTTGAAGTCAGGAGAAAAATCGCGGCCTTGCAGCAACTTTATTCCAAGGGTTGAAGTGTAGTCGTATTCTGTAGCAATAGTGGTAAAATTAACCGGAGGTCCATCTGGCATACCTTTCCATTCAACCGTATTGGTTGAGAATACCTTTGTAACAGGGCTGTTGGATTTCGTGACCGATTTTACGGAACCACTACGCAATAATTCTTCTTTGATGGTTTTAAAATTGCCTTCAAGTTCATTGTTTGTCCATAGGAGCATCAGATTCTCGCGGTCGTATCCTACCTCTCGTGCTTTAATGTGCTGGACCTGTTGATAGACTACCACTGTGCCCACGATAAGCAGGATGGAGAATCCAAATTGAAGTGTCACCAATATTTTGCGAGGCGTACTGGCCCCTTTCCCGACCTGGACTTTTCCCTTCAAAACTTTTACTGGTTGAAAAGCCGAAAGATAGAACGCAGGATAGCTGCCGGCAACAAACCCGGTTATCAGCACCAGCGACAAAGCGCCGATCCAGAACGATATATTTTTGAAGTCAATAAACAACTCTTTACTCACCAGAGTATTGTAGAAGGGTAGGGCTAGTTCGACCAAGAGAAGCGCCATTAGAAATGCTATGCTTGTCACCAGAATGGATTCTCCAAGAAATTGAAAGATCAATTCTTTCCTTCTGGACCCCACGCTTTTGCGAATGCCGACTTCCCGCGCCCGGCTTTCGGAGCGGGCAGTAGCAAGGTTCATGAAATTGATGCACCCAATGACTAATAGGAATATGGCTATCACTGTGAATAATTGAACATATTCAATCATGCCACCCGAGACTTGACCGTTCTCAAAGTCTGAATACAGTCTCCAATCTTTCATTGGATGAAGGAATACACTCGATGTTGGAGCGTCCACGTCATTGTCCCTGATCAGCATCTCGATGGTTTGGTTAACATCGGTGAGCTGACTTCCCTCTTGAAGCTCAACATACATCTGGAACGAGTAATTCTGCCAGCTATCTTTTGATCGTTGAACCCATGGCATGGTTGACTCGTAATAGGCGAAGGGAAGAAGATAACTAAATTGGAAAGTGGATTGCTGGGGAACATCCTTTATAACCCCTGTAACCTTGAGTTCCTGTGCGTTGTCTATTTTCACCGTTTGGTTGATAGGGTCGCTGTCGCTAAATAATATTTTTGCCACGGATTCGGTGAGCACAATAGAGTATGGATCAGTAAGCGCTGTTTCAGGACTTCCTTTGATCAGATCAAAGCTGAACATTTTCAGGAAATCTTCTGACACAGATAAGCCAACCTTGCTGACCTTATTCTCACCAACCGCAAGAAGATTACCTTCTCCCCAGTTAGTCATAACAATATGCTTTACCTGACTCGACTTACTTCTGATACCCTCTTTCAGTGCATACGGAACTGAGCTGGCGGTTGAGATTCCGCCAGTATACTCCTGATTCAAATAAACCCGAGAAAGACGGTCGTAATTTTTATGAAACCCGTTAAATGAAACCTCATCGGCCACCCACAAAAAGATAAGTATGGAACTGGCGATGCCTACTGTGAGCCCGGTAATGTTGATGAATGAATAGATTGGATTCTTCGTCAGATTCCGGAAGGCGATTTTAAAGTAGTTGGCAAACATGGCGACGATTTGTAAACACTATCCCAAATCTAGGCCAGAATAAAAGTGCTAATTCAAGCACCAATTGAACTATTCATTTGTTCCATTCGCTCGAATATGAGCGGTGGTGTTCGCATGCGGACGGGACGGCCACCCATGGCCAATATTTTTGATCAGGGTATTGCCAAAAGCCTATTCCGACCTCAAAGACTTCATCGGGTTAGACCTCGCCGCCTTGAACGATTCAAACCCAACAGTAAACCAGGCTATCAATACGGATATAATCCCAGCTATGACGAAGACCAACAAGTTGATCTCAACACGGTAAGCAAATCCCCGAAGCCAAACGGTCATCGCGTAATAACCTACAGGAGCGGCAATCACAAAAGATATAATTACAAGTTTGAGAAAGTCTTTAGAAAGCATGTTGGACAGCTGAAGTACCGAAGCGCCCATCACTTTCCTGATTCCTATTTCTTTGGTGCGTTGTTCGGTGGTGAACGCCGCAAGGGCATACAATCCCAGGCACGCAATAAAGATCGCGAGTCCCGAAAAAATCAGAATTATTTCGGCGAGTTGCTCTTCACTTTTGTAAAGGGTCTGCACCTGCTGGTCTAAAAATGTAAACTCAAATGCACTTGAAATTATTTTTTTGAATTCGGACTCCACCTGGCTAATCGTTCCTTTCAGATCATCGGTCTTTAATTTTACAAGAAGGACATTATAGCCCTCCGTAGGAGCGTTGTGAAAAGCGTAAGCTCCTATTGGTTCACGAAGCGAGGAGAAATGGAAATCTTCAGTGACTCCGACAACCTCAACATTCTGAAATCCATTGACCTGTATTTGACGATTTACGGCTTCTTCGGGTGTTAATCCTAAAAAGTCGACTGATGTTTTGTTCAGTACGATCTGAATGGTTGTATCCCCGGCCATTTTCTCCGGTAGCGTTCTGCCTGCAAGAAGTTTTATGCCTAATGTATTTAATACTTCTGGAGTTGCGCGAACGGTCGAGAGGGGTTTGCCTTCACCTTGCCCATCCAACGCCGGAAGAGTTCGTCCGCTGGCAGATTGACCGGGATACGATTGAGACCGTGCAGCACTGATTACAAATGGCAGTCCTTCCAATGCCGCCTTCAATGAATTAATCTGGTCTTTGTTTTCTGCTCCGGTAGTACCAATGGCAATTACTTGCTCCGGCTCAAATCCCAATTTCTTGGTTCTCATAAAACCCAATTGCTGATATAGAATGAGTGTACTGATGATAAGGATAATCGAAACAGAAAATTGCACTACTACTAGTGATTTTCTTAGCGAAGAATTGCCACCCAATCCTGATAGAGAACCTTTCAAAACTTCTTTTGGAGAAAATGAAGAAAGGTACAGGGCTGGATAGAATCCTGCCAATAGTGTCAGGGACACCCACACCAGCACAAATGAAATCCCAAACCATCCTGTCATCAGATTGCTGTCTGTAAAATTCTTGCCTGTAATAACATTGAAGGCTGGAAGAAATAGAACGATGAGCACCACACTGATGACCATCGCGATCAAAACGAAAACATTTGTTTCGAGGTAAAATTTCCTGGCGAGCTGCTGACTGGTAGCACCCAGCGCTTTGTTGATGCCAATTTCTTTATGCCGTCGTTGAGATTGCGCAGTGGCAAGGTTCATGTAATTCACTGCCGCGATGAGAATAATAATAAAGCCCAGTCCCATCAGAATCTGAAGCTGATTCAGGTCGCCTTTTTGTCCGCCAGAAATATCTTGTAAGTCAGGATATTGCAGATGAATATCTTTCAACGGGTGAATTTCAAGTGAAAACCACAGATTATCTTTTGGTATTACACGAGCCAACGCTTCGGATATTTTTTTCTCCACCGCTGATACGTCCGCTTTTTCATTCAAAAGCAGAAATGTCTGGAAACTCGCATTACCCCAGGATTCGTTCTTGTAACCCCATGAGCCCACAAACGATGCGATTACAGGCGATTGGAGTGCGGAATTCATTCTCGGATTTTCAATGACCCCCGTCACTTCAAAATCCAAAGTATCACGGTCGATCTTTATACTTTTTCCGATGATGTCAAGAGAGCCGAAGTACTTGATGGCTGACGCTTCACTTAATACGACGGTATGTGGTCTGACCAGAGCAGTGGCAGGGTCGCCTTTGATAAATGGTACAGTAAAAATTTCAAACAGTGACGGGTCTGCCCAGACAAGGTGGTTCTCAGTCGATTTTATGTTCTCGGATGTTACGAAAGCTTTTCCTGTAAAGTTATTCTCCAAAATCCGGACGGCTTTCTCAATTTCAGGAATTTCCTTTGCGAGGGTGGGAGCGGTCATGTTCGGTACTCCGTTCCACTTTTGTGTTTTGCCGTCGAAGCTAGCCGAAATTGTTACCTGATAGATCCGGTCGGCCTTTTCATGGAAGCGATCGAATGAAAACTCATCCACGACGTAAAGTCCTATGAGTGCGAACGACGTGAGTCCAATGGATAGACCGAGCAGGTTGATAAGGCTGAAGGTCTTGTTCCTGACCAAGCTGCGTACGATAACTTTAAAGTAGGTTTTTATCATGCTGGAGGGAATTTACCATTAGACTGCGTCTCCGACCGGCTGGTTGCACCTTTTTTGGTAAATCTTAACTCGTTCCTGATAAAATCAACTGGATTTGATACTGCAGCCTTAAGCGTCTGAAAACGTACGGCCACGAGGGTCCTGATTACCGATACACCAACTACCGATTACCAACTATTCATTCCTCAACGACTCAACAGGATTTGCAATAGCAGCCTTCAAAGATTCAAAGCTTACTGTCAGCAGCGCTACTAGCAATGCCGCGGTTCCCGCATAAACAAAAATGAAAAAATCAATATCAGTTTTATAGGCAAATCCACTGAGCCAGGCCGTCATTCCGTACCACGCCAGTGGCACAGAAATAATGAATGCAACCAGGACCAGCTTTATAAATTCCTTAGACATCATGCCGACAATCTGCTTCACACTGGCGCCCATGATCTTTCGAACACCTATTTCTTTGAACCGTCGCTCAGCCATATAGGAAGATAGTCCATAAAGTCCAAGGCATGAGATAAGCATCGCGATAATGGTGAAACTGGATATAATGTTCGACACCTTGCGATCTTCATCATATTGTTTTTGCAGAGATTCATCTAAAAATGAGTATTCAAAAGGAGTGTCGCTTACTTGTTCGTTCCATATTTTTCCAATGGAAGAGACCGCTTCTTTAAAATTTTCTGTGCTTACGTCCGCAACCACGAACGAAAAATAATCAGTTGAATCAGCCAATTGAAACATTAGTGGCCTGATGACCTCTTTCAAATTCTGCTGGTGATAATCTTCCATCACACCAATAATTTCATAAGAGTATTTTTTACCGTTCCCCTCGGCATAGATATGCTGGCCGACCGCTCCCTCGGGTGTGAAACCAAATTTTTCGGCCGAAGTGCGATTAATGATAAAGCGATGATCGCTTTCCAATTGACGATTCCCGGTAAAGTCCTGACCCGCCAGAAGTTTGATCCCCATTAGCCTCATATATCCAAAGTCTACAACTACCCTGTAATTATCAATAGCTGTTTCTTTTTTTCCACCGTCCGGATAAAAGAATTGATCATTCCAAACGCTTGCACCAGGTACGTACTGTGTGCCGGTTACGTTCTTGATTGCACTTTCCATTTGAAGTTCCCGCTGTAAACCATCGTAACTTCTTCTAGCATTTTCAGTGCGCAACGGCAGGACAATCTTAGTGTGTGAATCAAATCCAAGGTCTTTATTCTGCATGAAGGTCAACTGTCGTGAGATTACAATCATTCCGCAAACTAGTGTGATTGCGATCATGAATTGAAACACAACCAACGACTGTCGTAGCCATCCTGACGAATTACTCATTTTGAATTTTCCTTTCAATACTTCCGCAGGCTGAAACGAAGAAAGATAGAATGCTGGATAGCTTCCTGCCACGATGCCTGTGACGATCGCGATACCCACCAGTGCCAACAGAAAGAAGGCAATGTTTTCAGTATCGAATGATATTGTTTTTCCGGTAAGCCCATTAAACATTGGTAGTGCCAATTGCACAAGGACGATACTTATTAGTATGGATATCAGAACAATCACCATCGCCTCGCCTAATATCTGGCGGACAAGAGAGCTTCTTACGGCTCCCATAACTTTACGGATACCAATTTCAGCGGCCCGCTTGGTAGCTTTCGCCGTGGAGAGGTTCATAAAATTGATACACGCAATTAAAAGAATAAACACTGCTATAGAGGCGATAACATACAAATAGACTATGCGTGGATTTTCTTCAAGTTGAGAACGGAGATAGATATCTCGCACCGGCATAAGGCTAAAAGACTTTTCTCTACCCATTTCCTTCATGTCTTTTGCTCCGTACTTCTGAAAGACTTCATTTATTTTTTTTGTTACCACGTCTTTGTCCGCACCGGATACGAGTTTAATATAAGCAGGAATAAAATTTTGTCCGCCCCATTCATCATAGAAGCCAGGTTCTGTTCTTATAAGCGTTGCAAATCCCTCACTTGTCATGGAGGTGAAAAAATTAGCTTCAAGATGACTTTTACCAATTTCCCTAAAGACACCAGTAACCTTAAAATTGATTTCCACGCCTCCTTGGCTTATGGAAATTATTTTATCAAGCGGCTGGTCATTTCCAAAAATCTTTTTTGACAGACTTTCATTAATCACCACGGAGTTGGCGTCGACCAAAGCCTTTTTAGCATTTCCTTTAATGAGGTCATATGTTAGAACCTCGAATAGTGAGGAGTCCGCAATAAATCCGTTAGTCTCATAAAAAAGCTTGTCTTCATACTTAATAAGATTCAAGGATACACCAGGTGGATTTATTATTCTCACGGCTGATTCTATTTCAGGAATTTCGTCGCGCATCGTCAGCGCGACAGGGGGTGAGGTTGTAGCATTTACGAATTCTCCCATATTCGTCACAATCGTATATAAGTTGTCAAGCCCTTTCTGATGCTTGTCGTAACTCAATTCATCCTGGATGTACAGCGACAGTAAAAGGCAACATCCGATTCCCAAAGAAAGTCCCAGAACATTAATGAGGGAATAGACTTTGTTTCTGGTAAGATTGCGGAAGGCAATCTTGATGTAGTTGAAGATCATAGCACCATAATTTTGACTTGTGTTTGCCAAATCAATGCCATGCTGAAAAATGCCTATTTCTGATTAATCAAACGTAGCGGTCAGTATTTTTCCGCGCGTAAGTGGACGAACACGTCCGGTATCGATCAGTTAAGACTGCCGTGATAACGCATTTCTTTTTCCCGTTCTGCTTCTTCCTTTTCCCGCTTGATGCGGACCTTGGCAACAGGACCAACCATAATCGGAACGGTTTCAAGTTCAACATTTGCCAGCTCTAGCCCATACATCTCTTCTGTCGACAAGCTATGTCGCTTGATAAACCGGTACCCTTGAATGATAAGGTTATCGAATGACGAGATTTCACTATCAACGGACGCAAGTGAATGCAGCATGATAAATTTAAAGTCTGCCGGCATGCTGTGTTTTTGCAAGGACTCATAATGACTGATGAGATCAATCTCTCCGGTTTCAGCCATGTCATGAAGAATCTTGGCGAAAAGAAGATTTACGCGGTGATCCGCTTTGAATCCCAACTTTATTCTGACAAAGAAGCACTTTCTTGGAATGACCGTATCAACGGAATACTTCGATGTATACGGACTGTCGACGGTGTCAACGTGCAAAAACCAATACACATCCGCCCGCTTGGGACGTTTTTTGAAAATGGAGTAGATAATGTTTGAGTCGATGTAGCGCTTGCTGTCAGCGACCGCCATGAATACAAGATTGGTCGCTTCTTTTGGAATAGAGGTATCTTTTTGCAGATCCTGAATGAGAGGAACGTAATGTTTCAAGTCGACAAATTCAGTATGCCGGTCGCGCAGGTTTCGTGCTTTTAATAAAATGAACATGATAATGAAGAATACAGATGCTATTGCAAATGTGAACCATCCACCGTGAGGGAATTTATCGAGGTTAGAGATGAGAAACATTCCCTCAATCGAAAAGAAAATTATTGCCAGTACTGATGAACGCAGTCTGGATTTTTTTACCATGGTAAAATAGTAGACCAGCAGGGTAGTGGTCATCAGCATATCGATCGTAATGGCAAGCCCATACGCTCCCTCCATATTCACTGATCGCTTGAAATAAAGTACTACCAATATTGTTCCCGCCAATAAAACCCAATTGATCATAGGAAGGTAGATCTGACCTTTCATCTTGCTGGGATACCTAACCCGTGTACTTGGCCAAAGTTTTAATTTCATTGCTTCGTTCACCAATGTAAACGTACCGGAGATCAATGCCTGGCTCGCGATGACGGCTGCTGCTGTTGCAATAACAATGCTAAAGATCAGCAGGGATTCAGGAATGATTGAATAAAAAGGGATACGATCATTGAGATACGTGCCCTGCTGGTCGAGAAGCCATGCAGCTTGTCCAAAATAGTTAAGCATTAAACAAACCACAACAAATACCCAACCCAGACGGATGTTGCTTTTGCCGCAATGGCCCAGGTCGGAATACATTGCTTCGGCTCCGGTGGTACAGAGAAACACAGCCCCCAGTATCCAGAAACCTCCTGGATATTGTGTAAGAAGATTTATCGCGTAGAACGGATTGAAAGCTTTCAGTACTGTCAGGTTATGACTTAACTGGATTGCGCCAAATATGCCTATAAAAATAAACCACACCGTCATGATAGGCCCGAAAATAGCGCCCACCACGTTGGTTCCGAATTGCTGAAAGAAGAAGAGTAATATCAGAATTCCAATAACAATTGGAACAGTCGGTATATCAGGATAGTCGATTGTAAGGCCTTCCACCGCAGCAGAAATGCTAAATGAAGGGGTTATAAATCCGTCGGCAATAATAGCGGCACAACCGATAATGGCAGGGAAGATGACCCATCCAGCCTTGTACTTTCGGACCAATGCATAAAGAGCGAAAATTCCGCCTTCACCCTTGTTATCGGCGTTCAGCGCCAGGTAAACATATTTGATGGTGGTGACAAGAGCGAGCGTCCATAGCACACACGAAGCTCCACCAATCACGAGGTCCTCAGAGATAACTTTTGTATCGATAATTGCGCGAAATACATACAGTGGTGAAGTACCTATGTCTCCGTAAATGATCCCCAGAGATACTAAGACTCCGGCGGCGGATAGTTGATACTTGCTAAGATCTTTTGAACCGTCCATTTGCTTAAATCTCCTCCTTTGGCCGACCGATTATCAAACGATTACTACGGTCAAAGGAGATGTAACTCCACAACCAGCTAATGAAGGTAAGCACTTTATTTCTAAAACCTGTTATAGACATCAAATGAACAAACATCCAAATGTACCATGCCAGGAATCCTTGCGTCTTGAATAATTTTGTATCTACCACCGCTTTGTTTCGTCCTACCGTAGCCATACTTCCTTTATCGAAATAAGTAAAAGGCTTAACGGGTTTTTTGCTTATCATACGCGCAATGTTTTCTGCTACAAGCTTACCCTGTTGTTGTGCCGGTGGTGCCATCTGGGGATGACCTTTCGGAAATTCCGCATCACCATCCATCAAAGCAACATCGCCAATGGCAAAAATATTTTCAAACCCCTTCACGCGATTGAATGCATCGACCGTCAGTCGGTTTCCGCGGCCGATATTCTCCGGCTTCAATCCATCGATCGGATTGCCTTTCACGCCAGCGGCCCATATTACTGTGCGTGAAATAAGTTTTTCTCCATTGTTTAAGGCTACTTCATATCCATCGTAGGATTTCACTGCGACGTTCAGGTGAACTTTTACACCCATCTCCTGCAGATATTGCAATGCTTTTGCGGAAGCCTGCTCCGACATCCCGCCCAATAGCCGGTCACCGGATTCCACCAAATGGATGTCCATCTTCGACAGGTCGAGTTCCTTATAGTCCCTGGGAAACACATGTTTTTTAAGTTCGAAAAGAGCACCAGCCAACTCAACACCAGTAGCTCCGCCGCCCACGATCACATAGTCCATAAGACTGTTTACCGCTTCCTGGTCATCGCTAAGCAATGCATGCTCCATATTTCTCAATACCTTATTACGGAGCTGAATGGCATCTTCAATTGTTTTCATCGACATTGAATTAGCTTCGATATCTTTCATGCCGTAAAAGTTGGTGGAGGCACCTGTAGCGATTACCAGATAATCATACGTCGCCTTGCCAATGGATGTCTCTATAAGGTTTTCTTCCGGTTTGATGAGAGTTACTTCACCAAGGCGGAAATAGAAATTGGGTCGATAGGAGAACCTCTTGCGAAGTGGAAATACGATCGAGCTTGTTTCAAGGCCCGATGTGGCCACCTGGTACAAAAGAGGCTGAAACGTGTGATGATTGTAGCGGTCAAACAGAACGACCTGTGCTTTAAGGTGTTTCAGATTTCGGACCACTTCAACACCGCCAAAACCGCCACCGATTACGATAATCCTTGGCTCGCCCAGGTCTGCAATACGCGTCTGCGTGATAATTGATTTGGGCATTAAAATTCAGTAAAATCCTTAAAACCGGGGCGAATTTACGCCATTACCGAAGAATTTGTTGATTCGTCCAAAAAAAAATTCGGAGGGTAGCTTTACTCGTATAAACCAACGTACTTTTGCAGCCATCAAAAACACCAAAATCTATATGAAGAAATTATTGATCGTAGTAGTGATAGCTGCATTTTTTGCCAGCTGCGACAGCGCTGAAAAAGAGAAAATGAAAAGTCAGCTTGACTCACTTCAAAATGAACTTGCCGTGAGCCAGCAAATGTCGCAAACCTTACAGGAAGTAGGTACCCTTATGGACTCTATTGACGCCAGCCGCCAGGTGCTGCGCGTAAATATGGTGGAAGGTACTACCTATGCCGCTTATACTTCACGTATGAAGGACCTTAATAACTATGTTAAGGAAACCCAATCAAAAATCGGCGATCTTGAAAAATCATTGAAGAAGTCAAAGTCTAATGCAAATCAATACGCTGCCACTATTAAGAAGCTGAAGGCCGATCTCGAAACAAAAAATAACGAGATCAATTCATTGCAGACTAAAGTTCAGGAGTTGGGAACTCAGAATGACAACATGAAGATCACCATCGACCTTCAGGAAGCTGAGCTTAGCGACAAGAGCTCACAGATTGAAGCAAAGACTCAGGAACTGGCGTTGATTGAGGCCAAGATCCAGGAGTTGATGATCCAAAGCAAGATGAGCGAAGCTGATTCTTATTTCGCCCGTGGACAAGCAGTCGAAGAAGCAGCCAACCGCACGAAGCTTGCTCCTAAAAAGAAGAAGGAGACTTACAAAGAGGCTATCGAACTTTACAAGAAATCACTGTCTTTGGGTAGTGATAAAGCTCAGGCCAAGATTGACGAACTTCAGAAGAAAGTTAATTAATCTTAAATTAGAGAAATAACCTTTAAGCAGAGGTTCATTCATAAAAAAAGGCTCCGACACGTCGGAGCCTTTTTATTTTGAGCGTCAGTCATGCGCCAGCTTCCATTCAATCCATTACTGCGTTGCCTGACTTACTGTTGATGCTGCACCGGGATCATTGGAAACCAGGTAGCCTGTGTATAGAATATACAGTCCTAATAATATCAGAGCTTCCCAGCGGTCAAGCTTTCGGGTGTTGAGAGTAAACATAAAGATTATCAACGCGACTGTGGCTGCTCCCAGTACCCCAAGGTCGAAGTTCATTGCCGAGTTATAAGAGATAGGATGTATTACTCCCGTAGTGCCGAGTATGAAGAAGATATTGAAAATGTTTGAACCAATTACATTCCCGATTGCTATGTCGGTATTCTTACGGTATGCTGCTACGCAGGAAGTCGCTAACTCAGGAAGTGACGTTCCGGCAGCAAGGATTGTAAGTCCAATAAGTCTTTCGCTGACCTCATAGTAGTTGGCAATTTCTATGGCGTTGTAAACCACAAGTTTCCCTCCACCAATCAGCATGGTAAGACCGAGAATCACCATTCCAACAGACAGAGGCATACTGTAGATCTTAATGGCTTCGCCCTCGTCCAGATCTGACGCTGTGCGCATGGTGCGGTAGATGTAAAACAGGAAGGCGATAAAAAATACAAGAAGTATACTGCTGTCAAACCGGCTCAGGACATTACCATCCGATGAGCCAAAAATAGCTGAATCATTTACGAGCAGATAGAGTACACCAGCAGCCAAAAGTGAAAGAGGTATTTCGTATTTGACAGTATTTCGTTGTACTACCAGTGGATAGATTAGTCCGGCGAAGCCCAAAATAAAAAGGAGGTTGAAGTTGTTGCTTCCAATCACATTTCCAAAAGCAGCATCATTCTTCCCCTCCATCGCTGAAAACAGACTTACGATAAGCTCAGGCATGGATGTGCCAAAAGCAACAACGGTAAGTCCTATTGCAAGGTGGGAGATTCCATATTTTTTAGCGGCGGATGAGGCGCCCTTTACAAGAAAGTCGGCGCCAAAGATAAGTACTGCGAATCCAGCAAGGAGGAGCGTAATTGCGAGAAACATATATCATAGGGGTTAGGGTCAAGTAAGTTAAAACCATTTTTTGTATTTGAAATAGCGGATCATACCAAAAAGGATGAATGCCATAACGACCATTACACTCGGGTACCCCCAAACCGAGTGCAATTCGGGCATGACGTCGAAGTTCATCCCATAGATTCCAACAATGAAGGTCAATGGCATAAAAATTGTCGAGATCACCGCCAACACTTTCATAACCTCATTCATGCGGGTGTTCATGGTGTTAATGTGAATATCCATCAGGCTTGATGTGAGATCTTTGTAGGTGTCAAGCGAGTCGATAAGGTGCACCACGTGGTCATACACATCGCTGAAGTAACGTGTATTTGCCTGTTCAATAAAGCCAGATTCATCTTTCGTAAGCTTGCTCAGAGCATCGCGCAGCGGATATAGTGCTTTTCTCAGATAGATAAGCTCCTTCTTTATTCTTTGGATTTTTTGAAACTCTTTATCGGTAGGCTTCTCATAAATATCATCCTCTACCGTTTCTATCTGCTCTCCAACTTCATCTAGAATAGAGTAATAGTTGTCCACAATGATGTCAATTAGCCGGTACAATAAATAATCCGCTTTCCGAGTGCGAACGCGACCTGAACTCTGCTTGATTTTCTCTCGAAATGGACCAAATAGATCCCCCTCTTTTTCCTGAAATGAAAGGAGGTAATCCTTACCTAACACAAAGCTGATCTGCTCGTAGTCAATCTTAGCGTCTTTGATGCTGTAAAGCATTTTCATAGTGAAGAAAAGATGATCGTCAAACTCCTCAGCCTTTGGTGTATGATCACTTAGTATATCGTCGATGAGGAGCGAGTGAAGGCAAAAATGTTCGGCAAGTTTTAAAACAATGGATTTATCGTGCAAGCCATCGACATTAATCCAATTTACTTCGTTGGGTTTGAACTGAGCCAGTATTTCCTCTACGGGCACGTCGGCCTGCATCGCATAGTCTTTGTCACCATACTGGATAAGTTCCAGAATTACGTGATTATCGCTGGGTGGCTTAGTGTTAATTCCCAGTGTCTTTTGTTTTGCCATCAAGGAGGGTGTTAGATTGATTTTTATAAGTAATCATGCGTATTGGCACGGCCATTTCTATTCCTTCCTGATCAAATCGCTGTTTTACCGATTTATGAAGATCGGTTTTTAGATCAAAGCCATCTGTTGGATTATTTGCCCAGGCGTAGGCCCGCAGTTGGGTACCCACTTCGGTAAATCCCATAACACGCACCATCACTTGATGCTCGTTTTTTGCCAATTCTATTTCGCCTCGATTGTCGATGCACAAAGCATGCCTCAATGCTTCTTCCTGTATGATCTTTTGGGCTTTGTCGATATTGGCCTCCAGGGAAATACCAAGTTCAATAAACATGCAGACCTTTTCGTCGATGATTGTGGAGTTGACTATCACTTCATTGCTGATCACGGTATTGGGAATAACAATGCGACGGTTTTCAAAGTCCTTGATGACAACGTGGCGCAACGTCACATCCTCAACATCACCCTGATATAGTTGTCCGATTTTGATTCGGTCCCCGACGCTAAAGGGTTTGAAGATTACAAGAAAAATTCCGCTGATGATATTGGAGAATGCCTGCTGGGAAGCAAAGCCCACGATAGCGGCAAGTATTCCCGCACCGGTTAGGAGGGTATTACCGACCAGTCTCAAACTTGGGATGGAGCGGAAGATGATAACGGTTGCAATCAGGAAAATGATAAAATCGCTCGCGTTCTTAAAGAAATTGTACCGGGTAGGATCGACTTTAAGTTTCCTGGCCGCTGCTTTGAAAAATCTTCCAACTACAAATCGTACGATTCTGCCTATCAGGAAAGCAATTGCCAGCACAATAACGGCGAATACAACCTGCTCCCAGTGTTTGTCTATGGTGTACATACGGCCCGAAAATAGTCATTCGGCGAAGCTTTGGCGAAGGTGCGCAACTTATTTTGTTTAGCCCTCTATTACCAATTTCCCTTATTATATTGCAAGCTATGCCCTTACGCCTCGAAGATATCAAAGCGCCTATTGCCAGAGAGATGGAGGATTTTGAGCAAAAATTCCGGGCTTCCATGCATACCAAAGTGCTTTTGCTGGACAAAATCATGACCTATATTGTAAAGCGCAAGGGCAAGCAGATGCGGCCCATGTTTATTTTCTTAAGTGCCGGCACCTGTGGTCAGATCACGGAGTCGACTTTCAGGGGGGCTTCACTCATTGAATTACTGCACACAGCCACACTGGTTCACGACGATGTTGTTGACGACTCGGACTATCGCAGGGGTTTTTTCTCTGTCAATGCTTTATGGAAAAATAAGATCGCGGTGCTGGTAGGGGATTTTTTGCTTTCCCGCGGTCTCATGCTGTCCATCGAACATAAAGAATTTGAGCTGTTAAGCATTGTTAATACGGCCGTAAATGAAATGAGTGAGGGAGAGTTGTTGCAAATGGAAAAGGCCAGGCGCCTTGATGTCAGTGAAGAAGTTTACTACCAGATCATTCGCCAGAAGACCGCTTCATTGATTGCATCTTGTTGTGCGGTCGGAGCAAGCTCCGCCGGCGCCGATCCTGAAGTGATTAAAAAAATGAAATCTTTTGGTCAGCATATCGGAATGGCGTTCCAGATTAAAGATGACTTATTTGACTATGGCGAAGAGGAGATAGGCAAGCCCTTGGGGATTGATATTAAGGAGAAGAAGATGACACTTCCGCTCATCTACGCACTTTCCAAAGCATCATGGTTGGAAAAAAGAAAGATCATCAGCATCGTAAAAAACGAAAGCGACAAGCCTAAAAAAGTAAAGGAAGTAATTGATTTTGTGAAGCGATCTGGCGGCATTGAATATGCCAAAGCATCAATGGATAAATTCTATAACCAGGCGCTTGAGTTATTAAAGGAATTTCCTGAATCTGTTTATAAAAACTCCCTTACGCAACTGGTGGAGTTCACGATTCAACGAGTTAAATAAGCTAGTTTTTAAATTCTTAGGCTGCTTTCTCCCGTCCAGCTTCCAGTATTGCGTAGTTCTTCCAGGTTTGAAAAGTTCCCTGATCTAACGTGTTGTCGGCGCGACCAGTATTTGAAGGCCTGTAGTTGCCTTCCATCTCCCACCATTTTTTGGCGTTTTCTTTTGCCGTGGCTTTATCCACTTGAAAGTAATTGATTACGGAATCGGAAATGATCCAGGGCTTTTCCACCGAAGCATATTTTTCGAATATCATCGAACGCATCTGAGTGCCGCTTGTCTGATTTTTGAAATGAGAAATAGTATAAGAAAGGGTTTCTGGTTCTGTCATAATTAAGTCCCAGTACTTTTTGCTGGATACGATCTGTGACGTAGTCAGTAAATATCCGTATCCTTTTTCCAGCGGCTCCTTGGTGATACCACAGGAAGCGCGGAATTCCTTTTTCTTTTTTCCGAAGATAGATTCGAGAATTGCCATAGTCAGGTCTGATTGAAATTATATCTTAGATACTCGCCAACGGGCAAATAGTTGCACCTATTGCCCTTATTTTTTACGAAACCGTATTAAAACAACGGATTAAGGGTGTGAGTTGTCAATTCCTGTGTAATAGTGACTGCCTATGTGCCCTTGGGTTTTGGAATCGCCTTCCTTTGAAGAAACCGTTCGTAATTGGTAAAAAAGTCTTCCAACTTATCAACCGGAAGTCCTTTCGCAATGATTTTTTTCTTCTCATCCAGAACATAGACGGAAGGCGTTGTTTCAGAAAAATACAGCTTGCTGTATTGCCCCACATAACTTCTCGGGCCATTGACCGTAATCCAAGGCATCTTCATTTCTTTAATGTAAGCGCGCATCTTCTGCATCGATGTATCAGCACTTACTGCAAAAACTTCCAAATTGAACTTTGCCTTGTCTTTGTTATAAAAGTCAACAAGCTTTGGTGACTCTGTACGGCAATGACCACAGTCAGGATCGAAGATAAAAAGTATAGTATATTTCTTTTTAATCTCATACAGTGATTTTCGTTGAAAATTCTGATCCTGCATAATCAAATCGGCACCTGTTTTTCCGATCAGGCTTCCGCGTAATTTCTCAGCATGATCTTTAAGATTTTTCTTGAGCTGATCATTGATCCAGAAATCCATAGCGCCGCTCTGATAGTATTTGTCATTAAGCCTGACGAACACTTCATCGAGTCCCATGATCGCTGGTTGCTGATATTTATAAACACAGATCCAAAGAAGATATTTATAGGTCTCCTGATTTTTCGATGCAATTTTCGCAATACCTTCGATCGCTGCCATGACGCTGTCCGGCGTCTGAATGAAAAGTTTGTCTAGGTATTCGTTGACTTTCTCCTGATATAAGGGCTTTGGCAAGTGAATCATGGCCTCATCGGCAAGATCAAAATTATCAAAGAAATGTTTACGGTAATACCGCAATTGAAACGTCGAGTCAATTGATCCATCGGCTTTTTTGGGGGGATCCGGGACGACAATGGATTTGTTCATTTTAAGAAGTTTCGATGTCAAAGCTGTTGGATGCTTGTTAATGATATCATCCTGATAGGCGATTACTTTATCGTTTATTTTTTGAAATGATTCCCGGGCAAGTGTTTTTTGATCCTCTTTTAGAGTACTGTCTTTTAATATTTTAATGAAAGGTTCTGCTTCATGATGTTCGGTGACGTTGAAATTCATATTTTCAAAGAATAGGCGATTATCCTCATCACCTTTTACTTTCATATTCTTGACATAATCCTCTGTGCTGGTTTCAAGGCTGAAGTATTGCTGATCGCTGATTACAAAATCAAAAATCTTGGTCTTGCCCAGCACAAAATAATAGACACCAGAAGGAAGCTTTTGCTTGTTGTCAAAAGTGAGGGCGCCCTGGCTGTTCACTTTTGCCGTATCCCGGATATAGGTGGTTTCACCATAAGAATACCCGATGAAGGCAGTCGTGTCCTTAAGGCCTTTTATTTTCATGTCAATTTTATATCCGGTCTGCGAATGAACGTCGATCGAAACAAATGCCAGGAGGATGGTTAAAAGTGTTTTCATATTTAAAAGCTGTGCAAATTTCTTCAATTTTATAGTGAACGGCAATTAATGTTCCAGAATTGCACGAGGTGACCTTTCGTTGGCGTTATGTGCTGACAGCGACCATATTCTGCAAAGATTAACCTAGTTCTTCTTCTTTTGCTTTATTTTGCGGCCCCAACGATGTCAATAAAAGTATCTAATCTCACCAAGGTGTACGGCCAGCAGAAAGCCGTTGATGGTGTCTCATTTTCGGTAAATGAAGGGGAGATTGTCGGGTTCCTCGGGCCCAACGGGGCGGGTAAGTCGACGACCATGAAAATTATTACGGGTTTTATACCGCCAACCGGAGGCATGGTGGAGGTGGCAGGCGAAAACGTAGTTGACAACCCTATCTCTGTTAAAAGAAATATAGGATATCTGCCCGAACATAATCCCCTGTATCTGGACATGTATGTGCATGAGTACCTCAACTTCACAGCCGGTCTGTATGGTCTCAACGCAGCATCCAGGAAAAGCAGAGTGCTGGAGATGGTTCGGCTTTGCGGACTTACAGCCGAACAAAATAAAAGGATAGTAACGCTGTCAAAAGGATACCGTCAGCGGGTTGGACTCGCCCAGGCACTCATTCATAATCCAAAAGTGCTTGTGCTGGATGAGCCAACCTCTGGTCTGGATCCAAATCAGTTGATAGAGATACGACGGTTGATTAAAACGGTAAGCAAGGACAAAACAGTTCTGTTCTCGACGCATATTCTGCAAGAGGTAGAAGCGCTGTGTGACCGTGTCGTGGTTATTAACGAAGGGAAGATAGTAGCCGATGATCGTTTGATAAATCTTTTGCAGGGTGCCGCGAATTATCTCGTAGTGGAATTTGCTGATAATGTAGTAAAACAGGATTTAATGCAGATTGAGGGAGTAGAACACGTGCGTCAATTGGAGAATTTTCGGTTTCAGATCACGGCAACGCAGGGTAAAGATATTCGGCCCATCATTGTTACCTGGGCAGTTCAAAAAAATCTTTCGTTGATTGAATTAAAACTGGAAGAGAGTTCTCTTGAATCTGTTTTCAGTCAACTCACGTCCATGGAGGAAAAGAGCATTTCATGAGCCAGATCTTTTTTAAAGAATTTAATAGCTTCCTGAATTCACTTATTGGCTACCTGGTTATGGGAGTCTTTCTCATCGTGATGGGGCTGCTGATGTGGGTATTTAAGGATACTTCCGTACTCGATTATGGCTACGCTGACTTGAGCACACTTTTCTCGTTCGGCCCATACGTTCTGATTTTTCTCGTCCCTGCCATTACGATGAGAAGTTTTTCAGAAGAGAGAAAACTTGGTACGCTTGAACTATTGATGACTAAGCCGCTGACCGAGCTGGACATAGTCCTTGGTAAATTCCTGGCATCATTTGCGTTGGTTATTATTTCATTGCTTCCTACGCTTGTGTATTACTTTACCCTTTATTCGTTAGGCAACCCCGAAGGCAACATTGACACGCCGGGAGTTATTGGTTCATTTATCGGAATGATACTGCTGGGAGGTGTATTTTGTTCAATAGGTATGCTAGCCTCTTCCATTACACCGAATCAGATTGTTTCCTTTATTATCGCTGCGTTCTTCTGCTATGTTTTTTATATGGGCTGGGATTCTGTCGCGCTGTTGATATCGGATGGTGAAAGTTCGTTAGTGGTCAGGCAACTGGGCATACTCTATCACTATGAATCCATGAGCAAGGGTCTGATCGACAGCCGTGATCTTATTTATTTCCTTAGTCTGGGTGGCCTGATGCTTGTCTCCACGAAAACAGTTTTATCCAGCCGGTCATGGTGAAGTGGGAAAGTAAAAAACTTGGAGATCTGCTTTTACTCGCTAATGTGCTGGTATTGACAATTGCACTCAGTCAATTGGGCTCGTTTTATTTTTTTAGACTTGACCTCACCGAAGAAAAACGATACACCATCAAACAGCCTACCAAGGATCTGTTAACGTCACTGGAAGATGATGTATATGTTGTGGTCTACCTTGAAGGCGAATTAAATGCCCCTTTCCGGCGATTGAGGAATGCTGTGGAGGAAACACTCGAGGAATTCCAGATCTATTCAAATAACAAAGTCCATTTTACTTTTACCGATCCGGCCATGGCAGCGGGACAGCAGGCCCAGAATGAGTTTATGACGGACCTTGCTTCGAAAGGTATTCAACCGATGAATATCATTGATAACAAGGATGGTAAACGTTCAGAAAAACTTGTCTTTCCGGGAGCCCTCATCTCCTACAATGGTGCTGAAAAGGGCGTGATGCTTTTAAAAGGTGACAAGGCCCAGGGTTCCGAACAGGTTCTTAATCAGTCCATCGAAGGACTTGAGTTCGAACTGGCGAGTGCAGTTCAGGCACTCTCCGTTGTTGACCGAAGACGCATCGGTTTTATGAGAGGTCACGGAGAATTGGATAGTATTCAGATAGCAAGTTTCCAAAACAGCCTCCTGGAATCATACGACGTCTTTACTATTGATACCAAAGGCAAAATAAGTCCACAGGAATACGATGTGGTGGTGGTCGCAAAACCTACCCGGCAGTTTACTGATAATGACCGGTATGTGCTTGATCAGTATCTTTTGAAAGGAGGGAAATTGCTACTCTTACTGGATAGGCTCAACGCCGGGATGGATAGCGCCTCCAGCGAAAACTACTTTGCATTGCCGTACCCTTTTGCCGGCGGACTCGATGATCAGTTGTTTCATTATGGTGTTCGCATCAATCAAGACCTTGTGCAAGATCGGGTCTCCATGAGGTACCCTGTCGTCACAGGAAATGTGAATGGCAAGCCGCAGATGACTCCAATTGAATGGCCGTTCTTTCCTTTGATCAATCACTATGCGGATCATCCGATTACCAGGCATCTTGATATGACCGCGTTGAAATTCGTAAGCAGCATTGACTCCGTGAAGGCAACTGGAATTCGTAAAACCCCGCTCTTATTTTCCTCGGGTTATTCACGCAATGTTGCAGCGCCCGCGAAAGTGAGTGTTGGTGATTTGCGCAAAGAAAAGCCCGAGAGTTTCTCTAAGGGTCCTTTTGTAGTGTCGTATTTGCTTGAAGGGAAGTTTACGTCAATTTACAAAAACAGATTCCTGCCGGAGGGAGTTGACTCATCTGGTTTTAAAGCAGATGGTATTCCATCGAAGATAATAATTGTAGCCGACGGCGACATAGCGAGAAATGACATCAACTTTCGGACGGGTCAGCCGCAAGCCCTGGGGTTTGATGCATTTTCGAATTATACTTTTGCTAATCAGGAATTGTTAAAGAATATGGTTGCCTACCTGATGGATGAGTCCGGTTTGATTAGCGCCCGCAATAAGGAAGTGAAAGTAAGACCACTTGATAAAGAGAAGATCAAGGACAGCAGATTAATGTGGCAGATGTTGAATCTCGGATTACCGGTTGTATTGATCATATTGTTTGGTGTACTCAAGGTCTATTTGAGAAAACGCAGGTATGGGAATTTTGATAAAGTTGTCGTGAAAAATCAGGCCGAATAAATGCAGAAGAAGAGAAATCGATATTTAGCAGTTTCATTGATTGTCATGCTGATGGTCTGTGCTGGGCTGTTCATCGCTTCCCGGAAGGAAGTGCGCCCAGATATTAATCCCGACTTATTCAAGCTTTCTGAAACTGAAAATATAGATCATGTTATTCTTCAATCATCCGGAAAAACTATCGATCTGAAATTTGAGAACAACCATTGGAAAGTAAATGATACCTGGGAAGCCGATAGCCGAATGGTTAAAGTTTTGTTTGCAACACTCAAGCAGGCCGAACCAAGGAGACCGGTTGCTGCATCGCTCAGAGATTCAGTGAAAAACTTACTCGAACAAAAGGGAATTCGCGTTTCGCTTTCAGGCGGAGGCATCATCAAGACCTTCCTGTCGGGCGGAAATGCGTTGAAGACGGAGACATGGTTTTTGAAAGAAGGAGAATCGCAACCATATAGTATGATCATTCCTGGTTATCGTGTGTATGTGGGAGGGATATTGGAGATGGATGAAAGCGGCTGGCGCAATAAGCGGATCTTTGATTTTAACTGGCGTAATTTTAAGTCACTTACATCAAGCTACCCGAGAGATCCGAAGCAAGGATTTGAAATCGGGATGAAGGATCGGTATTTCGGTATTAAGGATATGCCCGAGGCTGACACAACAAAACTCAACAATTACCTTGATGCCGTTTCCTTGTTATTCGCTACCCGGTTCGTTTCAACTGCCCAGCCGAAGACCGACAGCCTCGTGAAAGTTGCACCTACCGTAAAAATTGAGATTACTGACATTGCTGACCGGTCGTATGTGCTTGAATTATTTACGCCTGGAAAGAAGGACAGTGAAATCTATGGGCGCCTGGGTGACGGCCAGATTGTGGCGCTTGAAAAAAGAAGCGTTGCGGAGATCGTGAGAAGGAGGGAGCATTTCCTTCCGGTGCAAAATCGTTAAATCTATTTTCCTGATTATTTTCTTACCACCTCTGAGTCGGTTGCCTTGTCGAAGCGCCTCCGATAAGCCGTAGCGACGGAGTAGCGTGTGCGCGAAGGCAGGCGGTTTAGTTTTGATGGGATTTCGCCCGTAACCTGCCAGCCTTTCCACAAACCATCCACTTTGATCATTTCACCTCATTTGGAGGCTTCTCTTCATTTTTGAAAATCCATTTTCTTCATACCTTAGCACTTTACAACCAAAACCACTGAATTTACATGAAGTTCATCGTTAACTCCAGCTACCTGCTGAAGCAACTGTCGTACATCAACGGAGTGATTACTACCAATCCCGTTGTGCCTATTCTTGAGAACTTCCTTTTTGAGATAGACAAAAGTCGCTTAACGGTGACCGCTTCCGACCTTCAGACATCCATGATCACAGAGATCACGGTTGAATCAAAGGAGCGAGGCAACATCGCGGTGCCCGCACGTATTTTGCTTGACACTCTCAAGAACCTTCCCGATCAGCCCGTTACGTTTTCGATCGACGACTCAACCTATAGCATTGAGTTAAGCTCCGACAATGGTCGTTACAAGCTCTCCGGCGAGAACGCAACTGATTTTCCAAAGGTGCCTGCTGTGAGCAATGATTTCTCAGCACAGATTTCATCTGAAGTACTGGCGCGTGCTATCAACAACACTATCTTCGCCACCAGCAACGACGAGCTTCGTCCTGCGATGACCGGAGTATATGTCAACCTTGGCGAGAAGAATACAACCTTCGTGGCGACGGATGGTCATCGTTTGGTGCGTTACCGTCGAACCGATGTAAAATCTGATACCGGCAATACGATCATTATTCCCCGCAAGGCGTTGAATTTGTTGAAGTCAACGCTTCCTTCCGAGAACACCGATGTGATGATCGATTTCAATACTGCGAACGCCTTTTTCAAATTTGGAACCATCCGCATGATCTGCCGGTTGATCGACGAGCGTTTCCCGGATTATGAAAATGTAATTCCTTCCACCAGCACCATCAAAATGACGATCAGCCGTGCTGATTTCCTCAGTTCACTAAAACGTATTTCCATCTACGCCAATAAAACTACTCACCAGGTTCGTTTAAAGATCACCGGTAGCCAGCTGCAAGTGTCTGCTGAAGATCTTGACTTCTCAAACGAGGCAAACGAGCGTCTGTCGTGTGAGCATGAAGGGGAGGACATCGAGATTGGTTTCAATGCACGTTTCATGATTGAAATGCTCAGCAATCTTGACACTGATCAGATTAAGCTTAATATGTCAGCACCTAACAAAGCAGGCGTTATTCTTCCTGTTGAAAAGGATAAGAGTGAGGATATCCTGATGCTGGTGATGCCGGTTATGCTTAATCAATACGTTTAACCAGAATTATTCCAGAGTAGTAAGATTTTATTTACCTAAACCTAAAGACTCTGCTCAGAAATGGGTAGAGTTTTTTATGGCGCGACGTTTGGCAGCGGTGCCGTTGCGAGTGTCCTGATCAGAGACGTTCCTCGAAGCTAATCCAATTGAAAAATCTTGCATTGACCGATTCTCACCGGCATAGGTGAAGGAGGGTCCGTCATGTTTTCAGAGACTCACGTTTTACAAAAAAAAACGCTCCTTTCAAAGCGGTTTCAAATTTCAACAAAAAGAGGTGGTCGCAATTTGCGACCACCTCTTCCAATCAATTCAAGCTAAAACATCATCTGGAAAACATGATTTTCTGTAATTGTTATCTGACTTAGATTGTACTGGAATATTGATCGAACAGGTCTGGTCAAATTCCGAGGTGGTCGCAATTTGCGACCACCTCCAAACTCCAAACTTACATGGTTATGGCAAAAAGAAAATCACGAATAGTAATTCCCGATGATGTTGTCGTTAACAAGATTGTGCTGATCAGAGGCAAGAAGGTAATGATCGACTCCGACTTGGCGGAATTGTACGCAGTTCCTACCAAAAGGTTGAATGAACAGGTAAGGCGTAACTCCAGGCGCTTCCCGGAGGATTTTATGTTTCAACTGACACCGACTGAGAAACAACTTGTAACGGACAACTATGAGCACCTGAATAGATTGAAATTTTCAGCAAGCCTTCCTTTTGCTTTCACCGAGCATGGAGCGGTGATGTTGGCCAGTGTATTAAACAGTAATAGAGCAATTGACGTGAATGTCCAAATAGTGAGAATATTTACCCGCATGCGTGAAGTACTAATTTCTTGTAAGGATATTCTGATCCGACTGGAAAAATTGGAACGGAAGGGAATAAAGGATGAAGAAAAAATGGGATTGATTTTCAAGTACCTAAAGGAGTTCCTGATTAAATCGGATGAGCCTATGCGAAAGATCGGATTCAGACTGCCCGAAATGAAGCCGGCAGGAAGGATTGGGAAAGTTCCTTTATCTCAGAGTAGAAAATTGCCTGCTCGAAGGAAGACCATTTGATTGTTCACTTCTCGTCAACGCATAATTCAATAAAAAGAGGTGGTCGCAATTTGCGACCACCTCTTTTTGTTATAATTCTGAATTTCTAGTCCTTGGATAGCTTCGAAAAATCAAAACTCGTTTCTAAAAACTTCGTCGTAAACTTTCCAGACTTAAAGACCGCATTATCCATCAATGCCAGGTGAAATGGAATTGTGGTCTTAATGCCTACGATTACAAACTCGCTCAAAGCTCTTTTCATCCGTGTGATCACCTCATCGCGCGACTGGCCTGTTGTGATGAGCTTGGCGATCATCGAATCATAATTGGGAGGAATGGTGTACCCAGCATACACGTGGCTGTCTACGCGCACGCCATGACCTCCCGGAAGGTGCAGGTTAAGGATCTTACCTGGTGAAGGACGGAATCCGTTCGCAGGATCTTCCGCATTGATGCGGCACTCCATTGCAAACAGATTAGGGAAATAATTACGACCCGATATTGGAACTCCCGCCGCAACTTTGATCTGTTCTTTGATAAGGTCGTAGTCGGTCACTTCTTCTGTGATCGGGTGCTCTACCTGGATACGGGTGTTCATTTCCATAAAGTAGAAATCACCATGTTTGTCCACGAGAAACTCAATGGTTCCTACACCTTCATAGTTAATGGCTTTCGCTCCCTTGATGGCAGCTTCTCCCATACGTTCACGCAATTCCTGACTAACGATAGGAGAAGGAGTTTCTTCTACGAGTTTCTGGTGCCTGCGTTGTATCGAGCAGTCGCGTTCTGATAAGTGACAGGCTTTACCATATTGATCACCTACCAATTGAATTTCAATATGGCGCGGTTCTTCTACAAATTTCTCAAGATATAATCCATCATTTCCAAAAGATGCGGCTGCTTCACGTTTGGCATCATCCCAGGCTTTCTTGAATTCAGATTCTTCGTTGATGATCCGCATTCCTTTTCCACCACCGCCTGCGGTTGCTTTCACAATCACAGGATACTTGATCTCCTTGGCAAGCTTTATTCCTTCTTCGATGGAAGAAATCAACCCGTCAGAACCGGGAATGACAGGAACACCGGCCTTCCTCATCGTATCTTTTGCCGTGGCCTTGTCGCCCATCAGATTGATCATGGTAGGAGTGGGCCCGATAAATTTTATTCCATACTCATGGCATATTGCAGAAAACTCTGCGCGCTCCGACAGGAAACCGTAACCTGGATGAATCGCATCTGCGTTGGTAATTTCCGCCGCGGAAATGATGCGGGGGATATTTAAATAAGAATCTTTGCTGGGTGGAGGTCCGATACAAACTGCCTCATCCGCAAAGCGCACATGAAGGCTTTCACGATCGGCTGTTGAATAAACAGCAACAGTTTTGATATCCATCTCTTTGCACGTGCGAATGATACGCAATGCAATTTCTCCCCGATTGGCTATTAGTATTTTCTTAAACACGTTAATTCAGTTTTGTTGGTAGTAAAATGTTTGACGCATTCCTCCCGTTGGTACGGAAGAAGAGCTAAACTTTAGTCTGGCTCTACTACGAATAATACCTGGTCGTATTCTACTGGTGATGAGTTTTCGATCGTCACCTTCACGATCGTACCGGAAACTTCCGATTCAATTTCGTTGAATAATTTCATCGCTTCAATAATACAAACGGTCTGACCTTTTGTAACCTTGTCACCAACGGACACAAAGAATGGTGTATCAGGGTTGGATGAACGATAGAATGTACCAATCATCGGTGACTTAATGTCTACTGTATTTTTTCCAGCCGCTACAGGTTTTTCTGTTTTGGTTGCCGGAGGCGCTACTACAGGTGCTGTGGCAACGGGCGGTGCCTGCAATGTCATCATTGGACCTGAAGATGACTTCATTACCTTTTGATCCGGCTCACGCTTCACATGAAGCTTTAGTTCTTTTGTTTCAATGTTGACTTCATTTAATCCCGACTGGGAGATAAAGTCAATAAGGTCACGTATTTCAGTTGTTTTCATTTCCTGGTTTGATTTTGGTCCGTTCCCATGGGGCTGGGATTTTGTTTTGCCTTTTGTTGTTTCCTTGGTCATGGGGCAATAGTTATTTTACTCTTTCAATATACGCTCCTGTCTGGGTGTCGATTTTAACGTTATCACCTGTGTTAATAAAAAGTGGTACACGAATTTCTGCACCGGTATCGATGGTGGCAGTCTTTAAAGTTCGTGTGGCGGTATCTCCCTGTACACCTGGCTCAGTGTAAGTGATATTGACAACCACCTGGTTGGGAGCTTCAGCGGTGATCGCTGTAGTTCCGTTTTCAAAAGCGATCATAAGCATAACGCCTTCCTTGATGTACTTCACCGAATCACCAAGCAATGATTTGTCTACGTATACCTGATCAAATGTTTCATTGTCCATGCATACCAGACTGTTGCCATCGTTGTATAAGAATTGATAATTTTTTGTCTCAACACGAAGAAGTTCTACTGAGTCACCTGGGCGGAAACGATTTTCTGCAAGTTTACCGTTGCGAAGGTTGCGCATTTTTATTTGATAGAACGCACGAAGGTTTCCGGGAGTGCGGTGCTGAAGTTCTTCGACCTGCATAATATCGCCGTTGTAGCGAATGTAATTTCCTTTACTGAGATCTGAGATGGTAGCCATAAAAAATAGATTGTGAAGTTACTAATCAATTAAATAAATACAAGTGATGCAGGTCAGAGGGTATTGTAAGCCCATTTGACATAAACGGCGCCCCATGTGAAGCCGCCTCCAAATGCTGCAATGATGAGATTGTCGCCTTTTTTCAATTGCTTCTCATAATCCCAAAGCAAAAGCGGAATTGTTCCGCCGGTAGTATTTCCATACTTAGCGATGTTCATCATTACCCTGTCTTCTGAAATTCCTACCCGGGCGGCGGTGGCATCAATGATTCGCTTGTTAGCCTGGTGTGGCACTAGCCACTGAATGTCTTTTGCTGTAAGGTGATTTCTTTCCGCAATTTGAGCTGCCACGTCAGCCATATTATACACGGCAAATTTGAATACGGCCGATCCCTCCTGATAAACATAGTGAAGGCGCTTGTCAATCGACGACTGTGTTGCCGGTATTCTGCTTCCACCCGCCTTCATATGAAGGTAGCTTTCGCCTGCGCCGTCACTCTTTAATATCGAATCCATAACACCTACTTCTTCGGCTGTGGGCTCGAGCAGCACGCAGCCGGCTCCATCGCCAAAGATGATACAGGTGGTACGATCCGTGTAATCAAGAATAGCCGACATCTTATCACCGCCAATTACGATCACTTTTTTATATCGCCCTGATTCAATAAAGCTTGCGCCTGTTGATAGTGCGAAAATGAAACCAGAACATGCCGCGCTAAGATCGTAACTGAAGGCGTTGGTAGCACCTACCGCGGTGGCTACGATGTTTGCCGTTGCCGGAAAGGTCATGTCCGCCGTGATCGTGGCAAAAATGATCAGGTCGATTTCCTTTGGATCAACGTTGGTCTTTTGGAGCATTTCTTTCACGGCGGCAATAGCCATGACCGACACTCCCTGATTCTCTCCTTTTAAAATTCTTCTTTCCTTGATTCCGGTACGCGAGGTGATCCACTCATCGTTGGTATCAACCATAGTTTCAAGTTCCTTGTTGGTGAGTATGTAGTCAGGTACGTAACCACCTACACCAGTAATCGCTGCTCGGATTTTAGTCATATCGTATCTTAAAAAAACAAAGGCCCGACTGTTATTCAGTCGGGCGCAGGCCTAATGCTATCGTTTAAACTGACTGTTTCTTACAATCAGTAAAATGAATCGATCGGTGATTAATCAAATGAAAAAATCTCATACTTGCTTACGCCAGTACTTCTTTTTCCATTACCACGTTGCCCTTAAAATAGAGTTTTCCTTCGTGCCAGAAGGCGCGGTGCGGCAGGTGGTGCTCGCCTGTAGTAGCATCTACTGCAAATTGTTTTGCAACAGCTTTGTAGTGAGTTCTTCTCTTGTCTCTACGGGTTTTCGAGGTTTTTCGTTTTGGATTTGGCATAACTGTTTATTTTAACTTTTTCAATTTTTCCCATCGTGGATCGATGGCATCCTCATCTTTTTCTGTCTTATCAATTGGAGAGGAGTAAACCAATTGTATTTCACTTTCTTCTAAATCATCATTTTGGAATTTCGGATGTAGTCTTTTCATGGGTATCCCTACACCAATCAACTCATACATGTACTGCCCGATATCCAGACTTTGCTGGTTCCGTGTTATCAGCACGATCTCTTCGCTCAGTTCTTTTTCCTCCTCACCATACTTGAACATGATCATTCGATCAATATCCATTGGATAGTCAAAAGGCTCCAGGCTGCGGTCACAAATAAACTTGGCCGTGCCATGGATATGAAAATGGCTTTCAATCAACGTTTCCCGCTTATCAAGGGTAACACAGGCAGTAAAGTGGCCGCTTTCCAGCAACGCCGTCCCATAATGCCCAAAAAACTCGTCGCCAAACTGATAGTCAAAACGATGTGCTTTTTGGCTCAATCCAATGATGTTAACCTTAAAGTCCTGAGCCCTCATTACTTCCAAAATAAGCGCGCAAATTTATCACACTTTTCTGGATTTGACTGAGATTTTATTGATTTGTGAGGGTGTTTTTTGAGCCGCATCAGCCTATTTTCCCAATTTGCCGTTGTTTTTTCCAGTTTCAGCGTGATTCTCAGGTGAGCGTATATTCCACAAAAATCCGTTTTTTAATGTCATCCAGAGGGGTTTTTTCGAAATTTTCCACCAGAAAATCAACGACTGTTTTTTTGAAGCCCAGCTTGATCGCAATGTTTTTACAAAAAATCACCTCGCTTTCAAAGACTTTCTGATCCACAAAGATTAATTCGATGGCACTGATCAAATAATCAAGCTTCTGATGCTGCGAAAGGGCCCCCAGGGTCTCGATTGCCTCAGGATTGCGAATTAGTTCCGTCACACCCTCTTCCGGGAAACCTCGTTCGCGGGCAATCTGATAGATCATGTCCCGCTCCGTTTTCGCGAAATGTTTGTCAGCTTCCGCAAGTTGAATCAGTATGTTTAGCTTTTTCTTGGTGACAATGTCCATTCGATAGTGTAGCATTTCAAATTTAAGCAATCTATCGATGGAATGAACACCGTCCAGATAAATTGGCGATGCTACAGACTGCTCACCGTCTGATTAGCCCTGTTCCTAATGATGTCGGTGGCCAGGAAGATGGCCTGACGGAAAGAACTCTCGTCTGCCTGATTCTTGCCTGCGATGGAGTAAGCAGTTCCATGATCAGGTGACGTTCTTACTGTTGGCAACCCGGCAGTAAAGTTTACCCCGTTTTCAAAATCTATATATTTAAAAGGCACAAGTCCCTGATCGTGGTACATTGCCAGGATTCCATCGTACTTTTTGTACTGACCAGAACCAAAGAACCCGTCGGCAGGGAACGGACCGAATATAAGTTTGCCCTTTGCTTTCAGATCTTCTATCACGGGCCTAATCACCTGTATCTCTTCATCACCAATCAATCCCTCATCACCTGCGTGAGGGTTAAGTCCGAGAACTGCAATTTTCGGTTTACCAATCTGAAAATCTTTTTTGAGCGAGAGCTCCATCAATCGGATTTTTAATTCTACGCGCTCCTGCGTTATGTGCTTTGATACCTCTTTCAGTGGGACATGTTCAGTAACAATGCCCACTTTAAGAGATTCGCCCACCAGCAGCATCAGACTTTCAGTCGCTTCAAATGTTTGCGTGAGATACTCAGTATGTCCGCGATACGGAAATTCCTCGCCGTGAATAGTATTCTTGTCTATCGGGGCGGTTACAAATCCATCGATCAACCCTTCCTTGACTTCCTCAACAACTTTCTTTAAGCTTAGCAACGCTGCGTGACCGCCATCTTTGGAAGGCTGGCCAGGAGTAATTCTTATCTCTTCCTCCCAACAATTCACAACGTTGATCGCTCTGGGTAAAAACTGCCCCTTGCTTTTCACGGTGCTATAATTCAGTTCATCCAGTGCCATCAACTTTCTATAAAAGGACAACACCCTTGACGATCCATAGACCACAGGTGTGATAACATTAAGGATACGGGGGTCCGACAAAGCCTTGATCACAACCTCGGGACCAATACCGTTGATGTCTCCAAGGGTAATGCCGATGCGTGGTTTATTGGAAAGGGGAGTCGTGCTCATAGAAGATCGAATGGATGCAAGTTAAGAATCTGGTTATGGAATGCAATATTAGGAGGGAGGAGGGAGGAGCTAGGAGTTAGTAGTGAGGAGTCGGTAGCCAGTAGAAGTAGCAGTAAGAGGTAACTGATTTGTTCTGGTAATTCACGTAGTTTGCAGACATGGTTCGGCCCAAGAAATTTTTAGGACAACATTTCCTTAACGATGTTAATATCGCCCATAAGATCGTGGAAGCATTGGACCTTCCTGTCGGGGTGGTGTCACATGTGCTCGAAATAGGACCGGGTACCGGGGTTCTCACACGCGGCCTGCTTGAACGGAAAGATGTTGATTTGAAAGTCATCGAAATTGATTTTGAATCGGTAGCCTACTTGAAGAGGGAATACAAAGGATTGTCAGGAAAAATAATTGAAGGAGATTTTTTAAAAACGGATATCGCCTCGTTTTGGCCGGGATCGTTCAGCATTATCGGCAACTTTCCATACAATATCTCCTCACAGATTTTTTTTAGAGTATTGGACAGGCGTGATCAGGTAGATCAGGTGGTGTGCATGTTACAGAAAGAGGTGGCGGATCGCATTGCTTCAAAGCATGGCAGTAAAGTGTATGGTATTTTAAGTGTGTTGCTTCAGGCTTTCTATGATATCGAGAACTTATTTAAAGTATCGCCGGGAGTTTTTAATCCACCACCCAAAGTGATGTCCGCCGTTATCCGGCTAAAGAGAAATCAGAGGAAAAAACTTGATTGTGATGAAGTGCTTTTTCAACAGGTGGTGAAGCAGTCATTTCAAAAGAGAAGGAAAACCTTGCGGAACGCATTGAAACATTTAAATTTGCCGAGCCCAGTGTCTTCAATGGACATAATGGACAAACGTCCGGAGCAATTGTCAGTAGAAGATTTTATTTTTTTAACACGATCCATCGAGAAAGGTGAAGGAGTTCGCTGAATTTGAATTAACAAAAGAGTTTCGGGATCGCTTTCAGGAGGCGTTGGACCTGCGCGATGATAAATTCATTCGCGAAAGCCTGGAAGATGTCAATCCTGTCGATATAACCACGTTGCTCTACGAATTCAATGCGGAAGAATCCAAATACACGCTGGATATTCTTTCCGTTGAGGTACGAGCCCAGATAATAAACGACCTCGACAGCGAGACCCGAACCAAGTTTCTGAAGGCATATGAGCCGAAGGAGCTCACGGAGATCATAAACCTGCTTGATTCAGATGATGCAGCGGATATCCTAAATGAGTTGCCGATTAAAAACAGCGAAGAGGTAATTGTAGGACTGGACCCATTGCTGCGCTCGCAAGTAATCGATCTTTTGAGATACGATGAGAATGTTGCTGGTGGTTTGATGGCGAAAGAGTTGATTAAGGCCCGAAGCACATGGTCGGTCGTGCAATGCGTGGAGGAGATTAGGAAGCAGGCTGAAAACGTTACTAAGTTTTATACGGTGTTTGTAGTGGATGAGAACGATAAGCTGTTGGGCAAGGTGGCTTTGCAAGATATCGTGATCTCAGATGCGAATAAACTCGTTGCAGACATTTACGAGCAGGATATTGTTGCCGTGGAGACATACCTTCCCGATACGGAGGTGGCCGGCATCATGAAGAAGTACGATCTAGAGTCTGTGCCGGTTGTTAATGTGCAAGGCCAGTTAGTTGGCCGGATCACCATTGATGATATTGTTGATGTGATCACGGAACAGGCGGAGGAAGATCGTCAATTGATGTCAGGTATCACGGAGGATGTTGAGGAGGATGACACTGTTTGGAAAAATACCCGCGCGCGTTTGCCCTGGCTTTTGATTGGGATTTTTGGAGGAATGCTCTCGGCCCGTTTCATGGGGTTGTTTGAGGCGGAACTTGCGCGTGTTACGGCCATTGCTTTTTTTGTTCCTCTTATTCAGGCTACCGGCGGAAACGTAGGAATTCAATCTTCTTCTTTGGTTGTGCAAAGCCTTGCCAGTGCCAGCTTTGTTGATGAAGGACTCTGGCAACGATTGACCAAAGTATTATTCGTAGCCTTGCTGAACGGATTTTTTTTGTCAGTCCTTGTATTTGGCGCCAATTGGTTGCTCTTCGGCAATCATGATCTTTCAATTGTGGTTTCTATCGCGCTTTTCAGTGTTGTTGTATTTGCTTCGCTGATTGGTACCATAACCCCTCTAATATTGGATCGTTTCGGATTTAACCCTGCAGTGGCCTCAGGGCCTTTCATTACTACAATTAATGACCTGCTTGGGCTTACAGTTTATTTTGTGACAATTCATGTAATGTTATAAATCGAATGTAATATTCCTTCGAAAATTGCATTCTTTTGGGTGGTTACTTATTCTAACTTTGAACTAAACCGTGATTTTTTGACTCTTTTTACTGCACCATTTTCATGGAAAAAATTCAAAGCCGACTTCAGCGACTGGGTGAATACCATAATTGAAAAGCCGTTGCTGACGTCATTGATCGTGCTACTGACGGTGACGATCATTGTAGTTGGACTGAGTATCCAGTACTACATCAACGATTTCGATTCCTTCTGGGAACAGATCTTAGTTGAGGCCCATGGGATGATATTTGATATTGCCATTATTGGTATCCTGCTTTTCTGGTTAAATCAAAATGGAGAGATTCGCCAGCGGATACGAACGTATAAAGATGAGATTGATGACTTCCGTTTGCTGGAATCCGATGAAGCCGCATTCAGGATGGTTGGTAACATCAAGCGACTCAATCGCCATAAAATTCACGAGGTAAATCTGGTTAATTGTTATCTGGCCCGTACTCACCTGAGCTATATTAATCTGAAAGGCTCCAATATGAATTCGGTCAATTTATCCAGTGCATCGTTGCTGGAAACGAATCTTGAAAATACCCGACTGAATCAGACAAATTTTGAAAATGCTAATTTGAATCAGGCTAACCTGAGGGGTGCTTATGCAAGCGGTGCTAATTTTAAGGATGCCTTTCTTATTAAAACCCAATTTGAAAATGCCTTTTTGATTAAGGCCAGTTTTATAAATTCGTATTTGATGGAAGCTAATTTGCAAAACAGTTACCTCATGGGTGCCGATTTTGAAAACGCAAGCCTCTATAAAGCAGATTTCAGAGGCGCCAAAGGCCTCACTATTGAACAGTTGTCAAAAGCAAAAACGCTTTATTTGGCGAAGTTCGATGACGATTTGCAAGTTTTGGTAAAGCAATTGGCACCTGAGCTTGTTGATGCCTAGGACCGTTAAAAGCGGAATGCGGAAAGCAAAAAAGACGTATATCGGAGCTTTACGCTCCCAACTTTGCACAGTAAGGTTCTTATAATTACCTTTGAATTCGTAAAGCAACAACGGTTTCGGCAACGAAGCCGTTGTTGCTTTTTTGTCCTCATCCTTATTCGTAAATTCAGGATGAGTTTTTAACAAGGAGTCAAGTAACAAGTTTCGTATGGCAAAGAGTATATCATATTATACAAAAGAGGGGTTGGACAGGCTGATGAAGGAACTCAACACGCTTAAAACCAAAGGTCGTGCTGACATAGCACATCAGATAGCCGAAGCCCGCGACAAGGGTGATCTCAGTGAGAATGCTGAATACGATGCTGCAAAAGATGCACAGGGTCATCTTGAAGCTAAGATTGCTCAGCTTGGAGAACTGATGTCGAATGCACGCCTTATTGACGAAAGCAAACTCGACACGTCAACCGTATCCATCCTCTCGAAAGTGACGATTAAGAACAAAAAGAACGGATCGTCTGTTACTTACATGCTTGTTTCGGAAGAAGAAGCTGATCTTAAAGCCGGAAAAATCTCCACGCAGTCGCCTATCGGAAAAGGATTGCTTGGAAAGAAGAAGGGAGATCTTGCAAAAATCAAAACACCTGCTGGTGAATTGGAATTTGAGATTGTAGATATTGGCATCTGACGATGGCTTCCATCTTTACACGAATCATTCAGCGCGAAATACCTGCACATATCATTGCTGAAAACGATCGGTACATTGCCTTTCTGGATATTCTGCCGCTCATGAAAGGCCATACACTGGTGGTCCCGAAAAAAGAAGTCGACTACATTTTTGACCTTGATGACGAGACCCTTTCGGGCCTTCATCTCTTTGCTGCTGATGTTGCAAAGGCGATAAAGAAGTCTACAGATTGCAAGAGGGTTGGGGTGGCTGTGCTGGGAATGGAAGTGCCGCATGCACACATTCATCTGGTGCCCATGAACAGAATGAGCGATATGAATTTTTCTAATCCAAAACTGAAGCTCACACCGGAAGAGCTGTCAGACATCGCGGCAAACATCCGTAACGAATTCTGAAATGATCAAGCCTGTACGACCTACCTTATTGCTCAATGAAGCAATTTGTAAAGCCAATATTCGCGGCATTGCTGAAAAAGCAGTAAAGTCGAATGTGATATTCCGTCCCCATTTTAAAACACATCAGTCTCATGAAGTGGGAAGATGGTTCCGTGAGGAAGGTATAACCTTGTGTACTGTATCGTCTGTGAAGATGGCGGCCTATTTTGCGGAGGATGGCTGGAACGACATCACTGTTGCCTTCCCGCTCAATGTTTTGGAGTCGGAGGAGATCAATAGATTAGCATCTTCGATTAAGCTGAACCTTTGTCTTGTGTCTGCGGAAGCTGTAAAAGAATTAAGCAAGCGACTGAAGCATCCTGTCGGTTGTTTCATTGAAATTGATCCGGGATATCATCGCACCGGACTCGATCCTGCCAACTATAGTGGAATCGATGAGATTCTCACCTCTATTTCTGCAAATCCATTGCTAACATTTCATGGGTTCCTTTGTCACTCAGGACAGAGCTACGCCGTGCGTTCCGTTCCTGCGATCATGAAAGTCTATAATGACACCCTGTCCCTCATGAGTGGACTGGACAAGCACTACCGAAGGCAATTTCCCAATCTCGTTTTGTCAATAGGAGATACTCCTACGTGCGCGGTGGCTCCCGATTTTAATGGCGTAAACGAAGTGCGGCCAGGGAATATGGTATTCTATGATATAATGCAGGTAATGATTGGCTCTTGTACGAAGGAACAGATTGCCATCGCCATGGCTTGTCCGGTAGTTGCCTTCAACGAAGAGCGCCAGGAAATATTTGTTCACGGCGGCGGTGTTCATTTCTCCAAAGATTTCTTGAAAAGGGACGATGGTGCAACCACCTTCGGAGATGTTGTCAAGCTTACTGATAATGGATGGGACACTACAGCGTTGCCAATGTATGTTAAATCCCTTTCTCAGGAACACGGAGTTATTCATGCTTCAATAGAAGAGATCCGGAAACTTAAAGTTGGGGACCTACTTGGTGTGTTGCCGGTTCATTCCTGCCTCACAGCAGACGCGATCGGGAAGTACACGACGCTGGGCGGTAAGGTGATCGAGATGATGAGATAGTTTTTAGTCTTCGACGATCAGCGACGAACAAGAATATTGTACCGACTCTATGCAATGGAGCAAAAAGAGTTATATGAAATGTATAAGTAATACATATAGCAGCTAATTGTGCGCCATGCATAAAAATTTTACAATAAAGTACGGACTAAATGACTATGAGCTGCAAAAATTGTGGTAATGAATTTGTTGGTAACTATTGCAACGAATGTGGTCAAAAAGTAATGAGCAGATTGACAATTAAAAGGGTTTGGACTTTGATTGTTGATGATGTATTTGAAATTAACAATGGGCTACTTTACACATTACGACAGCTTTGGGTAAATCCAGGTAAAGTCTCATATGACTATGTCAATGGCCGAACAAACAAATTCTACAGTCCTCTGAAATATCTTATATTCTGGACAGCAGTTTACTTTATCTTAACATCATTGTTTGTCACCGAGTACCAAGGTCAGTCGATTAGAGAAATACTATTTAACACAACCAAGCCATTTTCTGGAGAAAGCATCCCTGACTTCGTAGATATTTGGAGTCAATTAATTTACTTTCACATAAACCTATTTTTCTTGGGAATGATTCCATTTCTGACAATTCTGAGCTATGTTATTTATAGGAAGAGAAAGTTTTACATGACAGAATTGTCAATACTGTATTTATACATTTTAGGGCAAGTAACATTTGTTATAGCCATCACTATTCCAGCCATAAGTCTACTTGGGGAAAGTAAGGTAATATTAATATTGGTCGCCTTTGTGGCCGCTACCATTATATACTTAGTTATTAAATCGCATAAGCAATTTTTTGGGGAGACCTGGTTCAAAAGTTCATTGAAGGGCCTTGTAATATTGTACATTGGACAACTAATTTATATGCTGACAATGCTGATAATATTCAATTTTATAAAGATGTTTGAAATCAGATGATTAAGAATGCACGAGCGCACAACAAAATGTAAAGGCCAGCTTGGGGAGATGTGTAAATTTAAAGTTTAGTTTTCTTAATTTCGTTCATCAACGTGGGATAGTGAAGCGCTTCAAAAACCCTGGCCATCACGAACGCGAAACGTTGTAGTTCATACCCTAAAACGACCCAACTGACAGACAAATTTGAACTTATTAAGATTTGACTTTGTTAACTGTTAAGTTAACTTTGTCAAATGGAGAAAATCCGTCAAATTATATTTTATAAGAACTATTTCCTTGACTTCTATAACGGCCAGACAGAAAAGGTTAAAGATAAAATTGAGCATGTTTTGTTTGTAATCTCAGTTGCGGAGAGAATCCCAATTAAGTTTTTCCAACACATGACAGGGACGGATGGACTTTACGAGATAAGGATCGAATATCAAGGGAATATCTATCGAATTTTCTCATGTTTTGACGAAGGTAATTTAGTTGTATTGTTCAATGGATTTCAAAAGAAGTCACAAAAGACACCAACTGGAGAGATTGAGAAAGCATTAAAAATTAGGACCGAATATTTTATCGAAAAAGGTAAATCAAAGAGACATGGAAACAAAAAATAAAGGAAAGAAGAGAGTAACGACTTTTGATAAACTAATTGAAAGCCGACACGGAAAAATTGGAACAAAAAAACGGACTGACTTTGAAATCAAAGCCAAGTCTTTCGCCATTGGAGAAATAATCAAGGAGGAGAGACGACTTGCTAACATGACGCAAGATGAGCTTGCAGATAAAACTGGGACAAAGAAGAGTTTTATTTCAAGAATTGAGAACGGACATAGCGACATTCAATTATCGACTTTGTTTAAGCTACTTGAACTGGGACTTGGGAGAAAGATATCGTTGACAATTGAGTGAAGGGTACGCGCTACAACATTTAGTGAAATAGACGAAACCCCATCGCAAAAACCCCGGAAGCATCTAAACGCTTTCCTTGGTTTTGTTCTATTTGATGTTGACCGAAACCTCGGTCCCACTGTTAGGGGAGAACGTAAATTTTTGGCATTGGCTTTTGATGAACCGGGCAGCTGGACGCTGTGAATAAAATGATAATACAGAGCAACTTGCAACTTGCATATTGCGGCATAGTTTGGCCACCCATTTGCTTGAACAAGGAACTGATTTGCACTATATTCAGGCATTGCTTGGCCACAATTCGAGTAAAACAGTAAGACAACGAAAATTTATACTCCTCTTACGAAAAAGGGATTTGACAAGATCAGGAGGCCGCCCGACAATCTCGATTTGTGAGGGTGCACAAAGAGTACCGGGTTGGCGATGTATGAGCACCGCCATATTGAATGTATAGGTAGTATTGAATGTAGCCAGTAGTTGTGGGCAATTTTGGTTGGACAAAATATTCACTCTTGACAAATGACTTGGACACCGATTTCACTCGAAGAAATATTTGACTTGATTCATGAGACTGAAAATGAATTATCAGGAGACTTATTGAATTTTTGGGAGTTAGTAAAAATATATCCTGAGAAGTGGGACGAAAAAACTTATGGACCAGAAGGGAATGGGTTTTGGGCCGTTGGACTGATTGGAAGAAAAGTCATTTATTATAATGACATTGAGGAAGGCTTCAATGTCTCTGACTTTAAGACTTACGGGACAATTGACGATTACTGGTGCAATCAGGATAAATTGATTTGGACTGTTAGACAAATCTTTGACTTAATAAAGTTAGGTGGGAGCATTTGAGGTCGATTTGGACCTCCAACAGATTTAAAAGTGTAGAAACCAAAACAGCCCACAACAATGAACTGTGCAAATTCCATTTGCCTGGTTCATTGTTTCACTATGGTTTTAGTTTCATAATTTCGTTCACTCACGTGGGACAGATTAGTTTTCAAAATCAGCCAAACGCTATATGCACTCACGTTGGGTGTCATACTTTTCTGACAGTTTCGACCTACGATTGAAGAGAAAAAATGAGTAAATTGTGGTGTGAAGAAACGATCATTAAGGCAACTTGATATAGAGATTGATAAGTTGACGAATTCAATTGAGAACACTCGCTCTGGGGAGGTTTTCGACACCGAAATAGCGAGACTTAACAAGTTGGACTTAAAAGTCATTAAAAAGTCGGACTGGTTGTTCGATTGGAAATCAGAATTCAAGGCTCCGAACTATGAGGTTTACAGATTAACGACTGTAAACAACCCGACAATTATTCAAGGACTTCTAAGCGTCGAGGATAAAGAAGATCACGTTTTCATGCACCTGATTGAGAGTGCAAAGTTCAACAAAGGAAAAGATAAACTTTACTTGGGAGTGCCAGGAAATTTAGTTGCCTACGCTTGCAAAGTTTCCAGAGAGAAGGGTTACGAAGGTTATGTGGCTTTTGACAGCAAGACTGTTTTGATCGCGCATTATATACAGACATTGGGAGCGACTCATTTGATTCGACAGAGAATGTTCGTTGACCCAATCGCAGCAGATAGACTAATTTCAAGATATTTTAAATCATAAAATTATGGGACTAATCAGAGAACCAAAGAATGTTGACTTTATAATTAAATCTGAACCTTGGACAAGTGAGGAATTAAAAAAATTCAGAGAGGTAATGAGACAACAGAAGGAGAAGCGTGCAAAACTGAAAGTACGATCGACTATGAAGAAGCGGGTTGAAAGTACGAACGCCCGATAAAGGTTATAAAACATATGCTGTGCTGTAGTTCTCAGAGTATGTGCTAGTAAATTTCATTTGCAACGCGGGACAAAGATGCGGGTATTTATACGTATACGTTTCATAGCCAAAGGTTGGGCACAATTATGAAAAACGTTTTAGTTACCATATTACTTTTGCTCGGGACTTTATCGTTGTACTCGCAAAATTATGATTCTTTAAAAAGCTCCTGGGACAAAATTATTATCTTGGACTCTTATAGTGGCTGGAGTCATTTCAATAATGACTTGGAAATAAAGAAGGTAGGTGAAGAATTGTATTTGACGGATAGGAGAGATTCAGTTATCAGAAAAATTGATCCGAGGGTCTTAAATGATTTTTTTGAATCACTCACAAACGAGAGGGGGATTGCAAAAGATCCATTAAAGGTATTCGGAAAAGACTCAACTTGGTTAATTGATAACGCAGAAAAACTTTGGTTTACTTACTTAGGTGATAAGAACGAACCGCCTGAAGTTGATGCGTTTGCAATTAATATAATCAAGGACTACAATAAAGTAAAAAAATATGTTTGGAGTATTCAAGGATCACATTGGACGGATGACTATCCTTTTACATCAGTCTCAATAATCAAGAATAAAGACACTTTGTTCGTGCAGTCGTTTGGACAATATTCATTCATGATGCCTTGGAGTGTGAAAGGCAAGACAATTTATAATTCAAGAATTTCAACTTCTATTGCTCAGATTCTTCCTGAGAATATAAAGAGTAATAGATCACGTTTAGGTGGCGATCGATTCGACCACTACCTAGTTGACAGAATTTACAATTCTCTTATACGAGCGTATCGTGACTACGTTATAGCGAAAATTAAATACCCTAGACAATTCTCCACTCTTGAACATCATTACTTAGTTGAAGGCGCTAGACTGGCCGACATGGGTTCAATAGAATGGGGAAGGTTTATGTCAGCTCCATGTTTAGAATTGGTATTGAAAAGTACAGAACTGCCTGAAAACATTTCCTTTAGTGTGGTCTACGGGAGAAGGATAAAACTTCACCCAGTAAAACCTATTATTAAAAAGCAGATAAGAATGATAAGCCAACTATCTAGCAATCTAGTTTATCAATATACGACTAAAAATTCTAGTGCATTTGGAGAGATTCATTTTGTAAATAGAAAATCACTGAGCGGAGAGGCTAAAAGAAATTTCAAAAACGACTTAAAAGACAATGGAATGAAAAGGAACTTGTTTAGAGGTAAATTTAGGCATGCAATATTTTATGAATTGACTGAAGATCGAGACAAGGAACATAGTTTTTCAAGATGGATATTTTTGAAGGATGGGACTAACATATTGTGGGAGATAAAAGGCAATTTTCTGATGGACTTACACCCTGATGTTGTAAAGGAGAAGGGATACATCTGCCGAATCGTTACCAATAAGGAGTGGGAGAAATAACAGCCCAACATTTAATCAAATAGACGAAACCCCATCGCAAAAACCCTGAAGTGCCTACACGCTTTCCGGGGTTTTATGCTATTTGATGGTAAATGGCTGAGAATTTTGACAGGTTGTAAATATAGAATACTGAATTGAATTTTGTGTTGTTGAGCTAAAACGGAATCAGGCTCTGCTGAGGAGCAACCTGCCAGGGATAGGTTCAACCGACTGGAATGGTCAAGCCCT
>JBBRON010000023.1:0-74572 GCA_038229375.1 Cytophagales bacterium | reverse complement strand
GAGTATCTGGCATTGGCTGATCGCGAAGATCTTACGTTGCTCGAAAGCGTTAAGAACCCAGCGAACGCAATTTTGCTCATGGCTGCGTACGTGGGTGACGTCAGACTAATTGATAATATTTTTCTTGCCGAAAATTAAAAGCAATACTTCTTATCTTCAACCTTAATCGAAAATCACTTGCCGAAAGCGCTAAAGAATATTTTACAATACCTGGTAATGATTCTTCTCACCGGAGGATTGTTATGGTTTTCCCTCAGCGGTCTTAAGGGGGGAAATAAAATGGATTTCATATGGCAGGTATGGGAAAATTCAGATAAGATATGGCTGTTTCTGATGGTAATAGTGGCAATGATCAGTCACGTGACCAGGGCCGTACGGTGGAAAATGCTGTTGGTTCCTTCTGGAAATAACATCAAACTTGGCAGTAGCTTTCTGTCCGTTATGATCGGTTACCTGGTGAACCTGGCGGTGCCAAGAGGAGGTGAGGTGTCCCGCTGTTATAATTTGTATCAACTGGAGAAGACTCCGGTTGAAATTTCTTTTGGTACAGTAGTGGTGGAAAGAATTATTGACGTGTTATGCCTGCTGATTGTAATTGTTATCGCTTTTCTCGCGGAATGGGAAAGACTGGTATCATTTTTATCAGAACTATTGAACAAAACCGGATCGGGCAAAACAGGTTTTTATATTCCCCTTTGGGCTATTCTTGCCGTAGTGGTATTGATCATTTTGGTAGTCGTTGCCTGGAGTTTTCGCAAAAACGAAAGACTGCTAAAGGTCTTGTCAGGGTTTAAAGAAGGACTGTTGTCAATCTTCAAACTGAAAAATAAATGGCTGTTCATTTTTTATTCACTGGCAATCTGGTTTTTATATTTTCTCATGAGCTACTGCGTTATCAAAGCATTTGACACGACAAGTTTCCTTGGATTCAGTGCTGTCCTCACGGTATTTGCGTTGGGCGCAATCGCTATGGCCGTACCGCTGCCTGGTGGTACGGGCTCGTATCATGTGATTGTGCCGATGGGTCTAAACGCATTATACAACCTTCCCAATGACGATGCCGTTGCCTTCGTTTTCATTTTCCATGCATGGCAGACACTCACCATGATTGTAGGCGGCGTCGTATCTTTGATCATTAGCTATTGGATCATTAAATGGAAAAAGCAGCCGACAAAATAATAGACCGTGACACCGCGAAGAAGACCGTCCTCATCTGGAAGGAACAGGGTAAGAAGGTTGTATTTACCAATGGATGTTTTGATATCCTTCATCTTGGCCATGTAGACTATCTCGAGAAAGCCCGTGGCCTTGGCGACAAGCTGGTTTTGGGGCTAAACACTGATGACTCTGTGAGCAGATTTAAAGGACCCTTTCGACCTATACAGGATCAGAATTCAAGAGCGCACATTCTGGCATCTTTGCAGTTTATCGACCTCGTGGTTTTTTTTAATGAGGACACTCCATTTGACCTGATTTCGGCACTAGTGCCCGATATTCTGGTGAAAGGAAGTGACTATTTGGCAGAAAATATCGTTGGCGCAGATGTTGTGAAAAGAAACGGAGGAGTGGTGAAAACGATCGATTTTGTGCCGGGCTATTCCACCAGCCGGATAGTGGAGAAAATTAAAAAAACATAACAATTACAACTATGGGAATGGGTGCTTTAATCATTGGTGGGTTTTTCATGCTTATTGGCTGGCTTGTAAGCTCACGCCTGAAGAATAAATTTAAAGAGTATTCGCAGGTGCATTTAACGAAGGATCTAACGGGTGCTGAGATTGCCAGACTGATGCTCGCAGATAGCGGCATACACGATGTGCAAGTGATCAGCGTTGAAGGGCAATTGTCTGATCATTACAACCCTGCTACAAAAACTGTTAACCTTAGCAAGGAGGTTTTTTTCGGTCGCAACGCTGCCGCTGCAGCCGTTGCCTCACATGAATGCGGTCACGCTGTTCAGCACGCAAATGCCTACAGCATGTTGCAACTTCGTTCTGCGATGGTACCGATTCAGAGCATCAGTGCTACTGTACTGAATGGCATGATGATGCTCTTGATTTTTGGAGGGATCTTTGCTGGCGGCATTCTGCCACTAAAGACGGCGTTGCTGGTAATGATTGTATGTTACGGAGTGTTCGCATTGTTTGCGCTTGTAACATTGCCCGTTGAGTTTGATGCAAGTAATCGTGCATTGGCATGGGTAAAATCACGTAACATCGTCACTCCTGGAGAGTATGATATGGCGCAGGATGCTCTGAAGTGGGCTGCGATGACATATGTTGTTGCTGCAATTGGTGCGATCACCACGTTAGCCTACTATGTTATGATGTACCTCGGCATTGGAAGAAATGATGACTAACGTTTGTTAATAACGATATGAAAAACCCCGGCTTGCCGGGGTTTTTTTTACCCTATCGATATGAAATCTTAAGTTCTGTCAGTCGACAACAATCATTTTCATCGAATCTTTGTTAATTAGCATCCTATGAATTTTCAACTAACCGAAGAGCACCTGGCCGTTCAGCAGGCAGCCCGTGACTTTGCACAAAGCGAATTACTTCCTGGAGTTATCGAACGCGACACTCACGCCAAATTTCCTGAAGAGTTGCAGCGCCGTATGGGAGAACTGGGATTCATGGGTATGATGACCGATCCCAAATACAATGGCGGAGGGATGGACACGTTATCGTATGTGTTGGCAATGGAGGAGATTTCCAAAGTTGACGCCTCCGCAGCCGTCATGATATCAGTGAATAATTCATTGGTGTGCTGGGGACTCGAAAAGAACGGCTCAGAAGAACAAAAGCAGAAATATTTGAAACGCCTTGCGGCGGGTGAAGTACTCGGCGCTTTTTGTTTGTCTGAGCCCGAAGCGGGATCCGACGCCACTAGTCAAAGAACTACGGCGGAGGATAAAGGAGATCACTATTTACTGAATGGTACCAAGAACTGGATCACGAACGGAAGCAGTGCGAGTGTTTATCTTGTGATGGCACAGACCGACGCAACTAAAAAACACAAAGGAATTAATTGCCTCATCGTTGAGCGGGGTATGCCTGGATTTGTTGTGGGTAAAAAAGAAGACAAGATGGGTATTCGAGGAAGCGATACTCACTCATTAATGTTTACGGACGTTAAGGTGCCCAAGGCCAATAGAATTGGCGAAGAGGGATTCGGATTCACGTTTGCGATGGGTACGTTAAATGGAGGAAGGATAGGTATTGCGTCACAGGCACTGGGAATTGCGTCAGGAGCCTTTGAACTTGCGTTGAAATATGCGAAAGAACGCAAGGCATTTGGCAAACACCTCGCTGAACATCAGGCCATACAATTCAAACTTGCCGAGATGGCAACCAAAATTGATGCAGCAAGGTTAATGATCTGGAAGGCGGCATTTTTAAAGGATCAGAAAAAAGACTTTGTAAAAGCTGCCGCACAGGCTAAACTTTTTGCGTCTCAGATAGCACAGGAAGTTACAACAGAAGCTGTTCAGATCCATGGCGGCTATGGCTATGTGAAGGAATATCACGTTGAACGTTTAATGCGTGATGCGAAAATCACGCAGATTTATGAGGGGACGACGGAGATACAAAAGATGGTTATCTCACGTGAGCTTCTGAGATAACCGTCATTTATCGGTGTAACATTTTGACAAGCTCCGTATCTAATGGAGAAAAAAGTCAAAATGAAAATCAAAATCAGTTTATTATCGATCTTAATGCTGGCGGCGGGTTCGCTACTGAGTCAGGCTGCTCCATCTTTCACGGTGCGTGTTTCAGGAACGGGAACAAGAAATGTAATACTCATACCTGGTTACACGTGCTCAGGTGATGTTTGGGAGGGCCTGACCGCAAAGCTTTCCGGCAACTACAAATTTCATACACTCACCTTTGCGGGATTTGCAGGGGAAGTACCTCAAACGAACCCATCATTACAAACATGGATTGATGATGTTGCAAACTATATTACCTCGCATCAGTTAAAACAGCCTGTGGTTATCGGACATAGTTTGGGTGGTGTAATTGCCATGGATCTTGCGGCGAGATTCCCATCGCTCATTTCCAAAATCATTGTCGTAGATGCTGTGCCGTCGTTGTCCGCAGTATACAATCCCTCTTTCAAGGCAGATGAAAAACCGGAATGCAGCGCAATGGTGATGCAGTTTACATCGCTTGACCAAAAGCAGTTTTATGCAATGCAGCAAAATTCAATCAGATCGTTGATGGCGGACACGGTAAATAGGGAAAAAGCAGTTAGCTGGTCAGTGAAGAGTGATCGGAATACATTGGCTCAGATTTATTGTCAATTCCTGAATCTTGATGTGCGCGAAAAGCTATCTTCAATAAAATGTCCAAGCTTGATCCTACTTGAACCACTTTTTAAAGCAAACGCAAGTGTTATTGAAGGCCAATTCAAGCTTTTAGAGGACCGGTACAAGAAAATACACTATGCCTCCAAAGGATTGCATTTCATCATGTACGATGATGCCGATTGGTTTATGAACGAAGTAAGTAATTTCCTTAATTAGAGAATGGACTTTCAGGAAATACATAGTCGGTTCTCGCCTGGAATATTCCGGTTGTGTATGGCTTATGTGAATGATGCTGACATAGCGAAAGATCTTACGCAGGAAACTTTTATTTCTGTGTGGCAAAATCTCAACTCGTTTCGAAATGAAGCTGCCATTGGAACGTGGATATTCAGAATAGCCTCTAACAAATGCCTTCGCAGCATTGAGAAAGAGCAGAGGTTTACCCGCTCTGATTTTCCAACACAGATTGTTGATGATCATGAACCGGAAAAAGAGGAACGAATAACGGCGCTTTATAAAAATATCTCAGAACTCGCGGAAGTAGAACGGATTATTATTTCTCTTGAACTCGAAGATGTTCCCCAGTCAGAAATCGCAACTATCGTTGGTATTTCAGAAAGTAATGTAAGAGTGAAAATTCACCGGATAAAAGAAAAGCTGATATTAAAAATGAAACATCATGAATGAATTTGAACGACTCAAGAACACGTGGAAGGAAGGTGGCGCAAAGCCTTCCACAACGCCAATTGAGGTGGCCGTAAAAGCAAATGGTTACAGAAAAAAGCAAATTATCAGTGCAGTATCATTGATTTCGACACTAGCTGTAACTTTTGTGATAATAGTATTAGTCATTGTTAACTACGATGCTAAATATAGTTCTACCTATTGGGGAATAGGGTTAACCTTGCTTGCTATTGCGTTGGCTATTATTTCACAAAGCCACGCGTTGACTTTTTTGACGAAATCCGTTGACTTACTGAGTGACAATAAAACATACCTCACGCTTTTGCAGAAACAGCAGCGATATCAAATTTTTATACACAGCAAAGGGATTTCCATTTACTTCATACTGTTGTCGACGGGAATTGGCTTGTATATGGCTGAGTTTGCTATGCGGAGTCTGATAGTTGGGGTGGTTGCATATTCAGTCGTAGGCGCATGGTTAGGCCTAAACTGGTTTTACTTCAGACCGAGAATTATCAAGAAGCAGACAGATAAGTTAAACGCATTACTGAAAGAAGTTGAACGGGTTTCTTCACAGATGGAATAATTATTTTTTATTTCTGGCAGCGCCAACTTCCTCCGATGAGATGAGACTCTCGTTGTTCCCAAAACTGTTTCTCACATACGTCAGTACATCGGCAACCTGTTCGTTAGTAAGAAAATCGAGAGGAGGCATTACGTTATGATATTTCTGGCCGTCAACTGCCTCACCGCTCATGCCCTTGAGCACCACATTGATTACTATATCTTTATCCCCTTTCATAAAGGATGTTCCTGCCAAAGGTGGATTCATTGGCGGTGCGCCTAAGCCATCTTTCATATGACAGGCAATGCAATATTGTGTATAAACAAGCTGACCGCGTGCTACTGATTCAGCTATTGCCGGATCAATAGATTTACTTTCAGAAGAAGACGATTCTTTCTTCGTACAGGCAGCAGCTATAACCACAAGCAGTAATGAAAGCTGAAAGAGCTTTCTCATATTACTTCTTGTATTCAATCTTGTAGATGGCACCCTTTACATCATCACTTACATACAATGAACCATCCGGCCCTTGCGCAAGTCCGCATGGGCGATGATCGGCGCGACCGGATGCTGTATTCTCAGCGGATCCTGAAAATGCATCTGCAAAAACTTCCCAATCTCCTGATGGTTTGCCGTCAACGAACGGCTGAAAGGCAACAAAATATCCTTTCTGTGGTTCTGGAGCGCGGTTCCATGATCCGTGGAAAGCTATAAATGCGCCATTCTTATATTTTGCCGGGAATTGATCACCGGTGTAAAACAATAATGCATTGGGGGCCATGTGTGCCGGGAATGCAACAGCCGGATCAATGTATTCATTACCAGCTTCTTTCTTACCATCGCCGCCGTATTCTGGTGCGATTATTTTTTTCTTTTGCTGAGGATCATAGTAGGTGTATGGCCAACCGGCGTGATCTCCCTGCTTTATTGCAAACATACATTCAGCGGGCAGCTCAGCGGATTGCTGAATAGTGTACATATCAGGGAAAATATCATGCAACTGATCGCGTCCATGCTGCATAACGAACAGTTGATTCAATTCCTGATTCCAGTCAAGACCAACTACGTTTCGCAAACCAGTTGCGTATCGCACACCTTCTTTGTAGCTCTGGTTGAGTTGTGCTGCCTTGAACATCCAGATCCCGCCTGCTGAATCAAGGATTGGACAGGGCTGCATTCCAAGCGAGCCTTTTTGTCTGTCCTGTTCCTGACAAGAATTAGAGAAAGCTCCAATGTTGACGTAAATATTTCCCTGGTTGTCCAGCACCAATGATTTTGTTTCATGTTGAGCGCGATCGATAAGCCCTGTGACGATCTTTTCAGGATTCGCCGCATCGACAACCTGAAAATTCGCATCCAGTTTGTAGCGAAACACTTCCTGATTGGAAGAAGAGTAGAGGTAGCCATCTTTAATGGAAATCCCCGTTCCGCCATAATCTCCAAATCCTGCTTTCACACTAAAGCTGCCATTAGACTCCGATAGGAAAAGAGTTCCCTTGCCGTCTTTTGCTTCCGCAAGGCGGACATACATGTCTCCTTTTGGAGTGACAGTAATATGGCGAGCCTTCCCAAGACCATCTGCCATTATTTTCGCAGAGAATCCTTCCGGGACGGTTAATCCTGTATCTGAAGTTGATGTCGTTTTTTTCCCATCCGTGCAACTGAAAAATAAAGTTGCAATGAAAAATGTGGCAGCATAAAGGCTAAGTTTTTTTGCAGGCATGATTTTGATTTTTTTAAGAATTCAAAATTAAGAAAGATTGACCTGAAAACCGGACGTGTCTGAAAATGAATTGACCCTCTCGTGTAAATCTATTTTCTGAATCAGTAGAAAACCAGTCTCCTATCTGCTTTTCATGGTTTGTAATGCAGTACCACTATTCCGCAATCGAATGCTGTGGAAGTTTGCAATTTCAGATTATGTTTTCCGGAGAAAATCGGCATACCATTTCCGATTGCGGTAGGTTTGATGAAAAGATAGTATTCATCTATTAGGTTATTCGTAATAAGACTTGATACAATTTTAGCTCCGCCGTATACAATTAAATCTTTTCCTGACTGTTTTTTCAGGTTGTTCACTTCCTCAACAATATCTCCTTTGGCAAGTGTGGTCCTAGGCCATTCACTTTTTGCCAATGATTTGGTGAATACTACTTTTTTTGCACCATCCATCAGGTATGCAAATTCGTTGTCCGGATTTTTAGAATCCGCGGCGGCTTTTGCCCAATGATCTATAAATCCTGGCACCATGTTGCGGCCGAGAAGAATCGTGTCGATGGGGTTGGTAATGGTAAGCACAAAATCTTTTAGCCTTTGGTCCCAGTTCCACACCATCCAATCCATCTCTCCATTGGGGCCGGCAACAAAGGTGTCGATGCTCATTTGCACTTGTAGTTTTAATTTTCTCATAGTTCTGTGTGGTTATGTTTCGATTATTAGCTTGGCTATGCAAACATACGGTGGTGAAGTGAACCCGTGCGGGTGCGGAAACGTCAGTCTTAGAGGCTGAAAGCGTCGGGCAAAAATGGAAAAGGCGACGATCGAGAAATTGATTTTGAATGGCGGTGCAGAAAATTTGAAATGCTGAGGCTCAAGTGGCCATTAATTAATTTGGCTTACTCCTGTAATTCTAAGTTTTCCTTCGGATTCGAGTGGGCTAAGAATCAATGTTTGAAAAATGAGACAAGACTGCCACTATCATTTTCAATTTTAAAAATGGGCAATTTTCAAATTGATTACTTCCCCGCTTCAACGCTCTGATTCCAGTCATACACCTTATCACTGATCTCACTCAACAGATCCGGACTTTTTTCAAGGGCATTACCGATAACAATCATGTCGGCGCCAGCTTCAAGCGCAGCAATTGCTTTTTGAGACGTAGTGATTCCACCACCAACGATCATGGGAACTTCAATGGATTTGCGAACAGCCGAGATCATCCGTGGACTGATCTCGCGTTCGGCGCCACTGCCAGCGTCCAGATAGATGAGACGAAGGCCAAGCATTTCACCCGCCATCGCGGTACACGCTGCAAGGGAATATTTGTCTTCCGGAATTGGAGTCGTATTGCTGATGTAGGCAACGGATGTAGTTCTACCTGAACTGATCAGCATATAACCAGTAGGTAAAACCTCCATCCGGTTGTTTTTTAGAATCGGTGCCGCCTGCACGTGCTGTCCAATTAGCAAATCAGGATTGCGGCCGGAAATCAACGATAAAAATAAAATTGCATCAGCAGAGGGGTCGATCTGCAATGAACTTCCTGGAAAAAGAATGACTGGAATATTCACATCTTCCTTTATACTTTGAATGACTTCAGATTGGTAGGGTGTGGTAATAAGGCTTCCACCAACAAAAAAGAAGTCCACGCAATTTTCACTTGCAAGGTGAATAAGGTGCTTCAGCTTGGAAGGATCATCTGCCTTATCGGGATCAACCAATACCGCAATAGATTTTTTCCCAACCTTATGACGCTGGTCTAATATCTCAAGAATTTTCATTCTCTTTTTTTCTTGATTCAAGATATTCAAAAAGTTTTTCCTTGGCGATTTCCAATAACATCACTGAGGCCTGACTAAGTAAACGATTTCCAATAGCGCTAATTATTGAAGGGCCACTATGATCCTCTTCATCCAATTCGTCGACGGACTCAGATTCTTCTCCCGATGCTTTTACAACCTTTACGACTTTCTTTCTTCTTTTCTTCTTTTTCGTACCTCCTGAGAGAAGGCTAACCAAGAAATATGTTGCCGCGAGCGAACCACCGATGATTAGTGCGTTCGTAACCATCTTGTCGGTTTTCTCCGTTATTGAACTCACTTCTTTTTCAAGTGCGCGTTTATGCCGCTCAGAAGTTTCAATGAGTTTTTTCTTTTGGGGGTCCTGGCTTTCCAACAATTCCATGGCTTACTTTTCTTTACGTTTCATCATCTCAGTCATCTGCCTTTGAAAATACTCAAATATGCCCTTTCTGAATATCAGTAATATCAAAAAGATAGTGCCATAAAATCCGGCTACCAACCAATATCCAATGTACTTGTGATCAAACATGGTATTAAGGAGATGGGCCAGTCCGACATTGAAGAAGATAAGAAAGAGAAATCCAAGAAAGAAGAATACGGTTATCATCAGTCCACGGGCAATTGCTTTTGCAACATCCTCACGGATTTCAATCTTCATTAATTCAATCCGCGTCTCCACAAAACCAGTAAGGTTTTGAACAAGGCTGTCCAACTTAAGAAACTTCAGTATTGTCCCAGATATTTTCTCCATAAAGCTGTTGGGATAAAGATAAGGGATTTTGGAGTTCTTGAGTGCATTTCCTCCTGCGTGTAGCAGAGCGAATACATGCCTAACTGAAGGGAATGGGCTGTTATCGGTGGAATTCCTGAGCTTTTCTACTTTTTCACAACTTTGAAAAGTTCCTCCCGGACGAACACATTTCCAAGCGTATCACGTTTTTCCTTTTTTACCAAAAGATTGGAGGCGGAACTGATGTAACACCATGTCGAACTATTAATCTGATTATCATAAATTTTTTCAAATAGAAAAACTGAATCAGCCGATAGTTCGGAGTTTAACGTAAGCTGCGGCAGGATTTCCCTGATACACATTTCAAATTTTCCCTCGCGATCTTCGCCATCGCGACAGAAACCTGGTTTATTTAATTCAAAGAGTTCATTGTTGATAATCAATAGGTTATTTCTACGATACACGGAATAAATCTGCGAAGGTTCCGTGTTGTTTACACCTGGATAAACAATCAGGTTGCTCATGGCCTGATTTTCAAATGTTTTCGTGATTACCGTAAAGTAAGATGTCTTATTATTTTCCGTTCGCTGATAGGTGAGTTCGGTGACACTCACTGCATTGCGATTGAAGTAAATAAGGGAGAACGGAATAAAGAAAAACATCAGCAATAGGTATAAAAACCCAGCCAGGCGATATTTTAACGTAATGCGACCAAGACCAGTGGCAAGCTTGATTGGAATTTCTCTTAATGCAGGTATGGGAAAGAAGATCAAGACTCCAATAAAGTTGAAAAGGAAATGTGCGATTGCGATGCTTATGGCTGTATTTGAATTTACCATGGCGGCAAGAAAAGCGCTAATCGTAGTGCCGATATTTGCGCCAAGAATGAAAGGCACCGCTTTTCTAAGGGTAATGACCTTTTTTGCAACAAGCGGCACCACCAGCGAAGTTGTCACCGAGCTTGAACGGATAGCGGCTGTAGTTCCAACTCCCCACGCAAATGATTTTAAAGGACTATGAAAGAAAAATCGCTGGAATTTTTCTGGTGATCCAAAGCCCAACAGATTCGTGAGCACTTTGCGGAAGAAGAGAATTGATCCGAAGAGCAATACCAATGAAATGACAATAAGTACGAAACCATTGCCAATGGAATGAACAAGCCAATCGGTAATTGATCCAAAGACACCTCCAACCAAAGAAAAGTTTCCTTCCACCGGTCCAATCGGCTGCTTGAAAAAGTCATTGGCTATACTTTGCGACAAGTGTGAAAGGAACTGAAAATAATACTCCAGCGGAAATAAGATAAAGACTGTAAGAATGTTAAAGAAGTCATGATAGGTGCCTGCTGAAACCGCCCTACGAAACTCTTTTTTTTTCGGAAGGAAGCCCAGCGATACAATCGTGCTGGTAATGGTAGTTCCAACATTAGCCCCCATAATAATAGGGACGGCACTTTCCAGCGTGAGGGAGCCCGAAGCAACTAACGCAACAGTCATGGAGGTAGTAGCAGTACTACTTTGAATAATCGCAGTGATGAGCAATCCAATGAACAGTGCTGCAAAAGGATTGGAGGTTGCGAGAATAATGGTTTCAGCAGCAGTTTTTCCCAGGTATTGAAGGGAAGAAAGCATCAATTCCAGCGCGAAAAGAAAAATAAGCAGCGCTACAATAATGTAGGCCGTATTGCGGAGAATGGTTTTCCAACGGGTAGGGTGGGTAGCAATTGGTTCAGCGATGGGTTGCTCGTTGTTCATCTTCCATGGTAAAGATAGAAAGCCAGGGGGAAGAAGAAAGGTGTTAACAGAGAATTAACGTGCGTACGTGTTGGCGTTGGATGATGGTAAATCAATGATTTCCTTTGGTAGGAACTTATGAATGCAGTTGAAGAAGACAGCTATCGCCGACAGGTCGTTATTTGTTTCCTAGTTCGCGTAGGGCCATCCAGGCCATCAGACCTGGGCCGATAGCAAGAGCGTCTTCATCGATATCAAATGTAGGTGTATGCACATAGGATGTTATTCCTTTCGCCTCATTGCGGGTTCCCAGCCTATAAAAAGATGCCGGAATTACGTGTGAATAGTATGCGAAATCTTCGGACCCAAGCGTCAAATCAATATCAACAACATTCTCTTTTCCGACATATTCCTCCGCTGCCTGACGAAGGCTTTGCGTGAGTGTCGGATTGTTTTCCAGATAAGGATAACCATGAGAGATAGTTACTTCACAGCGACCACCCATCCCCTCGGCAACGCTCTCTGCCATCTTCTGAATTCTTACCAAAGCGTCTTTACGCCATGCTTCATTAAGCGCCCGAAAGGTGCCGGCAATCTTTACTTCGTTTGGAATAATATTAGTGGCGCCTTCACCGGAAATTTTTCCAAATGAAAGCACAGTAGGTTGCTTTGGACTTGCGTTCCGGCTTATCACTTGCTGAAGAGCAATAATAATATGAGAAGCGATAAGTATTGGATCAATTGTTAGTTCGGGAGTGGAAGCATGTCCCCCTTTTCCAATTATCCTAAGGTAGATCTCGTCGGAGCTTGCCATGTACATCCCTTCACGAAAACCAATAGTTCCTACCGGTAATAAGGGCATTACGTGTTGTCCGATAATCGAAGCAGGGCGTGGATTCTCCAAAGCCCCTTCTTTAATCATCAAGGAAGCACCACCAGGATTTTTCTCTTCACCTGGTTGAAAGATAAGTTTCACTGTCCCTTCAAATTGATCCCTGAGACTGTGCAATATTCTGGCAGTGCCCATAAGAGACGATGTATGAACATCATGTCCACAAGCGTGCATTACACCTGGATTCTTCGACTTATACTCAACGGCATTGGCTTCAATGATCGGAAGAGCGTCCATGTCCGCCCGAAGTGCTATGGTTTTTTTGGCGGAGTTCTTTCCTTCAATTAGTACGAGAATTCCAGTGCCAGCTACTCCATCTGTAGGATTAAGCCCAAGGTTGCGAAGTGTGTTAGAAACGAATTTTGCTGTGTTGAACTCTTGATAAGAAAGTTCAGGATTGGCATGCAGGTGCCTGCGCCATTTTATTACTTCTGCCGCACCAGCCTTTGATTGTTCCTGAATGGAGGTTAACAATGACATCAGCGAACGATGATTTTTTCGGGAACCAGGATCGCGTTAGGAAAGAGCCGTTTCAGACGGAGCAAATCTTTCTGTGCTTCAAGCCGCGAGAAATAACCCCCAACCTTCACCCTGAACTTGGGTTGATTGTATTCCATGTCCGACGAAAGATCGGGAGCATCAGTGGTCATTTTCTTTTTCGTATTCATAGCATCATCGCGGTTCTGACCGGAATATATTTGAATAGTATACCCGTCTATGAATTTTCGCGTGGCATTAAAATGATTGATGCTGTCCAGCACGCCATCGACTTTTTTATTCACATTATAGATGGGTATTACTTCGCTCTTTTTGTGCACAGGCGTTCCACTCGTAGCGGTGTCAACAACATCCTGAAATTTCGGACGCAGTGAATACAAATCTTCATGATAGTAAGGCTTTGAACTATTTTTCTGAGCCGCGCACGAATAAGAAGCTAAAAGAATCAAACAGGCCAATCCAGACCATGAAGTCTGGCTGAAGAGCTGTTTCAGTCTTAAAAAATAGTTTCGAACTTTCATTATTGCTCGATCACGATACAACGACCACTTTTTATGTCCTCTTCCACTTTTTTGTACTTCACGTCTTTCAGCACACGTCCATCGGGATATTGAACAGTGACTTTGTCGTTTCTGCCCGCCATCTTTTCAGATTTGACAGGCATTATCTTCTGTTCAACCTCGTTTTGAGGCGCAGCCGGTGCACTTCCTCCACCCTGAAGTAAAGAACGTGATTCATCTTTCTGCTCGTTGAAGCGCTGACGCTTTTGCGTGCGTGCCTCTTGTAAACGCTCAGGTTCTTGTGTTGGTATCTCCGCCTTCATCAGGAAAGAAATAGTCTCTTCATTTACCCTGGCAATGAAACGTTTAAACGCTTCAAATCCTTCAAACTTATATATTAACAAAGGATCCTTTTGTTCATACACCGCGTTTTGAACACTTTGCTTCAAATCATCCATGTCGCGGAGATGTTCTTTCCATTGCATGTCGATAATGGCCAATGTGATCATTTTCTCCATAGAGCGGATCAACTCGGCATTATTGGTTTCTACACATTTCTTCAATGGTGCCGCAACTTCGATTTGTCTTGTTCCATCGCTGAATGGAACAGAAATATTCTGGATGGTCGCACCTCGTGTCCTGAATATATCCTGTATTACAGGAAGGGACTTAAGCGCTGCGGCCTTGTTTTTCGTTTCGTAGTGACTTAATGCCTGCGTATATAACTTTTCAGTCAACTTAGCCGGATCCGATGCTGAGTATTCCTCTTCAGTGGTTGTGAAATCAAGACCGAGTGTGCTTAGTAGATTCACCTTAAAGTTTTCAAAACCCTCACCTGCCTTGGCATTTGCAACAAGGTCGTCGCAGGTATCAAAAAGCATGTTGAGAATATCAAACTGAAGGCGTTCGCCCAAAAGAGCATTACGTCTGCGTCGGTAGATAACTTCACGTTGTGAGTTCATCACGTTGTCATACTCAAGCAATCGCTTCCGTATACCAAAGTTATTTTCTTCAACTTTTTTTTGTGCACGTTCAATAGAGTTAGTTACCATTGAATGTGATATTACTTCACCTTCTTTAAGGCCTAAACGGTCCATGATTCTTGCAATTCGCTCAGGCATGAACAAACGCATCAGGTTGTCTTCAAGCGATACGTAAAATTTGGATGTTCCCGGATCTCCCTGTCGGCCTGCACGACCACGTAACTGACGATCTACACGACGAGATTCGTGACGTTCTGTACCAATGATGGCAAGACCGCCGGATGCGCGTGATTCTGCTGTAAGTTTTATATCTGTTCCACGACCTGCCATATTTGTAGCAATCGTTACTGTACCTGGCTTTCCGGCTTCGGCGACAATTTCAGCTTCACGCTGGTGCTGTTTCGCATTCAACACATTGTGTTTGATCTTGCGCAATTGAAGCATCCGGCTTAACAATTCAGAAATTTCCACGGAAGTGGTACCCACCAGCACAGGCCTTCCTTGCTTGGTGAGGTCGACAATTTCTTCCACTACAGCATTAAATTTCTCACGTATAGTTTTGTGCACGAGGTCATCAAAGTCCTTACGGGTGACGGGTTTATTGGTAGGAATTGCCACAACATCAAGTTTGTAAATATCCCACAATTCTCCTGCTTCTGTTTCTGCTGTACCCGTCATACCTGCCAACTTGTGATACATACGGAAGTAATTCTGAAGTGTAACCGTCGCATACGTTTGAGTTGCATCCTCCACCTTCACACTTTCTTTTGCCTCAATTGCCTGGTGCAGGCCATCAGAATAACGCCTTCCGTCAAGCACACGACCGGTTTGTTCGTCAACGATTTTAACTTTGCCATCGACAATGATATACTCTGTATCTTTTTCATACAGGGTGTAGGCTCTCAGCAGCTGGTTAATGCTGTGAATGCGCTGTGATTTGGTTGAATAGTCACGGATGAGCTCTTCTTTTTTCTCAAACTTGGCCGGACCATCAAGAGAAGCATCTTTCTCAATTTGATTGAGTTCCATTCCAATCTGAGGAAGGATAAAAAGTCTTGGATCTTCACCCTCTCCCGTAATAAGGTCGATACCCTTATCAGTCAATTCAACACTATTATCTTTTTCGTCTATTATAAAATAAAGAGGAGCGTCAGCATTCGGCATCTCTTTTTTATTGTCCTGTAAATGGTAGTTCTCTGTTTTTTGCAGAATGTTCTTATTCCCCATTTCACTGAGGTACTTGATCAATGGCTTGAACTTGGGCATACCACGATGTGCCCGGAACAACGACAGGCCGCCGTCTTTTTCATTCCCTTCTGCGAGTTGCTTTCTCGCGTCGTTCAAATATTGGGTTACAAGCTTCTTCTGAGCTTCAACAACTTTGAAGATCCGGGGTTTTAAATCGTAGAACTCATGCTGATCACCGCGAGGCACTGGGCCAGCAATAATGAGTGGAGTTCTTGCCTCATCCACCAACACGCTATCCACCTCATCCACCATTGCAAAATGGTGACCTCGCTGAACAAGTTCTTCTGTTTCGTGAGCCCCGTTGTCGCGGAGATAGTCGAAACCAAATTCGTTATTGGTGCCGTAAGTAACGTCTGCCTGATAAGCGTTACGTCGGGCAATCGAGTTCGGTTCATGCTTGTCGATACAATCTACCGTAAGACCATGAAACTGGAATAAAGGTCCCATCCATTCGCTATCGCGTACAACAAGATAATTATTGACCGATACAATATGCACACCCCGTTTGGCTAGTGCGTTGAGAAAAGCGGGGAAAGTTGCGACAAGTGTTTTTCCTTCACCTGTGGCCATTTCTGAAATTTTTCCTTCGTGAAGTACGATACCACCAATGATTTGGACATCGTAATGCACCATGTCCCATGTGATCATGTTGCCTGCAGCCATCCACTGGTTATGCCACCGTGCCTTGTCACCTTCTATTGTAACGTTAGGATGACGAAGAGCCATATGATGATCTGCTGCTGTTGCAGTTACTTCCAGGAATTCATTTTCTTTAAAACGTCTTGCGGTTTCACGTACGATGGCAAAGGCTCTGGGAAGAGCATCCAAAAGAACTTTTTCGAGTTCCTTGTTACGATCTTTTTCAATCTGATCGATCTGATTAAAGATAGCTTCCTTTGCATGAAGATCCAGATCCGGCTGATCCTTTACTTCTTTGTGTAACGAAGCCAACCTATCATCGATCGGCTTTAGCTGCTCATTGATATAGTTCTGGACTTCACTGGTCTGTCGTCTCAAATCATCATGTGACATTGACCTGAGTTTCTCCTCTTCCTTTTTGGTAGCCTCTACCAGCGGCATGGCACGCTTTATGTCTTTCTCGGATTTAGTGCCAAATAGTTTGGCGATAAGTTTTAGCATTGAGTAATCGTTAAGCGTTTCAGTTTGGCCATTTTTCAGTTAACTCCCTTTTTGGGCCAATTAACCGTTAATTAATAGCCGCAACTATTAAAACGGGCTGTAAAGTTATGATTTTCAGGGGTGCAATTATAGTTCCAAAGGCATTTTGGCAGACGTCGACTCATACAACCACCAGGATCGTGGTGCAACGTTACCCTTCAGTGTCGGTTTCGAAGACCAGTTCTACTGGGCCTGTGAGGAAAATGTTGTGAAATGTGCCGTTCTGGCGGGTTTCAAACTCGACTAGGAGCGTTCCGCCAGGAGCAGTGAGAGTTATTGGAGAAGTGTGACCGAATTTTTTCGCAACCGCGAGAGCACATGCGGTCGCTCCTGATCCACTTGAATAAGTTTCTGCTTCGACACCCCGTTCGTAAATTCTGAATGAAACGCTTTTATCAGCCTTGATTTCTACAAAGTCGGAGTTAGTGCCGCGAGGTTTATATATATCTGAGTATCGGATTTTTCTACCTTCTTCAAATACTGGATACGTCTGGAGGTTAGTTACAAACCTAATGTTGTGCTCAGTACCTGTATTGATAAAATAATCATCCCCCTTGGATTCAATGGTACTAACATCGGCAAGAGAAAATCGGACATAACCATTCGGTAAGATCTGTGCGACATGCTTACCGTCGTATGCAGAGAACGAACATGAATCTTTTATTATGCCAAGTTTATTTGCGAAGTGAATTATTGCGCGGCATCCATTGCCGCAGAAACTCTCACTTCCATCGGCATTGCGATAGATCATTTTAAAATCAGCGGATGAGTCTTTTTCAAGGAGTATCAATCCATCTGCGCCGATGCCAAACCTGCGATCACAGAGTTTCGACACCTGTGCATCGGTAAATGAAAGTTTGCCTTCACGGTTATCCGCTAACACAAAGTCATTGCCTGCCGCCTGATATTTATAAAAATGAATTTTCATTGATTTCTGCACTGACCACTGATTACTTTACTTGTGAGGATTATTTCACCTCTTCATAGTCCACATACTCACCACCCTTAAGTCCGCCTTTTTTTCCTTTCTTAGGAGCGCCGTCCATATTGATATTTCCCTCAGGTGGTCTCCTGAAGTTGGGAGGGGTTTGCTTATTGCCTGCGACCCGAAAAATAAAGACACTTACCTTGTTGAGAAGGTAGATCACAAGCACTAGAATAATGATGAATTTCCACATACGTAGCGTAACCAAAAAGTAAAGTTAAAGTATTCCTGAAAACTTAATGTCGATAAGTGGGTTTTTTGGCATTTGGAGGATGGGTGGCAACACGCGGCGGGGTCGCAAAAAAGGCATCAAGAATAGTGACGAACGGTCACCTGTTTTATTGCTTAGGAGCCTTTTTGTATGATTTCAAGGCCTAAATGCGTAAAAATCCATAAATTGATTCACAACTTTTTCAGCCACAATGGCGTCTTACCCTTATGCTCAAAAATTACATCAAAACGGCGATCCGAAGCTTGGTTAAGCAAAAGATCTATACTGCCATCAATATTCTTGGACTGGCGGTAAGCATCACGGCATGTTTACTTATTGTGCTGTACGTGCGTCACGAACTATCATACGACAAGTTTTTTGGCAATGCCGATCGCATTTATAAAATGGTATTGGAACGCAAGTATCCAAATCACTCTACATTTTATTCTCCTATTCCACATTCATTTGCACCAACCGTGCAGCATGACTTTCCTGAAGTAGAAAGTACTTTGCTGATGCAAGGCCCGGGAAGAAATGTTGTGATCACGTACCAGGGAAGTGGAACCGACATTAAATCGTTTGAAGAGGATTATGCTTTATTCGCCGACAGCGGATTTTTTTCGTTTTTTGATGTCAAGCTTGTAAAAGGTGATAAGAAAACCGCAATGGCGTCTGCCAATCAGGTTCTGCTTTCAGAAAAAACTGCTCGCAGATATTTCGCCGATGAAGATCCGCTTGGAAAAACAATACGGGGTGATTTCGGAGAGCTCAAAGTAACTGGTGTTTATGAAAGTATTCCGGAAAATTCTCATTTGAAGTTTGATCTTCTTGTTTCATTTGATCGGGCAGAGCTCCTTAAAAATGTAAATTATACAGGCTTTGATTCCCAAACCTATGTCAAGCTTAAACCAGGGGCTGATCCAAAAGCACTTGAGGCAAAGTTTCCTAAAATGGTTGACACCTACGCGGCGGCAGAAATCGAGAGGAAACTTGGAAAATCATGGGCCGACTATACAAAGGAAGGTAATGGATACAGGTATTTCCTGCAGCCTCTTACAGAGATTCATCTTGACCCGACAAATCTTGAATTCACGATGTCACCCAGCGGAAACAAGCGATACGTTTACGTTCTGTCATTTATTGCTATACTGATATTGGTTATCGCCTGTATCAATTTTATGAATCTCGCCACGGCGAGGTCGTCCGAGCGGGCACGTGAAGTAGGGGTGAGAAAAGTGATGGGCTCAATGAAGAATCAGCTTGTAGCACAATTTCTAACAGAATCATTCATACTATCGCTAACAGGCACCTTGTTGGCGGTGGTAGCTGCTTATATATTATTGCCTGCATTCAATGACTTACTTGAAAAGCAGTTGCAGTTTTTGCTTAATGGTGAAACTATTTTGGGATTACTGGCCTTTGCCCTGTTGGTGGGTGTCCTTGCGGGGATCTATCCGGCATTTGTTTTATCTGGATTCAATCCGGTAGTTGTTATGAAGGGAAATTTCAGTGGTAGCTCAAAGGGTAACTGGCTTCGCAATGGCCTTGTGGTATTTCAGTTTATGATTTCGATTATCCTCATCGTGGGAACCTTGATGGTTGGGAAGCAGATGAGCTTTATGCAAAATAAAAACCTGGGTTTTGATAAAGACCAATTGATAATGGTTGAGCGCGCTTTCGCCCTCGGTGAAAAATCTCAAACATTTATTGATGAGTTGAAGCAAATACCAGGAGTAACTTCAGCGGCAGCTTCCAATACCAGGGTTGGAAATCGCGATGACGTGTTCGGGCAACAGTTCCGTCCTGAAGGTTATGATGAGATCCTCACCGTTAAAGCTATGGTGGTGGATGACTATTTTTCCAAGCTCATCGGGTTTGAATTAAAAGAGGGTAAATTTTTTGCTGAAGGAACTGCGGACTCGTTAAATATTATTCTGAATGAAGCGGCTGTTAAAACCATTGGACTTAAAGATCCTATTGGGCACAAGCTCATTAATTCCGATCTTGGCAATGGGCCGCCAAAACCAATAACGTTTACAGTTATTGGAGTGGTTAAAGACTTCCATTTTCAATCTCTACGCGATGAAATTACCCCTCTGGTAATCTATAATAAGGAAGTTTTCGGCCCACGATCAAATACTGGTTTTGTAGCGGTGAGAGTGATGCCCGGAAAATTCAAAGAAGTAATTGAAAGCATAGAAGTCAAATGGAAGGTGTTTGCCCCCGAACAACCTTTCCAGTACGAATTTCTTGATGACAATTTGAATCACGGATATGCTGACGAACAGCGATCCGGAAAACTATTCACAGTATTTTCCGGGCTTGCTGTGATCATCGCCTGCGTCGGGCTCTTTGGATTGTCAGCATATACTGCCAGTCTGCGCACTAAAGAAATTGGTATCCGGAAAGTATTGGGTGCTTCAGTAGGAGGCGTTGTAATGCTTTTATCAAAAGATTTTACACGTCTTGTGATTTTTGCTTTCGTGTTGGCGGCACCGCTGTCGTGGTTGATGATGGATCAATGGCTGAGTGGATTTGCCTATCGTATTCCAATGGGATTTGATGCGTTCATAGCCGCCGGAGTACTGGCGCTGGGCATTGCCTGGTTGACGGTAAGCTATCAATCGATCAAAGCGGCGATCGTAAATCCGGTGAAGTCGTTGAAGAGCGAATGATGTGAACGAGAGAGCAGGTGTTGATGTGCTCAAGATTCCACGCTGCATCACGAGCGCAGACGTCAACACCTGCGCTCGTGAACACGTGAGTACTATTTGCTGAGATACAGATTCCGTTCCGAATAAATATTCAGGAAGTAGTCGTCCATCAGGTCATCGATAAAATAGATCGCTTCGCCGGTGGATTTCATTTCAGGGCCAAGCTCTTTGTTGACTTCAGGAAATTTACTGAATGAGAATACAGGCACCTTTATAGCATAGCCCTTGCGTGTAGGGCTAAAGGTAAAATCCTTCACTTTCTTTTCACCTAACATCACCTTTGTCGCATAATTAACATACGGTTCATCGTAGGCCTTGCAAATGAATGGTACAGTACGCGACGCCCGCGGATTAGCTTCAATGATGTATACCTTATCATTCTTGATTGCAAACTGTATATTGATCAGACCAACGGTCTTTAAGGCGATGGCAATCCGCTTCGTATAACTTTCAATCTGCTTCATGACAAAGTCACCTAAGTTATAAGGCGGCAGTACTGCGTATGAATCACCTGAGTGAATACCGGCAGGTTCGATATGCTGCATAATGCCAATGATGTACACATCTTCACCATCACAAATAGCATCGGCCTCAGCTTCTATCGCGCCGTCAAGGAAATGATCAAGCAATACTTTGTTTTCCGGAAGGTGCTTCCAGATATCAAGAATGTGATTTTCGAGTTCTTTTTCATTAATCACAATCTTCATACTCTGGCCTCCGAGCACATATGAAGGTCTTACGAGTAATGGAAATCCGATTGTTTTTGAAACCTCAAGGGCTTCGTCAGCATCTGTTGCCACACCAAATTCAGGATAGGGAATGCCAAGATCTTTTAAAAGATTTGAAAAGCTACCGCGGTCTTCCGCAAGATCAAGGGCCTCATAGGAGGTGCCCATAATCCTTACGCCATATTTTTTAAGCTTCTCAGCTAACTTCAAAGCGGTTTGTCCACCGAGCTGAACAATAACACCCACCGGCTTCTCATGCTGGATGATGTCCCAAAGATGTTCCCAGAATACTGGTTCAAAGTAAAGCTTGTCAGCGATATCAAAATCTGTTGAGACTGTTTCCGGATTGCAATTAATCATGATCGCTTCGTAACCGCATTCTTTTGCAGCAAGAATTCCATGCACACATGAATAGTCGAATTCAATTCCTTGACCAATGCGGTTAGGTCCCGAACCCAGCACGATTACTTTCTTTTTGTCCGATGGCTTTGATTCGTTCTCAGCATCGAATGTTGAGTAGTAATAAGGTGTCTTTGCCTCAAACTCAGCGGCGCATGTATCAACCAATTTATAAACACGGTTGATACCCATTTCGCGTCGTTTGAGATGCACTTCACTTTCCTTGCAATCGAACAGGTGAGCAATCTGACGGTCAGCATAGCCTTTTTCTTTTGCCTTACGCATCAGTGCTACAGGAATGCTATCGAGCGTATATTTTTCAACCTCTTGTTCCAGTTCAATCAGCTCCCAGATTTGGTCAAGGAACCACTTGTCAATCCTGGTAAGATTTTGAATGGTTTTCATGGAGATTCCGAGCTTCATTGCGTCATAAATGTGAAACAACCTGTTCCAGCTGGGGTTCTCAAGACTATATAAGAGTTCTGTTTGATTTTTTACTTCCTTGCCATCAGCACCAAGGCCGTTTCGTCTGATCTCTAATGACTGACAGGCTTTCTGAAGTGCTTCCTGGAAATTTCTTCCAATGCCCATTACTTCACCTACCGATTTCATCTGCAGTCCAAGACGACGATCAGCTCCTTGGAACTTATCAAAATTCCAGCGCGGAATCTTTACAATTACATAGTCCAATGCTGGTTCAAAATAAGCAGTAGTAGTGCCAGTAATAGCATTAGTTAATTCATCGAGGTTATAACCGATCGCGAGCTTCGCGGCAATCTTGGCGATAGGATATCCTGTTGCTTTCGAAGCGAGTGCTGAAGACCTTGACACCCGTGGATTGATCTCGATTCCGATGATTTGATCGTCGTTGTCAGGATTTACAGAGAACTGAACATTACAACCACCGGCAAACTTGCCAATGCCGTTCATCATCCTGATCGCCAGGTCACGCATGTGCTGGTACACGGTGTCTGGTAGCGTCATCGCTGGAGCAACCGTGATCGAGTCCCCGGTATGGACACCCATGGGGTCAAAGTTCTCGATGGAGCAAATGATGATTACATTTCCATTCCCGTCACGGAGGAGTTCAAGCTCATATTCCTTCCAGCCCTTGATGCTTTGCTCAACGAGTACTTCATGAATCGGAGAAGCGTGAAGACCACGGTTAAGGGCAGCGTCAAATTCTTCTGGTGTCTTAACAAAACCGCCGCCAGTTCCGCCAAGGGTGTACGATGGGCGGATTACCAGGGGAAAGCCGATTTCCTGAGCAATCTCTTTTCCCTCCAGAAAGGAGGTGGCCGTCGCGCCTCTGCAGACACCAACCCCCAGCTCGTGCATTTTCAATCTAAATTTTTCGCGGTCTTCGGTAGTTTCAATAGCGAGAATATCGACACCGATGATCTTCACGCCATAGTGTTCCCAAATACCCGCTTTATCACAATCAATGCAGAGGTTCAGAGCCGTCTGACCTCCCATGGTTGGTAATACCGCATCAACATGGTGCTTTTCTAATATTTCACGGATGTATTTTTTTTCAAGAGGCTTCAGGTAAACGTGATCCGCCGTCACCTTGTCAGTCATGATGGTAGCCGGGTTAGAATTGATCAAAATCACCTCAATGCCCTCTTCGCGGAGCGATCTTGAAGCCTGGGAGCCTGCGTAGTCAAATTCGCATGCTTGTCCGATAACAATTGGGCCGCTTCCGATGATTAGAACTGAGCGAATACTACGATCTCTTGGCATGGTGGGATTGGATAAATCGGGCAAAAATAACCAGAGATATTCCGGATTCCGCAGATTGTAGAAAATTAATGTTTGGTTTATAATTCTAAGGATTATTTTGATCACCCTTCGGCGAGATCTGATTTATTGGCCCCATTTTTAAAATTAAATCAATCATAACCTTGCAGGGAAAAATAGGCCCGCCCACGTCATTAATTCGGATGCTGTTATTTTTTTTCGCAATTTTTATGGTGAAAGCAAATGAATCTTAATCTAAAAGCAACGGAGCAAAATACTTACGACGCTATCGTCGTTGGGTCTGGCATTAGTGGAGGCTGGGCGGCAAAGGAGCTTTGTGAAAAAGGATTGAAGGTGCTGATGCTGGAGCGAGGCAAGCCTGTCGTTCATCCCAATTATCCTACCGCTACCAAAGATCCGTGGGAGATCCCAAACGGCGGGCGCCTTACCCAGGAGGACATTCAACGCTGCCACGTTCAGGCAAGGCATTATTCCTATCGTGCTGACAACAAAGGTTTTTATATCAATGATCTAGAAAATCCCTACACAGAAGTGAAGCGATTCGATTGGGTGCGTGGGGATATAGTGGGGGGAAGGTCATTATTATGGGCAAGGCAGGTGTACCGGTGGAGTGACCTTGACTTCGAGGCTAACCTCCGCGATGGTCATGGTGTGGATTGGCCAATCCGTTATAAAGACATTGCCCCATGGTATGACTATGTAGAAAAATTCATCGGTGTTTCCGGTCAGGCTGAAGGAATCCCGCATCTCCCCGACAGTATTTTTCAACCGCCTATGGAGATGAACTGCGTTGAAAAATATTTCAAAGGTGTTACAGAGGAAAAATTTCCAGGACGGAACGTAACGATCGGAAGGTCTGCCAATGCGACTGCGCCGGTAAAGGGCAGAGGCGTTTGTCAGTATAGAAATTTATGCCATCGTGGTTGTCCCTATGGTGCATTTTTTAGTACGAATGCCAGCACACTGCCAGCGGCATTTGAAACGGGTAATCTTACGTTAAGGCCAAACTCGTTGGTGAACAAAGTTATCTACGATGAGAAGAAAGGAAGAGCCACGGGTGTTGAGATCGTAGACACGGAAACAAACGAGGTGATAGAATTTTACTCAAAAATCCTTTTTGTCAACGCCGCAACAATGGGAACGGCGTTCATTTTACTGAATTCTACTTCCAGTCGTTTCCCGAATGGACTGGGAAATGATAGCGATCAGGTTGGTCGTAACATTATGGATCATCATAAAGGTGCTGGCGCGAACGCGCAGGTGGAAGGATATGACGACAAGTATTACTCTGGCAGAAGACCGAATGGTATTTATGTGCCACGCTTTCGCAATATCACCGAAAAAAGAAAAGATTATATCCGTGGCTTCGGGTTCCAGGGTGGTGCTGGTCGCGGAGGATGGAATAATGATATAACGAGTAAACCGATTGGCACTGAATTAAAAGAATCCATTCAAATTCCGGGAGGATGGTCTATTGGCTTGGGTGGTTTTGGCGAGTGTCTTCCCTATGAATCCAATCGCGCGGTCATTGACACTACTAAAAAAGATAAATGGGGTCGACCTACATTAAGTGTTGACTGTGAGTTCAAGGAGAATGAGCGCGTGATGCAGAAAGATATTGCCGAGTCGGCGGCAGAAATGCTGGAGGCTGCGGGGTTTAAAAAAGTTGTTTCGAATCAAAATATTTCCTTTCCTGGAAACGCCAATCACGATATGGGCACGGCGCGGATGGGAAGAGATCCCAAGACATCTGTGTTGAATGGATTTAATCAGATGCATTCCGTAAAAAACGTGTTTATTACCGATGGGTCATTCATGGGTTCATCAAACTGTGTGAATCCATCGCTGACGTATATGGCGATGACAGCGAGGGCCTGTGCGTATGTGGTGGAGGAGATGAAGAAGGGAAATGTTTGATTAACAATTTTTCCTTCAAGCAGTTAGCGAAAGCAACCGCTACTGTCTCCGGACATCTTTAAAACGTCTTTGGTATCTTATCGTGATAGCTTAACACACCCAGTGATATACCGAGCGTGATTTCATGACTGCTGAAGTTGAGGCTGGAGTCGCTGCTTCCCGGTAATTCAAACACATATCCAAAGCGAAAGCTCTTCACTATTATCTGCGCCAGAAAACCATAGGTTTGGAAGTTGCGGGTGAACACTCCTGTTGTATAGTGCTCTTTGAAATTAAAACTCGCATTCACATCGGCAGAATAAGGTGAGCCCTTAGTTCCTCGCAGCAAGACTGAAGGCTTAAATCGCAATCCTTCTGAAAGGAAAAAAACGTATGATCCAAACAGATAATAATTCTGACTATACAATTGAATGGTTTGGCCACCCTGACTGACTGTTGCAGGAAGCAATCTTGGAACGGATAGTCCTACCATAAAACGATCACTCTTTAACAATAATCCAGCGCCAGTATTAAACTTCATCTCTGACAGATTCACAAAGGCAGGATCCCCCTGATCGCGGATAGTAAGTGAAGAAGGGTCGTTTGTGTAGCGTATAAAGCCCGCCTGCATCCCAAACGAAAGGGTCGCGTCGTTCAATTTGATTTTGTAAGAATATAATGTGTTAAACTCGGTGTTTTTTGTGTCGCCAAGTTTGTCCTGAATCACCTGTACTCCAAGCCCAACTTTATTCTGAAAGACAGACATGTGACTATTGAAATTGACCGTGGTGGGATTTCCGTCAATACCTGCCCATTGCGTTCGGTACTGAATGCCTGCATTAAACATATTGTTACTTCCCGCATAGGCAGGATTGATGATCATAGGATTGTTTAAATACTGTGCGTAGATAGGGTCTTGCTGCGCAAAAACATTGGATGCAACGAATAGAAATAGTAAATAAAGTAGAATTCTTATTTTCATAGCGTCTTGTTTTTAGAAATCCTCTAGCGTTTGAGAGAAAGGTATCCCGTTCTTGTTGGTGATCCACCGGCGAAATCAATCTTATAGAAATACACTCCGGAAGGAAGTTCGTTGCCACTAGTGCTCTGTCCGCGGAATACTCTGCCGACGTTGTCATAATTATCTGTTTCGAAAACATTGTCCCCCCACCGATTGAAAATGGTGACCCTGTTATTCTTTGTTTCAGGGATTACATCAATGTATTGAATGTAGAAGATGTCGTTTTTGTTGTCACCATTTGAAGAGACTGCATTGAAAATGGTAATGTCGCCGGCTACATCGATTTTGATATCGCCCGTCGTACATGTTGGGGTCATGTCACATGCTTTCACTGATAATACATCGACTCCAGAAAATGAGATTCCCGAATAATCAAGATTTAGAACTCCGGCGACGATGGTTGCTTTTGCACCACTGGCGGGTTGACTAGTAATTTGTATTGAACTGAGGTCAAGGGGTGTATCGAACGTTGTGATCTGCGTTATCAAACTCACCGCCACCTGTCCCCCTATCGATGCAGATGCTTGGGTTGTTGCAAACTCTGGAGCTTTCGGACAAACTTTTACGTCTGCCAGAACAGAGGTACGGGCGCTTTCGCAGGTGCCGTTATTTAAAGAAACATAATAAGTTGTCGCGGTTGAAATGGTTGGTGTAGTGAAGATGCTATTGGTTTGTCCAGAGATAGCAGCTCCGCCACTTGCCACCGTGTACCATCTGTACTGGCCGTTTGATCCCCCCGACACCGTGATAGTAGAGGCTGTTCCGGAACACACTTGAGGAGCGCTCACCAAAACAGGTGGTGGAGGAATTACACAAAACGGCGTTGGGCTATTTGCCGTGTTTAATCCAATGGTAACTGAGACTATTCCTGTCGTAGCATTCGCAGGAACAGTTGTAGTAATACTTGTCGAAGTACTTGCTGTTACAACGGTAACGGCGCCATTAAACTTTACCGTATTGTTTGCCGGCGTCGAATCAAAGTTTGTTCCCGTAAGGATAACACTTGTGCCAACAGTTCCGCTTGTGGGCGAGAAAGAAATAATAGTAGGCAATGGAGCAGTTACTGTAAAAGCAGTGGCACTCGTTGCCGTATTACCGCCAATGGTTACAGAAATGGTTCCCGTAGTCGCCCCCGATGGTACCGAGGTGGTTATGCTGGTTGCCGTGCTGGCCGTAACAACTGCCGCTGTGCCGTTGAAGTATACATTATTGTTGGCAGGTATAGTGTTAAAAACAGTACCCGTGATCGTTAAGATCGTACCAACCGGGCCGTTTGAAGGAGTGAAAGATGTGATCGTTGGTAACGAACCGCAGGTATTACTTGAAGTGAGTAGTACGCTGACTGAGTTGCCACCATAGTTCGCTGATATGATATCAGGCACGCCGTCCTCATCTACATCGCCAACAGTGACGTCAAACGAATTATTTCCTGCGGTAAATAGTTGCGCTGTAGCAAATGCACCAGTGCCATCTCCGAGAAAAACGCTTGCTTTTGCACTTGCAGGGGAAATGGCTACAATGTCAACATTGCCATCATTGTTAAAATCGGTAGCCGATAAACCATTTGGGGTACCTCCTGATGCTAAAGTTGGAAGTGCGGTCATGGCAGAGTAATTCCCCAAACCGTCATTTATGAAAATACCTATTGAATTTCCAACTCCGGCATTAGCGCATACAATGTCTGGAAAGGTATCTTTGTTAAGGTCACTGAAGATAACATAGTTTGTAAAATAACCCGTATTGAAAGGAGTCTGAGCGGTAAATCCACTTCCGCTATTTTTATAAACTGTGATTGTATTGGAGAAGGGATTGGCAACAACCATATCCACAAGACCGTCATGATCAACATCTCCGGCATCGACAAAATAGGGAAAGTAATCTGTGGCTATTTCAACTTTTGGATTGAAGGTGCCCAGCCCAGTGTTAATAAAAATGGCAATGTCGCCATTAGGTTGATCATCATCGACCGCCAACAGATCCGGACTGTTATCGTTATTAATATCTCTGATAGTAAGAGTTATGTCCCCACCCCCTGAAGCATAATCTACTTTTGGCAAAAACCCAGTCCCTGAATTAATGAAAACGCTTATGGTATTGCTTGGAAATCTATTTGCTCCGACCAGATCTGGCTTACCGTCCCCATTAAGATCGCCCACGGCCAATCCTAATATATAGGGATCACCAGGGAAATTCTGAGCTGTACCAAAGCAACCGGTACCAGTTCCGTACAACACACTTATGCTGCTTGATCCACTATTGGAAGTGGCTATATCTAAATGTCCGTCACCATTAAAATCTGCTACTTCTACTTCTCTTGGGCTCGTGCCAACAGGATAATCTACTTTGGGCGCGAAGGTTATTGGAGGTATTGATATGACTGTGAAATTACTGGTGCTGGTAGCTGTATTTCCACCCACTGTTACCGAAATAGTTCCAGTAGTTGCGCCTGAAGGAACAGAGGTAGTTATACTGGTTGAAGTACTTGCCGTAACCGTAGCGACAGTGCCATTGAACTTGACAGTGTTGTTGGAGGGTATTGGATCAAAGTTAGTACCAGTAATAGTTACGGTTGTGCCGATGAGTCCAGAGGCCGGGGTGAAGTTGGTGATAGTTGGGGTTGGAATATACGCACTAACCGTATTGCGAAATACAGAGACGGTATTGCTGTTAAAATTTGTCACCATCAGGTCGGCCTTTCCATCCCCGTCAAGGTCGCCAACGGATACTGAACCAGAGCCCGTTCCAGTTGTGAAATCTACTTTGGCGGCATAGCTGATGCTACCCACGCTACCCATGTTGCGAAATACTGATACTATGTCGCTACCACCTGGACTTGCCACCGCGAGGTCGGGCTTTCCATCACCGTCAAGGTCGCCAATGGATACTGAATTAGGATTTCCTCCGGTTGCGAAATCTACTTTGGCGGCATAGCTGATGCTGCCCACTGTGCCCGTATTGAGTATTACCGAGACAGTATTGCTGATAAAATTGACCACTGCCAGGTCGGCCTTTCCATCCCCGTCGAGGTCGCCAATAGATACTGAATAAGCACCTGATCCGGTTGTGAAATCTACTTTGGTGGCAAAACTGATGCTGCCTACACTGCCCGTATTGCGAAACACCGAGACGGTACTGCTACTGCCCTGATTTGTTACCGCCATGTCGGCCTTTCCATCCCCGTCAAGGTCGCCAATGGAAACTGAAGAAGGAGCTATTCCTGTTACAAAATCCACTTTGGCCGCATAGCTGATATTGCCTACGTTGCCTGTGTTGCGAAATACCGATACGGTATAGCTGATCCGATTTACTACGGCTAGGTCGGCCTTGCCGTCCTCGTCAAGGTCGCCAATGGAAACTGAAAAAGGTCCTGACCCGGTTGTGAAATCTACTTTGGCGGCATAGCTTATGCTGCCTACGCTACCCGTATTACGAAACACCGAGACGGTATTGCTGGTATTATTTGCCACCACCAGGTCGCCCTTGCCATCCCCGTCAACGTCCCCAATGGAAACCGAAGAAGGAAACAGTCCGCTTATGAAATCTACTTTGGCGGCATAGCTGATGCTGCCTGCACTGCCTGTATTACGAAATACTGATACGGTATTGTCGTTACGATTTGCCACCGCCAGGTCGGCCTTACCATCACCGTCTAGGTCGCCAATGGAAACTGAATAAGGATTTGTGCCTGTGGTGAAATCTACTTTTGGGGCAAAAGAGGTGGCATCAATCGCGCCTCCGGCCGCAAATGTGGTTAAAAAAGATAGGCTAGAATAAGCCAGCAATCCATTGCTGAGCACGGTAATCGGTTGATAGGTTGCCCCCACTGGCACAGTGACAGTTAGGCTAGTAGTTGTCCCTGCTGTAACAATTGCTTGGGTTGCACCGATGAAGACAATGTTGTTGGCAGGTGTGGTATCAAAGTTAGTACCTACAATGGTAACAGATGTACCGATGGGACCATTCGTTGGTGAGAAAGAAGTAATAGTAGGAGTTTGTGCAAACAAGTGACTTATCGCTAAAGCACAAACGATAAACAAGAGTAGTAACTTTTTCATGCATTAGGTAGTTAATCGAATATGCCAATAGGTTTATTTTTCTCTCGTTGCTGAATCAAGGTACTGGCCACTACATTAGCCCAACTGTCAAAATGCGAACAGGTTTTTCGTGTAATCATGTCTTTAAAATTTAGACAAAGCGATGCCAGCGACCTTGTTGTCGTATTTTTTTTATTATCGTCTATTGGTTGAAGCGAGAAAACCGCTTCTCTTAATCGAGTTGATCAAATGTAGATCAACTCGATTAGTTAAAAGTTGCCCAAATGTTGCATTCTCTTATTCATTTGTTGCATCCTACATTTATCTCAAGCTGCCACAGCCGTAGGCATTGCACCAAGTTGTGTCAAAAGGCCAAGCATGTCATACACATACCAGCTTTCTACAATTCTATTTTCTTCCAAGCGATAAATACTCACTCCTGAGAATTTCATTTTTTTTCCTGTTGGCGGAATGCCAGCAAAGGAATTGTTGTGAATCCCCGTGGCTGTCCATTGTTTAACGGCTTTGCCTGGCTCGGCTATTAAGTCATTAATCTCTACTTTAAAATCAGATAAGCCTGTCAATAACATGGTAGCCCAGTTTTTATAGTCCTCAAGCGTCCGCACATCTGGCCCCGATACATCGTGATGAATATAGGCAGTTGAATAATATGTATCCATAGCCTTTACATTGTGTTGATTCCAGACTTCTTGTGTGTAGTTGGAAATGAATGTTTTGATTTCGTTAGGTGTCATAAAAAATTTGGTTTATGTTTTTAAGTAAGTTTTGATCAAGACGATATTAGCCTAGATTTCTTTCGAAAGGTAGAGTGAGAAAATGAAGAGTAAAATGTGTAAAAAGTAGTAAATGGAAATGTCAGAGCAGCCCGACTTTTCTCAAGGCTTCATTTCGATTGTGAGCCTGCAATTTTTCATAAATGTTACGAATGTGAGTCCGTACTGTTTCAAGCGAGATAAAGAGTTTGTCTGCAATTTCCTGGTACCGGTATCCTTGTGAAAGCCAATGAAGTACATCCTTCTCGCGAAAAGATAAGTTTCCCTGAGGATTTACAATAGCTGTCTCTTGCTGAAAAGCCGAAACCACCAGACGTGCTATCTGGCTGCTCATTGGGCTACCGCCTCTGTGCAAATCATATATAGCATCAATCAGTTTAGCTGCTGGGGTATTCTTTAAAATATACCCAGAGGCTCCTGCTTTGAGTGCACGAAAAATCCTGTCAGTGTCTTCATACGAACTGAGAATCATTATTTGAATGTTTGGGAATTTAGGCTTTAGCCAGGAGATAAAGTCTATCCCACTAAGACCTGTCAATTCAATATCTGTAACTACCAATTCAATTTCTCGCATTCCCTCTTTAAAAAAACTCATTGCTTCCTCCGCAGAGGCAAAAGCGGCTTCCATTTTAAACTCACCAATGCCTCCAATAAGGGCCTCAAAGTAATCTCTTATTTTTTCATCGTCTTCAATGAGAACCAATCGAATCATTCTTCAAAAGTAACTGGCTGTGGAAATGTGTGCAATGTGAAAAAAGTAGTATCCTTCATTAAAGTAAAGAAGAAATTGCTATTTTAGAAAGAACTTCGACATAAGTTCGAGAAGTAAATTCTAAATCAAATTAATATGCCAACTCAAATAGGTGTAGGCTTTAGCAAAAAAGCAGATTCATTCGCAGCAGGCCAGCAGGTAGCAACAAAAGCAATGGCAGGAATTAATTCTTCCACCATTGACTTGGTACTCACCTTTTGTAATGGAAAGCATGATCCACATCAGTTTCTTGCGGGTGTAAGATCGGTCACTTTTAATGCGCCTTTGCTGGGTGGCGCCGCCATGGGTGTTTTTACAAATAGCGATTTAAGTTATGAAGAGTATGAATCTTCGGTAACGGTCTTCTCCTCCGATACCATTCAATTCAAAATATTTCGTGAACCAGGATTGGACAAGGACGAGTATGCAACAGGTATTGGCCTGGCAACTCAAATAAAGAACGCCGATGTTGGTGACGACAGAGGTCTGCTTGTATTCTATGATACAATTAAAAACTCAGTTCCTGCAAGATATAATCACTCAACATCTCTTTTCGATGCGATGGAAACCATCATAGACAAAAACATTTGTTTTGCAGCTGGTGGAATGGTTGGTGATCTGCAGCGGATGCAGTGTTTTCAATTTTTTAATGACGAAGTGATTAGTCAGCACGCGATGGCTCTTGTTATCGGTGGAAAATGTCAGATGAGAAACACAACGATTCATGGTTGTCGACCTTCCAGTAGTTACAAAACAATTACAAAAACAGAAGGGCCGATGATTTATGAGATTGACAACAGACCTGCACTTGAGGTGATCCAAGAGATGTTTGCAGGAAAAAAAGTTTCGTGGGATGAGTTCCCATTTTTTGTCACACTTGGACGAAACAAGGGAGATAAATATGGAGAGCCAAAGAGAGAAGACTATGTCAATAGAATGTGTCTCGCGGTGGACAAAGAGAAGAAAGCATTGGTCATGACCAATCCAGATTTCAAAGCCGGGGACGATGTTCAGATTATGCACATCAACATTGATTTTGATTATCTTCACCAGGAGATGGATGCACTCAAGATAGCAACGGGCAATGAAAAGCTGCTGTATTATTTCTATATTGATTGCATAGGTCGAGCAAAGCCTTTCACAGGTGGTGATTTGGAAGACGCTGCCGAAGTACAAAGAAAAATAGACAACAAAATTCCGTTAATGGGATTTTATACAGGCGCTGAGGTATCCAAAGTGCAAAATGAAATCCGATCAATGGTTTGGACGGGAGTTCTTTGTTTGCTGACTGAATAATTTATGCAGGAAGACTCTCTCGAGTTGGATCAAGTAAGAAAAGAACTTGCCTATTACAAAGCACAGGTTGATCAGCTTGCCGGTAATACGATGAAAGACCAGTATGGACTGGCTCAATTAAGTTATGATCACTCACAATTGATGAAAGGGTTTCAAATCATTGCCGATATTCAAAGATCGTTCAATGCATTTACATCGCCCGACGCATTGTACAGAAGCGTACTGGATGCGATACTTTCAAATATGTCAACCGACAAAGTGGTCATGCTCATGCCAGACTATGCAAAGATGAATCTCAAACCCAACTTATGGCGAGGATACAGTCAGGAGGAGTCAAGTGTATTCGCAGCCGTTGAGATACCTATATCAATGGCATTTTCGAAAGAAAAGAAATCACACCTAGTCAACAGCCAAATCGAGCCAACCAAATTCGAAAAACAATTGCAACAGTTATTGGGTGCACCCTATTTTGTATTTACGCCATTACATAATGACGGAAAACTGTGGGCGGCATTATTTGCGGGAAGAAATTACGAGAACAGATTGCTATCTACAAAATCATATTCACAATCAAGCGTGGATACTTTTGAGTCAATCGCTGGAATGATATCCTCTTTCACTCAACAACTGGAACAAAATAAATTGATGGAGAAAGAGCGGATTCGCATCGCGCGCGACATGCATGATGACGTTGGTTCGGAGTTGTCGAAAATTTCAATCGCATGTGAAAATATTAAGAAGCAATATCCTTCAGACCTTGAATTGAGAAATCATCTGTCAAATGTTCAAACAGCAGCGGGAAAGCTTGTGGACAATATCGGCAATATTATTTGGGCTTTGAACCCAATTAATAACAATACCATAAGTTTGATCGGATATTTGCGAGAGTATGCCTACGATTATCTGGAGATGAATCAACTCGCGCTTGATTTTGATGCCCCTGAGCTTTCTGTGGATCACCCAATTCGTCATGAAGCAAGAACACACATCTTCATGGTGATAAAAGAGGCTCTGCACAATATTGTTAAGTATGCAGACGCTACAAAAGTGAACATCAATGTAATATTGAAAGACAATTCAATTTCCTGTGAAGTTTCAGATAACGGCAAAGGCTTTTCCAAAACAGATCAAAGAAATTTTGGCAATGGCCTGAGAAATATGCAACAACGAATTTCAGAAACCGGAGGTGCCTTCTCTATTACATCAGCGTATGGAAAAGGCACCCGCGTGAGCCTCGAGGTTCCAATCTGATTTTTATGGGGGTTATGCTGATTAAACGCGCTGACTATTCTTCGTAGCTCCTCACCAACGGTAGGTTGTGAGTTAATGTCTTTGGCATAGCTACCATCTGGGGTTCATACCCTAAATCAAATTCCGCGCCTTCAATTCCAGATACTTATTTATTGTATTCACCGTCAACTGCTCCGGTGTTGTCAGTATTGATTGAATCCCTCTCGTCTTTAGCTCTTTGACAATAAGCTTTTTATCGTAACTGAATTTTTCAGCAACCGCTTTATAATAAATATCTTTTACCGTTCCTGCTGGTTCTTCCAGCAATGATTTCATTTCGGTATTTTCAAAGAAGATCACCACCAGCAAATGGCGTTGCGATAAACTTTTCAGATAAGGCAACTGTCGCTCCATTGAATAAAGGCTTTCAAAATTTGTGAAGAGTAGTAATAAACTACGCTGATTGATTTTGGTCCGAACATGAGCATGCAGCCTTGAAAAATCAGATTCGCGAAAAGCGGTCTTCTGATGATATAGCATCTCCTGTATTACCGCCATCTGATTATTTCTCCTGCTGGCCGGCAACATAGTGCCAATGTTATCTTGAAAGGTGATCAGGCCAGCCTTATCAAATTTCTTGATGGCAATATTTGAGATAACTAGCGAAGCATTGATGGCATAATCCAGAAGGCTTAACCCATTAAATGGCATTTGCATAACGCGACCTTTGTCAATAAGCGAATAAACCTGCTGGGATCGCTCATCCTGATACTGGTTGACCATCAAACGCATCTTGCGTGCAGTGGCCTTCCAGTTGAGTGTGCGAATATCGTCACCACTCACATATTCCTTGATCAATTCGAATTCCTGGTTCTGACCTATCTTCCTGATCTTTTTTATCCCAATTTCTGTAAGGCGATTGCTGATAGCAAGCAATTCGTATTTGCGCATCTGCAGATAAGACGGATATACCGGCACCATTTTATCTCCCGAAAAAGAGAATCGTCTTGCGAGAATCTTTAATGGTGTGCTTACCAGTACATTCACGGATCCAAAAGAATATTCTCCGCGTTTCACGGGACGAAGATGATAGAGAATCACTTCGTTTACGCCAGGTTTCATCGTGACATTGAATTCAAGATCTCTTCTTTGAAATTGGTGAGGGAGTTCATCGAACACTCTAAGTGATATTGGGAATGTGTAAAAATTCTCAAGGTGAATTTTTATCTCATTCTCATCGCCGTTTGAAAGGCGATCAGGTGCCAACCTATGGCCGTTCAGTCCCCGCTTTACGCGAAATAAGAGGAGGCTATCCGTCAGAAGCACGGCAAGAAACAGATAGAAAAGAACCTGTGGGATCCACCAGCCACCTTTGAGTACAAAAGAAGAAATGAAAAGTGCAACCATTATGCCAACAGCATAAAAGAATCGATTGTTGATGTAAAGGCTGCGTAGAAATTTCACTAACGGGGCACTTCAATTTTATCAATGATTTGTTTCACCACCTCATCGGTGGAAACGCCTTCCATCTCTTTATCTGGATTCAGCATAATCCTGTGTCGCAATACAGGCAACGCGACGGTCTTGATATCTTCCGGTGTTACGAAATCCCGGCCCCGTAACGCAGCAAAAGCTTTCGCGGAATGAAGGATAGCAACGGACGCACGAGGTGATGCGCCAAGAAATAAGGAAGGATTATTACGCGTTTCATGGATGATCTGCGCAATATATTTCATCAGGTTTTCTTCAAGGTGTACGGCTTGTGCCAACTGACGAAACGAGAAAAGGCTTTCAGCTGACAGCACAGCATGAACTTCTTCCGTAGCCAACTGTGATTTGCGATTGTGTTGGCGCGAAATGATGCTGATCTCTTGGTCGAGATTAGGGTAATTCACAACGATCTTGAAAAGAAATCGATCGAGCTGTGCCTCAGGCAAACGGTAGGTTCCTTCGTGTTCAATCGGGTTTTGTGTAGCCACGACCAGGTAGGGACTTTTCATCTTATAGGTATTTCCATCAACTGTCACCTGGCGTTCTTCCATTACTTCGAATAGTGCAGCCTGCGTTTTCGCCGGTGCGCGATTGATCTCATCGATCAAAACGATGTTTGAAAAAATTGGTCCCGATTTGAATTCAAATTCGGATGTCTTCATGTTGAACACCGAGGTACCCAGAACATCAGAAGGCATCAGGTCAGGAGTGAACTGAATACGCGTAAAGTCCACTGAGATTACGCGGGCGAGCAACTTCGCGGTAAGGGTTTTCGCCACCCCTGGTACGCCTTCAATCAGCACGTGCCCGTCAGCGAGAAGCGCAGTCAATAACAAGTCAACCATCGCCTCCTGGCCAACGATTACTTTGCCGATTTCCTCGCGGACTTTCTGAACGTTTTGCTGTAGGCCCGTCAGGTCAAGTCGATTTTCAAAAATAGTGTCTGCCATGGGTAGTTTGTTTCAGATGCCGTTATTAAAATTTACTAGTTCTTTGTATTAAAAAATTTTTCCATCAATCTGTTCAATTCAGTTAACTCCTCTTCCCGGATGGTTGATTGCTGTTGCACGAGGGCAATGGTGTCAAATAATTTCGTCACCTCCTCTTCCTGTTTCCCGGATTTCTTTGCTAGTAACGACGTAAAATTTTCGTCGGCCAGTTTAGCGCTCAGCAAGTAACGCGAGCGCACCTGATCAAAAAAGAAAACAATTTTTTTTTCTGCAATGTTTTTGTGGTCGCTGCGCTGATAATAAAGATTGCCAATTGTGCCCACGAACTCAAGAGAGGTATTTTCAAGTGGGGGAATTATAGGAATGATTCGTTGCTTACGTTTTGACTCGAAGATCATGAAAAGCAACAATGATATAATTGAAAGATAGTAAGCCCAGGCCAGCGGCTCCTGCGTGAGGATAAATCTCAACGGGGTGCTCGCCTCCATTCTACCAATGTTATAATATTCCGCCCAGTAAGAATTCGTGTTTGGCAGATGAGAAAGTGTAGTGGAAATAAATTCATGAGTGTTACTGGATACGGCGTAAATATTTGTGAATGCCAGCGGAATGCAATTCAGAATGAAAGTCCCCTTTCCCCAGTTGATCCGAATGGCTACGGGTTGATGGAAATCATTCTCGGCAATAACGGTGGTGCGTGTGCTGTCAAATCTTCCGAAATAATTGTGAATGTTATCACGCTTAAAAATATAGTGTTTTGAAGTGTCCAGACGTGGGTTTACAAATTTTATGAAAGAGGTATCTTTCCTTTGTTGATAAAGGCCATTTTTGAAAAGGTAATCGGATGTTTTGAGATTGAGTGTATCAGCAAGCTTGCCGTAAAATGACTGGGCGCCTATAAAAACTGAAGCTCCTTTTTCTACGTGCTTCAACAATGCTTCGGTATCGGTTTTATCGCCGTGAAAAGCATGGGTAAGAATAATGACATTGTCTCCGCTCTTCAGATCATCTTTTAATTCATAAATCGTCTTATTAGAGACAGTCAATTTCTTTCCATTAAATAATGCGGGTATCAGTTCTTTCAACACATACGCGCCAAAGGGATTTTTATCTTCTGTCGCATACGTCGGTGTCCAGTCAAATTGTTTTGGGCCTGTCAGTTTTACCAGCAGGAAAACGCCAAAAGCCAGGGAGAGGTACAGAATATATTTCCAGTCCTTCTTCATTCCACCTTTTTTCTCCAACTATCAAAAATGACTCTGACGCGTTGATACATCGGCTCGTTTACATTGAACTCCCCATACCAGGCGTAGTCGAAATAGAAACTTAATTCATTGAAACCGATTTTCAAATCTGTTTTTTTCAGCTCCTCCAGATAATCGTGATTAGTTTTACCAGGTCGCCAGTGAACATGTTGCTTGTCGGAAAGCAATTTGAGTGCATAAAGGAATGTGAGACGTATTCCGTTTCGATACTCTTTTCTGTCAAGGGATTCCTGGATAAGCCTTTCAAAATCCATATCGTGAATATCCTCTTCAAAGGCGTTATAGTTTAGCGATCCCTTATCAGCACCAGAATAGAATACTCGTAATGCATCGATCTTTAATAGCATCATCACTACCACGATCAAAACACCAATGCCGAGAATAAACAGGAACACCCTTCCCCAGTTGGTGGTTGCCGCCCCCCGGAAAATCCAATCCAGCATTTCGCCAAGCCACATCAGAAGCCTGTCCCACAGACTTTCGGCAACCGTCGGGGGCTGCCGATAATCGAAGTCGCCATCTTTTCTTAATTCGTCGAGTTTATGTTGGTCGATTGAGCGCGACTGAATGGCAACAGAATCTGAAGCAGCGATCATTTCTTCATTATAGACATCAATATATTCCTCGAGGGCTTGAAGCGAATCCACAGTAGCCTTCACAGTGTCTTGCGCGAAAAGCAAGCCATTGATGAGAAGCAAAGAAATTAAAATAGAAAATGCACGCATGCGGGTGATTATTAATAGTGCTCCTCCTGCGTGGGTGCACCAGGAGCCTGGCCAAGTGTATCGATCTGGTTCATCAGCCCTTTTGCTTCTTTCATCTCAACAAGATTGAAATATTGAAAGGCCAATCCAATGTTAGGCAGACACGTGAGTACCATCTGACAAAGATAGTAAAGGGTCATCAGTACAATTACCATCGTTCCTGAGAAGCCGCCAGGGCCTTCAAAACTATTCTCTTTCACACTATGAAGAGCACTTACAACCATGATTATATATCCAGGAATAAAAAATACATACGATATAATTCCCACGAGCATAGCAAGGATAAAGTAGGTGCCAAACGTACTCCACCATTTTCCACGTGTTAGATAAAATGACCTTTCCACTGATGAAAAAAATCCTTTTTCCTCAAATGCCTGAATGACATAGATCAGAGAAGTACTTATATACAAGTAGAAAATCGCACTCATCAGAAAAATGACGCCAAAAATAACGAGGAATGGAGAAATAGCGGTGAGCACAAACGTTGGAATCGTTAATACAAAGAAGGCCAACACAAAAAATACTCCAAACAAAAGACTGGTCCGCATATACATCCAAAATGTTTCGCGTACTCGCACCCAAACGTCACTCACTTCAATTACGTTTGTCTTCTTTTCACGATATAAAATAAGATAATTGTTTACCGTGGCGGTTGTCATGACCATGCTCACCAGAAAAAAGATCAGCATGGCAATGATTTGCAACCACAGATTGACAGAAGTAAAATAAGCTAATGCAGCATCGGGATCACCACCTCGTGATTGCAGGCTCAGCTTAAAAAAATCGCTCATAAAGGTACCGCCCAATATACTGACGATCAGCAATGGTGGCCCGGCTATATAAAGAATACTACGGAACAGGCTCTTAAAGTTTTGTGTGACAAAAGAAAGCGTGGTGGAAACTTTTTCGCTAAAGTCCCGCATTTGTTGAAATTCAATAAATCTAAATTCTTTCATGGCGAAGTCTTGAAGGATAAATGACAAAGTAATACACCATCAGCACAGCTGAAAAGGAAATGATAACTGTTTTCAGGCCCCAGTGCATAAATGCGTATCGGGTAATGACTCCTTCAATAAATGCCGCCAACAAAAAGAAGGGAACAAGGCCCATCACAATCTTCAGACCTTTAAGCGCACCCATTTTAAATGAATCCAGACGGGAATAGGTTCCGGGAAATAAAATGCTGTTTCCCATCATCAGTCCTGCCGCCCCGGCTATTACGATGGAAGTAAGTTCGATTGTTCCATGAAGCATTATCACTGGAAGAGCCTGCGTAAGTTGATGTTCTTTATAGAAAAAAGTTATAAAGGACCCCACCATCATTCCATTTTCGAAGAGTTTATAACCAGTTCCAAGGGACAAGAATATACCATTGACAAACACGAGGAATGAAACCAGGACGTTGTTCCATGCAATTCTTATGAACATGGTTAGTTCATCCATAGAAGAATACACTTTCGTGGGATTTCCGCTTTTGATATTCTCCAGCGACATATTTACGTAGCCGTCCGATAAAATGAGGCGCACAAATGTTTCATCGTATGCTGCAGACACAGCGCCAATCGTAGCAGCGATCATAAAGATTATGAAGGCATAAAGCATTGGTTTGCGGGCTTCATACAATACTTCCGGCAACTCTGTTTTCCAGAATGTAATGAACCTGCTCTTTTCTTCCTTTTTGTTTTTGTAGATCTCAAGGTGGATCCGGCTTGCCAGCGCGTTAAGATATTTGGTTGTGCGACTATTGGGATACTGGGTGCGGGAAAAAGAAAGATCGTCTGTAATCTGGATGAACAGTTCTGCCAGCTGATCTGGAGGTGCCGAATTCGGCTGACCAACAATTTTTTCAAACGCTTCCCAGCGTGGGCGATTTTGTTGGATGAATGCAGCTTCTCTCATAAAGTGTTGATGTGCTGAAGTGTTGAAGGGGTCAGTACGCCTCGCTAATTCTCAACTACTGCTACTCAACTACTCTTCTTAGCTACCTCAGCAACTTTCTTCCAAACTCGTAAAAAGTTTCCCGAACAGATCTTTTCGATATCCGATTCGGTATAACCGCGTTTCAAAAGTTCGTAGATAAGATTAGGATATTGGGAAACATCTTTCAATCCGTCTGGTAGATTGATGGCGCCACCAACACCATCATAGTCGGAGCCAAGGCCAACGTGATCAATGCCTGCAAGTTTTATTGCATGGTCAATGTGATTTGCAACTGTTTCAACATCGGTGGGAGGGATAGGATGATCCTTCGCAAATTGCTCCACGATAGGCACAGCAGTTGAGTCATCAGAAGATATCCCTTTCGCTTTTAATAGTGAATCGAGCTGTTTGTTTCTTTTCACCACATCAGCACTAAGAAATGCCGTATAGAAATTAATATCCATCACGCCATCGTTCTCTCCAAGTTTCTTGATCATATCGTCAGTCATATCGCGCCTAACAGTAGGAGCGAAGAAACGTGCGGAAGAGTGTGACGCAATGCAGGGCGCTTTTGAAAGTTTCATTACCTGATAGAACGTACTGTCATCAACGTGTGAGATGTCCACCATGATGCCTACGCGATTCATTTCTTTTACCACCTCGCGCCCAAAAGGACTTAAGCCTCCCCAGGTACGGGTTGTGTCGCCGGAAGAATCACAGATCTGATTGTCCTTGCTATGGGTAAGTGTCATGTAACGTATACCGCGATCATAAAAATATTGAACGTTTTTCAAATCATCACCGACAGGTGCAGCATTCTCCATACCCATTGGTAATGAAATTTTTCCTTCTTTGAAGTTCTTCTGCACATCTTCTACTGAGTTGGCCAACGCGAATTTGTCAGGGATATTCGATGCTATACCGGTGACCATATTAATGAGGGAATCAGCCAATGCCTTGCCCTTGTCAGGGAATAATTGATAGGATGATGGTATATAAATCGACATGAAAGGAGCGCTAAGTCCGCCTTTTTTGGCTCGCTCATAATCGAAGTCACCGCCGGGATAACTGATCGGAATGCTCATGTACTCTCGCTCAACCCTGAAGTTTTTCATTTTAAGCCGAAAAGGCAGATCCACGTGTCCGTCGGCTATAATGTATTTGTGAGCAAGTTCGTCAGCGAAAGCACGCAACTGCTCGTCCGTCATCCGGTCCACAGGCTTTTTTTCCGAGCATGAGAAGAAAAGTAAGGAAAGGGAAAGGCAGACGGTAGAAAAGAATTTCATAGGTTTGGGATTAAGACTGACAAGTTAAAAAAGTTTCGTGTTGCTCCGCTCTACTTTTTTATCAGAAACTGTCAGGTTAACCTATACGCCCAAAAAAATCGCAAACACACGAATGCAGGTCCACGTCCGTACCACCCAGAATGTTTTTATACACTATCCGGTAGCCAGTCTCGGTGACCGGATCTTGGCCTACTTGCTTGATTTGTTGATCGAAATTGTTTTCGTGGTTGTAATGATCGCACTGTATTTTCAGATCAAGATGGAAATCTCATGGGTGTGGATCGTGACAGTGGGCGCACCGCTATTATGCTATCACCTGATGTTTGAAATATTCATGAATGGGCAAAGCCCGGGTAAGGTGTTAATGAAAATTAAGGTGATCCGACTGGATGGGACTCCGGCCTCGATCGGAGATTTTATCCTTCGATGGATTTTTGCATTCATTGATCTCCGGCTGATGTCGGGACTGATAGCAGTGATCGCCATTGCCGTTGGTGAGAAGGGTCAGCGACTTGGGGATCTGGTAGCGGGTACTACCGTAATAAAGTTGGCTAGCGAAGCAGAAGTTACCGCATCGGACATTTTTATACCGCGTACCGAAGTGAATTATGTTCCTACTTTTCCGCAAGTGGTTCAATTGACCGAGAAAGACATTGAACTCATTCAACGAGCACTCGAAGTAAACCGCGCCTCAGCCAATATGCGGCCCATAATGGCCGTCACCGAAAAAATCAGAACCCACCTGGGAATTCAGACCGAAATGCTCCCATTGAATTTTCTATATACCATCATTAGGGATTTCCAGCACCTCACATCACGATAATGAATGAATTACTGGAAATCACATTGGCTCAACTGGCGTTACGCAATGGGCAGGACAAGCCAGAAGTATGGATAGCCTATAAAGGACAGGTATATGATGTGTCAGGTTCGCGCTTATGGCTTCGTGGCAAACATTACGAGCATTGGGCTGGCCAGGATCTCACCAATGAATTGAAAGATGCACCTCATACTGAAGAAGTTTTTAGTAGATTTAAAGTAATAGGAGAGTTGAAGTACTGAAGTTGAAACGAAAGACTAAAATACAATGACAATAATAGCGGATAGCGGGAGTTCAAAGATCGACTGGAGGCTGCTGAACGACGATGGGACGATCGGACAGGCGAATTGTCCTGGATTCAATCCATATTACCAGCCAATTGATGACCTTAAGAAGCACATTCGCGAAGCGCTTGTTCCAATCGTGAAAGGCACCGTAAACAAAGTTTTCTTTTACGGAACTGGGGTTTCATCAGAAAAAAATCAGAATGTAGTTAGAGCGGCTTTCCTGGAATTTTTTCCGGGTGCAACGGTGGAAATTGAATGGGATCTGCTGGCCGCCGCGCGGGCATTGTGCGGTCATGACCCGGGCATCGCGTGCATACTGGGCACTGGATCCAACTCATGTCTATATGATGGTGAGAAGATAACAGGGCAGGTGGCAAATCTTGGATGGATCCTGGCAGACGAAGCTTCGGGAACAAGTATCGGCAAGAAATTGTTATTCGATTATCTGAGAAAAAAAATGCCAGCGACTCTTGCTGAACAATTTCAAAAACGCTTTCCCTTCACCCGTGAGGAGTTTTTAGAAAAGATCTATCAGCACGAAAAGCCCAGCACCTTTCTGGCAACCTTTTCAAAGTTTTTATTCCAGCATCTGAAAGAGCCTTATTGTTATAAGCTGGTGTATGACAGCTTTTCAGAATTTTATGAAAATAATGTAATGGCTTACGAAGGTTATAAGACCCTGAAAGTACATTTTGTGGGATCTATTGCGTTCTACTATAGTGATCTGTTGCGGCAGGTGGCGAATGATAAAGGAATTACTGTGAAGAATATACTGGAAGCGCCTATTGCGGGTTTAACGTTGTATCATCAAAACCATCAATAAGCAATCAACTTCAGAGGCCGCAACGGATCGCATTAGCATCAAACTCCTCGATCGTTGACATTCCACTTCGCGCTATCCGCAGTAAAAGCCTCAACCCTTTTCTGGTGGAACAAGCGACATCAGCCAGAAATGTATTTAACTTTATCAAAAAATAAATCTGTGTCATGACCACCACTGAATCTTCTTCCCACTATGATCATCTGGAAAAGATGAGTGTTCATGATTTGCTTACCAACATCAATCGCGAAGACAAATCAGTTCCGTTAGCTATTGAAAAAGTGATCCCCGCCATCGAAGTATTGGTGAATGCTATTGTGGAAAAAATGTCTGCCGGTGGAAGGTTATTCTATATAGGTGCCGGCACCAGCGGTCGTCTTGGAGTTGTGGATGCTTCAGAGATACCACCTACCTATGGCATGGAGCAAGGTAAAGTAATAGGATTGATTGCAGGAGGTGATTCCGCTATTCGAAAATCGGTAGAACATGCAGAAGACGATATGGACCAGGCCTGGAAGGATCTGAGCGTTTTTTCAATAGGCCCGGCGGACGTTCTTATTGGCATTGCAGCCTCGGGTCGAACCCCTTATGTCATCGGTGGTGTGAAAGACGCACGATCACGTAATGTTATCACAGGTTGTATCACGTGCAACATTAAAAGTGAATTGGCAGAGAATGTTGATTTCCCCGTTGAGATCGTCGTCGGGCCTGAGTTTGTCACAGGCTCCACGCGTATGAAAGCAGGCACAGCGCAGAAATTGGCTTTAAATATGATATCAACCGCTGTGATGATCCGCCTGGGAAGAGTAAAGGGGAACAAGATGGTAGACATGCAGCTCACTAATAATAAGCTTATCGGGCGCGGAACCCGGATGATTATGGCTGAATTGGGTGTGAATGAATATGAGGCTGAAAAACTCTTGAAAGAATTCGGATCGGTCCGGAAGGCAATAGCGGGTAAGAGGTAATGCACAACATTGAGCCCTACTACAACTGGCTGAAATACTACGATTCCTCTTTCGATGAACGATCACCATTTTTTGAAAAGGAATACAACTACGACCTGTTTCAGGATAATATATACGGATATTACATTCACCCTGCATGGGATTCGTTCGAATCGGAAACACTCTACCTGAAAGTACTTTTTGCAAGCTATGAGAAGAAGTATATTATTATTGAATTCATTGGTGAATGGAACGATGCGATCAATAATGATATAATGTTGCTTAAGCGCAATTTCATTGAAGTGTTAATGGCAGAAGGCATCAATAAATTCATCCTCATAGGCGAGAACATTCTAAACTTCCATGGTTCAGATGATTCCTATTACGAAGAGTGGTTCGAGGAGGTGGAAGAAGAGCAGGGTTGGATTGCGGCGGTAAGCTTTCCAGATTTTGTACAAGATGAGATGCGCCGATTCAGGGTGGATCACTACATTAATATGGGCGGCACATTACAGGTGGAAAATTGGCGCACCCTCCATCCAAATAGACTTTTTGAATTAGTGAGCGCTTTGATAATACGGAGATTGGGACCGTGATTAATTTATTGATTTATTGAAGTTAGTTATCACTTTCGAGACGGAGAAGGCCAAATGGCTAGCATCACCGAACCTACAGCAAACCAAGCTGTGCGCTGTCTACTGGTGCATCTACCGGCACAAGATAATTTCTCTTTGTTTTGATTTCTCTGCAGAGCACGCGAGTCCGTCTTAATACCCCTTTCTTAAACCAACGTCCATGCAGGCCGAAGATGCTGCCTTCGGGTAGTTCAGAAAGGAGAGTCACCGACTTTTGTTTTTCATCGTATTGCCGCAGCGCGTGGGTTAGCATTGAATCAGAAAAACTTGACGCCTTTGGATCCAGCATGTGACCTCTGAGAATAGTAAGAAGATCACGCGGAAAAATTTCTTCACGTAGTACAGGGGTCATTAGCTCCCGAAAGCAATCTTTCCATTGAGCGCCGTGCGCTTCAACCTTCCATCCATGGCGCTGATGAACGAGGTGATGGGCCACTTCATGAATATAGGTTATAAGAAAAAGAAAGGAATGGCTATCGTGATTGATAGTAATGCGTGGGGTCTTTCCTTGGTGACAGGTAAAGTCACCGACTTTTGAAATTCGCTTTTTCCGCAGCCTGAAGTCGAAAGGAAATTGCTGCCATAGCTGAAAGCAATAGGAGATAGCCGGTGCCGGAAGGTGTTTTTGCAAAAGAGAATAGAAACGTACCGGGTCCATGGAAAGTAAAGGAAATAAAAAAAAGGCTTTAGATCCTAAAGCCTTTCCCGAGAAAATCTCTTAAGAGATTACTTCTTCTTCTTTGTCGCAAGAGCGGCAATAGAGTCAGCCTTAGCTTGAGCCATGGCAGCAGCAGCGATAGAATCAGCTGTTGCTTTAGCGTTCATTTCAGCAACAGCAACTACCATTGCAACTGAATCAGCTACTCGTGTTGAGTCAAGCTTAGCTTTGGCAAGAGCTTCTTCTTTAGCCTTTCCGCCTCCGCAAGCGACAAACGCCAAAGCCAAAGCACACACCATAATGAATCCGAATACTTTTTTCATAGTTTACAGGTTTTTTAAAATTCGGTGCAAATATAAGAATAAGGGGTGATTTTAAGGCACCATGTATGAAATTTTTGGTTTTTGCACGGAAACCCGGTTAAGATTGGGCCCGCACTTGGCCGTAATTATTTCTTTCGGAAAAACAGCCGAAGCGGCACTCCGGTGAAGTCAAAGTTCTCCCTAAGCTTGTTTTCAAGGAATCGCTGATAAGATTCCTGAATGTATTGTGGGAGGTTACAAAAGAATGCAAACGTTGGCGTTGCAGCATTTACCTGCGTAATATATTTTATCTGAATGTGTTTGCCTTTCGTCGCCGCCGGCGGATAATGTATGATTTCCGGAAGCAAAGCATCATTCAACTGTGAGGTTGGGATCTTCTTAACTTTATTTTTATATACCTCAACGGCTTTCTCCACTACCTGAAAAATACGCTGTTTCTCTGTCGCTGATGCAAATATGATTGGCAGATAATCCATTGGCGCCAACCTTTCTACCATATCCTTACGGATTTTGTCGGCCGTATTGGTATCCTTTTCTATCAGATCCCATTTATTCATCATGATCACAATACCCTTGCCCTGCTTTTGCGCCAATGACAAGATACTGACATCCTGTGCCTCCATACCTCGCTGTGCATCGATTACTACGATCGCCACATCACATTCTTCCAGTGCCCGGAGCGACCGGAGTACAGAATAGAACTCGATATCTTCATGGACCTTGCTTCTCTTTCTTATACCGGCAGTATCTATTAAAATAAAATCATTGCCGAACATTTTATAGCGTGAGTGAACGGCATCACGGGTAGTGCCCGCCTCATCGGTGACGATGCTACGCTCCACACCTAACAGCACATTTAGAAATGACGACTTGCCTACGTTTGGCCGGCCGAGGATAGCGATCTTTGGAATTCCTTCATTGGGATTTTCTACATCTTCCACCGCAAATACTTTCACGAGGTCATCAAGGAGTTCACCGGTGCCTCCGCCATTCTCGGAAGAGATCGGATAAACTTCCCCCATACCCAGCGCATAAAATTCAGAAGCGAGAGAGGTTTTGTCGGGAGTATCGGCTTTGTTAGCGGCAACGAAAACAGGCTTCTTTGATTTTCGAATAATGTTTGCAAACTCTTTATCATAACCAGTAAGTCCATCGCGGCAATCCACCATGAAAATAACGGCAGTAGATTCTTCAATGGCTAGTTCTACCTGGCGGCGGATCTGTAACTCGAATTTGTCGTCTGAGCCGGTAACGTAACCACCCGTGTCAATGACGGTAAAATACTTCCCAATCCATTGGGCATACCCATAGTGACGATCGCGGGTTACGCCAGGCATGTCATCCATAATAGCCTCACGACTTTCAATCAACCTGTTAAAAAAGGTTGATTTCCCGACATTTGGGCGTCCGACGATTGCGATGATATTGGCCATTTCTTTCTTAAGGGGTGCAAAGTTACTCTAAAACCGCTGAGAAATTGCCCGTTTTGCAGAACAGGTAGTTGACAATTGGTGTAATTGACAATGATCGGGTACTGTTAGGTTGATGTTACGTCGACGGGAACTGGTAAGACCAAAGCGAGGTAACCTTTTGTCAACTTTTGTTTTGTCACCGTCAATCGACACATCATTCCAGATATCCGAAGGATCTCAGCTTCTCTTTCTGCTTCCTCCAATCTCCCGCCACCTTCACATGTGTTTCGAGAAATACTTTCTTTCCGAAGAAGGCTTCCATATCTGTTCGGGCTTCGGTGCCAACTTTTTTCAATGAGCTTCCGGCTTTACCGATTACGATTCCTTTTTGTGAATCACGTTCAACAAAAATCGTTGCTCTTATTTTTAAGATCGTTTCTTCATTTTTGAAATCTTCAATTCCTACTTCGGTGCTGTAAGGAATCTCCTGATTATAGTTTCTGAAAATTTTCTCGCGAATGATTTCTGAAGCAAAGAATCGCTCACTGCGATTGGTGAGTTCGTCCTTGGGAAAATAGGGTGGATGCACGGGCATCATTTCGAGGAGAGTAGGAAAGAGCTGATCGACGTTCTCGCCTGTCATCGCCGAAACAGGAAGGATGCGGGTAGCCGGCAAATGACTTTTCCAATACTCTACAATTTCCTTCCGGCCTGTCTTTGGTGCCTTGTCTACTTTGTTAATCAGAAGGAGGATTGGTGCCTTCATGGTCTTGAAACGCTCATAGACAGACACGTCATATTTTTCTCCCCATTCCACCACTAGAAGGATCACGTCCGCATCTTCTAGAGAAACTTTGACATAGTTCATCATGGCTTCGTGGAGGGCATATTTAGGCTCAAGAATACCTGGAGTATCGGAGTAGACTATCTGAAAATCCTCGCCGTTGAGAATGCCCATTATTCGGTGCCGGGTGGTCTGGGCTTTTGCAGTAATGATGGAAAGATTCTCTCCCACAAGCTTATTCATGAGGCTGGATTTGCCCACATTGGGCTTTCCAACGATACTGACAAAACCGGCTTTATGGGGCGAATTCATGCGTTTTTTTAACAAAACTAACCATTTACCTAATGGTTCGGAGGGGTATTAATTGCAAACGTTAGAAAGTCATGAAAACGCTTGTTGGGATCCTGATTTGTGCCTTCACAATGGCGTCCTGTACGAGTGTAGCAAACCCACATCATAACTCCACACCCCATGTGCGCCACTGGAAGCCTGTTAAAGACAAAAGTTCTTATCAGAAATATGTGAAGTTTGCTGAACGTGATTAATCACAAATAGGCCTTGTTTGATTTTTATCAGGTGACCCGGAAACGGGTCATTTTTTTTGGATGGATATTTAAACCACAAATTCGGGCAATTTTAGAGTCACTTGGTTTTTAGTCGATATCAGTCTACTTTTATGCCTCCAATATCGCGGGGTGGAGCAGTTGGTAGCTCGTTGGGCTCATAACCCAAAGGTCGTAAGTTCGAGTCTTACCCCCGCTACAAAATACAAGAGAACGTTATTTGACGTTCTCTTTTTCTTTTAATAAGATCCGGAATATCCATTTCAGGTCGGGTGGGTCCGGATGATTCGAGCAATTGTTTTAGCAAATTCTGTCGATTAATTGTAAATTTTTACTCAAAGGAGGATGAACCCACATCGGTCAATTCCTAGATGGATTGACAACTTCATATCAAAAAAGTTTCGTCCACTTAAAATCAGATCCCAGGAATAGTATTGGGTACTATGACCATGAGGAGGCAGGACGATTCAGATAATTATTGCAGTTGAAACGGCAGGGAGCATATTAGGACCGAACCGGATAGATCCTTGTTGATAATTTGTTGCGCCCCCAGATGTTTTTAACATTAAAAGAAACGCGCAAGCCAAAAGTTAATGAAGTCTCTTTTGTTCCATACTAGAATCTTCGCAGCTATTGTTGACATCGATTTGGATAGTTCGTTTTCTTATAAATATAATGAATATGTAATTGTTTCATCGCCTGATCAAAGTGTTGTTGAGTTTCTAGGTAAGCCTGGCATTCAAGAGAATTATGGAAAAATTCTTCTGAATGCATATAACCATTTACCCTTCATTTTCCTTGATTGCGGCGAATTGTCAGAATCGAATTTCGTTAAAACGATTCTTAAACATTCTGGAAGAATAGAAGCGATTCTTTGCTCTCTGTGGCTGGTAAAAGATAATTCAGTCGGAGCAGATGTAACATTAGGAATTGGATCTGTGGTAGAAGCACATAACACATTTATGGTTCATAGGCGGAATTTTTATAAGTCCGAGGGAACTAGGGCCCCCATTCGATTTTCTTCAGAGGAATTGGATTCAGCGCGTTCACTTGGAGCTACGTTAATGGAAATTTCGTTAATACCACCTTCTGGCTTTCCAGAAAGCATTGTGGATCTTGCTGAGTATCCTTTGATAGAGCTGGGGCCAGAGCTGAGAACGGTAATGCCAAATCCAATGGATGACCAGTTAGATAAGTTGAACAGAATAGGTCGAGCATACCTAGTTTTTCTTACCCTAGCAAGACAAGCTCATATCTTACCTGTTAAAATTTTAAATTACATGTCTATCTTGGAATGCCTTTTTGTTGACAGCCAGGACAACATCAATAAACAAATTTGTAATCGCGTGTCCGTTTACTTAGAATCAGATCCAGCATTACAAAAACTAGTAAGAAAGAACCTAATCAATGCCTACGACATTCGATCTCGATATGTTCATGGGGATAATATTCCAGCAAGATATGGGGATTTGAAGCAAATTTCGCATAGCATTGACGAGATCGTTAGAAGGGTCTTTTTAAAAATCTCTTCAAATCCTGAAGACCATCTTGATAGGAAAAAAAGGGACGTCTTGCTCAATTCTTTGTTTAGCTTGACCACATAAGGAAATAAGTCAGTTGCGTTTCTTACCCCATGCAGCAAAGTTCGCTTTTTTGTTTAATGTCATGTTCCTTTTCATACATCTCTACCTTAATCTGCTCTCAGATACCATCAAAATATCCATCAACTCCGGCAAAGGCTCTCGAAGGTTTGCTCTTTCTTTTCTAGGATCAATTCATTGACATCGCACCTGTCGCAAAAATAAGGCCTTGAACAGCAACTTCGGAAACTGCATAAAGCCCGCCTGACTAATCGGCTGATTGAAACCACAAGAGGCAGTGAATAAATTAGTTGTAAAAGCGGGTCGTGCGCAAAAATTTCGATGCACGAAAAAAGAAACTTCTACCGGGTCTTTATCAAATAGAAGTACTAAGCGGGGACTCGCATGTTGGTAGTTTACAGGTAAATCTGCGTTAGTCCCTCGCTTGGATTATAAGGACTGGCCTGATCTGGGGCCAGTTCCTTTTTATTTATGATCCAACAAACACAAAATTGTTTTTCTTATCAAATCTGATTTAAAGTTGCTGATCTCTATAATCCGGTAGTCATTGTCAACCCGAAGCCGAAATGAAGTCATTCGAACGTCAAGGATTTTTTCAAAAAACATTTTGTCTTCTACTTTCTTGATAAGGTTCTCGTTGTTATCGATCCGCATGAGAATAAAGTCAATCTTTCCTTTGCTGGTATGACGTCCACTGTAGATGAATTCATTTCGTGAACCGTCAGCGAAGGTGATGGTAAGAATATCTCCAGCGGGAACGGCATAGTTTTGATTTCTGAATTCAAAACTGAATTGCACGGTTAAGTCAAGGCCTCCATCATTGATCTCCAATTTTCCATTGGTAGATTCGACAAACGATGAACTGCCTGACCATATTGGTACGTCAAAGATCAACTGGCTACGGGACCTCCTTGCCGAATTTTTTAATGTTATATATTCATCGCAGCTATTTTTCTGACCCAATGCAACGTAGCATGATAGCGCGCAAACCCCTATCAGGAAAAGTCGGAAGCGGGTCGTGAGGGAATTCAAGGAAGAGAAATGATTTGTAAATTCATTTTATGATGACCGCAAATTTACCAGATTTTGTTACCATCTTATTTTAAGATAATCTTTGTATTAGTAAATATTCGAGCTTGTTTCAATTTAAGTTCCTTTTTATGAAAGTCACTCTTGCGGTTGCTCTGTTAGGGCTGACAATCACCAGCTATTGTCAGAATAGTCAATCATGGAATGGGAAAAGCTGTGCGGTCGTTTTAACATACGATGATGCGATCAACGCTCATCTTGACAATGCCATTCCAGCGCTTGACTCACTCAACCTTAAAGGCACTTTTTACCTTATCGGATCTTCGCCTGTAACCAATATCCGAATGGCTGAGTGGCGGGATGCCGCTAGTAGAGGACACGAATTGGGAAATCACGCACTCGTTCATCCGTGTGACGGTAGTAAACCTGGCCGCGGATTTGTTACAAAAGACAATGATTTGAGCAAATACACCGTTAGCAGAGCAGTTAATGAGATACGCCTGAACAACACATTGCTTAAGGCAATAGATGGAAAATCCGCCAGAACATTCGCCTATCCGTGCGGGGATCTAACCATAGAGGGTAAATATTTTTATGATGATCTGAAAAGTGACTTTGAGGGAGCTCGAGGTACAAAAGGGGAAATGAATACAATTGAAAAGGTCAACCTCGACGACATCGATAGCTATTCAATCAACGGAAATTCAGCGGAATATATGATTGACCTGGTGAAAAAAGCCGCCGTAAAAAAATCTTTGGTGGTGTTCATGTTTCATGGCGTGGGTGGAGGTCATTCGTTAAACGTCGGATCAGCAGAGCATAGCAAACTTCTCCACTATTTGAAAGCACATGAGAATGAAATATGGATTGCGCCGATGGTCGATGTTGCGAAGTATATTAGGAATAAACGGTAATAAGTTCAAGGTTCCGGGTTCAAGGTTCTATGATTAAAGTGAAAAGGGGAGGAGAAAGTTATGAAAGTAGCGATTTGTGTGGACGTTGATATCCGTTTGAATTCTCGAACCACGTCGTTAAAGATTTTGACTGTGGTGTTCTTAGTCTTAGGCAGTCTCCTGGCCTCCGCTCAACAGTATTCTTTTCCATATTCCGGAAACGGTGATGCTGTTACGATCAACAATGATGGAGAAGATGTGTATTGCCTCTTCCGATTAGGAAAGGCTTCTGTTGAAACCATTTATCGAAAGGTGATTTTAACTTCAAACCTCCGACCGGTTGATTCAATTGATTATCGGATCGAGGGGTCAGCTGATCTTATAGCCAGTGGCGGTAGCGAAAAGTATACCTATCATGTTTTCGAGACAAAAGTTGAAAAGGTGCCGGCGTTTGTATTTCTCATTACGGATAAGGCGGGAAATATTCAATTTACTTTCCGGAAATTTTCTCCTGACTTCATCCAATACTTTGGTAAGGAAATCAAGATCAAACAAATGAAGATCCAGTTTTTACCCGATCAAAGTCCCGATCAGCTGCTGATAGAAGTATTTGTGCCAGACACCAATCTGCCTGTTCGTATCGTGGCGTTGAAAATGCAGGATGGGTCTCCATTGTGGTTTAGCAATACTCCGACACTGGATTTCGTCCAGACTACTGAATCATTATTAATTGGATTGAGCAAACAAAGGGAAGGAAGTCAATCAACCTATGTCATCCATTTTCTTGACAAGCAAACCGGAGAACAACGTCATTCGACACCATTTAATGTTGGGCCCAAAAGGAGAAGCGTTGCTGTTGTGTCAAGCAATGGCCGGCAATTGTTAATTGCCGGAGATGAATACAAAGAACAGAATTTGAAAGACAGTCGTTTTTTCATGACTATGTTTGATCTCGAAGGAAAACAGCTCTTTGATAAGATCGATACTACGGATCGGATGGGGAAATACCGGCGACACTTGATGGGATCAATTTTCGACCAAGAAGGGAACCTCGTGCTTATTGGAGAAGGCTATAAGCGCGATGCAACCAAGGCGGTGGTTTCTACTGCTGCAGGAATTGCAATCGGTGTGTTGCTGGGAGGCCCTGCCATCATTAGTAGTGATGTTGAAAACAGAATTGATTTTATTACTTCGGCGGTACTTTCTTCCGATAACGGTCAGGTAAAACAGTACCGGACATTTCCCGTAGGACCTTGGTATGATTTTGCCAATTTTATGACGGATGGCGAACATATTCTCATCGGAGTTTCCAACAAGTTTTTGTTGTACAACGCAAGTGAACCCGATGTTCCGCCGGTCATGTTTGCCACCTTGCGATCACGGGAGCGATTGCTATTGACATCGTTTGGTCCTGCAATTTCTTATCGGAATTCCTCCAGGAAGCGCATTGTAGTTGAGCTGCTTCATCCGGAGGAAGGAAAAAGGTAATCCGTTATTGGTTAACCAACCTGTCCAACTTTGATATCACGTGAGGATTTCGCAAGGTTCTGGTAGTAGCCTTTGATTTTCGAAGTAGGATACATCGTGCCTGGTTTCAATGTCTTTAAAGTGCTTAACAGGGTTTGGCACTTTCGAATCACCCATCAGATTGAGAAGAGCAACGGCAGACGGATTGTAGAGAATTTTCCCCAGTGTAACGGGAGTAAAAAATATTGTAGCCTAAGGGGCTGATTAGGACCATTTCTTGCGATGGCATAGTTGTTTCAGTTAGATTGCCAACTAAACCTAATTTCATGAAAAAAAATTTGAACATTTTGCTGGTTGTCGCTACCCTTTTGGTATCGCAGGCCTGCGGAAAAAAATCCAGCGAAAACGCAGAAAATACAGCAATGGAAACTCCTGCCGTGAGCGCAACTGAAGTAGCAAAGCCCACACTAGCTGAAAGAAGGGCCAAAATAGAAAAAGAAAGAACCGAACGTGCTGAAATGCGCAGGATGGAATTGGAAGCAATGGCTAAAACAACTCCTACCTACAAAGACGAAAACGGTGAAATTATTTACAATAAAGCAGAGGTTGACCCGATGTATGCCGGTGGTAATGATGCCATGTCAAAGTATCTGAGGGACAACCTTGTATATCCTGAGGATGCAAAAGCTGCAAATGCGGAAGGAAGTGTCTTCGTTGACTTTGTTGTATCAAAAGATGGTATTGTCCGTAATGTAGTTGTAGCAGATGATGCGGGTATCGACCAGAGCCTTCGCATGGAAGCCATTCGTGTAGTCAGCAATATGCCGAAATGGGCTGCTGGTAAACAACAGGGTAAGGCTGTGGCTGTGAAATACAGCTTGCCGATCACGTTTATACTCGAGCAGTAGTCTGGCAAACAAAATTCAGAAAAAAATAGGGCAACGACATGTTGCCCTATTTTTTTGTCTAAATTTTTTAGATAATCTCAAGCTTTACCAGGAGAAGCGGGATGAGGAAATCAGTGATCCATTGCAGGTCAATCAGTTGTTCTCGTCAACAGGTTGAATTTCCATTGTTGTTGAATACGCGAAAATTATATTAGATTCACAATGTGCAGGATGCGGTGATGAAGCATCTGTTTATGATCGAAAAGCGCCGATAAATTTATCGATGGTCAATAACTACGGCAAGAAATGAATTAAACCCAAGAATAACGTCGTCCAAACTAAATAAATCACAAATGGAAACACCACAAACGCCGGAGGATCCCAAAAAGCAGAAGGAGCTTAAAGCAAAACAACAGGAGGAAAAGAGACTCGAAGAGGAGAGAAAAGAAGCTATCAAGAAAAAAATGAAGGAAGATGAGGCAAATGAGGCCTCAAATAACTATGGGCGAGAGTAAAAAGCCCCAACCTGTATTGACAGATACTGAAAGGTTCCCTTTAATCAGGGACCTTTCATTTCTGAATAAACTAAGAAACGATCAATTTGCTCCACGTTACAATTTTAAAAGTGGTGATCGCCTCAATGAATGTCACCTCGAAAAACTAAAGTCTTATAATTCTACTCTTGTCGCGGATAAGAAATTCTGGAAAGAGGGAGAAACTCCACACTGGCTCACTCCTTATTTGAATTGGTGCCAGCGGACGGTAAGGTTTTATCGTCATCACCCATCTGATTTTTTGGATCAGCCGACGATGAATAGACTGGATATTAAGAATGTACCCTGGGATTTTGTTTCAACTGATTGTGATCTGGCTGATTTGATGGTCTACAAAACCTCCGGCACAACCGCTGCGGCAATCGATATTCTTTTTGAACCATTTTCTCAAGCATCCTATCTTCCATTGCTTCAGTCATTATTAAGGGATTATGATGTTGAGCTAACAGCACAACCTGATTCTGTCGCCACAGCACTAATCACCGATCAGCAGGAAGCAATAACGTATGCATCAATTTCAACTTACTTAAATGGTGCTGGGGTGTTAAGGGTTAATTTGAATGTTAATGATTGGAATGATTTAAGTCATCGAACGAGTTATCTTGAAAAATATAATCCTGAAGTGCTCACAGGCGATCCCTTTTCACTGTTGTCATTGATTGAATTAAAACCAAAAATAAAGCCTAAAGCAATCGTTTCGTCGGCGATAAGAATGACACAAGGTGTCAAGTGTAAGTTGGAGCAATATTTTCAATGCGTTGTCTTAGACACCTATTCAATGACCGAATGCAAAATGGTCGCGGTGGAAACCAACGGCAAGTATAAAGCTCTCCGGCCCGATGTTTATTTGGAGATTTTCGATAAGGATGTCGACGTTGCGCTGCCGATGGGTGAAAGAGGCGAACTTGTTATTACCGGTGGGCACAATTCATTTCTGCCCCTGATTAGGTATCGTACAGGTGACTTTTGCAGCTTGGTAATAGAAGATGACATTCCCTATCTGGTTGACCTTGAGGCACGAAACCCGATAGCTTTTTACGACTCATCAGGGAGGTTTGTCAACTATGTTAACATTTCAAAAACGTTGGTTGTATTTCCACTGGCTGCGTTTCAACTTCACCAGTTCAGCAACGGAAACCTTTCATTCACAGGCTGGACGAATGAGGCGTTAGATGATCAGGTAACAAATGCTCTGCTTGCAATTTTTGGAAAAGATATATTGCTCGATATACAATTGTTACCGGTTGAAAATAAGTCATCAGCGAAACCAATATCATACTCTTCAGATAAGAAAGGGGTCCGGGGTTAGAAATGACACATCTAAAAGTTAAGAAAAAAGGGAGTGGATTCTGGCTATGGAGGTTTTGAGCCGCGTCGGAAAAATCTTTTGGGTTAATAAAGCCCTGGCCGTCGTTCAAGCTTGTGATTTTCGTATTTTCAGGGTTTGAATTTATTCAATATGATAGTTGACTTGCGAAGTGATACAGTAACAAAACCAGATCCTGGAATGCTGGAGGCAATGTGGCAGGCAGAGGTAGGAGATGATGTGTTTGGAGAAGACCCAACAGTAAAAAAACTTGAAGAGAAGTGTTCAAGTCTTCTGGGTATGGACTCAGCAATTTTTTGTTCTTCAGGAACGATGACAAACCAAATTGGCATTAAAGTCAATACTCAGCCGTTTGATGAAGTGATCTGTTATCACGGATCGCATATCTACAGATACGAAGGCGGAGGACTTGCCGGTAACAGTCATGTAAGCGTCCGGTTACTGGCGGGTGACCGCGGGCGGTTGACAGTGGGAGAGATTGCGGCAAATATTAATAATTCAGCTGATACACATGCCGCTTTGTCAACAGTAGTGTCATTGGAGAATACGGTTGTGCGAGAAGCAGGAAGCTACTACACACTCCAACAAATTAAGGACATTAGTGAATTCTCGCGATCAAAAGGGTTGAGAGTTCACCTTGATGGAGCCAGATTGTTCAATGCGTTTGCCGAGACCGGTGAGGATCCAAAAGAAATTGGAAAATACTTTGATTCGATATCCATTTGCCTTTCAAAGGGACTGGGGGCACCTGTCGGATCTGTTCTGGTTTGTAAAAAAGAACTGGAAATGAAAGCGAGACGAGCGCGTAAAGCCTTTGGTGGCGGCATGCGACAAGCAGGGTATTTGGCTGCTGCTGGCATTTATGCTCTTGATAATAATGTAAAGCGCCTTAAAGAAGATCATGTTCGGGCAAAAGCGCTTGGGAATATTTTAAAAGCGAAGTCCTACGTGCGCTCCATTATGCCTGTGGATACCAATATTATTGTTTTTGAATTGAATCACGAGATATCGCCTTCGCAATTCCTGGCAAAAATTAATGAGCACAATGTGAAGGCCCTTGCTTTCGGTGCAAATCAAATCCGGTTGGTAACTCACCTCGATTTTAATGACCTTATGCTTGAAAAGGCTGTTACGGTATTTAATAAACTTTCATTCTAGGGAATAATTAAAACGCTTAACAATTCAATCAGTAAGCTATCATGGATGATTTGGAAAAAGCGATACCTGCTGCCGAAGGAATTGTAGAGGTCGAGCAATCGACGGAAATGAAAAGCCACAATGAATTCTGTTTGAATTGCGGTACAAAGTTGGAGGATACGTTTTGTCACCATTGCGGACAAAAGGACATTCCCCGCCGTCAAACTCTCGGTGAACTATGGGGGAATTTTATCTCGTCATTCTGGAGCTACGAAGGAAAATTTTTTCTAACAACAAAATTTCTCGTTACTAAGCCAGGATTTCTTACCACTGAGTACAATGCCGGAAGAAGGGAGAGTTATTATCACCCCGCGAGGATGTATGCCTTTATCAGCTTTGTGTTTTTTCTGATATTCTTTTCTTTGCCGGAATCAAACAACATTGCGGTTGTTGACCTTGACGATGATGAAAAGGAAGAGGTCGCTCAGAAAAATCAGAAGTTACCAGCCGACAGCACGAATCTCAAGCAGGATTCATTGTTCACGACGGCTGCGGGAGACTCTGTTCTAAAGAATGTTTTTTCAAAACAATGGGTAGATTCCGTCAAGAAGGTTTCGAAGAAGAAGAAAAAAATAGGCAATAATGCGTTTAGCCTTTCCGGGGATCCTTATAAAAATCGCGAACAGTATGACTCAACACAGCTTGCAAAACCAATAGGCGAACGGGACGGCTGGTTCAAACGAGCATTGGAGTATCGGTTAATCGAGTTGAACAATCGTTATGGTAAAGATAAAAATGGTTTTGGAGATGCGTACAGTCAAGCCTTTAAAGATAATTTTTCAAAAGTCCTTTTCTTTCTGTTACCAGTTTTCGCTCTCGTACTGAAACTATTCTATGTCCGACGAGATTATTTTTATAGTGAACATCTGGTCTTCTCGATCTACTATTACAATTTTGGTTACTTGGCAGCAACCTTGCAGTTGCTCGTAAGTCAATTTCCGTGGCTTGGATGGCTTTCAACGTTAATCGGTTTTTGGATTTACTTTTACCTTCTATTTGCAATGAAAAGAATGTATCAGCAATCGTGGATGAAAACGATATCGAAGTTCTTCCTGTTTAGCTTTACATTCCTGTTGTGTACTGTTTTTGCGGTCGTGGTCGCTTCCATACTTATTTTCATGATAATGTAATGGCATTACTGACATCTTCTTCTCCTCCGCTTGCTGAGCGCATGCGTCCCGCCAGACTTGAAGACTTGGTAGGGCAGGAGCATTTGGTTGGATCCAATGGAATAATAAGAAAAGCGATTGTTACTGGTAACGTGCCTTCTATGATCTTGTGGGGGCCGCCCGGAGTTGGGAAAACGACCATCGCCAATATTATCGCCAATGAAGTGAAGCGACCATTTCATATTCTTAGTGCTGTAAATGCTGGCGTTAAGGATGTTCGTGAGGTAATTGAAAAAGCAAAACATACGAATCGACCGATATTATTTATTGACGAGATTCATCGATTTAACAAATCACAACAGGACGCATTGCTAGGCGCCGTTGAGAAAGGTACTATAACTCTCATTGGAGCAACAACCGAAAATCCTTCGTTTGAGGTTAATTCAGCTTTGCTTTCAAGGACTCAGGTCTATATTCTCAAGTCACTTTCGGAAGATGAGATCCGCACATTAACACACCAGGCCCTCACTAAGGACATTGAGCTCAGGAAAAGGAAAATTGTCATTAAGGAATTTGGAGCATTGATTAACATCTCAGGGGGAGATGCAAGAAAAGTGCTAAATCTTGTTGAGCTGATCAGTGAATCTATTCCAGGTGAAATTGAGATCACAGATCAATTGGTAATGGATGTGGCGCAGAAGCATGTTGCCATTTATGATAAAAGCGGTGAACAGCATTATGATATTATTTCAGCATTTATAAAATCCATTCGCGGAAGCGATCCCAATGCTGCTGTTTATTACCTCGCCCGCATGATTGAGGGGGGTGAAGATGTGAAGTTTATCGCCAGACGATTGGTTATTCTGGCTTCCGAAGACATTGGGAATGCCAATCCTACAGCTCTCGTGCTGGCCACAAGCACTTTTCAGGCCGTCACCATGATTGGTTATCCGGAAGCCAATCTCGTGCTTAGCCAATGTACCACCTACCTCGCCTGTTCGCCCAAAAGTAATTCAAGTACCATGGCTATCGGTAGTGCCTTGAGTAAAGTCCATGAAACAGGTGATTTGCCCGTACCGTTGGCCGTTCGAAATGCACCGACCAAACTGATGAAGGATATTGGTTACGGAAAAGATTACCAATATGCTCACAGTTTTAAGGATAACTTTGTGAACATGGAATTCCTGCCAGCACAAATTGCAGGAGAAAAGTTTTATGATCCAGGCAACAATCCACGGGAAGAGGAGTTAAGAAACTATCTGAAGAGACTGTGGAAAGAAAAGTATGGTTACTAGATCAAACCTATATCCAATAACAAATCACGATTAAATTTCCAATGCAGCGTTTGATTTTTGAATATTCGCCGGTCTATTTTCTTGGATGCCTCACATTGGGAGTAGGGTATGCTTTTCTCCTCTACACGGCTCGGCACAGCTGGAGCCTAACTATCAACCGATCTCTCTTTGCTCTCCGGGCGATCCTGGCGACAGCACTGTTGTTATTATTGCTCGGACCTATTCTGAAGCAAACAGATAACATTTTTGAAAAGCCTTCCGTTGTGTTTCTGATTGACAATTCAAAATCGGTCAAAGAAATGAGTGATTCTGCCAACGTAATTTCTTTGGTGGAGCAGGTTAGTGCAAAATTGAAAGAACAAGACCGTGATGTTGCCCTCAGTAACCTCGCCGGCGCATCGGACAGCATTTATTTTACCGGAAATTCTTCTGACCTCACTACCGCTTTGCGCGAAACGGTTAACCGTTATGAGGGAAAAAATCTCGCGGGAATTGTCCTGGTTTCAGATGGTATTTATAACAATGGGCTCTCTCCACTTTATTTGCCTTTGAGAATTCCGGTGTATACAGTGGGTGTCGGGGACACAACAGAACGTGCGGATGTTGTTCTCAGAAATGTTAATTATAACCGCATTGTTTATCAGGGCAATAAATTTCCCCTTCATGCAGAGGTTAGTATTAAAGGTCTGCCAAACCGGGAGATAACCGTTAATGTGCTTCAGCAGGGGAAAGTATTACAGCAGCAGCGAAAAAATTCTGGTGATAAAACTTTGCTTGATTTTGATTTTCAATTGGAGGCCGGAACCCAAGGAATTCAGCGACTCGAAGTACGGGTGGAGAGTATTCCACGTGAGAGTAATCTCAGGAATAACCGTGCAAGCGTATTTGTTGAAGTGGTGGAGGGTAAAAAGAAGATTCTCTTGATTGCGCGATCACCTCATCCAGACATAAAAGCATTTCGCAGTGTTGTTGAAAAAAATCCAAACTATGAACTGATAATTCATATTCCAGGAGTTGAAGAAGCCGATCCGGTGCTGCTGCAGCCCGATAAAATTGATCTACTCATCGCCCATCAGAGCCCGGATGTAGAAGGAAGAACCACACCTTTGCTTTCTACTTTTCTAAAGGCAAAAACGTCTGTTCTTCTTGTCATTGGCCAGAAAACAGCCCTGCGTTCACTACCTGCTGCAGGATTTGCATTGAATTTCGACGCCGTAACACAACGCGATGAGGTACAGTCGGTGCTTAATCCGAATTACCATGATCTTGGATTCTCAGATGATCTCAACACGAACATAAGCCGTTTCCCTCCTGTACAGGTTCCTTTCGGAAAATTTTCATTTCCCGTAACGGCAAAAATAATCTTGCAGCAACGGATCGGTAGTGTGATCACCGATCGTCCCTTGCTTTTCACCCTTGAAAATGATCAACAAAAAATGGCAATATTGATGGGAGAGGGAATCTGGAAATGGAGGCTTAACGAATTTCAGGAAACAGAGAAGACGAATTCGTTTGACGAATTATTTTCAAAACTAATACAGTACCTCAGCACGCGCGATGATCGCCGTAGGTTTCGTTCTTTTCCAATTCAGCAACAATTTACAAGCGATGGACCGGCGGTATTGGAAAGTCAGGTTTATAATGATCTTTTCGAACCCGTTTACGGAAATACCATTGATATTGAATTGCGGGACGAACAGGGTAAAGTCAGCAACTACCGGTATGTAACGGGAGTTGGCAACACTCGCTACAGGATAGGCGGATTGAAAGAGGGAATTTATCGCTATCGCGCCAGCACAGAAATAAAAGGCAAGAAAGAGGAAGTTCGCGGTGAGTTTTTATTGACAGAACAAAATCAAGAAGAGCAGAACCTTACAGCGGATTTTGGTTTGATGCGTCAGTTGGCTGATAACACGGGTGGTAAATTCTACACACTACAGAATGTGAATAGGCTTTCATCGGATCTCTCAAAGGGAGAAGTGAAAAGTATTATTCATTCTGAAGAAGCATTTTATCCTCTCATAAATTTGAAATCGGTATTCTTTCTGTTGCTTGCGCTTATTTCGGTGGAGTGGTTTATCAGAAAATTCATGGGGGCCTATTAATTCTCATCCGATGGGCCAATCTCAAACATTGGTACTCTCATTTCAAAGCCGACTTTACTTTTATATTTATTATTTGACATTTTTCATTTTTGGGATTTAAAAAACTCCACGATTAACAGAGCCCAATAAAAAAAGGCGGATGTTACTCCGCCCTCTTTTAGTTATAGAATTCTATTGATTACTTATCCTTCTCTTTTGTAGAGGCTTTTGCCTTCTTCACTTTGATAGTCAGCACTTCACTTTTACCATCGTGATCTGCCATAATGGTTCCGCCTTCTTCGATCTCGCCTTTCAAAATTTCTTCCGCTACAGGGTCCTCAAGGTATTTTTGAATGGCTCTGTTCAGAGGACGCGCTCCAAACTGATGATCGTAACCTTTTTCCGCAAGGAAATCTTTTGCCTTGTCGGTCAGCTCAACATTATATCCAAGAGCCATAATACGGGTAATCAATTTACCCAGTGTCAGGTCAATGATCTTGTGAATATTCTCGCGCTGCAATGAATTAAAGATGATCACATCGTCAAGACGATTGAGGAACTCAGGAGAGAACGCTTTCTTCAAAGCACTTTGAATAGTGCTCTTCATAATCTCTTCTTCGTTTGCCTGTTTCGCTTTCGACGCAAAACCAATACCTGCACCAAAATCTTTCAGATCGCGAACACCGATGTTTGATGTAAGGATGATAATCGTGTTTCTAAAATCCACTCTGCGACCTAATCCATCAGTGAGAATTCCATCGTCAAGCACCTGCAATAGGATATTGAAAACATCCGGGTGAGCTTTTTCAATTTCATCGAGGAGAACAACGCTATAGGGTTTGCGTCTTACTTTTTCAGTAAGCTGTCCGCCTTCCTCGTATCCCACATATCCGGGAGGTGCTCCTACAAGACGTGATACGGAGAATTTTTCCATGTATTCACTCATGTCGATGCGTACAAGCGCATCCTCTTTATCAAAGAGATACATCGCCAGCACTTTTGCAAGCTCGGTCTTTCCAACACCGGTGGGACCGAGAAACACAAATGAACCTATTGGTTTCTTAGGATCTTTCAATCCGACACGTGTGCGTTGAATAGCCTTTGTAAGCTTTTTGATAGCTTCTTCCTGTCCGATCACTTTCGCTGCAAGCTCATTGGACATATTCAAAAGCTTGTTGCTTTCTTTTTGTGCAATGCGGTTGGTAGGAATGCCAGTCATCATGCCGATAACGTCCGCAACGTTATCCTCTGTCACGGTATATTTTTCAGTACGGGTCTTTTCTTCCCAACGCGCTTTCGCAAGGTCCAGTTGTTCGATCAGCTTCTTCTCCTTATCCCGGAGTTGCGCTGCCTCTTCGTATTTCTGACTTTTTACTACTCGGTTCTTTTCCTTCTTCACATCTTCGATCGCATCTTCATACTTGACGATATCTTCTGGTACGTGAATGTTATTCATGTGCACACGTGCACCGGCTTCGTCCAAAACGTCGATTGCCTTGTCCGGAAGGAAACGGTCGCTGATGTAACGATCAGAAAGTTTAACACACGCATCGATAGCCTCTTTTGTATAGCTAACATGGTGGTGATCTTCGTATTTTTCTTTTATGTTATCAAGAATCTGGATAGTCTCTTCAACAGTAGTTGAGTCAACCATTACCATTTGAAAACGACGCGCCAATGCACCATCTTTTTCAATATACTGGCGATACTCATCAAGAGTGGTGGCGCCGATACACTGTATCTCGCCACGGGCTAATGCAGGCTTGAACATGTTTGATGCATCGAGGGAGCCAGAAGCTCCACCGGCACCGACGATGGTATGAAGCTCGTCAATGAACAAGATCACGTCTTGCGATTTTTCCAGCTCGTTCATTACAGCCTTCATACGTTCTTCAAACTGACCGCGGTATTTTGTGCCGGCAACCAGTGAAGCTAGATCAAGTGTTACCACGCGTTTGCCGAAAAGCACACGTGAAACCTTTTTTTGAATGATCCGAAGCGCAAGTCCTTCCGCAATAGCGGTCTTACCAACACCTGGCTCTCCGATTAAAATAGGATTGTTCTTTTTTCTGCGAGAAAGGATCTGCGCAACGCGCTCAATTTCTTTTTCGCGGCCCACTATTGGGTCGAGCTTATTATCTTCTGCAAGCTTGGTAAGGTCGCGGCCAAAATTGTCAAGTACTGGTGTGCGGGATTTTTCGATTCCTTTTTTCTCTTTTCCGGCGTTACCGGCACCTGATCCCCCCGCATTTCCAAACATCTTGGAAGAATCATCATCTGGATCATCCGTGTCCTGAGAGGCCATTGGCTGATCATGTTGATATTCGAGCATTTCTTTTACTACATCGTAAGCCACGTCAAACTTGTTTAAAATTTGTGTTGCGAGATTATCTGGATCACGCAGGATGGAAAGCAGCAAATGCTCTGTGCCAATTAACTGCGCCTTAAATACCTTTGCTTCGAGATAAGTTATTTTTAAAACTTTTTCTGAAGCGCGAGTCAACGGAATATTCGAGAGATTTTTTACCTGATGTGTCGCCGTTCCTTTGGAAATTTTTTCAATCTCTCCACGGAGTTCGTCAATGGGGACACCCAGTTTTTTTAGCACACCCACGGCCACGCCCTCGCCTTCGCGAATCATGCCCAATACCAGATGTTCCGTTCCAATGTAATCGTGTCCTAACCGAAGGGCTTCCTCCCGGCTGAGGGAGATCACCTCTTTAACGCGGTTAGAGAATTTTGCTTCCATGCGGGTCTCCTCTTTTTTTGTGTGTTATAAATGTAAGTTGATGCTGTTTCAAATCCAACAGGCCTTTTTAACGCAACCGTTTACCGTTGTAAACGATTACAGGCAAAACACCGGTTTGATTTTATTTGTTCAAATTCTTCTGTGAAGCTTTGACAAGGGCCGTAGCTGTGGGGCCTTCACAAAACACCAGATCGATCAGGCTGAGGTTGGGAGCAAAGTTGCTGCCAAAAACCTGCTGGTAAGGATGAGCTTGATAGATTTCCCGACTCAAAAAGTCTTTTTTGGCTGAAATGCGACTTCTCATGTCCACAACTTCCGGTGGCATAGTTTTTTCGTACGCCACACTTTCCGAAATAGTGTTCCCCCACTTTAACCATTGCAGACACATTGACAGGAGACTTTTGTTCAAGTCATACAAATTCACATGTCCGAAAAATAATTCTTTTTTCAAATCGTCAGAATAGTATTCGAAGAATGGAGATTTCGCATAAGCCGATTCCAGGGTTCTCCAGAGATTAATTTGCCAGCGCGTGGTGTAGTCAATTTTGACCTCGGAGACAATCACCTTCTTATGTTCAGCAACCAACGGAATCGTTATGCGTCCAATGCCGTTCGACTCAAGAATATAACATCGGTTTCGGAAGCTTTGCTTTGTAAAATGTTCGTTTTTTTCCAGGACAATCGTCTTAAATGGTTGCAGCGCGCAGAAATATTCTATCGATGGAAGGAAATGGAGGTCGATGAGGATCTTAGCATCTGAGGAGCCAGGAGTAAGGAGTTGAGGATTAAGGAGTGTTTGCATCGAAGTTCTATTTCTTTCATCTTTCATCTTTCATCTTTAATCTTTCATCTTTCATCTTTCATCTCTGCTCCCCAACTATACTTCAAAAATTCCCCGCCCTTCTCTTGTTACAACTGGTTCGCCAGAAGTAAAGTCTACTACGGTTGATGGTATGTTCCCGCCAGCACCTCCATCTATAACCAGATCTACAACATTTTTAAAGTCCTCATAAATTTCTTCAGGATCAGTAGTGTACTCTTTTATCTGATCATCATCTTTTACGGATGAAGTGATGAGCGGATTGCCAAGCAACTTCACAATTTGCAGCGGGATGTTATTCTGTGGTATCCGAATGCCGACCGTCTTTGTATTTACCCCAAGAATTTTTGGAACAAGACTACTTGATCCAAAAATAAAAGTAAAGGGGCCCGGTAATGTTCGCTTCAAGATTTTGAATTCAGAAGTCTCAAGGCGTGTTATGAATTCTGAGATATGACTGAGGTCCGAGCAGATAAATGATAAATTTAGTTTTTGCGGCTTTATATTCTGAATCCGGCACAACCTTTCTACCGCACGCCGGTTGAAAAGGTCGCACCCTATTCCATAAACTGTATCGGTTGGATAAATGATCACACCATCATTTTGTAAAATCTCTACCGCATGTTTGATCTTGCGTGGCTCAGGGTTTTCAGGATGAATTTTTATTAGTTCTGCTTGCATTTTGATTGAACAAGGTAAGGATTCAAATGGTTAGTTGTCTAAGCCAACAACTTGCCACTAACCGGGTGAGTTAACGCCGAAGGCGCTTGCGCGAGAGCTTCAGCGTGGGAGCACGGTGACGAAGGTAGTTCGTTAACGAGGCTCAACTTCTTTTCTTATTTTTGACCTCTCAATTATGGAAAAACTGCAAAAAATAAAGTTAGGAGCGTTTCTGGTCGGCTCTATGCTACTAATCTCGTTCTCTTTCTATTTCTATCAGATTCTGTACGTGCCTAATATTCTCGTGGAAGGCCAGGATCGATTGATCGTTATTAAAACCGGTACCACCTACCGCGGCGTGCTGGAACAGTTGGGGCGGGAAAATGTCGTCAATGATATGGTTTCATTCAGCTTCCTGGCGAGGCTGAAAAACTTTGACAGGAAAATTCAACCAGGTCGTTACATGCTTCGGCGCAACATGACCAACCTAGCTGCGATCGATGAGTTGTTGGGTGGGCGACGGGAGCCAATAGCGGTGACGTTTACCAATATTCGTCTGTTACCCGAGTTGTATGAAAAGATAACCAAGGATACGGGTGTTACTGAAGAAGAATTTGAAGATGCATTAGAGGAATTCATATCAACCAACAAGGATGGATTCACAGAGGAGAATATTTTAGCGATGTTTATTCCAAATACTTATCGGGTGTACTACAATGTTGTGCCTGGAGATTTTGTAAACAGAATGCACGACGAATATCTGAAATTCTGGACCGACGAGAAAAAAGCAAAAGCCGCTACCCTTGGATTGACGCCTATTGAAGTTTCAATTCTCTCTTCGATTGTTCAGGCTGAAACTATTAAATCTGATGAAGCGCCGCGTGTAGCCGGATTATATATCAATCGACTTAAAAGAGATATCCCGCTGCAGGCAGATCCAACCCTGGTTTATGCCGCCAAGGATTTTACGATTAAACGTGTTCTGAACGTGCATAAAGAAATTGAGTCGAAGTACAACACTTATAAGTATGCGGGACTCCCTCCGGGTCCGATCAATATGCCGTCAATTTCCAACATTGAAGCAGTATTAAATTACGAAAAGAACGATTATATATATATGTGTGCAAAAGAGGATTTTTCGGGACGACATAATTTCGCAACCAATCTTCGCGATCACAATGTCAATGCTGCCAAGTATCAACAGGCCCTTACCATTGAAATGCGCAAGGGAGCCGCACTGAAACGAAAGCAGAAATAATGTATACAACCGAAACGCACATACGTGTTCGTTACAGTGAGACGGATCAGATGCAATACGTCTATTATGGTAACTATGCGACGTACTATGAAGTGGCCAGGGTTGAGAGTCTGCGCCAGTTGGGGTTGAGCTATAAGGAACTGGAAGCGATGGGTATCATTATGCCTGTTTTGGAAAATCACTCTGAGTTTATTTCACCCGCGGTGTATGACGAACTTTTAAGAATTGTTGTCACGATTCCCGAAAAGCCATCAGTAAGGATAAAATTCCTCTATGAGATATTCAACGAAAAACAGAAACTGATCCATCGCGGTGAAACACTCCTCGCGTTTGTCAACCAGAAAACCGGTCGCCCGTGTCGCCCACCGGAACCCTTTCAGCAGGTATTGGCACCTTATTTCTAACTTCGCGGTTTATGAAGTACAGTTACCGCAAGAGAATATTACAAGTTCCCTCCGCCAGATCCAGCCGAAGTTGGTTGAAGAAAATAAAAATCCAGGGAAGGGGAAATCATTCTCTCTCGCTCTATAAATTCTTAAAGATCTTCCTGTTCAACATTGATCAGGATGAGATCATGGACAGGTCCAATGGCGTAGCCTACAATTTTATCCTCGCTATTTTCCCTACCATTATTTTTCTGTTTACACTCATTCCCTATATATCCAATTATTTTCCCGATATCTCCACAAAGGGAATTATGGACTTCCTTAGCGACTACATGCCAACCAGCATGTACGACGTGGTCTCAGCCACAGTCCTTGACATATTAAGTAAACAGCGTGGAGGATTGTTAACGTTCGGTTTTGTTTTTGCATTGTACCTGGCCACCAACGGAGTGATGGCGCTTATGCGGGCTTTTAATGCATGCTATAAAACCGTTGAAAATCGGGGATTCATTCGTATGCGTCTTACCGCTACAGGTCTTACCATACTATTAGCCATTGTGCTGGTGATGGCGGTGGCGTTGCTAATCGTAGGTCAGGTGATACTCAATCAGGTGACTCACCAACTTTCTGACATCAGTAATATGCAGATGGATAAACTTTCGCTGTATGGACTTTTCACACTTCGCTTCATAGTCATCTTTGTTGTGTTCTTTTTTGCTGTATCCTTTATTTATTATTTCGGACCAGCGGTTCATTACAACTGGAAGTTCTTTTCAATAGGATCATTGTTGGCTACCCTGTTTTGTATTATTATTTCCTACGGTTTTTCATTTTACATCACCAATTTCGGCAGTTATAATAAGGTCTATGGGTCCATCGGTGTTCTGATCGCATTGATGGTCTGGATCCAGTTGTTGACAATGGTTTTATTGTTTGGCTACGAGATCAACGCCAGCCTGCATTACGGACAGAAGCTTGAAGCCATTGCGCAACATAAGAAGGAAAAAAGAAAAAAAGTACAGCCGTGAGTGTGTGATTCTGGTCTCGGCCAATCCGGGAAGAGATAGGAAAAAATGGGCTACTGTTTGTCAACCGGCAATTAAATTACCAATCGAAACTATGAAACCGATACTGAAACTTACAATCCTCTCCCTCGCATGTTCTCTCCTGAGTTGTGAGAACAATAAAAAACATTGGTATGTAAAAAGCGACGACTATGACCTACGTCTCGAACTCGTAGCGGACAGCATAGCAGTTCCGTTTGGGATTGCGTTTCTGCCATCCGGTGAGATACTTGCTTCAAACCGCCCGGCAGGACAACTGATCAAGATAGATCCGAAATCGGGGCATAAAACATTTATTAAAGGTGTTCCTTCAGTTTGGGCTAAACTCGATGGAGGAATGCTGGATGTATTGCCCCATCCTGACTATGCCAACAATGGCTGGCTTTATTACTCGTATTCAACTATTCAAAAAGATAGTACAACGACGTTGATAGTTGAGCGGGCGAAGTTAAAAGAGGATAGCCTTGTTGATAAACAAACACTTTTTACAGCGTTGCCTTATCACAAAGATCCAAGTCATTTTGGAACGAGGCTGCTGCTGAGTAAAGGTTACTTATTTTTTACAATGGGTGAACACAATTTTCTACGCGACTCGGCTCAGTTGTTGGGAAATCATTTAGGTAAAGTGTTGAGGATCTATGAAGATGGCAGAATACCGGAGGACAATCCGTTTGTCAATAACAAGAAGGCAAAACCTGAGGTATGGAGCTACGGTCATCGCAACCCCCAAGGACTTGCGCTTCACCCAGCCTCCGGGGAGCTGTGGGAACATGAACATGGTCCGAAAGGCGGAGATGAAATTAATATTGTAACAGCTGGGTTAAACTATGGCTGGCCGGTGATATGCTACGGAGTTAATTATGATGATACACCAGTAGGTGCCGGTATTACCGAGCATGAAGGAATGGAGCAACCAATTCATTATTACAAACCTTCTATTGCACCCAGCGGTATGTTATTCTACACTGGCGATGAATTCCCAAAGTGGAAAGGAAATTTATTTATCGGAGCATTGGCATTGAGGCATCTTAACAGACTCGTAATGGATGGCAAGAAGGTAGTTCATGAGGAGCGATTGTTTCTTGATGAGAAATGGCGAGTGCGATCTCTGGCACAAGGCCCTGATGGATTTCTCTATATTGGCGTAGACGGTGGAATGATTCTGAAAATATGCCCACGGTGACGAGAATGCCTCGATTTCGTTGCTAATTGCTTTAAGGGATTTTACTCCTATTTTTAGAGACTCACAAAAAATCCATATGAAACATATTGTCTTCTTTTTGTTGGTATCCGTATCGGCAATCGCCCAGGATACTAATCATAGTCTGGATTCACTTCTAAAATCAACCTATAAAGCTGACGGACCAGGCGCCACAACCCTGGTGGCAAAGGGAGGCCAGGTGATTTATCGCAAGGCACTGGGAATGGCGGACATGGAAAACAATGTGTCGCTGACACCTGAGCATGTTTTTGAAATAGGTTCGATCACCAAACAATTTACGGCGGTGTCTATCCTGATGCTGATGGAACAGGGTAAACTAACATTGGAAGATCCTGTCACGAAATTCATCGCTGGTTTTCCAAATGGTGACAAGATCACCATTCATCACCTTCTTACCCACACTTCTGGGATCAAGAGTTATACCGAAATGGAGCGATGGACAAAACTCTGGAGGAATGATATGACGCCGATAGAAATGATCGATTTGTTCAAGAATGAACCCGTTGACTTCGCTCCTGGAGAAAAATATCAGTACAACAACTCGGCGTATTTCATGCTGGGATACATCATTGAGAAAGCGTCAGGAACACCCTATCCGCAATTTCTGGAGAAGAATATATTCGAGCCTTTGGGGTTGAAAAACACCTACTACGGAAGTCAGGCAAAAATTATCAACAAGCGGGCACAGGGCTATCAGCGAAAGGACGGATATGTCAGGGCTGAATATCTCAGTTTGACGCAACCTTATGCAGCCGGTTCAATAATGTCAAATGTAGATGACCTGTTCGCGTGGCACAAGGCTGTGCAAGCCAATACGTTCGTGAAGAAAGAATCGATACAAAAAGCATTTACTGACTATAAGCTGAACAATGGAAAACTCATTGGTTATGGTTATGGTTGGGGATTCGGAAACATTAACCTGAGTCCTACCATTGAGCATTCAGGTGGCATATTTGGATACACTACGAACGCTATTTACCTGCCCAAAGAGGATGTATTTGTAGTTGTGTTTACCAATTGCGATTGCGCGGATCCGGGCCCTTTATCCAGACGAATGGCTGGCGTGGCGATTGGCAAGCCCTATCCAAAAAGCGTTGCTAAGATCACACTTGATGCGGCACAGGCTAAAAAACTTATCGGCATATATGATTTTGAAGATGAGACTACCAGAATGATTACTGAAGATGCCGGTGTGCTATACAGCCAACGAACAGGAGGAAGCAAATCTAAATTGCTTGCACAGGATAAGACCCATTTCCTTTTCGAGGATGGATTCACGACAATGGAATTCACCACAACAAAGGGAAAGCCGATTGGATTGATAATGACGTCTCCACAAAGGATTGTGAAAGGCGTTAAATCGGCCAAACCGCTGCCGGTTCAAAAGGTAGTAAGCGTAGATCGCGCAACGCTAGAAAAATATGCGGGAGAGTATGACATTGTACCGGGCTTCAGCCTAATAATCACCATGGAGGGCGATCATCTGATGTCTCAGGCAACTGGTCAGGGGAAATTTGAATTATTTGCCGAATCGCCAACGAGGTTCTTCTTCAAAGTTGTTGATGCGCAAATAGAATTTCTTGCAGGTGAGGGGGGTAAATACGATTCCATTATTTTATTCCAGGGTGGAAGCAAAACTCCCGGAAAGCGGAAGTGATCTGCCACGCAATAGGCTGGCATCGATGGAGGATCAACGACACTCTGTTTCAATAGCCATAGATAAATCACAAACTGCGAATGGTCGTTGTAGAAGATAAGATCGGTGACATGAGAAATACATGGTACGTCGGATCATTTGCTTATCGCATCAAACTAGCGTAGACTGTTTTTTTGGAATGCAGGCGGGAGTAATTCAATACACATCCAATCTTGAAGGAGTGAACGCACAATTTCCGGATCGCCTTTTCACGCCGCTCACGGAAACAAAGTTTAACGTTGGTGCGGGTACGTTGTTTAAGGGTGATCGCTACATGATCGGACTTTCAGCGCCACACATTTTAGCGAGTTCGACGACGGTCAGTCATGGCGCGCAGTCGGCGCAAGTGGAGATCTATTCTCAGAATTACTACTTACATGTCTCTTATGTTTTTTTCGTGAGTGAACAAATTGAATTCAAACCTTCTACACTCCTGAGAATGACGAAAGGATCCAATTTATTGCTGGACTTTAATGCCAATGTTACGTTCAATCGGCTTTATACGGCAGGCATTTTCACTCGCAATCTCAATACCTGCGGTGTGCTGCTTCAGGCGGTTTTTAAGAATGCAAGGTTAGGTTATGTATTTGAATTGCCGAGAAAGAGTTCGGCATTGAACTTTAATACTCATGAAATAAGTTTGGAGTTATCCCTGGATGTGTTGGCCGGGCATAGTAAGACAATGACAGGGTTTTTGAAAATGCGGCTGCGCTGCGAGGGTTTTTATTTGCCACGGATTGCACAGATTTTCAGGGATGAGTAAAAAAGCTTAATAAGAATGAAACGGATATCACCTTCGCTGAAGGGCAGCTTGATGCATCCGTATCATTGGTTTTTCTGCCGGATGGACCGTGATGATAGGTTCAATCCGTGGCAAACTATCACATCACTACGTCTGGATTGGAAGAACCTACTTGATCAATCAGTCTCAAACTTTTGGTCCTAAAATGGAAAGGCATTATCCATTATATTAAAGTATTGGCTGTTCGTTTTGACTTACTTGTCGCCTTTTAATCATCGAGGCAATCTCCTCCTTTATGGAGTTTCTAATTTTTGGATGTTTGCCTAGTGTCTTTTGATAGTTGTCATAAGTAACGATCTCTCCGTTAAAGGAAACACGGAATACACTATGGGGATACATACAGTCGCCTGGGTCATGGCGTAATTCAATTATTGCATTATAAATGACGTCTGCCTTAGTTTCAGAGAATTGTTTCCTATATATATTTTGAGGTGTTAAACTTTTTATTTCCAATATACATATTTCCAAATTCGTGTATCGTTCGAAAGTATTGTTCGGATTGATATTATACAAAACATCCGCAGCTGTGGACAGAGAGTCGAGAGGGAAGCCCGATCTATTGTGGGACAATTCTGCAATAGAAATTTTTTTGTATGGATTTTCTAATTCCTCAGGTTTGCACCTGTAAAAAAGATGCTCACCAATTTGATATGTCTGAATAATAGGTCTCCTATTCCGTTTAAGACGATGTGGAATATATTCAAGCTTACAATCGTTTGGAGTCTCTGGTTTTGATTTTCTATTGATCAGATAAAAAGTCGTAGGCCAATGTTTCAAAATCGCCATCTTGATCAATGAAATAAAACTTTCTATGCCCATCATTATCCGGAATAAAAGAAAATGCAACGCAATCTTCAGGATTTATAATAATATTTAAAAGTC
>JBBRON010000022.1:0-79165 GCA_038229375.1 Cytophagales bacterium | reverse complement strand
GGGCTTGACCATTCCAGTCGGTTGAACCTATCCCTGGCAGGTTGCTCCTCAGCAGAGCCTGATTCCGTTTTAGCTCAACAACACAAAATTCAATTCAGTATTCTATATTTACAACCTGTCAAAATTCTCAGCCATTTACCTATTGAACAGCACTGTCAAGTAAGCCGGACGCCGTTTATGAAAGGTTGTGAATGGATTATAAATCCGCTAACCCTTGAGATAGGGTTTTAAGAAAGGGCCGGATTGCAAATCTGGCCTAATGATCTTCCGGCCCAACGATACCAAGCGATTTCGATGGGGCAGAGTAGTGGAGATCTGAACTAACGGGAGAAAAAGTAAATGAAAGCAATTGTTATTTTGTGCGCGATCGTAAGTCATAATGCTTATTCCCAAGTGAAGAATGATTCAGTTATATTTTGGTCCTCATCGCAATTATTAATGTGGTCAGATTTTCAGGGTAGTTCTGATTCAGTACACCATACATTCAGCGGTCGGCGTTCAAAGGCAATATCTGCAACAGGGATTAAGTTTTTTTATATTGGTGGCAAACCAAATCAGAAATGCTACAAGTTGAAAGCGTTATTTTACTGTTCAGAATCATGGAGAACAGGTACTAGTGAAGCCTTGTTAAATCATGAAAGAGGCCATTTTAATTTAACGGAAATATGTGCCAGAAGACTTAGAAAGCACCTACTTAAATTATCAGAATCGTGTGAGAAAATTTCTTTAGATATTGAACTTGAATTGGCCCTTGATTGGTATGACTCGGCAAATGAAAAATATGACCAACAAACCGTTTATGGAATAAATGAAATCAATCAGAATGTTTGGGATAATAATATTAGAAATGATTTATTAGAAATGAATGCGTATTCCGATCTAATAGTAATGTGTTCTTGTAACAAATAAATTTCTCCGGTGGAAGTTTACTTTGATGACTTTAAAGTAAAAATTTAAAATATTAATCTACGGTGGCACGCGCTGCAAGCGCGCGTCAGACGCTTCTGTAGACAAATCCGCCTTCGCGAGACGCTGCGCCACCGCCGGAGCTTTAGTGGAGGCGGTTCGGCGGACAAAGAAAATCCCGTCTGCTGACGCAAACGGGATTCATGATCAATTTTACGTTGAAAGAAATTACTTCTTCTTCTCGTCCTTCTTAGGAGCTTCAGCTTTCTTTGCATCAACGGCAGGAGCACCTTCCACTGCAGGAGTTGAAGCAGCTTCAGTAGCAGCTTTGGTAGCATCTTCAGCAGCCATTTTCGCAGCACGCGGAACTTCCACAACGGCGATAGATGATTGTGGAGGATCTACAAAAATCAGCTTGTCAATTTTCATGTCACCCACTTTCACCGAGTGATGAAAGTCAAGTGCCGAACAATCCACATCGATATGATCCGGCATGTCTTTTGGCAATGCCATTATTTTCAATGAAGCCTTCTTGCGAACGAGTGTACCACCTTTAGCAACACCAGGAGCCTGACCCACCATACGGGTAGGAATGTCCATCTTGATCTTGCGGTCTTCAGCAATGCGCAAGAAATCAGCGTGCAAAATTATCTCGCTTACAGGATGGAATTGAGTCTCCTGAAGAATAGCCTGGCACTCGTCACCTTCAATGTTCAGGTGAACAAAGTGTGCTTCGTTTGTGTAAACGATGTCACGAAATAAAATCACCGGCGAGTAGAAATGTACTTGTTCACCACCTCCGTAAAGGACGCATGGAACATTACCTTCCTGACGGATGTTTTCTGCAGCCGTCTTGCCGAGATTTGCTCTGTGATACCCTATAATCTCAACAGTTTTCATAATTGTTTATTGGTTTTAGTTTAAAATGATATTACAACTTCATAAATAAAGAACTAATGGATTCATGATCGTGAATTTTTCTGATCGCTTTCGCGAAAAGAGTTGACACGGAAATCATTTTTATCTTACTCGATGTGCCCTTCATAGGAATGGTATCGGTCACCACAAGCTCTTCAAGATTTGAGTTCTCGATGTTCTCGTAAGCCTTGCCACTTAATACCGGATGGGTACAAACTGCCCGCACGGACTTGGCTCCGTTTTCTTTCAACAGCACTGCGGCTTTGCAAATCGTTCCGGCGGTGTCAACAAGATCATCCACCAGCACAACGTCCTTCCCTTCCACTTCGCCGATCAGGCGCATGGACTCAACCTTGTTGGCTTCTTTGCGGTACTTATCGCATACTGCCAGGTCGGCTGTGAAATATTTGGCAAAACTTCTCGCACGCTTGATACCACCCACATCCGGAGTCGCAAACATGATGTTCTCCAGTCCGAGTGATTTGAGGTAGGGAATGAAAATATACGCACCGTCGAGATGATCCACAGGGATGTCAAAGAATCCCTGGATTTGATCCGCATGAAGGTCACAGGCCATGATCCTGTTAGCGCCCGCAGCAGATAAAAGATTGGCAATCATTTTCGCGGCGATGGCGACACGTGGCTTATCCTTACGGTCTTGTCGTGCGTAGCCAAAATAAGGAATGATCACATTCACATTCTGAGCACTCGCACGCTTGGCGGCGTCGATCATCAGAAGGAGCTCCATAAAGTTGTCGGCAGGAGGGAAGGTGGACTGCACAATGAAGACATCATGCCCGCGCACGGATTCCGTCAGGTAAGGCGACATTTCTCCATCGCTGAACTGCTGGTAGTTCACCTCGCCGAGGGATTCTCCATATGCCTGGGCGATTTTATCAGCCAGGTAATGGGTTGCGCGACCGGAAAATATCTTTACTGCCATTGAGAAATAAATAAAAAGCCTCCGGAAGGTTCAGGAGGACTTTGATATTGTTGCCCGACCAGGGCTCGAACCTGGACTCTCTTGAATCAAAATCAAGCGTGTTGCCAATTACACCATCAGGCAATACCTTCCAAAATTGCCCTCTGAACGTTCAGGGGGCTAAATTTGAGGGGCAAAGGTATAAGTATTTTGGGAAAGAAAAACCCGGTTTGAGAACAATTTCGGGAAGGGACAGTTGGCGAAAAATAACACTCAGCGCGCAAAGGCAAACCGGATTCGTGTTTGCCCCTTTAACAGGAAAGTTCGCAGAGAATACGCCGTCAGAGACCCTTGTCTTCCACGACGGGTGTACCTTCTATGAAACCGTCTGCCCAGAACCTGTACTTGTCCAGGATGGAGATCACGGCGTTTTTCAAATGACGGTTGTTATGAAAATCGATGCCACCATAAACGGTGGTAGCGTAGCCTTGCCAGATGGATCGATTTTGTCGACGGTCGTAAAACTGGATCAGTAATGTACCTGAATTAAGTGTGAACTTTTGCTGATCATAGTTGAGGTCTGCATTCTGCGATTTAACCCATTCCTCAATATCAGGCTGAACGTAGCCATTAAACTTGAGGCTGTCGCTGAACATTTTAAATCCTATAATAAGATGGGGCCGGTTAGGTGATTGTTTGTAACCGAGAAATCGCATTCTGGATATTATTGATTTTTCGATCACGGAGTTCATCATACTGGAGTCAACCATCCCAACGGGGTGCATGATCTCAAATGTCCGGTACTTTTTGAAGTTACCGCGGTAGCTATAGTCGTACTCTACTGGAAGCTCTTTGTAACCCAGGCAGGAAGAGAGAAAAATAACTAAAACGACGGGAGCGAAGAGAATCCTCATAAGGCAATTTTTTATATAATCCATCCAAAATTTACCCCACTTCGGACAATATAGCAATTCAACAAAATGTTAATTTTTTAAGACGCTTTTTTGGGTCAAAAAGCCACAATTTGTTTTCTGGAATTGGAAATTGTCTGTCTTAAAATGATCTTTCTGATCATCGCCCAAAAATTAACCATTCGTGAATCCATTCAGCTCAATCGTTTCTACCCGTTTCTCTATTTATAACAGCCTGTTTCTCAATCTGCCGTTTCAGAATATTTCGAAGACGGGAAATTTTCTTCCGCTTTTGCAACAGGCTTGTGAGCAAGGCTTCGCAGCGGGAAAGCAGCCAGATGAAATCATGGAAAAGTTTTTTGTGGATTATCTCCCGGGCAGCTCTCCACGGGAGAAATTTGATCTTCTGTTCCGCGTCATTCAGTATATCGAGCGCCAGGTAGTTCTGTTCGATTCTATAGAAGATTCTTCTTTTGAGCAGATCAATGATCTCGATGGAAAGGGCTCCGTGAAGGCGCTCATCATCCGGGCAGAAAGCGAAGGTATGCGCGACGTGCTTCGGGCGAGCATCGAGGACTTTTCCATACGGGTGGTATTGACCGCCCATCCTACCCAATTTTATCCAGGTCATGTACTGGCTATTCTTAACGATCTGGAAGTGGCCATTCGTCAAAATGATTTCGAGCAGATCAATCTTCTGTTACAGCAACTTGGTAAAACGGGTTTTATTAACAAGGAAAAGCCAACGCCGTTTGATGAGGCAGTAAGCCTCTGCTGGTACCTGGAAAATGTATTCTATAAATCGGCACCGGCTATTGTAGAGCAATTTCTGAAAGGGCTTTCTATTCCACTTGATGGGTGGAAGAACGATAAACTCATTAGCATTGGCTTCTGGCCGGGTGGCGACCGCGACGGAAATCCGTTCGTGACATCCGTGATTACGCTCCAGGTGGCACAGCGACTTCGTCAGGGGATCCTTCGAAACTATTATCAGGACATCCGGCAATTGAAACGACGATTCACCTTTGAAGGGGTGGAGTTGCTGATCCAACAAATTGAAAAGAAATTATACGATGCGCTTTACCTCGAAAAAGGTTATACAAATTATACTGACTTGCTCAACGATCTGCAGGCAGCACGAAAGATCCTGGTTGAACGCCATGGAAGTTTATTCCTGGACCTCCTTGAGCAGTTCATTCTGAAGGTGCAATTGTTTGGGTTTCATTTTACGTCGTTGGACATACGTCAGGATGGGCGCAAACATGAGCCCGTGCTGAGAGCTATTCTCGCCAAGAGTGGAAATGAGGAGGCCGTTTTCGGTCTTGCTGGCGATCAGGATAAGATCAATAAATTACTGGCGACAGAGGTTGATGATTCATCTTTTGAGGTTGCGGATGCCACGATTGCAGAAACGATTTCCAGTTTTAAAACAATAAAGACTATTCAACGGCAGAATGGTTTGCAGGGATGCCATCGTTACATCATCAGCAATTGTCAGAATGCATTTCACATCATGCAGGTGTATCAGCTGGCGCATTGGTTGGTGGCTGACCATGGGGCGTTGCCTCTTGACATCGTTCCTCTCTTCGAGACAATTGACGACTTGGCTCATGCCCAGTCGATCATGGAATCCATTTATAAAACTCCAGTATATAGGCGACACCTTGAAGAACGTGGCGACAAGCAGACCATCATGCTAGGTTTTTCAGACGGAACTAAAGACGGCGGATACTTGCGTGCCAACTGGTCGATCTTCAGAGCCAAGGAGGCGCTTACCGAAGTATCGCGGAGATTCGGGATCACGGCGCTGTTCTTTGATGGCAGGGGTGGGCCTCCTGCACGTGGCGGCGGCAATACGCACGACTTTTACGCGTCGCTGGGCGAATCCATTGAGAATAATGAAGTGCAGGTGACGATTCAGGGTCAGACGATCAGTTCCAATTTTGGAAAGGAAGCGTCATGCCAATACAATCTGGAACAACTTCTTTCAGCAGGGCTGGAGAGCAAAGTGTTTGGTCACCCTGCCGGGCAATTAAAAGATGACGACAAGAAATTACTGGATCAGTTAGCGGAAGCAGGATACAAATCGTACCTCGACTTGAAACTGGATCCGAAATTTGTTCCTTATCTGGAAAGAATAACACCACTTCCATTCTTTGGTGATACCAATATCGGGTCACGCCCGGTAAAGCGATCCGGTGGAGAAGGTTTGAAATTTGAAGACCTCCGTGCAATACCTTTTGTTGGGTCATGGGCACAGATGAAACAGAATATTCCTGGGTTTTATGGAGTCGGCAGTGCGTTGAAAGAACTCAAAGAGAAAGGAAAATGGAATGAACTGCAGATGCTGTATCAGCAATCTCTTTTCTTCCGTACACTGATTGGAAACAGTATGATGTCGCTGACGAAGTCGTACTATCCGGCTACCGCCTATCTCGCGAAGGATGCTGAGTTCGGAGCGTTCTGGCAAAAGATGTTCAAAGAATTTGAGCTTTCGCGAAAGATGATCCTTGAGCTGGCCAATATGCCGGAGCTTATGGAAAATAATTCACAGATACGTGAATCGATCAAGCTTCGTGAGAAGATCGTATTGCCATTGATCATGCTGCAGCAGTTTTCTCTGATGAGCCTTCGCGGTGGTAAGGACAAAGAGAACGAGCAGGTTTATCGCAAACTTATTATCAGGTGTATGTTTGGGATTATTAATGCGGCTAGGAACTCGGCGTAGTTAATAACTTAGCGGTGCGCGTTAACTATCATTGATAGGTTTTATTATTCTAAGAAAGAAGAAAAAGAAATATAAGCGGGAATATCAAACCTAAAGCCGCCAGCCACCAGCCTCTGCTTCTAAAACTATTCTTTCCTTTTTCAATGAACATACCCGTCATGGCAATGATAAGCATCGCGATTCCAAATATATCAGAGTAATAGATCCACCACTTGCTTGTGTCCTGATGTAGTTGGGTCATCTGACCGAGAAGAGGAGTGACCCTGTACGATTCAATTTTTCCTTTGCCCGAGATGATATCAACCTGAACATCGTTGCTGGCGTATGATATTTTGAGAATATTCTTGTCATCGACGGCAAACCGTCTGAGGTTATCTTCAATGCCTTGTGATTTTGTGAAGGTCGCAATGTATTCGTCGTTGATAGTTTCTTTGCCTGCGGGGATGGGGATGGAAATTTCTTTGGAAGAATAGACATATCGGCGAGGGTGCCAGCTTTGACGATGGTTGAGAAATATCCCAGAGAACGAGAATGCTATTATGAGACCTAAAAAGAAATAGGCGATATCGCGATGGGTGTTGCGGGCGGTGAGTTTCATGATTTTAGATTAAGGCCCTAAATATAAATAATCCACAGTTTAGTGAACCTTTATTTTGGCTTTTGTACCCAATTGAATAAGCGCTGTTGAAATTAAAACCAATCCATTTGTATCCCTTGACGTGCGCGATGGCAGGCTGGTCAATGATTATTGCGAGGGAATTCAATTATTCTGCCGTCCAGCAAAATTCCCTATCACTTTCAATCCTGGTAATTACTTTTGATCAGAAGGTTAGAGTTGTGGAAATTAGACTCTAACTACACCGCTCCCTGACGATTTGAAGCTAAACAAAATATGATATGAAATACTTCTTCGGTCTCATTCTGTCGTTTGCCGTTTCAATAGGCTTTACTCAATCTCTGGTCGAGTCGCGTCAACAGGAAATTGTTTTTCGTTTTGTCAATGTGGTACCCATGGACAGTGAGCGAATTCTTGAAAATCAGGATGTGGTGGTGAAAGGTGGAAAGATTACTGCAATAGGTGTATCCGGTAAAGTGAAGTTTGAAAAAAACGCAACGATCATTGATGCAAAAGGAAAATACATGATTCCAGGACTGGCTGAAATACATGCACATGTGCCGCCGATCGACGATATAGAACCAATGAGGGAAGTGCTCACCTTGTTTGTCGCGAACGGCGTTACAACGATCCGTGGTATGTTAGGTCACCCCAGGCATATTGAATTGCGAGCAAAGATTAACAGTGGAGAAATACTTGGACCGCATTTTTATACTTCAGGTCCTTCATTCAATGGCTTGAGCGTAAAAACTCCGGAAGGAGCCGATAAGATGGTTCGTGAACAAAAAGCTATTGGTTATGACTTTTTAAAACTCCACCCTGGTCTTACCCTCGCGAACTTTAATGCAATGGTCAAGACAGCAAAAGAGGTAAATATTCCTTTCGCAGGTCACGTTTCGTCGGGTGTTGGAGTATGGCGAGCGATCGATGCGGGTTACGCGTCCATCGATCACATGGATGGATTTATTGAAGGGATGGTGCCGGGTATTGAAAAGATGACGGATCAAGAGATAGGGTTCTTTGGATTGTTTGCTTCAAAAAAAGTCGACGAAACAAAGATCCCAGCGTTGATGAAGGCATTGAAGGATCATAAAATATGGGTTGTTCCGACGCAATGCCTGGCGGAGCGTTGGATCGCACCGACTCCGACCGGGGATGAACTTAGAAACGCACCGGAAATGCTATATATGGATACGAAGACGTTGGATAGCTGGAGTGAGAATAAGAAACGACAAATTGCCACGCCTGGATACAATGAAACGGATGCTCTCAACTTTGTAAAACTGAGAAAAAAGCTGATATACGAATGCCAGAAGAATGGTGTGGGGTTATTACTTGGGTCCGATGCACCGCAGGTTTTTAACGTTCCTGGTTTTTCGATTCACCACGAATTGAAATATCTGGTGGATGCAGGACTTACACCGTATGAAGCGTTGCGTTCCGGCACGGTGAATGTTGCTTCGTTCTTAAACCATCCTGATTGGGGAACAATTAAAACGGGAAATGTTTCTGATCTGGTATTATTGAGTGGCAATCCGTTGAAAGACATTCAGCAGACTTCAAAGATAGAGGGCGTGATGCTCGGGAGTCAGTGGTTGTCGAAGGAGTATATTAAAGCGGAGTTGAAGAAGTTGGAGAAGAGGTGAGGGGAGAGATGAAAGATGAAAGACGAAAGATGAAAGAGGAAAGAGGAAAGAGGAAAGATGAAAGAGGAAAGATTAAAGAGGAAAGATGAAAGATTAAAGAGGAAAGACGAAAGAGGAAAGAGGAAAGAGGAAAGAGGAAAGATGAAAGATTAAAGAGGAAAGATTAAAGATGAAAGATTAAAGAGGGAAGATTAAAGAGGGAAGATTAAAGACTGATTGATGAAATATAAATTGATAGTGGCGCTTGTTTTGGTTTGCTCGGTGGTGATGGCCCAAAAGAAATTGAGTAAAGAATCGTCGGCTAAACTGGATCCGGAGATCAGCAAGATGGTTGGTGAGGTTTCGGCCGATAGTATCAAAGCACATATCGCGAAAATGGTGAGCTTTGGAACGCGTCATTCGCTGAGCGATACTGTGAGTCAGACGTCGGGCATCGGTGCAGCCAGAAGATGGGTTGCATCGAAGTTCCTTCAATTCAGAAAGCAATCAGGCGCGAGTATGACGGTGCAGCTTGATCCGTGCGAAATTGTCCCGGGTCCAAAAAATCCACGAGTGCCAAGAAGGGTGTTAATGAAAAATGTGGTGGCAACTCTTAAAGGAACGGATCCGAATGACAATCGCGTGCTGCTCGTAAGCGGTCATCTTGATTCCCGTAACACAGATGCAATGGACAGCGTGGGACAGGCGCCGGGTGCCAATGATGATGCTTCAGGTGTGGCAGTGGTAATCGAGCTTGCGCGAATAATGTCCAAAAGAAAATTTCCTTGTACTATTATTTTTGTTGCTGTTCAGGGAGAAGAGCAGGGTCTGCTGGGGGCGAGATGTATGGCGGAAAAATTTCGCAACACCAACGTGAATCTGATAGCGATGCTCAACAATGATATCGTTGGTAACTCGGTCGCCAGCGAAACAGGTGATAAGAATGATCGTACGGTAAGAATATTCAGCGAAATGATTCCGGCTGTTGAGACCGATGATGAAAAGAAAGCCCGTGAATCATTGCGTGCTGAGAATGACAGTCCATCACGCCAGCTTGCGAGGTATATAAAGGAAGTGGCCGAGCCTTATACCAGTGGATTTACAGCGACGATAAATATGAGACCTGACCGGTTTCTTCGCGGAGGGGATCATACACCCTTTTTGCAAAATGATTTTATTGCTGTGCGCTTTACAGAGTTTAATGAGAACTACACTCAACAACACCAAAACCTGCGGGCTGAAAATAACATTGCGTACGGGGATCTTCCGCAGCACGTCGATTATAAGTATGCGGCAAACGTAGGGCGATTGAATCTTGCAGCGATTGCCTCATTGGCAAAGGCTCCATCGTCGGCTGAAAGTTTTAAGATGAAAGTCAATCTTGACAATATAACGTATCTGTCATGGGAAGCGCCAAAGACGGGACCAACGCCAAAGGGTTATTATATTCTGCTTCGGGAGACCTATCAGCCGTTCTGGGAAAAGAAGATATTCGTGAGTGGCCTCAAAGTGGAACTGCCCTATTCCAAGGACAATTATTTCTTTGGGATTCAGGCTGTAGGTGAGGGAGGGCACTTGAGTCAGATTGTGTCACCAGTGCCCGTGAGGTAAAAACCTCATATGAACCAAGGTCAAGAAGGGTAACATAGAAAACAGGACCCAAAACCAAGGAAAAACTCCCTGAAATTAGTATTCGCCTAAACGTTGATTTCAACTAACATAGTTGCTTACCTTGCCAGAGGTTCTGTAATCTATCTTCTGAATAATCTCAGATAAATTATGCGGTTACTTTTACGTTCGGTTCTTTTATTCGCCATAATTTCTTTTAGTTCAGTTTTATATGCACAAGTTGTTAGTGACTTCACATCGAATGCTGATGGCTGGACTATATTTAATACAAGTACTGGAGGCTACGTACCTATAGGCTACTTTGGTGCAGGAGGAAATCCTGGAGGATATATCACAGACGGCGGAACTTTTTCCGGGCCTACTATTCTATATGCCGAAGCGCCACTAAAGTTCAGGGGCAATTTAAGTTCTTCCTATAGGCAAAATCTTACTGTCGATTTGAAGACAGACTTTGTTGGTGCAAACAATACAAACGGTGATGTTATTATTACAGGAACAGGGGGGTCCCTTTATTATCAGTTACCATCAAAACCCGGGGTTTCTTTTACTTCTTATATTGTAAAACTGGATGAGACTTTTGCTGGCTGGCATTTCAATGGTCCAGCTGCTGCTGCGCCAACGCAGACACAGATGAAAACGGTTTTAAGTAACATCACTTCTCTTCGTATCCGCACCAAATACACTACTGCCAATACAACTACAGCAACTGGTTCTCTCGATAATGTTGTTCTTAATGTACCCCTAATTGTGCCGCCTGCTGACATTACTTCTTTCACCCCCACATCGGGCTTGCCAGGCACAACGGTAACTATTACCGGAACTAACTTCAGCACGACCCTAGCACAAAACGTAGTTTACTTTAATGGTGTAAAAGCAAACATAACTAATGCAACCGCTAGCCAACTTACCGTAACTTCCCCGGCCAGAATTGCTTACGGGCCAATTTCAGTTATCAATCTTGCCAACGGAACGCAAGCCGTCAGTAGATTAAACTTCAATCCGCTGTTTGACAACAACCAGGATTTTGGGGGGCGGGTGATGTCCTCAACGTTTGCAAAATTCATGGCCTTTGGTCCATCGCCTGTGAGTGGACTTACGTTTACGGGCTTTAGTGTAGGAGACTTAGATGGCGATGGGTGGACGGATGTCCTTACCACTGATAACGTGGGGGCAAGCAACTTAGTTTCTGTCTTTAGAAACCTTCAGCTGGCTGGAACGGTAAGCGCTTCCTCGTTCGCGACTCCTCTGTCGTTGACAATACCTAACGCGCCTATTGTAGGCGCAGTGCAGCGAGTAGGTCAAACTTCCATTGCTGATATGGATGCTGACGGAAAATTGGACTTGATTATCAATGTAGGTTACAATTTCGGTGGAAATGACGACAATAGTTTTGTTATTTTTCTTAACCAAAGCACCCCCGGCACACTCGCTTTTTCAAGCGGCTCTATCTTTCAATTTTTAACAACCCAAAATAACAACCAGGCAATGGCCATTGCAGACATCGATGGAGATGGTCGGCCGGAACTGTTGGGCGCCCTCATCAATAGTTCTTCCCACTTGGGTATTGCCCAAAATCTAAGTACTCCTGGCAATTTAGATTTTGCACAAATAGTCGATTTCAGTTTGGGTGTTACAATGGGATCGGATATTACTGTAGGCGATTTGAATGGTGATAATAAGCCAGAGATAATTACGATTGCTTATTCTAGTGCCTCTACCTACGCATACGAAAATACGTCGGTGCCCGGCACTATTTCTTTAGGAACTCCGTTTCAAATTACGACGCTGGCCAGTGCCAATGTGGAAATTGCAGACTTAGATAACGATAACAAAAACGAAATTGTTTTCAAAGATATCAGCGGCCCCAGCGTTATTCATATCAAAAAAAATAATCACAGTTCAGGGCCTTTATCATTGGCAAGTTTCTCTGCCGATATTCTGTTAGGCTCCAGTTACTCAACAGGCGCTGGGATCAACTATACGACCACAGCCGATGTGAATGGCGATAACCGGATTGATATAATTGCTGGTGATGGCACCAATATGTTTGTCTATCAAAATAACTATACCGCTGGACCTTTGTCAGCCAATTCGTTTGTTTCAGGAATTGGATTTGAAGGCAGTGGAAGTTCTAATCGCTACGTCATATGTGCAGATGTGGATGGGGATAACAAACCAGAGGTATTGCTTCGGCCTGGTTTAAATAATGCTTTTTGGGTCTACCACAACGAAAGCTTTCCAGTACCATCGATTACAAGCATAACTCCCACTTCGGCTATTACAGGATCCGCTATTTCCCTTAATGGAAACTTGCTTTCTGTAGGTAATACTTCTCCAACGGTAAGATTAAATAAGATCAATTCAACAATCAATGGTAGTCCTACCAATGTTTTGACCGTTGTTAACAATCCTCAAGGTTCTATTAGCGGACGGTTTAACCTGACCAATCACGGGCTTACAGGGATTAGTAGCTACTTTAATTCAACCTTTACCACGAACAGAGTTATCAACTCTTCTTCTTTTAGTCCAAGTACTGATTTTGCCTTAGCGGGAAGTTCGTCAAGTTTAAGAAATGCTTTGGAAGTCGCTGATTTCGATGATGATGGAAAAATGGATGCGGTCATTATTGATAACTTTTCTACAGGAAAAATTTTTAAGAATTCTCATGCAACAGCAGGTCAATCAATCACCACGGCCTCCTTATCTGAAGAGTCGACCACCTATGCTTCAACCTATAATGTGATCGCTTTGGATATTGATGGGGATGGCAAGGAAGATCTGCATAGTGGCTTTCAGCTCTTCAGAAATAATTCAAGCGGAGCCATTTCCTTTTCTACAGGTGCATCGACAAGTTCTAGTGGTTTCAATTACGTAGCACGTGGTGATTTTGACAAGGATGGAAAAATGGACCTTGCGGTAACAGACGGAAGCGCCTTTATTCAGGTGTATCAAAATCGAAGTACCAGGGGAGCTTTCACCGCCACTGGAAATTTTGGAACCTTCAATTCAACTGCTGTAAGTCTTGCCAAGCCAAATAATTATGGGGGAATTGTAGCCGAGGACTTTGACAATGATGGTTATGATGATCTTGCTTCTGTCAATTCAGTCGCCAACAGCATTACGATCTATGGAAATAAGGGAGTTTACGGCCCGCTTAGTGTTTCATCATTTCAGTTGATCACTCTTGGCACATTCACTCCGATTAGCGGCACCACGCCCTACAGCTTGACTGCCAAAGATTTTGATGGTGATGGAAAAATAGATTTGGCTGTTACTTACTTCAATAGTGCATTTGTATCGGTATATCGAAATATAAGTGTTCCGGCTGACATTCAATTTGCAGCAGCGGTTAATCTTCCTTGTGTAAGCAAAGGCTACGACATTGCCTCGCAAGATTTAGATGGTGATGGCAAAGCAGAAATCGTTGTAATCCATCAACCCAATCCTGGACCAGGCTCTTTTTCTGTCTTTCAAAATGTCAGTGCCGTTGGAAACATCACCTTCAATGCTGTTGTCAATTATCCAATCACCAGAAATCCACAAGGATTGAATATTGCTGATATCAATTCAGATCAAAAACCGGATATACTTATTGTTGCGAATAGTGGCACAATTGGTAATGCTCTCATGGTCTTCGAAAATAAAATTCCTGCTGTTACACTACCAACGATTACTTCATTCGCCCCAACGAGTGGACCCATTGGCACAACCGTAACGATCACCGGCACAAACTTTAGTTCAACACCAGCAAATAACATTGTTTACTTTGGTGCCACTCGCGCAATAGTCAATGCCGCTACTTCTACTCAACTGACGGTTAACGTTCCGGTAGGCGCAACCTATCAACCTATTTCAGCTACTATTAATAGTCTTACAGCATTTTCATCTTCGCCGTTTGAGGTAACATTTGCCAATGGTGGCGTGATTGATGCCTGCTCTTTTGCTGCAAAAGTAGATCTCACAGCTGGAGTGGGTCCTAATTCAGTTTCCATTGGCGACTTTGATGGAGATGGGAAGTCCGACCTGGCGTTGGTAAATACGAACAGCAGCACCGTTTCGGTATTTCGCAATACGAGCAGCGGTGCGGGCAGCATCAACTATGCCGCCAAAATAGATTTTGCAACCGGAATAACACCCCTGTCAGTTTCCATTGGCGACCTTGATGGGGATGGCAGGTCTGACCTTGTAACGGCAAATGCAAATAGCAATACTGTTTCGGTATTTCTTAATACTAGCAGCGGGGTGGGCAGTATCAGTTTTGCTTCAAGAGCTGATTTCACAGCGGGAGCAGGGTCTCAATTCGTTACCATTGGCGACTTTGATGCGGATGGTAAAGTCGATCTGGCGGTAGCAAATAGAGATGTCAATACGGTATCTGTAATTCGCAATACAAGCAGCGGTGCAGGCAATATTAACTTTGCCCCTAAAATCGATTTTACAACTGGAGCAACTCCTCAATCAATTTCAATTGGCGACTTTGACGGAGACGGCAAGACCGATCTGGCAGTGGCAAATGCGAATACCCCGAATACTGTGTCCGTATTTCGCAATACAAGCAGCGGAGTAGGCAACATTAACTATGCCCCCAAAATAGATTTTACAACAGGAAATAATCCTCAGTCAGTTGCCGTTGGTGACCTTGATGGAGACGGCAAAGCCGATTTGGCGGTAGCAAATGGAGGTAGCAGTACCGTATCGGTATTTCGCAATACGAGTAGTGGCGCCGGCAGCATCAGCTATGCGGCGAAAGTAGATTTTACAACAGGAGTACAACCTACCTCCGTTTCGATTGGTGACCTTGACGGGGATGGCAAAGCCGATTTGGCGACGGCAAATTTTGGTGGTAACACATCGGTATTTCGTAATACAAGTAGCGGAATAGGAAGTATCAGCTATGCGGCAAAGGTAGATTTTACAGCCGGCGTGCAACCTACCTCAGTTTCAGTTGGCGACCTTGATGGGGATGGCAAGGCCGACCTGGCAGTGACAGATCAACTTGGGAGTAGCCTATCTATACTTCGAAATACAGTTTCTTCGTTGCCACTTTTCACAATTGCATCGTTTACTCCAACCAGCGGACCCGTTGGTGCCGTAGTAACTTTTACAGGCACTAATTTTAGCGCCGTACCACTAAACAATACTGTAAAATTTAACGGCTTGTCGGCATTGGTAACAGCGAGCAGTTCTACCACCATTACAGCCGTTGTTCCTGCAGGTGCAACAACGGGCCCAATCTCAATTCAGATAGGATGTATTACAGCCTTCAGCATTATTCCTTTTACAGTGACAGGTGGTGCATCCATTACCATAACAACACAACCATCAGACGCTATTGTGTGTGCCGGGTTGATTGCGACTTTTAACACTTTGGCCATAGGTACCACCAACATTACCTATCAATGGCAGTTCAGTCCTGATGGCATTGTTCCTTTTACGGACGTGGTAAACAATGCAAACTACTCCGGGGTGACTACTATTAAGCTTTCTGTCAATACAGCCAGTAGCTTTGGTGCAGGCCGATACCGCTGCCGGATCAATGGTGACCTTGCTCCACAAGTAATTTCCAACGATGCAGGTCTTTTAATAAATGCCAGTCCCAGTTCGCCAACAACCACCGGGAGTTCCACCTGCAGTTCAGGAAGTTTAATCCTGACCGCCTCGGGCGGAGTCAACGGGCAATATAGGTGGTATTCCGTAGTAACCGGCGGAACTGCGATTGCAGGTGAAGTCAATACCACCTACACGACACCGGTATTGAGTTTGACCACCACATACTTTGTAGCTATCAATAATGGTACCTGTGAAAGCACGCGTACTCCCGTAATAGCAACTATTAGCATTGTCTCAAAGCCAATCATAACAACTTCCAACTGCACAGCGATATCCGCGACGCTCACGGGACCGGCTGGATTCACTACCTACGCCTGGTCCAACGGAGCAAGTACGCAGCAGATACCGGTAACGAGTGCCGGTAGTTATACATTGACGGTTACGGATGGCAATGGCTGCGTGAGTGTTCCTTCTGATGCTACTGTCTTTAATTCTAACTTCTGCAACCTGCCACCGGTGATTTCCACTACGCAAATCAACACGGTGGTAGAGGGCAAGGGAATTGTAAATCTGTCGGCCTTAATCTCTGACCCTGACAATAACCTTGACTATACTACTTTAAAAGTAACACAGCAACCCACCAGCGGTGCTACGGCCACCATCGATGCGAACAATCAACTGACCATAGATTATGCAGGCAAAGCTTTTGTGGGCATGGATAAACTTACTATTGAAATCTGTGATCTTGCTGGTAAGTGTACCCAGCAAATCCTAACGGTGGACGTAATTGGTGAAATTGTAATCTACAGTGGCATCTCTCCCAATGGAGACGGGTTGAATGACTTCTGGGAGATCAAGTACATCGATGTGCTGGCAGACACGAAGAATAACAAAGTATCACTTTTCAATCGCTGGGGCGATGCTGTGTTCGAAGTGGAGAACTACAACAACAAGGATCGGGCATTCAAAGGATTAAATAAAAGCGGGAATGAGGTCTCATCCGGAACCTACTATTATAGGATTGAGTTTGCCAGCGGACTTGCCGCTAGAACTGGGTATCTATCCGTTAGAAAATAGGTCAACGGCTTACTGCGTTTTTACTGATAGTCGTCAACGTAGGCAGCTTCATTTAACAGATTTAAAACTTTCATGTTAAGGTATTATAACCTGGTGCGATTAATACCTAACGATTAAGACCCCTTTGCGTGTTATCCTGTTTTCATCAAGAGTGAAGCTCAAAGCGGGAATCGTCAATATAGATCGGCTTTGCACCCTCTTTTTTTTGTTTTCATCACAAGCACGACTGGCCGCTGCACTTTGCAGTAAATACCGTAGGATAAAATCCCACCTAAAATTGAAGAACTTTACCCGGCAGGGGAATAAACCACGTTTTTCAATTGTCTAATACCAAAACCTGGTCCCTGAGAGTACGCAATTATGGAGCAAACCGACGAGGACCTGGTAAATAAATCCCGGAATGGCGATGACCTTGCCTTTAAGGCCTTGGTGATCCGGCATGAAAGGAGAGTGGCAGGCGTGGTTCAATCAATGTTGGGAGCCACACCTGAGGCCGAAGACGTGGGACAGGAAGTGTTCGTACGGTTTTATCGATCGATGGAAAAGTTCAAGGGGGAGTCGGCTTTGAGTACCTATCTGATTCGAATAGCGATCAACCTTTCCCTGAATGAGATCAAGAAAAGGAAACGACAGAAATTTCTATTCGCCCGTGAAGAGGAGGGCATGCGGGTTAAAATTCCCGATGACAGCAGTGACGCGAAAGAGATAGTTAACTATGAACTCAGCCGGCTTGATCCGGATTTTCAATCAGTAGTTACATTACGTATGATTGAAGGTTACTCGACTGAAGAGACGGCAGAAATATTAAAGATACCTCTGGGAACAGTTTTGTCGAGATTGTCAAGGGCACAGAAAAAATTAAAAGTGGTTTTAGAAAAGCATCTATATGAGCCAAAAAGAAATTGAAGATTTGTTTCTCCGTTCGCTGGATCAGCCATTAAGCGAAAGCGAAATGGAGAAACTTGCGAGCGCCTTGCGTGACAACAGTGGAATCGCCAATGACGTGTCGCACTACACGAATCTCCGTGAGACGATGCTGCGTAAAGAACCAGCAACGTTTGGTCCCTACTTTGCACAAAAAGTAATTGCGCGTATTCAGTCAGTTAAAGAAGAGCTAGACAACTACATTGTATTCTTCTTTAAAAAATATCAGATCGCCGCATTGGGGGTAATGATTGCCTTGCTCACGGTCAACGTAGTTTTCTCTGATCAATTTGATATTACTTCCATCTTCGATGTGCAAGACACGTCTGTGATAAATTCACCGGATGACGAAATTCAAACGTTTAATTTTCTTGAGAACTTAGCAAGCGAGTGATTATGACAACCGATAGAAAAAAAGCAATATTGTTTTTAAGTATTACTCTGGTAATAGGAATATTTATTGGCTCACTACTGCCGGCATTTTATGGACATTTCCTGCATCGCCAGGGTGGTGATGGAAGAGAATGGAAGGATCACAGACAAGGTAAAGACGGCCGGCCCCCAGGAGATCGGAAAGCATGGTTAACACGCTCGGTCATAAAGGTTGTTCAGCCGGATTCAAATCAGGTTATATTGATCCGTTCAATTACTCAGGAGACCACCCGGCAGGTCGGTGAGTTGGAAAAAAATTCTAATGAGAGAATGATTTCAATCATGGATTCAATGAAGATCAAGTTGAAACCGGTCTTGACGGAAGAGCAGAACAAGAAGCTGGAAGAGTTTTCTGCCAAGGCCAGGAGCAGGTGGAAGGGAAAACATTAATTCGAAGGCATACCCACTACCTATTTCCTTCCTGCATAAAATTGCGTCAGATGTAATTAAGATTGGGCTAGGCTGCCAGTTCTAAATTACAATGGCCCGTTCAGAGGATTATTTACCGCAACCTTTATTTTTTATTTCAGAGCCTACTTTGCAACTATCGTTTTACTTCTCACCCACTCCCTAGCATTCACAAATGCCTCCATCCATGGACCAATCTCGTCCTGATGTTTGGATCGTGTGTAGTAGGGCCAGTTCCATGGGAACAGCGAACGCTCAATATGAGGCATAATAGCCAGATGCCTTCCATCAGCAGAACACAATGATGCGACCGCAAAATCGGAGTCATTCGGATTGCCAGGATATTCGGTATGGCTATAAGTTGCCGCCACGTTGTAGGAACCAGTTCCGTCGGGGAACTTAAACTGACCTTCGCCATGCGCCAGCCAGGCACCTAATCTAGCGCCCTCGTAACTCTTTAACATCACCGAATTGTTTCTTGGAATCGTGAGATTGATAAAAGCTGATTCAAATTTTCCAGACCCGTTGTGATGCATCTTTGGATGTGAGCTCATCTCAACATCGCGGTTCACCAATCCCAGCTCCATCATCAACTGGCAACCATTGCAAACCCCAAGACTCAATGTATCAGGCTGTGCATAGAAATTATCGAGAGCAGCTTTTGCTTTTGGATTGTATAAGAATGCGCCAGCCCATCCTTTTGCAGAACCCAACACATCTGAATTGCTAAAACCCCCAACAAATACGATCATGTTTATAGTGGAAAGATCCTCACGACCCGATACGAGATCGGTCATGTGAACGTCTTTTACATCAAATCCGGCGAGATAAAGGGTGTAGGCCATCTCGCGATCTCCGTTAACGCCTTTCTCGCGAATGATTGCCGCTTTCAATCCCGATGGACTTCTGCGTTTAGGATCAATATTGTAAGTGGAAAATTTTCCATCAAAGTTCTTTTGGAATTTATATTCCAGTACCTGATTGAAGATGTTTTTCTTTCTCGTATCCGCATGACCTTTCGTACGCTGAAGCCTGTCAAGCAGATAGGATGTCTTAAACCAATACTCGCGGGCCGTAGACACGTAAAATGAAATTTCTTCAGCTCCGGATTGAATTGCTATTTTGGAAGTCGAAGTAACTAGTCCCAGCTCAATAAAGCCAATGCCGTTCTTCTTCAGGAGGTCTGTAACTTGTTCATCATTAAACTGAATAACGACACCAGAGTTCTCACTGAAAAGAACCTTTACAAGGTCGGTGCCTAAGGCAGACAGATTCAGTTTCATTCCCGCAGCGGGTACAGGGAAACACATTTCCAATAAGGTCGTGATCAGTCCGCCAGAAGAAATATCGTGACCTGCGAGCACCAGATTCCGATGAATCAACTCTTGTACAGCAGCAAATGCTTTTCCAAAATATTGATCGTCTTTTATTTCTGGCACTTCATTGCCCAACTGATTTACAATTTGCGCGAAACTGCTTCCGCCTAATTTCAAATTGTCTTTTGAGAAATCAATGAGTATAATCCTGGAATCGCTGACAAGTTTCAGATCCGGAGAAACAGTGTGGCGGATGTCCATCACTTCTGCAATAGCAGAAATAATTACAGTGCCGGGAGAGTAAACAACTTCACCATTGGCATATTTCTGTGTCATGGACAGCGAGTCCTTGCCGGTCGGGATATTGATGCCTAGCTCGCAGGCAAAATCACTGACAGCTTCCACAGCCTTATAAAGCCGGGCATTCTCGCCAGGGTTTTTTGCCGGCCACATCCAGTTGGCGCTAAGCGAAATGCCTTTTATCCCGTGCGTGAGCGGAGCCCAGATTAAATTCAGCAACGATTCAGCGATGGCTAACTTGCTTCCAGCAGCAGGATCTACCATTGCAGCAGCGGGTGCATGCCCTATTCCAGTGGCGACACCTTTGTGGCTGAGAAAATCCAACGCCATTACAGAAACATTATTCAACGGGAGTTGTATCGCGCCGCAGGATTGTTGTGTAGCAACTTTTCCTGTTACAGAGCGGTCAACTTTATTTGTAAGCCAGTCTTTACACGCTACGGCTTCAAGCTGAAGAACTTGCTCTAAATAATATTGGATACGGCTGGTGTCGTAAGTAATTGGTGCATATGACGACGTATCAGTAATATCTTTCAGGATTGTTTTAGGAGAGGAGCCGAATAAATGATCAACGTTCAACTCAAATGGCTTGATGCCTTTGTTCTTGCTTTCAAAGGTCAGCTTCTTGTCGCCCGTCGCTTCACCAACAACATAAAGCGGTGCGCGTTCGCGTTCGGCAATGCGTTTGAAGTTATCGACCTCGCTTGCGCGAATGGCAACTCCCATGCGCTCCTGAGATTCATTGCTTATGATCTCCTTGTCGGAAAGGGTAGGGTCTCCAACAGGAAGCTTGTTCACTTCGATTTTTCCTCCGGTTTCTTCCAGTAATTCGCTTAGGCAATTCAAATGCCCACCTGCTCCGTGATCGTGAATAGAAACGATCGGATTTTCCTTTGCTTCCACCATGGCGCGGATAGCATTCATGACGCGCTTTTGCATTTCAGGATTCGATCGCTGAATTGCATTCAGCTCCAATGCATTTCCAAATTCACCTGTAATTACCGATGAGACGGCAGCACCACCCATTCCAATGCGATAATTATCACCGCCTAGGATTACAATTTTGTCACCTGCTTGAAGATGTTCTTTTTTGCTGTCTTTCTTTTTTCCAAAGCCTGTGCCACCGGCAAGCATGATCACTTTATCGAATCCGAATTTCTTGTTGTCTTCAAAATGTTCAAAGGTGAGGACACTTCCTCCAATCATCGGCTGTCCAAATTTATTGCCGAAGTCGCTGGCCCCATCAGATGCCTTGATCAGGATTTCCGCAGGAGATTGATACAACCATTTGCGTGCCTTTAAATTTTGCTCCCATGATCTTCCTTCTTCAAGTCGTGAGTAAGAAGTCATGTAAACGGCTGTTCCCGCCAGTGGCAATGAACCCTTACCTCCTGCAAGCCTGTCGCGGATTTCTCCCCCTGAACCGGTAGCAGCGCCGTTGAATGGCTCTACTGTCGTTGGAAAGTTATGGGTCTCTGCTTTTAATGAAATGACAGATTCAATATCCTCTATCACAAAATAGTCGGCAGTATCCTGGCGGGCAGGAGCAAATTGTTCGATGGTAGGACCTTCGATAAAGGCCACATTATCTTTGTATGCTGAGATGATAAAATTCGGATGCTCTTTGGATGTCTTTTTTATTAATTGAAAAAGTGTTAGCTCTTTCTCTTCTCCATCGATAATAAATGTACCATTGAAGATTTTATGACGGCAGTGTTCGGAGTTGACTTGTGAGAAACCAAAAACTTCACTGTCGGTTAGTTTGCGGCCAAGCTTCCAGCTGACATCTTTCAGATAATCAACTTCTTCCGGATTCAGTGCCAGTCCCTCTTGCTCACTATAGGTCGCGATATCTTCAATCTCAAGAACAGGTTCTGGAGTATGATGAATTGTAAAAATGTCCTGATCAAGTGTGCGGTACATCACCTGCAGCATCGGATCGTGTGAACTATTTTCATTTTCAACCACAACAAACTCTTCGATCCGTTCAATCCCTGCAAGCCCCATCGTTTGAGTAATTTCCACAGCATTGGTACTCCATGGAGTGATCATTTCTTTCCGCGGCCCGATGAAATATCCTGTTAAGGACTTCTCTTGCAGCGGTTTCGCTCCGCCAAAGAGCCAGATAAGTCGTTGTAGATCGTCAACAGAAAAAGGGAGAGCGTGTCCAACCGCGTAGAGAGGGCTGGAGGGAGACCTGAAGAATAAAATCATGTGATGAAAAGTGAGCCCAAAATTACAGGATTTGAAGAATTAAGAGCAGTATTTTTTGGCACATTTCAAAGAAATAATCAACTTTCTGCTCCTCTCAATCTCCCAAAATGAAGAGTCTAATTCTGACCGTTTGCCTTGTTTTGATGTATTGCGCTTCTCAGGCACAGGAAGCGCTTATCACACTACGCGACAGTGTGAAGATAAAGACCGAGTTGATATGGGTATCGGATCAGCATCTGCTTAGCAAAGCCGGAACATTTGGTATTGGAGAGGTTTATTCATTACGGTTTGACAGCCAGGCAGAGTTTGATAAGAACCAGGAACTTCAGAAGAAAATTCTGGCAACGACTATTATAGTCTATGTGAATAATAAACAGATAGGTTCTACTTATGTGCCAACTGTCGTTGCGCCAACATCGCAAAAGCAAGAACCGATAGTGACGAAGAGCGTAAAAGATATTCAGGGCGCGCCGATAGGAAGTTTTGGATTCGGCATCGGTCTGGATTACGGGGGAATTGGAGGGCGCTTTACATTAAATCCTTCCAGGCACATCGGGATTTTTGCTGCCGGTGGTTATGTCCTTGCGGGGTTTGGCTACAACGTTGGATTAACCGCCCGGCTAGCGCCTGATAAACGCACGGTGCCAGTATTTTTGTTTATGTATGGTTATAATGCGGCGATCGTAGTTGCCGGGGCTTCTCAATATGATAAGATATATTATGGACCTTCAATAGGCTTCGGTCTTGAAAACAAAGTAGGACGTCGGCATAAAAATTTCTGGACAGTAGAACTCATTGTTCCATTTCGTCCCAAGCAGTTTGATACGGACATCAATACCATCAGGAATAATCCGAGTGTTTCATCATTGGCTACTCCGTTACCGATAGCAGTGTCGGTGGGTTTTCATTTAGGTATTTTTAGTAATCCGGCGCGCTAGAAGTAGCTATTTAACGTTTCAACAAATGAAAGGCCCCTTTCTCTTTTTTTTTCTCTTTGGAATTTTAGTGCAGCATGGCAACTCACAAGACAGAAGCCAAAAAAATAAGTTGAGAAAGGAAGAGTTTGCCAGTATTGGGGTAGGTGCGGGATTGGATTACGGTGGCATTGGTTTGCGACTGGCGGTGCCCTTGCAGAAACACGTAGCTTGTTTTGCTGCAGCCGGTCTTTTCGGATTCTCCTTGGGGAGCAAAATAAGACTTACGCCAGATAAAGAATTTACGCCAACATTTTCGGCTATGTACGGATTGAACTCAATTATATATGCACCCGGTCCTTTCTCAAGTTTTAGAATTTATAACGGCGCGTCTTTTGGAATAGGGTGTGAGTTCAGGGGAAACCCCAGGCGGAACAATTTCTGGCAGTTTGGTTTTATCATACCGATACGGCCAGACAAGTATTATGCGGATCTCAACACCTTTAATAATAATGGATACAACTTATCTGAACCATCTCCTTTGCAATTCACTGTGGGATACCACCTGGCGATCAGCAGGTAATTGGTCGATTGATAGCTTGAATTCAGAATCAACTCCTCAAATTTTTCCATTTTTACTAAAATAATCGTCAGTCATTGCCCGACTCTGTTACTGTATGGAGCGAGTAGTAGCGATTGACATAGCCCTCATGGAGGAAATAAAACAAGCAACATTCCGCAAGGAGCGAGGCAAGCTTTTAAGCTTTATTCGCGGAAAAGTTGCGTCCGTGGAGGAGGCAGAAGATATCCTGCAGGATGTGTTTTACCAGTTTGTAGCGGGATTTGAGTCAATTGAGTCGCTCGACCGCGTAACGTCATGGTTATACAGTGTTGCCCGCAACAAGATCATCGATCGCTATCGTCGTGATGCAGCGCGACCCAGGAAGGCAGATTTTGAAGGTATTGTAGGGAAAGACGACGAGCCGCTGACACTTCAGGATATTTTGCCCGACTTGGGCAATACTCCGGAAGGCACCTTGCTGCGCGAAGCGATCTGGGAAGAAATTACCCTGGCATTGGAAGAACTTCCTGCTGATCAGCGAGAGATTTTCATACAAAATGAAATGGAGGAAAGAAGCTTCCGCGAAATATCAGAAGAGACGGGTGTGTCGATCAACACACTCCTTTCCAGGAAGAGGTACGCTATTCTTGCTTTGCGAAAAAGATTAAAAAGGTTTTACGACGATGTTGTCGGAGGCTGAAATAAAATATGTTTAAAGAAATTAAAATCATTGAGTTATGAAACGAGGAGTTTGGGTATTGAAATTTTTGTTAATGGGAATCGCAGGGCTGCTGTTGATAGGACTTGTAACACAGCTATTGTGGAATGCGCTAATCCCTCAGTTGTTTGCGGGCCCCCCTTTGACCTTCCTGCAAGCCTTAGGATTGCTTGCGTTGTCGAAGATATTTTTCTGGTCCTTCGGCAAGGGTGGTCACCGAGGTCATCGTCCGGGATGGGGATATTACTGGTCTGAGAAATGGAAAGGTATGTCGCCAGAGGAACGCGAGCGTTTGAAACAGAAGATGAAGGAGAAATGGTGTGGCCCGGTTACGAGTGGATCGAAGTCTGATTCGGAAGCCGCACGCCAGGAAGGATAGTTGCCTGGGATAGTTAATGGTGCATGCATTGACAAGAAATCCACGGGTCCGAGTGCGAGCTTGTGTCGAATCACGGCTAACAATTAACTGCACGACAGGCATTGCAAACGGTTTCGGAGAAACCTCTTAAAAATTTTTAGATTTTTTTCTTAAAACCCTGAACCTATTCCAAAAATGGCCGTTGTAGGAAACTGTGGAAACTTTTGATATACCAAGAGTTTCCATAGTTTTGCGACCCTATGGAAGAAAAGGACATAAAAGACAGGATTTTGAAAGGCGCTACGGAGCTTTTCATGAGGTACGCGATCAGAAGCGTTTCGATGGATGATGTGGCGCGCCACCTCTCAATGTCAAAGAAAACCCTGTATCACTACTTCGCCGACAAGGATGAGATTGTGACGATGGTGGCAACCTTTCACATGGAAAAAGACCGGGAGCAGTTTGAAGCGTTCCACATGTCGGCCGCAAATGCAATTGATGAACTCGTGAAAATTTCATCGTGCCTGAAGAAGGATTTTCAAGAGATGAACCCAACGTTGTTGTTTGATATGCAGAAATACCACGCCGCAGCCTGGGGAGCCTGGCTTATTCACAAGCAGAAGTACATCAAAGAATCAATTATACGGAATCTGAAGCAGGGAATAGAAGAGGGATTTTTCAGATCAGAGATCAATCTTGAAGTCCTTGCTATTGTACGGCTTGAAACAATCCAGTCGACGTTTGACGGTCAGGTTTTTCCACCGGCGAAATTCAATCTTGCCGACGTCCACATCCAGCTCTTTGAACATTTTATTTACGGAATACTTACCGACAAAGGCCGCAAGGTCTATGAAAAATATAAGCTACAATCCAACAACCTCGAGTTAATACCCCAATCTATATGAAACGATTTTTTATTTTACTGGCGGCCATCTGGCTTCCACTTCTAAGTTTAGCACAGACGACCACTGGTCAAGCATCAGGTGGCCAGACTTTCACCCTTGAGCAGTGCATTGCTTATGCATTGGAGAATTCAATTCGTGTAAAAAATGCAGTGATTGATCAGAGTATTGCCAAAGCCAAAGTGAATGAAACAATTGGTATAGGACTTCCTCAAATTTCAGGGGCTGCTTCCATTGTGCACAATCCGAATTTGCCGAGGTTCTTTACTATTTATACCGGGCCGGGAGGATTTTTTGATCTAAGTGGGGTCCCAGGAATACAGGCAGGCGATGTTGTGGCGGCAAAAAGCCCATTTCAGTTGCCTAGCTCAGGTTCAGGTTCCCTGACAGTAAATCAATTGCTATTTAACGGGTCGTACCTGGTTGGATTAAAGGCGTCAAGTACGTATCAAGAGTTGGCGACGAAAACACGTGAACAAACTGAACAAGACATAATTCAGTTGGTTACAAAGGCATATTATGGTGTGCTGATAAACAGGGAGCGTAGCTTATTATTTGATAACAACATCAATCGTGTTGATTCGCTTCTAAGAAATACGAAAGCATTGAATGCGAATGGGTTCGCAGAAAGCATTGATGTTGATCGCGTAAAGGTTTCATTAAACAATCTTGTTTCTGAAAGAGTTAAGTTTTCAAATCTTAATATTGTTGGTTTACAACTTCTCAAATTTCAGATGAATTATCCTCAGGACCAGCCACTATCGGTTGTTGGAAATATCCAGGATGTTGAGGTCAATACAAATGTTGGCGAATACAAGGAAGGATTCAATTACCACAACAGACCAGATTATAAAGTGTTAGAAGTGAATCAGCGGTTACAGCAATTGAATGTTAAAAACCAATATGCTGGTGCCTACCCGGTTTTATCTGCATTTGCGACAACAGGTTATTCAACACAATCGCCAAACATCGCGGGACTGTTTTCTACTTCCAGCAGCATAAAGGATGAAAACGGAGTGGGCCCCGACAGGTGGTATAACTTCTCGCAGATCGGGGTAAACTTGTCTGTACCGATCTTCACGGGGCTTTCACGCACCTTCCGGATTCAGCAGGAGAAATTAAAGTTATCTCAAATTGATAACAATTTTGTTGCACTGAAGAATTCAATCGACTTCGAAATTACCCAGGCCTCCGTTGGTTTTGAAAATGCCCTTCAAACCCTAGTCGCTCAAAGGGAAAATCAAAACCTCGCTGGCAATGTTGCTCGTGTCACAAAAATCAAATACGAGCAGGGCGTTGGGTCAAGTCTTGAAGTAACCGATGCTGAGAATGGCCTTCGTCAGGCGCAGACCAATTACTACTCGGCATTATTTGATGCAATGGTTGCTAAAGTCGATCTGGATAAAGCATACGGACAACTTTTACCATCATCCTACAAAAACAGTTCGATCATAAACCCTGAAAAAAAATAAGTCATGAAAAATAGATTATACTTAAACACGGTATTTGTTGCTACAATTGCCCTTGCCCTAGCATCGTGCAGTAGCTCATCCAAAGACAAAGCCACTCAGCTTGCTGAGTTGAAAGTCCAACAAACAGAACTTGCTGGAAAGATCCAGAAGTTGGAAGCAGAGGTTGCCAAGGAAAATCCTGAGACATCCAAAGCCAGAACCAAAGAGGTTGGCGTTACTGAAGTTGTGCCTCAAAAGTTTGACTACTTTGTTCAAACGCAAGGTTCAATCGAAGCAATCGACAATATCATCCTGAGCGCAAAGACTGCCGGGACGATTTTGAATGTCTACTCTCGTGAAGGGGATGTTGTTACGAAAGGGCAGACTCTTGCGCAGATTGACAATTCATTGCTTGCACGCAACGTTGATGAATTGAAAGCATCCATTGATCTGGCGACCACGGTTTACAATCGTCAAAAAAACCTTTGGGACCAGAAGATTGGAACGGAAGTTCAGTACCTCCAGGCTAAGAACAACAAGGAAAGCCTTGAGAAAAGACTTGCAACCCTTAATGAACAAATTGATATGGCGCGCATCAAGTCGCCGATTAATGGATCAGTTGATGAGGTTGATGTGAAGATTGGTCAGAATGTGGCTCCTGGTACACCTGCATTTCGCGTTGTAAGTTTTGACAAATTGAAAATGAAGGCGAATGTTTCTGAGACATACGTTGTTTCAATTAAGAAGGGTGATAAGGTAAAGTTGAACTTCCCTGATATCAATAAGGAGTTTGAAGCGCCTGTAACATTTGTCGGTAAAACGATCAATCAACTTTCCCGTACGTTCCCGGTAGAAGTGGCCTTGCCTTCCTTTGCAGATCTTCGTCCGAACATGAGTGGTGTTCTGAAGGTTATTTTCAAAACGGTACCTGATGCTATCACTGTACCGGTAAATGTGGTTCAGGACATTAACAACCAAAAAATTGTTTACATCGCCGAGATAGATGGCACCAAGCAAGTAGCCCGCAGGAAAGTTGTGGAGGTATCCGGTGTGTATGGCAACCTTGCTCAGGTGTCTGGATTGAAAAAGGGTGATAAGCTTATTACAGTAGGGTACCAGGGCTTAAACGATGGTGAATTGATAAAATTCTAAAATGGGTGAAGAGATTTAAAATTGGAGTAATCCTCCAACATCAAACCTCCCGCCTCTAACTTCTAATACTATGCAAGACAGCGAAAAAGAATTTAAGCCCACCAGTTGGGCGATTGATAACAAAGTGAGTATTTACGTTGCTACGATATTTATATCGCTGGCCGGTATTTTCACGTACATGAATCTTCCGAAGGAGAATTTTCCTGAAGTCGTATTTCCCCAGATTTTTGTTGCTACTGTTTATCCCGGCGCATCACCAACGGACATTGAAAATCTTATTACCAAAGAAATTGAAAAAGAAGTAAAATCGATTTCTGGTGTAAAGAAGATCAAGAGTAGTTCCGTACAGAGTTTTTCAAACGTCATTATCGAATTTGAAACCGACATTGATGTTGATGAAGCGAAAGTCGAGGTGAAAGATGCCGTTGATCGTGCTAAACAGAATTTGCCAAGCGATTTAAAAGACGATCCACAGGTTATTGAGATTGATATTTCGGAACAGCCGATCATGAACGTCAACCTTTCGGGAGACTATGACCTGGCGACACTAAAGAGATATGCTGAACAAATGCAGGATGCTATCGAAGCGGTTCGCGAGATCCGGCGTGTCGATGTCATTGGTGCGTTGACCCGTGAAATACAGATTAACGTTGATATGTTCAAGCTTGGACTTGCGGGTGTAAGCCTTGATGATATCGAGAATGCAGTTAGGGGCGAGAACGTAATTATTCCCGGCGGACAACTTTCTGTCGATGGAATGAAACGTTCTCTTACCGTTAATGGAGAGTTTATATCTGCTGAACAATTAGGAAATACCGTTGTTGGATCGACCAAAGGGGGTAAGATCTACATGAAAGATATTGCCGATGTTGTAGATTCTCATAAGGAACAGGAAAGTTTCGCGCGTCTTGACAAAAAAAATGTAATCACCCTAAACGTAATCAAGCGCAGCGGCGAAAACCTGATCATTGCATCCGATCAGATCAATGCTATTGTAAAAGATTATAAAGGACGTATTCTGCCTCCCGGTATTGATGTAACGATTACAGCCGATCAATCTGATCAGACCCGTAATACGCTTCATGACCTTATTAATACTATTATCATTGGATTTGTATTGGTAACATTGATCCTCATGTTCTTTATGGGTGCGACCAATGCTATTTTTGTGGGGTTATCTGTGCCTTTGTCAGCATTCATTGCGTTTCTCGTGTTTCCTACATTGGGATTCACACTGAACATGATGACGTTGTTCTCCTTCCTATTGGCATTGGGTATCGTGGTGGATGATGCTATCGTTGTTATTGAAAATACCCACCGCGTTTTTGACAATGGAAAGGTTCCAATTCGCAAAGCCGCTAAAATTGCCGCAGGTGAAGTATTCTTACCAGTGTTATCCGGAACATTAGTTGTTCTTGCGCCGTTTGTGCCACTCGCGTTCTGGCCAGGTGTGATTGGTAAATTCATGTTCTTTCTTCCGATTACTCTCATTGTAACACTGCTTGCATCTTTGCTGGTTGCTTACATTATCAACCCGGTATTTGCAGCAGATTTTATGGAAGTTCATGACCACGATCACGCAGCAAAAAGTAAGTTCACAAGAGGTTACAAGATTACAGCAGTTGTTTTCGGTTCGCTTGCTCTCGTTTCCTATATAATTGGATGGTTCGGTATGGGCAACTTTGCCGTCTTCATGTTTGGAATATATTCGTTACATCATTTTTTCTTAAGTCGTGTAGTTTCTCACTTCCAGACAAATGCGTGGCCGAAGGTTCAGAATGCTTACATGAGAACGATCTCTAAGTTGTTGGTAGGATACCGACCAATCTGGGTGGTGATGTCTGTGATAGGTTTATTCATCTTCTCATTAGTTTTTACATACATACGCAAGCCTCCAGTTGGGTTTTTCCCCGACGGTGATCCTAACTTCATTTATACCTATATCACAATGCCCATTGGAACGGATCAGCGTGTTACCGATTCGATCACGAACATTGTTGAGAAACGTGTTGTTGGTGTTGTTGGCGAAAATAATCCTATGGTGAAATCAATTATTTCCAATGTTGCCGTAGGGGCTTCTGAAGACCAATTCGCTGGTAAAAATGCACAGCCTCACCTTGGAAAAGTTACTGTGGCGTTTGTGGATTTCTCAAAACGGAATGGTCAATCAACAAGGACGATCCTAGATTCCATACGGAAATACGTAAAGGGTATACGCGGCGCTGAGATATCAGTGAACAAGGAAGCCAATGGTCCGCCAACAGGTAAGCCAGTTAATATTGAAGTTGCAGCGGAGGATTTCGATATACTTGTGGCAACCGCTAATCGTACGAAACGTTATCTCGATTCATTGCAGGTGCCAGGAGTGGAGGAATTAAAATCAGATTTTCAAAGTGATAAACCTGAGATCATCGTTTCAATTGATCGTGAAAAAGCTAATCGTGAAGGTATTTCGACGGCGCAGATTGGTATGGCGTTGAATACGGCAATCAATGGTAAGGAAGTTTCCAAGTTCCGTGATGACAATGATGATTATGAAATCACGCTGCGTATAAAAGAGGATTTGAGAAATGATATTAATACGCTGATGAATCTACCGTTGACGTACAGGGATATGTCTGCCGGTGGGCAAGTACGTCAAGTGCCAATGTCAGCTGTTGCAAAGATTGAGTATTCGAACAGTTTTGCCGGCATACGCAGGATCGATCAGAAGCGTGTAATTACGTTGTCATCAAATGTGTTGAGTGACGCTAATGCGAATAACGTCGTGGCAGATATTCAGCGACGTCTGGCGGATTTCCCGGTGCCGGATGGTGTTACCATTAAGATGACTGGAGAGCAAGAGGACCAGGCTGAAACCGGACAATTCCTTATTGTAGCGATGGGCGTTGCTTTTGGTTTGATCTTTATGATCCTGGTGACTCAATTCAATTCTACCAGCAAGCCTATCATTATTCTGGTAGAAATCCTTTTCAGTGTGATTGGAGTGCTGATTGGATTCTCACTGTTCAAAATGGAGATCTCAATAGTAATGTCGGGTGTCGGTATCATGGCCCTTGCGGGAATTGTGGTTCGAAACGGAATTTTGATGGTGGAATTTATTGACCTGCTGATACACCAGGGCATGGATCTGAAGCCGGCGATTGTTGAAGCGGCTAAAACACGTATGACTCCTGTTCTTTTAACAGCAATGGCGGCCACACTTGGGTTGATACCACTTGCCGTTGGTCTGAATATCGACTTCGTTACGTTGTTTACAGAATTCAATCCACATATCTACTTTGGGGGCGATAACGTTGCCTTCTGGGGACCATTGTCATGGACCATGATCTTCGGATTGATTTTCGGAACTATTTTGACACTCTTCCTGGTACCGGTAATGTATTTGCTGGTAGCGAAGCTGAAGGCGAGGGTTTTCAAGAAAGCTAAGGCTCCCGAAGTCACGGCTCCGGAAACAGCTGCAGTATTGAATTAAAATAAAAACACAAGAAAAGTCGTCTTGCTAGTGTAGGGCGACTTTTCTTTATTTATGCGCAATAGAATTATGATTCTTGTTTTTGTCACCCTTTTCTTTCTGCTGATTGATTATTACTTCTTTCAGGCGGTGCTGGTGGTTAGTAAAAACTGGTCACCGGGCTGGAAACTCGGTGCGCGCCTAGGTTTCTGGGTACCGACTTTTCTATGCTTTGCGTCGGTGCTATGGTGGGCAGTTGGTAATCCGTATTACTTCACCGCAACCACCAGGAGCTTTATTATTACGGGAGTTATTGCGACCTATTTTTCAAAGATCCTCGGGATACTTGTCTTGTTTATTGATGATTTTCAGCGTGCGATTCGTTGGGTGATACAGTTCTTTTCCAAAGGAAGCGATCCGCTGCCAGGACCAGGTATTCCTCGTTCAGAGTTTTTATCGAAAGTAGCATTGGCAACCACGGTGGTTCCGTTTACAGCATTTGCCTATGGAATTATTTCGGGAGCGCATGATTACCGTGTGAAAAAGGTAACAGTGAAACTTAAGAATCTACCAAAATCATTTGATGGACTACGGATCGGTCAGCTCTCTGATATTCATTCTGGAAGTTTCTGGAACAAGACCGCCGTGAAGGGTGGCGTGGAAATGATGATGCGGGAAAAACCGGATGTGATTTTCTTTACGGGAGATCTTGTTAACAATGAAACCACCGAAGTAAAAGAGTATGTTCCGATTTTTGAAAAATTAAAAGCGCCGCTTGGTGTATTCTCCATTACGGGTAATCATGATTATGGTGATTACAAACAGTGGGCAAGCCAGGAAGAAAAGCAAAGAAACTTTAAGGATCTTGTTCAGGTCCATAAAACCATGGGGTATGACATTCTTATGAATGAGCATCGTTTTCTTGAGCAAGGCGGAGATAAGATTGCGATCATAGGAAATGAGAACTGGGGTACGCGGTTTAAACAATATGGTAACCTTGATCTCGCATGCAAGGATACCGAAGAAGCAGCGGTTAAGCTTTTATTGTCACATGATCCCACCCACTGGGATGCACAGGTTAGGCCCAATCATCCTGACATCGACGTAACGTTCTCCGGACATACACATGGATTTCAGTTTGGAATTGAAATCGCAGGTATCAAGTGGAGTCCTGTTCAATATGTTTACCGACAATGGGCGGATCTTTACAGAGAAGGAGATCAGTATCTTTATGTCAATCGTGGTTTTGGATTTTTGGGTTATCCGGGAAGGGTAGGGATGCCGCCGGAGTTAACGATTGTAGAGTTGAAGAGAGGGTAGCGGTTGATTAGTCTTGGCACGACTGTTTGCCAAAGTCAACAGTCGTGCCAAGACCTATCGCACTAATCTATGCCGCATCCTTCTGAAGCAATTTCTCCTGACGCCTTTTCTCATCAATAGAATATTTTCCAGCACCAAAGATCATAAAGACGATCAACCCTATAAGCACCACAACGGATGCCTCAAACTCCACACGTTGATCGACGGACATAAATCCCTTTGCATTCACCAGTGCTACTGCTGCTATCAGGATTGGTAACTGAATAAAGCTCATGATGCGGGTGAGCAGGCCAAACGCAATCAGTGGACCACCCAGCAAGTGAGCAAAAATCACATAGTGAGCCAACGCCAAACCGGTATAAAACATATCCATGCCTTCAATACTCATTTCAAGTGAGCGAATATTCATGGCGAAGATGGCGCCCTTATAGGTGATAAACAGACCCAGAGCAATCCGAAAGATGTCAAGCCAGCCGGGGCGATGCGTGTTTCCCCAACCCTCAATTTTGGTTACGAGATTCATATCATACGTTGTTTGGTGTACACAAATCTTACGAAATCCTTTGCCAAAAGGCAAGCATAACATCCAGTATGTTAGCAGCTTACAGCAGAAAGGCCCTACGATTGACTATTTGAGACATTTCAAGCCGACATCCGCTTGTCAAATTTCGATTCATTCCCTGGTTTCTTTCCACATTCTATTTTCTGCTTTGCTCTTACCGGTTTACCTTAGGAGAAAAAATTAATATGTGGAAAGGTGTTATCCCAGCGCTCACGACGAAGTTTACGTCCAACGATTCGCTTGACTTCAAATTATTTGAAAAGAACCTGAATGCCCAACTCGATGCGGGGGTTGAGGGCGTGATTCTCGGTGGGTCTCTTGGGGAAGCTAGTGTGCTCACCAACGACGAGAAGTTTGAGCTCGTAAAATTTACCATTGAGAAAGTTGCAGGCAAGGTGCCTGTAATCCTCAACATCGCCGAAGGAAGCACGCGTGACGCAGTAAATCTTGCCCAACGGGGCGAGAAACTGGGTTGTAATGGATTAATGTTATTGCCTCCCATGCGATACAATTCTGATCACCGGGAAACAGTAGCCTATTTCAAAGCCGTTGCTGCCGCTACTCCGCTGCCTATAATGATTTATAATAATCCTGTTGATTATAAAGTAAACGTTACTCTTGAGATGTTTGATGAGCTTGTGGACGTTCCAACCATTCAAGCTGTAAAAGAGTCAACACGAGATGTCAGCAACGTGACACGAATGTTTAACCGGTTTGGCGGGCGATTCAAAATACTGTGTGGCGTCGATCCTCTAGCGATGGAAGAATTGGTGATGGGTGCTCACGGCTGGGTGGCGGGACTTGTTTGTGCTTTTCCGGCGGAGACCGTTGCCATTTACCGGTTGATCAAAGCGGGAAGGCTTGCGGAGGCATTAACGATCTATCGTTGGTTCCTCCCGGTACTGGAACTGGACATTCACGCTAAATTGGTTCAATATATCAAGCTTGCCGAGGCCGAAACAGGGATCGGATCTGAAATAGTGCGCGGTCCACGCCTGGTGCTGGTGGGAGAGGAACGCGAACGCATCTTGAAAATAATTCGCGACGGAATTGCCACCCGCCCCAAACTTCCTGATTACAAGAATTTACCGAACTAATAAATTCATAACTGATGCCGACCAAGTTTAAAGACATTGGAATAGAAGGAATTGATGGTGTCCTGAAAAAGTCTCAAGAAGCTTTCTTACTTTATAAAAGAGTATCAGGTGTTGCCAAGGCCGCTTTTCTCGAGGCGATTGCGGCTGAAATCGAGGCACTGGGTGATGCGTTGGTACACAAAGCCATGGAAGAGACAAATCTTCCCGAAGCCAGACTGGCTGGTGAAAGATCTCGTACTTGTAATCAACTCCGTCAGTTTGCTGCATCGGTTAAGGAGGGATCATGGGTTGATGCCAGAGTTGACACGGCCCTTCCTGATCGTGCACCGCTTCCCAAACCTGATATCAGAAAGATGATGGTGCCGCTTGGTCCCGTGGTTGTTTTTGGTGCCAGTAATTTCCCTCTGGCTTATTCCACGGCTGGGGTGGATACTGCTTCGGCATTGGCCGCTGGGTGCACAGTAGTACTAAAAGCACATCCTGCGCATCCTGAGACTTCTGAATTAGTGGCAGGAGCTATAGCAAAAGCGATAGCAAAGACCAACATGCCAGCTGACACATTCCTTCACGTTCACACTTCTTCCTTTGACTCCGGAAAAGCGTTGGTTCAGCACCCGCTTACCAAAGCTGTTGGATTTACCGGTTCGTTTTCGGGTGGAATGGCGTTGTATAACTATGCTGTTCAACGGCCTGATCCCATCCCTGTATTTTCAGAAATGGGAAGTATCAATCCGGTATTTATTCTTCCTGGCGCCTTGAAAGCCAGAAGTGAGAAAGTAGCTGACATGTATGCTGCATCCATTACCCAAAGTGTCGGACAGTTCTGTACGAATCCTGGTTTAATGCTGGGTCTTCAAAGTATCGATTTGGATAACTTTGAACGGCAGCTTGCTGAGAGAATGAAAAAGATTGCTCCGGGCACCATGCTTCATCCGGGTATCGCCGCCAATTTTAGGAAGAACCGGGAAAAAGCACTTTTTCAGAAAGGTGTTGTGCTGGCCGCTGAGTCAACCGACAAGCCAAAAGAGAATCAGGGAATATCAACGCTTTCAAGTGTGAAGGCTTCCGATTTTCTTAACAATCCAGTGCTGGAAGAAGAAGTATTCGGACCGTATTCACTGCTGGTGAAAGCAGGTACAATCGAAGAATTAAACGATGCGGTTCGCAAATTACCCGGACAACTTACTGCAACAATCATAGGAGAAGATGATGAGTTGATCAAGTATGCTGAATTTATTCAGTTAGTGATGGAGAAGGCGGGCAGAGTTATCATCAATGGCGTACCAACCGGGGTAGAGGTGTGTCCTTCCATGCATCATGGTGGACCATTCCCCGCTACTACCGACTCCCGTTTTTCATCGGTAGGTACAGATGCGATAAAGCGTTTTGTACGACCTGTATCTTTCCAGAATTTTCCGGATGCGTTACTTCCTGCTGAATTGAAGCAGGGAAATCCGCTTGGGATATGGAGGTTGTTTAACAATGAAATGACGAGATAATTGAACTAATTCACAGTTGACAAATCTATCAGATGACAAAGATCTTTGTCATCTGATAGATTTGTCAAGTGTCGATTTCTTACCAAGATGAGCAAAACATTCTTCTGCATCGACGCTCACACCTGTGGCAATCCTGTACGCCTCATTGCCGGAGGCGGTCCTTTTCTCGAGGGAAAGAACATGAGTGAAAAGAGACAGCATTTCCTTAAGGAGTATGACTGGATACGCAAAGGCCTTATGTTCGAGCCTCGGGGTCATGATATGATGAGTGGAAGTATTTTATATCCGCCTTCTGATCCCTCCAATGATATAGGTGTCTTATTTATTGAAACCAGCGGATGTCTTCCAATGTGCGGACACGGGACGATTGGAACAGTGACGATTGCAATAGAGCAAGGACTGGTCATACCAAAGAAGCCGGGATTTCTAAATCTTGAAACGCCCGCGGGACTGGTAAAGGTTGAATATAAACAGGAAGGGAAGAAAGTGCGATCTGTAAAGATCCGCAATGTGAAGGCCTATCTCGCGGCAGACAGTATCTCAGCTACATGTCCTGATCTCGGGGAGCTTACCCTTGATGTCGCATACGGAGGAAATTTTTATGCTATTGTCGACCCGCAGGCAAATTTCCCAGGATTAGAAAAATTTACGGCTGACCAACTGGTAAGCTGGAGCAGAGAATTGCGAAAGGATATCAATAGGAAATATCAATTCGTCCATCCTGAAAACTCGACAATTAATGGGTGCAGTCATATTCTTTGGGATGGGAAAGTGATTGATCCAACATCTACAGCCCGGAACGCTGTATTCTATGGTGATAAGGCAATTGACCGGTCTCCTTGCGGAACAGGAACGTCTGCGCGCCTTGCTCAATGGTACACCAAGGGTAGGCTAAAACCGGGACAGGATTTTATTCATGAAAGCATAATTGGTTCAAAATTCATTGGCAGAATTGAAGAGGTAACGGAGTTGAATGGCAAGCCTGCAATCATTCCCAGTGTGGAAGGTTGGGCCAAAGTGTATGGATACAACACGATATCAATTGATCCGGAGGATGATCCTTACGCCTACGGTTTTCAGGTGATATGAAGCTGAAAGAAATAATATTTTTATTGATAAGTGTTGGCTGCTTCGTGATTGGGAGCTGTAAACAAAAAAGTGATGTCGATATCAGTGGATTCTGGTACTCCATTTCCAATGACAGCATCTACGAAGAAACTGTTCTTACTGATACTGACCTGTGGTTATACAAACTGGCATCAGGCGAAGAGGTATACAGGAATTATGAAATTGACGGCGATAGTATTTTATTCCTATCACCCATGAATAGGATTGCGTTAAATTTTGTTTTGGTCAATCCAAATGAGTTTTATCTTAAAAATTCCTTTTCTGAATCCAACTATTACAGAGTAAACATTGCACTGGAACCGAAAAATGTCATTAAAGGTACGGCGCCAATGAGGCAGGAGTATCTGGACGGTTTTCAAGCCAGGAAAGCCATCTGGAAGAAAAGTAAAACGCTAATCTGATGAGAAAAGTTGGAATTGTAGGAGGAGGAATCATTGGCTTGTCTTCAGCGTATTACTTAAACAAAGCCGGCTTCAACGTCACGGTGTTTGATCAGGGCGACCTACAGGACGGCTGTTCTTTTGGCAATGCTGGCATGATCGTTCCAAGCCACCTCATTCCCCTGGCGGCCCCTGGGATGATTTCAAAAGGAATCCGGTGGATGTTTGATTCTACCAGTCCGTTTTATGTGAAGCCACGATTTAACCGCGATCTGTTCAGGTGGGGCTATCAGTTCTATAAGCATTCTAACAATCGTCATGTGGAGCTGGCTATTCCCGCGTTGAAAGAGATAAGTCTGTTTAGTAAGTCACTGTATCAGCAATGGTATAATGAGCTCCCATTTGAATTTGAATATCAGGAGAAGGGGCTTTTGATGTTGTATCAAAAGGCGGAAACCGAAAGAGAGGAAATTGAAGCTGCGCATGTTGCCAACAAAGCAGGGGTTGAGGCGGTGGTTATGTCGTTGGCAGAAATACAAGACATGGAGCCGGATGTGCAGGTGAAAGCAAGGGGAGGAGTTTACTATCCTGGCGATGCGAGCCTTACTCCGGGGTTGTTAGTATCGCAGTTAATTAACCATCTGAAAAGCAGTGGGGTTCAGTTTGAAACAAAAACGACGGTTACGGGATTTCAACCCAATCAGTATTCGATCAATGTTTTAAAAACGGAAAAAGGAGATTTTGATATTGATGAATTGGTGATCGCCACCGGTTCGTGGTCAGGTGCGATTGCATCGATGCTTGGAACAACGCTCCCGATGCAGGCGGGGAAGGGGTATAGCTTTACATTAAATGATGTGAAAGCGAACACCCGCATACCATCAATTTTTCTTGAATCGCGCGTTGCAGTAACTCCGATGGGAAGCAGCCTTCGTTTTGGAGGCACGATGGAAATATCTGGTGTCGATCATTCGATCAACATGAGAAGAGTGAAGGGGATTGTTGATTCGATCCCTGACTATTATCCGGGAATGAAAGTGGGTATGCCACTAAAGGAAAATGTGTGGCATGGCTTGAGGCCTTGTTCACCCGATGGGTTGCCTTACATTGGAAGATCAGGCACCTGGAAGAATGTGATTATCGCGACCGGGCATTCGATGATGGGTTTGAGTCTTGGGCCGGGCACAGGGAAACTTGTGAGTGAACTCTTGCAAGAAGAGAAGCCAAGTATCTCTTTATTGGCGTTTGATCCCGGAAGGTACGATGGATAGATGCTTGTAGCCACGAATGCAACGGTCACCTTCAGTCTTTGTGGCGATTATTCAACGTAACGCACTAGAAATAATACTATACCTCTATAAAATAAAAATGTCCCGCTTTCGCGGGACAATGTGTATATCGGTTTCTAAGAAGTCGTATCTTATTAGTCTTCGCGATTGAATCCGCCTCTGCCGCCGCGGAAACCACCACCACCGCCACCGCCATTGCTGCGGAAGTTGTTAGGTCTTTCTTCGCGAGGGCGTGCTTCATTCACCACAAGGCTCTTACCTTGAAAGTCACCGCCATTAAGACTTGTGATTGCCTGACGTGCAGAGCTATCATCAGCCATTTCTACGAAACCGAATCCACGGCTGCGTTGAGTGACCTTGTCCATAATGATCTTTGCAGAGGTTACTTCCCCATACGCTGCAAAGTGCTGTTTCAGTTGGTCTTCGGTGGCCTTCCAGGGAATGTTGGCTACATAAATGTTCATGTGTACTGTTGAAATTAGTTAAATAATAAAGTTCCGTTAATCAATAATCTCAACTCAACTGAAGTACCAGGAAACCTATGTGCCTACAGGGCCGATTATTATATTAACCGGTCAAATATAATAATATTTTATTTATCAAAATTAAACTCCTTGGGCGGGTATTTTTTTTAAACAGCAAGTTGCCTGTAATTGTGAATGGGGAGTGAGTATGCAGTGCGGGCGCCAGTACACAAATATCAGCTAAAAAGCCGATTATAGGCCTCATTTTTAGGCCGTTACAAACAAAAACGTCCGTTCTGGAGAATCGAACAGTTTTCTGCGCTGGGTGCAATTGATCAGGAAAATCTTGTCGACGTCCGTACCTGTTTTCGGGGATCGGCAGGGGATCTTTAATCGAATCTAGATTTTATACTCCGGATGCTCCCCAATAAACTTGCTTAAATTCTTCAGCGCGGTTGCTCTGATTTTGGATTGAATAAATGACGACCATCCCATCAAAGCCCCGGAGATTCCAAGCGCCATCGCTGACCACTTCCATAAGTTAAAGGAGTCTGTATGCTTAATGATTTTTTTGTCCTTAAACTCAAAACTTGCGTGTATGATATTGTGTACTTTTCTTCCGGTTCGTGAGAAAGAATAGTGAGCATCCCAGTCACATGCTCCGGTACGCTCATTGGCTGAAATATTCTTGAACGAAATCTTCAGGTCCTTTCCGGCAAGAGCAAGCATGTGCCACATGGCCTTCGCTTCTCCACCTTTTAGATGTTGAAAGACAGGATCAGAAAATTGTATCTGTGGGTGATAACAATCCTGCATTCCCTTCCAATCCTTCTTCTCAAATGCTGTGTAGAAATTCTGGATGATTTCTTCGGATTCGTTCATGATAATGGAAGATTGATTTTAATAATATTTGGCCTTTCAAATTTCAGTTTTTCCCTTTAGCCATTCATACGCAAAGACATCCGCCCTCGCGTAGTGTCCGATAACGTCAAAATCCATTTTTGCTTTTATCACTTCACGATTGTCGATCTCTGCTGTGATGATTCCTTCTTTTTGAAAAAGCGGACCTGCTATAACTTTTCCGAGAGGATTGACGATCACACTTCCTCCCGAACTTGGCAGGGATGGGTGATCTTCCTGAAGGACTCTTTGTAAGTCGGATGGATAGTGCTCACGCGTAAGGTATTGATTGCATCCCAGTACAAAACATCGTCCTTCACAGGCGATGTGGTTGAGCGTTGCCTGCCAGCTATCACGGCAATCGGCTGTGGGGGCGAGATACACTTCGATACCTTGCTCATATAATGCCATGCGGGCGAGTGGCATATAATTTTCCCAACAGATGAGACCCCCGATTTTTCCGAGGGGAGTATCCATTACATCCAGGTCACTTCCGTCGCCTTCTCCCCAAATAATCCTTTCGGCAGCGGTAGGCTTAATCTTCCTGTGGCGATGGATCAATTGACCCTGAGGAGAAAAATAGAGTAGTGAACAGTAAAGGGTGTCGCTGATCTTGTCTCTTTCGGTCACACCGATAACGACATACGCATTGGCCTCTTTTGCCCACGCTGCCAGCTGGTCTGTTTCCTTACCTGGTACTTCTATGGAATTTTCCCAGTAGCGTAGAAACATTTCACGTCCCTGTGGGGTGCGACCACCAACGGTGGTTCCGAAGATCAACCCTCGTGGATACCCGGGAATAAAAACTTCAGGAAAGAGAATTAATTGGGCTTTGTCTTTGGCGGCCTCACGAATAAGATCTCCGATCTTTTGAATGGTCTTTTCTTTGTCAAAAAAGACCGGCGCTGCCTGAACCACTGATGCACGAAATATTGACATGCATCTAAGGTAACAAATTTGAAGTTGTTTGACTTAACCGATTACCGACTACCTGATACCTCTTTCTGCTAATAAACCCGGTCTACTGCACCCGATCCGTATACTTTCTTCGTTAGTGTTTTGGTATTTCCCTTATGCTTGATGCTTCCAGTACCGTGAACATAGGCTTCGAGGCTGTTGGTTACATTAACTTCAGCCGAGCCGCTACCACTTAACTTTAGCTTCCCCATTTCAAACGGGCAATCGAATCCTTTAAGGTTGCCGCTGCCACTGACCAGGGCGTCGAGTGAGGTGCCGTAACCCCTTAACGTGAGAGAACCGGAGCCGCTGACCTCTGCCTTTACCGTATTGCCTTTTATATCCACATCCAAGGAACCACCTCCGGAAACGCCAAGAGTAATAAAATCCGTCGCAATAGAGTTTTCAGAAATGATCTTGCCATTGCCGTTAACCTGCAATTCGGTTACATTTTTCATACTCACATAGATTTTCATCGCAGGATTCACCTTGATATCGTCAATTTTGGCCCAAATACTTTTGGGGCTTTCGGGCTTCCGGTCGACGTTTATCATAAGAACGCCATTGTCAACTTTGACCTCGGTGACAGTGAAGATTTCCGTCAGTGCCTCCACTATTACTTCTTGCTTGTTAGTCTGCTTCAGCATAACCGTATAGTTGGAGTTAACATAAATGCTTTTAAATTCGGGTAATTCAAGGGTTTTTTTGGTCGTTTGAGAGAATGCAATAGATGCTGCAGAGAGCAAAAGCAGGGAAAGTACGATCAGAAAAAACAGGACATTTATCTTTCTCATAGTCAGGTAGGGTAATTAAGTTAAGGTGAAAAAATGCATCATTAGGTTAAAACGATCGTTATCAGATCGTTAAATCTACAAACAAAGCGGTAAAATGTCCAAACCGCCGTTGAGGAAAGTTTTAAAAATTACCTTTTTGGCTTCCGGAAAATGAGCCAGTAGACAACAATGAATAGCCCAAGACCAAACGCCAGGACGAGACCAACTTCAGGGGTAACATGTGTAACTCCGTGCATGATAATTAAAGGTGAAGGGGATTTAGAACTTCACGCGAACCTGAAATTTAACATCATTTGCGCTATTCCCCGCAATTGTTTCGCTACCTGTGCCAATTTCCATTCTGTCGGTGTAACGAAGGTGTGACCACCGCAGCCATAGGTCAATTTGTTTTGAAAGGTTGTACTGTACAAGTACATAATTCCTGACTCCAATGCCGTAATACGGTGGAAATGAATACGCTAGCCAAACATTTCTTTCGTACACGTACAGCCGGTTATCATAATCATCGGTGTCGAAAATTGCGTGGCGCAGGCCAAACCCCCATCTCCTTACTGAAAGATTTACGTCCTGAATGAGGGCAAGTCCTCTGGTTGTTTTACCCGCGATGTCATATGTGCTGAACTGCACCCTTGTTTTAAACGTGAAGTGAGGTGGTGCAGCGTAGTCACAATTTATCCAGTAGTTGCGCTTAATACCATTGTCGTACTGATAAAGTTTTGAGTCATCACTCAGATTTCTGATTTTGGACTCTTCCCTGACCTGAAGAAACAGTTTTACATTCTTTGAAGGAGAATAATTGAACCGCAGCAGCCATTCGCTCCCTTCGGAGGGTGAATATCCACGATAACGGAGCCAGGGAAATTGATAAAGGTCCATATACCCACTTGCAGAAAATCTTTTGTTGAAAAAGAATTTCCATCCCCAGTACATACCGATTTCGTTTTGAGGTGCCGTGCTTTCCGCAAAGGCGTTTGAGTAGAATGAGTAAAAGTCCTTTGTGAAGTTCCGGTATAGGATGGACACCTCCAGTTGGCGGGAAAGATTGCCAAGCAATCCTGCCACAACGGCACGACCATGACCGATCGTTTGAGCAGCCTCGCTGAAGAAAGTAAAATTTGCCCAAGTAAAATTCAGATAGGCGCCAATGTTCTGGTTTGTTGAGCCATTAAATGCAAATTGATTGTACGGAAATGATCTTCGGAGCACTGGTTGACTAAAATCTACCTGATGAAAAATTAAACCACCATCAAGCCGTTGATTCCTAAATTGGATGACTGCGCCTTTCCCCGTTTCTGTGATAAGTTGTCGCCGTTGAATCTCCAGAGCAGTACGATGCAGTCCGGAAGCAGTGAAAGAAGAAATAGTAGCGTCTTCGTCCGTTTGACTAATACTACCATCTTTAAAATTATAGGAATACAAAGCATGAAGAACAATGTTGTTCGTAAGGGAGTAGCTTACGCCAACTCCTCTAAAGAAAAGATTTTCGCCTGCTGCGGTGTAGGGTAAAAAGCCAAGATTACTTCTACGGATGGTTGTTACCGTCTCAGAGTTTTTACCAAACCCAAAGGCGCTTCCAAGGATCAGGCCCTGACCAAACTGACTCTGGTAATCGCCGACGACAAGGTTTTTTAACTTTCCTTTGTTTTGAACCTGTGCGTGGAAGGATAGGTAATCAAATCCATATTGACGTTGGGCAGGTGCCCATTGAAGTAGTTCGCCTGGATCTTTCTCGGCAGTGAATCCGACACTAAAATCGTTTGAGCTGGATACCCTGTAGCGCAGGTAGAGTTTATCGGGCGACCCTGCATAATGTTGAGATGAGTCCGTTTGGAATTTATAACCTTTTTTTGTTTCCAGTACGCGTTCGTAACGTGCCACCAGATAATTGTTTTTCTCTTCGGATATTCTCTTGAAAATGGATGAATTGAGTTTTGATTTTGAATCGTGCACCGTAACAAATGGAATTATTTTATCGAAAGTTGAACGATTCCAGCCCGGAACGGACTGAAGTTCATACACCGAAAGCAGCGGCCCATTCTCTTTACGATAGCTCAGGAATGAATTGATTTCCTCTTCTGTAACCACGAGCAGAGCTCTCATCTGTTCGTTAGTAACTGTGTTGAGGTCAACAGGATTGGATAGTAACTGCGCGAGATTTTCATAAAGCTCTTCGTAGTTCAAATCCTGATCCTGAATGGGAAATATTTCGTCGACCAGCATTTCCAGATTAAGATCCTTTCTGGGAAAATCCTGAGCATGGGCATTCACTACCAGCGCAAAGGCGATGAAAGTGATTGCCTTCATTTTTTGATATCATTTTTTAATTTATAGATAACCGACACCTGATGTAGCTGGCCTAAAATTCTATTGAAGCAGATAGCATAGTCCATTTGTAGCTTTGCCCTTCTTGTGCCAACGCCGAAAAAGCTACTGGATGGATTCAGATTGAATCCTGTCCGTGCAAACACTTTTTTGTGAATCGTATACTCGGCGCCCAGCCGCCATGTGGCATTATAGTTAATGTCTTTTTCGATTTCTGTTGTGATTATGAAATCATCGTCCGGCTTAAAGCCAAGGCCTGCAGTAAGTTTGGTGGGAAGCTGCTCTTGTTCAGAAATACGAGCCTGGTTGATATTGGTAATATAGGCACCTACAGAAATTTGTGGCGTAATCTGAGCAAGGCCACCGAAGTTTATGCTCACGGCGTTTTGAATTCCGAAACCTGACGTGCGGTATTGGATGTAGTTTAGTTTTGCGCCAAGCGAAGCAATGCCAAACCTATTAGAAAAGCCTGTACTGATAATTTGCTCACTATAGAGGTAATCACCAAAGCGAAATATGCCAGCGCCGGCTACACCAAATTTTGTTGGAATGGAAATAGAAAATGCCATCCGGTTTGATCCTTCGAGTGACGGCCGAACTTCATAAGCGAAAAAGGATGAGAGCGTTTTGATTTCAGCCATTGCCCCAACATTGTTGAAGAGCGCTGACTCGTCACGTAATGTTGCGCTGGCAAAACCCATTCCGGCCGCACGTGCTCCCATAAGCGTGCTGACACTTTGTGACCAGGCCATACTGCTCAGGTACAATAGGCCAATTGTAGCGTATCGTTTCATTTCATGATAATTGAAATTAAGTTTACACCTTTGCTGACAATCGCTGCCATGATGATGCGTTATGTTTTCCTGATCATTTTTTTTATCGCTGTTATCAGTGTGCGTGCGCAGGGTGTTGGTACAGTTATCGATACGGTTATCTATTACAGCACTCACCAGTTAAAGGCAAGAGGGAAGATTAATCGTTCTTTAAAAGAAGGTGAATGGCACTTCTTTTATCTTTCAGGAAAACCCAGTGCAAAAGAAAATTATGTTTCCGGCAAGCTTAATGGCGAGGTAATTTATTACTTTCCGGATGGAAGCCTTCAAGGAAAAGAACGATGGAGCAACGGCTTTTTATTGGACTCCGCATTTTATTATCATCAGAATGGAGGTATTGAAAAGAAGGGAATGTATGACAATAGTCAATACGCTGGTGAATGGCGGCACTATTTTAAAAATGGTAAATTAAGCAGGACAGTCCTCTACCAGAAAGGTCTGCCGGAAGGGGAGGCGACTGTTTTTTCAGAAGGCGGAATTCTCATCCAGAAAGGTGCGTATCATCTGGGTAAAGAGAGCGGACACTGGCAATTTTTTGATGATGATGGCATGTTGGAATACGAGGGAGATTACAGGGAGGGGAAGCGGGTTGGCGTCGGGTACCAGTACGATAAAAAGGGCCGGAAGAAAATATGGAAGCCTGACTAGAACTCTTTTTTCACATTGAAGAAAAGTCCGCCAGAGGGTTGTATTTGTGTAAAGGTGTATTCAACGCGAATTACGAGGTCATAGGTAGTGACCATATCTAATCCGAAACCGGCACCGGTAAGCACCTGATTTGAAAGGCGTTGATTCAATCCTTTTTCATCATAGTAGGGATAGTTTTGAACATACCCGATATCAAAGAACGTTTTAATATAAATTGCCAACGGCAGGTAATTGAATTGTTCGATTGGCATAAAATCCATACTCCACACGCGCGAAAATATTTTCTTTTTGAACGTTGTTTTGTTCAATGCAAAAACCGGTCCTTCGATGACGTAGTTTTCAAACCCTCGTATCAATTGATTCTGGTATCCCATGGCATTAAATGAATTGTAAGGCTGACCTTTTCTTGAGCTCCAGAATCCCGAAGTGAAGTTGGAAAAGAAATAGGTTTCGCCTACTGGCAAGTGACGGGCATAGGTAAGATTAATTTCCCACTGGTCAAGGTCATCGGCTGAAAACAAACCAGCCTTGCCAATGGAGCCGGTAAACTGATAGCCTTTGAGTGGATAAAGTACCACGTCTCTGTGTTCCGAGTTGAATGAGTAACCAGCGGAGAAAAATTTCTGTGTGGTTTTATTGGAGTTGTAATAAATCGGATTTAGTGCCAACACTGTGTCAATGACTTCTGATTGTCTGTAGTTGATACCCACAGAATGTGTTTCAAAAAATGACTTTCGATAGGAGTAGCCGATGCCGGCTCCAAACGTGGTACGGACCACTTTTTTCTCCTGTAGGAAGACCAACTTGTGGTCCAGTGTCTTATAGGCTAAATTTTTGGGTGATCCGTAGTCCAGGCTGAAGGTTAGTCCCTGCTTTTGCTTTCTATCAAGATTTGGAATTTTGTATTGCAAATCGAATTTCCTTACGAAACCAAACTGCGCGGTCAATCTCAAGGATTCGTTCCGTCCCCGGAAATTATTTTTGTAAATACGAATTCCGTAATTGATCCGGTTGAAGTCGTGGTTATAATTGTTCCACCATTCATTGATGTTCCGGTCGGAGAGCTCAAAGATCGGAACCGGAAAAATATACCATCGCTCGGTGACCTCTATGAGCAAATCGATGTGGCCATTGTTAAGATCAAGTGCACGGACCGTCACTGTGTTGAAGAGTCGTAGATTATAGAGTTTATTTTTGTCCCACTGAAGAACGCCTGGCAATCGCTTTAGGTTGACTGTATCACCTGGCTTCAGCGAAAGCTCCCGTTCAATGATTCTGTTTTTGGTGATCTTATTGCCAATGATAATTACCCGGTCTACCTGTAGTATATGTTTCAGTGAATCGATTACATTCCTTTCGATAGTATCTTTTTCCTGTAACGGTGTTTCCTGAAAGTCTGGTTCAACTCCGCCAAACAATAAAATAAATCCTACTAACCAGGCCAGCATGTAAACTCATCTTGGATTATCGATATAAACGCATATATCCAGCCGATCAATATACTCATGATTTGGGTTCCGGCAGGCGATACGAGCGTATGAGTATAAAAATACCAACGATCACTAGCGGGATACTAAGAATCTGCCCCATGTAGAGGGGTAAATCCTTTTCGAAATCAACCTGGACTTCCTTCAGGTACTCGTAGGCAAAGCGTAGAGACCAAAGGATAATCATGAAGTAACCAAAAATTCTTCCTTCCGGAAGATTTTCCTTATAACGCCACCAGATCGAAAGAAGGAACAGAAATAATAGAATACACGAAAACGCTTCATACAGCTGAGCTGGATGACGGGAGATGCCGTAGGTATCGATCGTCGCCAGAACCTGATTCGTTTTTCCGTCCATGATTGTTTCCGCGGTCTGAGAAAAGGTCCTGCGGTCGTCGACATATTCGCTGTTTCGGCCGGTGCTCAGAGTATTTCTTACTTCTTTTATGGCGAATAGCCGGGCCTGTGGCTCGTTGACTCCGGGTTTAAAAAGTATGGAAATACGAATTGGGACTCTGCCGTCCGCTTCGGCAGGGATCGCGTTGTTCTTTCTTACAACAACACTTTCAACAGGATTACTCTTGTCATCCTGGTCACCCTTGATATCCGAAACAACCGGGTTGATAAAAACGACGCCAGTGCTATTGGTAGGTTTGCCTAGAATTTCCGCATTGAAATAGTTTCCAAATCGGATCAGTGCTCCAGTAAGAGCCACCACAATAACGATCCGATCGAGAACCTGCAGGTAGTTCTGTCCTGGATTTTTCTTTCGGGAATACAACCAAAGTGCAAAGAGAATTCCGATCGCGGCTCCGTGACTGGCAAGTCCTTCAAATCCTGTAAACTTAAAAGTAGGAGTGAACCTAAATGGAAGAAAAACGCTCAACGGATCTTGTAAAATTATCTCCGGTTGATAGAAAAAGATGTGTCCCAAACGTGCTCCAACGATTGTGGATACTACCATATAAATTGTCAGCGTGTCGACATCGGTTACGGGTTTTCCTTCTTTCTTGAAAATGTAATAAAGAATCTGCTGGCTTAGCAAAAATCCAAGGGCGAACAATAATCCGTACCAGCGAAGGGTGATAGGGCCAATAGAGAATAGTTCAGGACTACCGTTCCAGATGATGTAATTCAGGATATTCATTCCGTAAATCTAAATTTTGGGGCAAATATAGGGCAAAATGCCATATCTGTGGGATCCAGCACAGCTACTACCAAAGACGTTTGCCTAGACGTTATCTAATTCTGCAAGCTCCTCTGAGAAGCCTCCGGATAAAATAGGGAACCTACACCAACTTCTTGGGTCAACATTTAGATCGTCGAAATGAAAAGCAGGAGCAAGGCGTTCACGTTTCCACTGATTGGCTGACCATAGGCGGAAGAATTTTTTGATCCAGTTTTTCAATTCAATTGGATCATATGATGGTGATAGCGAATGAAACACTTCAATGGGTGGTCGTCGCTCAAAAATGGCGAGGTGTTCGATGGCTACCAGCACCGTGTAAGGCATCAGATCTTTTTCATCCGTCTGTGCGCGTTCGGCAGGCCGAAGTTCTGCGGTTGGTTGTAAATTATTAACCGGATCAAGTCCATTATAACCAAGTGTTGATTGTGCCCATTTTAGCCATTGCAGAATAAACGGTTTGGTAATACCAGCTATCGGAGCAAGACTTCCACTGGTATCTCCATCCATGGTTGTGTAGCCAACATCGCCTTCGCTTCTGTTGGATGTAGTAATAAGAATGGATTGCTTCACATTAGCCAGTAGCCATACGATTGGTGATCGTGATCTTGCCTGAATATTCTGCAAAGCGATATCATCCTGCTCCCAGGTGAGAGGACGATTGAGGGCTTTCTCTATTTTTGCTCGATAGGAATTTGTCTCTTCGTCGATAGACCATTGGTGAAATTGGGCGCCAATGGATTCAGCTAGAGTATTTGCGGCTGATAAAGTAATTTCGGAGGAATTCTTTGTTGCCTGGTAGGCGCATGTAAGGAGTTTGTTGACTGCCTGACTTACATTTATTGGAAGGTCTTTTTCAGCAAAGCCCAGGAGATTCCAGAATTTTTCCCAACCAAGTTCGACTGATGCTCTCCTGACCATTTCCGCAACCAATACAGCACAGAGTGAAGAATCCGCCCCGCCGCTCAGGCTTAGAACAAATCCTTTTGCTTTACTTTTTCTGAGGTAATCAAAGAGTGCGAGAGATGCGGCCCGTGCAAATTCTTCGTTTTTTTCTTTCCCGTCCGTCGAAGTGACTGTTTCAGATCTTTCAGGATTCTGAAAATCAATCGAACAGGTTACTAGATTAAAATTTTTGAATGAAAGGCGGTTATTTTCTTTTAACAGCTTTCCATTTTGTCCGAAGATGATGTCGCCATCATAGATCATGCGGCCGGCTTCGTTTCCTAAATGATTAACGAACAGGTAAGCGCATTCAAACATATTCGATCCGTCAAGCACTACTTCCTTCGCTCTTAGCTCGCTTTTCCCAAAGGCAAAATGACTGGCGCTCGGATTGAGAATCAGATTGACCTTTTTGTTGTGGAGCCGGTATCCAGGACGGTTCTCTTTTCTCCATGCGTCCTCACAAATTTCAAATCCGAACGTGATGCCATGACTTTCGTAAACAATATCACCGACATTTATTTTTTCTTGTCCAATAGTGACCTCCGATATTTTTCCTGCCGGCCAGGGGTCAAACCAGCGCGGTTCATAATGCACGCCGTCCTTAGCCATGTTTTGCTTAAGAGTGACCCCTAGTATTTTCTGGTTGCGGATCACGCAAACACCGTTGTAGGTAATACCATCTATCCTCACGGGAATTCCAATACAAACGATGATGTCCTTCGTCGCTGCCACAACCTGTGGAAGTTTTGACCATGCCGTTGCCGTCAGCCAGTCGCTTAGAAAGGTATCTTCACAACCATAGCCGGTGAGGCATAGCTCAGGAAGACACAGCAGGTCGGCATTTCGTTTTCTTGCCTCCTCAATTGCCTCCAGGATGTTCGCGACATTATTTTTCCAGTGAAATGGAATCTGATTTAATGTCGCCCCGGCAATTTTAAGAGTGCTCATGGTGGTATAACTCCAAACGGTTAAAGTATGTTCAGTTGCTCACAGGTTTTCATAGCAGCATCCTGTTCCGCCTTCTTTTTGGTAAAGCCGAAGCCTGTGCCATATCCAACATCATCAATAAATACCTGTACAGAAAACTCTTTTTGATTTTTTGCTTTCTTCACTTCAACCATTTCAAACCTCACCGTTTTGTTCTGGCGTTGCGTCCACTCAATGATCTTACTTTTATGATTGAAGTTGGATTGAATTACAACATCAAGGTTGAAGTTTGGTTGAATGAGTTTATCGATTACAAATTTCTTACAGCGCAGATAGCCTTTGTCAAGGTACACTGCGCCAACAATTGCTTCAAGTGTGTTGCCCAGCACAACTTGCTGTAGCTGAGAATTCTTTTGATCAAATTGAACAATCAGGCTCACGCCTATTTTACGTGCGATCAGATTCAATGAGTCACGGTTAACGATACGCGACCGTATCTCAGTAAGAAATCCTTCATCTTTGAAGGGATATTTTTTAAAAAGATAGTCGGCGACAGCTGCACCGAGAATAGCATCGCCCAGGTATTCCAATCGCTCGTTGGATTCACGGAATCCATTCGTTTCTTGTCCGCGACTGGTGTGGAGCGTGGCGAGTTTATAAAGGGAAAGATTGGATGGACTGAATCCGGTAATGGCCTGGATTGCTGAGGTCAGTTTTTTATCCTCCTTCTTAGATTTACTGGCGGGGATTTTCAGCAAGTTCCACACAAGGATACTTACTCAGGTTTTCTGATAATAACACAAGCATTATGTCCTCCAAAGCCAAAAGTATTGCTGAGGGCAACCCTAACGTCTCGATGTTGAGCTTTGTTAAAAGTCAGATTGAGTTTTGGATCGAGGCCATCATCATCTGTAAAGTGATTGATTGTGGGAGCGACGACTCCTTCATTTATGGCGAGAAGACAAGCAATCGCCTCGATGGCACCCGCTGCACCCAGGAGGTGTCCTGTCATTGATTTTGTAGAGCTGATGTTCATCTTGAAAGCATGCTCTCCAAATACTTTCTGAATGGCCTTGATCTCTCCCAGGTCGCCCAGGGGAGTAGAAGTACCGTGCGTATTTACATAGTCAATGTCAGTAGCCTTCAAACCGGATTCAGTAAGTGCAAGCTCCATTACATTTATTATACCTGCGCCCTCCGGATGGGGAGCGGTAATATGATACGCATCAGCGGTCATTCCACCGCCGAGTATTTCTCCATAGATCTTTGCGCCACGTGCCTTGGCGTATTCATACTCTTCGAGTACCAGCGCGCCCGCACCTTCTCCCAACACAAAACCATCGCGCTCTTTGTCATACGGGCGGGAGGCAGTTTCAGGAGAATCATTTCGTTCAGAAAGAGCTTTCATTGCATTGAAACCACCGACGCCGGATTCGCAAACAGCAGCTTCAGAGCCACCACATACGATCACATCAGCCTTGCCCAGGCGGATGTACGTAAAGGCATCGTACATAGCATGGGTAGAAGAAGCGCAGGCGGAGACCGTTGCATAATTGGGTCCTCTGAATCCGTGCTTAATGGAGATATGACCTGCTGCCAGGTCGGGGATCATCTTCGGGATAAAGAAAGGATTGAAGCGCGGAGTGCCGTCACCTCTTGCGAATGATTTTACTTCTTCTTGAAAGCTCAACAAACCACCGATTCCGGATCCCCATATCACCCCAACGCGGTCGGGATTGAAAGGAGTCTGGAGCAGGTTTGAATGGGCGATGGCTTCTTCGCTTGCGACGAGTGCGTACTGTGCGAAAGGATCAATCTTGCGAGCTTCTTTGCGATCCATAAAATTCGTTGGATCGAAGCCTTTGAGTTCGCAGGCAAACTTTGTTTTAAAGAGTGATGCATCAAATTTGGTGATAGGTGCGGCTCCGCTTTTTGCGCTTTTCAAACCATCCCAATAATCGCGAAGGTTATTGCCGATCGGCGTGAGTGCACCTATCCCAGTGATAACTACTCTTTTAAAATTCATACTGAAAAGTTAGTATCAGAAAGCTGAATCAGTAAATCATCCTGACTATTTCTTCGCGTTTTGTTCGAGGTAGGCGATGGCCTGGCCTACAGTAGCGATATTTTCTGCCTGGTCGTCTGGTATTGAGATGTTAAATTCTTTTTCAAACTCCATGATCAACTCAACGGTATCAAGAGAATCTGCACCAAGGTCATTGGTAAAACTTGCCTCAGGTGTTACTTCAGATTCTTCTACTCCCAGCTTGTCGATAATGATCTGTTTTACTTTTTGTGCGATGTCAGACATGTGTATAAGGTTTAAGGTATTTTAAAAATCTGCGCAAAGTAAGAGATTTGGAGCCATATTGTCAAACTTTTTACTTTTGGAAATAGATCACCCGATGGCCGCAAAAATCAAGAAAAATAAGCTTGAAATTGAGTACTCCTATGATTTTGAATTGCTGGGTGTCAGGACTTCGCTCAAAGGCTACAAACTGGCTTGGCATTTGAATAAGATATTGAAGACTAACCTGGTGAAGCAGCAAGACCTCGTTGTGCATTACAAGAAAGGGGCGACTGCGTCGTATGATCACTACACATTTAAGACGCCACTAAATGAGCTGAATCTTTTCCGGAATCGGGCACTGGAAGGCGAGGCTGCGGTACCGCCCCTTATCCCGGAATTTCCGCATTTTGACTTCATTTTAATGACCCAAAGTGAGGAAAACCTGTCCGGAAATCGATTGCAGGAATACTTGCGTACCATTCCTTCCGTTGAATTGGCAGCTTTAATACCTTTGTCGGCTTTAAAATCAAAGGATAACTTTATTTTTTAACAGGAATAGCTTCTGATTTAAGCGTCACAGAACTCAAATTATCTCATGGAAAAAGTCTCTTTTAATAAAACCAAAATTGTAGCCACCGTCGGCCCCGCATCGAGTTCAAAGGAAATGCTGCGTGCCCTGGCAAAGGAAGGTGTCGATGTTTTTCGGTTAAATTTTTCCCACGGAAAGCATGAAGACCACCAAAAAGTAATCGACTTCGTCCGTGAGCTTAATGAAGAAATGGGGTCACACATTGCACTCCTACAGGATTTGCAAGGGCCAAAAATCAGGGTAAATGAAGTAAAAGAGGGGACCATACTTGTGTCTAAACAGACTCTCACTATTACGACAAAAGAAGTGATCGGTGACCATCAGTTGGTAAGCACGAGTTACAAAGGCCTTCCCAATGATGTGAAACCAGGCGATATGATCCTGATTGATGACGGAAAAATCGAACTTAAAGTATTGGAAGCAAGGGAATTCGATGTTGTCACTGAGGTGGTGTATGGTGGCCCTCTGAAATCAAGGAAAGGAATTAACCTTCCTTTCTCGAAAGTGTCGGCTCCATCGCTTACTGAAAAAGATCTCGTGGACCTTGAATTTGGTTTGAAGAATAAAGTTGATTGGATAGCATTGTCGTTCGTTCGGAAAGCAAAGGATATTGATATTCTTCGCGAGATCATTGATAAAAATAAATCACAGTCAAGAATTGTTGCTAAAATTGAGAAGCCTGAAGCGCTTGAAAATATTGATGCTATTCTCGCCGCTACTGATGCGGTAATGGTAGCCCGGGGTGACCTTGGAGTAGAGATCTGGCTAGAAGAAGTACCCATGGTGCAAAAGATGCTTGTTGAAAAATGCAACAAACTGGCCAAGCCGGTGATCGTAGCAACGCAGATGATGGAGAGTATGATCGAGAATCCACGCCCTACACGAGCAGAGGCAAGTGATGTTGCCAACGCTGTAATGGATGGAGCGGATGCAGTGATGCTCTCGGCCGAAACGGCTGCTGGAAAATATCCCATCGAAGTAATTCGCAGTATGGTGAGAACCATTAGCTCCGTTGAAAAGCAGGCTCCGTTGTATTACCGCTTCCGCGAAGTGGATCCGCATTCCCCGATCTTCATTCACGACAGTTTAATATTGGCAGCATGCAAGCTAGCTCAAGAAGTAAATGCAAAAGCGATCGTAGGGATGACCTCTTCCGGCTACACAGCCTTCAAATGTTCTTCTCATCGACCTAATGCAAATATTTTTGTATTCACAGGAAACAAGGCGGTGTTGAATACGCTTAATCTCGTGTGGGCAACACGTACCTATTATTATGAGAAGTCCACATCGACGGATGAGACGATAGCCGACGTTCAGGCAGTTCTAAAACGTGATGGTCACGTGAAGGCCGGTGACATTTTCATCAGTCTTGCGAGTATGCCAATTCACGAAAAGCACCGGACGAATATGATGAAGGTCAATGTTGTGAGCTAAGGCCTGGAAAGATAAGGTCACTAACGACACGAGGCGGGGCAAGAAGGGAGGGTTGATGGTATTGCTTCTTCTTCCTAGTGCTGGGTGTTCTTGATGGCCTTGTCTCGTTATTTTATCGGTTGCACCGGTTCTGCCAAAATAACTTCCTCCCGTTCTACAACCACAGCACCGGCAGGGTCTCCTTTTCGCTTGCGGACAAATTTTTTCGGAGTGAATGCTACAGGGCAGAGAGATTCGTTTTTTCGTTTGGAGTGATAGGCTGCCAAACCAGCTGCATATTCAATCACATCTTTTGGAAAAGGCTTTCCTGCCTGATGCTTTATCAATACATGAGATCCGGCTACATCTTTTGCGTGAAGCCAAAGATCTTCTTTATGGGAATGTTTTAATGTAAGTATGTCATTCGCTGCAGCGTTTTTACCCACCCAGATTTTAAAGCCTTTAAATTCGTTTTCGTGATAGGGAAGGGCGAGCGTTTTTTGTTTGTCGGGTACCTGCCTGACAACCGACAATGAAAGTTGTTTAAGCTGAGCCAGCTGGTTTGCCTGCAGGATGGAATCACGCAAGTCATTAAGCTGAACGATTTCTCTTTCTTTCCGGGCAATTGAATCTTTCAGTGTTTTGATTTCAATCACTTGATTTTTCCCCTTGCGGTAAAATACTTCAGCGTTCTTTTGAGGGCTCAGCTCTTTTTTCAGCTTGATCGATATTGAGTTCTGATTGTCGTAGAAATTCTCTAGCTCGACTATCTCAGTTCCTTGCTTGATTGCATGAAGATTCGCCATAATAAGATCTGCCCATTGCGAATAATGCTGGTCGCCGTCGAGTTCGACTGATTTTTGCTGATTCTTTTCCAGGTAGGACAATGCCTGTTTTAACTTTCCATTTACCTGGCTGAGGAGAGAGGTCTTTTCGGTTTGAAATGCCGACGTTGAAATTCGTTGGTGAAAGAATTCGTTGATTGCCTCAATCGGATCAAAAAAGGTTTTGACTGTGTTTTCATCCGGCAGAAGGGAAAATGAAATCAATCCTTCTTTGCTTAGAATATAATATGCCGGCTTTTCAAGCTGTGATAAAGTTTCTTCGAAAATTCTCCATCGTACTTCAGGTGAGCTGACATCAAAGTGATTTTTGGTCAGATAGTGCCAAATTGATTTTCCCAGGGTAAAATAGGTAGAATGTAGTGCAGCTTGATTGGCAAAGAAATGCTCAGGGCTCCAGTCAATATCACGATCAAGGTCGCTTAATTTTAACTCCAAATCAGCTTCAAAATTATTTCTGAAAATTTCTTCGACCACCCCCCCATTAAATTGAATAACATTTGCACGGGCGCCATGTAGCGTAAAGGCAATCGAGCGGCCATTTTCAAGAACGATGGCAAAGCTCCGTTCGTTGTTAAATTGCCTTATGCCGGTCACTTTGTTCATTATAATCGACTGAAACAGATCTACGCTGTTTTTACGGGCACGGTGAAAGACGTTTGGGAAGGAAAGACACTGAAATCCAGGTGTAAGGGTTGCCTTTATGAAAAAGGATTTGATCGCATTGTTGAATTCAAGGATGAGTTCGTCTTTATTCTGGCTGAAGCAGGAAACGAATGTGAAGCCGGCAAGTTGATCGTGCAATTGGTTGCTGAGCTGTCGGAGGAAGTAATAGTTGTTATGCACTGTTAAAGAGTAATGGTCAACCCATCATAGGCTAAAGCGATCGAGGTTGGTAATTCTTTTTCTACCTGCTTATGTGATCCCAATTTGTGGCTGATATGGGTGCAGTAGGTTTTGCCTGCTCCAATCTTTTGAGCCATGGCGACAGCTTCTGCCAGATTGAAATGCGAAATATGTTTCTCGCGCTGCAAGGCATTGATGACGAGGATTTCTGTTCCTTTTAGTTTCTCAATGGTTGCCTCTGAAATGAAATTTGCATCCGTGATATAACTGAAGTCATTTACCCTGAAGCCCAATACCGGCATGTTCAAATGCATCACTGGCAAAGGCGTGAATGTGACGCCAGCCGCTTCAAACGGGGCTTCGAAAAGTTCAATTAGATTCAGTTGAGGAATTCCTGGATATTTTTTGGCCTCAAACGCATAAAAAAATTCAATTTTCAATTGGTCCAGCACGGGCTTTTGGCCATAAACCGGCATGTCCATTTGCTGCAAAAAATTAAAGGCGCGAACGTCATCGAGTCCGGCGATATGATCTTTGTGTCCGTGGGTGAAGATTATTGCATCGAGTTGCCGGATATCTTCACGTAGCATTTGTTGCCGAAAATCAGGACCTGTATCAATGACAAAACTTTTTCCATCGATAGAAAGATGAACAGAGGTGCGCAGTCGCTTGTCGCGGTAATCCATTGATTGGCATACTTCGCATTGGCACCCGATCACGGGTACTCCCTGGGATGTGCCGGTACCAAGAAATGTAATTTTCAATTATTGAAGTTTCACTTCCTCTTGAGCGAGCTCTTCGTAGAGTTTCATATTCTTTTCGCTGAATTTGCTGGTGTTCAGTGCAACTGTGCGCAGGATCTCCAGCAGGATGTTGATCTTGCCTTCCGTAGTAAAGAATTTATTTACTATGATGATCTTCTGATCGCGGAGGAGGCAATATCCTGACTTGAAATTCCCTTTCTCGTAACGGAGAAAGTAATCGGATTCAGCAATAAGGTCTTCTAGCTTTATAAGGAATTGGTTCGTGTATTTAATCATTCGTAGTGGCGAATTTTGAATGCAAGTTGGAATAAAAAGATGAAAGATTAAAGCAACTTTTCTTTTCTTTACAATGAATGTCAGCATCCAAAACTTTACTGGTGATAGTCGGCCCTACTGCCGTGGGTAAGACCGACTTAGCCATTAGGTTGGCTGCACATTACCAAACGGAAATTATATCCGCCGACTCCCGTCAGATATATAAGGAGCTTGAAATCGGAACGGCGAAGCCCACACCTGACGAACTTGCGACGGTTAAACATCATTTTATTAATATTAAATCAATCACTGAGGAATACGATGCCGGAACCTATGGTCGTGAGGCGCGAAAGGCTATTGATGAATTGTTCCTGCATCATGACTTTTTGGTGATGTGTGGCGGATCCGGGTTGTATGTAAAGTCCGTGCTCGATGGTTTTGACGATTTGCCTGATGTCTCTCCTGACATCCGCGAGCAGATCATTATCGAGTATGGCGAAAAGGGAATTTCATGGCTTCAGCAACAGGTAGCAATTCATGATCCGGATTACTTTGAAGTGGTGGATCGTCAAAATCCTCAACGACTCATGCGGGCGATGGAGATTATCCGAAGTACTGGAAAGTCATTCTCGGGTTACCGGAAGAAAGAGAAAGTTAAATTGCCATTCAACGTAATTAAGGTAGGTCTTGAACTTGACCGGGAACAGTTATACCACCGCATTGACCTCAGAATGGATAAAATGATTGAGCGGGGGTTGTTTGAAGAGGCCGAAATGTTTTTTACGCAGCGTCATCAGAATGCCCTGCAAACTGTAGGTTATCAGGAGCCGTTTGGTTTTTTTGAAGGGCTGTATGATAAAGAGGAAGCTGTGCGTTTGATGAAAAGAAATTCGAGAAGGTATGCGAAGAGGCAGTTTACCTGGTTTAAAAGGGATACGGAGATCAGGTGGTTTGATGGGGGGAGGGAGGAGGAGGTTATAGAGTTTGTGACGGGAGGTAAGGTCTGAGTTCAGAGTTCAGGGTTCAGGGTTCAAGGTTCAGGGTTCAAAGTTCAGGGTTCAACGTTGGAGGGTTCAATGAAGAGGAGATTATTTCTAAAGAATGCTGGTTTTATGGCGGCCGCGCTTGCGACAGACATCTCGTCGTTTGCCTCCGTTTCATTCCCCAATGCTTCGGATGTGAAGATGGTGCTTCGTGGGGGAAGATCATTTTATAAGGATAAATGGCAAGTGTTGGATATCGGGTTGGATGTGGGAGGAAAATTGAAATTGGCTGACCTCAACTCACTGCAGGGAGACGAGATCATTGACGTTTCCAACAAGATCGTTTCGCCAGGTTTCATTGATATACTTTCTGATAATTCGGCGACACCTCAAAGGACCTATCAGATCGTTGAGAAATTTAAAATTACAGACGGTGTCACCACAGCATTGCAGATGCATGGCGGAAATGCAACGACAGCGGCTTATTACAAAACATTTGGTACGTTACCCCACTATATCAACTACGGAGTATCTACGGCAGTGATGCACGTGCGTTATGCTATTTCGAATTTGGCGGAACGAAAGAAGAAAGTTGAGAAATGTCTGGAAGAAGGAGCACTGGGTGTGTCCCATAGCATTGAATATCAGCCAACGCCATATGAGGAAACTCTGGAGTATGCGAAGTTGGCAAAAAAATATGACCGGACATTTTTTTTACACCTGCGCTATTCTTCTTCAGAAAAAGAACTTGAAGGAGTTGATGAAGCCATAAGGATTGCAAAAGACAGTGGTGCGCGTGTTCACATTGATCACGTTCACTCGACGGGTGGTACCTTTCACATGAAAGAGGCGTTGGATAAAATTCAGGCAGCCAACGCTCAGGGATTCCGGTTGACATGCTGTGTTTATCCCTATTCATTCTGGGCAACCTATCTGCACTCAAAGCGTTTTGATGACGGATGGCAAAAGAGGTATGGTCTTACGTATAACGATTTGCGATTGGTGGGCACCGGTGAACGGTTAACGGCAGAGAGTTTTGCACGATATCGAGGTTTGAAAAAACTGGCAGCGGTTCCTGAAGGAACACTTCCTCTGGTAGATACCGTTGATCTCGCGTTGAAGAGAGATTTTTGTATGATTGGTTCTGATGGAGGTATAGAATACGAGCCCCATGCTAACTCGCACCCGCGTGGAGCAGGTTGTTTTTCCACAGCCATTCGTCATGGGCTTGATATCGGTTTGCCTTTGGAGAAAATTCTGGAAAAGGTTACGACCCTTCCACGCAGTCTTATCTTACCAGCAATGAACGACCGTGGTATTTTGAAAGACGGGTCATGGGCAGATCTTGTGGTGTTTGATCAGGCGCGTGTTAATGCCAGGGCAACAGTTGAAAATCCAAATCAATTTTCCGATGGCATTGATCTCGTCGCTGTCAATGGGAAGATTGCATACCGGGATGGAAAATTACAAAACACAGGCGGAGTGGGAATTCATTATTAACTTTGTGATGAGATGTCTGATCCTAGCTCCGCTCCAATCACAAAAAAGGTTTTAATTATTACCTACTACTGGCCTCCGTCCGGCGGCAGTGGTGTACAGCGGTGGCTGAAATTTGTCAAATACTTACCTTCATTTGGCTGGCAGCCTTTCGTTTTTACACCTGAGAATCCTTCGTTTGAAATACGGGATGATACACTTTTAAATGATATCCCACGTGAAGCAGAGGTGCTTCACTTTCCAATCTGGGAACCATACGGACTTTTCAAAAGTGTATTGAAGTTGATGGGAAAGGAGACGGTAAGTCAGATTGATCTCGTGTCGGCTGGTAAAAAGACTTTCTTTCAAAGCGTAACGAGCTGGATACGGGGCAACATCTTTATTCCGGATGCCCGTATCTTCTGGGTGAAGCCCTCAGTAAATTTTCTGAAGGATTTTATAACGAGCAACGGGATAACCACCATTATCACCACGGGTCCCCCTCATAGTTTGCATTTGATTGGTTTAAAGCTAAAAAATAAAAATCCTTCCCTTCAATGGATCGCTGACATGCGTGACCCCTGGAGTGAATGGGATTTACTTGATACTTTTTCACTGAGTTCATGGGCCCGTATGAGACACCGTAAGCTCGAGCGGAATGTTCTGCAGAAAGCGGATCACGTAGTTACGATCGCTCCTTTTCATGTTAACAGATTTGAAGTTTTGGGTGGGAGAACGGTGGAGTTGATAACCAACGGATTCGATGAGGACGATTTCTCAGATATTCAAAAGATCAGGACGAAGAAATTTACCATCCGTCATATAGGAATGGTGGATGAGTTACGCGACCCGATCCCTTTTATGCAGGCGATAAAACTGGTTGCGCTTGAGTTTCCTGAATTCCGAGAGAATGTTGTAATAGATTTTCTGGGTTCGGTGAACTCTTCCTTCCGTGAATTTATTTCGAATGATCCTTTGCTCTCCGCTATCACAACATTTTCAAAGCCCCTGCCACATGACCAGCTGGTAAAGCTCTACGGAGAAACGGATGTTCAGTTACTGATCCTGGCCCACACGGCTCTGGCAGCCGGAAATTTGCCGGGGAAATTTTTTGAATACCTGGCCAGTGGCAATTTCATTTTTGGTGTCGGACCTGAAGTTGGTGACGCATCCCAGATCTTAAAGGATACAAATTCAGGGCGAATGATCGACAGGAACGACACAGCAGCACTTAAGGGCCTCTTGAACGAAAGATTTGACAGTTGGAAGAACTCGGGATCAGAAGAAAAGCGAAACGTGAAGTCCTACACCCGGCAGGCACTTACAGGCAAGATGGTGGTTTTGCTGAAATAGATCCGTTGTCTATTTCTTCAACATCCTCAAGGTAAAAAATCCCAGGATCAAAATTACAAGACCCATTGCTCCCCACAGCCATAATTTCTTTTCGAAGAGTGGATGTGATCTGATGGCAGGTTTCCGGATATCTTCTTCCGCACCGAGGCTCAGTGGGGCGAGATCAATTGGAATGTTTTCCTCAAAGTACTTAAGATCATAGGACGGTGCGTCGACACTGCGATTTCCATAGAACAGATAGTTCTCACCAGGCGATATTTTGGAGATGAGCAGAACGTTGGGGCCGCAGGCTTCAATTTGTTTTATTGAGAGTGGAGGATTGTCTGCATGATTGATGGTAAGGCGCAGTCTCTTGGCGACGTGATATGGAAATGTAAAAGCATTTGTATCGGCAGAAGTCAGATAACCTCTGGTTACGTTTTCATAGTAATACTGCCATCCTTTTTGACTTTTTGCGCTATCGGTTAATACATCCAGTTCGAAAGAACGATAATAATCTCCTTCGTTGCTGACATTCATCTTTAGCGAACTGAATAGTTGCGTTTGAGAAAATGGAATATCAATGACTGTCTGTTTGTCCTTCTTGTTGTTTTTCTCCGTCCAGGTTAACGGTATTTTGTTTGTTGCTCCATATTTTGTTTCTCTCCTCTTGACGGTGGCAGATAGAAACGTCAGCAGCGTGTTTGCCTCCACACTTACTCTTAAGAAACGATAAATACTTAATGGAAAGTAGAGTGTTGTAAAATTAAAATCTACTGCTTCGTCCTTGATTGACAATATTCTGCGTTGATTGAGAATGGAAAACCATTCCTTTTGATTGTTGCTTCCTTCAATTGATGCGTGACCGTCAAAGTTTTTCTCGGTGAATTCAAGGTGCAAGTAATTTGCCCGCTCGCCCGTTGGAATCTCAAATGTCACATATAGCTTTCCATCTCTGATACTTTTGTTAAGTACGGGTACACTGATGTTTTTTTCGGAAACTGCATCTTCCTGAATTTTTAACAGGTACGGGACTTCCAGCGTGTCAGAGTCGGTCAGATTGTAAATTCTAATATCATGGAATTGGTTCGCAGAGCCAGGAATTCCAACGGGAAGGGGGAGTGAATACCAACCGGGCATTGTGACACCTTCAATTTTTCTCTTGAAATTGAAGGACTCCACCTGTGCAAAGTTTGACGTAATCACCCCACACATCAGTGACCCGATCAGCAATAGTCTATTTTTCATCGCTCCTTGATTTTTTAACGCGGTTATACAGAAATGAAGCTATCAGCAACAACGCGCCAAGTGTCATCATCACAACGGTTTTTGCAATAGTGCTCATATCCGTGATGTCATATACAAAAAGTTTTGTGATAGTAAGTCCAAAAAGTGAGATGGCAACAATCCTAAGGGTCTTGTCGTCTTTCCCAAGACCCCAGACAATCATACCAAGCGCATACAAACCCCATAAGATTGTCAATGCAAGTTTGTCGCTATTGTCTACTCGTAATATATCAAGCCAGTTGACCAATTCGCTGCTTAGCAATACAATCACGAATACTTGAAGAAGGATTTTTTCAATTTCTCTTACTTCGGCAGTAAAGTATTCGTTCCTGAGAAGTTTGCGATTGACCCAAATCAACGGTAAAATGAAAAGAAGACTAAGGTAGCGGATACCGATATGATTAAACATCTCTCTGACATAGACATTAGCATCGTCCTGACTGATATAACTTTCCCGTAGCGCGGCCAGGCTGGCCAGACCGACGGCCACAAATGCGACAATCACCATGACGTTATAAGCAACGTTTGCGAATGTGAAGACTTTATTCCTGATAAATCGAATAAGAACCAGTGACATAGCCAATCCAAAAAAGGCTGAATAGTTTATCAACCACAATGTTTCGAATTCTCTTATGTCAGGGTCGCGTTGGGTGTATTCGCTGGTGTCCCCGATCGCAGGTACCCTGAAGGTGGAAGAGAAGTATTTCTGTTCCCAAAAGCTTTGGATTTCATTGTAGAACATAAAGTACAATGAGGTCGATAGAATTACAACCATCCCCGCATTAAACAAAGTGCGTATTGGTTCGTCTTTTTTAAATGGTGAAGAATATTTTGTCTGCTGATTTAACCACACAATCGAGGTAAACGCAGCTATTACCAGAAGTGATGTAAGAAATTGAATGTTAAAAAGAAACGGATGACTTTCGGTGTCGGTGTACTCGATGAAATTATAATATGTATTCCAATCCTGGAGCAGGCTTGTAAACGCAATTAGAATGATGGGATAGGATATTTTTTCATAAATGGGCAATGTCTTGATCCGGCCGAGGTAAAACATCATGACGGCTTCTGCGGCCCAAATTAAAGTAACCCAGTTGCCATCCAATTGCACCGGCACGGCAATGGTCAGGAATACAATTACCAAGCCGGCAACGAAGTAGAAGACATCTTTATACTGATCTTTTTTAATGTAAATGACAAGACAAGCTATAAAATGAAGGGCCGCGTTAAACGTTGTGAACAAACCCAGGTACAAGCTGCCGTCTTGATGATCGTCAATCGAGAGGTAGCCAAGCGCGAAGTAGGTAAATGAGTTTAACAAGAGCATCACAAGATCGATGCCATCAAAATTTTCTTCTCTTAACAACTTGTAAGCGAGGAAAGTTGAATAGAAAATAACGAAGAACAAAGATGAGAAAATCAGACTCGACCATAAATGGGTGTCCGATGAGTAATCACCAACCCACCAGACGGCAAAGATCAGCCATGTAAGGAAGAAGGCCAGGTAGTACAACATTGACCAGTACTTTTTGAAGGCAAGCGTGAGTATTCCTGCGTTGATGATGCACATGTAAGAAAAGAGAATAACAACTCTTCCGGATCCGTCACTTAAGAGAAAAGGGACCCCATAGGCGCCCACCAGCCCGATCACAGCAATTACCTGAAGGTTGTAATTCAGAGCGGCCACAACAGTGAATACTGTAAACATCACCATGAGCGCAAAGGCAACGGGCTGTGGAAAGAATCCGTAGAAATCATAAGCAGCATAGGTGATAAAGTACGTCGCGGCCATCCCTCCACTAAGCAATACTGCACTGAACGTCGCGTATTTTTCTTTTAGTTTCAGTGCCAAGCCAATCAGGATTGCTCCCGAGAGATAACCGAGAATCACACGGGTGAGAGGATTCAGCAAGTCATGATCAATGGAATATTTTACTCCGTAGCCGATGCCGAGCACGAGTATTGCAATTCCTATCTTATTCAGGAGGTTGCTCCCAATAAAATCCTCTATGCGCGTACTTTCTTGCAATTCTTTTTTGATTGAATGCTTCAAGGGTACCGGATCTTCCTGTTTTTTCTTTGGCGTTTGGGAAGGAGTTTCAATGATCGGTTCTGGCGTCACAGTTTTGTTTTCCGTGATCTGTGGGAATGCAATCGGGACCTCGGTTTTCTTTATTTCTTCACGTTTGATATTGTATACGTCGCGCTGTATATCAACAAGGTCTTTTTGAATTTGCTGCTGTCGTTCAGTGAGTTGGGAAATTTTGAGGATGAGTTCCTGCAGCTTTTTTTCTTCGTTTTCTGACATAGAGAAATGGATCGTTCACTAAATTAATGAATACTTTTCAACAGAATTAACCACAACGTTTCACGCAATCGCTAATGCCTGATGCCAAGCATTCTCATTCCTGTCCTTAGCACATTATTCACATCCGGTGAAACCTTCATCCAGAAAATTAATACGATGAATACAATTGTTATTATCGCCGACCTGATGATCATATCACCAAGAACAAAATCAATTCTGGGAAGAAGCCATTGTGAGCCCCACGCCGCAGCACCTATGAGTATAACTTTTACAAAAGCAAAAGTGAAGGGTTGCAGATCCATTTTGATCCATATGAAAATAAATTTTATCAGATTGAAGACAATTAGGGTGACCGCAGTGCCCACCGCTGCACCATTGATACCATACGACGGAATTAAAAGATTGTTTACGCTGATAATCACAGCGGCTAGCAAAAGGATCAAAACGATATTTAAGCGATAATATTTTGAGTAAACGATGATCTCACTGCTCGGACCAAAAAACATATCAATAAGTTTGCCGCCACCAACTATCATCACAACCCAGCGGCCAGCCTCATAGATATCTCCGTTTGGCATTAGAGAGAAAATTGAATCAATATTGGCGAGGATTCCGATCAGGAGAAGGGATCCAAGAATGAACTGATTGAGGGAAGTTTTGTGATAGATGCTTTGTATCTCTTTCATGTCATTCTTTTCCAATCCCCGTGAAATAAGAGGACCTGCAAGCTGGGTCAATGCTCTTTTGGGAATCTCTATGACCGTAGCCATGTAGGCGGACGTAGTGTAAATTGCAACCGGGGCAAGTCCAAGTAAACCTGCCACCATTATGCTATCTACTTTTGCAATGATGATCATTCCTGCAGTTCCGGCAAAACTTAATATGCTGAAGTTAATCAGTTCCCTGCGATTGGTTGGTTCGATGAAAGCGAAGTCAATCTTCAGATGCAGATGACCCTGACCAGCCAAGGCGCCCATCAATATTAGCACGCAAACAACATAGATCAACACCGATCCAATCATCATCTCGTGGAAGGTAACGAACCCTTTAAAATAGAACAGCACAAGAACTCCCAGCAGGATTCGCACGATGATCTCTTTTAAAAGATTGGGGAGTACATTCTTTAAAAGAGATCTGGAATAGATCTCCATCAGTGACGTAATAACGATGATGAAGGTGAGCCAGAGTGCCAGGCCAGAATAGTGAACAAATTCCTGAGCGTTTGTCTGAAAATACTTCAGAAAGGTGTCTTCAAAAACAAAGAAAATGATGAGAAAGAATCCGAACGCCGTAAGCGCTGCTAATAGAATAATATTGATAAAATTTCTGGAGTTTACGACGTTACCCATAAACTTCGGAAAGAACTTGATGATACTTTGGCCTAATCCAAACTGGGCAAACTGAGCCAGCAGAATAGCCGAATCCTGGACCGTTCGCATTAATCCGATCTGTTCAGGAGAAAGGAAACGCGGATAGAGATACAATAAATTTACGTAGCCAATAGCCACTCCAATGTACGAGATGACAGTTGTAATGATACTTTGCCGGATGACAACACCCATTTTTAAGATTATCTGCCTGCAAAATACTTTATTTGTAAAACTTAACGTCATACCGTGGGCCTGTTGAATAATGTTTTAGGAAAGAAACGCTACCAGTTTCTGTTTGAGCGAGTTTACCGTTTTGCTTTAAGAGGAATGAACTATGGTCGCGCCAGTGACTATCTCCACAACGGTGAGTCAGCGCTTCTCGAAAGGGTACGGGGGATGATTACGACCAGTTCACCGGTCTTATTCGATGTGGGGGCAAACAAAGGTGAATTCACGAAACATATTCTGGAGATCTGGAAGGATAAGACTATTCAATTGTACGCCTTCGAGCCGTCGCAAAAGACTTTTTCTATTTTGAAATCAAAGGTTCCTGTTTCTGATTCCGTTCTCCTTGTCAATAAGGGTATGAGCGATAAAGAAGAGACGGTTGAATTGTTTTACGACCGCGAGGGATCTGGTCTTGCATCGGTTTATAAGCGTGATCTGTCATATCACAATATTGATTTTTCCAACCACGAGAAAATTGAACTTACTACGTTGGATATTTTTTGTCAGCAACACACTATCGACTCAATTGATTTTCTCAAACTTGATGTTGAAGGTCATGAGCTGGCGGTGCTGAAGGGTGGGAAGAGAATGTTTGAAGAAGGACGCATCGGTATGGTGCAATTTGAATTTGGCGGATGTAATCTTGATTCAAAGTCGTTCTTCAGGGATTATTATTATTTCTTCAGCAAAGACTATGATTTGTATCGAATACTTACCGATGGACTCAGGCCGATACGGTCGTACTCGGAGAGGCTGGAAGTTTTTCTTTCGGCAAATTATCTGGCTATACATAAACGATAAAACTTCGGGAGTGAAACGCTAAGTGAATTTCGAAGAGACTAATGGAAAGATTCTTCTAAAAGGTATACTCTAACTTCTTAAAGAAATTTCAACACTTTCCGGTCCAGCCACTCCGCTGCGTTTTGCGACGATCAGACCATCTACAGAGAAACTCTGGTCAAGATTGGCACTACATAAAATAGTATAGTTGTGCGATTTTAATTTATTGATACAGAATTGATGCAGTTCATTGCTATGGGTAGAAATAAAAAAGTAATCAATCTTTTTCCCCTCGAGGGCCTCATAGCTTCCTTCCAGCATTTTCAGTTCAAATCCTTGAATGTCACTGTGGAGAACGTTTAGGTGATCGATTTTATGCTTCTTCATCAGATAGTCGACCGAGTAAAACGGTATAGCCGGCGTTAGATTAGTCCGGTCAGAAATAAATCCTGCATCAAATGTCCCTGAAAGTTTATTGAGCTGGAAGTTTAATTTTCCAAAATTCATTTTGTGTGGATCAGGCTCTATCATATAACATTTTCCATCATTCACCTGGTTGGCAAACCACATTGAATAAAAAGCCCAATAACTTCCAAGTTCCATCATTGTTCCACCTTGAGCAATGGTCTTGAGAATTTGTGCGAAGGCGTACTCTTCCTGTGGCTCGTGTACACCTTTATTTTTCATTAATAAGTGTGTATTTCCGTAGTCATAATAGCTCCCCAGCGTAATTTTCATTCCGTTGTGGACTAGCTGATGGTCTTTAAATAGTTTACCCGCGTCGGCGACGTGATTTATTTTTTGATTGTCAGGACTTTCTTTTACGATGGCAATCCGATTTTGCCAGTACGGGGTGATCTCGTATTTCGGAAACTGGCTATTGAAGCGGCGATTGAAATAATTAATCGAGTTCAGGACGCTGAGAATGGCATTATAAACCCCTGGAAGATTCTTTATTTTTTGTTTCAGGCCCATCCCGCTAATTTTGAGGGCAATTATAATGAATATCACGCGCAGATGATCATCGTTCGCCTCCGGGGTGGCCTGGGAAATCAACTTTTTCAATATGCTGCCGGCAAAGCGCTTGCGCTACACCACAGGACGGAACTCGCACTCGATCTTTACACGTATTCAAAACACCTGTACCGCAAGTTCGAATTATCCAATTTTAATATTGAAGCTCGTGAGGCATCCCGCGAAGAGGTACATCGGTTTACTGGAAGCAATGCTCTGGTTCGCTATATTAACAAGCGCGAAAATTATTTCAGATGTCCGGAAGTGTTTGCTCAACCTCATTATCACTTCTACGAAGATTTTCTTTCGCTTCCGTCCAATCTTTACCTGACTGGATATTGGCAGAGTGAAAAATACTTTTTACCGATTGCATCTGAAATTTTGAAACAGTTTAGCTCTAAAGAATTTCTTCAGGATAGAAATAATACACTACAGCAGAAAATGAAGTCGGAGAATAGCGTCGCCGTGCACGTAAGAAGAGGGGATTATGCGTCAACTTCAAATTACTCATCATTCTTTGGCGTGCTGCCAATGGATTACTATAAACTTGCGATTGCGAAGATGAATGCGGAAGTGAGTGATCCTTCCTTTTATTTTTTTTCAGACGATCCGGAATGGTGCCGGCAAAATTTTCAAGGACTAAAAGCCGAATTCATAGATCACAACAAAGGCGCTGATGCCTTTAACGATCTGTTGCTGATGTCCTCCTGCCGTAATAATATCATCGCCAACAGTACCTTTAGCTGGTGGGGGGCGTGGTTGAATCAATTCCGGGGAAAGAAAGTGATAGCCCCTTTGCAATGGTTCCGTACCGACTACCTTACAAAGAAGGAACCTGTGTATACAAGTCGTTTATATAACACCAGGGATCTTATTCCGGATGTATGGGCGCGGATATGAAACCGGGATCGCGGGTGGTGATGCTTGCCAATGCAGGTCACAAACCGTTTGACACCCGGATATTCCATAAAGAAGCAAAGTCACTTCATCAGGCAGGATGGGAAGTAATTATTATTATCCCAAATGGTGAGGATTTTTCTAAAGAAGGCATTCAGATAATTTCTGTGCCTTTGCCGAAAAAAGGTTGGGAGCAACTTGTAAAATGTCCATGGAAAATTTTCCGTAAGGCGTTGAAGCAACCCGGCAATTCAATTTTTCACCTGCAGGATTCTGAATTGCTTTTGGTAGGTATTGCGCTTAAATGTTTTGGAAGAAAAGTTGTTTACGATGCTCATGAAGATACGCCTTTGCAAATTTCCTATCAGCATTGGATACCATGGCTTGTCAAAAAGCCATACACATGGTTTTATAGATTGCTTGAGAAAGTTGCCGGCTGGTGGTTTGATGCTGTGATCGTTGCGGAGCCCGTCATCGCAAAGTACTTTCCAAAGGACAAGGTTACCCTCATTAGGAATTTTCCAATTGCCAGTTCGTTTCGCAACGAAATAAGTCATTCGGGCAATAACAGATTGGTTTATGTTGGCTTGCTGAGCAAACCAAGGGGTATAATCGAAATGCTGGAAGGCTATCGGCTGGCACGTGAGAAAGTTGCCATTGAGTTTGTGCTTGGTGGAAAATTCGCGCCCGCATCTTTGGAAACGGAGTTACTGACAAAGTATAAAGTTCACTATAAGTCATGGTTGCCCTACGATGAAATGATCGTCGCATTGTATTCATCGTCTATCGGAATAATTGTTCCTCACCCTATTGAGCGCTACAGGACCAATTATCCTGTCAAATTGTTTGAATATATGGCGGCAGGCCTGCCGGTAATTGCTTCCAAAGAAGGGGAGTCAGCAGAGTTTGTAAAAGAAGCAGACGCTGGAATATTGATCGACCCATTAAGTCCACAGGAAATTTCAGATGCGGTTGTGAAGCTAGTCCTTGATCCAACTGTCGCATGGGCCATGGGAGCTCGCGGAAAAGCGTTGATTATGGAAAAATACAATTGGGAAATGGAATCAAAATCACTCATTCGTCTTTATAATTCACTTTAACGTGTTGCGAAAATTCTATAGAATACTATCAAGTCTGAGCATTCAGCCGAAGGTTATCCTGGCAAGCTTAAAGGGCTGGCCTTATTTCAAACGTGACTTAACAGAGATAAAACGTCAATTGAAAGATCAATCTGATTTTAGAATTTCAGAATGGTATCCGGTATTACGAGAGCGATTTGAAACGAACGGTGACCTCAAGAGTCATTATTTCCATGAAGATCTTACCATCGCGAGACGTGTTTTTGAAAACAAACCAGTAAAGCACGTCGACGTTGGTTCACGTGTTGATGGCTTTGTAGCACATGTTGCCTCCTTCCGCGAAATTGAAGTTTTTGATATTCGCCCGCAAACTGCGAGTGTAAGGAATATTCGTTTTGTAACGGCTGATTTTATGAATGTCTCTCCTGAGCTTCATGAATATACTGATTCCCTTTCGTCTCTGAATGTAATCGAACATTTTGGTTTGGGTCGCTATGGAGATCCGATTGATGTGAATGGTCATTTGAAGGGACTGGAGAATATGAATAAAGTGTTGAAGAGAGGGGGGAAATTTTATTTCTCAACACCCATTGGGCCACAGAGGATTGAATTCAATGCCCACAGGGTGTTTAGTGTTGCTTACCTGTTGAAGATATTCGAGCCACATTACATAATTGATTTTTTTTCATACGTGAATGATGAAGGTGATTTGTATGAAAATGTGGCGTTGACGGAAGCGTTAATCAAAAATAATCTGGGGTGTAAATTCGGCTTTGGAATATTTGAGATGACTAAAAGATAAATAACGTCTGGTTGAATTTGCCATTGAGTTGTTTTGCTCGGCCCAATAAAATTAATCGACTCATAATTTAAGTTTCCGATTAGGATTCTCTTTCAAAAAACTCTCCCACGTACTTTTCTTACCTTTTGACTCTGAACCATTTTGATAATGATGACATACTGCCACAGCCAATGCATCGCTTGCATCCAGCAGTTTTGGTAATTCTTTAAGATTAAAAATCTGCATTAGCATCCGCGCGACTTGTTCTTTGCTTGCATTGCCATTCCCGGTGACCGACTGCTTCACTTTCTTTGGCGCGTATTCGGTAATTGGAATTTCGCGGTATAGGGCTGCAGACATAGCAACACCCTGAGCGCGGCCTAATTTGAGCATCGACTGAACATTCTTTCCGTAAAATGGCGCCTCGAGTGCTACTTCATCCGGCTTGAATTCTTCCACCAGTGCCAACACCCTTTCAAAGATCTTTTTAAGCCGGAGCTCATGCGTTTCCAGTTTATTCAACTGGATCACACCGAATTGCAACAAATCCATCTTGCTTCCACGGAGGAGGATAAGGCCATAGCCCATTATATTCGTTCCTGGATCAAGTCCGAGAATGATTTTCTCTTTTTGGAGAACGTTTGGTTTCACTGGTTTTTTTTCAACTTTACTCACGCCCCAAATTACAGACATCTTTTCAATGGAACTTACTTTCAGTCTTATTTTAAGTTCTTACTGCCTGTTGTTGGTGGTATTGCTCGTTGGCTGGATCATCATTCGTCGGCAAGTGATGCCCTTGAAGGGTACATCCATTCCGGGAATATCAATCGTGGTCGCGGTTAGAAATGAAACCGGGAATATCCAAAATCTTCTTCGCGACCTTGCAGCAATAAATTATCCGGCTGAAAAATTTGAAATAGTAATTGTTAACGATCACTCAACCGACGACACGCCTGATCAATTAAAACGTATCGTGGGGGCTATCCAAAATGCGCGGCTTATTGACCTTCCGGAAGGAGCGGAGGGAAAAAAAGCTGCCCTGGCTTTGGGGATAAAAAATGCCCGCTTCGAAGTAATTGTCACAACAGATGCTGACTGCGGCTTTTCAAAGAACTGGCTTCGATGTATTTCTCTCCATTTCGAGAATGAGGAAACAACTATGGTGATCGGGGCGGTAAAGCTCGTCAGTAGCAATTCATTTTTCTCTCGCCTTCAGGTAACTGAATTTATAAGCCTTGCGGGCACTACGGCTGCGGCCATTGGATTGGGTCATCCGGTAATGTGTAACGGTGCCAATCTTGCGTTTCGGAAAACGGCATTTGAGAATGTAAAAGGATATGCGGGGAATCTCCAGATCGCCTCCGGTGATGATGAGTTCTTGATGCGCAAGATTCACAAACAATATCCTTCCGGAATCAGATTTCTGAATTACTATGAGGCGGTGGTGAGTACATTTCCTCAAGCGACTATAAAGGATTTTTTTTACCAGCGTCTTCGTTGGGCAGGAAAATGGAAGCACAACAACGATTTGGTAGCAAGGTTATTGGCGGTTTTTATTTTTGTATCTCAGGTGGCTTTTGTCGTGTTGGTGGTTGAAAATATCCTCGATCCTGGATACCTAATTGGCCTGATTGCAGTGAAGCTGTTTCTAGAGGGTGTGTTCCTTTTTTGGGTGGGCAGGTTTCTCGAAAGAAGATTTGATATGCTTGCTTTTATTGTACTGCAGTTTCTTTATCCAGTTTATGTCACTGTTATCGGTATATTTTCATTGATATCTTCTTACCACTGGAAGAACAGAAATTATAAATGAGAGTGTGCACAGGCATAATTTTCTTCTATTTTTACCGTTGAAAAAGACATGAACGAAGTCGAGCTACAAAAGCAATTAGATCGTAAAGAACTGGAGTTGAATGCGTTGCTGGAAATTACCCAGGCAATCAATAACAATGCGACTGAAGAATCTTTATATAAGATGTTCAACTTTACGCTGCGATCGAATCTCAGGATCCGTAAACTTGCCTTGTATGTCTTTGATCTGAAGTGGAGATGCGTTGTGAATTTTGGGACAAAGACGAACTTCTTAAAGTGCCCGTTGGATGAGCGCTTTCACCTTGTAAAGCAGGTCCACCAGATGCTCGAATTCGAAGCAGAGTGTGATTTCCATGAATTTGACATGGTGATACCCGTTGCTCATCAGAGCAAAACACTGGCGGTAGTCTTTATTGGTGGACTCGAATCGAATGACAGTACTCGTTTCATTCAGGCATTGAGTAATATCATTGTTGTAGCTATTGAAAACCAGAAGCTGACGGGCAAGCAACTTGAGCAAGAGGCGTTCCGCAAGGAACTGGAAATAGCCAGTGATGTTCAGCAGTTTCTTTTTCCTGACAAACTTCCCAATTCAGATCGGTTAAAAATGGTAGCAAGTTACCTTCCACACGACATGGTCGGTGGTGATTACTATGATTACGTTCCAATCAACAAGAATCAGTTTTTATTGTGCGTGGCAGATGTGAGTGGAAAAGGAATTGCGGCAGCGCTTATGATGTCTAATTTTCAGGCGTCACTTAGAACACTGCTCAGACAAATGCCAAATTTGTCGGAGATCGTAGAGGCTCTTAACTATCAGGTGTTGGACAGTACAAAAGGTGAACGATTCATCACCTTCTTCGGGGCGATCTATGATATTAATCTCAAAACCTTGGTGTACGTAAATGCCGGACATAACCCTCCTTTGTTATTCGACAGGAAGCACGGAATACGTTTGCTGGAGGATGGATGTACAGTACTGGGTGCAATGCATCCCTTGCCATTCCTGAAAGAAGGTTTTGTGACAGACCTCGATGACTTTCTTCTTTTTTGCTACACGGATGGCCTGACTGAAACAGCGAATGAGGCTGATGAGGAATTCGGCCAGGCATCACTTATCAAGTACTTCGAAGAAAATCATAATAAGGATCTCAACCTTATTCATCAGGATATTATCGTTCGACTGGACGGATTCAAAGGGCGAAAAGGCTATCGGGACGACATAACCATGCTGTCATGCAGGGTTAGTAATTGACAATGGTTCTTAGGGTTGATCCTTGCTACTTACCACTATGAACTTCTACCGGAACCCTTTCTTTCTTCCCTGGATCTACCCGCAGTTAACATGGCGAATGCCGTTTGAGATTTCTAACAAAGAACTTTACCTCTCCTTTGATGACGGGCCCGTTCCCGGCCCAACGGAATTTGTACTAGACACGCTGGCGAAGTCAAATATCAAAGCAACTTTCTTCTGCATCGGTGATAATGTCAAGAAATATCCCAACGTCTTTTCCAGGATCATTGATGGGGGTCACGCAGTGGGTAATCATACATTCAATCATCTGAGCGGCTGGCGTACTTCTCTCATGGATTATGTTGACAACATTAAGATGTGTCAACTAATAATCGATAAACAGGATTCAGAGTTAAATCTCAAACTACCTCTCTTCCGCCCTCCTTACGGTCGTATTACCAGGGCGCAGATCAAGGCACTTTCACAATACGAGATCGTGATGTGGGATGTCCTTACTCATGACTACGCCAGGAGTATTTCGACCGACAATTGCTTGTCGGGGTCTATTTCTGCTACTCGGCCCGGATCTATCGTCGTGTTCCACGACAGTCTTAAAGCTGAAAAGAACATGCGCTATGTGCTGCCACGATTTATTGACCATTTCGCAAGTCAGGGATATGTGTTTAAGTCGCTCCGTTGAGTGATCTTTGCGGAAATGATGCAATCAAAAAGAGTTTTGTTTTGTCCTCTTGACTGGGGGCTTGGTCATGCCACTCGCTGCATTCCGGTGATACGGGAATTTCAAAGCCGGGGAGCGGAGATATTCATTGCGTCGTCTGACGCAGCGTTGGAGTTGTTAAAGATTGAGTTTCCAAACGCTACGTTTTTTGAATTGCCTTCCTATCGACCGAGGTATTCTGACAAGGGTTCGTTGTTGGTGGCGATGATAACACAACTGTCTAGGTTTTACAAAGTGATTCATGCCGAGCATAGTATTCTGGAAAGGCTCGTGAGTGAGATTAAGATTGACCTTGTGATTTCCGACAATCGCTTTGGTTGCTGGTCTTCCAAAGTGAAATCTGTTTTCATAACACACCAGGTCAACTTGCTTATGCCACAGGGATTTGGCTGGGCGTCAGGCATTACCAATTCCCTGCTTCACCGATATATCCGAAAGTTCACAGAGATTTGGATCCCGGATGCACCCGAGGCAGAGCTCACTGCGCCTTTTGCTAATAAGCGTATGGGTACTCAAAAATATGTTGGCTGGCTCTCGAGATTTCATGCAGGGAATTCAGTAATCAAGAGGTATGATATCATTGCATTGGTTTCGGGACCAGAACCACAACGATCAATTTTTGAAAAAATATTAACTAGTCAATTGAGATCTTTAGGCATGACGTCTTTGCTTGTGACGGGTGAGCCGCAAAAGCCCTATTCAAGGACTGAGGGGTGCCTTGAAATAGTAAACCATTTGAATGCTACTGAACTTGAAAAAGCGCTCCTTTCGTCAGAGACAGTAATATCCAGAAGTGGTTATAGTTCTGTGATGGATCTGATTGCATTAGGGAAGAGTGCTATCTTTGTGCCAACGCCACAACAGCCGGAGCAATTGTTTCTTGCAGACTATCTAAAACGGGAAAACATTGTCTACGCAGTGAGGCAGGATAAATTCGAATTGAAATCGGATTTGGAACAGGTAAAGAAATATAAAGGTCTGAGTCATTTTAAAACGGATTCAGGTCTCTTAACCAGAGCCATTGATTCGGTATTATTATGAGTCATTTCCTTAAGCGATTTTCTTATGCATGGCATGGAATATGGGTGGCCGTCAGCGAACAATCAAATTTCAAAATCCATTTTGGTGTTGCGTTTGTCGCAATTGGGGCAGGGATTTATTTCGGAATAAATGGTACTGAATGGATATTAATAGCGTTTGCCATCGGATCGGTTATTTCCGCTGAGATGTTCAACACAGCCATTGAATACATTGTAAATATGGTTTCACCCGATCGTCATCCCATGGCTGGGAAGATTAAAGACATAGCGGCCGGCGCCGTCCTTGTGGTCTCCATCATGTCAGTAGTAGTCGGTATAGTTATCTTTGGCAAATATCTATTTCCATAATGCCAACTCTCGATTCCATCCAGCCACTCTCTACAAAACCTTCGCCTGCAAACTACTGGGTCGATAGTCACTGCCATCTATACTCTGAAGAATTCAAAAATGATTGTGACGACATGCTCGTTCGGGCTCAACAGGCTGGAGTAATGAAGATGTTCATGCCGAACATCGATCATGCGTCGATTGATGGAATGCTTGAACTTGAGCGAAAATATCCTTCTTCGTGCTTTCCGATGATGGGGTTACATCCATGTTCGGTGAAGAAAGGCTTTGAAAAAGAACTGTATATAGTGGAGCAGTGGCTTGCAAAGAGAAAGTTCAGTGCGGTAGGAGAAATGGGGACGGATTTACACTGGGATAAGACCCTTTGGGACTATCAGAAAGAGGCTTTTATTATTCAGACCCAATGGGCGAAGAAGTATGAGTTGCCGCTGGTGATTCACAGTCGCGAGTCGATTGATCAGACGATTGAGATACTCGAACCATTATTGGATGGAAAGCTCACAGGCATCTTTCATTGCTTTTCAGGAAATGCTGTACAGGCAAAGAAGATTATTGAGATGGGTTTTTATCTTGGAATAGGAGGGGTGGCGACATTTAAGAACGGTGGACTTGATAAAGTGCTGCCGGAAATTTCATTGGAAAAAATAGTACTGGAAACCGATGCGCCTTATCTCGCTCCTGTGCCTCATCGCGGAAAACGAAATGAGCCAGGATATATTCCGTTGATTGCGGAGAAGGTTGCCGAATTATTGAAAGTAAGTTTGGGTGAGCTACAGGCGGCGACGACACTGAATGCGCAGAGGGTATTTAAAAGTATTTAGTTTGCCTTTTTAATTTTATCAAAAACGTAAAATGAGAAACTCTAAATGTGAAATGTAAAAGTGTATTCATAAAAGAGTAAATTTTATCAGATGAATCAAAAACCCCTAACCATTAACACTGCCACTCCTTCGAAGCCCAAAGCGAAGGTGATGATCATCTATACCGGTGGTACGTTCGGAATGGTGCACGACGCGCAGGGGGTATTGCTTCCGTTTGATTTCTCATTGATCCTTGAACACCTTCCAACACTTCGAAACCTCTTCCTTGAGATAACAATAATTTCTTTTGATACGCCAATAGACTCTTCTAATATCGAGCCAGTTCATTGGCAGATGATTGGAAGTATCATTAAGGAGCATTATCAAACTCAGGACGGATTTGTTGTCCTTCATGGTACTGACACCATGGCCTATACTGCTTCTGCTTTAAGTTTTATGCTTCAGAATCTTTCCAAGCCTGTGGTATTTACCGGAGCACAGCTTCCTATCAGTGAACCTCGATCAGATGCGCGTGAGAATCTGATAACCGCTTTGGAGATTGCATCAGCAAAAGAGAATGGTAAACCGGTTGTGCCGGAAGTGTGTATCTATTTTGATTATGAATTGCTTCGTGGTTCACGGTCGAAGAAAGTGGAGAGTATGCACTTTGATGCATTCAATTCTGAAAACTACCCGCCGCTTGCGAAAGCAGGTGTTAAAATTGATTATAATACATCGGCGATCATGTCACACCGTGAGGGAGTACTGAATGTATTATCTAAGTTTGGGAGCGGTGTTTCCATACTCAAGCTTTTCCCGGGAATCAATGCTGACACCGTGGCGCCCGTGGTTACAAATCCTAAAATGAAAGCATTGGTACTTGAGACGTTTGGCTCAGGTAATGCACCTTCGGTTCCCTGGTTCATCGATTTACTGAAAGACGGTATTTCCCGGGGTCTTCTTATTCTGAACATCTCGCAATGTCCAGGTGGTATGGTACTACAGGGAAAATACGAGACCAGCCGGGCGCTTCAGGAGATAGGGGTTATTAGCGGGGAGGATATGACCATTGAGGCAGCCGTCACGAAACTTATGTTGTTGTTGGGCGAATATGGGGTAGAGAAGGCAAAGGAGTTGATTGGCAAGCCGATGGTAGGGGAGTTGAGTAAGGAATGAGGAATTGGGGGTGCCGTCGGTCAATAATGCAATTACCACTCATTCCCGCGAGATTTGTTCGATAATTGAATCCCGATCGCAAGTTATGAGGTTTGGAGTCATTGGAAGACTGGGGCGCGAGCTAAGGATGGGTCGACTCGTGTACCGCACAGATGACGGAAATGAGCTCTGGGAATTTAATAAAGGCTCAAGGATTTAGTTGAAAAAGGGCTGTGGCGAGAGAAGCTCTCCTTCGCGAGCTATTACGGACCTCGTCCGCCCATAGCTCGCTTCGGCGAGCAATGCTCTCGTTCGCAAGCTATTAGGGACATTGTCGTCTGTTGTAGTTTGCTTCGGCGCGCGATGCTCTCCTTCGCGAGCTATTAGGGACATTGTCTGCTGTAGTTCGCTTCGGCGAGCGATGCTCTCCTTCGCGAGCTATTACGGACTCTGTCCGCTGTAGTTCGTTTCGGCGAGCGATGCTCTCCTTCGCGAGGTATTAGGGACTTTGTCTGCTGTAGTTCGTTTCGGCGCGCGATGCTCTCTTTCGCGAGTTATTACGGACTCTGTCCGCTGTAGTTCGTTTCGGCGAGCGAAGCTCTCCTTCGCGAGGTATTAGGGACTTTGCGTGCTGTAGTTCGTTTCGGCGAGCGAAGCTCTCCTTCGCGAGTTATTAGGGACTTTGTCTGCTGTAGTTCGCTTCGGCGAGCGAAGTTCTCTTTCGCGAGCTATTACGGACATCGTCCGCCATAGTTCGTTTCGGCGAGCGATACTCTCC
>JBBRON010000021.1:0-83513 GCA_038229375.1 Cytophagales bacterium | reverse complement strand
GGGACCACCTCTTCCCATTCCGAACAGAGTCGTTAAGACCACCCGCGCTGATGGTACTGGAGTAATATCCGGGAGAGTAAGTCGTTGCCTGACTTTATAATCAAGCCTTCGTAGTAATACGAAGGCTTTTTTTTTGCCGGAAGGTATGTCAATTTAAGAATCCAGTCCATTATCTTTATTGCCGTGTTGCCAGTTCAATTGAAATCCCTCCTCCCGCTGGCAATTTTATCTTTGCTTTACTTTCCAGGCAGAAGTCAATCTATGGATCGGTATTTCACTAACGAACTCTCCGTTACTGTAGATAATGACTATCCATATGCAACAGACCAATACTATTCTGCAGGACAGGACTTATTCTATCGTTTTTTAATAAGTTCGAAAATTCCAGTTCTTCATAACAATGATTCCGCTAAAACCATATTCTCATTTCATTACGGCAACAAGGTCTTTACTCCTAAAGACCTGGAAACACAAATCACGCAGTTAATGGACCGGCCTTACTGTGGATGGAATTTCATCAGCGCAGACTTGCTTAACTTCAGAAGAAAAAATTCTGGTAATTATTTTATGATTCAGGTTGGTCTAGTTGGACCACAGTCGGGAATGGATCATCTTCAGCAGTGGCTGCATGAAACAATTGATCTCTATTCAATTTATGGATGGGATACTCAAATTGCCAACGAAGTAGTCGTCAACACAAATTTTAATCATACCCATGGATTTCAATTGACAAAAACAATCGAATTAGTTAGTTTGACAGGTGCCTGGTTGGGAACAGGGTCAAATAAGATTACCGAAGAAATTACGCTACGGCTTTTCAGGTTCAATCCGCTGGGTGAGTCTGGATTCATGAACGCCAATGTCTCAAGGGAAAAGTATTCCAAACAGAAAAAGGAATTTTTTTTCTTTGCCTCCCTGCAGGCAAATTATGTCCTGTCAAACATTTTCATCCAGGGTAGCTTGTTCAACAACGATAGCCCTTTCACTACCTCGATTAATCCATGGTTGTTTGCAAGAAAATTCGGAATTCAGTATTCGGGAAAGAGAATTTCATCGACATTTTCAATTGTGCATTTGAGCACTGAGACGCCATTCGTCAGTATTCAAAACTATGCCAGCGTAAGTGCTGCTTACAGGTTTTAGTGTTTCTAAAAACTATTTTCTATTTTTCTCGAAGGCATCCCACATACTATCAGGGATAGCTTCAAGGTGACTGAACTCCCCGCCATTTCTTAGCCACTCACCACCATCAATTGTTACGACTTCGCCATTGACGTACGCTGAATAATCAGATAGAAGATAAGCCGCAAGATTTGCAAGTTCCTGATGTTCGCCAACCCGCTTCAGGGGAATGCGTTTGGAGGGATCAAATTGTTTCGCAAGATCTCCGGGTAACAGACGACTCCAAGCGCCTTCAGTCGGGAAAGGTCCCGGTGCGATTGCGTTGCTTCGGATATTATACTTTGCCCATTCAACCGCGAGTGAACGGGTCAGTGCCAAAACACCGGCTTTTGAACAAGCTGATGGTACAACGTATCCAGACCCAGTCCATGCATAGGTAGTTACGATGTTTAAGAAAATACCTGGCTGTTTTTTAGAAATCCAGTTTTTTCCGGCAGCTAGCGTTACATAATACGTACCCCGTAGTACGATGTCGACAATTATATCAAACGCCCGGTGAGAAAGTCTTTCTGTTGGACTGATAAAATTTCCTGCTGCGTTATTTAGAACTCCATGCAGTTGTCCAAATTCACTTTCAACGGCGACAAGGAGTTTTTCGATCTCATCATATTTTCGGATATCACAGGGAACAGCTAGTACTTTTCCTCCGGTTTCACTCATTAATTCGGCCGCTGCTTTGTCAATCACTTCTTTTTTACGACTGCTAATGACAATGGTCGCACCTAATTCCAGTAGATACTTCGACATCGAGCGACCGAGCCCAGTACCTCCTCCTGTAACTAAAATTGTTTTTCCTTTAAAAGAATCGGGTTTGAGCATGCCTTCCATCGTACGCGTTTTTTGAGAGTGGACTAAATTGTCATTCTAAACAAAGCTAATGAGTTTTGGTAATTAACCTTTCCTTGGATGGTCGAATTCAAACTCATACTTTCGTATAATATTTCAAGATCTAACCTCTCCCTATGAAACTATTTTTTAAGCTGCTAGTCGTACTAGTGACACTTAACCTTCAGTCGTGCATTGTTACAAAAAAGAAATATGATGACATACTTGCTCAAAAAGTAAAGGCGGACGGTGAATTAGCACAACGTGAAGAAGAGCTTGCGAAAACCCAGGCTTCGCTGAAATCTCTAACCGAAGAAGCGGCAAAACTTAAGGAAGACACCACCCTGCTGGGTGAGGCCAAAAGAAGCACAGCGCGAAGGCTTGCAGATCTAAACAAGGAGTACGACCAGCTTTCAGCTTACTATAAAAACCTGATGAATAACAGTGGAAAACTCAACAGGGATTTTGCCCAGCAAAAAGATCAGCTATTTGCTATTCAGGCAAATCTTGATAAAACAAGAAAATTAAATGATTCTCTGAGTGTGAGCCTTGCGGATCGTGAAAAAAAAGTTTTAGAACTGGAGACAATTTTATCCAATAAGGACAAGGCCGTGCAAGATCTCAAAAACAGGATTAGCAATGCTCTTTTAAACTTTAAGGAAAATGATCTTACTGTAAAAGTGAAAAATGGAAAAGTATATGTCTCGCTGGCCGAACAACTTCTTTTTGGGTCCGGCAGTATCGAGGTAGATGCCAAAGGTGTTACGGCATTACAGCAGCTAGGTAAGGCAATTAAGGATCAAAAGGATTTGCAGATCATGGTGGAAGGCCATACAGACAATGTGCCAATCGGAAAGAAGTCACAATACATGCAGGACAACTGGGATCTTAGTGTAATGCGGGCGACATCAATTACGAAAATATTGACAAAAGCGGGAGTCTCCGCGAACCAGATCACCGCATCGGGAAAAGGTGAGTACTCACCCCTGATCGTAAATACATCGGATCAGAATAAGCAAAGAAATCGCAGAACGGAAATTATAATCACGCCGAACCTCGACGAGTTGTTTAAAATTTTAGGAACAAATTAATTAACGTATATGATAAGACTAATACCTCTACTCATTCTGGTAATCGATGTGCTGGCTATTGTTGACATTGTAAAAAGCTCCAAGGATAATGAGAAGAAGATACTGTGGATAGTAGCGGTCATCTTTCTTCCAATTTTAGGGCCAATTTTATATTATCTTCTGGGAAGGAAATAAAAGGAAAGAGGATCGTAGTTTGCGATCCTCTTTCTTTTTGGGTATTCCGGTTCTAAAATACCTCTGTCAATGGGACTGGGTTGATCTGTTTTTGTTTCACCAGTTCGTTGAACTTTGGAATCTTGTCCGAGAAGACTTTCTTTAAAGACTGCAACTGCTCGTCAATCTTTCCAGAAATTTCCGTTTGTACGGCCTTAACCTGGCTTGTCGGTTTGAAATCCCCACCATCTGATTCACCACTTAGCGCTGCCAATTTGTTATTTAACCTAATCGGATAATTAAGGGGGTCCTGGCCACTTTTATTCTTTGTCTGATAAAGGGCTTCTTCTATCGCTTTCATATCGTCGAGGATAGATTTTGCTATATCATTAATATCCTTCATGTCATCTTTTCCCTTCATGGGCTCTGTTATACGATTGATTTGATCCCGTGTTGATCTGATCTTTTTTACAGCTAGATTAGTTTCCGAAAGTTTATCCCTTACGGAAATCAAGAAATCAAATTGAGCCTGAATGTCCCCGAGTGTGCCAGTGGTGCGGGGGTCTTTCAGTATTTCAAAATCTGTTTCATGCACTTTTCCATTGAAATTAAGCCGGGCTTTGTAGTTACCAGGAACTGCCTTTGGACCAAGCAGGGACCCTGACCACATAATCATGCCGTCAAACCCTTCCGCGCCGGGGTACCTCATGTTCCAAATAAATCGATTTGAACCAGGCTTTATTTTAAGCTCTTCTTCTTTTGCTTTTTTGTCCGGCTTATTTGAGTATTTCTTAATCAGCTTTCCGTTATTTTCTAAAATTTCCAGAGATACAATCGCTTTTATAGTGTCTTTTACAAAATAGTGTACCATTACACCTCCTGGGTGATTTTTGCCTTCTTTTTTAGACGGTTTTTCGAAAGAGAAACCCGAGTTCATACGATAGCTGGGCATCGGCTTGTAAAGGTAAGAGTCGCTGGCAGTCACTTGGTCCGTTAGCTGATGCAATGGAGTAATGTCATCGATCAGCCAAAAGCTTCTTCCTTGAGTTGCTGCAATCAGATTATCATTTTTAATGGTCAGGTCAGTAACAGGTACTATCGGGAGATTTAACTGAAAAGGCTTCCAACTCATACCATCATCAAATGAGATGTACATGCCACTTTCGGTTCCCGCATAAAGAAGGCCCGGCCGTTTTAAGTCAGCGCGCACCACACGGGTAAAGTGACCTGGATCGATTCCGTCGGTAATTTTTGTCCAGGTTTTGCCATAGTCTTTTGTTTTAAAAAGGTACGGGTGGTAGTCTCCGGACTTGTAACTTGTGGCGGCGATGTAGGCACCCCCCTTAACAAACGGGTCAAAGTCAACGCTGTTGATCATCGTCCATTCAGGCAACCCAGCTACTGTGAGCTTTTCCCATTTCTTTCCCCCGTCCCTCGTGATGTGCAACAAGCCATCGTCTGATCCTACGAGAATAAGATCCTTTTCATAAAGTGATTCTGATGCAGCAAAAATGGTACAATAGTATTCCACCCCGGTGTTGTCCTTGGTGATGGGCCCGCCGGAGGCTCCTAGTTTTGAAGGATCATTTCTTGTGAGGTCCGGACTTATGATTTCCCATTTTTCGCCTCCATTGTAGGTTACATGCAAAACATTCGAACCAGCGTATAATTTTTTAGAATCATGGGGCGAAAAGAAAATGGGAAAATTCCATTGGAAGCGGTATTTAGCCCCTTCTGCTCCGTGCCCCATCGGATTGTCGGGCCAGGCATTTATACTCCGGCTTTCGCCAGTCGCATGATTTTTTCTTTCAAGGAATCCATCATAACTGCCACCATAGACGATGTCATTGTTGGTTGGATCAATTGCCATGTGGCCGCTTTCACCCCCTGCTGACACATCCCAATCACGCTCACCTACTGAACCTCCATCCGTACGGTGTAAAATACGCTGAGTGGAGTTATCCTGCTGTGCTCCATAAATCCGGTAAGGAAAGTGATTGTCAGTGGTGACTCGATAATGCTGGGCAGTTGGTTGATTGTAATATGTACTCCAGTTTTCCCCGGCATCAAATGAAACCTGTCCGCCGCCGTCATCGGCGATTATCATTCGTCGGCTGTCTTCAGGGGCAATCCAAAGATCATGATGGTCACCGTGATTGGCATTAAAGGTTTCAAATGTTTTTCCTCCATCTTTAGAGCGATGATAGGATACGTTCATTACATAACAAACATCTTCGTCTTTGGTGTCAGCATAGATTCGTGAATAGTACCACGCCCGCTGACGAAGATTGCGATCTTCATTCATTTTCTTCCACGTCTTTCCTCCATCATCAGAGCGATGAACACCACCATTTTCATTTTCTATTAAAGCATACACACGATTTGAATTGACAGGCGATACTGCAAGCCCGGTGATTCCCCACGTTCCTTTTGGCAATCCCTCATTTTTTGTTATTTCTGTCCACGTGTCACCACCGTCTTTTGTCATCCAGAGTCCCGAACCTTCACCACCACTCTCCAGGCTATGGGGTGTTCGTTTTATACGCCAGGTGGATGCAAATAGTATCCTTGGATTATTTGGATCCATTACAAGATCCACTACGCCAGCACTTGAATTGGAGAAAAGGATTCTTTTCCATGTCTTCCCTCCGTTCTCAGATCGATACACTCCACGTTCTTCTGTTGGTTTAAATAAATCGCCCAGCACGGCAACATATACCAAATCCGGATTTTTCGGATGAATACGAACTCTGGGAATGTGACGCGATTCTTTTAGTCCAATGGACTCCCAGGTCTTCCCGGCGTCGGTGGATTTGAACATGCCATACCCGTACGAAACATTTCCACGGACGGATTCCTCGCCTCCACCAACATAAATAACATTGTTGTCCCATTCACTTACGGCAACTGCGCCGATCGACCCACCAAAATAGCCATCGGAAATATTTTCCCAGGAATTACCTGCATCATTCGTTTTCCAAACGCCACCTCCTGTTGAACCCATATAATATAGGTTGGATTTTCCAGGTACGCCTGTTACTGCAGCAGACCGGCCGCCTCTGAATGGACCAATATTTCTCCATTCCAATGCATTGTAGAATTTTTCATCAAAGGCTTGAGCAGGTTTTGCTTGAATTTTCTTTTGAGCAAATGCCGGTATTCCAAGGCTGATTGCGATTAAGAAAAACGCTGAAATTCGATAGTTCATATTTATGAAATTAGTCAGCGAGTTAGTAATTTTTTTCCGATGTGGATAACGCGTTTTTTACCAATGGTGGAATTCAGTTATGCTTGAATATTGTGGAAGGTGCTTTTATTACTATTTTGCTTGCGAATGAAACAAGAAAAAACGGCAGGTCTCTTTAGTGTTCCGGTTATTGTTGCGGCCCTTGGTTATTTCGTGGACATCTACGATCTGCTCTTATTCAGTATTGTAAGAAGGCCGAGCTTAAGTTCGATGGGCGTTCCTGATGATCAGCTTTTAATCCAGGGGGAATTTTTACTTCAGGTACAGATGACTGGCCTTTTGATCGGTGGGCTAATCTGGGGCATTATGGGAGATAAGCGCGGACGACTTTCAGTTTTGTTTGGCTCAATATTACTTTACTCTATTGCAAATATTGCGAATGGTTTTGCCCAGACCGTTGATCAATATGCAATCTTAAGATTCATTGCAGGCATTGGACTTGCTGGTGAACTTGGTGCTGGGATTACGTTGGTTGCTGAAGTTTTGCCTACGAAGCTACGCGGGTATGGAACCACGCTTGTAGCAAGTTTCGGACTAATGGGTGCTGTATTAGCAAATGTAATTGCTAATCGCTATGACTGGCGGATTGCATTCTTCATCGGTGGTGGCCTTGGATTACTTTTATTGATTGCGAGAATCAGTGTTTTTGAATCAGGGGTGTTCCTTAAGATTAAAGAGCAAACAGTTGTTCAACGAGGCAACTTCTTCCAACTGTTTAATAATACCGCCCGCTTCAAGAAATTTATGGGAAGTATTTTTATCGGACTTCCTATTTGGTTTACAATCGGTATTCTCATTACGTTCTCTCCTGAATTTGCCAAAGCCCTTCACATCGATGGAATAGTAAAAGCGGGTGATGCGGTAATGTACAGCTATATCGGTCTGGCAGTTGGAGATCTTAGCAGTGGCTTTATTAGTCAGGCAATGGGCTCCAGAAAGAAGGTTGTGTTGCTGTATATTTTCCTCACACTTGGCATGGTTGTGTTGTATCTGTTTACGCCAGGACGTTCCGTATTTTATTTTTATGTTACCTGCTTTTTGTTGGGAGTCGGTATTGGTTATTGGGCTTTGTTTGTCACGATCGCGGCTGAACAATTTGGTACGAATCTTAGATCGACCGTAGCCACTTCGGCTCCGAATTTTATAAGGGGAACAGTAGTACCATTGACATTGGCATTTCGATTTTTGCGGGAAAAGTTGGGAGGTGATGACTCGGCCGTTATCTATGGTGCGCTGTTCGTGGGGTTGTTCACAATAGGAGTGGCATTGATTGCTCTAAGAGCTATTCAGGAGACTTTTGGGAGAGACATGAATTTTTTGGAGGAAGACTAACCTAATTTTTACTCATTTTATAGCGTTTATTTTTTTTTGGCTTACCAAAAGTTTGATTCTGATGAATTTACTTACATCAAGGCCCCTTTACTGGCCCACAGGCAGTATTTTTATATATGATATATGATTAAAATTAGCTTCACTTTTAGCCAATGAGCTTAACAAAATTATTCAGGGCCGGAATTTTTTTTTGGATATCTGTTTGTATCCCATTTACTTCATTCGCCCAGAATCTAAGATTATTGGACAGCCTTAAGGATGAACTACGGCATGCAAAACCTGATAGGCAGTTTGATCTATTAAACAGCATTGGGTTTGAATACCGCTATTCCTATCCTGACAGCACGATTCTTTATTGTACCAAAGCCTATGAATTGGGAAAAAAGCTAAAGGTAAAAACAGCTCTCGCGCGGCCATTGAGTTTTATAGGCCTGGCTATTGCCAATCAAGGCGATTACAGAACGGCACTTGACTATCAGAACCGATCTATTGCCATCGCGCTAGAGCAAGACGATACTGTGCAGCTCGCCCATGGATATAACAATGCCGGAAGAATATTTTTTGATGAAGGCGATTTAATGCGCTCGTACTCGTTCTTTATTAAATCCAGCTTACTTTTTGAAAAAGTAAAGGATAAGTCTGGACTTGCCTATGTGTATCGAAGCCTGGCAACCCTATTTAAGTCACAGGGTGACTTTAAGCAAGCACTTCAGTATTCGCAGAAAGCTCTTGAATTAAGGAAAGAGCTTGCTGATCCTCGCGCAATTACCTCGGCCTATATGGAACTTGGTTTGGTGTACGAAGCGATGGACAGTACATCCCTTGCTCTTAGCTTATTTGAAACTGCCAGATCGATTTCCGCTAGTGAATATGATGAAATTACCAATGCTGAGTTAAAGGTTGGAATAGCTGAAATTCTTTTTATAGAGCATAAGATACAAGAGGCAAATAAAATGGCTTCTGAGGTACTGAAGGTTGTTTCTGAAAAAACGAATCAAAAGATTTTTCTACGTGCTGCCATGCTGTCTGCAAAAGGAAAGTTGGCTACTGAAGACTATCCTGGCGCGCTGTTAATTCTTAATCAAGCCTATGCCAGTTCGCAACGATCCGGTAATTTGATTTTTCAACGAAATGCTGTTTTTCTATTAACAGAAGTTTATCGTCATCAGAACAAGCCCTTTCTGGAAAAGGAATACCGCTATCTATACAATATATTGAATGAAAGAATTGAGAAAGATGACCTGAATCGAGAAGTCGAGCGCCTTCAATTCAGGTTACAAATTGAAGAGACTGAAAAGGAGAATGCCTCCCTGAAGTCGAAGCAGATTCAGGATGAGTCGCTCATTGTAAAGCAGCGATCACAAAATCTAATTTTGTTGAGTGCTGCTATTTTCGTGGCGGTGCTTGCTTTGGCGACCTGGAGAAATAGTCGGAAACAAAAGTATATCAATCAGAAACTCGAGGATCAAAATACTCATATTCTGAAACAGCGGGAAGAGATTGCAAAGCAAAATGAGGTTTTGTCCCGAAGGAATCAGGATCTTGACGAAATTAATCATGAGAAAGATACTTTGATGAATATCGTTGCGCACGATTTAAAGTCACCGCTTAACAGAATACATGGTTTAATGCACATTTTTGAATTGGAAGGAAATTTCACTGGAAATCAAAAGGAATATGTTCGGTTAGTAAAGAGCAGCACGCAAGCGGGAATTGATCTGATCGTTGACTTGCTCGATGTGCATGCATGGAATCAGTTTCATGAAAACTCTGCGCCAACAAACTTTGATTTTGCTTCTTTCTTTAACGAGAGAGTTCATGCATTTGAAATCATTGCTGAAGCCAAGAATATTGACCTGAAGGCCGAGAACACTGTGGAATCGAGAATTATTTCAGAACCTAATTATCTCGGGCGCATCATAGACAATCTTGTGTCGAATGCAATAAAATTCTCCCCTAAGGGCTCAACCGTTGAAGTTAGGGCAAATTGGAAAGATGGATTCTTAAAGATTTCGGTAAAAGATAAAGGACCTGGGTTCTCAGAAGACGACAAGAAATTCTTGTTTCAGAAATTCAGAAAACTTAGCGCCCGTCCCACAGGAGGAGAGAGTTCAAATGGCCTGGGTCTCGCAATTGTAAAAACGTTGGTAGAACGTTTAGGAGGCTCGGTGGAATTGAAAACTTCGGAGGGCAATGGTAGTGAATTCGTCATTGGAATTCCGGCCGAAATCGCGGTTCAGATGCCGGTGTGATTTTTTTAAGGTCGTGTTAAACCTTTTGTTGCCTAGCGGATCAAAGAATAAAAAACTGAAACCATGAAAAAGGAAATTGCAATCACAACTCTCTTTATTTTAGTCGGAATAGCTGTTTTTGCGCAGGATGCAACCCCAAAAGCCGATGCTCGCCAGGTATCAGAACGCGCCCGGATCCATCAGGGTCGTAAGAGTGGTGAATTAACCAGCAAAGAGGCCGCTGGATTAAACGCACAGCAACGTCATATTCGTCGCACGGAACGTCGTGCTAAAGCCGATGGTACCGTTACTGCACAGGAGAGGCAAAAGATCAATCGCAAGCAAAATCGCGCCAGCAGAAACATCAGAAGACAAAAGAATGATGCTCAGGTAAAACCACAATAATTTACTGATTTGGTGATTGGTTGATTTGATGATACTACGAAAATCAATAGATCAATCAATCATCAAATTTGAATTTAAATTTTCCCCAAGGCCTGATCCAGATCTGCAATTAAGTCTTCAATGTCCTCAACTCCGACACTCAAACGTATAAGTGTGTCTGTTAATCCATTCTTTATTCGCTCTTCTTTTGGAATGCTCGCATGAGTCATCGAAGCAGGATGATTAATAAGCGACTCCACTCCTCCAAGTGATTCCGCAAGGGAGAATAATTCAACCTGTTCCATAAAGACAATTGCTTTTTCAATTTTGTCGTCTTTCAGGGTAAATGATATCATTCCACCAAAATCCCGCATTTGTTTTTTCGCAATATCATGGTTTGGATGTTCGGGAAATCCTGGCCAGTAAACTTTCCCAATTTTTGGATGTGTCTTTAAATATCCGGCAATGTGTTTTCCGTTGGAACAATGACGTTCCATCCTCAGGTGCAACGTTTTGATTCCACGAAGTACTAAAAATGAATCCTGCGGTCCTGGAACTGCCCCGCATGAGTTGGCAATGAAAGCGAGATCCTGATAAAGTTTCTCATCATTTACTACCAATGCTCCCATTATTACGTCGCTGTGGCCGCCTAGATATTTTGTTACAGAGTGCATGACGATATCTGCTCCAAGGTCAAGGGGATTTTGCAAATAGGGTGATGCAAAGGTGTTGTCAACGGCCACGCGTATATTGTTCTTTTTTGCGATGGCAACGCATGCCTGGATATCGATGATCCTCATAAGTGGATTAGAAGGCGTCTCTATCCATAGCAGTCTTGTATTTTTTGAAATGTAAGGAGTAATGCTCTCTGCGTTGGCCATGTCAATGAAATGAAACTTGACCCCCATTCTTTCATACACTTTTGTAAAGAGGCGATATGAACCGCCATAAAGGTCATTGCTCGTTATTACTTCGTCACCGGGATTAAGCAACCGGAGTACTGCGTCGGTGGCACCCATTCCGGAAGAGTAGCAGATACCGAACTTTCCATTCTCAAGTGCTGCAATACTTTTTTGAAGTGAGTTGCGAGTAGGATTCGCACCACGAGCGTATGCATAGCCTTTGTGTTTGGCCGGAGATTCCTGAACGTATGTCGAGGTTTGATAAATAGGGGTCATGATCGCACCGGTGGTAGGATCTGGCTCAACGCCTGCGTGAATTGCTTTTGTTCCGAACTTCATAACAGGATTTGTGGATTATTGGATTGAACGTGATCGACTAAAGTAAGCGTCAAAATTAACGGATTTATTCGATTTAAAGTTCGAATGAATAAGGGGACGGAAAACTCATCAACCGATAATCTTAGTTTGATTTCCAGTTACCTTTAGTGTTTTTCAGTCGATTGACAAACAGCAGCGATCTCTCAATTCGTTTTTCAATAGACTTCGCCTGGGCAATGTAATATATCATGTTTCTTTGCGCACTATTGGGTACCTGGTCCCAGTACTTTTTTCCTTCCTCGTCCTGATTCAGGAGTTCCTTTAATTCTTTCGGCATTTTGTGACCGTACTCAGTAGTATCTTTTTGAATATTGACATTGATTTTCTGTCCAAGCGAAAGTCTCCCTTTTTTTAAAATGGCTGTTGCAACATTGATATAAAATCCGCCGTCTCCGGTTGGGCGCAAAGCACAGGCATATCTGATAGAATCATTAATTGTGCAGAAAATTCTCACGGCTTGCCTTTTCGAAAAGGTGAGGGCTATTTTTTGTGGAACATTAACAACATGAAAGCCGCTCTTTTGGAGTTTTTGGATGATAGCGGTAAAAGCGGATTTCGGGCCCATTTATCTGAATCTGCAATGTCAATTGCCAAACATCCGAAGTGAAATTCCGGTTTAAATCGTTCGGTTTATATCGAACTTTTCCAGGTAATCAGCGACTCTCCGCACAAAGCTTCCGCCCAAAGCTCCATCGACGACCCGATGGTCGTAAGAATGAGAAAGGAACATTTTATGTCGGATGGCGATCGCATCACCAGCCGGGGTTTCGATGACAGCCGGCTTCTTCTGGATTGCACCGATCGCGAGAATTCCAACCTGGGGTTGCATAATGATTGGTGTTCCCATGACATTGCCGAAGGTGCCGACATTCGAAATAGTATAAGTTCCTCCTGCCAGATCATCTGGTTTGAGTTTATTTTCTCTTGCGCGTTTGGTCAGGTCATTTACTGCCTTTGCCAATCCAGCGAGGCTGTACTGATCCGCATTCTTTACTACCGGCACAATCAGATTGCCTGACGGGAGGGCTACTGCCATCCCAATGTTGATTTCCTTCTTCTTAATGATCCGATCGCCGTCTACCTGAACATTGATCATTGGGAAGTCTTTGATCGCCAGGATCACGGCCTCCATAAAGAGAGGAGTGTATGTCAATCCATCACCTTCTCGTTTTTGAAATTCATTTTTGGTCTTGTTCCTCCATGACACTATTGTAGTAACATCTGCTTCGACAAACGAAGTGACGTGTGGCGCGATACGTTTTGAATCGACCATGCGTTCCGCAATCATCTTACGCATCCTATCCATCTGAATGATTTCATCACCCGCGCTGATGGACGCAGGAACGATGGGAGCGCTGGATTTAATGGTTATAGGTTGGCCTGACTGACCAGGAGTGCGCTGCTGAACATATTCAAGAATATCCTTTTTCGTCACCCTTCCTGACGCACCGCTTCCTGCGATTTTCTCCAGTTCCGCTATCGCGATTTTTTCCTCTTTAGCAATATTTTTTACCAGGGGGGAATAGAACCGCGATGATGTGGAGTAATCGACGGCATGGCTATGACCTGATCCATTTGTAGGAACTACTGTAGAGACAATGGCTGTTTTAGTTTCTGTGGCTGCAGGTTTAGAATTGGCTGGTGGTTTTACGGTAACAGTTTCTTCATTGACGTCAGTTGTAATAATGGCGATTGCCTTGCCAACTTTTACTACGTCGCCGTCTTTGGCCAGAATTTCAGTAAGAACACCAGCATAGGTGGAGGGAACTTCAGTATCCACTTTGTCAGTAGCTACTTCCAGAACGGATTCATCCTGCTCGATTTTGTCTCCGGGTTTTTTCAACCAGGTTAAAATCGTTGCTTCCATGATGCTTTCGCCCATCTTGGGCATAATCAATTCTACCCGTGCCATGTCTTCAATCGTTTGACTTTTGCTAAAGGTAGGAGAAATTTAGTTCAAAGATTAGAGCGAAAAGATGAAAGCTTGTGCGCGCTTCTTTGTGCGATTTATAGCGTAACCTGGCAGCAAAGATTGCGCGGAAATCCAATGGTAAATGCAATTTTTATTTTGGAAAAATCTGCCTTTTCGGAATCTTTTTCTGTTCAACCATCGAAAAGAGTGACCGCTCACTTGCAAGTGAATTTTCAACATCGAGCGGTGGAGGTGGCTGGTAGGATCGGCGAACCGGCATATGAAATGGCTGACTACTTAATACCAGAAGGAGGACGTGTTGCTTGAGACGAGGTTAACCAGTTTGTTTAAAATTTTAGCCGGGATGGCAATTTTGATTTCCTGCCTTGGATTGTGGGGACTTGTCACATTGGTGGCGCAACAGCGAACGAAGGAAATCGGTATTCGAAAGGTTCTGGGAGCATCTGCAAGGATTATCACCTTGTTATTATCACGTGATTTTGTGATAATGATTTTGGTTTCAGTTGTGATTGCTTCGCCGCTTACGTATTATCTGCTTGGTGTTTTGTTGCAGAATTTTGCTTACAGGGTTGATATCGGGTGGGGTGTGTTTGCCATCACCGGGATCTTAATGTTTGTGCTTGCGATAGGAACAGTAAGTTTTCAAACAATGAAAGCAGCGATGGCTAATCCAGTAAAAAGTCTGAGATCGGAGTAATGGAAATAGTGCTCAATCAATGAACGCGAAGGGTTATCAATCTATTCGGGCAGCTACGGCAAACCCTGTTGATAGCCTGCGATCAGAATAGTTTCATGATAGCAATTAACTCTTAGTACGTGCGCACCTGAACCCGTGCTACGTTCTTAGTAATTTCTTTTCACCGATGTCTTTTGTGTCAACTCTTTCACGAGCTGATATAAGAACTCCTGGCCTTCATAGTAGGACTTGATGCCAATCCTTTCATCTCGTCCATGTGCTCGTACGTCAGTGACATCTCCAAAAATTCCAGAGACACCATATACTGGTATCCCATCAATGCGAAGATACGATCCATCGGTTGCACCGGTTGACATAAGAGGCACAACAGGTACGCCTGGCCACATTTTTTGAGTGATTCGCTCAATAGGAGTAAATACTTCGGGATTTAATGGCGACGCCGGACTTTGTCTTGCAACCTGCATAGCAGTGACGGTCAATCCTTCATCTTTAAAAACACCTATTAGCATTTCTTTTATTTTCATGGGATCTTCTCCAGGAAGGATCCGGCAATTTACTGTGGCAGTAGCGGTTTGCGGCAATGCATTTTCTGCATGCCCGCCGCTGATCATCGTAGCAACGCAGGTTGTGCGCATGGTGGCGTTGTAATTCGGATACACCGATAGTCGCGCGATTGCCTCCGGCTTCGGTGAATCCTTAATGATTTCTTTCATGTCTTCGGCAAGCTGACCAGATTCAAGCTTGGCGGATTTTTCAAAGTAAACCCTGGTCCCTTCATTGAGATTAACGGGAAAGTCAAATTTTGAAAGATTATCCAATGCTTTGGCAAGGCGATAAATTGCATTGTCCTTGCGCGGCTGTGAGCTGTGACCTCCGCGATTCTTGACTTCCAGTTTAAAACTTTGAAATACTTTTTCGCTCAACTGTACGCCATTCAGGATCTTCTTGCCGTCCATCTCCTGTCCGCGGCCACCTTCGTTCAATGCGAATTCGGCATTAATAAGATCCTTGTGATTTTTTAACAGCCAATCCACTCCATTGAAACTCCCACCTTCTTCGTCCGCTGTCAACGCCATAATGATATCTCTATCCGGAACAAACTTCTCCTGTTTCATGCGTATCATGTTAGCAACAAAAATGGACGCCATGGCTTTATCGTCGCTCGCGCCCCGCGCATAATAGAATCCATCCTTTTCTTCAAATTTGAATGGATCAGATTCCCAATCAGTACGCAATGCCTCTACAACATCGAGGTGAGCTAACAACAATAAGGGTTTCTTTTTGCCGGTGCCGTGTAGTGTGGCCACAAGGTTTCCTTTGCGTGGATCGGGACCGCCAATGAAGATGTCTTTTTCTTCAAATCCTGCTGCCCGCAATCGTGCTGCCATAGCTTCCGCAGCTTTTGTGGTGCTTCCTACTGAGTTGGTGGTATTGATTTCAATAAGTTCCTTAAAGATGTCATGCGTTAGCTTTTGATCAGGTTGAGAAAAGCTTTCAATGCTGGAAGAAATCGCAGCGGTTAGGCCAAAGCAAATGAGATATTTCTGATATGATTTCATGGCGGTTTAGGTAATTTACTGTCCGTAGATTTACATAAATTATCCGAAATAAGCCCTTGTTATTTTTTGCCAATCGTTGATCGTAAGGATCAGCGGTGATCTGGTTTTTCCTTTTATTGAAGTTTTCTGGCGGCATGCTCTTGCTCTGAGGTTTGCTGTCGGTGAAATAATACCAACAATAGCTTCTTGAGATAAGTAGTATACAATGCTGATGTGTCCAGGATAACCGGCATTGCACTTTGATGCACTACTTAGGCGAACTCAACCGTATCAGATTCAACACCGCCGCACTTGCCAGCCGGATGTTGATAGCGCGATCCTTGCTCAATTGCAATTTTTTTGTAACGGTCTGATATTTGTCGGAGTAGGCGATCCATACAGTCCCGACAGGTTTGTCCGGTGTTGCACCACCCGGTCCTGCGATGCCGCTGGTCGCTACGCCAATATCTGTATTGAATTTAGCACGGACATTGTTGGCCATCTCGCTGATGGTAGGTTCACTTACAGCACCATATTTCTCAAGCGTTTCTGGTTTCACACCCAGTTGACGCATTTTGATTTCATAGTCATACGGAATCATACTCCCGCGGAAATAGTCTGAACAGCCCGGAACACTTGTGATAAGGTGGGATACATATCCTCCGGTGCAGCTTTCAGCAACTGACAGGGTAAGTTTTTTTGAGCGAAGCGTATTACCAATGACAACTTCGAGTGGATCTTCGCCATAGCCGTAAATATAATCGCCAGCGAGTGGCTTTAGCGTTTCTGACAGTGAATCGATCTCCGCCTGGAGCTTTTCAGGAGCATCGCCAAAGCCGGTCAATCGCAGTTTCACTTCACCGAGACTAGGAAGATAGGCAAGCCTGATATGGGGAGGTAATGATTTTTCCCACGAGGAAATTTTATCTGCTAAAAATGATTCGCCAATCCCCACTGTTCTGATCACCTTGTGAATGATTTTGGGCATCTGGAAAGTCTGAAGCAATTTTGGAATTACCCGTTCTGTCATCATTCGCTTCATTTCATGCGGCACTCCCGGCATGGACATAAAGATCTTTCCGTTCTTTTCAAACCACATGCCGGGTGCTGTGCCAATGGGGTTTGTAATTTTTGTACAGCAGATTGGAAGCGCTGCCTGCTGACGGTTGATCTCCGTTATTTCCCTACCGCGACTAATGAAGAACTCTGTTACTTCTGCAAGGGCTTCGTCATGAATCTTAACTTCACAATTGAAATATTTAGCGAGACAGGGTTTTGTAATGTCGTCGCTTGTGGGTCCAAGGCCGCCAGTTATTAAGACCACATCGGCGCGCTTTTCTGCTTCCGCGAAAGCGGTAAGGATTTCATTTTCATTGTCGCCGATGGCAGTTTTGCGTATCACCTTAATTCCCACTTTATCGAGCTCAACGCTCATCCACTGCGAATTAGTGTCTACAATCTGTCCATAGAGGATTTCATCGCCGATGGTTAGGAGTTCTGCCAGTATTGGTTTCATTCAGGAAAATTAAAGGCGCAAATATAGTTGACTATGGAGAGTTGGCAACGCGAGTTTTGCCTATTAATACAAGGTATTTGTACCAGGAAATCGTATTGCGCTATAACAGAGTTATTATCTTAGTGCAATGGATACGTCACCATTTTCCGGCTCGGATCGCCAGCGTGAAATTTATTTGAGCGGATTCGCGGGCACGCGACCGCAAGTGCCAATCGATTGGCATAAACTGGAAACAAAAGCAATGCGTATGATGAGCGAGGAAGCCTTCGCCTACATTGCCGGAGGTGCCGGACTGGAAAGTACAATCGCATCCAATCGCTCTGAATTTGAAAAGTATAAGATCGTTCCGCGTATGCTACGAAACGTAAGTGAGCGTGATACACGGATTGAATTGTTTGGCAAGACGCTTGCATCTCCGTTGATCTTATCACCGATTGGTGTTTTGGAGATGGTTCATCCGGAGGCAGACCTGGCTGTAGGTAAGGCCGCTGCGGCGGAAAACGTTCCCTATATATTGAGTAACCAGGCCAGTAAACCGATGGAGGAAGTAGCCACGGCAATGAGAAGTGGTCAACGGTGGTTTCAGTTGTACTGGAGCAAATCAAATGATCTTGTCGCAAGCTTCATAGAGCGTGCAGAAAGGTGCGGTTGTTCGGCACTGGTTGTAACACTTGATACGACACTGCTTGGATGGAGAACGCGTGACCTCGATATCGCTTATCTTCCTTTCCTTGAGGGAAAAGGGATTGCTCAATACACTTCAGACCCAGTCTTTCAAAGACTTATGGATGAACCCGATACTACGATGCCTCCATCCCGGAAAGTAACGATCGATTCGCTGGCAGGACTTATTAAAATGGTAAAGGCTTATCCGGGGAACGGCTTTATTTCAAAGTTGCGTTCTGGAAGGCCTGTTAAGGCAGTCCGAAAATTTACAGGAATTTACTCCAACCCGGCGGTAACATGGAATGATCTTTCATTTCTGCGGAAGCATACACAGTTGCCGATCCTATTAAAAGGAATCTTACACCCTGACGATGCAAGACTCGCGATGGATCATGGCGTAAATGGAATCATTGTATCGAACCATGGCGGTCGTCAGGTCGATGGCTCCATCAGTACTCTTGAAGCCCTTCCTGGAATTGTCAACGTCGTCAACAAGCAGGCACCAGTAATAATGGACAGCGGAATAAGGGGAGGCGCGGACATGTTTAAGGCGCTGGCACTTGGTGCAACAGCAGTGTGTATTGGGAGACCCTATGTTTACGGACTCACGATCGGTGGCGAGAATGGTGTAAGGGAAGTGATAAGGAACCTTTTAACGGATTTTAGTTTAACAATGGGCCTTGCAGGGTGTAAATCCGTCTCTGAAATCAATTCCGAAACACTCGTACATTCATAGCAGAGACTTTTATAAATTGCATTTTTTAAATCCTGTATGAAAAAAATATATTTTCTTTTTTTAATTGTATTGAGTGCATGCACAACAGCTCAGATTAATCAAGCTATCACCGATGCATCGCAAGCGTTGGAAAGCGGCCCCGCATCCGGTCCGACATCTGGAGAAGTAGGAGAAGGCCTGAAAGAAGCTCTTGTAAAAGGTATTTCGAGTGGTGCCGACCAGGTCTCGCAGCTGGATGGCTATTTTAGAAACCCAGCAATAAAAATTCCATTTCCCCCAGACGTAAAAAAAGTGGAGGATAAACTTCGTCAGCTTGGAATGGGCGGTCAGGTTGATAGATTTGTGGAAACATTAAATCGTGGGGCAGAGGATGCCGCCAAAGAGGCCAAGCCAATATTTATCAATGCAATCAAACAACTGACCATTGATGACGCTTGGGGAATTTTAAAAGGCCAGCCAGATGCCGCAACTCAATTTCTGAAAAGGACGACATCGGCGCAGCTAAAGGACAAATTTAAACCGGTCATTCAGAACTCTCTGGATAAGGTAAGTGCGACAAAGTATTATGGTGATCTTGTTACCACCTACAACAAGATCCCATTCGTTGACAAGGTAAATCCTGATTTGAATGAATTTGCTACCACCATGGCGATGCAAGGACTCTTCTTAATGATCGCCGAGGAGGAAAAGAAAATCCGTGACAATCCGCTTGCGCGAACAACCGACTTGTTGAAGAAAGTATTCGGCTACCAGAAATAAGAAATAACAGATTTATTTATGTCCCTATTTGAAAAACATGAGGCTTTGTTGTCAAAGGCCATTAGTGCATTGCATGCGCGTACTTTTTTTGCTGCATATATCGAGAACCCTTCACCAACAGTTTATGGTGAAACCGCTGATGCCGATGGACAGGCTAAGTTTAAAAATAGCCTTGGTAAGAAATTTGAAGAGTTGAATCAGCCGGCACCCGATAGTTGGGTAGGGCAGGAGGAATCACCGTATTTACAAGACGCACTTACTATTTTATATCCATCATTTTCATCTTCTGTCCTGATTCAGCGCGCGGGCAAAGCGTTTCATTCATGGAGAAAGGTAAGCGCAAAGGTTCGTGCTGGTATTTTGATTGAATCACTGGAACGAGTGAAGTCGCGATTTTTTGAAATAGCGTATGCAACCATGCACACCACGGGGCAAGGATACATGATGGCATTTCAGGCCTCCGGACCTCACGCTGCCGATCGCGCTTTGGAAGCGATTGCGGCAGGATACGAAGAGTTGAGCCGTTTTCCGTCGTCAGCTCTGTGGGATAAACCAATGGGAAAATTCAATCTTCAATTAAAGAAAGAATGGCGCGCCGTGCCCAAGGGTATTTCGGTTGTAATTGGATGTTCTACTTTTCCGACATGGAATTCAGTTACAGGAATTTATGGAAGCCTGATCACCGGCAATCCGGTAATCGTAAAACCTCATCCTGGTGCGATATTGCCAATCGCAATAGTAGTAGCTGAAATTCAGCAAGTGCTTGTCGAAAATAATCTTGATGCTTCTATCTGCCAGTTAGGGGTTGATACCTTTGATAAAATGATCACGAAGGAATTAGCGGAGCATCCTGATGTAAAACTTATTGATTATACCGGCAACTCACCGTTTGGTTCTTATCTGGAAGCATTGCCGGGTAAGGTTGTGTTTACTGAAAAAACAGGAGTTAACTCCGTGATTCTGGATTCGGTAGAAGATGTGGATAAGGTTGCAGCTAACCTTGCTTTCTCGGTGAATTTATACAGTGGTCAGATGTGTACTGCGCCGCAGAACTTTTATATCCCGGAAGGTGGAATAAAAGCTCCAGCTGGAAATATTTCATTTGATCAGTTTGCACAAAAATTTGTAGATAACCTTAATGGACTTGTCGATAATCCCAAAGCCGGTCCTTTTGTATTGGGAGCGGTGCAGAATAAAAAGACCTCCGACCGGGTGATCGAATCGGAGAAACTTCCTGGGAAAGTCTGGTTGAAATCGCGTGCTTTTGAAAATCCGCAGTTTAAGAATGCCAGAGTGTCAACTCCAGTAGTAGTGGAGGTCAGCTCTTCACAAAAAGAAGTGTTCAGCAAAGAACTTTTTGGACCGATTGCGTTGCTCATCAGAACCAAAAATACGGATGAGTCGATTGCTCTGGCGAAAGAGATGGCGTTGAAGCATGGAGCAATTTCATGCGGTGCATACACAACTGATGAAGCCGTTAGGGAAAAGATAGCCGATGAAATGTCATTGGCGGCTACACCGGTATCGTTCAATCTCACGGGCGGCATTTATATGAATCAGAATGCTGCGTTCTCTGATTATCATGTTACGGGTGGAAACCCTTCCGGGAATGCATCATTTACGAATCCGGAATATGTGACCAGGCGGTTTACGTGGGTTGGGAACCGGGAACCTGTTGGAAAGTAGGCAGTGAAAAAAGCGGCTGACAATGGGCTGGATCTGTAAGTAAAGAATTCTCTGATCGTTTAAATAAAATTTTGCGCTGAAGGGTTTTCGAATATATTTGAGTCCGCCTTCGCTGAGGCTACGGCGGACAATGTTCGCCTTCGCTGAGGCTACGGCGGACAATGTTCGCCTTCGCTGAGGCTACGGCGGACGAGGTTTGCCTTCGCTGAGGCTACGGCGGACAATGTTCGCCTTCGCTGAGGCTACGGCGGACGAGGTTCGACTTCGATAAGGCTACGGTGGACAATGTTCGCCTTCGCTGAGGCTACGGCGGACAATGTTCGACATTGCTGAGGCTATGGCGGACAATGTTCGACTTTGCTGAGGCTACGGCGTACGAGGGACGCCTTCGCTGAGGCTACGGCGTACGAGGGACGCCTTCGCTGAGGCTACGGCGTACGAGGGGGATTAGCTCAGCTGGCTAGAGCGCTTCCATGGCATGGAAGAGGTCATCGGTTCGAATCCGTTATTCTCCACAAAAAAATCCTGGCTATGCCAGGATTTTTTGTTTTTAAGTGCAAGGTTAGAAAGGACGGGACATGTTGAAACTATTATTGCTTTGTTCTTGTCCCCTTCAACGGGAATGATCCAAACTGTCCGACGGTAGTAGATCCATTCAGCGTATCACCCTCTATAATTGCTTTGCCGGTGATCACTGCCGCATTTCCCCCAAAGTTCATCTCGTAACTAAAATTCAATTCATTTCCATTGAGAGTGACACTGGTTAAGGGAGTTTCGCGGTTGTTCCGGCTATTAATAATTGTTCCGGAATACACTTCACCGTTTTTAGTAATGTTCAATGTGCCGCCGCCACCCTGTGGTGACTCAACAGTATAGGTCCATTTTCCTACGGCTACTACTATCGCGGTTGGATCAGCTGCTTTCGTCACTACCGCTGCACCTCTTCCCATCTGAGCGCTACCGGTTCCCGCTCGTTGACCACCACCACCAGCAGCAGCACCTTGCTGGGCATCGCCGCCACCACCACCACCACCGTCACCACCGCCATCTTTCAAGTCATCATTGTTGATAGATTTTTTGCGTTTGCGTTGAGAATCAAAGCTCATCTTACCAATCCGATAGCTGAACGTAACCTTGAAGTTCATATTATGCAGTTCGTTTGTACTGTTCTGAGTAATGACAGGAGATCCGATATTATTATTGATTCGCATTGTGGGTGTGAAGAATTGTTCTGCCCCAACACCGATGCTCCCCTTTTTATTAGCGAAATCCTTCTTGATGCTCAGGCTGTAGATATAAAAACTGCCCTGAAATCCCTGAAGTTGAACCTGCCGGCCTCTGTAAAAACTAAAGAACTGCAATCCCCAGCCTTTGGTCAGTACATAACTTCCGAAGACGCGATAGCTTATCACCCATCCCTGATTGCTTGCCGAGTAATTTGGGTTTGCATCATTATTTTTCAGAACTGCATAGTAAATATCCGTACCGCCATTTAGGGTTAGCTTGTTGATATTGACGCCAGCAAAAATGCTTGCACCGTAGGCATTTTCGCTACCGATATTTTTATAGGTTGTTACAATTGTATCGACACGAACATCGCGCACGCTTTGGATAGCATTATCTGTATTCCTAACAAACGTCGAAAAATTCAAACTTGTACTTTTAATAAAAGTGCTGTAGCTAAGCTCATAGTTGTTGGTGTATTCAGGTCCAAGGTTTGGATTTCCCACCGAAATAGAAAGCGGATTGGAAGCCTGAATGTTTGGATTCAGATATTGGATGGATGGCCGCTGGATACGCCTGTTGTACGCAATTTTTACGGTACTACCATTATTTAATTTTTTGGAAAGATTGACGCTGGGCACCAGTACTCCATAAGAAGGTATGTTCACAGGACCTTTTTCTGTGGCAAAGTCTGCATTGATAGTAGTGTATTCGTAGCGCGTGCCGGCTTTAAAGCTGTAGCCCGATTTCATACTGTATGTATAGGATAGATACGCCGCTGTAATGTGCTGGTTGTAAGTAAAAACATTTGCCAGGCTTGTATTCGTCGATGGTAGGTATTCACCATTCCCACCCGTAGCAAAATAATATTTATAATCACTTGACACTTTTCTTGAAATGTTCTTTCCACCTATTTCGAACATTTGGTTTGTGGCAATAGGAGTCTGGTAGTCTGCCTGGATAGTTATTTCCTGATTAAAACTAGCGTTGGCATTTTTTGTACGATTAAGAATGGACAAGTCGCTTTCATTGAGATTTTTATTTTCAAAATCGTTGGTACGGTTGTTCCTGCTATAAAGGGTTAACAGGCTAAACTCCCGTTGTGGCTTGGCGAACGTATGCGTGTAATTAAGACTGGCATCTACTGTTCCTGATTGATCAGTAACTTCAACGTTTTTAAGGCTGCTGTTTGTCAGTGCATTATTTACATAGGTCTGAGTCGACAATCCATCCTGGAAATTAAATCCATTCCGTGAACCATAACGAACAGAAGCGGTTAAAGAGTTATTTTTATCAATGTCATAATCCCATCCAAACTGACCGTTTCCAAAAATGTCGTTCCTCCGCGTATCTGCCTGCTGTAAATTGAGAGTTTGTTGCGGGTTTGCGTTAATATCGGGAGATGTCGTGAGCTGACTATTAATAAACCTTCCCGTAACGTTATAGCCAGCGCGACTAAAGCCTCCCAACGAAAACCCCATTTTTCCTTTTCGGTAATTTCCATTCAGGCTCAAGTTGGATCCTCTGTAGCCTGAGCTTCCATCAACATTGAGTGAAAAGCCTTCCAGCGAATTCTTCTTGGTGATGATGTTAATAATACCAGCAGAACCTTCCGCGTCATACTTAGCTGATGGCGATGTAATAACTTCTACCGTTTTGATTTGGTCGGCGGGGATTTGTTTTAATGCGTCCGCCACGCTGCTTGCTGAAATGGTAGATGGCTTATTATTAATAAGAACTCTAATATTCTGGTTTCCACGGAGAGAAACGTTGCCGTCCATATCTACTGATAACATTGGCACCCGCTTCAAAACGTCAGTTGCATCTCCACCCCTTGTGGTTGCATCATTTTCGGCATTATAAATAGTACGGTCAACCTTTTCTTCAACCAGGGCGCGCTGGCCTTCTACTACAACAGCGTCAAGTTGTTTTGTCTCAGTGGCCATTTTCACCGAACCAACGTCTACAGAATTCTTCTTGTCAGAAATTACAATGGAGTTAACTACTATGTTTTGATAGCCTATGAAAGAGATAATCAGGCGGTAAGAGCCATTAGGAACTTTAGTGATAACGAATTTTCCTTTCTCATCACATACAGCGCCATCGATAGGCTTATCGGAATCCGGATTGGTCAGGGCCACAGTGGCGAATTCCACAGGTTGCCCGCTGGAATTGTCATTAACTACCCCGGTTATTTTGCCATTCCCCTTGGGTGGAGTTTGTTGAGCCTGCGCTAATGATGCGATGAAAAGAATCACCAGAGAGAAAAAAATCTTCATAATTTTATTTGTTCAAAAAAATCTACTTCACTGTTAGACCGTTTTTTTTGGCGGCTTATTCCCTTCACATGAAATTTATTATTAGGCAAAACGGATCTGAAAACTCTTCAGTCTTTAACTGCAAATCATATAATAGGTTAACCCGTGCAAACTGAATTTAAACCGTCCAGCATTTTTAAAGCGATTGCGCTGTATTACCTGGGATTGTGACTGAATATTAGATGCAAAACTACCGTCAATCGTCTGATCTGTCGTCAAAATTTTATCAGCGGCTGAATTCTTAATTGCAGCTTGGAAATACTATGCCATCAATCGTTTTCGATTGGAGTGACTGATGGCGCCTGTCGCAAACTGAAGAGGGCTATTTCGCCCCTGGAGGACAGTATTTCTTCAGATACTCTGTATAGAGGGTTGCAAGGTGTTCGGTTGTGCCTTCTCCTTCGGAGATTCCATGCGTCCGGTTGGGATAGGCCATCAGCTGAAATTGCTTATTGTACTTAACAAGTTCATTGATGAGCATTTCGGCATTGTTGTAATGAACATTGTCATCGCCGGTGCCATGGATGTATAACAGATTGCCTTTGAGATTTTTTGCGTAGGTAATAGGAGAGCACTTCACGTAATCTCTGACATCCAGCCCCATGTATCTCTCTTCATATATATTGTCATATGTTAGTCGGTTTCCCACCGCAGCAATAGCAATGCCGGTCTTATATATTTCCGGATATTGAAATAGTAAATGCAAGGTGGTGGTACCGCCGCCGCTCCAGCCCCAGACAGCGATTCGGTCGGAATCAACGAAAGGCCACTTTAGAATTTCCTTTGCGGCCAATGCCTGATCACTGATGTTAAGTATTCCTACTTTTCTATAAATCGACTTTCTCCAGGTCCTTCCTTTCGGAGCAGGTGTGCCGCGACTATCTAAAGACATGTAGATATATCCATCGCTTGCCATATCTCCTTTATACTCGCGATTGTTGCCTATGCCAAACCGATCGGTAACGGTTTGGCTTGCTGGCTCTGTGTATACCTCGAATACCACAGGATACTTTTTGGAAGGATCGAAATTTTTTGGCTTTACCATCCAACCGTCCATCTCTGTTCCTTCCGCTGTTTTAACCTTAAAAAACTCAACTTTTCTGGCCGATTGTGCTGCGGGTAGCTTTGACTCAATTCCTTCCCGATCATTTAAAGGCTTATGCGTTGTCAGGTCGATCAATTGACTCACAGGTCTGGTATAATTATTAGAGAACCTGTGCTGCGCAAACTTTCCATTGGGAGAAATGTCGTAGTCGTGGGTTCCCTCAAGCCCCGTCGGTGTAACTAATTCCAGTTTGCCTTTTCCATCAAGTTTTGTCCGGTATAAATATTTCTGCGTAGCATTTGTAGGAGATGCGAGGAAATAAAGACTATTACCTTTCTCATTCACGGTTAGAAAATCAATGACATCATATTCGCCTTTTGTGATCAACGTAGATTTTGATCCATCAGATGACACACGATAAAGGTGTGCCCAACCATCGGTCTCATTGGCCCATAAGAATTCTTTCTTATCATTTAGCCATTTAAATGTATGATGATAATCCAATGCCCGTTCAGGGCCTGAGAACGACACTACATCAAACCAGGCTTCATCCTTTTCAGAGAAAATCAATGTTGCCTCACCAGAGGCGGGATCACAGCTGTAAATCTTACTTTCATTTTGTGGGCGATTTAATTGTTGTATAAATATCTCTGAAGCAGTACGCCACTCCATCCTGGGAAGATAATTTTGATGTGGATCTCCCGGAATTTTTAGCCATGTTGTATTTTTTGTAGATACCTCCACTACGCCAATCTTCGCAGCTGATGGACTTTGGCCAACAGTAGGGTATTCCACCGGCACAACCTTTGAATAAACCGAGTCGCTGGTATTAAGCATGTAATAATCGCGGATCTTGCCGGCATCAATTTGCCAGAATGAAATTTGTTTGCTGTCTGGGCTCCACTGAAAACCGTCGCGGCAAGCAAGCTCTTCTTCATATACCCAATCAAATGTGCCGTTAATCATTTTTCTGTTGCCATCGGTCGTCAATGCCTTGATCTCACCGGAAGCAAGATTTTCAACATATATGTTTTGTTCACTTACATAGGCCACGTTTATGCCATCTGGTGAGAACTTTGCAAACATGAGCGATGAGTTTGGTCGTCCTGCGCCGAGTTTCTTCAATCCTTTTGTTTTAAGATCTAACACCCAATAGTCACCTCGGGTATCGAGTCGCCACACGCGTTTTGTATCCGTATAGATGAGCGCTTTTTGCTGGTCATTCGATAAATAAAATGCCCGCACCGTAAGCGCATTGCTTTGACCCGGTGGCGTAAGATTTTCTTTGCTGATCATAACCGATTTTTCATTCCCGGGAAGGATATATTTGACAACTTCATTGGCTTCAACACGATAATATGAATTTCCATCGGTCGACCATTTAATTCCACCCGGTTGTGCCCGAAGGGTAAAAGACAGTGCAAGAAGAATGATTAAAAGGGCTCTTTTTGTTTGGTCAGAAGTGATCATGCCGTTACTTTATTTGGAATTGTGGCCCTAAAGTTATTATTGTCAGGGAGATTTTGCCAGTTGGCTCTATCTGGACTAATAACCGTACCTTTGGCTGCCCGTCCGATTAGACGGGGCCTTATTTAACAATTAATAATGAAATCATTTGATGCCCTGGGCTTGTCCCCAGGTTTAGTACAGTCGGTATCCCTTCTCGGCTTCGAAACTCCCACACCTATTCAGGAAAAAGCAATACCTGTCCTTTTGAAGGGTTCCCGCGACTTTGTTGGTCTGGCTCAGACTGGTACGGGTAAGACAGCAGCGTTTGGACTTCCCTTACTGGAATTAATTGACGTAGACAACAGAACCACACAGGCTCTCGTCCTGGCGCCGACACGTGAGCTGGGTATGCAGATCACGAGCGACCTCGAGACTTTTTCAGAAAAATTCAAATCATTCAATATCGTAGCGGTCTATGGCGGTGCCAGCATCAGCGAACAGATCAGGAAAATAAAAAGAGGTGCACATATAATTGTGGCTACACCAGGGCGTCTGATCGACCTGATTGAGCGCAAAACTATCAATCTCGGTACGATTAAGTACATCGTGCTAGACGAAGCAGACGAAATGCTTAATATGGGCTTTAAGGAAGATATCGATAAGATATTGTCTTTCACTCCCAAAGAAAAGAACACCTGGTTGTTTTCGGCAACCATGCCGCGGGAAGTACGGGCGATCATGAAAAATTACATGACCGATCCTTTTGAGCTTTCTGTAGGCGAACAACATTCTGGCAATGTGAACATCGAGCACCGTTATGTTCAGGTGCAGGAGCGCGACAAGTACATGGCTCTCAAAAGAATTCTTGATTTTACCCCTGACATTTTTGGTCTGATATTCTGCAGAACGCGAATCGATACGCAACGTGTGGCAGAGATGCTGATGAAGGACGGATACAACGCTGATTCACTCCATGGTGACCTTAATCAGCAGCAGCGCGATCGGGTGATGATCAAGTTCCGTCAGCGCACGCTTCAGATATTGGTGGCAACGGACGTGGCGGCGCGTGGTATTGATGTAGAAGATATCACTCACGTTATTCACTTGAATATGCCCGACGAAATGGAATTTTATACTCATCGAAGTGGCCGAACAGCCCGCGCTGGTAAGAAAGGGATTTCTATTGCATTGGTTAGTCGCCAGGAACTTGGCAAGGTGAAGCAGATTGAAAAGAGTATGAAGACACCGGTAAAGAAAATGCTGGTGCCAACAGGAGCGGAGGTTTGTCAGAAACAATTACTTGCGCTGATGCACAAAGTGCGTGAAGTGAAAGTGAACGAATCCGAAATCATGGAATTTCTGCCTGCTGTTTATGAGGAATTGAAAGGTGTTACCAAGGAGGAACTGATTAAGCGATTTGCTTCGATTGAATTCAATCGCTTTCTGGATTACTATAGAAATGCACCAGATCTCAATGGGGATACCAGGAGAACTGACGCTCCAAGAAATGATAGGAGCGAGAGGAATGACAGAGGTGAAAGAAATGAAAGAAGTGAGAGGAGTGAAAGGAATGAAGGAGCAGAAAACCGCTACAACGATCGCACAGGTGGTGGTACTCGCTTCTTTATCAATTTGGGCAAGATGGATGGTCTTGACAAGTCCAAGATGCTGGAGGTAATTGATGAATTCACCGGCCTTGAAAAAAGAGATATCGGTCAGATTGATTTGATGGGAGCTTATTCATTCTTTGAAGTGGAGAAGCACAATGAGGAGAAAGTAATGAAGGGTTTTGTCGGGGCTGAATTACAAGGCCGCCAGGTTCGGGTAGAAATCACAGAAGCAAGAGGTGCAGGTAGTGCACCGGGAGGAAGAAGTTCAGAGGCCCCACGTCCTCGCAAGAGAGTATTTACAAATAAAGGTGGTGGCGGTGGATCAACCGGTGGGGGAGATCGTTTTCATCGCAAACGTCGATAGAACAAATTGACAAGAGCACAAAAAGCAATCGACAACGCGTCGATTGCTTTTTTTTTGAAATAAGATGAATAAAGCCCACGTGACGGCATCGTTGTTAATCTTTGTCATCTGCGGTTAAGAACTTTGAGAAACATCACAATCAACCCATCTGCCTCTCCAACGGAAATATCCCAAAACTCAGAAGCTCCGTGTGTCGCAGAATCACAATATCCACCATCGTTAAAATTTCTTTATTGGTTAGTTCCTTGAATAATTCATTCAAGGTATTAACCGACTTATTATTGAATGAAACAATAATATCTCCTTCTTTTATCTGAGATCGTCCTGCGGGAGAATTCGGTTCAAGTCCAGTTACAAATAATCCTTTTTGATTGGGTAAGTGATAATGCCGGAGAATTTTGGAATGGACAGGCACCTCCTGAAGCATGAAACCGAGGTAGGCTTTAAATACTTTGCCATTTTTAATAAGCTGGGTGGCTACTTCTTTGGCTGTGTTAATATCAACAGAAAAACTAATTCCCTGAGCTCCATTGATGATGGCCGTGTTTACTCCAACCACTTCGCCGTCAGTATTGATCATTGGTCCGCCGGAGTTCCCCGGATTAAGGGCGGCATCGGACTGAATCACGTTATCAACAACCCTTCCTGAATGTGTGCGCATTGATCGGCCAAGCGCGCTGACAACACCGGTCGTCACCGTGTGCTGATATCCTAATGGATTACCAATGGCAATCACAAACTGACCGATCTGCAAAGTTGAGGCATCGCCGAGTCTCGCAGCAGAATATCCATCAGTATAAATCTTAAGTATCGCGAGATCTGTGTCGGGATCTTTCCCTACAAGCGTAGCCTCTATTTCATTTTCATTTAATAGCGAGACCATAATTTTTTCAGCGCCCGTTACCACGTGGTGATTTGTGAATATCAATCCATCAGAAGAAAAGATAAAACCTGAGCCCGATCCCACCGGCCTAAGTTTACCCTGTGCTGTTTTGTACACATCAATTTTTACTACGGCATTCTTAACCTGGTTAACCGCGGTGATGATCATTTGAGAGAATGTATCCATACTTTGTAATTTTCATGGTAGGCTCAAAATCCTATCCAAATCCGGTAGCATGAAAAATTGACGTGAAATCATGGTTCAACGAACCTGAAGGCGTTGTTTACTATGGTTATTTTTGTAATTTTTCAGCTTTTTATAGCCCCTTCCATGGCAAAACTGAAGAATATCATTAAACAGCTTTCCAATAAAGACTACAGTGCTATTTATGACTCATTGATCAATGGAAATGCCGAAAAGTCAGCCTACCTGCTGAAAGCAATGCGGGAGCGGCAGCTTTCAGAGTCCAAGGTTATGGTAGAACTGGAAATAAATGCCAACGCGTATTATACCATGCGTTCCAGGCTTAGCCAGAAGATCGAAGAGTACCTTGTTGAACAGATGGAAAGTCCACGTACGGACCTGTTGAGGAAGGTTGCCAATATTAATGAAGTATTTTTTACCAAGAAGAAGACTATTGCTATTGCAATGCTTCGTAAACTTGAAAAAGAACTTATTGAGGCTGACCTTGTCGGCGAGCTTCCCACGATCTACAAGCTCCTCAAGAAGCTTCATATTAACTCTCCAGATTTTTTCCAGTTCTCACAGCTCTATAACCGGCACGTAGCCTATATGCTGGCGGTGGATAAGGCAGAAGATGTTCTTGCTGACTATTTCAAGAAGTATGGAAATTATTTCCTTACGGGTGATGAAACTGAAAAACTAAGTCTCGAACTGCTGACAAAGGAGATTTTTAACATAGCGAATCTCTATGAATCGCACCGGCTATATGTTTATAGGAGTTGTATAGTGATCTTCCATCGTCTCTTTGTCGAAAAGGAGGAAAACCTCCAACAGGATGAGGAGTCAATTGAAGATATCTTTAAGCGTGTACAAACTATTTTTGAGACCTACAATCTTGACCCGGTTTATTACCATCTTAATTTGCTTTTCGAGTTCTTAAAGCTTGAATACTACAATCACTATAAAGTTTACAAACAGGCAGAACGATACTTTGAGGAGGTTAACGATGCCGCGGCCAACCTGCTCATCAATTATCCATATTATACATTCGCAGTACAATTTCTGATTTCAAAATTTGAAAGGTCAGTTCGACTTGGAATAGAGGCCGAGTTGTATGCTGAACAGGAAGAGTTATTCGCCGATTTTGAACCAGATCCTAACAACGTACCACAGCATGTAATCTTTACGGTGTACCGGGCGATGTGCAGCTATTATTCGGGACGGTATGAGGAGACTGCGAAATTGCTGAATAGCCTTATTAATGATGTTAGTCTGAAAAAATATCCTCAGGCTCAAATGGAAATCAAAGCACTGTTGTGTCTTCAGTATTGCCTGCTGAAAGATATCGAACTGTATAATCAATTGTCTAATAGCGTGCAGCGAAATATTCGTATGATTGGCAAAGATGCCTGTGAGAATGTTCTGACATTTCTGAAAATCCTGAAGATCGCTGTGAGTGAAGCTAAGAAAGAGAAGCATAAAAAGATTTCCGCGCTCATTCCTAAATTCAAATCAATTCAAGTCAATTATTTTGCTCCAACCTATTTCATTCGCATGGATGAAAAATTTGTACAGCGACTCATCGCCCTGGAAATACAGGGAGGATCCAGCGACGGCGATGACTAGATGTTCAACGCGATAATGCTCTCGTGTGAGAGAGGTTTGTTAAGGTAGAGCTTTACGTTCGCATACTTCTTTGATCTATTGAAGTCCTGTGGATTAATGGAAGAAGTCAACATCACGATTCTCGATTTCTTTTTCGTAGAAGATGAGAGTTTTTCAAATTCATCAAGGAATTGAAATCCATCCATGAGTGGCATGTCAATGTCAAGAAAAATCAAGTCAGGTAACACTTTATCAGCGAGGTCAAGCTTCTCCATGTTGCGAAGAAATTCTATCGCGCTCTTCGCACCCGTGTTGATATAAATGTGTTCGGTTATAGAGGCCGATTCGATCATTTTTTGGTTGATGAGATTGTCAATTTCGTTGTCATCAATCAACATGACGGATCGGTATTTTTTCGTTTGCATCGATAAATTTTAAGAACTCTAAAGTAAGTCGCCCGAAGCCGAATTACAAACCAGCGTGAGTAATTTTTAACGGTAAAAAGGCAGCGCTAAGGTCACTGAGGCCTGAAACCGGGGGCAGGCGAAGAACGCGAGGACTCTCACCAACAACATTAATTTGATTACAAAATTAACGTTGTGTCATTTGTGGCCCTCGTGACCTTATTCATTTCGCTAGAGATCGAATTTAATTCCTTGCGCCAGCGGCAGATTATTTCCGTAGTTAATGGTGTTTGTCTGGCGCCGCATGTAAATCTTCCAGGCATCCGAACCAGATTCACGACCGCCACCGGTCTCTTTTTCTCCACCAAACGCTCCGCCAATTTCAGCACCTGAAGTGCCAATATTAACGTTGGCAATTCCACAGTCACTTCCGGCCTGCGAGAGAAACTTCTCCATTTCCTGAACATGTGTTGTGACAATCGCGGAGGAAAGACCCTGTTTTACGCCGTTCTGAAGCGCGATCGCTTCATCAAGTGTCTTGTATTTTATCAGATACAAGATGGGAGCAAAGGTTTCCTGCTGAACGATGGTCATGTCGTTTTTCACCTCGGCAATGGCCGGACGAACATAGCATCCGGATTCATAACCTTTTCCCGAAAGAACGCCGCCCTCAACAAGAAGGTTGCCACCTTGCTCTTTAACTTTGGTGAGAGCATCCAGGTAAGATTTCACAGCGAGTGTATCAATAAGTGGCCCAACGTGGTTCTTGCTGTCGAGTGGATTGCCAATTTTCAACTGGCCATACGCTTTAATCAGACGTTCCTTGATGACATTATAGATCTTTTCGTGTATGATAAGCCTTCGTGTTGATGTACAGCGTTGACCGGCGGTACCAACGGCTCCGAACAATGCACCGCGGATTGCGATATCGAGGTCCGCATGCTCGGTTATAATAATCGCGTTATTTCCACCGAGTTCCATCAAAGGTCTTCCGAGTCTTTCGCTAACAGTTTTAGCCACAGCCTTACCCATCCTCACAGATCCCGTTGCAGACACGAGTGGAATTTCCTCGCTTGCAGCCATCAACTGGCCTATTTTGAAATCGCCATTAATAAGACAGGAAACTCCTTCAGGCACATTATTTTTTTTGAATACTTCTGAAGCTATGTTTTGGCACGCAATGCTACACAGTGGCGTCTTCTCCGACGGCTTCCAGATACAGGTGTCGCCGCAAACCCACGCAAGCGCGGCATTCCACGCCCAGACCGCTACTGGAAAATTAAATGCTGAGATAATTCCAACGATGCCAAGTGGATGATACTGTTCGTACATTCTATGAAGCGGTCTTTCAGAGTGCATTGTTAGTCCGTGCAATTGCCGTGAAAGGCCCACCGCAAAGTCACAGATGTCAATCATCTCCTGAACTTCTCCCAGACCCTCCTGATACGATTTTCCCATTTCATATGACACCAGCATGCCAAGGGGCTCTTTTGATTTTCTTAACGCCTCTCCGATTTGCCTCACAACGTCCCCACGTTTCGGAGCGGGTACCTGCCTCCATAAAAGGAATGCCTCACTGGCAGTCTTAACAATCTTGTGAAACGACTTTTCATCGGCACTTTGAACCGAAGCAATTAGTTTGCCATCAACCGGGGAGAATGATTTTAACACTGGCCCCGAGGACGTTATCCATTTGGTGCCGGTAGAAACACCGGAGTTGGTTGACTTAATTGAGAGATCCTGAAGGGTCTTTGCGAGATTAAATTTATTCATAAAATTTCTGGACAATGCGTGAAGCTACTATTGAAAAATTCCAAAAGGAAACGTGATGCAGCGATGAAAGGAAACAAGAGAATTCTGTGTGTCACCTCACCATTCCAGTCCATAGACACCTTTCTCGCCATTTCGATACACACCCTCGATGAGCACGCCACCCGATTTGTATTCAAGTATCCGGTTCAGATCTTCCACATTATCGACCGCTACCTTGTCGACGAAGGAAATAATAAAGTTTTCTTTCATACCTGATTTTTTCCATTTACCACTTTCCAAAACCCTGACCAGCACTCCACCGTCGAGATTGTGTTTTGTAAGCTCAGTGTAATTAATATCTTCAAAAGTTGCTCCTTCAATGGAGTATCTGACCAACTCACGTGTTATGGATTCGTGACCTTCGTAATTTTTTAAAACCGTGTTCACAGTCTTCTCCTGACCACCACGTCGATAAGTCACCTTTACGGAATGACCCGGCCGGTGACGTGCCACCATCTCCTGAAGCTCAGAAACACTGCTCACAGAGTGTCCATCAATAGCAACTATAACATCGCCTTTTTCAATTCCTGATTGCTTTGCTGCACTTCCTTCGTTGACACGCGTCACAAAAATTCCACGAAGTACATCAAGCTTTTCAATTTCCGCCATTCGCGCGCTGACATCAAGAATTTGTACACCCAGCAAACCGCGCTGTGCTTTCCCAAATTCCAACAAGTCATCCATTATCTTTTTTACAAGATTGCTCGGAATGGCAAACGAATAGCCTGAGTAACTTCCTGTGGCGGTTGCAATCGCAGAATTAATTCCAATGAGTTCGCCCTTGAGATTGACGAGCGCTCCACCACTGTTACCAGGGTTTACCGCCGCATCGGTTTGAATGAATGCCTCGACCTGGAGGTTATTGCGGTCACGGAGTATCCCAATGTTACGCGCCTTTGCACTTACAATGCCCGCCGTTACCGTTGAATTAAGATCGAATGGATTTCCAATGGCCAGTACCCATTCTCCCGGTGCAATGTCATCGGAGTTTCCATAGCCAATGAACGGTAAATTCTTGGCTTTTATTTTTAATAATGCAAGGTCAGTGCTAGGATCGCGCCCCACCACCTTTGCATAGAAATGCTGGTTGTCATTCATCTCAATTTCAACACTCGTAGCATCTTCAATAACGTGATTGTTGGTGACGATGTACCCGTCGTCGGAAATGATCACGCCTGAACCAGAAGAGTGTATCTGCGGACGGTAAAGTTCCAGTGGATTCAGACTGAAATTGCCTGAACCGTATACTGTGCTGATGTGCACCACTGCGGGCGTTATGAGTTTGGCTGCGTATTCAAAATTTAGTCCACCTGCGACCTTTCCTGAATCCGGTTTCATCCTTGTAAGGGCAAGATTCTGGCGCCCCTCAATGGAATTATAGACCGGTGTGCTGTCAACGTACCTCAATGTCAGGATCACGCCCAAAACTGCCCCGATAAAGGCGGCAATTATGACGACAAAGACAGTAAGTATGCGTTTCATCTTGAGGGCGGAAAGGTAGTAATTAGAACTTAAAAAGCTGAAGGACTGAAATTGAAAGTTGAAATTGGAAAGGATCCTATCGAAGTGGACGCAGGTCAAAGCCTCAACCGGAACAGGACGCCAAGGTCGTGGAGTTAATGCCGAAAACGTCTCGCTAATGATCCATCCAGGCGTGCATTCTTTGCTTTCTTGTCACCAAGGATTAATGCCACTTCGCGTTCTTTGCGAACTTGGCTGTTAAGGTTCTTTGAATATAAAGAAAAAGGGTGCCCGTTTCCGGAACACCCTAACCCCTCACCCCTAAAAAAATATTAATTAACCTTAATCGTAGTCTTCAATGCTTTCTTTTCGTCCTTTGGAACGATCAGCTCAAGGATCCCATTGTTGTATTTAGCGTCGATCTTTGTGCTGTCTACGTTTTCAGGTAAGTTGAATGAACGTTTGAATGAACCGTAGCTCGTTTCAATTGAGTGGTAATTCTTTTCTTTCTTTTCATTGCTGAATTTGCGTTCACCGCTTACGGTCAAAAGATTGTCATTTACTTCGATGTTGAAATCTTCCTTGGTAAGGCCGGGAGCCGCTACGTGCAACTCATAGGAAGCTTCATTTTCAATAATGTCAACTTTTGGTACAAATACGCTTCCGCCTGTGCGGGTTAATGTTTCGTTAAACAGGCCATCAATCAGGCTGCTAAAGGAGGTAGGAACATACTCGTTGCCCCTGTATCTTATTAAGCTCATAGTGTTTTGATTTTTAGTTGTTGATTTTTTTTGAACCACGAGTAGCCTTATAGGAAAATCTGTACCAACTGGATTTTTGATAATAAAGAAGACAGAATGGCCTATTTTTGAAACATATGATCAATATGTAAGACAAAATGGCGTTAAAAGTAGGCCATGAAGACACTAAGTTGAGTTGCTGAATCTCTCAGGATACCCATTTACTTGCCTTCGTCCCTGCCTGTCCAACCGGCAATAGCGAGAAAAAAATCATCGTGGTTAGGAGAGGATGCTGTGGTTTTGCAGATCGGTGAGGTACTCAGGATCCAAAAGTGTTTCTGCGCAAGCGCCAGCATGTGGCAATTCATACCGGAAAAAGAATTTCATAGTATGTACTTTTCCTTGGTAGAATTCCTCCACCTGGTTGGAATAGTCACCAGCCTCAAGGCAGGCAGAAGCGATGGTAGCCTGCTTTAGCCATTGCCATGCAATGACTATATAACTGATCATTTCCATGAATACGGTCGCGTCAGACAATGATCGGTCAATCTCGCCCGACGACGCAATTTTTCCGATATGACTTATCACCTTTTGAATTCGCTTCACTTCTTCTTTAAGAGCTTCTGCGTAACGTTGGAGTTGAACATATGCACTTGATTTTTCAATGGTCTCCTCGATGGAGTCAAGTAGTATTTTCAATGCCTTGCTTTTTTCCATTGAAACTTTTCGTCCCAAAAGGTCCAAAGACTGAATGCCTGTAGTGCCTTCATAAAGAGACATAATTTTGAGATCCCTGTAATACTGCTGAACAGGAAAGTCAGTTGTGTAGCCATAACCTCCCAGTGTTTGAATGGCGAGGGACGCTGATCTGCTGCCCTGTTCTGACGAATACGTTTTGACAATGGGTGTAAGAATTTCCAGCAACAGCCAGGCTTTTTGTTTTGCCTCACCTTCAGCCGCATGTGACAGATCATATTGCCTGTTGCATTCCATTGCAAGTGAAAGAGCTCCCTCCGTAATTGCTTTTTGCGTCAGCAACATCCGTTGTACGTCAGGATGATTAATGATCATTGTCGGAGGTTTCAATGGGTCTTTTTCACTCATTAATCTTCCCTGAGGACGTTCGTTTGCATATTGCAACGATGCCTGATAAGCGGCCATCGCTACAGACGCAGCAGTCTGACCTACACCAATGCGGGCTTCATTCATCAGTTGAAACATATACGAAAGTCCTTTGTTGGGTTCGCCAACGAGCCATCCTCGGCAATTGTCTTTATCACCGAAGGCAAGATGTGTTGTCGCATAACCGCGCTGTCCCATTTTTTGAAAATCACCCACGCAAAACACATCGTTGCTGGAAAGGGATCCATCTTTCTCGGGCCAGAACTTAGGAATTATAAAAAGGGAAATTCCCTTTGCTCCAGGAGGAGCGTTTTTGATGCGAGCGAGCGTAAGGTGAACAAAATTTTCGCATGCGCTATGCTGACCGGCTGAAATAAAAATCTTGTGACCTTTTATTTTATAGAAGTCTTTATCAATGGAAGAAGCGCTGGTGGTAATATCACTCAATGAACTTCCTGCCTGAGGTTCAGTCAAGGCCATGGTTCCCTGCCACTTTCCCTCAAACACGTTAGGTAAAAATGTTTTAATCTGTTCATCGTTTCCAAAGCTTGTGATAAGGGCAGCAGCGCCAGCGGATAAGCTGAAGTACCCCTGGCAGCCATTGTTGGCAGACTGAAAAATATGCTGCCCGGCATTAAAGATCATCATCGGAAGCTGGAGCCCACCATGTTCAAATTTTGCATAGCCTGAAATCCATCCTTGCGTGGCCGCCTGTTGGATAATTGTCTTCAGTTGTGGATGAGTTTTCACGCCTCCGTTGCCGTCATATGCTGCCGGTTGCTCATCCATTTCTTTCAAATAAGGTGCCATGTCGCGGTCTGCTAACAACTTTGCCGATTCAACAATCATCCACGCCTGTTCCCAGTTCAGGTGAGAAAAATTTTCCAATGAAAACAACTCATTCACGTTGTGAACTTCCTGGATAAGGAACTTCAGATTTTCCATGCTTGTGTACTTCGCCATTGACAATTGTTTTAACGTGAAATTAAAGATCAAAGATAAAGGACTTATTACTGCTTCAGTGTATATCTTTCATCTCTCCATTACCTCGCAGCCCCTCCATCAATAGTCAAACAAATTCCATTAACGAAAGATGCCTCATCCGACGCCAGGTAGAGATAACCATTTGCAATATCCTCTGGCTGACCCCATCTGCCTGCTGGAATATGTTCAACCATCTGCTTGCGGATAGTATCTGGTATGGCATCGGTCATAGCTGTTTCAATAAATCCGGGAGCGATGCAATTGGCGGTAATGCCAAATCGACCCAATTCCAGGGCCCATACTTTGCACAGTCCGATAATAGCTGATTTAGTAGCCACATAGTTTGATTGACCATAATTTCCACGAATCGCAACATTGGATGACGCCGAAACGATCCGTCCGTAATTCTGCTCTTTCATAATTGGCGCAATCGCCTGAGTACAATTGAAGACACCCGTGAGGTTAACAGAGATTACGTCATTCCATTCTTCCATCGACATTTTTAATAGCGTTCGATCTTTCGTAATCCCGGCATTGTTGATCAGGATATCGATGCGTCCGAAATTCTTTACCACATCGGCAGTTGCCTTGATCACCTGCTCTTTATCGGCGGTGGAGACCTTCACGAATGACACAGTGTGCCCTTCTTTTGACAATTGTTCAGCTACTGCAATGCCTTTATCAGAAAGGTCCCATATAATGACTTTGGCACCCTCCCGTACAAAAGTTTTTACTGTCGCGAGTCCGATGCCGCTGGCGCCGCCGGTGACGATGGCTATTTTATTCTTTAATCTCATTTTTTAGTTTTTAATAGTTATTTGTGATGTCAATAGTTAGTTAATCTTCGATGTTGAATTAAATTGGAGTTAAACCAATTCTTAAATAATGTTGCGAGCCATCGTTAACGTATGACCGTGACGATTAACTTCAATAAAGTGCGGTAATCAACTCTCCAACATAGGCAGGTTTTTCTTCGCCCTCCAATTCCATCTTGCATTCCATAAAGAGTTTTACGCCGCCACCGGGCATATCTTCTACATTCAGAATACTGCCATGCATTCGTATTTTGCTTCCAGATTTTACCGCCATGGGAAATCTGGCCTTGTTCAGTCCGTAGTTAATGGATGTGTTAGCACCTTCGATTGCCAGCATGTCGAAGAAAAATCTTGCAGCCAGTGACATCGTCAGATAGCCGTGAGCGATCGTTTTTCCGTCGGGCATTAAGGTTTTTGCTTTTTCAACATCAACATGGATCCACTGGTGGTCGCCTGTCGCTTTCGCAAAGTCATCGATCATCTCCTGGGTGATCGCAAACCAGTCGCTTGTGCCCAGGGATTGACCGATATACTTTTTGATTTCGGACAACTTTATAACCATTGGATGCGCGACTTGCTTTTCAGTCTCAATGGTTTTTTTAACCTGAATGGATGAGACTTTGGGAGGTGCTTCTATCCAATTGCCAATTTTGACCACTGCCTTTCCAATTACTTTTCGGTCCATAAGGTCTTGCAAGGCTTGTGGTGATTCCTCAAGGGAGTAAATCTTATGAATGTGCTGTTTTATTTTTCCGGCATTGATCCAGCCAAGGAGTTCGCTGAAGTTTTGTAAACTCTGTTTTGGTTCTCGCTCAGCGAAGCTCCCCCAAAACACGCCAACGATGGATGCCCCTTTTAATAATGGAAGGTTCGCAGCGAACTGCGGAATGTTGCCAGCGGCGAATCCGACCACAAGGTAGCGACCTTTCCATGCGATGGATCTGAAAGCCGCTTCGGCCATGGTACCACCAACAGGATCATAAATGACGTCAACGCCTTTGTCAGCCGTAATTTCCTTTAAGCGAGCACGAAGATCTTCTGTAGAGTAGTTAATGAGAAAGTCGGCGCCTTTTTCTTTACAGACATTAAGCTTCTCTGCTGATGAAGCACCTGCGATAACCGTGGCACCCATCACTTTACCCAGCTCTATTGCCGCGAGACCCACGCCCCCAGAAGCACCTAATACTAACAGAGTCTCACTAGCTTTCAATTGCGCTCGATCTTTCAAGGCGTGATAGGAAGTGCCATACGTATATAATGTACAAGCACCATTGATAAAGTCCATTCCAGGAGGCATTGGAAATGTGCGGTTGCCTTTTACCACCACCTGTTCAGCAAATCCTCCCCAGCCACAAAGTGCGATGACGCGATCGCCTGCCTTAAGATGCTTTATTTTTTCGCCAACAGCGGCTACTTCGCCTGCCACTTCTCCACCGGGTGAGAATGGGAGGGTGGGTTTGAACTGATATTTATTTTGTATGATAAGCGTATCGGGAAAATTAACACCGCACGCCCTTACGTTGATCAGCACTTCATCACTTGCCGGGGCGGGGGAGATGGTGTCTGATAGGAGTAACGTGCCAGGTAATCCGAATTCATTGGCCAGAATTGCTTTCATATTAACAATAGTTTATTCAAACTTGAGTGAGTTGGTGGTTGTTCCTACGGGTTCATAAGCAATGCATGACGTGAGATTCCTTTTGTATTTCATTCTTTGCATGCAAGCCTGCTGTTAACCCGGATTTCCGTTTTTCAAGGTTCTGAGTTCCTGTTTAAGAATCTGAAGTTCGGCCATGATTTCCTTCATTCCATCTCTGATTTGAACTTGCGATCCCTCATCGGTGCTATGTACAGCTTCCATTTTTTTCTCAATGTCTTTTTCCATCCTATCCTGGACCTGGGAAGTCATTACAGCGATGAAAACATTGAATGTGACAATGGACGTTAGCACTACAAAGCTGACAAAATAGAGCTGTGCAACAAACGGGGGATAAATAAGCGAGTGCGTTTTAAGGTCATCCATCACATCGGACCAATTGTCCAGGGTCATGATCTGAAAGAGAGTTACAAAGGAATCGATCATTGATGTAAAATCGCATGAGGCAAAGGCTTGTCCGCCATACATATACATTCCAAGGATCGCGTAGATGTAGGTAAGTATCATCAGCAATACCACGAAAGAGAATACCGTTGGGATAATACTGACGATACGTTGCTCAACTTCTTTTAGATGGTCGCTTACCTCCAGCAATCTAATAATCCGAAATATCCTGAAGAGTCTGCCTACCTGAATAATCGACGGATGAAAGAAAATCTGAGTAATGAGGCCAACAAGACTTAGGGCAATAAGGAGAAAGTCGAAATAATTCCAGAAGCCGTGTTCTGTAAAAACAATTTTTGTTTTTTGTTTCCCCTCGACAATTTGTTTTTCCCGGGTAAACAATATGAAATAATCCGAGGGGTGATCTTCGGCCATGATCCGCAGAACGATTTCAAAGGTAAAGAAGGCAAGAAAGAAGTAGTCGGCAGTGAGAAATAGCAAAGGCCATGCTCTGTCTTTTAAGATCGTTTCAAGCCCTACTAAAATAGCGAAGGCAATAATTACGTAGTTTACAACATGACAGAATTTTTTGCTTTGCGCGAAAGCTTTCAGACGCTGATGACTCATAGTTTCGGTAATTAGGGGGTAAATAAGAATCATGAATTTAAGTGAAAAAAGAATGAGTTCCTCGGATGAGAAATTACATTAAACTATTATTTTTTCAATCGAGTCAACCAGCCCGTTTCAATAACTCCTTGGCGGAGCGATAGATGAAAGAGATTTTTAATAAAAGTATTCCTTAACCTTTTCGGGTGTAAGATCGGCGGTTGAAATTACCTCCGGAGCTTTTCCTTTTTTAAAGAAAAATAGATTCCATTCGGGCATTCCTTTTTTCCGGATATTCAATGTCCAGGTTTTCTTTTCGTCTTTAAATATTACAAACTGTTTTGTTATGTCGTCCCTCTCTATTTTCATCGAATCAAGAATCTCGTTGGTTGATGCGGTATACCACATGGCATCATCTACGATGCTGGAAAAGTTATCCTCACCATAAAGTTGTCTCATTTTTTCAATTTGCTGATTATTCGGAAATACAGATATTGCGCAGGTGTGGTCAATGACTTGAAATGTTGCGGTATCAGAAAGAACAATTCCAGAGTCAATGTAAGTTTCCAGTTCAAGAAAATTCTGTTCACCCTGGTGAAAGGCGGGTACTGAATCTGAAGGAATGGCTGTATTGCCGGAAGCTTTTTCACTTCTGATTGAGCAGTTAAATGATATCAAACTTAGAACGGTTATCGATAGTAATGTCTGCCGGGTCATTTGGAACGGATTGTAAAACCTGATCTCTAAAGTAATGCAACAGGATCTTTTTTCATATTACAGAAGTACCATTATACACTGTTGGGAACTTGAAAAGCCGGTCCCCGCGCCTTAGATTTACTCGTCTAAACCTATGACCAGGATCTCAGGCTGTCTTTTACTGCTGTTTGGCTCATTTTTTCCTGGTCGGGCGCAAGAGGCCAGGCTGATCGACAGTTTGCAGAGAATTTATACGAAAACCTCATCCGACACTACACGTATATTAATTCTTACAGAGGTCGCCAAGAACTTTTACCGAAGCAATCCCGACACGGCAATTCAACTAGGGAATCAGGCTGTGACCCTCTCTGAAAAAATTTCATTTGATAAAGGAATTGCGAGAGGGTATAATGTCATCGGTCTTGGGAACTGGATAACAGGAAATCATATGGAAGCCCTTACCTATTTTCAAAAGGGCCTTCTACTCTTTACAAAAATCAATGATAAAATTGGAATGGGATTTATCCTCAATAACATTGGCCTGGTCTACTATTACCAGAAGGATTTTCATACTGCCATGGAGTATGCTATTCGCGCCCTCGAGGTGCATCAGGCTTTAAACAATCCGGAGGGGATTGGACTTGCTCTTAATAATATTGGACTTGATCATGAAGGTCTCGGTAACCTTACTCTCGCATTGGAATACTATCAGAGAGGTTTAAAGACGTTTCAGGATGCTAAAATTAGAATGGGCATCGGCCAAAGCTTTACAGACATTGGTTATGTGTACTACGCGCAGAAGGACTATTCACGAGCCTTGAAATTTTTGAATCAGGGAATGGTGATTCAATTGGATGTAAATGATCAATCTACCTTGATTTCTTCGTTGATTGGGATATCCCTAACGCACCTTGCCCTAAAGGAGTATGTGCAGTGTATCGCCTATGGAGAGCAAGCGTTGAAAAGAGCGGAGGAAATAAAAATTGCAATTGATGCACAGGAGGCAAGTCATGTATTATTTCTCGCCTATCAGGAAAAAAAGGATTACGAAAAGGCATTAGACTATTTCCAATTGCACAAACAACTAAGCGACAGCATTTTTGGAATTGAAAAAACGAAAGCGATCTCGACTTTGCAGGCCAGCATTGCGCTGACGGAAAAGCAAAAGGAACTGGAAATAGCACACCTTGAAAGGGCGAAGCAGCAAAGGATTACAATCCTCATGGTTGGCAGTTTGTTGCTAGTAGGCACCCTTGCGTTTATTATTTTTCTTAATCGAAGAAGGCTTCAGCAAGCCTACCACAAGTTAGAGATCACTAATAGTGATCTGAATGCGAGCAAAAGTAAAATCGAAGTGCAGGCGGAAATGCTTACGATGACAAATAAGGCGAATGAAAAAATATTCTCCATCGTCTCGCATGATTTACGCAGCCCGCTGCTTTCATTGAAAGGGCTCTTTGCCCTCCTCGAAAATAATCAGCTATCGGGAGATGAATTTGTAAAGCTTATCCCGGACCTGACCAAACGCCTTCAACACGCGTCGGATATCACCGAGGAGTTGCTGCACTGGTCGCGTAATCAGATGGATATCATTGAAATGAAGCCTGTGAGTGTGGAAATTTTGCCGCTGTTTCAAAAGAAGGTAGACCGCTTTTCACAAAGTGCAAAGGATAAAGGCATCAACTTTCAGATAAAAGTTGAGGATGAGCAACTTCATTTTTTCGCCGACATGGATATGATAAAGACGGTGTTGAGAAACCTCATTGCCAACGCTATTAAATTCTGTCGTAAAGCAGATACGATCACGTTAGCGGCGATATTGCAGAATAGTGATGTGAAAATCAGCGTAACCGACACCGGAACAGGAATTTCTGATGAGGATTTTCCTAAAATATTCAGTCAGCAGGGATTTTCGACCTACGGCACATCGGGTGAAAAGGGTACCGGACTCGGGCTCATTCTGTGCAAGGAGTTTGTTGAAAAGAATGGTGGAAGAATGTGGGTTGAGAGTGTTCCAGGGGTAGGATCGACGTTTTCTTTCACGTTACCAAAATCGTGAAAACGTTCGGCGACGAATCAATCCGCGACGGAATAATTATTAACAAAGGGTTTATCAAACACATAAATACTCGCAGACAGAACGACAGCTGCAATGATTCCGGCCCACCCCGCAATCGAGCTGTACAATTCGTTGCCATTGACAATGTATAGCGCATAAATCGCTCCTGTGGCATTGATCATTCCATGCAGCATACAGGGTCCAAGTATAGTCTGAGTTTTTAGCCGGACATATCCGAAGAGAGGGGTCAGAGAAGTGGTAAACACGCACATCATAACAATTCCAAAATAAGGATAGTGTGGATAATTGTGCCCCATTAAGATAATCGGGAGGTGCCAAAGGCCCCAGACTATGCCAATGAAAAGGTTGGCCTTCGTAAAACCCATGGATTGAGTCTCTCGAAGCAAAAGCCCTCTCCAGCCAAATTCTTCGCCAAACATGAAAGGGACGTTGAACGTAATGCCAGCTATTGTGCCTTGCACCAGCGCTAGTCCAAGAATCAGTAGCGGTGATAAATTAAATAGTTTTATTTTTTCTGTTGGAACATTCTTACTCAGGAGTAGTGCTTTCAGATTATTATTGAAGTCCTCCGGTACAAAAGAGATCTCACCGAATTGTGGAACAAATCCTGTGTTCCCCAACATAAAAATAACAAGGAAGGTCAGCAGGATCAGTGTCAGGAAAATCAAAATTGTATAAAATATCCAATTCCATCGGCCGGCATTAAATGTCCATCCGTAGGTCTTGAATTTTTCCTTACAAATCAATTTTTGTACAATAAAAGCGGCAAGGGCGGGCCCAGGCATATAGAGCCCGCCGATAATTACAGTGGAAAGGATCCCACCATATTCAACATGACTTAGCTTCATGATTAATGCTGCTGACCAACTGATTGAAAAGGCAAGGAGAAGGTATAGATTGATTTTTTTCCAGTTCACATAAACTAATATAGCAAACTTTTAAGGTGAACATCACTGACGTCAATAGTTGATGACAATCCAATAGCTGGCGCTTGAAAAACTTTACGAGGGAAAGCGCTGACGGAGGATTTCTTTGCGATCGAAAGTAACTCATTGCTTTGTCACACCATCTGAAAGAGCTTTATGTATCTCATCCAGAGTTTTTGAAACGCCTTCATGCAGCGGGCTGTCAGTGACAGTGCCAAGGTTGATTCCAACGAAAAAATAAACCTCCGCATCGACAATATAATAGAGTTGACACCCGGCGCCGAGACCGCCACCGCTATGACCATAAGCGACATGTTCGCCAAATTTTGTATAGTCCAGGCCAAGTCCGTAGGTTGGATTTCCTTTGCTGTCCATTGCCCAGGTCTTCATCAGCTCCATGGTAGCAGGCTTTAATAGTTTGCCTTCCAGTAATCCTCTTAAGAATTTAACGGCATCTACAGGTGTCGCCACTACTCCGTCATCACCGATCAGGGCTGCCACGTTGTTGCGCTGCAGAACCGTGGCATTTTCAAGTACACCATCGCTGTGACGGTCCCAATATGAATTAACAAGATTGGGATAATTCAAATATCCCGGATCACCTTGGTAGTATGTATCGGTGAGGCCCAAAGGCTTCATGATTGTCTCGGACAAAAATTTCCTGTGATCTCCGGTAATAGCATCCGCCATCAGTGCAAGGATCAGATAATTTGTATTGCGATAGGAATACTTGCTTCCCGGTGCAAAGTTCATTGGCTTGCCGCCAATATATTTCAGATATTCTTCAGGTGTAAACGGGTAGTCTGGGTGTTGCAATAATTGGGTGACATATGCTGGCTCGGAATTATATTCGCGAATACCGGACGTGTGATTCATCAGCATGTGCACGGTGATTTTTTCTGCTCCTGGAATATATTGACTCAATTTTTCAGGAAGATACTTTGTCATCGGAGCCTCCAGGTCTATTTTGCCTTGTTCGTATAATTTCAGGATACCTACAGCCATAAACGTTTTTGAAGCACTTTGCAGGTATTGAAGATGATTCATTTGCATAGGTGTTTTGTCTTCAATTCGTGAAAGGCCTGCCGAAGTTGTCCACCATCCCTCGCGCGAATACACTGCAATCGCTGCGCCCGGTACGCCTTCATTAGCAAGTTGTTGTAAAGCACCCTCAATAATCGCTGCCTTCGAGTAACTCCTGTTTATTGTTTCCTGTCCGAAGCAATTGAGGACTACAACAGAGCAGAGCAAAAATATGACAGCAATCTTTTTTAGAATATTTTTTTTCATCGCACGTAATGTTTCGTTGTTGGAATTATTTGGTGTGGATTCTTGTGCCAATCTGTAAGAGTGTTTCGGGAACGATGGGCACGCTTTTATTATAACCTGTTGTAATGAGCAACTGGTAGCTTACAAAAGGAGAGTAATTTGCGCCGGATGTGTAGACGTTGTTGCCTACAGAAATACCAACGGGTAGCGTAAGCATTCCTTTGGGGTGGTGGCCTGCCGATACCCAGTTGCCATTGACTTGTTTATAGGAGATAGCTGGTCGGAACGAAATAAGATAGCCGGCTCCGGCTTTTACTTCCGAATAGAAGTCCGATGCAATAGTTGGTCGCCAGGCAGCCTGACTATAAAAGAACAAGCCGTTACCGACGGCCTTGTTGTGATACCAAACCATGCTTAACTGCTGCACGAAGTTTTGCTTTCCATTGTAGCTTACCTCCGTTCCCAGGCCAATTCCAATGTTGGAAAAGTTTGATTTGAGATCGCGGAACGGCAGTGACAAACAGTGAAACTGAATGGAAACTACAAGCGGAAAATTCGTGTAATCGTGGGCATCGGATTGTGCCAGCACCGGGAAAGTGAGGTGGCAAAGTGCCATCAGCATAAAAAAATTTGTTCTCATTAGTATGATGTATTTCCTGCAATTTTACGGGCATTGGTAGGATTGGAACATTACTTTCAGGCCTTTTCTGGCGAAGTGTAGCTAATTCCCAGTTGAAATGTCACGCGTCAGGCCGGAACCAGGCTTTAAACGCAGGCGCTTTGATCCTGCTGATTAAGATTTCGGATGGGAAGCAATCGGTTTTGCTTGACATTACCATCAATTTTCCATTTTCCGCCCTCGTGAAACCCGAGATTGCCTGACGGTGGAGAATGAACTGGCGGTTGAGCCGGAAGAAAAATGAAACAGGAAGGGACTTTTCGAGCTTGTCAAGTGACTGGCCCATGTAGTATTTTTTACCTGTAATGCTACATGCAACGGCATAATCTCCATCCACATAGAAGCCAGCAACGTCTTCAAAATCCAGGCGGATATCCTGCTTGCCATGACGCACGAGGAGGCCTTCTGATTTTGCCCGACTCTCTTCTAAACGCTTCTCTTCAGAATTCTTCCAAAGGTTATAATAGTGGAGGCCCGAATATATGCCGTTGATCACGAAAAACCAGATGCTGATGATGACCAGGTCCACGGTATAAAAGCTGAGTGGTGCCGGTTGCCCTTTTGCGATCAGGCTTACAAGTTCGGTGAGGAGCCCGATGATCAGCAGCCCAATTACGATGGTGGCGATCAGTTGAATGATGATTCTTGGAAGAAACCCTTTTTCGTAGGGCATCTTCTTATCGAGGAAAATGATGAACGTGCGAACGGCCCACCAGGCGAGATAGCCCTCGGCTGTGTCGATTGAAAACGTGAGGAGTAAAAACCAGCTTAGAGTGACCCCAGAGTAGGTCAGGTAATAGTTAACGGCGCTTATAAACGGAATAAGGATCAGAAACAACGCTACATCGGGAAAGTAGGGGTTTGATGTGGGGTGCTGTTCCTGCATGGGTGATCGGGAAAGACAAAAGTACGACTATGGATGGTATCCTGGCGAATACTTCGTTTCCCCGACATCACCTCGTTGGTTATAACCTGGTTTTTATTAGTTGTACCAAGAAATGCCACCTTATAATTTTTCAATTTAAAGTCTGCATTAAAATTAAAGGAACCTTCGGCGCCTGGGTCTTCTGTTATTTTAACAACGTCGATTGATGGAATTTCCTCTCCATTTGATATGGAGGCTTTCAACTCTGCATCCTGGAGTATTCTGGAATAGCCTGAAAGGAAGTGATCGATCACTGCTTTCTTCATTTTTTCCTCTTCTTCCCCCTGGAGATTTATAAAATCAGCTGCGTTAGCGCTTCAATTGCTAAGTTAGGAAAGAGTTATCGTGGGAAATGATTTAGCATGGGTTGGAGAACCCACATGCGGCGGAAAATATTACTTCCATACCTTTTAGAACGCGAGTAAATTTTTGTGGTTTTATCTTTTGGCCTGCTCATTGGCCACTAGGACGGAATGAGCTGTAAATCGGCATTATACGTCGCTTGGTACGTTAATGCCCTGGTTAAAACTCAGATCTTCTCCTTCAAATTATATAACCCCGCCACTACACCGGTGAAGAACTCACCCCTTTTGAAGAAAGAAGTGATAAAATCAATAGTCTCCTTACATTCTTCATCCGTAAGATATTCCATTGATTTGATTCCAGTTGATATTCGTAGCTCACGGCGGGTAAAAGAATAAGCCATCATAACCGTGCCCTTTTCAAAGGAATATTCGTTGCCCCAGAATTCTCGGTTGCGGTTTGAAAAATATTCAATGGAGGTGTCGGGATACAGGTCGTCAATTGTAACGATATAGATATGCATGCCTTTTTCTTTTTGAATTCTTGCAATCATTCTTTTTAATGAGTCGACCTCACCTTTTGAAAATTTCTCTTCCAGGTCGATAACAGCCTGTCCTTTTATTTGTACACGTTCGATTGCGAATCCCGGACAGCTTTTTTTCAATTGGCGGTTGAGCTTGTATTGAAAACGAAAGGTCTCCTGCACCTGTATGTCCTTTGGCAGTTTGGCGATAGTGGATTCGAATTTGAAATTTTGTTCTTCAATTATTTTCGTTTGGGCAGCCAGGTCTTTCTTATTCTGAAGTGCTTGAATTTTTTGACAGGTCTCCCGAACGAACGCAGAATCCTGAGCGACGGCAGAGGTTGCTGATAGAAAAAAGAGTATCGTTGCGGAAATGAGTGAAGGTGCTAATTTCCTCGCGTGCGCACGTCGGTTTAAATCAAGGGATGAGTGTATCACGAATAGCATGGCCTATAGATGCAAACAACGAAAAAAAGGTTGAATTAATATTGAGACTACTCACGAATTCCAGCTACAGCTTTTTAGCCAGACCGGAATAAAGTGAAGCGGGGACGGCGGACATTTTCTGGGATTAACGTCAGATCTTTTGCTTATCGTTTCGAGCAGGCGGCTCATTTACAACATTCATGCACCTCTGCCTTCGGCTTCAATAACTTTTTCACATAGTCCCTTGCCAGATCAATTGTATTAAACGGCCCCACCCAAACGCCTTTTTCGCCTTCAACCTGTTTCCCTTTTTTCATCAGGCCGAATTTGCATTCATTGCAATCACCGCGATGAATTTCATTGGTTTGATTGGCGGTCCAGTTGTCGAAGTAGTAATATAAGGGTGTAACCGGCACGCCGTTGAGTGTCAGAGAGTGGGTTTTCTTTGCCAAGGTGACAGGGGTTACAGGTTGCAGCTATGTTACTATTTATTCAGCAATTTGAGCCATTTCTTGATTATCTTTTTCAACACAGCTTCTTTTTGTTTTACATCCTCCAGGGAATGAAACATGGCCAGTCGCCGCCCATCGGCGTAGTCGCCAGCAGACCGGATGTATCATCACTTTTGCCCCACTTAGGACGACAAGCCTGATGCGGTCTTTTTTGAACATGTTGGAAACGACAAGGTATCGCTTGTATTCTTTGGGGTCAAACGGCTTTATGTTTCCGGAATAGAAAAAACCCGGAGCGATCCACTTGATCTCTTCGCCGACTTCTTTATCGGCACATAAGATAATCTGCCGTAACATTTCGAGCACCTGTTATCATTACTCCAAACCTATGATCCGCAGTAAGGAGCTTCGTTTTGTGCATCACCTTCAAAAGGTTCTTTATCCCCAAATTCTAAATCATCCTTTTGGCACGCTGAGAGCATAATTATCTGATTAGGTCCCTGGCATTGAGAATCCCAGAAATCTCGATCCCCTTTTGGACTTTTTACGAACAATCACTTAATATTGCACTCCCAAATTCAAGGTGAATGACTAAATTTGAGGCGGAAATTCTTCCTTAGCTCAGCTGGTTAGAGCATCTGACTGTTAATCAGAGGGTCCTTGGTTCAAGTCCAAGAGGAAGAGCTTACTAATGAGGCAGTTACAGCAATGTGGCTGCCTTTATTTTTTAAGGAGAAATAGGGCAGGCAATACAATTGGCGCCCTTTGTTCAAACTCGAAGATTTTTTCGTTTTGCTTTGTGTAGGAATTGGGTCAAAAAACCTGCGGGAACACTCAATACAACCCTGTCCTTTGTTAACTTTCTCCATGCGCCAATCCCTCTTTCATACCCGTTTTTTCCCTGTTTTAATGTATTAATTCCTTCGGACAAATTCTGGTCTCGCCTTCAAGGCGATTTGAGAAATTGGTCGCGTGGGTTGTTAGTCGGGTTTTGCAAACCCGACTCACTCGGAGGATAGTTTCAGTTCGAAGGCGGATTTGTAATCGTTCTCACTCTGACCATATACCAGATAGCCTTAAACAAAGATCAGGAAAACGAGGGTTACAAGTTTCATTTTTCCAATAAGCGGTTTATTGGAGTTAAATGCAGCCGTAACAAAGGTTATTTTTTGTTTATTTTACAACGCATGCAGCAGGCTTCGCAACGGCCACGCTATGAAGATCAGAGTAATAATTATGTTGAATTCGACGACTTCAAAGTGACCTACACGCCCGGTAACGTAGTTCAGGGAAATGAGAACGATGCATTTGGCATGCCGGGGAGAATGTGGTTGATATCAAATAAGTTGATGATTTGAAATTGAGAACACGGTTTATCTTAAAAATTTTTAAAACATATAGAGAAATAGATAACTGAAAAAGCTATGAGAAATTTGATTGCTTTGCTATTTACTTTTTACACGTTTAGTATGTCCGCGCAGGAAAAAATATTTCTATATTCTCCTACTGAGAAAGTTACCAGGGACGGTTTTGAATTGGATAAGGAGCCTCCCTATTTTAGTTATTATAAAGCGTCGCCTGATTCTGCTAACGGGTCGTCGATTTTGATTTGTCCGGGTGGAGGTTACGGTCATCTTGCCGACAAGCATGAAGGCAGTGACATCGCGAAGTATTTTAATGATCGCGGGTTCGATGCGTTCGTCCTTCATTATCGGCTAAACAATTTTGCTCAGCAGGGTCATCGCTACCCGGCTCAGTATAACGATGTCACCACGGCTATGCGTATTATTAAATCACGATCCAAAGAATGGAAGTTGGATCCCGAAAAGGTTGGGGTGATTGGGTTTTCGGCAGGTGGTCACCTGGCGTCAACGCTTGGAACAATGATCAAACCTGCGAATAGAAAGTCGGGGGTTGCGCTGGAAAGATTTAGCACGCGGCCTGCGTTTATGTTGTTGATTTACCCTGTTATTTCCATGTCGACCAAATATGCTCATCGCGGCAGCGTGGAGAATCTTGTCGGTAAAAATCCTGAACTCAGTTTACTGGATTCGTTGTCGACCGATACACGTGTCACGCCTCAAACGCCACCTACGTTTATCGTGTTTTCAACCGATGATAATGTTGTGCCGGTTGAGAATGGGATCATGTTTTATGAAGCCCTTCGCAAGAACGGGGTTCCAGGCTCTATTCATGTGTATGATCATGGCGGTCATGGATATGGTATGGCGCCTAATGATGCGGTGCTGAATAGCTGGCCGGGACTGAGTGTTGAATGGCTCAGGCGGCAGGGGTATGCAAAACGGGGCGGGGGCAGGTAGTTTGTGACTCGCGGCTGACGATAAAAAATTTGTTTCAGTATGGGGCTGTAAAACTTTGTTAAATGATTTCCGTTTGTTTACTTTGCAATCCAAAGTACTTTCAAATATGAAAGAAATTCATGAATACGAAAAAGACCTGGCATCGATCCGGTCTGTAATGGAACGCTCGGGCAAATTTATTTCGCTGAGCGGAATGTCAGGGATACTAGCAGGGGTTTATGCATTGGCTGGAGCCGCAGCTGCCTATTTTGTAGTTCATTATCCGATTTCGCCGTTTGACTTCAGAATCTACTCCATCACCGACGATGGCACACTTTGGAAATTGATAGCCATTGCCTCCGTTGTATTAGTGGCGTCAATATTCACGGGCCTCGTGTTAAGCAGTCGCAAAGCGAAGAAGGCAGGTGTCACCTTGTGGAACTCTACCAGTCGTCAACTGTTTATCAATCTGGCGATCCCACTGGTTACGGGTGGTATTTTTATCTTAATCATTCTTTACACGGGTCACTTTGGACTTGCCGCTCCCGCGAGTCTTGTTTTTTATGGTCTCGCACTTATTCACGGCAGCGCCAATACCTACGATGAAGTTCGCTATCTGGGCTTTTGTGAAATTGGGATTGGATTACTATCAGCATTACTTCCAGGTTTTGGTTTGATTTTTTGGGCACTTGGCTTTGGTGTGCTTCACATTCTTTACGGTGCTATCTTGTATAACAAATACGAGCGTTGAAAAATCCGTTTGAAAATCTTGATAGAGTACTGGAGCATCGTGTGCGGTTGCAAATCATGTCTGTGCTGATCGCCAATGAGACCTATGATTTTAATTCCCTCAAGGAGGTGCTCGGCGTAACCGATGGCGGCATGGCCTCCCATATCAAGGCGCTGGAAAAAGAGAAATATATCACGGTGATAAAATCATTCGTGGACCGCAAGCCCAACACACAATATAAGATCACAGATCGAGGACGTACAGTCTTTAGAAAGCACCTTGATGCTCTGGAGGCGTTGATTAAACAACAGAAACGATAATTTTTTTACCCATATACTTTCAAAACAAAAGTACTTTTAGATAAATAAGATGAAAGTAAAAATGATCCTTCCTGCGCTGGCGGAAGCCGAAAGTCCCTTCTGGCGACCAATAAAATACTCGTTGTTTCCACCGCTTGGCCTGGCGACGCTTGCCGCGTATTTGTCACCGGACGATCAAATTGATCTACAAGACCAGCATGTTGAACAACTCGGCTTAGATGATTGTCCCGATCTCGTTATCATTCAGGTATACATCACCAATGCATATCGTGCCTACGCTATTGCCGATCATTATCGTTCAAAAGGTGCCTATGTAATTCTCGGCGGATTGCATGTGACTTCCCTTCCGGAAGAAGCACAGGTACATGCTGATTCTATTTTCCTGGGGCCGGGTGAGGACACTTTTCCACAATTTTTAAAAGACCTGAAATCGGGTAACCCAAAAAAAAGATACACTTCCACTTTGCGAACATTGGAACACATACCTCCCATACGTCGTGACCTGATCAAAAGACATCTCTATCTGGTTCCTAATTCAATTGTAGTGACGCGGGGATGTCCTCATCACTGCAACTTCTGTTATAAAGATGCCTTTTTTGAGGGAGGGAAATCTTTTTACACGCAGGCGGTGGATGATGCACTCGCGGAGATTGAAAGGTTGCCGGGAAGGCATTTATATTTTCTTGACGACCACCTGTTGGGCAATGTCCGGTTTGCGTCAGCACTCTTTGAAGGAATGACAGGTATGAACCGCGTGTTTCAATCTGCCGCTACCGTAGATTCAATTCTTCGCGGTGACCTGATAGAAAAAGCAGCCAAGGCAGGAATGCGCAGTCTGTTTGTCGGATTTGAAACCTTCTCCAGTCAGAATCTGAAGCAAAGCAATAAAAAACAGAATCTTCAGAAGGATTATGGACAAGCAGTAAGACGCCTTCATGACCTTGGGATCATGATCAATGGAAGTTTTGTTTTCGGTCTTGATGAAGATGATAAAGATGTCTTTAAACGAACAGTCGAATGGGGTGTCGAGAACGCCATTACCACTTCGACGTATCATATACTTACTCCGTATCCCGGAACAGGACTCTATCAGCAAATGCAGCGCGAGAATCGCATTGAGACCTACAACTGGGATCTGTACGACACCCGCCATGTAGTCTACAAAACAAAAAACCTGTCGGCGACTGAGCTGGAGGAAGGATATCACTGGGCCTACAACGAATTCTATCGCTGGCCAAATATTTTCAAAGCGAGTTCCAAGCATGATTCCTTAAAACATGTGGTCAAACACTTCATGTACACTGGCGGATGGAAAAAATTTGAGGCCGTTTGGAATTTCCTGATCAAAACGAAAGGACTTAATAAAATGCTCCCGCTCCTGGAGTCGGTCTTGGCGAAAGTAAATCCTGCCCGACACCCACGCAACAGTAATGAAACTGATACAACAATTCAGCAAACTATTTTACAATAACCCACAAATTCAAATTATGGAAACAATCCCACAACTCCCATCGCAAAATCTGTTCGACCGATTCAATCAATGGATTGAAGAGTCAATCACCGTCAAGCTTGCATCCATTGGATTTCTTGTCGTGATCTTGCTTATTCCCTCTGTCTGGATCAGTGACCTGATGCAGGAGCGTCAGTCTCGTTCTGATGAAGCAGTAAACGAAGTGTCGTCCAAGTGGTCGGGTAGTCAAACATTATCTGGCCCGATTTTGGTTATTCCCTACAAAGTTCAACGCCGTATCGATCACGGGAAGGAAGGAGTGGAGATCCAGGATTTCGTTGAGAAGTATTACTTCCTGCCACAAACGTTGAATATCACAGGCGACGTTAACCCCGAAGTGCTCCATCGCGGCATATTCGATGTAGTGGTCTACTCATCGAAACTGGCTATCAATGCCGACTTTACACGGCCTGACTTCGCTGCTCTCCAGATCGAAGCCGACAAGGTGCTGTGGAAGGATGCGTTTATGATCTTCTCTATTTCTGACCTTCGCGGAATAAGCGACAATCCGGGATTTCTGGTTGGCAACAAGGAAAAAGCAACGGAACCTTCGAGTAACCTTGGCGTGACGGTTAAGAGATCAGCGGGCGCCGAATACGATCAGTACGCTAAAGCTTCTGCAGACGGATCCCCGGCAGGTTATGCCAGTGGAATTATTGCCAGGCTAGGATGGGAATCAGCCGAAGATTTTAATGGAACGACTTCCGTTAATCTGATTTTGAAAGGAAGTCAACGACTTGATTTTCTGCCAACGGGGAAAACCACAACGGTGAAACTTAAAAGTCCATGGGAAAGTCCAAGCTTTGAAGGCGAATTTCTGCCGGCAAATCGGGAGATAAATGAAACGGGCTTTACAGCCGATTGGAAAGTACTCCATTACAACAGGCCTTTCTCACAACAATGGACACGCAATGATGGACAACTAAGCGGGTCTGAGTTTGGGGTGAATCTTTTGGTACCTGTGGATCAATATCAAAAAAGTATTCGCACCGCCAAGTATGGACTGTTGATTATCATTCTGACGTTTGTTGCACTGTTTCTTGTGGAGATCACCAAAAAGATCCGGATACATCCATTTCAGTATATTCTGATCGGAGTCGCACTTATTATTTATTACACGTTGCTGTTGAGCTTTTCGGAACAGGTGGGTTATAATGGGGCGTACTGGATTGCTACGCTTTGCACCGTCGGACTTATCAGCTTCTATTCTGCATCGTTCCTGAAAAATCAGGGATTGATTGTATTATTTACGTCGCTACTGGTAGTATTCTACAGTTTTATCTTCATCATCATACTGCAGCAGGATTTCTCACTATTGCTGGGAAGTATCGGACTGTTCCTGATTGTTGGGGCGCTGATGTATTTTTCGAGAAAGGTTGAATGGTATAGAAAGTCCGAGTCTTGAGTATAGATCAGGCGGCAGGATGAAAGTTTGCCTGCATTTCATCGGCGCGCGTTTCGTGAGCCCCCGAGAGAAGTCGGGGTTTAGCGAAGCTGCGTGCTACATCGCTGGAATGAACTTATCTTTTACCATCTGTTTCCTCACTTCATGCATTACATCTGCGACGGTTTGCTCGTCAATCGCGCCTTCGCTGACGGTTGACGTGATGCCGGCCCATAATAATTTGTTCTGCTTGAGGGAGAACACGTGCGTTTCGATAACATATTTCATGTCCTCCTGATAATATCCGGCCTGATAAAAACCTGGATAATACTGACCGTGATAGGCCCAATATCCACCGCCGGTGGCAGCGGGGGAAGGAACGTACGTACGTTCTTTTTGCGCGCCAGTAACTCGTAAAGTTATGATTCCATCGAACCCCTGATCTTTCAGAATAGCCCTGCATCGTTCTTCATTGTCCATTATCTCCTTGCTACTGAACTCATTGTATGACACCTGGAATGCTTTGTTAAACGTGGCCATTTTGTCTTCTGCGACTCTTCTCATTCCTTCGGATTTAATAAGAGCAACTACCATAACCTTATTTAATTGTTCGGGATTGACAGATGCATTTGGATCCTTCCAACTGCTGACGATAGACGTGGAGCTACAAGCAGAGAAGACAAACAAAACAGGGACAAAGATGGATTTCAAATTCATTGGAAGCTAGATTTTCAGTTGGTTCACTTTGTGGGCAGCATCGTTATTTGGTAATCGGTGTTCGGTAAGAGGTAATCGGTGATCTGTAAATGGTAGTCGGGTAATCGGTGATCAGTAAAAGGTAAATCGGTAGTTATTCTTTGTCTAAAAATGGGTAGCGATAGTCGGTCGGTGTGACAAATGTCTCTTTGATCGTTCTCATAGAAACCCAACGCAACAGGTTAACTTTCGCACCTGCCTTATCATTGGTGCCGGAGCCACGCGCGCCGCCAAAAGGCTGTTGACCTACCACCGCGCCGGTTGGTTTGTCATTTATATAAAAATTGCCCGCCGAATTCACGAGCTTCTTTGTAGCAAGCTCAATAGCATAACGATCTTTTGCAAGAATAGAGCCGGTCAATGCATAAGGAGAGGTTTGATCCACCAGTTCCAGTGTTTGCTCAAAATTCTCCTCGTGATAAACATAAATTGTAATCACCGGACCAAAAATTTCTTCACACATGGTAAGCGAAGAAGGGTCCTTTGTTAAAATCACAGTAGGCTCTATGAAATAACCTTTTGACTTGTCATATTTTCCCCCAGCGATGATTTCATTCATAGGATTTGTTCTCGCCTGTTCAATATATTTTGTAATGGAGTCAAATCCCTTTTCGTCAATGACGGCATTGATGAAGTTGCCGAAATCTTCGGGACCACCCATCTTGAAACTCTTGAGATCCTCCAGTGAATATTTCTTGACGTCTTCCCAAAGGTTGGAAGGAATGTAGCAACGCGAGGCCGCCGAACACTTCTGCCCCTGAAATTCAAAAGCACCGCGTGCGATAGCCGTTGAAATTTCTTTTGCATTAGCGCTCTTGTGGGCCACGATAAAATCTTTGCCGCCGGTTTCACCCACAATACGCGGATAGGATTTGTATTTATGGATATTGGCGCCAATGGTTTTCCACATATTCTGAAACACGCCGGTACTGCCAGTAAACTGAATTCCACCGAAGTCGCGGTGATTGAAAATAACTTCGCCGGCGTTCGGTCCACTCACATACACCAGATTAATCACGCCGTCAGGCAAGCCAGCTTCTTTTAATATCTGCATGATCACATTGGCAGAATAGATCTGAGTGTTGGCAGGTTTCCATACAACGGTGTTTCCCATCATAGCCATGCTCGTAGGTAAATTACCAGCAATAGCAGTAAAATTGAACGGTGTTAGTGCAAATGTGAATCCTTCAAGCGGTCGGTATTCAAGTCGATTCCATACTCCCGGACCTGATTCCGGCTGATCACGGTAAATCTCACTCAAAAAATAAACATTGAATCGCAGGAAGTCGATTAGCTCGCACGCAGAATCAATTTCGGCCTGATAAGCGTTCTTGGATTGCCCCAGCATCGTGGCCGCATTCATTTTATAACGGTACGGTCCGGCCAGGAGATCCGCAGCTTTCAGGAAAATACTTGCGCGATGTTCCCAACCGAGGTTTGACCACAACTCTTTTGCGTTCATGGCAGCAGAAATTGCTTGCTCAACATGTCCTTTGTCTCCTTCGTGAAAATAGCCGAGGATATGTTTGTGATCGTGAGGAGGCGAGATAGGTTTTTTTGTTCCAGAGCGAACTTCTTCCGCGCCGATGTACATGGGAATATCCAGCACCGTGCTGCGTGCATCTTCAACCGCTTTTTTTAAGGCAGCTCGTTCTTTCGAACCCGGAGCATAAGAAAGTACGGGTTCATTTTTGGGATGAGGAATAGCGAAAAAACCTTTTGGCATAAATAAAATGAATTGAGTTATATGAACATTTCACGCCCCCGAACCGACGAGGCAGGCAAAGGACGCAAAAATAACGACGCAAAGGATGCAAAGGCAAGGATTAAAACTCTCCTGGGCTTCGTGTTTCCTTTTGTGCTCTTTCCGTGCCCGTTTATAGCAGTGTTCGCAATTCATGTAAACTCCGGATCTCAAAGGTTACTTTTTCTGCGTGCGGCTGCCCGGTTGGGTTGAAATAAACTGTGTCGATTCCCGCCCCTCGTGCACCGCCAATATCGGTTTGAAGATTATCGCCGATCATGATAGCGTCGTCGTGTAAAAAGCCAGCTTCTTCCAGGGCAAAATCAAATATTTTTTTTGAGGGTTTTTTATCTCCTGCGCGCTGCGATGTCACGATGGTTTTGAAATAATGATGGATCCCGCCGGACGACAACTTGGTTCCCTGCATCTCATCAAAGCCATTGGTAATAATAATCATCGGATAATTTTCTTTGAGGTAATCAAGTGTTTCTTTTGCCTGAGGCAATAGTGCTTTCTTTTTTGGTAATTCAAGGAGGTAATGCTCAGAAAATTTCAATGACAGTTGATAGTCATCGATACCTGAATCGACAAACACTTTGTGAAATCTTTCCAGTCGGATTACTTCCTGACTGATCATGTTCTGATCGTGAAGATTCCATAGATGGAAGTTGATGCGTGTAAAGATTTCAAAGAAAAATGGAAAATCAGGGATGCCTTTTTCCTGAAGTTTATACTTGGTGAACAGTGCCCGAAGAGTTTCTTTTGAATTTTCCTCATAATCCCACAGGGTATGGTCAAGGTCGAAGAGTAGGCAATTGTATTTTTTCATCAAGTTCAGACTTCCTTTCCCTTGCCGGAAAAATGTCCAAGGGGTTTGATTTGTAGTTTATTAAGCGCCAGCTCGCGGTTGGTAAACATTGTTTGAAAGATTATCTGGTCGTGTTGAAGTGCAGCATCACGCCTGATAAATTCCAACATTTGTTTCAGAATATCGAATACCTCCTCCTTGATCTGATAGAATACCCACTGATTGAGTTTTCTGGAAGATAAAATCCCCGAATTTTTCAGGTAGATCAAATGACGGGAGGTTTTGGCCTGGGTGAAATCGAGGATGCGCTCCAGATCACTGATGCACATCTCACCATTGCCCATGATCAGCGTGAGTATGCGAAGCCGTGAGGTATCGGAACAAGCCAGAAAAATCTGCGCCCCCAGGTCGATATTAAAATGCTTTAGTCTCACGTTTCAATTACTAAAGTACTAAAAAACCTTTGCTGTAAAACCGGTTAGGCGAATCGTGACCTTCTCCTTATCTTTGATCTCAATGCTGGAATGAAGGTGAAAAGAATCTATTGGTTAGTGTTAATGATAACCCTGGGAGGGGTAATGGCAGTTTCAACGAGCCATGCCCAGACGAAGAAAAGAATCATTCAATTATCGGGAATAATTCTGGGCGAAGACAGTGTCAGCGGCCTTCCCGGAGTACATATCTATGTCCCTAAAGCAGGCAGAGGAACGACTTCCAACAACACCGGATTTTTTTCAATGCCCGTAGTAGTGGGAGATAGCGTGGTCGTCAGCTCAGTGGGTTATACCCGCTGGCACATGATCGTGCCTGATTATCCTCAGGAGTTTATGACGATCGTGGTCGAAATGACGTCGGATAATACAGAACTTGGACCGGTAACCATTCTTCAATTCCCGACAGAGGAGGTATTCAAACAGGCCATTCTTGCGCTCAATGTTCCCATGGACAACGGACTTGACAAGAGGAATCTTAATGCCGAATTAATGGCTTTAATGCTGAGAACAACGCCGATGGACGGCAATCTCAACTATCGATATTACATGGATCAGTACAATCAGTCCATTACGGACAAGTCGCAGGTGCGAACCAATCCGTTTCTCAATCCTTTCAACTGGGCACGATTTTTCCGGGATCTGAAGCGCGACAAGGCTAAATAGGTGTTGCAACTGTGGATTCTTCCTTTGAGGATGGTTGACTGGAAAGCTCTTTAAAGACCTCCACTATTTGTTCAAGGGTGATAGGTTTAACGATATAACTTTTCGCTCCAAGATTTATCGAGTCGCGCCTGTCGTTTTCTGCCTCTGACGTTGAAAAAACAATGACATCAAGATGTTTGAGTTGTGGATGAGACTTGATTTCTTTTAAGGTCTCTCTGCCGTTCTTCCTTGGCATATTCAGATCAAGTACTATTAAGTCGGGAAGCTCGCCCAGTGAATTGACTTTCGAAGTAAGGTGCGACATTAGCTCCACGCCATCAACAACAAAGTCGAGCGTGTGATCAACTCCCAGACTTTTAAACGCAAAGCGGGCCAGATATCTGTCATCAAAGTCGTCATCGGCCATTAATATTCTCATAGACGTAAATTTGATTAAAGGTTTGAAAAAATCAATTCAGCTTTGGGAGAAATATTGTGAACGTGGCTCCCACATTTTCCTTTCCTTCAGCGAAGATGAATCCGCTATGATCTTCGACGATTTTCTTGCAGATCGCTAAACCGATTCCTGTGCCTTCAACATCTTCTTTGTCCTGAAGGCGTTGAAAAAGAGTAAAAATTCTATCGGCGTATTTTTGCTCAAAGCCAATCCCATTGTCCTTAACGCTGATTGTATCATATCTCGTGTCCTTTTTTAATTCAGGATGGAGAGAAAAATCTTCAGGCGTAGACTCTCGGGACGAAATGGAAATTGCTGGCTTGTCAGCGGAAAATTTTATAGCGTTTCCAATAAGATTATAGAAAAGTTGATTCATTTGAATCGGTTCTCCCAAAATAATAGGCAGCACGGAAATCGTAAAGTCGATTTTTCTTTTTTCTATAATTTCCTCGAAATCCAGAATAACATTTCTTATTGTCTTATTGAGATCAACCTTGATTACCTTATTTTGATCAGCAACAAGGATGGAAAAGCTGAGCAGATCATTGAGGAGAGTTGACATTCGCACGGCGGATGAATTGATCTTCTCAGATTGCTTTTTGGCGAAAGCATTTAAATCGGCCTCCTTGGTTAAAAGCAAACTGGAGAATGTCTGGATTTTTCTCAAAGGTTCCTGAAGATCATGGCTTGAAATAAAAGCAAATTGCTCCAGTTGTTCATTGACCTTCTTCAGTTCTTTATGTGACTCATTCAATTCAGTATTTCTCTTTTGTAATTCTTCGTTGGTTGTATAAAGTTCTTCATTAGAAGATTGTAACTCCTCTTTTGAGCTTTCTAATTCTTCATTGATGCTTTGCAATTCTTCGTTAGAAGATGAAATTTCTTCGCTGTTGGCTTGCAGTTCTTCATACGTGGTTTCATACTCTTCGTTGGTGCTTCTAATAATGTTCCTTGATTCTACCAGCTCCGTCTCGAGGCGTTGAATTCTCTTATCTTTTTGACCTTTGTTCAGGTTTTGATTTCCGTTACTCAATGGCTGGAACAACATCTCCTCCTTAAAGACCACCAACATAAACAGGTCGTCCGATATTTTTTTTGGTACAACTTCTATGGTGATCTCCTGGAGTACATTTTTATTATGGATCCTTATGCCTTCTTTTTTCGCAATCTGTTCTGTCTTTCTTGCCTGCATCAATAATAGTCCGAGGTCGATCACAAGATCCTCACGAACCATCTTTAGAATATTAAAACTCGCTTTCCCTGCTATTGGTGATAAATAAGGGCCCGTCTCACCGAAGAATTGAACAATCTTCATTCCATTATTGACGACCACACTTGGATATACGTAATGCGATAAAAGGAGCCTTGACATATCCTTTTGAATATCATGATCGTGCTCAATATTGGGTTGTGGTTTGGCAAAACCATTGTCGGCGGGGTGGGCAATAAACTCCAGCTTGGATTGCTTAATATTTTTTCTGGAAAAGAGACGGATTTTCTTATCCAATGGGTTAAACAGATCGGTTGAAGAGCCAATTGTCTCAGATTTACCTAAGAAGAGGTAACCCTTAGGTTTGAGGGCATAGTGGAACGTATGGAAAATTTTCGTTTGTGGAATGGATTCAAGATAGATCAGCACATTCTGGCAGCTGATAAGATCCATTCTTGAAAAGGGGGGATCTTTAAGCAAATTGTGTTGTGAGAAAATGCAAATTTCCCGTATTGATTTAATGACCTGATAATGCCCATCAACTTTCTTAAAATAACTTTTTAATTGAGCAGGTGGTATGTCTTGCACGCCGCTGGCGGAATAAATCCCTATGCGTGCTTGTTCTATTGCATGGGCGTCCAGATCCGATGCAAAAATTTGTATCGGTGGTGTAAGTTCTTTCGATACAAGAAAATCGACAAGGCAAATTGCAATAGAGTAGGCTTCTTCTCCCGTGGCGCAGCCTGCAACCCATATTCTTATTGGTTCAATAGAGTTTGCTCTTTTTATGATGGAAGGAAAAACCTCTTTGATAAGAACAGAATAAAATTCAGGATCGCGGAAGAATTTTGTAACGTTGATCAGGAAATCCGCATAGAGGGCATCTATTTCTTTAGGGTTCGACCTCAGCAGCCCTGCATAGCCCGATAGCTGTTCAATTTTGTTCAGAACCATTCTTCGCATGACACGCCGATAGATGCTGGCTTGTTTGTAATGGAGGAAAAAATCCAGGCCCGTTTTATTCTTAACAATGGACAAGACTTTTTTTAAGTCCTCAGATTGATCGCTTATATCTTTTACTTGTTTCGCCTCTACTTTGTTAGGAGGTAAAATAGTGTACGGTATTTTTACGAGCTGCGCCAGTTCGTTTGCTATTCCTTCCGGCGAAAGCCGGAAGTCCACATTTCCAGAGGCAAAGGCTGCCCGTGGCATACTATTGAACTCGGCCGATTCATCCTGGGCAATAGCAATACCCCCTTCAGCTTTGATCGCTTTCAAACCCAATGTGCCGTCCGTTGCTGTTCCGGATAAGATCACGCCGATCGCATTATTCTTATATACCGAGGCTAACGTCGTAAGAAAATAATCAATGCCAAAATTGCCTAATGTAGTTAGACTGCGTGAAGCCAATTTCAAATGACCATCCACCAGACTCATTAATGTATTTGGTGGGATAACATAAACATTATTAGCCTTTACCTCCATACCATTCTTTACCGTTTGCACTGGCATAGCGGTCTTGGAGCGCAAGATCTCCGCAAGCGCACTTTTATAATTTGGGGAAAGGTGCATTACGAGCACGTAAGCCATACCAAGAGTCGGATCAAGGTGCTTCAATACAGTAATAAAAGCCTGAATTCCACCCGCCGATGCGCCGAATCCAACTATAGGGAAAGGCTTGGGTTGCTTGTTGGGTGGTACTTTTCTTTGCGCAGAGGTGTCCTTTTTTGCAGGTGGATTCAAGGAAACTTTCCTGTCCTTGACAACGCCTGATGTAGTGCCATTTTTCACGGAATCTTGCCATTCGAAACTGAAAGTGTTGGAATGCCATGTAATATACCTTATAGTTTCCGGGTTTGGGTGATTCTTTTTGATCGACACAAAGGTCACCCTGAAAAGCTCGTTTATTTGCCAATTCGGCTGACATCCCTTTCTCAGCGCTTGAACATCTAGTCTTTATTAGTAAAATTTGACTAGCGAGGCCTAATTTTGTCCGATGAGGCTTGCCATTTTTATATCCCTTATCTTTGCCGTTTCGGCTGCCTCGGCTCAGGAACATCAGTTGCAAGGCATCGTCAGGAATTCGCAAGGGCAATTACTTGCTTCTGCAAATGTCCAGATCATTTCGCTTAACAAGGTAATGATATCTGAAAGTGAAGGACAGTTTTCGGTAATGCACCCTGTCGGTACTGTTCATATTGAAATTTCATACACCGGATTCAAGCGATTCAATGTATCGTTTCCAATTAAAAGCGATACGACAGTCTATTTTTTTCTTGAACCTAAAATAGAGCAGTTGGATGAGATTGTTATCTCTTCCAGTCGAATGTTGAGCCTGGAACAATTCAAGACTACTCGCATGAGCACAGTTAACCTCAGCGAAAAAGACATCACATCCATTCCTGTTTTTGGCGGTGAAGCGGATCTCCTTAAAATCATTCAATTGCTTCCCGGCGTATCAAGAGGTGTGCAGGGTAGTACGGACTTATTTGTTCGCGGAGGAGCGGCCGACCAGAATCTCGTATTGTTGGACGGAGCACCCGTTTATAATACGGGCCACCTGTTTGGATTTCTATCGGTATTCAATTCTGATATCTTACAAGGAGTTGAATATATAAGTGGTGCTTTCCCAGCTCAATACGGCGGAAGGCTTTCATCTATTCTGAATGTAAACACAAAGTCGTTAATGGTACAGCGCACCGAAGTGCAAGGGAGTATCGGTTTACTTGCTTCGAGATTAATGATCAGGCAACCCATTCTGAAAAATAAACTCGATGTATGGGTAGCAGGGCGCCGCACGTATGTTGACCAGGTAGTAAAGGCGGTACATCAGGAGTTGCCCTATTATTTCTATGATATAAACGCCAAGATTATTTACCGTCCAACCTCCCGGGATCGTATCGAGCTATCACATTATTCAGGAGAGGACCTGTTGAACTACGCAAGACAATCGCAGGATACGGTTCGCAGAAGAAATGCCTCCACCAATTTCACCATTGCCAATAGCTCTCAAACTTTATTGTGGAAGCGCCAGATCCTCACGAACCTCCACTCTTCATTTTCACTCTATCGCACCCGGTTCAATTATACCATACAGACTGGTTTTGAAGAATCGAAATTGTATGTTCATTCGGCTATTGAAGATTTTGGTGGAAAATATATAGTGCAGTGGGATAGCGTAGGTCCGATTTCATTAACAGCAGGAGTGGAGTCGGTAAATCATACCGTGAGTCCTAACGTTATTGATACGTCAGGAAGTATCGCTGAACTATTGCAAAGTAGTTCGACGCAGGCACAGACAAGTCTCGAGTCGAGTGCCTTTATTCAGGCGGATGGTGTGTGGAGACAAAACTGGTCCTGGAGCGCCGGCTTTCGTTACTCTTCTGCTTTTGTAAGAAATAAACTTTATACAAATCCTGAACCTCGCATTGCTGTTCGCTACAAATTGAACGAAACAACGGCGTTAAAAGCAAGCTATTCCCGAATGGCTCAATACCTGCATCGAATATCAAGTGCTGCGGTTGCATTCCCAACGGATATTTGGTATCCGGTAACACAAAATATTGCCCCTCAGACGTCGGATCAGATCACACTAGCTCTTCAAAAAAGACTTCCAGATCTGAATATGTTTATCAGCGTTGAAGGTTATTATAAAAACATGCAGAACCTGATCGGGTATCGGGAAGGCGCTAACTTGTTTTTAAACACACAATTTGAAAAGCAATTAATACAAGGAAACGGAAAAGCCTATGGTCTGGAATTATTGGTGAAGAAGGAAGCGGGCAAGCTTACCGGTTGGATTAGCTATACACTCTCGAAATCCGAACGACAGTATGATGAGGTGAATAATGGGTTGTGGTTTCTTTCGCGATATGACCGTCGTCACAATGGGAGTGTTGTAATCAACTATGAGCTTGCCAAACGGTGGTCGGTCTCTGCTGTATTTGAATTTATTTCCGGATCGCGGTTCACACCGATTGTTGGCAGGTATGTTGTGCCAGCCAATACGTTAGGTGGAATTCAATTGGTGCCCGTGTATGCGACAATAAATTCTGTAAAACTGGCGGACACTCATCGTTTGGATCTCGGAATCAAATATAAATCACGTCCCGACAAGCGATTCCAAAGCGAATGGTTTGTTGGTGTTTATAATGTGTACAACCGGGCGATGCCGTATGGGATTACTATTCAACAGAATCCGGATGGTTCTTACCGATATGAACAGCCCGGGCTTTTTGGGTTATTGCCGTTTGTGACGTATGGTTTTAAGTTTTAATAGATGAGAGCGAGCATAATTTATTTTGTGGGAATTAGTTTGATTCTATCGATGAATCGCTGCATACCCGATCCACTTCCGGTAGACAACATTGCGAAGCCGGTGACAAAAATTGTAGTGTCGTCGCAGATGGTTCCGAATGTTGGGCTCGTGGTATTGGTCACCCGCACGGTCAGTGCCCTCGAGGCTGGCCGAGATACAGATATAAATACATTGCTGCAGCAGATTGTGATTAATGATGCTATCGTTACCCTTAACTACGGTAATAATCTGGAGACTCTTCAGAACCGGGGAAGCGGATTATATAGCTCTGCCAATTCCCAATGGACTACTGGCGTTGAGTATACACTTAACGTGGTTACGCCGTTATTCGGCGAGGTAACCTCTACCGCACTGGTACCTCAGCAGGTTGCCTTTGCTTCGGTTGGAATTAAATTATATTCCACCGGCTATGATTCACTTTTACAGGTTGACTACGGATTGAATGACCCATCCGGAAAGAACTTTTATATGGTAAGCGTTCAGAAATTCTCCATGAAGCAGGATGTGCAATCTCTTCTTAATCCCAAAATATTTACTCATCTGACGGATGATCTGACATTTGATGGAAAACGTTTCGATGAGAACTTCAAGACTTTGTTTCAGGACTTTTCAAAGGGCGATTCGGTGGCGGTTGTAATGGCCAATGTAAGTGAAGGCTATTATAAATTCCTGAAATTGAGGAACGACCGGTTTCGTTTTTCGGACTTTTCAAGTGAGCCGTTAAATTACCCTTCCAACATTCAGGGTGGCTATGGTTTTTTCAATCTGCACGTCCCTGATGTCAGAGTATTTGTGGTGAAGTAAAGAGAGTAAAAAAAATTTACCCGGGATTACATCTTTGTTTGAATCCGTGAAAATAGGGTGTAATTTAGGATTCCCAAATCCTAACCCTATCACACATGAAGTGGAAAGCAGCCATTGTAAATGGTCTTTTGTTGACCGTTTCCCTCTTTACTTACGGACAGAATTCTGTCGGAGTAGGAACCGCTAATCCAAACAAAAACGCCGTACTGGAACTTGTTTCGCCAGGCAATAACCAAGGGTTATTGATTCCGAAGCTCAGCACTGCTCAGCGAACGGCCAGTTCATTTACGTCAACGTTGTCGGCAACGGAGAATGGCCTTATGGTCTTCGATAAAGATGACAATAAATTTTACTACTGGCAGGTTAATCAATGGAAAACGGTTGATTCAGGTGTCAGCCTCAGCGCTGGTAGCGGAATAACGATCGCAGGCAATACTATTTCGGCCATTCCACAGGACCTTCAGTTGTTGGGAAGCACATTAACTATTACAAATAATATATCGGCAACGCCTATCAACCTTGCTGCCTTTACAGGAACAAATACGGATGATCAGACACTTTCTTATAACGCAGCAACAGGAGCGTTAGCGATTACCAGACTTAGCGGAGGTCCCCAAAGCGTAACGATAGCAAGTGGCGTAACAGGTGTCACCGCCGGAACTGGTTTGACCGGAGGTACCATCACAACCACCGGCACAATTGATTTGGCAAGCACTTCTGTTACTCCTGGATCCTATGGATCGGCGACGCAGATACCTGGGTTCACGGTCGATGCACAAGGAAGACTTACTGCGGCCGGTAACACAACCATTTCAGGTGTAACTCCAGGCGGAGCAGCAGCGGGAGATCTTACACGAACGTACCCCAATCCAACAATTAATGCCAGTGCGATAACGAGCGCTAAAATTCTGGACGGAACGATTGCGACAATAGACTTAGCCAACCTTGCTGTCAATGATTCGAAAATTGCTGCTGGAGTAGATGCAACGAAGCTTTCTTCGGGTACACTTAATCAGGTGTTGACAACGACCGCTGGCGGCACGGCCTGGGCGAACTTGCCAGCATCAGCAACCGGAACTGTAACCGGGATCACAGCAGGCACGGGATTAACGGGAGGCACGATAAATATTGCGGGTACAATAAACCTCGCAAATACGGCAGTGGCACCGGGTTCGTATGGATCGGCGACGCAGGTACCAGGATTTACAGTGGATGCACAGGGTAGGCTCACCTTTGCTGGTAATACAACCATTGCAGGAGTTGCTCCCGGTGGCGCAGCAAGTGGTGACTTTAGTGGGACGTATCCGTCACCAACAATTTCAGCATTAGCTGGAACAAATATTATAGCGGCAATTAATAACGCAGCAACTGTTGGTACAATTAATACCAATAGATTAAATGCGGGAGTAGTACTCGATACAGAGTCTCCAATTGGTGGAACTATTTCGGGTACGTTTGGTACCGGATTAAACCTTGCGAATACTGCTGTCACTCCCGGCTCATACGGATCAGCAACACAAGTAGCTAATTTCACAGTGGATGCACAGGGGAGAATTACTTCTGCAGGTAATACAACGGTCTCTGGTGTCGTACCCGGTGGGGTAGCTGGAGGAGAATTGACAGGAACGTATCCCAATCCCACCATTGCCGCAAATGCGATTACTTCTTCTAAGATTGTAGATGGTACAATCGTCGATGCTGACATAGCCGCTACCGCTGCATTAAACGTTACCAAATTTTCTGTCGGAACGGTGGGTCAGGTATTGACAACTTCCGGAGTAGGGACTGCTCAATGGGCCAATCCAAGTGGATCTGTATTGATCAATAACACCGGAACAAGAAATTTATTTGCCGGTAGCCCTGTAGGAGGTGCGTCGACAGGTGGGGATAATATCTTTTATGGTTGGTCAGCGGGGCTTGCTAACACTACGGGAAACTATAATGTGATCATGGGAAGCCAGGCTGGTCAAAACAAAGCAGTAGGCGACTTGAATACGCTTATGGGCTGGAGGGCTGGATTTGCGGCCGCGCCAACAGCAACGTTTAATGGCAATACATTTATTGGAGCGCAGGCAGGACAGAATTCCACAGGAGGTCCCAATACGTTCATAGGTGAGAAAGCTGGTCAAAACAACACGTCAGGAACACAAAGTGTATTTATTGGAAACGCTGCTGGTAACGTCAATACAACCGGTGGACAAAATACAATCATTGGCTACAACGCTGATCTATCTTTTAACAATTGGGAAAATGCAACGGCCATTGGTTTTGGAGCCATTGTCAATAACAATAATAAAATACGGTTGGGAAACGCGGCGGTTTCCGTTATTGAAGGTCAGGTTGCTTTTACCGCTGCGTCTGACAGAAGGTTAAAATTGAATATTAAGAATATTGATCATGGATTGGATTTCATCCTCAAACTAAGGCCCGTGAGTTATAATATGAAGAACAGCAGTGATGGCCGTTCGAACTGGGGTTTCATAGCTCAGGAGATTGAAGAAATTGTGGGAAATGAAAATGCAGTATTGACGGTTGGTGGCGACATCGACAGGACATTGGGTCTTCGATATACTGATTTCATTGCTCCCTTGGTAAAGGCCGTGCAAGAACAGCAAAAGGAAATCGAAGCGTTACAATCAAAGCTCATTACAAAGGAGAAGCAAATCGCCGAAGTTGAAGCGTCCCTTCAGGAAATGAATACAATGAAGGAAGAGTTGGAGAAGATTAAGAAGGTGTTGGGGATGGAAGCGAGGAAGAGATGAAAGAGGAAAGAATAAAGAGGAAAGATGAAAGATGAAAGATGAAAGACGAAAGATTAAAGATTAAAGAATAAAGAGGAAAGATTAAAGAAGTATGAAGCAATTGTTTTGTCTTATTGTTCTACTTGCGCTGATGGATGATGTCAGTGGTCAGGGTTTTTATAATAAAGGTTCAATAGTGAGTCTTACTCCTCAAACCATTGTTACAGTTCCTGATAGCCTTGTTAACAACGGTACACTGGTAAATAACGGAATTCTTAGAATTTCAGGCGCCTGGATCAACAATGGCACCTACGATCCGGGGACAGGGGAGATCAACTTTAATAGCACTCAGACGCAGACCATCAACCATAAGGATCAACCGATGGGAAAACTTACCATCAGCGGAGGAGGCATCAAGGAATTCCTTGCGAACATTACCATAAAATCAGAGTTGAGATTTGAAAGCGGGATATTGGTTTCCGGGAACGGTGCGAAAATAATTATAATCCCTGGTGCCGCCATCGTTGGAGGAAGTAATTCTTCTCATATCAATGGTCCGGTTGAGCATAGTGGTGCCGGCGATTACCTATTTCCAATTGGAAATGGCACGACGTATCTTCCTGTTGCGATTACAGGCGTAACGGATACTACCACAAAAGCAACAATCACGTTAAAAGAAATCGTTGCAGGTGAAACGCTCACAGGGGATGTCGTGCTTTCTAGTTTGTCGACCAAGCGATACTGGCATGTTGTAGTTGGAGTGGGGAAACTTGATAAGAGTAAAATCACGTTGCCTGTTGCCAGTGAGGAGGCATTGAATAGCAGCGTGAATTCATTAGTGGTTGCCGGAAGCGCTACTGCTACGGGGCCTTATTCAACTTTGGGGCAATCAGGGCAAACGGGAACGCTGACGTCGGGAACGGTAACGAGCGCGCAGGCACCCACATTTGCTTTTTTCACGGTAGCGGTTGAAGCCGGTGAACGCGATATTTTAGTTTACAATGCGGTATCACCAAATGAAGATGGTAAGAATGAGTTTATGAGGATTGACAATATTGAGCAGTACCCTAACAACATCGTCACGATATTTAATCGTTGGGGTGACAAAGTGTATGAGATAACAGGCTACGACAATAGTCAAAAAAACTTCCGTGGCGAATCCAATGTTAGTGGCGCAAGATTGTCTGCCGGCACCTACTACTACACCGTTGATCTTAGCAATGGCTCAGCGAAAAAAACGGGATATCTAGTTGTGAGATAATCATAACTTAAATAATCATGCCACGCCGCTGCTGCTGAAAGTAATCAGCTTATTACTACTATATAATAGGAAATGCAGGGAATATAGCCGAACATTTGATCTGATTATATACGTCATCTATCGAACACGAGTCTCAAGAACTCATGATGACCAAAAAAACTTGCCTTTTAGATGGAACACAATGGTAAACTTATCGCTGAACTGGCCGTTGCCAACTGTGAAATCGCTTATCAAAAGGAGGAGAAAGGAAAGCGAGCAGCTGAGCTGGTTCTGGCTAATATTGAGCTAACGTTTCAAAACGAAGAAAAAGCAAAGCGCGCCAAAGAATTGATTCTTGCCAATAAAGAGCTTGTTTACCTATATCAAGAAAAGGAGCAGTGTGCCAGGGAATTGGTGATTGCCAACGAGGAGCTCATTTATCAAAACAAGGAAAAGGAGAAACGTGCCGCGGAATTGGTTGTTGCCAACAAGGAATTTGAGTACCAACATAAGGAAAAGGAGAAGCGTGCCGCGGAATTGGTTGTTGCCAATGAGGAGCTTGTGTATCAAAATAAGGAAAAGGAGAAGCGTGCTGCCGAATTGGTTATTGCCAATGAGGAACTTGTGTTTCAGAATACAGAAAAAGGAAAGCGCGCCGCAGAATTGGTTGTGGCAAACATTGAACTAAAGTTTCAAAACGACGAGAAGGCAAAGCGTTCGAATGAATTGTTGATTGCCAACGCAGAACTTATTTATCAAAATGGGGAAAAGGAAAAGCGGGCAGCGGAGTTAGTTATCGCCAACCATGAACTTGCCTTTCAGAATGAAGAAAAAGGTAAAAGGGCAGCTGAATTACTGGTTGCCAACGCAGAACTTATTTATCAGAATCACGAAAAGGAACAGCGAGCGGCTGAATTAGTTATTGCTAATGAAGAACTCGCATTTCAGAATGAGGAAAAAGGGAAGCGGGCAGAAGAGCTGGTTTTAATTAATAACGAACTGGAGTCTTTTTGCTATTCCGTTTCACACGATCTGCAATCACCCGTAAGGAAGATGGGGGCTTATGCTACGATGCTTGAAAAGAAATTTTCAGAAAAAATCGATTCAGAAGGCGACATAATAATTGAATCTATTATTCGCAATTCAAAAAAAATGGCTAAACTGATTGAGGATCTGCTGGCATTTTCTCATCTCGGACGAAAGCAGATCGCTGTTTCCGAAATTGATATGAATTCTCTTGTTAGAACAATAATAGAAGAATACAGGGCAGATGATACGGAAGGGCGGCTCGTATTTACCATAGGGGAAATACTTCCTGCCCGTGGAGATGAATCATTGATTAAGCAGGTGTGGATCAATTTAATTTCCAATGCCATTAAATATTCAAAGAAAAAGCCCAAGTCGATTATAGAAATTGGCTGTAATAATGATGGTCGTAATATTGTTTACTATTTGAAAGATAATGGAATAGGCTTTGATATGCAGTACCATGACCGGATTTTCGGAGTTTTTCAACGCCTGCACACTCAGGACGAATTTGAAGGCGCCGGAGTTGGCTTGTCGGTTGTGCAAAAGATTGTTCATCGTCATTCTGGAAGCATCTGGGCAGAATCGGTGCCAGATGAGCAGACATGTTTCTATTTCAGTCTGCCTAAGTGAAAGCCGACTCTTAATTGGCAGACACCTGCCATTCATTTCCATCAAATTTACATTCATACGTTAGAGTTGAAGAATCGGTAGTCGATTTCACCTGAAGTCTTCGGAATGCAGCAGGTGAAATCACTGCTGATTTATCACCTACCGCCTCTAACACTTTTTGATCAATTATTTTTTGATTCTGTCTGTAAACAAAATGCCAGTCTAGGTGCTTTTGTGTGAGCGCATCGCTGGTTTTATAATGCATCACATTTCCTTCGTCGAAGCAGATAATATAGCCGATCGTCTTGTTTTTATATCGCAATTCCGCCTGACGCTCGCCGGGCATGAAGTTCAAACCGTCGATAGGGATCTGCAGTTGTTGAACGATCTTTTTGATTTCGTTTGGGATGTTGAGGAAGCTGGTATTCAAAATTGAGGGATCTGTCAGTTGATGATTCGTGTTTCCGTGTTCTATTCGGGATGGATTGTTTCAAATTTACTTCGCCTGAATGGTAATTTTCTCACTGGTCAGCCGATGCACAAATATCGCCACCCTCTTTTCTACATTTTGTAATGATTTAAGATTGATCGATTCGCCCGGAGCATGAGCACTCGAGCCCATGGCGCCCAGCCCGTCGAGGCAATCGATGTATTGAGCAATGAATGAAATGTCACCGGCCCCACGCATGCCTGGATCGAATGGCTTGACAACGCCCAATCCCAAGTCCACATTGGTCTTACTGAACTTCTCCAGTACCAGCATGTTTCCATCGGTGGGAGGCATGGACGGATAACCATCGCTAAACGTGATCTCAGCTTTGGTGCCTGGTAAACTCTGACTGACAATAGCTTTCATTTTTTCACGCGCACGTGACTTCTGATCTTCGGAGATAAAGCGCAGATCGCCATTGACTACAACTCTATTCGAGATAATGTTTGTCTTGCCTGACACGGTTCCTTCCGTTCCGGTAGAATCAGTAGTCAGTTGAGTCCCGCCCAAAATAATTCCTGGATTATAAGTAAGATATTTCTCCTGAAGTTCTGAATAGAAACGATTGAGTATGCGTGATGATTCATAGATCGCGCCTGCGCCTGCTCTTTCAGTAAAGATCCCGGATGAATGTCCTTGCTTTCCGGTAACGGTAAGGCTCCATGAACTGCTTCCGCGCCTGGCAACCGTTGCATAGTTAAAGCCCGTGCCGGTTTCAAAGCACAAAGCAATGTCACTTCGTTGTGCTGCTTCGACAATGTCTTTTCTGCTGATGTCAATGGGTTTGCCGGTGCTTTCTTCATCGCCGTGAATGATTACGATAACCTGGCGGTCCACCAATAGTCCAGCATCTTTCAGTGCCTTCAATGCGTAGAGCATGACCATGTTTCCGCCTTTCATGTCATTTGAACCCGGACCTGAGGCTGTCGAATCTGATCTCGTCCATGTTTGGAATGGACTTTCGGGTTCGAAGACTGTGTCCATGTGGCCGATCAATAAAAGTCGCTTTCCTTTTTTTCCTTTGATTTCGCCGATAAGATGTCCTCCGCGTTTCATGTCGGAAGGCATTTCAATCCACCGTGTTATGAATCCAAGTTCGTCGAGAAATTGCCTGTAAAGAACACCGACTTCTCTTACGCCAGTGATGTTGTATGTACCGCTGTTGATGTTTACCGTTTTCTCAAGGAAGTTGACGGATGCAACGTAATTCTTTTCAACGTTTTTCAGGATATCTTTTTCGGCTTTGGTGAGCTGTGCGAAAGCGGCGAAAGACGAAAGGAGAATGAAAAGGGTAAAGAGCGGTCTCAGCTTCATTGGTTTGGATTCTTCAACGCAATATAAGTTGCGGGGAAGAGATCAAGGGAAAGAATTTATGAACGGCGCACGATTTATCGTTGATGGATTCCTAGAAGTCGGATACTAGACCCGCAATTCATTTACGGAGGGAATATTTTTTTCCCAACAATCCAGATTATACCCGGTGGTCTGCGCTATTTTGGTAAGCGCTTCATCAGTTAAAAAAGCCTGGTGGCTGGTGATAAGCACATTTTGAAAGCCTATCAACCGGGCGATTACATCATCCTGAAGGATATCATCGGAATGATCCTCGAAGAATAATCCGGTTTCTTCCTCATAGACATCCATACCGAAGAATCCGATCTTTCCCGACTTTAGAGCACGTACCACTTCCCTGGTATCAACTAAACCACCTCTGCTGGTATTGATAAGCATCGCTCCGTGCTTCATACGAGCAATGCTATCCTTACCAATAATGTATCGCGTTTGTTTGGTCAATGGCAAATGTAACGTGATGATGTCGGATTGCGCGCAGAGGGTCAGATAGTCAGTATATTGAACATTATACTTTACTTTCAATTCTTCATTTTGAAGTGGGTCATACGCTAGTATTTTGCAATCAAATCCATGTAAAATTCGGGCTACAACTGCGCCGATTTTACCAGTACCCATTATTCCAACTGTTTTTCCTGCCATGTCGAAACCCACTAGTCCATCGAGTGAAAAGTTGAGATCACGAACCCGGTTATGCGCTTTTATGAGCTTGCGGTTAAGTGCGAGCATCAATGCAATAGTGTGTTCAGCGATGGCAGCCGGTGAGTAGTCAGGAACACGTGCCATTTGTATACCAAGGCGCGTGGCTTCATTTAAGTCAACATGATTGTAACCAGCAGATCGAAGTGCCAGGTATTTTACGCCAAGCTCCTGTAGTTTCCGAAGTACTGGGGCCGACGCATCGTCATTTACAAATATCGAAACGGCTTGACTCCCTTGCGCGAGAGTCGCCGTTTCAAGGGTGAGCCTTGTATCCAAAAGGAGCAGTGTATGGCCCAGGATATTTTTTTCAAGGTATTCCCGTTCAAACTTATGGATGCTGTAAACAACGACTTTCATAGGGGTTAAAAGTAATGATTAAGGATGGAAGAGGAGAGAGGAGTTAGTAGCCAGTAGACAGTAGGCAGTAGACAGGAGGGAGGAGTTAGTAGACAGTAGTCAGGAGCGAGGAGTCAGTAGCCAGGAGACAGTAGTCAGGAGGGAGGAGGGGAGTATAGTGAAGGGCCGCGAATTTGCGTGTTAGGGGAGTCACTAAGCGGAATATCAATGGGTTATATACGGGGAAAATGGAGGCATACAAAAGGAATATCGCGTTAAGGTCTCGTAAAGGCCGCCTTAAGGTCCCGAAAAGCTCGCTGAAATAACGCGTTGATGTCGCTGAAATGACGCGCAAACGTCGGAGAATTTGAGGCCTCGAAATGACGTCCTTGGCCCAGAATTAACTATCTTCAAGAACGTATTTTAAAATAAACAGTTTCAATTGAATGGCCAAATTGCATGGTATTTTTCAGTGGGACGGGACGTTCCAGGGAGTGACGACGGTGAACAGCCGGGCCTATGGCAAGCATATCCGGAAAGCCAGAACATCATTCACTCTTAGCAAAGAAATGATGGAGTCATCTGCTTTGATGAAGCAGGCGAATGTCTATGCCAAAGTCTTTAAGGATTCGATCGACCCGTACCGGCGTGACTTCCGTGATGGCATGCTTTGGCAACGTCTTGTTTCACTATTCAAAAAGCAACTGAAGGAACACGGGAAGCTGGACTTCAGTCCGCTTGAAGATCATGATTTGAACAGTTTCCACCCACTCAACGGGATCATCGGCGTGGTGACCACTGTGATACAGGATGACACTAACTTAAATGTGCAAATAAGCTCGGCCTATACACGGGACCCCACCCAAGGTCGCGCCGATGGTTATGAGCAGACGCTCATTGTACTTTTTGTGGACATGGATTTGCAGGTCAAGACGTTTTCTGAGAGTGCCTTCATTTCCTTTAAACCCGACGCCATAGCACAGCAAGTGAGCTTAGTCATTCCCAAAGGGACCAAGACAGCTATCCTCGTGCTAAAGTGTAATTTCAGTTTAGCGAAGAAGCCGATGACTTTGCAAAAGGCAATGGGGATGAGAGTGATAAAGGTGGTTAACCTTGAGTGATTTGGGAAAAGTAATTGGGACCGAAAATCCGAGCACAGAAAAACAATGCCAGGGATAATAACAACCATTTACTGCTCCAACAAGCTCGAGAAATTTGTAGGGAAAGTTGAACCATCACAATCACCTGATGCTGAGCCGATACTTGGCAACTGGAATGGAAACTCATTCCATGTTGACGGTAAGCGATGCCTGATATTCCTGAACGACAAAACATGTTATTGCATTCTTATGACGGCTGTTTTGAAAATGACGACACTGGATTTTAGCATTTACTTTCGCGAGCGATTGATCGCGCAGTTGAGCAATGACTTTCGCATGCGTGAAGAGAACGAAGTTCTGGTTCGTCAACAACTATCCAATCTAATGTTTTGCCGCACGAATAATAATCGCAATGTAAACGGGACAATGAACCAGCACGTATCTGTAGTGCCTTATTATAGTGAGCGTTTTGGGCACGTCGAACACTGGGATGAACGAGTAATCTCCAACTTTTTTAACGAAGCGCCAGTGACTACCAAGGTCTGGGCGAACAGGAACAAATCAGGCTACTTTTTTCCTAATGAAGCCATGGGTGAATTAATAAATGGATTGAAGCCTTAGTCGACCATTACCATTTTGGAACATGGATTCTGCTGCATAATCTCAAGCCGTCTCTCTTCTTTTTGATATTCATTGATTTGGCTTACTATCTGATCATGGAATTGATAATAGTTTGCTTTGTCGATAAACCCCTCTTCGCCCACCCAACTCTCGACACTATATTCTTTGACGAATGCTGCAATTTGTGATTCTTCCATTCGGGAATGAGACGTGAGATAGTCGGCCATTTTTAACAAAAGAAGTTTATTTCGCTGAAGAATTTCTTCTGCCCGTTGCTGACAGGCTTTGATGATCCTTAAAGCTTCCTGGGAATATCCCTCGGAATGAAAGAAAAGATCTTCATTTTCCTGAACCTTAACTGCTATTCTGATTGGGTCCGCGCCCATTGCGTATTGTCTTATTGCCTGGTTGGCAAGCTCACTGGCATTTTGGATATCTGAGCCAACGCCAGACGAAGTAAATGCATCGCCAAAGATCAATTTCTCAGCAACATAACCTCCTAGCGTTATAATGATGTCCTTGGTAAGGGATTCTTTCGTCATGGGACCATCGGGGAAATTCACCCAGCAAAACCCCTCAGCTGTGCACGACGCCGTTTTTGATACAACAACCGAAGGCACAATTCGCAACGTAAGGGCTGCCAGTATAGCGTGACCCGATTCGTGTACTGCAGTGTGCGCCTGAATTTGAGGATTAGTCGACTTCCGAAGATTCTCCGTTTTGAACTTTACCTGCTCTGCGAAAGAATGTACTAGGTCGCCATTGGCATCTTTTATCGTATAATAAAATTGTTCGTTTTTGTAACTCCATTCAATCTTCGCAGCAACAACATCTTGTTCAATTACCTCTAATGCAAGTCTGCCTATCCTGGACTCAATCATGTTTTTGATGGTGGTAAACACCGGCCGCGTTCCCTGCGATGGGAATACTCCCTCGGCGTACACAATATCAATAACTGTAGCGTCAAAATACACGTTCCAATCAAAACGACTCATAACAAAGTCTCGCACCCTCTTCAGTTCACGTTTGATTAACTCACGGAACTGTGCCTTCGTAAATGATTTATAAATAATATGGTTGTTGCCAAGCCTTGCGATTTGCTCACTGCGGAAGCGCTTACTCAGGGCTTTCTTGATATCAGACAGCGTAATTTTCGAAGTTGCTTCATTTAAATCATCTGCGCTGATGTCGGGATTGAGGCTATGACTCATGCGATAAGCTTCGTCTAAATTACCGAGCACAAAGATAACAGACCTCGAAAGATCGAGCTGTCGTGTAGCTGTTCTCGTTTTCATTCCTTCCATGATAAGTTCAATCACTTCCGGTAGCGTACTTGAAATGACGCGTTTACGGATGGCATCCCGCGAGAAAGTGTTATCCTCAAAAAGCCAGAATACACCCTCAATAAAATCACGTGAAAGCAAATAGCGGTGATCCAGCGGTTCATTGTCGCGGTCGCGGTCTTCAAAATAAAATGAATCCATGAGTTCAATGAACGCGTCTTTCTCTGTCACGACCTCTCCATTGCTGAGGGTGACCCCTCTTCTAATGGCATTGTCCAACCGAATCAGGCAAGCATCCGCCCGGAAGAGATAGTAGGTGCTGTGCCCTGGGATATAATTGATCTTTCCGGAATCAAGTAACTCCCACACTACTCTAAGTTTATCTTTGCCAAGTTCACGTTTTTCATCCATTGTCTTGGCAAACTGGAATTCGTCAAGGCAAATGATTGCTTGTTTTTCGTGGAAATACTCAAGATCATCCGTCAGGATATTTTTAATCCAGGAGGCTGAGTCAGATTCAAATTCGCCCATATCCAGGTGAGTGTATAACTTCTTATGCCCGAGCAATTCCACGAAGCTTTGCACGAGAGCAGTTTTGCCAGATCCCGTAAGTCCCCAAAGATTAATTACCGTTGGTCTGAGGTGAGCTTCCGGAAATAAATACCAGGGCATAAGGAGTGAGGTGACTTCATCTACTATACTTTCAAGTCCGATGAACCGGTCTTTAAGTATCGACGAAATATCCAGTAGTTTATTCCTCTTTGCTAGAAGTTCTTTATGTTGATTATTCGTGCTCATGAAATCAATTTTATGATTGCCCATAATTGTAAAGCATAATGAGCCATTGCTACTGATTGTCATTTGTTGGACAATTCAATAAGCCGCTTAAATGTCAATTGATGACAAACAAGCGAAGCAGCACATCGTGCCTCTAAAATTTAAAATGTTAAGATTTATTTTGAGAAAAAGATCCCCTCTTCAGGTAAGTATGCTTACCGTGGCGGTTATTTGGGGATATGGTTATTAAGTACAAACATAATTCAGGCCCTCGGTTTAGTGAAACATCAGGTGAATGCATTACAAAAGTAAGATCGTTTGTTGAATGTGCAACATTTTCCTTGAAAAACTTTCTTATAGCTCGTAGATGACAACGATTGGCACGTTGAGAAAAATCAAACCATCTATGACGGATCTATTGAATAATCAATCTGTTGTAGCTATTTATTCCCAATGATAAAGTATCCTGATAATCTACAGGACACTATTATAGAATTTTTTGAAAAAGTGCCAAGTGCAAAAGACAAACAAATAAAAGGCCTGGGGTCATGGCACCCACAGGCTTAAAAAAATGACATCAACTAAGATCGTTTTCTCAGTTCTTCTTTTATCTCTTTTAGTAGGGTGATAACGTCATTAATTCTGAGCATCCACGCGCCTAGTAATCGCATTACTAAAAGAAAAACGATAAAGAAAATAATGACGGTGACCAATCCGGTGCCGAATCCTAGCATAAATTTGTTGGTTAGGTTTTTGAAATGGGGAATTATTCTAAGTTACCCAAAACTTTAGCACTCAAAAAAATAGACGTTTCGCCAATTTTCTGGAGCATCTTTTCACGGTCCCCGTAGTCATAACAGATGACCCCATCGATGTTGGTATAGGGCAAGGTTTCCTTGAGCACAATAGTTTAAATCAATTTACCTCCTTAAACCTTTCGTCACCACACATCCTTACAATCTTCGGCATGAAGGACCCGAGCACATGAACAAGGTCTTTTTGATTTTCCATCACTTGATGGATATCCTTGTACGCCATCGGTGCTTCATCAAGGCCTGATCCTATTAGCTCTACACCGGCTTCTTGCAGAAATTTGTTCACATGTCCAGGTAAAATCGTCTCCTTTGCCTTTGTTCGAGACATGAGTCGACCCGCTCCGTGTGATGCGGAATTGATCGAAGCTGCTTGGCCTTTTCCCCGCACAATAAATCCAGGCGTAGCCATCGAACCTGGAATAATACCCAGCACTCCTGCACCCGCCGGAGTTGCCCCTTTCCGATGAACAATAATCTCGTTGCCATGTGCGTCCTTTTCCTTCCAGGCGAAATTATGATGGTTTTCAATCATCGCCAATGGATTTTCCCTTAAACCAATAGCAATCCGCTCATGAATCTGATGATGGCATGCAGAAGCGTAGTCACCGGCCAGGGTCATTGCCAACCAATATTCGTGACCGGATTCTGCGTCGAGGTCTAACCATGCAAGATGTTTCGCCTCCTGCGGAAGTTTACACTCATTCATCGCCAACTTGGTATAATGCCCAGCAATATTAGCACCAAGGCCCCCTTGAGCCGGAATGCGAAAGCACGGCAACGTATTGCCCAGGAGCGAGATTAAATTCATTGATGGGCGTCAATACTTCTACGACTCCGAATTCTACAAAGTGATTTCCACCGCCTGATGAACCGATTTGCTTTGCCGCCCTGTCTTTCATTTCCCTGACAATCTTAATTTCAGAGAATTCCTTCCGTTCAAGGACTTCATGATCTTTTGGTTTTTTGAAAGTTGCCGTGCCAAACATCGTGTTGTTGAGTAGTAATTTCTTCAATGCATCCTTCTTTTCATCCAGAATGTTCACAGGAAGATTGTAAAGTGTCATGCACATCCGACATCCAATGTCAACACCCACTCCATAAGGAATCACAGCATTTCTAGTTGCCAACACACCGCCAATAGGAAGACCATAACCCTGGTGGGCATCAGGCATCAACGCACCGGCCACCGTGACAGGAAGCTTCATGGCAATTTCCATCTGGCGCAAGGCACCTTGTTCTATGCCATCAGCTCCATAGATCGAGTAAGCTCGCGAATGATCGACTAATGCAATTGTGTTGTCAACAGGTCCAAGCAATTCACCTACAACTAAGTGAAGGTGTTCATCATTTTCAAATGCCAATGGGTTTTTCATTACTTGATCAAGTAAAGCTAGTTGCTCAACTTCAGTAAGATGTGAGTAACCTCTCTGCATGACTTCCAGGGCGAGGCCAAATGCCTTTCCTTCGGGGAAGCCCAAATTCGTAAGATCTTTTCCAGTAATGCTCATTATAGATTGTTTTTATTTGGTAATTCAAATGTCATACCCATCTGCGCAGTAATATATTATTTTTTAAAGCGACCCCACCCGGATTCGAACCGGGATTCCCTTATGGGCAGCAAGGCTGTAAATGCGCTTCCCTACTTTACTTCGTTAGAGCGGTATTTCGGTGCAACTGCAAACTCTATCCATTACTGCGCAAAGCTGTAACAGAGTAATCCCTGCACTCTACGGAACGATCAACTTTTACCGTAGACTTTTCCTTTTAAGCTATGAGGTCAAATAAAAAATCCCCTTCCCGTCGAAAGGGGATATTATACTCACTTTCTAGGAACAAAAATGTCCTTCAATTGATCCACGATCTGGTTGCCTCCGGACAAAGAGATGCTGTTGATCTTGTCTGCGATCTTCTCCACATATTCCATCTCCTTTAACTTGAACAACATTTCGTTATCCTCCATCAATTTGGCGGTATTTAACAAGCTTCTGGTCGAAGCCGTTTCTTCTCTCCTCATGATCACGTTAGCCTGGGCTTTCTTGGAAGCGATCAACACCTGGTTCATGATTTCTTTCACCTCTCCTGGCAAAATAATATCCCTGACGCCGCAGTCTTTGATTTCAACACCCAGCTTGCTGACCTTTTCCTTCAGCGTAGCCAGGACGTAGGCAGAAATTGATTCCTTCCTCTCCAACAATTCATCCAGGGACAACGTGCCGATAAACTCCCTAAGAGCCAACTGCATCAAAATATACAATTGCTTCTCGTAGTCCTTGTTTTCAACCAAAGCCGTGGTAATATCAACTACTTTGTACTGGGTATAGAAATTGATCCTCAAGGCGGCTTTGTCATTGGTCAGGATTTCCTGACCAGAAACTTCCAATTGCAATTGCCTCAGGTCGGCTTTCAAAACAGAAATGCCGATCGGATTTTTCCAAAAGTAGTAGACACCCGTATCCAGTATCTTGTCGAACTTGCCATCGATCAGCAAAATACCCTTTTCGAAAGACTCAACCACAAATACCCTGACGTAAGGCAAAACCTCTTTTCTTACAATAGTCGTTGAGTCGATGTTCTCAGTGATTATAATTTTGCTCAAGTCGACTTTTACAAATGTGAAAGTGGTTGCTCCTCTCCAGTAGGCATACCTTCCTGGAGTCAGGACGTTCTTGAAATTGCCATTTTCTGACTGCAAAGCAATTTCATTGTCAGACACTTCAACAACCGTCACCATTTCAGCCAACT
>JBBRON010000020.1:0-93318 GCA_038229375.1 Cytophagales bacterium | reverse complement strand
CGGTTATATAAACAAACCTCCCCTGTCTTTATCATATCTTCGAGATCCCGCTTCGGGTCACCAACAACACACTGAAACTCATCATGAAAACCTGATTGACCCATCGGGTCCGAAAAAAAAATGTTTTATAATTGATTCAAACGTCAGGAGATGGGAACACCAACAAAGGAAGGACCCGTCAGGGATGGGAAGGGGTAACAAAAGAAGGTTTGTTGTTATTTGGTTGTTATTTGTTGGTGACCCCGAGACGGGAACACCAACAAAGGAAGGAACCGTCAGGGATGGGAAGGTTATCAAAAAGAGGTTTTGTTGTTATTTGTTGGTGACCCGAGACGGGAACACCAACAAAGGAGGGTAAACCATAATATTTAATAATTAAGTTATATTTCACGATCTTATAAATTAAAAATCATCAATTAATTGTTATGAATTTAAAACGAAAAGATTTCTTGAAAATGGGCGCACTCGCTTTTACAGCACCTGGTCTTTTAGGGTTCAGTGGACAGTCAATGACTGCAGAAAAAAAAATTATAAAGAGTCTTATATCCGATGCTGAGCCCATTTCAGTTGCGGAAAGAGAAGCAAGAATTGATAAAGCGCAACAGTTACTTACAATAAATAAGATTGCGGCATTGGTGCTGGATTGCGGCACCTCACTGGAATACTTTACCGGTGTAAGCTGGTCACCCAGTGAACGTACAATGGTGGCCATCATTCCTGCAAAGGGGAGTGTCAGGTATGTTTGTCCGGCCTTTGAAGAAGGCCGTTTTAGAGAACAGGTAACCATTGGCAAGGATGTGTATGTATGGCAGGAAGAAGAAAGCCCTTACGAAGTAATCGTTCGTGCTTTTAAAGATGCCGGCATTAGGAGCGGTACCATTGGTATTGAAGAGCGGCTTCGGTATTTTATTTTAGAGGGTATTCAAAAAGAAGCACCGTATTTAAAATATGTAAGTGGAGACCCGGTTTCCGTTGAATGCCGTATTATTAAATCTCCGGCAGAAATTGCCCTGATGCAAAAAGCAAGTGACATAACGCTAACGGCTATTCGAAATAATGTTACTCAATTAAAAGAGGGAATGGCGCAGGGGGAGCTATCTTCTAAAATTATGTCAGCTCAGGCAGAACTGGGTGGTGAGCCTGATTTTGCATTGTGCCTTTTTGGTAAAGATGCCGCTTTTCCACATGGCACAAAAACGCCGTCTCCATTAAAGCAGGGACAAATAGTTTTGTTGGATTGTGGATGCAGGGTGCATGGGTATAGTTCTGATATTACCCGTACAATTGTATTTGGGACGGAACCAACTGCCCGCCAATTATTTGTTTGGAATACTGAAAAAGCTGCCCAGGCTGCTGGTTTTGCCGCTGCAAAAAACGGCTCGCCCTTTGGAGATGTGGATGCTGCCGCCAGGAAAGTTATTACTGACGCAGGCTTTGGCCCTGGCTATAAACTACCGGGCCTGCCACACCGCACCGGCCATGGTATTGGCATGGATGGGCACGAATGGGGCAATGCGTTAAAAGGCAATAAAAGATTATTGCAACCGGGCATGTGTTTTAGTATAGAACCAATGATCGTTATTCCGGGCGAGTTTGGAGTACGCCTGGAAGATTGTGTTCACATGACATCGGAAGGACCTGAATGGTTTTCAAAAACAAGTAAGTCCCTGGCGGAGCCATTTGGATAATGCCGCATTGTTAAATCATCATATTATTAAATTAAAAAAATGAATAGAAACAGCATCTTATTTTCTCTTATTTTTTTTGGAGTTGGCTTTTTACAAAGCAACAATGTGCTCGCGCAGAAACAGCTAACGCTAAAAGATATTTATGCCAGTAGCACATATAACCAAAAAGGTTATGGTCCAGTGCGCTGGATGAAAGATAATGATGGCTATTCTACTTTGGAAAATGATAAAGAGTTTGGTGGAACAGATATTGTACGCTATGATGCTAAAACAAATGAACGGAAGGTGCTGGTTTCTGCAAAGCAATTAATTCCAAAAAATGAAAAAAATGCCTTGCAGATTTCAAACTATGAATGGTCTGATAATGACGGAAAATTACTAATTTTTACAAATACCAGGCGGGTATGGCGATACAATACCCGTGGCGATTACTGGGTGCTTAATCTTAAGACGGGCAACTTACAGCAGGTTGGTCAAAACATAGAAGCTACCACATTGATGTTTGCGAAATTTTCGCCCGATGCTTCTAAGGTTGCTTATGTTAGTAAGCAAAATATTTATGTGGAAGACCTGGCAACCGGCATCAGCAAACAACTTACGCATGATGGCGGTGCAAATATTATTAACGGCACTTTCGACTGGGTGTATGAAGAAGAACTGGAGGGCCGGGATGGCTTTCGCTGGAGCCCTGATGGAAACTACATCGCCTACTGGCAATCAGATACAAAAAATATCGGCACATTTTTCCTGATTAACAATGTTGATTCAATTTACTCGAAGCCAATACCATTGCCATATCCAAAGGTAGGCACCAAACTTTCTTCTGTAAAAGTGGGTGTAATCCCGGCCGCAGGCGGTGAAACAAATTGGTTTAAAATTCCCGGAGACCCTACAAACAATTACCTGGCCCGTATGGATTTTATACCTCATTCAAGCGAAGTAATGGTCCAGCAACTGAACCGTCCTCAAAACGAAAATAAAATATGGATTGGCAATGTAAAATCAATGTCTCTTAAAAATATTTACACAGAAAAAGATCCTGATTTTCTTGATCTGCATGATGACATCCGCTGGCTGGACGGCGACAAATATTTTACCTGGACGAGTGAGAAAGACGGCTGGAAGCACTTATACAAAATTTCCCGTGATGGAACACAATCAACGTTAATTACAAAAGGAAAATTTGATGTGGTACGGATCAGTTGTATCGATCCTCAAAAAGGATATGTTTACTATATTGCTTCACCTAATAATTTTACACAGCGCTATCTCTATCGGAGCAAAATAGATGGCACCAGTGAAGGTGAAAGAGTTACGCCTGCTACGTTTTCTGGACAAAGCAGTTACCAGGTTTCCGGCAATGCGGAGTGGGGTATACAGACTTTTCAAAATGCAACTACGCCACCGGTAATTTCTTTGGTTCACCTTCCGGATCATAAAGCTACAAGAACACTGCAGGATAACCTGGAACTAAAAGCAAAATACCAAGCCCTTCACCTGAACCCGAAAGAATTTTTAAAAGTAGATATTGGAGATGTAGTACTAGATGCCTGGATGATAAAACCCCCAAATTTTGATGCATCAAAAAAATATCCATTGCTATTTTATGTGTATGGAGAGCCTGCCGGATCTACAGTTCAGGATGAATGGGCAGGTGGCGATCTGTGGGATGAATATATGGCGCAGCAGGGATACGTAGTGATGAGTGTGGACAACAGAGGAACTAAAACGCCCCGTGGCAAGGATTGGCGAAATTCTATTTACGGACAGATTGGTATCCTTGCATCGTTGGACCAGGCAGCCGCGGCTAAGAAAATTTTCAGTATGTATTCATTTATTGATACTTCCCGTGTTGGTATCTGGGGCTGGAGTGGTGGCGGACAGATGACACTCAATTGTATGTTCCGTCATCCGGATATTTATAAAACAGGCCTGGCAGTATCTTTTGTTTCTGACCAAAGATTGTATGATGCCACATATCAAGAACGCTACATGGGTTTGCTGAGTGATAATGCAAAAGGTTACCACGACGGTTCTCCCATAAATTTTGCTAAAAACCTGGAAGGAACTCTAATGATCATTCATGGTACTGCTGATGATAATGTTCATTACCAGAGTTTTGAAATGCTGACGAATGAATTGATAAAAAATAATAAGATGTTTTACATGATGTCGTACCCGATGCGTTCGCATGGCATTTACGAAGGAGAAAATACATCGCTTCATTTACGGGAAACGATGGCAAAATATTGGAAGGATCATCTATAATAAAATGACCTATCCGTTGCTGGTGTTCCCGCGTATCCGTTGTTGGTGTTCCCGCTTCGGGTCACTATCCGTTGTTGGTGTTCCCGTCCCGGGTCACCAACAACACCCTGAAACTCATCATGAAAACCTGATTGAATCATCGGTTCCGAAAAAAAATGTTTGATAATTGATTCAACCAGGAGGAGATGGGAGCGTCAATAACGGGAGGTTTTTTGTTTTTGTTGGTGACCCGAGACGGGAACACCAACAAAGGAAGGGGTCCGAAAAAAACTGTTTGAGAATTGATTCAAACGTCAGGAGGAGATGGGAGCGTCAATAACGGGAGGTTTGTTGTTTTTGTTGGTGACCCGAGACGGGAACACCAACAAAGGAAGGAACCATCAGGAGATGGGAATGCCAACAAAAGGAGGTTTTTTGTTTTTGTTGGTGACCCGAAACGGGAACACCAACAAAGGAAGGGTTCCGAAAAAAACTGTTTGAGAATTGATTCAACCATCAGAAGATGGAAACGTCAACAAAAGGAGGTTTGTTGTTTTGTTGGTGACCCGAGACGGGAACACCAACAAAGGAAGGGGAGATGGAAACGTCAACAAAAGGAGGTTTGTTGTTTTGTTGGTGACCCGAGACGGGAACACCAACAAAGGAAGGGGAGATGGGAACGCCAACAAAAGGAGGTTTTTTTGTTTTTGTTGGTGACCCGAAACGGGAACACCAACAAACGAAGGTTCTTCGGGGTTTTTTGCCCTGTACATTCAAGGTAATCCGCACGGTGAGCGAGATCATAAATCAATATATGAGAAGACTGACGGGTCACCCGATCCGTTGTTGGTGACTCGAGTCGGGAACACCAACAAAGGAGGGGTTAGTGACCCGAAACGGGAACACCAACAACCAAGAAGTTCGGCAATGGAACGTGCAAAGCGAAATACGTACTTTTAATAGTTATATTTCGTATCGAATGGCAGCACCAAAAAAAAGTAAGATCCAACTACCTGCCACGGTGCAGCACTTTCCCATTGTAGGCATTGGCGCAAGTGCCGGAGGGCTTGATGCGTTCAAGCGGTTGCTTGCAGCGATACCCGATAGTTCAGGAATGGCCTATGTGCTGGTGCAGCATCTTGACCCTTCGCACGAAAGTCTTTTGCCAGAAATTTTACAAAGGGCAACAAAAATTCCCGTTCTTGAAATTACCGGAGATATTCAACTTGCGCCCGATCACATCTATGTAATTCCATCCAATAAAATGCTTGTTTCAATGGATGGTGTGCTTAAACTCACTGATCGCGCTAAAAAAATCAACCTTACTATTGATATTTTCTTTTCATCGCTTGCCGATGTGCACAAAGAGTTTGCCGTAGGTGTTGTGCTATCCGGCATGGGTAACGATGGCACGCTTGGATTAAAAGCGATCAAAGAACACGGAGGCATTAGCTTTGCGCAGGACTCGGAGTCTGCCGCTTACGACAGCATGCCGCAAAGTGCAGTGAATGCCGGAGTGGTTGATTTTATTTTAGCTCCTGAAAAAATTCCTGATCAACTTTTGCGAATCAACAGTGCATACAAAACAAGTCATTTTTACAAAGACGAAGAAGAACTTCCGAAAGGTGATGAAGATATTTTCAAACAAATTCTTTTGTTGCTTCGTCAGAGAAGCGGAGTTGATTTTACCTACTATAAGCAACCAACTTTTCACAGGCGCATAGCGCGGAGAATAGCCATTGTAAAAAAGAAAAACCTTGCCGATTACTTAAAATTTTTGCGCGACGATAAGACTGAACAAGATGCACTCTTTCAGGATGTGCTCATTCCGGTCACTTCTTTTTTTCGTGACCCGAAAACCTTTCAACGATTAGCCGAAACAGTTTTCCCTGCCATATTTAAAAGTAGAAAAACTGATGAGCCCGTTCGCGTTTGGATTGCGGCATGTTCTACAGGTGAGGAAGCATTTTCAATGGCCATCTGCCTGCACCAATACCTTACCAAGGTGAGAGGTATTTCTCCATTGGGGGTGAGGCTTCAAATCTTCGCTTCCGATATTTCCGAGAAAGCAATCAAGAAAGCGCGCGCAGCAATTTACTCCAAAGCTGATGTAGAAAACCTTTCCGAAATTCAACTGAAGGAATACTTCATAAAAAATAATGGTAGTTACGAAGTGAACAAGCTCATTCGTGACATGTGCGTATTTGCTCCACACAATTTTTTAAAAGATCCACCATTTGCAAAAATGGATTTAATAAGTTGCCGCAATGTGCTCATCTACATGGATTTGTTTTTACAGAAAAAAGCATTTGCCACGTTTCATTACGCGCTCAAAGAAAACGGTTACCTTCTTCTCGGAAAATCGGAAACTACAGGTGCATCTTCCGATTTGTTCACACAAATTTCCAAAAACGATAAAATTTATTCGCGCAAGCCGTTGCCTGGTCGGTTCATACATGTCGCATCGGAGCCAGCCCACCCGGCAGACACACGTAAGGATGGAGTACTACCAACAAAAGAAAAAATAGTTACAAAAGTAGAAGCCACCCAAACTGATTTCAGAAAAAGCGCGGAGGAAATAATGATTGCAAAATCGCCTGCCAGTGTGGTGGTGAATGAAACAATGGATATCGTTCATGTTCATGGAGACATAACACCTTTTCTTCAGGCTCCGCAAGGCAAGCCTACGCACAACCTTATCAAAATGGCACGTGAAGGCTTAGCGTTTGAATTACGCAACGGAGTTCACAAAGTAAGCAAGGAACAGGCATCGGTCAATAAGGAAAATATTCCTGTTAAGACCAACGGCAAACAAACGTTGGTCGATATAGAAATTATTCCGCTCACTGATACTATTGAACCGCATTACTTAATTCGGTTTGAGAAAAAAATAACCCCTATCGGCCTGGGAGAAAAAAAATCTTTATCAGGAAAGATAAAAAACAATGAGTCGCAAAAAAGAAGCGAACAATTAGAAAAGGAACTTTCGCAGACACGCGAAGACATGCACTTCATCGCCGAAGACATGGAGGCTTCCAATGAAGAACTGCAAAGCGCCAACGAAGAGTTGCAAAGCAGCAATGAGGAGATGCAAAGTTTGAATGAAGAATTGGAAACTTCAAAAGAAGAACTGCAATCAACGAACGAAGAACTCATCATTGTAAATCAGGAGTTGCTTGAAAAACAAGAACAACTGAATACCCTCCGTTTTTATTCCGAAGCGATCGTCACCACCTTGCGCGAACCGCTTGTGGTTCTTGATAAAGCATTGCGGGTAAAAACCGCCAATGCCTCCTTCTATAAGAAATTTAATGTAGAAGAAAAAGAAACCGAAGATAAGTTATTCTACGAAATACAAAACCATCAGTTCGATGATACCTTGCTTCGTTCATTGCTGGAAAGAATTCTGCCACAAAAAAACCGCATTGAAGATTTCGAAATCAATCTCCGTTTTCCGGATAAGGGCGACCGCGTTATCCTGATAAATGCCCGACAAATAGTAAATGAAAAAAAGGCGGAACAGTTGATACTTCTTGCAATGGAGGATATTACTGACAGGTTGCGTTCAGAAAAAATATTGGTAGAAAACGAAGTCCGTTCAAAAAAACAGCTAAAGTTACTGCGCGATCTCTTTACTCAAGCGCCTGCCGTGCTTGCCATTCTCCGCGGACCTGAATATGTATTTGAATTTGCCAACCCTGCGTACATAGCGCTTGTAGGCGGCCGCAATCCTACTGGCAAAGCCCTGCTTGAAGCGATTCCTGAAGTTAAAGGTCAGGGCTTTGTTGAGCTCCTTGACAATGTATATAACACTGGCAAGACATTTAATGGAAAAGAAATGCAGTTGATGTTGGATCAAGGCAATGGAAGACACGAACAAGTATTCTTGGATTTCACCTGTCAGCCACTTTCTATTGACGAATATGAAACAAAAGGTATTTTGGTTTTTGCCACTGATGTGACGGACCAGGTAAGGGGTCGCAAACAAATGGAAGCTAATTCACTGCTGATTCACAACATCTACATGAATGCACCTGCTTCGATTTGTACGTTTAAGGGTCCTGACCATGTTTATGAGTTGGTTAATCCCGCTTACCAAAAATTGTTTGATAACCGTGACCTTGTGGGTAAACGTTTTCTAGAGGCGCTGCCCGAAGTGAAGGGTCAGGGAGTGGATAAAATATTGGACCATGTTTACAATACAGGGGAAGTTTTTACGAGTACCGAGATTCCTGTTACTCTGGCGCGGGCAGACAACGCGGCTCCCGAACAGCGCTATTTTAATACTACAATGCAACCAATATATAATGAACAGAATAAAATAATAGGGGTGGTGAACTTCGGGTATGATGTTACCGAGCAAATAATGGCGCGCAAACAAATTGAAGCAAGCGAAAAGAAACAAGAAAAACTAGCAACGCAATTAAAACTTGCAACTGATTCAGCCAAAGTTGGCATTTGGTCTCTGGACATTGTTTCGTCAAAACTTGAGTGGTCTAGCATTCATAAACAGTTATGGGGGTATGACGAGCATCAAGATCTTACTTACGACGACTGGCATAAAGCGATTTTATCAGAAGAAAGAGAATTGGTTTTTCGGAAAATTGAAGAAGCAAAGATTAATCATACTATTTACGAAGCAGAGTACCGGATTAACCGTGCAAATGACGGGGCTGTTGTTTGGATAAAATCAACTGGGCATTATCAATATGATGAATTTGGCGTAGCCCATACGCTTACCGGTATTAGCATGGATATTACCGAACAAAAAAGTTTTACTAAAGAATTGGAAATAAAAGTTCAAGAACGAACCGCTGCGCTGCAAATTACAAACGAAGAACTAAATCAAACCAACAGGCAGTTAGACCAGTTTGCCTATATAGCCAGTCACGATTTGCAAGAGCCGCTGAGAAAAATTATTACCTACTCCTTGCTCTTACAAGACAAACACAAAGAGGGACTATCAACAGAAGCAAAATCCTATCTCAACAAAATTGAAGGCGCATCAATTCGGATGCGAACACTCATAGAAGACCTGCTCAACTATTCACGATTGCTTCAACACGAAAAACTATTTGTGCATACAGATTTAAATGAACTACTAAACAATATTCTAAACCATTTTGAATTGATCATTCAAGAAAGACAAGCTCAAATAAAATTAGATAAACTCCCAAGTATCGACGCAATCCCATTGCAGATGAACCAGCTTTTTCACAACCTCATAAGCAATGCACTTAAATTTTCAAAAAAAGATGTGCCGCCAGTTATTACCATCACAACACGCACACTATCAAAAAAAGAAGTGGAACAATATTCTGCTTTGAACCCGTCTACATCTTACTGCGAAATAATTGTCAAAGACAACGGCATCGGCTTTGAACAGCAATATTCTGATAAAATATTCGTCATCTTCCAGCGCCTGCACAATCGTGAAACATACGTCGGCACAGGCATAGGTTTGGCAATCACCAAAAAAATTGTTGAAAACCATCATGGAGAAATATTTGCAGATGCCAACGAAAACGAAGGTGCATCGTTTCACATTATACTTCCGCTTAACTAGAGCGATTGAATGTTAAAAGGTTAAACCGACGCAAATTTTCCGCGAGGAAAACAGCACTTCTGGCTACTCTGTTGGTTGGCATTTGCAATGCCGACCGATTCGAAGGATAATTTCAATTCGAAGGCGGATTTACAATCCTTCCCAATCTAAAAACTGATCGTGCGCTGGCTTCAACGGCGTCAACAATATCAAGAAAACAGAATTTCCCGCTTTATTTTTCAAGTATGCACCTGGCTTTCGTTGATTGAATCTTTAATAGAGCTCCGCCAGACTTCAATCAAATTCGTTCAGCTACTTATTCCTGACTTCTGGCTACTCACTCCTGTCTACTCACTCCTGTCTCCTCCAATTCACCAGCTTAAAATCTTACTCTTATTGTTGCGCCATATGTTCGTGGATTACCCAAATGAGCCGTTCCGAAATCATAGGCATATGAGATGTAAACGACTTCGCCCAGATTCCGTCCCCAAAATGTAAGCTCATATTTCTTATAGGATAGTCCCGTTCGGATGTTTAATAAATTGTAGCCTGACTGTCTGATACTATTGTTCAAATCAAAATATTGGTCTCCAACGTGTGACCATTCTCCTCGTAGCATAAATCGCAAACTATTTTCAGATATGCCTTTGGATTGATATTGTATAGCAAGCATGGAAGTGTTTGATGGAGTGAATATTTGTCGGTTGCCTTTAAAATCAACACTCAACCCATTTTGGGGAATGGTCAACGAATTATAATGTGCGTCATTCACACCAAAGTTGTATTCGATCAGTAAACCACGGATGGGTGTTGCTGCTAATTCCAACTCTACACCGCGACTTGTGAGGGATCCCGTATTTCTAATCACGGTGACAGCAGCTGGCAGAACAAGTGTTGGTACCTGCGCGTCGGTGACCTCAATTGAAAAGGCCGACAGATTTACTTTCAAACGGTTGCCAAGAAACGTGTTTTTAATCCCAACTTCTATATTGTTGCTATACTCGGGTTTGTATGAATACAATGGTGCTTGCGATGGATCGGAAGAGAGTGATGTCAATCCGCCTGTTCTGAAACCTTTGCTATAGGTGCCATAAAATAGATGTTCAGGTGAGGCACTATAGGAAATCGTTGCCTTAGGTGAAACTGCGCTATAGGACACCGAAGCCGTGGTATCAGGTCGGATATCGAATATTGGATTTGGGTCGGGATCGTGTTGGTATTGACTAAGTCCCTGCGTTTGTTTTTGTTCGTGGTCATAACGAAGTCCTGCGGTCACGTCAATTTTCTGTGTGACGCGGTAAGAAGCCTGTCCATAGAATGCTATACCAGTATTTTTGCTGGTGCTTGTATTTATGATTGAGAACAAGGAATCGGGAACGCCAATATACTTTGCATCCTTCCCAAAGCGAGTGGTTTGCTTCACTGGACTATTCTGATGATAGAAATAAGATCCTGCCGTCCATTTCAAACGAGATGTTGCGTCAGCAGGAGATGAGAACTTAAATTCCTGCGTGATGACGCTTACCTTGTTCCAGTTACTTCCATAGTTATTTATAATCGTTACACCATCGATAGGAGAGAAGTCTCCGTCAATCGGATTTTCGTAGTAACGATAGTTAGATTGATAAGTAGTCTGGGATGTAAAATTAAACCTCTTTCCACTATAGGCAGCCGTCAGTGAACTGTTGAATGTATTGTCAACCATTCGTGTTACTGCATTCTGATTTAAAATATAGGGATTATTCAACGCGTCTGCCACTGTAGAGGACAAAGGAAAAGGGCCGTTGTTGCGATTTGCGTTGTGTTTTATATTTAATGTAAACGCCCAGGATGGACTGGCAAGAAATTTCAAATAATAATTTCCGGTCAAACTGTTCTTTTTATCAAAGGACGAATTGGTAAATTGGTTTGTGTAGAAACCATTTGATTGATCATAAACACCCGAAACTCCAATGAAAAGTTTATTGGGAACTAACGCCGTTCTAAATCCAACACCATAGCGCTGCTGCCCATAGTTACCGACGTTTACTTCGACAAAACCAGAAGTAATGTTAGTGGGTTGTTTGGTGATGACATTGATTACTCCGCCCATAGCATTTCGACCATACAGGCTACCCTGTGGGCCACGGAGCACTTCAATTCTCTCTACGTCGAACAGCTGCGCGATATAGGTATCGAGCCCAAATTGATTTACACCATCTACGTAAGTAGCTACCGCAGGGTCATAGGAAGTCGAAGTTATGCCACGAATGGACGTTACGTTCCGACCATCGCCGGGATCCGCAGAATAGAGATTTGGAACAATGGCCGTCACATCGCGAAGGTTCCATAAACGGTATTGTTGAACCTGATTTCCTGACAGCGTGGAGACTGCCGAAGGGATGGATTGAACAGCCTCCTCCGTTTTTTCCGCCGTTACCACAATCGTTTCTAATTTGGTAATCGATTCTTCCAACTCAAACGAAACCTCCAGGTTTTCGGTATCGATTATGACTTCTTTCTGAACAGAGGCGTAGCCAACGGCAGAGACTTCGAATGTAAATTTTCCTTTGGATAAATTGTTGAATTGAAATCGTCCCGCACGATCCGTAACCGTCGCCAGATTGGTATTGAGTATGTGAATGTACACTGCGTCGATGGGTGTTCCATTAACATCTTTTATAGATCCAGAGACCATGCCGGTTTGTGCTAATGCCGTCGTACTAATGAGAAGTAAGAGTAAAAGTTTTGCCATCCGTTGATAGATATCGTGTTTAAGAGAATGCAAATAGACCGTCAAATCGCTATTTTATGCAATTATACAAACTTTAAACATTACAATAAGGGGATTCCAAGGAACAGTCTTTTTAATGATGAAGGCGAAGCCATTTGGAAATTAAGTAAAGTGTTTCCTCCGCTCGTATGCAACATTATTGTACCTGCCTCTGTCTATATATTATTTTAGCCTACGGTTTGATGGTTTCACCAAACGCCTCGAGCGATGATAACTCTTTATAGCAAAATCCCGTGAGTTTTGAGCTCGATCGATCGGTGAAAACACCGACCACGGGTTGGAGTCGGCGGTAAGATCCCGGCTCTCTGAGGTTACTTGATTTTATTAATACGCCCTTATGGCACGAACAGCAACATTGGCCCCATCGCTTTCGTTGTCAATATTTTGGGTGCCGGTACCAAAATCCTCCACCCAACAATCTCCCAAATCAAATTCCGTTGAACTCCAATATAGGTTAGTGGAAAATCCGCCAACGTTGTCTTTAGCATGGTATAATAAATCAAGTTCTGATTTTGAAGGAAGATACCAATCCGAATAACCTCCTCCCCGAAAGTCTTTACAGAGTTTTGCAGCATACGTGTTTGTATTTCCTTGTGTAGTAATTATGCTCGTAGTATTAGAGGATCCATTGGTGAGACTTGTTGCCCCTGTGCTTACAAAATTCCCGTTCCACCAGGTTACCGAAAATCCTTGATCAGTTGCAGATGAAATTAAACCGTGGTTACCCGTATTGTCAATGCTAAAGACAATCCCTCCCTGGTAGGCGTCACCCACTTTCGTTGGTTTCGGAGTTACTGATTGCTTACTGCAGTTAGAGAAAAAAATAATCATTCCCAATAGAAGTGTAAAAATACTTATAAGCTTCATACGATAAAAATTAAATTGTAAAAACCTTCACGTAATAAGTCTGCTTTGTCCAATCGAAAATAATCATTAATAATCAGAAAAAATAAAATGGTTTAGGGTCGTGTCCAGGGTCCAGGGATCGCCATAACGTCATCGCTTCAATAATGTACTATTATCTCCACCCGTCTGTTTTTTGCACGATCAGCATCCGTTTGATTGTCATTCAAAGGAGTCTGCATTCCCATTCCCTCACTCGTAATTCTTTCGGGAGCCACTCCCAGCTTTAAAAGATAATTTCTAACGGCATGGGCGCGTTTTTGCGAAAGACGAAGGTTGAATTTTTCAGAACCTATGTTGTCAGTAAAGCCAGTGACACTGATTTTTAAAGATTCGTTTTCGCTGAGTGTTGGGTAAAGCTCGCGAATGAAGTCCTCCGAGGTATCGTCGAGATCAATGGAATTAAATTCAAATCCAAAATTCAACGTCACCTTTTCTACTACAAGAGGATCTTGTTTAATTTTACCAACTTCAATGGCGGTCGAGGTGGTTGATTCAACGGGCCTTTGATTGAAAGTGCTATCAGTCGGTACTACCAGTGGAATCGTATGGGAAGTTGAATCGATTGCAGTGTCTTCTTTGACAGCAACGGCTGTTCTGCTTTTATTTGCTTTGATAGCGCTCCTCTGCGCTACAAGCTTTTTCCTTTCCTCTACAGCCTTTTTCCTACGAACGGTTTGTTTCTGCACAGGTGTTAACACTAACTTTCTGACAGTAAGTCCAACCTCCAGGGCACCCAAATTTCCGGCGTTCGTATGGAAAAATGGGAAGTCATACGATAGTCCAACTGAAAAATTCTCTTTATGTAGCTGAAGGCCTACGATACCTGACCTTCCCACCGCATATTTTGTAAGCAGTTCAACCCTGTCGGAAAGTTGCGTTAGCTTTTGATTCAACTCTTTTTGAAATCGCACCCCCACGTTTAACATCGAAGTGGAAGCGCTGTAGGTGAACAAGGCTTCTGGAAAGATATGAAAGTCTGCGGTGGAGTATGCCTGGAAACTTCCGTTCAACACAACCGTCGATGAAAGTGCGCTGTTATTTCCAATGAAGGAATCCGGAGGTCGGTTGATATCAAAAAGTGAAATACCAAGGTAATGAAGAGGTCTTCCATTCCTGTCAGTCTCCTGCCAGTAAAAGCCTGTGCTAAATGTATTTACCGAACGACGATAGGTTGCAAAATTTTCGCCACTTTCCGCTGCCAGATTGAACCCGCGATCAGGCACGTATTGCGCACCGGTATAAAAACCATCCAGACTGACTTGCATAACTTTGTGCAATAACTTTGCCCCAAATGAGAACGTTTGGAACCGCCCAACCCTTAGGTGCATCGCATAGCTTAACGCTGCCTCTTGTGTTTTATAAATTCCTCCTGCCCGGTCATCGTGAAGTGAAATTCCGATTCCCGACCACGGTTGTCCTGTGCTTGAATTCAGCAATGGATAACCAAGCTCGAGATAACTGCTGTTGATCGGAAATTCTCCTCCGGTTTTCTGATTGCGAAAATCTGCAGAGGCGGATGCATATCGTGACATACCAACCATAGCAGGATTGATGCGCTGTTCTGTAAAATTGTATTGCGAATACTGAAAATACTGCGCGTTGGAAACCGACGCAAGCATCAAGCAGGCAACAACTATTGTAGCTTTCGCGATGCGCATTATCGAATCAGTGAACAAGAAGTATAGAACCCGTCTTTTTTCCGTTCAGAAGAACATGTTCACCATTGGTTGTTCCTTCTATTTTCCAGTAATAAACACCGCTGGGTTGAGGCGATCCTCTTACGGTCCCGTTCCACCCCGAACCCGTTACTTGTACAGTGCTGGAGGTTTCGTAGACCACACTTCCTTCACGATTAAAAATCTGAAACTGAAAGCCGTCGACGGAGCCTAGTCCATAGATCAATAGCTCATCGTTCTTATTGTCACCATTGGGCGTGAAGAGATTAGGAACGAACGCTGTAAACTCTATTCGAACGTCAACTTTTCCAGTCGCGACACAACCAACGGAATCTGTAGCGGTTACAACATAGGACGTTGTCTGCGTTGGTTCTGCGATCGGGTTACCGATAGTGGTGTTACTTAATCCGGTGGGAGGGGTCCAAAGAAAATATTTGAATATACCGAAGGCCTCAAGTTGCACGGGATTTCCCTTTAGCGCGCGAAACGTTTCTCCATTAAGCGTTAGCTTCGGTTTGCTAATATGAATGGTGAATTCTTTTGTGAATGAACATGCCGTCGTATTTGGCGTAGCCGTTACCGTAATAACGCGATCATTTGTCAATGTGAGGCTGATGGTGTCAACGTCCATGGAAACCGGACTCGTATTCCACTCAATGTTTTTCCAACCTGGTCCTATGCCCAGTTTAAACTTTTTCCCTTCACACACATAAAGGACTTCTTTTTGGGAGAGTTGAGAGGGGTCAAAAACATTTATAATCCAGACTTTATTTTTAGAGCAATCCTTTTGCTGTGGAACAAACGAAAAGAGTGTATCATTTTTTGTTGCTTTAAATTCGTAACTGATCCCCTGCGTTAAAGGGCCGCCGACACTGGAGAACCAGACTGCGTTTTCGGAAGCGGTAAGTATGACCGTCTGTTCTTTGCATGCGTTTACATTTTCTTGTGAAAGATCAAAACAAGGCAATACACTACCGCCAACGCACTTACTTCCATTGTATGCCTGATCAACCGCTTGAACGAGATATTCGTAATGGCCATCGGGAAGCCCTCTTATTATTTTGGATGTCTGCGTACCCGTGTTTCCGCGGGTTACTGTCTGACGGGACGTGACAATGAGATCAAAGTCAGGTGAAATCACCGAGGAGTTGCCATTGCTGAGCCATACATCGTAGGTAAGTGATGCTCTCGGAGTGTGGTCGTCCGGGCTCGATTCCCAATTAATAAATGTTTTGCCGAAGGTGGAAAAAGCAAATAATGATAGTGGAATTTTAGGTCGTTGATTGATAGCTGCGTTATCAACTTGTATGATTTTAATCCACTGTTGGCTGAGAGAATCTTTCAACTGGGCGATATCAAGATCACCGTCGCGATCAAAGTCACCAGGCTTTTGAAGGATCAATCCTGTTGCGCTCACGGATATCGATACTGACGACGACTCGCGGATATAATTCACTTTTTCTCCGGTCTCGCCGAATCCGTTGATAACGGCATCTGCAATTCCATCCGAGTTCATGTCTCCTGAAAAAAGCGATGCGCTTATTGGCGCTGGAAACAGTTCGCTAGGATTTAACGTTTTGACATCATTAAGCCACACTCGTTGACCATCACCACTGGAAGTCTTGCCAACAGCGATCAGGTCCATTAGTCCATCTGAATTCTGATCGATGACGCTCAGTCTTCCATCAATAGGATTTTGAAGACTGGTTTGACGAAACTTGAATTTATTTTGGTTGACAAATAATGTTGTATGAGTCTGCCCTGTAGCATCGTGACCGCTGACAACGAAATCATTGAAACTGTCTTCATTCTGATCAAAAACCACCGCGTCACTTGCATTGATTACCGAATCATAAGCTAGGCGGAACGTTGCTCCGACATTTTCGTACACTTTCAATGATCCACCTCCATTGCTAAAAGTCAGTAAATCGAGTTTGCCGTCGCCGCTGAAATCAGCCACTCTAAACTGGTTGCCTTCATTTATGAGCTTCTGACTTTTTGGAAATGTGAAATCGCCATTATTCCTAAATACAAACAGAGCGTTGGTATTGTCGCTTGTTTTGCCAGCGATAAGCAGATCGATTCGGTTATCACTGTTCCAGTCGGCTAGTTGAAGATTTCCATCTTTCAACCCGGTGTCCTGCGATTTGCTGAACTGCAGCGAGGAAATCTTATTTTGAAAGGTTACGATTTTGAACTTGCCATCCGCCGCAACGCCCGCGACAACAACATCCAGCAGGGTATCACTGTCGATTGCTATCCATTCCATCTGAACATGAGTTAATGGCTCTGGTAATTTAGCCTCGACTGCTGTTTTAAAATTTTGTGCATAAGCAACGGTTACACAAAGCCACAGTCCACCTAGTATCGAGATAATTGTTTTCATCATTAATTTTTTACAGTTGTCTTAATAATGCTGAATGTCAAAGGCATCGATATTTTGGCAGGTACTGATTTGCCGTTTAGCTGGGCAGGCTTCCAGGCCGGCATGTAAGTGATGAGTCGTATCGTTTCTTCATCGAACATTGCGCCAAGTGAATTTTGGATGACAATGTCTCCAGGCTTACCCGTCGTATTGATTATGAATGAAACAGAGACCGTTCCCTGGATGGAATCTTTGATTGCTTGTTTGGGATATCGAAGCTCTTTATTAAAATATTCATAGAGATGGGGATATCCATCCAACGGCTCGGCCTCGTGATAATCATTTTTCTGAACGATGGCCGATACGGAATCAGTGATCGTTTCGATGGCAGTTAATTTCTTCTTGCTCGCAGTCGTAAGCGATTTGTTATTTTCAGTCTTACTTTGTTCAGATGGTTTGTCAGATGGAGTTTCTTTCACCTTTTGTACTGAGTCAATTGAATCCGTCAGCGTAGCTTTCCACGGTGAGGGCAGTTTATCGGAAATCTCAGTTGAAGATGGTTCGTGAATTATCAACCAAGTGCCTGCGACCAGCAGACAAGCAGAGGAGACGATGACAAAAGCGCGTTTCAGGGTTAATGCATGCTTCAATTGCTGATTATGCTTTAGCATGACCTCGTTGAAATTCATATAGCTTTTTATCTCATCGTCCGTAACGGGCGGCTTTGCCTTCATGATGTTTAATTTTTTATTCATTCCCTTTTTAGAAATAGTTTTTTCATTTTGTCCAATATGCGGTAGGTACGAACTTTTGCATAGGTCTCCGATATGCCGAGTACTTCTCCGACCTCTTTAAAAGAATTGCCTTCGAAGAATCTCAGTTCAATTACCTGTAAGTCGTCAGCGCCGAGTTTTTCAAGAATCGACGGGAGACATGTTTCCCACTCCAAACGTGTTTGATCAGCCGTAATCTCTTCGTAAAGTGTTTCAACCAACCCATCTTCCAGCACAATTGTTCTGGCACGTTTGGACTGCCGGAAAAACTCAGTGCATTGATTGAGGGCTATTCGAAATAACCAGGCTGAAAACGGAATACCCCGGTGTTCATATTTCCCGATATTTAACAGTGCCTTTAAAAATACCTGTTGCGTTAAATCGCCTGCCGTGTCTTTATCGCCGACCCTTCGTAGGATAAAAACATATACTCTTTTAAAGTGCAGTTCGTACAACGGCTTGAAAGCATTTGGGTCAGTCTTAGCCAGGTTTACCCATTCGACTTCCTCGTCATTGATTAACAGCGTATTTGTAACCTTTTCGGCCATCAGTGGGATTTCGCTTATAAAAATGCATAAATCCTAAAAAGATACACGTTGGCTGGGAATTTATCAGAGCCAAGGCCGGCCTTGGTTGGCAAACGGCCAAAATATTTGCCCATTGAGCCGGTCTTAGACCACGGGGCTGTACTTGGACCAGATAATTTGTCGTGATAAATCTAATCGTGCGATTGGAGAATCTCCGAAGCTCGATCGAAGCTCGATCGAAGCTACATTGAAGCTACATTGAAGTTACATTGAAGTAACATTAAAGTAACCCTTGCTTAGATCCCTATAAAGTCCCTATAAGGTCTCTATAATGTCCCTGTAACGTCCCTATAATGTATGATGAAATTTAACCTGAAACAGGTCAGAATTTATAAAAAGGAGCGTTCTCTGTCTTTTTAAGAACTGGATCTAAGTTACGGAAAATCTGTATAAAGGTCTCCATCTTAGCTAAAATAATCTGCCTGGAAAACCAGGCTTTTGGCTACCGACACCGGCAAAACTATTTTTTTATAGTATAGGTCCAAATCGGAAACGACACGTGGTTCACGAGATCTTCTGTGATGCTTCCAGAAAACACGTGAGAAAGACCCTGTCGACTGTGAGTTGCCATCGCGATCATGTCCGCTTTCACTTGGGTTGTGAAATTAATAATTCCTTTCTCGACCGATTCATCTTCCCTTATTTTCAATACGCAGTTGGTAAGATGATAGTGTTTCACAAAGTCCTCCATTTGCGTTCGGATTTCGCTCTGACTGCCCGATTTGTTGTTGGTGACAATCACCAGTATCCAAAGGACCGCATTGAGTACGCTTTGTAATTCTTTTAATTGACTAATGAAGTCAACCTGATTGAGTTCCAGCGTAGAGGGAAGTACGATGTGTTTGATATCCTTGAGTTCGACGTCCTGGGGAACGGCAATGACAGGAACCTTGGAGAAACGCACGATCTTTTCGGTATGGGAGCCAATCAGGACTTCCCGCAATCCGGCTGCACCGGTCGTGCCCATGACCACAAGATCAATCTTTTCTTTGTCGATGACTTCTAAGATCGTATCCGTCAACGAGCCAGTAGCAGTGATCAGCCGGCTTTCAACCGGGGATGAATTTGCCAACTTCATTATGTCGAATTCCTGTCGCACCTCCTTCGCCCTTTTATCCGTTGCCTCAACGCTTAGGTAGGAGGATAGGCTAGGTGACGCTACCTCGTAGGCAAAGGCCAAGTCAAACACCCGCAATACGATTATTTCTGCTTTGGTGATCTTGGCGATATCTATGGCAAACGCGAATGCGTTTTGTGCCGGTAAGGAAAAATCACAGGGTACCAGTATGCGTTTCATGGATGATCAATTTCACGAAAGGTCGTTCTGGAAAATGTAGAAGGAGATGATAATTATCATGTAGTCTCCTGATTGTTCTCACAGCAATGGGAGAAGGCACAACTTACTATTCATTTACCCATTATGTGAATCACAGATTAGGGCAAAATAAAGGAGGAATTGAAAGACGGGTAAGAACAAATTTTATGTCAAATTAACAGGCTATTTTTTAACTTAGCCGGATGGGTGAACCAAAAAACGTGAAGGCAAAAATTGCCATAATGGTCTTTTTCTTTTTTCACGTACTTGCCCATAATGCAATAGCACAGAACAATGAAATCAAATTTAACCTTGTAGAGGGCAACAATGGAGAGCCGATTGGCAACATAACCTGTATAACACAGGACCCTTATGGCTATATGTGGCTGTCAGGTCAGCAGGCTAGATGCCTTTATCGTTATGACGGGAATAGGATGGTCACTTTTCGACACGACAGTCTTAACGCAAATTCACTCGGCGGTACTTACCTTGAAACAGTATATGTGGATGGAACTGGGATGGTGTGGGTTGGGTTTGATGTGGGTCTGGATCGGTTCAATCCGGCAACAGGCATCTTTACACACTATAGGAATTTGCCAAATGATCCTGAAAGTTTAAGCCCGGGAATGGTTAATGTTATTCTAAGGGATCACAAAGGCATACTTTGGATCGGTACAGCCAATGGCCTTGACCGAATGGATGAAAGGACAGGAAAATTTACTCATTACCGCAATGAGCCTGGAAATCAGTCAAGTCTCAGTTCTAATGTAGTGAGGGCAATTTATGAAGATCACCAGAAAACACTCTGGATTGGTACGGGTTTTCCCTTTGATAAAGAAAAGCCCAATGATGGCGGTCTGAACAGGATGGAATCCGACGGGACCTTTACCCGTTTTATGCATGATGCCAATGACCCACACAGCCTCATCAATAATAAAGTGAGATCTATTTTTGAAGACAGCCGGGGTACATTTTGGGTAGGTACAGGCGGCGACGGACTACATACAATGGATAGGGAAAATGGGAGTTTTGAAAGGCATCTTTATAATCCTGCGATGCCCGACCAATTAAGCAGGCCTCCAGTAAAATCTGGCGTTTGGTATGACCATATCACTTTTATCACGGAAGACGGCAGCGGCGCCATTTGGATAGGCACCTATGCTGTAGGCATCAGCCGCTATGATCCAATTGCGAAAAAAATTACCCGCTATGAATCAAGTAATGGATATCCTGACAGAAGTGGCTGGGCTGCTTATAAATCCAACGATGGTGTATTATGGATAAGCGCACAAGAAACAAGCCCTAATTTATACCGGGTTGATCCATCCCTTAAAAATCTTAAGAATATAATCACAGGAAATAAGGCACTTAGTCTTCTTGAAGATAACGAGAGGTATTTATGGACCGGGGTGCAAGAAACAGGTCTTCAGCAGTATGATAGCAAAAAAAAACTGATGCGCCAATTTAAATATGACAAATCAGACAGTTTTAGCCTTGCTGATAATAGAGTAAACTCAATTTTTCAAAATCAACGCGATACCCTTTGGTTAAGTACTGAGGATGGTATTTCAATCTTTAATAAAACGAATCGACATTTTACTAAGCTTCATCACAAGTCCGAGATTGGTGGCGGACCTTATCAAATTCAGATCGAGCAGGTTAAACAAATTATACAGGATAAAAATGGTTTGAAATGGGCCGCTACGCTGCGCGGGCTTCTTCAATATAACCAGTCAAATGATTCAATAAAACAATACGTTCCTGATACAAAAGATGCCAATTCTATCAGCTCCGAGAGGGTAACTTGTATTATAAAAGACAGGTCGGATGATATTTGGGCCGGGACATACCTGGGAGGAGGCGTGAACCGTCTAAACAAACAACGAAACCACTTTAGTCATTACCTGAAAGGATTTAATATTCTCTGTTTGTATGAGGATTCAGCCGGGGTTATTTGGGCCGGTACTGAAAGTGGACTTTACCGGTATGATCAAGATGCCAATACCTTTATTCCTTTTTTTGATCCAAATGCACAGGTTGGAGTTGCAATCATTAATGGGATTACAGAAGACAATTCAAAGAATTTATGGATCAGCACACAGTCAGCAATTGTAAAAGTGGATGCTAACAGGACCCAAAATTTTATTTATGGAAGAAAATTTGGCATCCGTGCAAATAGTTTGCTTGGCTGCGGGATTTACAAAACAGCAAATGGAGAGATCCTGGTGGGCCATAGCAATGGAATTTATTATTTTTCCCCTGATGAGCTTGCTGCAACGAAACAGCCCGAGGGGATTATTGTTACTGATTTTTTTATCAATAGCCTGCAGGTACTGGGAGATAAAGGGACCATCCTTCAGAAGCCGATCGAAGAAACCAGTAGTATATTACTAGAGCATAGCCAGAATAACTTGTCCTTTCGTTTTGCTGCCATTGACTACCGGGCCCCCGAAATGAACAGGTATTATGCCATGCTTGAAAACTATGATGATAACTGGCGTGATGCCACTGGAGAAAAAAGCGCTTTTTACTTAAATGTCCCTCCAGGCACCTACATATTCCGGGTAAAGACTTTCAATAGTGATGGATTTAAGGCTGAAAAAGCAATACACATCATTATCAGTCCACCATGGTGGAAGACCTGGTGGGCATACGGCTTGTATGCCCTGGCGCTTGGAGGAGCGATCGTTGTTTTTTATAGTTATCAAAAACAACGCATCATTCGAAATGAAAGAATAAAGACACAGTTGAAAGAACTAGCCCATGCAAAAGAGATTGAAAAAGCATATACAGAATTGCAAGCCACCCAGGCACAGCTCATTCAATCAGAAAAAATGGCAAGCCTTGGAGAATTGACAGCAGGGATTGCTCATGAGATACAAAACCCCTTAAACTTTGTCAATAATTTTTCTGAAGTGAATAAAGAGTTGCTGTTGGAAATGAAAGATGAAATTGACAAAGGGAATTTGGAGGAAGTAAAAGCTATTGTAGATAATGTGATTGATAACCAGGAAAAGATAAATCATCACGGCAAACGTGCAGATTCTATTGTGAAAGGAATGCTGCAGCATAGCCAAAGCAGCAATGGAATTAAAGAGCCAACAAATATCAACATGCTAGCGGATGAATATTTGCGATTAGCCTATCATGGATTAAGGGCCAAAGACAGAGGCTTTAATGCAACATTGAAAACAAATTTTGATGAAAGAATAGGGAAGATAAATATCATTCCGCAGGATATTGGAAGAGTGATATTGAATTTAATTAACAATGCATTTTATGCAGTTACGGAAAGGACTGCTTCAGCAAGCTCGGCAGGACAGCCTTATGAACCAGTTGTAACGGTGAGCACTTGCTTTCCGCAAGGTTCGGGGGGCAGTGGGACCTATATTCAAATCAGTGTGAAAGATAATGGCAACGGCATTCCACAAAAAATACTGAACAAAATCTATCAGCCATTCTTTACAACAAAACCTACCGGGCAGGGAACAGGATTAGGATTGAGTCTAAGCTATGATATTATAAAAGCACATGGCGGTGAACTCAAAGTGGTGACAAAGGAAAGAGAAGGAAGTGAGTTTATTATTCACTTGCCAGTTGGCTGAATCATCGATTCAATAAGATTAACAATTAACCGGACGGCCTGTTCTATTGCAATTAAAATGCTAGCCGACACCGGGGGCGATAGTATGCCTGATAAAAGTACTGGGTTTATAAATCACTTAAGATTTGCCCGCGAGCGATAATAACGCTCGATAGTAAGCCCTTTTTAGTTTATAGTCTGAAAAACATCGACTACAGGCAAACCATCTCGAGGATTTTGTCGCGCTAAAATCTGCTTTGTAAATGTCGCAGCGGTCTGCGGTGTGACGTTAATGCAGTTGCAGGATCTCGTTTCTCAAATCCTGCCTGAGTGCTTTCGTAAAGTCTTTCCACTTTTCAACCTTAGGCCGTTTTTCGTTAAGTGAATTGAACCGTGCCAATACGACGTTTGTCTTTCTAAGGCTGTGCAAGAACGGGTTGGTTTCTGAATTATAATCTTTCCCTTCTTCAATTTGGATTTCCTTTTGAAACATGGCAACGGTATCTGATTCCGTCATTTCCGCTAAAGATTCTCTCCATATTTTCAGTCGCTCGGTCCTTTGTTCGCTTGGTTCTTCTGTCATGGAGATTGTTTGAGGCATCATTTGAATTGTGCTATTATTGACACTTTGTGTTAAAGTTACGGATAATGTGGATCACTATGGAATTTAAATACCCAGCCTGTGACCGTATTTTCACAGACTACCCAATGTTATTCCAAAGAATAACTTTCCAGCAAATCGCTTTTCCTTATTTTTGCGCGCTCAAACTATTAAATGACCAAAAGAGAACGCTCCGTTATCATTCTCATCCTCGGCTTACTGTCAGCTATAGGACCGTTTTCCATTGATATGTATCTCCCTGGTTTTCCGGCTATTGCTGATGATTTAAATACGTCGGTGGACATGGTAGCCTATTCACTTTCAAGCTTCTTTATAGGAATATGCTTTGGGCAGATGCTGTGTGGACCGCTACTCGACCGGTTCGGAAGAAAACGACCTTTGTACGTGGGATTGATTGTATATATCATCGCATCCGTTGGCTGCGCTTTGTCTACGTCCGTCGAGGCGCTGATCTTCTACCGATTTTTCCAGGCACTGGGAGGTTGTGTGGGAATGGTAGCGCCGCGTGCAATCGTGAGAGATGTGTTTCCTCTGAATGAAAATGCGAAGATCTTTTCTTTTCTCATCCTGATATTGGGTGTTTCACCGATCCTGGCTCCAACAGTAGGTAGTTTCGTGATCGCTGAAATTGGTTGGGTGTATATCTTTGTGGTGCTTGCAATTGTCACAGCACTCATATTGCTGGCTGTCATCTTCTGGCTCCCCGAAAGCAAACAACCCGACCCAACATTTTCATTAAAACCAAAACCAATTATTGAAAGCTTTACAAAGGTGATGGTGCATCCGCAGTTTTATACCTACGCGCTTGCTGGTGGCATTGCATCGTCGGGATTGTTTGGCTACCTCGCGGGATCGCCGTTTGTTTTTATGAAACTCTACAATGTTTCCGAACAGCGATATGGTTTGATATTCGCGCTTATCGCAGCGGGACTGATTACCAGCAGCCAGCTTAACAACCTTGTGCTGAAGAGATATACGAGCGAGCAAATTATGAGGATAGTGCTGATACTTCAGTCTGCGATTGGTGTCGTACTATTTGCTGGAACGGCGTTGGATGTTTTGGGTTTGTACGGCACAATATTTCTAATATTTCTATTCCTGAGTTGCCAGGGTTTTAGTTTTCCTAACTCGGCGGCTCTTTCCATGGCGCCTTTTACTAAAGAAGCTGGTAGCGCTTCGGCATTGATGGGGGCGTTCCAGATGGGACTTGGATCGCTGGCATCGGCGGCTGTCGGTTTGATGGCTGCACAATCAGGGATGCCGATGACGGGTGTAATGGCGACAGGAGCGGTTATTGGTTTGGGGATTCTTTTGATTGGAAGAAGGAAAATAGAATACGCTTCGAAGAAGGTGGATGTGGAAGAGCAGACGCTGGATATGATTGAGAAGTATTAAGAACATTGGATGCAACTTCGCTGCCCGGGCATTGTTTTAGCCTCGGATTGTTGCCTTTAGCTTTACACGCTTTATTCTCGATCAAGGTGCATTCATCCTTGATATCCGATAGCTATCGGATCCAATCCATGGCTAAAAAAATTCCTGCGCTGCACGTTCCTTGCTTAATCCCATTAACTAAAAAGAGAATAAAGAATAATCGCAACAATAATCCCTCCAATCACGGCAAGCGCAATCTTCCCTGCACTATACGGCCTGGTGCCCTGCACTTCACCTGTGCGCGCATTGATGATGAACTGATAAACTTTCTTCTGGTACTGATACGCACTGATCCATACCGGAAGTAAAATGTATTTGAAGGTGGGTTTATTATAGGTGGTATTCACCGAATGAATGCGTTGACGATCGCCGCCAATGTCACCCTGAATGGTATGCGTAATGGCTTCCTGCATACGCTGCTTTCCTTCCACGTAAGCATTTGGAAGGTCTACCTGGAAGTTCTCTGTGCGGAATCCGCTGAGGTACTGGTCGCTGTAGGGAATAACGTTTTTTAAATCCCACGGTTCTAATGAACGCAACTGGGGCTTTGGCAGGGTATGACTGGCTTCAATTAGTATGTCATCAAAGGTATCAGACACGTGTCCAGATACGGAGCTCCAGCTAGTGTACGTCACAGAACGTGTCTGACTGTTGCCTTTGTCGTCGCGGTAACTTTCTTCGCGTGTGTGATCTATCCCTTGCTCGCCTGTGTACGACGATTCTGTCTGACAATCAAAGGTCCAGAAGGGCAAATACATTCCGCTGAGGCGATCGGCGCGATCGGCATAGTGTTTTAGTTCGGAAGGAGCGAACCATAATTTCTTTAACCACAGGCGAAAATTACCAAGTGCTGCTTTGTCATCGATCTTAAACGGTAAAACATATTGTGGTTTATAGACACTGGATGAACTGCCGTTCTTCAAGACAAATGTTGTAGCACAAAACGGGCACTTGTCGGCAGTGATTTTTGGATTTACCGTAGAGGTCGCTCCGCAGGCATCGCACTTGATAGTAGTAACGACAATCTTTTCTTTTTCCTCAACATGTTTGGCAAGAAATTCTTCCAGGTCGTTCTCGACAATCTCAATTTTATCTTCCTGCTTAATATCGTTCTCTGCTTTGCAGTATTGACAAACCAGTTTAAGCGTGCCCGGTTTGAACGTTAGCAATGCGCCGCAGTTCTTGCAGGACATTTCATTTTTAAGCACAGTAACTTCGTCTTGGGAAGGATTCATGGGATAGGGGATAAGAAAGACCTTCTGAATGTCGAAGGGATTTGATGTTTATGGAAGAGGTGGTGGCGTTGATTCAAAAACAACTTTGAGTTCGGCAATGTCACCGCCCTTTGTCCAGGCCGACATGCCTGGCTTCCAGACCAACGATTCCATTGTAATAGTTCCGCCGAGCGCCATCTCTTTTAGTTTCTCCAGATTGAACGGTCCTTGCTGTGATCCGCCAACGGCAACGTGATAGGGAGTAAAGCCAGGAAGCGGTGGTGGTGCGTCTTGTTTTTGTTGATTCTGACTTTGATTCATGGACTGAACCATCTGCTGCGCCATCGCAAAGCCCATTCCCATTCCGATACCTTCAGAGGCGTTTCCGTTTTGATTCTTTGCCGCCTGCTCCATGGCGTTGGCTGCCTGGAACTGGGTGTATGCATTTAGATTTCCAAGAATCCCCATACTGCTTCTCTTGTCGAGCGCGGCTTCCACTTCTGGTGGCAACGAAATATTCTCAACCAGGAACTTTGTGATTTCAATTCCAAGCTCATTGAATTCCGGATTGATCTTGCCGCTGATGAATTTTGATAGCTCATCGTAATTCGCTGCGAGATCGAGCGCCGGAATTTTGCTTTCCGCGACAGCGTCTGTAAAACGTGTGATGATAAGATTGCGCAACTGCTCGGTTACTTCTTCGGTGGTAAAATGAGATTGTGTTCCGGCGATCTCCTTAACAAATTTGCCGGCATCGCTTACGCGTATAGCATAGTTACCAAACGCTCTCAGGCGCAGAGGACCGAACTCGGCATCGCGCAGCATGATCGGATTTTTTGTTCCCCATTTCTGATCAATGAATTGTTTGGTGTTGACAAAATATACCTCGGCTTTAAAAGGGCTGTTGAATCCATACTTCCATCCCATTATGGTGGTGAGTATGGGCATGTTCTGAGTGCTTAAAGTATGGAGGCCGGGATTATAGACGTCGGCGATTTTTCCTTCGTTGACGAATACCGCTACCTGGCTCTCTCGTACAGTGAGTTTGGCGCCCATTTTAATTTCGTTCTGATGCCGGGGGAAGCGCCACACCATTGTATTGGAACTGTCGTCCGTCCAATCTATTATGTCAATTAGCTCGTTTTTAATCTTATCAAAGAGGCCCATAATGTCGTTTGTTATTGTGCCATCAATCTAATGTCTTTTTTTTAGAAATGATCCTGATTTGAAGAATTTTTGAGTCTGGATGTCCGATTTTCTACCATCAGCAGGGGGAACTCAAGGGGGGAATTATTCGTAACTTTCGCGAAATTTTTCTTATGAAACAGATAGGGTGGATAGTGATTTTTGGGATGGCTAGCTGCTTCAGCGCCTGCGGTCCGGGCAATTCCGGTCCTTCAAGCGCAGAAGGGAGATGGACCTATACTACAGCGGATAAAAAAGTGAAAGTTGAATTTGAACTCAAAAAGAACGCTTCCAATTCTCTTGATATTCAGAATTCTGTGTTGACCATTGAAGGGGTCACTTACAATTCCGCTGCCCAGATCTCAGGAGTTAATTTGCCTCTGATCACATTCATGCGGGTCAACGCAAACGATGCGAAAGCCGTATACTCCTATGATATACAGTTTGCGGCCGGCACTGTTAGTAATGATTTCAATCGAATCGATGTGCCAAATGGGGCCTATACATTGGCCGGGGGTACAACGGCCCTAAAAAACATATCGATTGGCCGACCTTAGCAACCAGTATTGTTGTCTTATGATGCGTGAAAGTATAAATTGCTAAAATCTTATTTTAGATGGTTCTTTCAATTTTATTATTTCTGTTAAGTGGGTCCTGTCAGGAGACAATTCTCTATAAGCAAAACGAAGATTTTGAGGTGACCGTTGACTTCTTTTTCAAGCAACGGGTTGGTTATAACGACTCCAACCTTAGGATCAATTTTGAAACAAGCAGTCTGGAAAAGAAAGATCTCAGTGGTACCGGGCCGTTGCCTTACCTTATAGTGTATTTTAAGATGATAAAGTTGGCGGATAACGAAGTCAAAGTACGAGTGATTAATAACAATGGAAAACTGATTTATGCGGGGAAGGCTGTAGAGGGCGAGAAATTTAAGATAGATATGGGCTTCACGGATGACATGAAAGATCGGGTTGGTGCCTTTGGTTACGACATCAATTTCATTAATAAGGATAAGGATATTGTCAGCAGAGCAACGCTCTTAGTGCTTGAAGATGGCACTTTCCTGGTGAATGCCGAGAAACGTGGCAAATTTTAACAATCCATTCACAACTCTTCCTGCATTCAATTCTTACCTTTGACGTAGCCCAACTTTACTATATGAGATTAGTATACTTTGTCTCTTTCTTACTGACTGCTCTCTCAACTTCAGCGCAGTACAAGCAACCCGACGCCGCCGCCATTCAGCTCAAGCTGAAGAAACTTAATGTACTGGCTTCCGTGCTGTATGTCGCGGCCCATCCGGACGACGAAAACACGAGAGCAATAACCTTCATGGCGAATGACAGGCTTGCCGCAGCGGCCTATTTGTCCATGACACGCGGTGATGGTGGGCAAAATCTGATAGGTCCTGAGATCCGCGATCAGCTAGGGCTTATCCGCACCCAAGAGTTATTGTCAGCACGAAGGCTTGATGGTGGTGAACAATTTTTTACGAGGGCGAATGACTTTGGCTTTTCAAAAAATGCAATAGAGACATTTGCGATATGGGGAAAAGATGAAATTCTTTCCGATGTAGTAAGAGTTATCCGACAGTTTAAACCCGATGTGATCCTTACCCGCTTTCCACCGGATGAGCGCGCAGGTCATGGTCAACATACGGGTTCGGCGATCCTTGCGCTGGAAGCGTTTGATCTTTCCAACAAATGGGAATATTTACCCGAGCAAGCCAAAGAGTTTGGAACGTGGCAGGTAAAACGACTTTACACAAACACCGGTCGCTGGTGGAATCAAACCATTAATGAGAACACACCTGGAGTGGTGAGTTTGAATATGGGAACTTATAATGTGCTCCTTGGCAAATCCTATTCTGAAATTGCAGCGGAAAGCCGGTCACAGCATAAAAGCCAGGGATTTGGATCGTCAGGACGTCGGGGAGACTCACAGGAATTCTTCGAATATGTAAAGGGCGATAAAGCGGACAAAGATCTTTTTGAAGGTATCAATACTAGCTGGACGCGGGTACAGGGGGGCGAAAAGGTTGGTCCGTTGGTAGAAAAAGCAATAAAGGATTTCAATCCTGAAAAGCCTGTGAATTCAATTCCGGCACTGTTGCTAATAAGAAAACAGATTGAAGCGTTGTCTGCGTCCGTATGGAAAGATAGAAAATTCAGGGACGTGAATCAGTTGATTCAGGATTGTGCAGGGTTGTATTTTGAGATTACAACGGATCAGCCATGGATTGCGCCGGGTGAGTCAGTGACAAACTCATTTGAAATTGTGAACCGGTCGTCAGCGCCAATGAAGTTGTTACAAATTAAAAGTGCGGCACTATCATTTGACTCAACGCTGAACAACGAACTTAAGGACAACAAACTCTTTACTTTCAAGACAAAGAAGAAATTGTTGGTAGAGGCAACTTATTCAGATCCCTACTGGCTGCGGGAAGAACATTCACAGGGACTATTTAAAGTACCGAATGCCTCGTTTATCGGGAAGCCGGAAAACGGACCTGCGGTTTGGGTTGACTATGTAATCGAACTTAATGGTGAGAAGATTGGACTTAGCACACCTCTTGTCTACAAATGGACTGATCCAGTCAAAGGTGAGCTTTCACGACCGTTTGAAATTGTTCCACCAGTATTGATCAATCTTTCGCAAAAAGTTTATGTTTTTAAAGATATCACGCCAAAAACGATTGGTGTTCTTGTCAAATCCACTTCAGGATCTGCGGTAAGTTCTACCATAAGACTTGTGTTGCCGTCGGGATGGAAATCAGAGCCATCATCGGCACTAGTAGATCTCACAAAAAGGGGAGAAGAGAAAAAAATTGACTTCGTGATTGTGCCAGGCGCGGCGGACGGCACATTTACTATACAAGCCCAGGCGGAGATCAATGGAAAAAAGTATTCGAACTCCGTACAGACGATTACATACGATCACATCCCATTTCAAACTTTACTTCCTCTCGCGAAGTCCACAGTCGTTCGGCTTGATATCAAGAAGGAAGGTCAAGTTATTGGATATATTCAAGGTGCAGGCGATGGCGTGCCAGAAGCCCTTCGGAATATTGGCTATGAAGTCTGGGAAATGAAGGACGAAGAGGTGACACCAGCTAACCTTCGAAAGGTAGACGCTGTTGTTCTCGGAGTTCGGGCACTTAATACAAATGAACGGATAAGACATTTTATGCCCGATCTGCTCGATTATGTAAAGAATGGTGGCACCATGGTAGTGCAGTACAATACGAATTCAGACCTTGAAGTAGATAAGTTTTCACCCTATCCGCTGACGATCTCCCGTGATCGTGTAACGGAAGAGAACAGCGAAGTGAGAATTCTCAAACCGGATCATCCTGTATTAAATTATCCCAACAAGATCTCATCCGATGATTTCCAGGGTTGGGTGCAAGAGCGTGGTCTGTATTTTCCGGATAAGTGGGATCCAGCCTTTCAGGCGGTGTTGTCGATGAATGATACGGGCGAAAAGCCAAAAGACGGCAGTTTGCTCATTGCGAGTTACGGTAGCGGACACTATGTATATACTGGACTTTCTTTTTTCCGCGAGCTTCCGGAAGGAGTATCCGGTGCCTATAAATTATTTGCAAATATTACTTCACTGGGCAAAAGTCCAAAGCCTCAGCCCCAAAAAGTAAAATCCTCGAAGTAATGGAATCAACCGAAAACGAAAAGCCACCGGTGTTCCGGAAATGGAGTAGCTGGTATTGGCTTGTCATGATTGTGATGATCATTCAGGTGATCATCTATTCCCTCATTACATTTTCCTTTTCATGAACGTAATCGACTGGGTCGCCCTATTTGGTACGTTGTTCCTGATTATTGCTTATGGCGCGTGGAAAACACGTGGAACGAATGACATGCAAGGCTACCTGCTGGGGAACAGAAGCCTTCCCTGGTGGACGGTGTGCATTTCAATCATGGCCACGCAGGCAAGCGCCGTTACATTTCTTTCTACCACCGGTCAGGCATATGAAGATGGAATGAGATTTCTTCAGTTCTACTTCGGGCTACCCATCGCGATGATCATTCTATCTGTGACAGCCGTGCCGCTATATCACAAACTGAAAGTCTTTACTGCCTATGAGTATCTGGAAACGCGCTTTGATCGCAAGACAAGGACGCTGGCGGCTGTTTTCTTTTTAATGCTCCGTGGATTGTCAGTCGGTATTACACTTTATGCACCTTCACTGATCCTTTCGAGTATTCTGGGATGGAACATTAATCTTACCACTGTTCTGATTGGCATCATGGTAATGATGTATATAATTACAGGAGGAACAAAAGCTGTTAGCATTACCCAGAAGTATCAGTTGGCATTTATTATGTCGGGTATGATCATGGCGGGATGGATAGCATTCTCCAATCTGCCGGAAGGAATTTCCTTTGGTGATACATTTCAATTGGCCGGGGAGATGGGGAAGTTAAACATGATCAATCTCTCGTTTGACTTGTCGGACAGGTATAACATTTGGTCCGGACTGATCGGAGGATTGTTTTTGTTTCTTTCTTATTTCGGAGCGGATCAATCGCAGGTGGGGCGTTATCTTGGCGGCAGTTCAATAACAGAAAGTCGACTGGGATTGATCTTCAATGGATTGCTGAAGATCCCAATGCAATTCATTATTCTTTACATAGGCATTCTGATTTTTGTTTTCTATCAGTTCCATCAGGCGCCATTGATTCACAATACTGCTTTACGCGAGAAGGCAATGGAAACAGAAGCATCGGCGAAGATTCTTGAACTGGAAGAGTCGTATCAAATGGTATTTGACCAGCGAAAAAACGCTGCAGGTCAATTGGTGAAGGCGATTCAGGATAAAAACGAAACGGCAATTTCACAATCAAAAGACGCTCTTAAGAGTATACAAAAATCAGAGAGTGAGTTGCGGATCCTGACAAAGGAAGCTATTAAGAAGAGCATTCCTACTGCCAATACGCAGGACAAGGATTATGTCTTTATCAATTATGTAATGGCCTATTTGCCTCATGGACTTATTGGCCTGTTACTGGCGGTAGTTTTTTCTGCGGCTATGTCTTCGATGGCATCGGAGCTGAATGCCCTTGCGTCGACGAGTGTTGTGGATATTTATAAACGGTCAATCAGGCCAAAGGAGCAAGACCAACATTACGTAAGTGCGTCCCGCTGGCTCACGGCAGGGTGGGCCGTTTTTGCCATGATCTTTGCCTCATTCGCAAACCAGGCAGAGAACTTAATTCAGTTTGTGAATATTGTGGGCTCGTTGTTCTATGGAACAATCCTGGGAATCTTCTTATCAGCTTTCTATATAAAGTATTTGAAATCAACAGCAGTATTTATTTCAGCGATCGTTGCCGAGCTGCTTATCCTTTACCTGTTTTTTTACACCGATGTTGCGTTCCTGCTTTACAATATAGTGGGATGTCTCGCCGTAGTTATACTTGCGCCCATCATCCAATTCCTCCAAAATAAAAATCGTCCTGCCAGTTTAACCTGACAGGACCATTCCAACCTACCGTTTACCGCTCACCGATTACCGCTCACCGATTACCGATTACCGTTTACCGAATACCGATCACCGATCCACCGATCACCGACTATTTCAAACTCTTCAACAAGTCATCATTCATCTTAACATAATCCATATTCTTTTCCTTCTCCGCTACGGCTCTTGATGCTGTTGCAGATTCCATTGCACCTTTCTTGTCGCCCATTGCTTTCTGAATTCTAGCCTTTTGGTAGGCGATCCAATATGCGTTCGGATTGGCAGCACCTGCTTCGCTAACCCATGCCAATGCCTGCTTCATGTCTTTGCCTGTTTCAAAATAATAAACACCAGCGTTGAAAAGGTTGTTAGGATTAACCTTTGTGCTGGCCTCGATGCTCTTCATTACTTTGGCGTCGAAATCCACCATGATAGGAGTCTTAACGGAAGTGTTTTCCCATGAGATCTGAAGATTAGCTGTCTTGCTATTCTCAGACAAGTCAGTAATCTCGATTGTAAATGTTTCTACCTTCTCTGTGAGCTTTTCTGATTTCACCATCACGCGTGCAGCGTCTTTTGATTTATCATAGTCTCCGGTATTTCCACCCATCGCTACATCCTTGTAAAGAATGACGGTCCATTCAGCAGCACCTGGGATTGTCAACAAAAGATAAGTTCCTTTTGGAACATCCATTCCTCCGAATTTTACATCATCGCTGAAAGTAACTTTCGAACCTGCATTTGCCCCCGTGCGCCAGATCTGACCGTACGGTGTTAAAAAGGTTGATCCTTCGCCAAAAATCTTACGGCCTTTTGCCTTCGGACGGGAATATTCGATTTTTACATCGGTCAGCCCGACTACTGTGCTTGTCATGGCTGCAGGGCTGGGCGAAGGTGTCATCACCTGAGCGTCAGCAACAAATGCAGCAGCTACAAATAGGGCTATTAAAACTTTTTTCATGTTTGGTTATTTAGTTTGTTTCGGGTGGCAAAAGTATAACACTTTATAGTCATCGAAAACCTAGTGAATTGGTAGAGTTAAGTGACTGAAATGGGTCAACCGCGCCCAATGAGCTCGTATGTTTGGATTAACAATTTTTTAACATGTTGTTGGATAAATCTTTTTACCTGGGAAGGGATGTAGTAAAGATCGCCAAGGGCCTGTTGGGCAAAGGACTCTTTTTAAGAGATCACGGCAAGACTGTTGGCGGAATGATCGTTGAAACCGAGGCCTATTCGCCAAAGGAAAAGGGAAGCCATGCTTATTTAAACCGGAAGACCACTCGAAATGAAGTGATGTTCAGGGAAGGAGGGCACGCTTACGTATATCTGTGCTACGGTATTCATCATCTCTTTAATGTTGTCACCAATCTGGAAGGGAAGGCAGATGCTGTTTTGATTCGCGCACTCGAGCCGGTGAAAGGATTAGAGATCATGAAAGAGAACATGGGCGTGGAGAATGAAAAGAGAATCACGTCCGGACCGGGCAAGTTGACAAAGGCTTTGGGCATCGATCGAACGCATAATGGAAATATCGTTTGGGCTCGGCCTTCGCGCAACACTACGGCAGACAAGTCCCTTTGGCTTGAAGATCTTGGTGTCAGGATGAAGAAAACGGATATTGTCAGCAGTCCCAGAATAGGAATAGACTACGCTGGTGACGACGCATTGTTACTCTGGCGATTTTCCATCAAAGGCAATTTGTGGGTTAGTAAATAGTAATGGTATTTTTGGCAAATAGAACGCTTGGAATGAACACACCCCCGAACAGATTTACAGCAATCGTATCTCTACTTATTGTAACATTAGGCATCTCTATTCAGGGGGTATTGGCTCAGAACTTAACTCAGGAGTCATTTAGAAATGTCAACTCAAAATATGACGAGCAGGCACCTATCATCAGTCCTGATGGCAAAATGCTGTACTGGACAGTGGCTAAACATCCTGATAACGTAGGCGGAATTAAAGATCCTGGTGATATATGGTATTCAATCTGGACGGGCGACGTATGGTCGTTTCCACAGCGAGCTGACAAAGTTTTAAATGATGAAGGATATAATGCCGTGGCAGGCTTTTCGAATGATGGAATGCGAATGTTTCTGGTTGGCCACTACAAGAATGGCAATGAGATATTAACAACACAGGGAATCTCCGTTTCATTAAAGACTCCTGAAGGTTGGTCGAAGCCTGAGAATATTACCATTCCCTATTTCATGAATAGGTCGGTAACTCAGGGATACTTGTCGACTGCGGTTGAAGCTTTTGTCTTTTCCGCAGATTCTTACAGCACGTTGGGGGCAGAAGATATTTATGTATCAGTTCTTCAAGCTGGCAGATGGTCGGAACCGAAAAATCTTGGAAAGATGATTAATACGAAGTATCAGGAATTCAGTCCAAGCTTAAGTGCGGATGGGAAAGTTTTGTACTTCGCTTCCAACGGGATCAAGGGTTACGGAAGTTTTGATGTGTATGCTGCTGAAAGACTTGATGACTCCTGGACAAATTGGTCGCAGCCTGTAAATAATTTAGGTGCGAACGTGAACTCCGAAGGCCGGGAACTTTTTTATCGCACGTACCCTGCTCCAGGTAATCGTTTTGCCTTATTTACAAGTACGCACAATAGTGATGAGACCGGCGATATTCGTTATTTCAAACTACCTTCTGACGTCGCTGACTCATTAATACAACAACGACCAGATTCTATTGTTAAGATGGTAGAGATCATTCGTGAGAAACCAATTGCTGGAGAGGAAAAGATTTTTCGTGTTTCCGGAAAGGTGACGAATGCAAAAACGAATCAGCCATTAACGGCTACACTATCTTTTCACGCGGATTCACTTTACACAACAGTAGCAGGTCCTGATGGCCGCTATAAAATAACCATCCCTTCTGTCAATGAATATTCGGTGCGTGTTGAAGCGGCAGGATATGTGGGCAATTTCGAGAAGCTGGATGTTCGCACCTACGAGATGAAAACTCTCGAAATGAATTTTAAACTTCAGCCAATTGAGATCGGTACGACGGTGAATCTGAAAAGTGTCCTCTTTCAGCAGAGCACCTACAATCTTCTGCCAGAATCAAATGACGAGCTGGATCTTGTCGTATCGTTGTTAAAGACCAATCCGAAAGTGGAAATTATGTTGACGGGTCACACTGACAATCGGGGCAATCCGGAACACAACCAGCGCCTCTCACAACGACGAGTTGAGCGCGTGAAGGGCTACCTCGTTGCGAAGGGTATCAATGCCAGGCGCATTGGGGGCAAAGGATTTGGGGGTGCCAAGCCGATCGCAAGCAATGACTCTGAGGAGACCAGGCGGTTGAATAGGAGGGTGGAGTTTACGATAGTGAAAGATTGAGGAGAGGAGTGAGGAGCCAGGAGTGAGGAGCCAGGAGTGAGGAGTTAGTAGTCAGTAGAGGAGCGAGCAGATAGAACAGTCTCTCCATTACGTTTTTCACCAATTACCGACCACTACTTACCGATTACCTCTTACCGATCACTGATTACCAATTACGGATTACTACTTACCGACCACTACTTACCGATTACCTCTTACCGATCACTGATTACCAATTACGGATTACTACTTACCGACCACTACTTACCGATTACCTCTTACCTCTTACCGCTTACCGTTTACTGACTACCTCTTACCGATCACCGATCACCGATTACCTTTTACCATCTAATACCCCTTAGCAGTATCGTCCCCACGTAACCTATCGGAGCCACCTTCTAACTTACCGTCTTTCAAAATCAAAATAGCATCAACACGGCCATATTCGCCACGAGGCGCTATAACGTGTCCCATTTTCGTTAATGAAAGGCTGTCAGCTTTTGTCAATGTTCCCTTTTCAGGGAGGATCACGTCGGGCAACCATTGACTGTGAAACCGGCGTGCATCTACTGCCTCCTGCATACCCATTCCATGTTCAACTACATTCAGGATCACCTGGAATACGGAAGTGATGATGGTCGTGCCACCCGGCGTGCCAACAATCATAAACAGCTTTCCATCTTTTTCAACGATTGTAGGCGACATTGCACTTAGCATTCTTTTATTTGGTTCGATTTTATTTGCGGTACCGCCCGTGACACCGAACATATTTGGAACACCAGGCTTTGAGCTGAAGTCATCCATTTCATTATTTAATAAAAACCCGGACCCACTTACTACTACATTCGATCCAAACCATCCATTCAGTGTTGTAGTTACGGCTACCGCGTTGCCTTGAGCATCTACAATCGAGAAGTGTGTTGTTTCTTCTGATTCGTAGCCAGGTATGTTGCCAGGCTTAACCTCAGAGCTTGGCGTTGCCTTTTCAGTATTAAAGGTGCTCATGCGATCGGTTATATATTGCTCATCTATCATATTGCTGATGGGCACTTTAAAGAAATCGGGGTCACCGAGATATTTGGAACGATCAGCGAAGACCCTTCTTTCCGATTCAACCATCAGGTGAACCGTTTTTGGGGTATTGAATCCCCAATCTTTTATTGGATAAGGTTCTACTGATTTAAGAAGCTGGATCACGCACACTCCACCACTGGAGGATGGAGGCATTGCGATAATTTTATATTCTTTATAACTGGCCGTTATTGGTTCACGCCAAATCGAATGATAGTTCTTTAGATCGTCTGTGGTGATGAGTCCTTTTCCGCGTTTCATTTCCGCGGCAATATCGTCTGCTGTTTTGCCTTCATAGAATCCGGCTCTCCCCTGATCGCGTATTCGTTCAAGCGTATGACCAAGGTCTGTCCATTTGATTGAATCACCTTCTTTCCAGTTCTCTTTTAAAAGGAAATCAGGTTTTACTGTGTTGTATTTAGTCAAATCAGCGCCAACATCAGAGATCCATTTAGCCTCTCTTTTAGAAATGGTAAATCCGTTGAGGGCCAGGTCAATGGCAGGCTGAACGAGGTCTTTCCAGGGAAGTGAACCGTATTTTGTATGAGCTTCCACCATTCCGTCAACGGAGCCGGGGACGCCGGATGCCAGATGACCATTGAGGCTAAGGCCAGGAATGACATTGCCTTCTTTATCCAGATACATGCCAGTTGTTGCAGCTGCAGGTGCCTTTTCGCGAAAATCAAGCGTTGTTGTTGTGCCATCCTTCATCCGTATCACCATAAATCCCCCGCCACCGATATTGCCCGCCGCTGGAAAAACCACTGCCAGAGCAAATTGCGTTGCGATCGCTGCGTCGATCGCGTTACCGCCCCTTTTCATAATGTTTACACCAACCTGGGAGGCCATTGGCTGTGCGGAAACCACCATCACAGAGTCAGCAATCAATCCCGTGACTGATTCTTTCTTAGTGGGTGACTGACAGGCAACAAAAATGACAACTAAAATGGGTAGTATAAATTTCGTCATGTGGGTTTGTTTTATTGATTTGGGTAAAGCGGGGGCTGTTTATGTGGGTACAGTTTTTGTAGGATCGTTAAAAGGTTAAAAGTATAACAATTTTGAATTTTCTCGAGAATAACGAAAACATGTCCAACAGTTGGTTTGATTACTTAAAGATAGGAAAATCACTTCGTGGAATACAGTTAGGGTATCTCGTGCTAAATGTATTATTTACCAACAAACCAAGATATGAGCCTGAGAAAAGATAAAGCCGCACTCCTGAAACTGGCGGTGTTGGAACAGACAATAAAATTGATTGGAAAAAAGCCTTTTGATGATCTTTACGTCGAAGACATTTGTCAGAAGGTTAGAATATCAAAAGTTACCCTCTTCAAATACTTTGCTACCAAGGAAGACATTCTTTCCTACTACTTCAGGGTTTGGTGTCTTAGAAGGGTAGTGGACTTAAAAGAAAAGCCAAAGGAAGGCCTTCAGGCAATTTTCTTTCTCTTTGATAAAATAAGTGAGGATCTTGAACAACATCCTGGTATCATACTGGGACTGATCGCCTACCTGTCGAACCCTAAGCGGCCGCTCAAACCATTTCCCATAAAACCGGAAGAGAAGAAATTTCTTTTCCCGGGAGTGCCGGACATTCAAGCGGTCGATATACAATCGCTCGATCAGATGTTTGAAAAGTTTGCACTTGAAGCGATTTTCCGAAAGGAAATAACAAGGGCAACCTCAACGCGTGACGTCACGAATCTTCTTAATACTCTCTTTTACGGTACGGTTGTGACTTCGCATATAAGTCAGAGTGGATCGTTGAAGATGTTTATGAGAAGGCAGGTTGAGCTCGCATTGAAGGGGGTGCAGTGATCAGGAGCGAGGAGAACGTAGACAGGAGACAGTAGACAGGAGGGAGCCAGTAGAAGTGAGTTAATCGTTATTGGATAATCGCCAATCTTATCTTGAGTTACCCGAAGAGCCGAACACTTGAGTGCCCGTGACCAAGCTTTGATTTTAATTGAATGATAAAATACTAATTGTCTTGCTATTTTGCGTACGCGAGGCTCTATTTAATCATATTTTATTTCTTTCAATTTTGGATCACCAATTTCTCCCGATAAATGTCCTTTGTTGTTTTGATTTCAAGAATATACAACCCATTCGTAAAATTATGAACCGGAATATCTGTAATATTTGTACTAACTGAGTTGATGCGAACCATCAATCGTCCTCCAATATCATACAATGAAATCATTTTGATTGGACTTTCGCCTTTCTTAATGTGTACCACACCATCCTGTGAAGGGTTTGAATAAAACGAAGGAGGAATTTCATCAAGCCTGGATGAAGTCGATGTAACAATGGAAACTGAAACGGGTGCAGAATAGCTGGTCACCCCTTTGTTATCTGTAATCCTAAGTCGATAATACCGACGCGTCTGTTGCAGAGGGGTTTTGTCTTCATACGTATAGGTGTGTGTAAACTTTCCACTACTTACAGCAGGAATAGTATCTAGGTCGATATAACTTAAATTATCGTTGCTCCGTTCGACTACGAAGTCTTTAATATTCGTTTCCAATATAGTTACCCATTCTAAAGAAACTGTTTTTGTAGTTTTAAGAGATGCGGTAAAACTTTGCAGTTCAATATCAAGAACACCAGAGAATAGATAATTGTCTACCGTTGCAGTTGATAATACCGTGTTATTGTGACTACTCAAAGCAAGGCCCACATACACCGGAATGCCCACACCAAATCGCGCATCGATAGCATTGCCTACTTGTACCCATGTAATACCATCCATCGAACGATAGGCAGTATAGATAGAACCGTTCTTTGCTAATTTCACCCAATACGGTGCAACAATTCCAGCAACCGTATTTTCATCATTGCTAATACCATCTGTGATTATTCTATTTTGAAAGCTAACGCCTTTGCCGCTGGTTAAAGCAATGAAAGTATGTCTTGATCCAGGTGTTAAACTTTCGCGAAACATAATGCCGCACTTGTTCCACACATTGGTTTGATCCATGTTGGTAATTCTCGCCCTAATCTCTCCATCGCCAACCAGTGTTTTAAAAGAGAACCGGAAAGCATCTTGTGTATTCCAGACGTCATCACCTGATCCATGTAGTTCAAACACGCCATTGTTATAACATGCAGAGCCCGCCACCCCGACATTACCAATGTCAAGTGTTGTCCATCGTGTTGGTAGCGGAGAGCATTGACTGTTGCATGCCAGTGTAGAGAAAGGAGAGGAAGATGAATAATTGCTGGAATGAGTTCCATCACACACACTTTGTATTTGAAATAGATAATCCGTAGAACAAGCAAGTCCACTGAGAACGATTGAATTTGTGTTCGCCGCAACGGTAGTCCAATTGCCTGCGGAGACGGTCTTGTATTGAACGTTAAAATTAGTTGCCCCTTTTCCGTCCCAGCGCAATGTTGATGTATTTTCGTAAATATCAGTCACATTAAGCGCTGTCGCGTCTGCGCAACTGTTAGTACTTTGCGTCCCATATACTTCGAATTCCCATAAGGAATAGCCATACGGTGTTCCCCTTGCTGTTCCATACATGCGAACATAACGGCCAGTGCCCTGCAACGGCAAATAATTCTCAAGGTTGGCATTTCCAGTGATCGTAACTAAGGTCGACCAAGTGATGGCATCATCAGAGATTTGTATTTTGAAATCTTTCGCTACAGCAGTTTCCCATCGCAAGATTACATTACACAAATCGTAGCGTGCGCCAAGATCAACATAGAGAGATTGTGGATCGGCATACTGACTACTCCAGCGGGTAGTCAGATTTCCATCGAAGGCTGCGCTTGCCGGGAGAGTTGCATTTTCAAGAGACGATGCTGTGGCTGTTTTGTTTAATCCAATATTTGAGGAATTACATTGATTCAGGGAAGTGTTTCCCGTTAGCCCATAAACAACTAACTTATTTGAGAAGGTGGCAAGGTAAACTTTGCCATTGATGATCGTAGGACAATTAAACTTGGCATAGTTACCCGGAACATCTGTTGAATATTGAGATGAGCTCCATAGTTCCTTGGTTACATCATTAGCAGCAAATGCTTTCAATATGCCCGGACGCACCGATTGGTTGGCATCGCCATTCGCAGCAAAGCTCGTCCATAAAATAGCAGTAGAATCAACAGAACCATTCGATGATACAGCAAGAAAAGCTCCATTGTTTCCGGTAGGCCCTTGTACCCCACTGCTAATCGTATTGATTAAATCAAAGCGGTTTGTAGTTCGATTATAAGGAAACGCTTTCAACAGGGAGTTCTCTGACCATGAATAGACAAACTCATTTTGTTGTCCTTTATAATATCCCAGGGATGAACGTAAGTGAGCATTTGTTCCAAGATCGATTGTTTGAAGTACATTGTTTGTACTGGCATTATAGCCGCCCATATTGTTGCGGTCTAATAAATAGATCCTGCCGTCTTTGCAACCCGTCATCGCGCGGTCTGTATTGGGAATGAGCAACACTTCGGTTACACCAAAGTCAAGGTCTGCTGCTTCAAGGTCTTGAATATTCTTCGGAGTAAAGAAACTGCTAACGGATAGTGTTGAACCTGAGGGCGTAAGCTTTAAAGCACTCTCGGAACGGTTGGTAAGATTGGCAGGATCACTAGATAAACCAATAGAACCGTTTCCAACAGCCGCATAAATATTTCCAGCATCATCGGCGGCTGGAGCCGCACCGCTCATCCAGATACCACCATTGTATCCTTCAGGTGTCGTGTTATACACAACCTTTTGCACTAATGACGTTTTATCATATCCAATGATCCAACCGTGGTATGGCCCCCAATCGCAATGAGAAGCGTAGGTGATGTAGACAATACCGTTGAGTAAAAGAAGACCAGCGCGCTGGTTTTGCTTTTGGGGATTAAAATTTATTTTACCTCCTGTACTGCCATCTCCATTGCCGTTTACTTGAGCTGTAATAAGTTGAGGGCTATTCGTCTTTTCGGCACCGGATGCAATGTCGAGTGCATGAAGATGTTGCTGGTATACATTTGTTGTTGTGTTTAAACTTCTGGCTACGACATAAAGTGTATTGGTAGCAGGATCAATAACCGGTGTTCCTACAATTCCCATATTTCCCGAAAAATCTTTGTAGCGACCGCCACAAGCACCAGTCATATCAGTATTCTTTACTGCGCGGGTTCCTGATGGAGATAAATTCACTTGCCAATAAGGCGTGGTAGCATTAGCGGAGTCTGCATCAAAAGCATACACGGTGTTATTGACAGTCGCAATAAAAACAACATTTTTCTTACCAACACCCGAAAGGTCTACTTGTAGCATCACTAAAGGTTGAGCGTAGATTTGATCATCTACGGTTCGTGAGAATAACTTTCCAAAGGAACCGGGCTTTACATTCTTGGTGGTAAGAATTGTTTCCTGATTGTTCCAACCTGTTCTATTTAGATCATTATGTTGTGTGAGGATACCAATTTGAGCCTGAACGGCAATTGAACTGAATAGCAAAAAGAAAGAAAGGTTTATATCGATCCTTATGATCATTTTGGGACATAGTTTATACCAATCCTCATCGGGAGATTAGCCATCAATCTTCAAATGTAACTATTATTTTTATGGATAAGAGAGATTGGATTTGATCGTGTTTAACTTAATAATTTAAAGCGGGTATGATCTAGCAGAGGTAAAAATGAGTAATAGTTAGTTAATTTTGTTAAATAGAAAATCAGAAGAAAATGATCGAATACTTTAGCTAAGGATTTCCTCAGCTGAATTTTGCAGTAACAAGGCGGTAACAGAAACACCCTAAAAGGCATAAGAAAACTTAAACTACAGGAATACCGAAACCTATGGAAGGCGGGGAATTTATAGGCCTTGAGGGCAATTAATTTAGGTGGATTTTGACCATTTCTTATTGATTAATCGTGAAGCCGGAACCAATAGGTAATGTTTCGATGCGACTGCCGCTTACCTTGAACTAATTATCGAGCACCAATTACCCTTTCATCTTCACCGTGTGTACTCCCTGTTTTTCAAACCACCTCACCCGCACCCGACCTACCTGAATCTTTTTATGCCAACGGCTGTTTTTATACCATCCATGGTGATAGACCGGCTTCACCACTTTTACCGTATGGTATGTTTTATTGCTGCCTCCACAGGAAGCCAGAAGCAGGACCAGGCCAGTGATAAAAAGGTGTTTCATCTTGTATTTAACGATCTAAATTAGTTATTATTTCTTTATAAATTGAGAACTATGAAAGCATACAGCACATCCTCGGAAGCAATGACCGCCCTACAAAAAAAAGGTTATGTTCATGATTTCAACCTTCATCCTGAATGTCTGGTGTGCATGCCACTCAATATTCGGCTGAAGCCAGAAGAATTTCACGTTGATGAAGTGCATCGTTTTGAAGGGATGAATAATCCGGATGACAGTGAAGTACTGTTTGCCATCACCTCAACGAGTGGAGTGAAAGGACTTTTGCTCGATGCGTATGGTGCCTACGCTGATTCACTCAGCGCGGAGATGATCGGGAAACTTAAAGTGGACTCACAAACCTCACATTAGAATGCATCTGCCGGGCTTCTCGACTCCTTTTTATCTGTTTAAGCGGCTGCACTGGATTTGTTTAACATTAACAATTAATGTTTTTGGGTTCGCAATAACTCTTAACGCACAAGTACCCCGGCTCATTCTGGAAGGTGGGATTGTTAAAGAGATCCAGGTGGGCTCAAGGGCTTACCCGATTTCCAGACCACTTGTGTCATATCAAATGGGAAGCCGGCAGCGTAATAGCTCAGAGCTAACACCATTGATAATAACAACTTCAGTTGCAGCTTCAGGGGCATTGACCATTACATTCTCCAATGCATCAAAGGATACAATCCGGCTTAGTAATGTCGTGCCTTTTTCTCCTACGGAAGACGATGTGTTCATTACCGGAAAGGGTAACAACCGACTCTCGCGTACACACTTGTTCCGGCCTGGGTATCAGCCAGTAAATGTTATTGTTCCCGACAATGCCTGGGAACTTGGCTACTGTGGCTTCGAACAGGATGGCACCGGTTTTTATGGTCTGGTGCGCAGAGATTCGAAGTCATTGAATGATGCTAAGGAGAAGCGATTTGAAACGATTATTACATCGCTCGGCTCAGTAGCCTACACACTTTATGTTGATACCTACCAGGGACCTTGGCAAGTCGGAATTCGCAAATGCTTTCAGGAAAAAAAGCTCTATGATGTTTCCTCGTTTGATGAATCACTTTACAAGCGATCCGATCTGAAATGGATACGAAGTTCCTATGTCATGCACCTGATGATGGCCTGGGACAAAGACTACTATGATCTGGCGACAGGAAAGTTCAACTGGCCGGCATTCATTGAACGAGGAAAAAATCTTTATGGCGGTGATGATGTCATTTGCCTGTGGCCGACCTGGCCGACACTTGGACTCGATCAGCGCAATCAATTTGATATGTATCGCGATCTTCCCGGTGGACTTAAAACACTTCGCATACTGGCCGATACGCTGCGAAAGCACAACACAAAATTTTTCATAGCATACAATCCGTGGGACGAAAGCACCAGGGATGAAAAACACCTTCTGGGCCTTGCAGAGCTGATCCGCGAGACGTCGGCGGATGGTGTGGTGCTCGACACGCGTGGTGAGTCATCACGTGAACTGCAGGAGGTAGCGGATAAAGTTCGACCTGGCGTGATCATGTATAGCGAGGGCATGGCGGTTCCAAAAGACATGCAGGGAATCGTGTCTGGAAGAGTACACAACGCACTTTACTACCCACCTGTTCTGAATTTGAATAAACTTATACGTCCTGACTTTGCAATATTCAGAGTCGCTGAAGTTAGTCGCGAACCAATTCACAGAGAATATGCCATCTCGTTTTTCAATGGATATGGAACGGAGATAAACCAGTTTCCAGCGGGGCATCCTGGTTGGGAGGAAGATCAATACAAGTTCCTTGGAAAGACTTCACGTGTACTTCGCGAAAACACTGCCAATTTTAATTCTGACAGTTATTCCATCCTTGTCCCAACACTTCATGATAGCCTTTGGGTAAATAAATGGCCTTCCGGCGAAAAGACGTTGTATACTGTTTTCAGTTTGAAGCCAGGTGGATTCAAGGGACCGCTGATTGAGGTCAACCCAAGGAGTGGATTCCATTGGGTCGATATCTTGCATCATCGTGAAACAGCGATTATAAATTCGAAGAAGGGCTCTTTTATTGAAGTTGAGACCAATGCTTTTAATGAGTCTTTTATAGGCACAAACAACGAAGGACAAGTGACATGTGTCGCCGAATTACCCGTCGTCCTTTCTGCCGTGCTAAAAGGAAATCAGTTAATAGTCACAGCCAGCAAAGGAAATAGAGTTAATGTGTGGGCGGGAGAGCCTGCGTATGATAAAACGTCAGTAGAGTTGACAGTCGACAGTCAGTCCATTAATCTCAACGAAAAATTTGGCGACTACGAAGGCAAAATAGTGATCCAGGTATTTAATAATAGTGAGCTCATTGACGAGGTGGTCCTATTTATTAAGCCGGGTTCGGCAAGATTGATTTCAAAAGTGGTGAAGACGGCGGCCAGTGCGGGCGCTTCCGGTATGGTGAGAATTCCGGCGGGGAAATTCAAATTTAAAACAACTCATGGTGATGACTTCATTCTGTATCCCACTGAAAATGTTGGTGAATCAATTACCGTTCCGGCATTCTATATGGATAAATTTCCTGTTACAAATGATGAATTTAACACCTTCCTCAAGGCGACAGGTTATGTGCCAACGGACACTGCCAATTTCCTGAAGCATTGGCGAAAGGGAATAATGCCAAAGGGCGAAGAGCGTTATCCGGTAGTGTACATCTCTTATGAGGATGCCCTTGCATATGCGAAATGGGCAAATAAGCGACTGCCTACTGAGATCGAATGGCAATATGCATCACAAACTGATAAGATGAATGAATGGCCTTGGAAACAAACAAACCCGGTTACGCGCAAGGAGCAGTACGTTACGGAGACGCTCACCGTATCATCCATTACCGGCATCGATAGCAAGAATTGTAACCTCGGGGATAGTAAACTTTATTCCGTAGGTAAATATCCGAAAGGAGCAAATCCGTTTGGCCTTCAGGACCTTGTCGGTTGCGTGTGGCAGTTAACAAATGACGTCTACGAGAGTGGGAGCTACCGTTATATCATGATGAAGGGAGGGAGTTATTTCAAGCCGTCATCAAGCTGGTGGTATGTGCAGGGTGGGCCGCGCGAGCTTCATTACCGGCAATATTTGCTGAGAGTGTCGCAGGGGTTTGAGAGGAACGGGACGGTGGGGTTTAGGTGTGTGAGGGAGTGAGGAGTTAGGAGTTAGGAGTTAGGAGTGAGGAGTTAGGAGGGAGGAGTGAGGAGTTAGGAGTAGTGATGTGCAACTTGAGGTGGAGTATTTATCGGGTGTTGAACCTGTCAGTCTGCAATCCTAATAATCCCAGTAGAAAACTTTGAAAAATCACTCATTATCAATATTTTAGCACCTTATAACTAATTCTCTAGTCTAACTAAATTTTTTGCTATGAGAGCTATCTGGAAAGGCCACATTCGATTTTCTTTAGTCACCATTCCAATTCGTGTTTATAATGCCATTGATTCAGGGCAGACTATCAGTTTTAACCTTCTTTCGAAAGAGGGACACAATCAGGTCAGCTACGAGAAGAAGGATAAAGTGACCGGGCAAACACTCCGGACGGAAGACATAGTCAAAGGTTATCAATATGAACCAGGCCAGTTTGTTATCATCGATGACGAAGACTTTTCGAAAGTCAAGTTGAAGAGCACACGCGTCATTGACATCGAGGGATTTGTCAAAGAAACAGAAGTACATCCCACCCTGTTTGACGCTCCTTATTTTATCGGACCAGATGGGGAGATTGCGGCCAAGACCTATTCATTGCTGGCAAAGACATTGAAAGAATCAGGCAAGGTGGGAGTGGGTCGCGTAGTGCTTCGCGATCGCGAAACCGTAGTGCTATTGACACCTGAAAAGAATGGAATTCTATTGTACAAACTCCGGTATCCCAATGAAGTAAGAAGTATAACTGAAGTGCCGCAACTACTTGAAGATGTAAAGGTTGACAAGGAGCAGATCAAAATGGCTAAAATGCTAGTAGACTCCATGTCCAAGCAATTCGTAGACATTGAAATGAAGGATAACTACCAGGATGCATTGAAGGGAATGATCCAGGCCAAGATAGAAGGCAAGGAGATCATCACCATCCAGGAAGAAGAGACACCAGTGGTGGATATCATGACTGCGTTGAAGGCAAGTATAGAGAAGGCTAAGAAGCCGATGGAGAAAGCCAAGGGGGGAGCGGCCGCGAGTAAGGCGAAGAAGGTGGGTAAGGAAACGAAGACGCTGAAGCGGAAGGCAGGGTAACGGAAATCAGGAGTAAGGAGTCAGGAGTGAGGAGTGAGGAGTTAGTAGTCAGGAGTTAGTAGTCAGGAGCGAGGAGAGTGGACTATAACACCGATTACCAATTTTCCGTATCTTTGCCGCCATGGCAAAAGTGGTAAAGTTTCCTATTCAGCCACCGGAGAAGTTCGATTTCAGACCTGTCCGGAAAAAGCGCCTGGTTAATCCGGACAAACCAGGGCAACTCAACCTTTTTGTCGGCGGGAAAATAGTAAAGCTCAATCAACTAAGCACTTTTGAAGAGGCCCTGATGCTTGACGAGCACGGAGACGAACGTGCAAGGGAGTTTTACCAGAAAGCTATTGCTGAATTTGACAGCGTACCGGATGCATTTTGCAATCTCGGCATCATTGAATCCAGAGCCCGTAACTACAGCAAGGCTGTTGACTGCTTTACGTTAAGCCTAAAAGAGGATCCCAGGCATTTTGAGTCACACTACAACCTCGCCAATCTCTATGCGGAGCTGGGAAACCTTCCTTTGGCGAAGCTTCATTATCAGATATCAATCAGTATCGAGCCGGAATTTCCCAATAGTTATTTCAACCTTGGCCTTACACAGGCAATGAACAAGGAGATTGAGGAATCGGTACAGTCGCTGCTCACCTACAAACGCCTCGCGGCGCATGATGATAGCACGCCAGTGGATGAGTTGATTGATAGTTTGTTGAGGACGGTGAGGTAGGTTATCTGGTGATTTAGTGATTTAGTGATTTAGTGATTTAGTGATTTGGCGTTTACAGTGTAGCAAGGGTTATATAAAATAGAATCGTTCGGTAGGCTTCGAGTGCTACCTTCAGCACTACAATCATCAACAAGGATTTTACAATAAGCATAACTCCCTTCTCTTGGTAAAAGGTTTTACCAGCGCGAATGAGGAAGTACAGATTTGTTGCGATGAAGATTCCTGTCAGCACCCTTTCATCGACGTAGGCGCCTATCCTGAACACGTTGACTATTAATGTCAGAAGCAAGGCATTGATCAACAGATTGAAACAAACAAGTTCTACTGATAGACCTACATGATCCAAAAAATACCGGTTCCTTGAGCGGTAGATCAGGTTCATCGGGAGTGATGCAATAACAACGAACACAATCACCAGCATCTTCGCCAGGCCTTGAGTCTTTTGATCATACAAAATACTGAATGAGCTCACGGATTGAAATCCAAGTTTGGTCATCCTGGTGGCTACTGCCTGAACGGCAAAATTACCCTGAAAGGAGTTGATCTGGGTTCGCAATGAAGCATTGAAAAGCTGAATGACGGGCACTAGAAAGTAGACAAGGTTCAGCACGAAGAACATTGAAAGCGGCTTGAGGTATTTTATCCGTCGGCCCTCAGCAAACTCTTTTGATAACGATCCCGGCTTGCGGACCATCAGCCAGATTGTCTTGAGGAACCTGCTGTCGGCAAGAGTAACGGCTAGCAAAATGCTATTGATAAACATCCGGAAGGAGCGATCCTCCGGGAGTATGATCTTTTCCCCGCAAAGATTGCAATAGTATCCTGTAAAATGATTGCCGCAGTTTCTGCAGATATGTTCCGGAAGTGTTTGGTCCATCGATTAGAAAGTGCAAATCTACTGATGAAAGTTGGAAGGGGAATGGTTCGTTCGATGCTTACTTGTCTGAAGACAGGTTGCCCGATGGGGCTTTATTACAAGGCGAATAAATTCGGACAAGCAAGAAATCAATCTAGAGTGTCCTCAATTCCTGAATCACCTTTTTTCCACGACTAACAAATGCTGCAGAACCATAGGGCATCTGATCCTCGATAACAATGCGGAGTTCGTTTCTTAATGCCTGCTGATCTCTGGCAATGTTAAATAGCACTGTCATGGAAAACACCCTGATGGCAATGGGTTCCCTGGGTTTCGAGAGAAATTCAAAGCAGATATTGGCAACCAACCCTTGCTGGGATTTTGGAATATCTATGAACTGCAGCAACCTGATCGTATTTCTCTTAACCGAATCGTGAATGCCAGGTGCCTTGAGGTTCCTAATGATTGCTTTGAGGTGCGGTTTGATGAGTTCGGGATGATTCTCTACGCAAAAACTGAGAGGCCAGGAGGCACGCTGAGTTACGCGGTATGGCCCTTTGAGAAAAATAGTGACTAACTCCGAAAAGCGACCCTGTTTCTTTCCAACATAGGCCACAATTCGGTCTTTTACTGACTTCGACTGCTCTTTTAGTATCAAATCTATCAGCTTCACTATCAATAATTTACTTTAAATGTAGATAGATAACTAACTGACTGTTAGGATATATTGCCTCATTATACTAATTTTAATTTCCCTTTAACACAACAAGACATGTTTTTACTTTTTACTGTCGTTGCGATTCTATTGTTTCAGCTGGCTCAATGCTTCCTGTTTTTCTATTTCAAACACTCAGGGCGCCATCGAAGGTTGATCAACGAAGGAATACGCTCAATTTTTTAGCCCGAACACAGAAGTAATCGTATCGGTTACGCGCCTCGGCCGCCCAGATACAGCATCGAGCAGGCACCAGGTGGTGGTTGCTGACGCTAATACTTTTCCATCAGCAACACGACGGATAGAAACATAGCGCTTTTGCCGCGGTCCCTCTGGTATGTCAATCCAGGTAGATGCCTCAATGGCGTCACCTTGGAGCGCCGCCGAGTGATAGTCTATCTCGTGGCGGAGAACAACCCAATTATAACTAGCGGTAAGTTCCTTGGTTCCCAGCGTAATCCAATGTGCATACGCTACATCTTGTACCCACCGCAAATAAACCACATTGTTAACATGATTTCGCTCGTCGATGTCGCCAGGCTGGACCTGGATAGTGAGCTTAAACACTCCGCGATCATTTGGGATTATTAGCATGGCTAACGGACTTTGCCTGCAGCATACGTGAACTTTTCTTTCACCATTTTTCTGAACCAGGTAGGAGCGAGGCGCTTTAACCTCCATTGCTTCCTCGCCGGTTCGGGAAGGATAATGTATAATTCGCCCTTACCCGCACGATGCAGGATCTCGGTGGCAACATCAACTGCTTCCAGTTTGGAGTGATCGATAAAGAATTGGGTGGTCTTCTTTACTCGTTCACCACCTCTACAACTTTCTGCAATGTTCGTCTTGAAATAGGAAGGCTGAAGGCACGAGACTTTAACATTATAATCCATTAGTTCACAGTACAGCGTTTCGCTAATTGCCACCACCGCAGCTTTAGTCATGTTATAGGCGCCCATGGTAGGAGCACAGCTTACTGCCGCCAGGCTCGCTGTGTTTAAGATATGTCCAGACTTTTGCTTTTTAAATGTGGGAATAAAAAAATGGCATCCATAGACTACGCTGAACTGATTTACTCGGGTCATCCATTCCCAGTTGTCGAGCGAGTATTCTTCAAACATTCCGCCATCGCCCACGCCAGCGTTGTTGAATAGCAGATCAATACCTCCTGCCTTTGCAAGGAAATTATTTGCTACCTCTTGAAATTGAGCACGATCAGAGACGTCAAGATGAAATGAAAGTGTCTTTGCACCAAGCGCTTCAAATTCTTTGGCTGCTACGGCAAGTTGATCCTGATTAATATCGGCAATGCCTAGCGTCCAGCCATCTGCGGCAAGCTCATTACAGAATGCTTTGCCGAGACCGGAGGCGGCACCCGTGATGAATGCCCGTTTGGAGGGATGTTGTTTTGTGAGTTGATACTTCATGGAGCTTTGATTTCTTAACAAGCCGGTGTTGTGTTATTTGAGGCTTCCTTTACTTTTTGAATTTATTCCCTAAATAGAATCTCTTTCAATCGCTTTTTCCCCACGCCTTGCAAGATCTTTTATTACATGTATCAGCTCTCCAAAGCGTGGATCATTTACGTGGCCAATTCTCCAACGAGCATAAATTTGTTGGGCGATAACGGCATTTTTATACAATCCAAAGACATAATAAAAAACGGGATTGAGAATAGTTCGACCACTTTGCTCACAATAGCGCTCGACAACTTCTTTTCTTTTAAGATTACCCGGTAGCCAGGAAATGTTAAACACCTTAGCAAGGTCGCCGTCACCCTCCTCAGCCCAATACGCAAGTGATGCACCAAGGTCCATTCCAGGATCTCCAACTGTTGACATCTCCCAATCCAACACTCCGATGATATGTGATAAGTTACCTTCCTCAAGAACTAGGTTATCATACTTGTAGTCGTTATGGAGTAACGTGGGACTCACGTTGCCTGGTTGGTGTTTGGCAAGCCACGTGCTGATACTGTTCATTCCGCCAATTTCATCCGTCTGCGCCGTCATGTATCGTTTTGTCCAGCCCTCTACCTGACGCTGTACATAGCCTTCTGGCTTGCCCAGAGTTGATAGACCGGTGGTTTCAATATTGAGACTATGTAGGGTGACGAGGTTATCAACGAGTGCTTCGGAAATTTTCCTCATTTCAACTGGCGCCAATTGAATATCTTTTAAGGAAGACGGTCTCAATATTACTCCCTTGAGCCGTTCCATGATATAAAAAGGATCGCCGATTATGCTTGCATCTTCGCAAAGTATAATTGGGCTTGGAACTTTTGAGTAATGCTTTTTTAATAACGAAAGGACCTTGAACTCCCTGCCCATATCGTGCGCTGACTTGATATCTGCCCCTGGAGGTGGATGACGCAAAACATACTCACCATTGTCAGTCGTTAGGAGATAGGTAATATTTGAATATCCGCCAGGAAAATTGCCCTGCTTTCTTACCGTTCCAATGGTTGTATTTTCCTTCAGAAACTTATTGAGGTTCTCCAGGTTGATTCCCTGACCTTTTTTAATAGCAACGGGCTGGTCTGTCTTCATCTACGATCGCTTTTTCTTTTTCATGTCAAGGCCATATTCTTTAAGAATGCTCAACGCCAGGCTCTGCTTATGAACTTCATCAGCGCCATCCCAGATACGTGCACCCCGTTCATGCTGGTACATGGTTGCCAGCATGGTACCATCGGAGAGTCCCAAGGCACCATGAACTTGTATTGCGCGATCAAGAACGCGAAGGACCATATTTGCTGTGTAGAATTTGATACCTGAGATTTGATTTCTGGCGGCGGCGGCGCCTTCATCATCAATACTTGATGCAGTTCTAAGAACTAAAAGTCTTGCAGCATCAATTTCAACCCGGCTTTCTGCAATGAAGCCCTGAATGAATTGTTTTTCACCCAACGCAACACCTTCTTCAATCTCGCGAGACGCAGCGCGCTGGCACATCAGAGTAAGTGATTTTTCCGCGATGCCAATCCATCGCATACAATGGTGAATACGCCCCGGTCCAAGCCGCTCTTGAGCAAGTTTGAAACCGGAACCTTCTTCTCCAATGAGATTTAAAATGGGTACCTCGCAGTTTTCAAATCTTATTTCTGAATGGCTTGCCCAACCACCGCCTGCTTCACCAAATACCGGGATCTTTCTAATGTGATTAAAACCTTTTGTTTTCGTTGGCACAATGATCATGCTTGCCCTTGAGTGTGGTGGCGCTTCTGGATTGGTCACCGCCATAGCTATTGCAAAGGCAGCGCCATCGGCACTGGATGTAAACCATTTATGGCCGTTGAGAACATACTTATCTTCCTTGCGTACTGCCACGGTTGCGAGTCGAGTAGGATTGGAACCGGCATATTCTGGTTCAGTCATTGCGAAACAACTTCTGATCTTTCCTTCAAGCAGGGGATGGAGAAATTGTGCCTTGTGATCTGCCGATCCGAATTTGCTTAGCAACTCCATGTTCCCAATGTCCGGTGCCTGGCAATTAAATGCATAATGTCCGTAGAAGGGAGTGAGGGCAAGCGCTTCGCTGATCTGGCCAAACTCACACAGCGTCAATCCCATGCCACCTTCTTGTACTGGAAGATGCAAACCCCATAACCCTGCGGACTTTACTTTTTCACGCTTCGCGTCGAGGAGATTGTAAGTCGCCTCAATAGTTCTTGTATGGTGACCAGCCTCGAGGGGAAGAAGTTCGTCTTTAACGAATGCCTTCACTTTTGGAAGAAGCTCAGAGAGTCGTTCGGTCGCAAATATTTTTTCCATGTGACTTAAATAGTTGTTCCTCCATCGGCGGCGTATATACCGCCAGTACAATATCCCGAGACATCGGAAGCAAGAAACAAAGCGAGACCAGCAATCTCATCTACTGTTCCCATCCGACCCATCGGTACCATTTTCATAAATCGTTTCAGGATGTTTTCATCCTGCCACAGCGCCTGTGAGAATTTTGTCTTGATAAGCCCGGGGCAGATCGCATTGACACGAATGTTATCAGGTCCCCATTCCTTGGCCATAACTTTTGTCAACATATTAAGAGCGGCCTTCGATACAGAATAGAGTCCAAGTCCCGGGTCAGGAGTATCACCTGCGATGGAACTGATGTTGATCACTGATCCGCCACCCCGTTGTTTCATGATAGGGTAGACCAGCTTGGAGAGTTCGAAGGGTGCCTTCACATTGACACCCATGATTTTATCAAATGCCCATTCTTCACTTTGAACTACTGGTCCGAATACCGGATTTGAAGCTGCATTGTTAACGATGATGTCGACGCCTCCGTATTTTGCAACGGTGGCTTCCACAACCTTTTTGAGGCCAGCCACTTCACCCGTGTTAGCAGCAACACCGATGCATTCCCCTCCGGATGCGTTTATTTTCTCCACTACGTTATCTAAGTCTTCCTGCTTGCGTGAATTAATCATCACGCTGGCTCCGTGTTGCGCCAGGACGATTGCTATTGCCTCACCGATTCCTTTGCTCGCGCCGGTGATGAGTGCTACTTTGTTTTTGAGATTGAAATCCATAGTGGAGTTTAGTTGTGGGCTGCGAGGTCGAACAATCGCGCCCGGCAACCACTAGCATTAAAAATACCCGTAACCATCAAGAATTACTATACATTTTTTGGGAATGATTGGTATCTTCGGTTTACCTGAAAACCACTATTAATGATAAAATCACACATCGCATTTGTTGCCTTGATTATTGCCCTTCTGATGGCTTCTTGCGACAGGAAACCAGCTGAAAAAACAGTAGCGCTTCATTCCTCGCCTCTGGACATGGACGCTATTTCAGATAAGTTAATGGAAAAGATTAGTCTTCAGCCTGGAGAAAAAGTGTTTATGATAGGAGTGCCGGGTGAGTTTGATTCATTGATTGTTTTCCTGGGTGACAAGATCACATCTGCAGGCGGTGTTTATCTTGGAACGATCAACGTGGACACAACCTCGTGGCCGAATTCATGGAACACTGATTTTGTTAAATCCACAAAAGGTAAGTCGAAGGAAGAATTGATAAAACTACTTGATGGATATGACCTTGGCATTATGCTTCCCGGTGCATCTCCCTCTGATGCCCCGTACGCTGCGTGGCAGGAGGTGTTGAATTCAGGGAAGGGAAGATCAGTGCATGCACACTGGGCAGGAGCAAATGATCTTAATGGAACATCAATCCCCATGGACGCCGAGATCAATGCGTTCTATCAGCGTGTAATTCTTGATTCGGACTATGCAGCTATCGGTGCAACACAGACCTCATTTGAAGAAGCCCTTAGGAAGAATGGAGCCACAATAACTACTCCCGCAGGAACAAATCTATCATTTAAGATCGGCGACCGGCCCGTGACCAAGCAAGATGGAGATGTATCAAAAGCTCATACTGATAAGGGTCGCAACCTGATCGATCGTGAAATTGAATTTCCTGCCGGCGCTATTCGCGTTGCACCCATTGAGGAGACAGTAGGGGGAACGATCGTATTCCCACAGGCAGTCTGGGGAGATCAGAATGTTGAAGGACTTGTAATAACATTTAAGCAAGGTAAGATAACAAACATAAAAGCGACCACAGGACTGGACGCCGTAAAAGCAATACTGGCACCTGGAATGGAGGGATATATTTTTCGCGAATTAGGAGTTGGCTTTAATCCACTTCTTGCGATCACTGAGAACAACCAGCGAATCCTTCATTATGGTTATGGGTCTGGTATTGTGCGATTGTCCCTTGGTAATAATGCGGAACTTGGTGGTATCGTCGGCGGGGACTTCGGCAGAATTACTTTGTTTAAAGACGCGACGTTAAAGACCGGATCAGACGTCTGGATTAAAGACGGAAAACTCCTAGAGTAGTGGCCGTGGGCAACAATCCAGAGTGGTAATGAATAGTGAGAGGAGATTTTACACCGATCGATTTGATTCCTGAAGCTACCGTTACGATCGGTGGAGAGGTGTGGGTGAACGATTGAAAGTTTGAAGTAAGTAATTATTTTAAAAGGTTAAAAAAATAGTAATAATTAAGTTCCGCATGAAGCTAATCATTACAGCAATTCTACTGACAAGCTCTCTGGTTTTTGCACAAAAACAGAAATCGAAAGCTCCTGAACTTTATTTTCCAGGACCTGATGTCGAGTGGAAAAAGAAATCCCCTGCAGAAGTTGGAATGGATGCGGCTAAGCTTCAGGAAGCTATCGACTATTCCATCAGCAACGAATCAAAGAACCCTCGCGATCTTCAGCAGTCCCATTACCAGAGTTTTGGTAAGGAACCCTTTGGGGATGGTATTGGGCCGTTTAAAGATCGCAGACCAGTCTCAGGCGTAATACTTCGCAATGGCTACATAATTGCCGAGTGGGGTGAGCCGTTCAGAGTAGATATGACCCACAGCGTTACTAAGAGTTTTCTTTCCACTGTGATCGGACTAGCCTACGACAACGGTTCGATCCGAAGCCTCAATGATTCAGTATATAAATATGTGCCACCAATCCTTCCATATGGGTTGAATTTAGGTGGAAATAAAGCTGATCAATTATTTAATAATCAATTGATTACACCCTTTGAAACCCCTCATAACAGGAAGATTACCTGGGACCATCTGTTGCGGCAGGTAAGTGACTTTGAAGGTACTCTTTGGGGAAAGCCGGAGTGGGCCGACAGGCCAAGTGCGAAGCCGGAAGAGTGGTTGACACGGCCCCGGAATGAGCCTGGAAGAGTTTATGAATATAATGATGTGCGCGTAAATGCCTTGGCACTTGCCGGACTTTCCGTTTGGCGAAAGCCATTGCCCCAAGTACTTAAAGAAAATATTATGGATCCGATCAACGCATCCAATACGTGGCGCTGGTACGGCTATGAAAATTCTTTTGTCGTGATTGATGGCGAGATCATGCAATCGGTAAGCGGCGGTGGACATTGGGGTGGTGGGATGATCATCAATGCACGTGATATGGCAAGGTTTGGATATCTGACCCTGCGTCGTGGCAAATGGAATGGCAAGCAATTACTTTCCGAAAGCTGGGTGAAGATGGCATTGACCCCAACGCCGGCTCAGCCTACCTATGGTTTCATGAATTGGTTCCTGAATACTGATAAGAAGTTGTTACCAGCCGCACCAGCGACTTCTTTTTATCATTTAGGAAATGGAACGAACATGGTGTATGTGGATTTTGAGAACGATTTGGTGGTGGTGACGAGGTGGATTGAGAGTGATGGGATGCCCGGGTTGGTGGAACGAGTTATTGGTTCGATTGTCAAGTGAAATTAAAAATATGCGCATTAATAAAATAGTAGTGGCTAACTCATAATTTATGTCAACCAATCGCAGGATTTTTCTAAAACAAATGGGCATTGCTGCACTTGGCACAAGCCTTCTGACAAGAAGTGCTGATCTGTATGGTTTTAATGGCCTGAAGGTTGCGTTACCGAGAAGCGCACCGGAAGAACAGGGGATAAGTTCAGCTGGAATCATGACGTTCCTTGATGCGATAGCGAAGAACGGGACTGAGTTTCACAGTCTGATGATTATTCGTCATGGAAAAGTGGTCACGGAAGGATGGTGGTCTCCCTATGCACCAGAACTGAATCACACATTATATTCTCTCAGCAAGAGCTTTACCTCAACCGCTGTAGGACTTGCTATCGCGGATGGAAAATTCAAGCTGGATTCGAAAGTGGTATCATTCTTCTCGGATGATCTGCCCAAAGAAGTTAGTGCTAACCTTGCGGCTATGAACATTCAGCATTTGCTTGAGATGGGAACCGGAAACGCAAAGGACACAATGGCAACTATCCGAGCAGCGAATGATCCCAACTGGACAAAGATATTTCTTGCTCAACCGGTTGAGCATGAACCTGGAACCCATTTTGTCTACAATACAGGGGCAACTTATATGCTTTCTGCGATAGTGCAGAAGACGACCGGGAAAACGCTTGTCGAGTATCTGAAGCCAAGATTGTTTGATCCACTGGGAATTGAAAACTACGACTGGGAAATGAGTCCGCAGGGAATCTGCACTGGTGGTTTCGGACTCCGAGTTCGCACAGAAGACATTGCCAAGTTTGGGCAGTTGTATTTGCAAAAAGGCAAGTGGGATGGAAAGCAGCTCCTACCCGCTGAGTGGGTTGCCGATGCGACAGCTTACCATATTGATAATAAACCTGGCACTGCTGACTGGGCTCAAGGTTATGGTTATCAGTTCTGGCGCTGCACACACAATGGTGTAAGGGGAGACGGAGCGTTTGGACAATTCTGTATTATGCTTCCCGAACAGGATACCGTTGTGGTGATTACCGAGGAGAGCTTCAATCTTCAGGCATCGATTGATCTTGTGTGGTCAGATCTTTTACCAGCGATCAAGAGTGGATCGTTGCCAGTGGACTCAGTAAACGCTAACAGATTACAGCAGCGCTTGAAAGCGTTGGCAATTGCTCCTCCTGTTGGCGAACTGAGTTCGCCAATGGTTTCGAAAATTTCGGGTAAGGAGTTTGCTCTTGACAGCAATGATTTTAAAGCTAAATCCATCTCATTTAAATTTACGGATGGCCCGGGTGTGTTTACTTTAAAAGATGAAAAAGGAGAATACAGAGTCAATTTCGGGATGGGCAAGTGGAAGGAAGAAAAGAATTTCAAAACACAGCAGATCTTCCCGATGACAGGCAGGCCGGCCGTTGCAACGCCCTTGGTTGCAAGTGCTGTGTGGACAGATGAGGATGAGAACATGCTCCTGATGACGTTGCGTTATTCGGCAACAGCTCACAGTGATAATATTTATTTTAAGTTTGACGGCAATAGTGTTTCGATCAAGTTTTTGAATAGTGTGGCGAAGGGTAATCCGAGTGCGGGAGAGAAGAGGGGGTCGTTAGCTGGTAAGTGGTAATTGGCTATTGGCTGTTGGGTATTGGTGATTTTCTTCTTGTTTTCACTCAGTGTTATTTTCAAATTAGGAAAATGGCACGTCAATCGCGAGACTTGGCTGCGTAAACCACTTGACCCCACTCTCCGTCATATACGCGCAATCCTCCAGTCGTACTCCAAACTCCCCGTAAATTGAGATCGTTGGTTCAATACTGAAGCACATTCCAACCTGAAGTGGAGTCTTGTTGCCGAGCACCATGTTGCCCCACTCATGACCATCCATCCCGATGCCATGACCCGTGCGATGGGGAAGCCCCGGCACTTTATAACCTGGACCAAAGCCTGCATCAACGATGACTTTTCTTGATGCGATGTCAACATTCTCGCACGGATCACCAAGCTTGGCAGCTTGAAATCCCGCAGCTTGTGCTTTCTTTTCCAGGTCCCATATTTCCCGCTGGCGTTTGGTTGGTTCTCCAAATACAACCGTGCGACTAATATCGGATGAGTAGCCCCCAACTTTACATCCGCCATCCATGAGAACTATATCTCCTTTCTTTAACTGCTGAGGGGTGCTGCTTCCATGGGGAAAGGCGGATGGTGCGCCGAATGATGCGGATGCTCCGCCCGGTGCACCGAGTTTGTTGTGGGCTTTGGAAACAATGTCGGAGAATTCTCCCTGCGACATTCCTTCAGCGAGCATTGACACGGCAACTTTATAAGCTTCGATGGTAATGTCATTTGCCTTTTGCATCAGCGCAATCTCTGCCGGGCTCTTGATCATCCTGCAGGTAGCCGTGACAGAATTGGCAATTTCATATTCGAGATGTGAAGCTTCTTTGCGAATACCATCAAACAAGAAGAAACGAATACGTTCCTCCATTCCTATCTTTCCTGTTCGTATTCCAAAGTCGGAAAAGATCTGGGCCACTACTTTGTAAGGACTTTCATGTTCTTCCCACACGCGAACATCTGTTCCAATTTTTATCAATTCACGAATTCGCTCTTCTTCGAAATGCGGTCCGACATATTTTACCTCACCCTTGCGGGGAATGATTGCTGCCATCATTCGCTCGCTGTTGCCCCATTTCAGTCCGGTGAAATATTCCATACTGGTGCCACCATCAAGGTAGATGGCATCCATATTCATCGCAGTCATAAGACTTTGGGCATGCTCGATTCTGGCTTTATGCTCGTCGATGGAAATTAGCACGACGTCTTTAGTGATCGATGTGAGACTGTCCATGGGAGAGTTTGCCTTTGCTGTTTCTGCTTTGGGTTGACAAGAGGCAAGGCCAAGCGTTGTGCTTCCGGCAGCGAGGGCGGAAGCTTTGAGGAAATTTCTTCGGTTTAAAGGCATGGCATTTATTATGGTTAGCACGAGAAGAACCTAAAGCTAAGAGGGGAAAGGAACGTTGGCAAACCAATGAGGTTTAATTTTATAGGCGGCATAAAGTTCAAAGGTTATGCGTCTCGTTACAACAGCGTCATTAAGGAAATGAAATCGGTAAATGAGGTGAATATTGTAGTTTGATCTTTAGCAATATCATTTATTGACTGTTGGAGTCTGGTAGTCCTGTGGGAACTTAATGTTGGTATAAAAAATTGTGATTGCGAGGTATGCGTCCCATAGGCCGCAACCCACTCGAATTCCACATAATCTCTATCAAAAAAATCCAAATTAAGAGCTACATTTTAGCTTCAATAACAATACATGAAAAAGACACTCACTTTTGTGCTGCTCCTTGCCCTGGCCGAGGTAGGCTTTACCCAGGGTTTCACATTCGAAGCCATCAAAAGTTACCCCTTTCCAACGGAGCTGACAGCCTCAACTCGAGGCTCCCGGATTGCCTGGGCCTTTGAAGAGAAGGGTGTTCGCAACGTTTACGTATCGGAAGGGCCTGATTTCAAACCAAGGAAGCTTACCGCTTATACTCTCGACGACGGACAGGAAATAACCAGTTTGTCGATATCATCAAACGGCAAATGGGTAGTGTTCGTGCGCGGCGGAGATCATGGCTCCAACTGGGATGATGACCTTCCTGTAAATCCATTGTTCAGCGCTTTACCGTCGAAAGTAAAAGTGATAAGTGTGCCGTTCGCTGGTGGAGAAGCAAAAACTTTGTCGGAGGGAGATTCACCAGCAATCTCACCAAAAAGTGATATTGTAGTATTTATAAAAAGCAATCAGGCATGGACAATACCGATCGATGGATCGGCAGAAGCCAAAAATCTTTTCACTACCCGCGGTTCTGTAAGTTCCATTCAATGGGCTCCCGATGGTTCGAAGATTGCTTTTGAATCTTCGCGGAATGATCACTCCTTCATTGGGGTTTTCACCAATGAAGAGTCACCAATACAGTGGATCGCGCCATCTTTTACCCACGACGGATCGCCTCGCTGGTCACCTGATGGAACACACATTGCTTTCATCCGCACTCCCGGCGCTGGAGGAAGTCCTGATTCAATTCTGACAAGACGTCATCAGCCGTGGTCTATCTGGACAGCGGATGTAAAAACCTCAAAGGCCACACAATTATGGAAAGCGCCGACAACACTCGCGGGATCCTATCCTTCGACGCACGGAAATACAAACCTTCATTGGGCTGCTGGTGATCGAATTGCGTTCCTGTCGTACCATGACGGATGGCCTCATCTCTATTCAATTTCAGCACAAGGTGGAACACCATTGCTGCTTACTCCCGGCAATTTTATGGCAGAGTATATAAAACTTAGTCCAGACAAGAAATGGTTGGTCTATTGTGCTAATGCCGGACCCGATAAACTGGATATGGATCGCCGCCATGTGGTTCGGGTACCCGTTGATAAAGCTGCGCCAGAAGTTTTAACACCCGGTGCTGGATTGGAATGGACGCCAGCAATACTAGGTGACGGATCTGCCATCGCTTGCATCAGCGCAACAGCTCAGCGTCCTCCTTTACCTTCGATCATAAATATGGCATCGAAGAATTCAATGAAGCTGATTGGACAGGAGCTGATCCCAAAAGAATTTCCGGAGAAGAGCCTCGTTACGCCAAAACAGGTCATATTCAAATCGCCTGATGGCTTTACTATTCATTGTCAGTTGTTTGAACCAGTTGGAGTTACCGGCAAAAGACCAGCCATTGTTTACATTCATGGGGGACCACCACGGCAGATGCAACTGGGTTGGAATTACTCTGACTACTATTCGAACGCATATGCATCCAATCAATATTTGACAAGCCTTGGATTTTCAGTGCTTGTGGTGAATTATAGATTGGGTATTGGATATGGCTTTGAATTTCATCGTCCTGAAAATGCAGGACCTTCCGGCGCCTCTGAATATATTGATATAAAGGCTGCTGGTGAATGGCTCGCTTCACAACCAACTATTGACGCCACAAAGATCGGTGTTTATGGGGGCTCTTATGGGGGATTCCTCACGGCGATGGCGTTGGCCAGAGACTCGAAACTCTTCGCTGCCGGAGTGGATATTCACGGCGTACATGACTGGACCATCGACAGGACACGAATTGTAGTCTCACCGGATAAGTTCGAGCGGGCACCTGATGCTGACAAAGCACTTAAAGTAGGCTGGGCATCTTCTCCAACCTCGTATGTCTCAACATGGACTTCACCCGTTCTGATAATTCACGGTGATGATGACAGGAATGTCCGATTCAGTCAGAGCACCGATCTTGTGCAGCGCCTCGAGAAAAAAGGGGTGCCGATTGAGACCCTGGTAATAGTAGATGATACGCACCATTGGATGAAACAATCAAATGCCATTAAAGTATATTGGTCAACGGCTGATTATTTTGTCAGGAAGTTGATGCCGGGGAAGGCGAAATAAACTTGAAATTTGAAAGCTGTACTATGCCAACGACGGTATGAAAGTTGAGATTTCACAGACTATTGGAACTGTTTCCATAAAAATAGTTAAGCCAGCGAAACCAAAGGCAGTTATTACGCTTGCCCATGGCGCGGGTGCAGGGATGGAACATTCGTTCATGGAGTCATTGGCGGAAGCACTTAAGAAAAAAAACATCGCTACCGTGCGTTATAATTTTCCATACATGGAGAATGGAAAAAAGCGACCGGATCCCCCGGCGATAGCTGAAAAGACGGTTGAAGTTGTGATCGCAAAAACCAATGAGCTTTATCCAGGGCTACCACTGTTCGTCGGTGGTAAATCATTTGGTGGCCGCATGTCTTCGCAAAAACTTTCGAAGGAAACCCCAGAGTTCGTCAGGGGGATCATTTTTGTTGGGTTTCCATTGCATCCAGCCGGAGCACCGGCAATACTAAGAGGGGAGCATTTGAAGAACATTACGATACCAATGCTGTTCCTTCAGGGAACGAAAGATGCCCTTGCGGAAATGGAATTACTTCAACCAGTAGTAAAAAAACTAAAGACAGCATCGCTTAAGAAGTTTGAGGGAGGGGATCATTCTTTTAAGGTGAAGGGAAAGATTATAGTTGATTTGCTGGCGGACTCGATAGACGAGTGGATTGGAACGGTGATTAAAGATTAAAGATTAAAGATAAAAGATAAAAGATTAAAGATTAAAGATTAAAGATGGGACTCTTTAAACCGATTGGATTAGTTGTTTTGGTGTGTGGCGTAATAGTTATGCATTCGTGCGATAACCCTGAACAGAAAATGGAAATGACTGATGATGAAAAATTAATACGTATTGAACGTAATCGTTCCAATGACGCAATTGTGAAAAAGGATACCGCAACGCTGGCAAGTATTTGGACAGATGACTATCATATAGTCTCATCACGCAACGCGGAGTCTTCGGGGCGCGACGCGAATAGGGAGAGGTTTGCAAAAGAATTCGCTACACGACATGACCTTATATATATTCGAACCCCAGAGACGATTGAAGTATTCCAGCCCTGGAATATGGCAGCTGAAAATGGAAGTTGGGTTGGTAGATGGACAGACGAGAAAGGATCGTCGATTGAAATTAGCGGAACCTACCATGCGAAGTGGCATAAGATAAATGGAAACTGGATGATACGAGCTGAAATATTTACTCCCCTTAAATGCAAGGGCGGTGATTTTTGTGGACAGTCACCGATTTGAAAAGAAAAACTCTGATGTAAAGGGGACCTTTTTCATCATACATTTTTTAATTTCTCATTTACTTTCTTGTGCTTTGGTTAAATAGGTTCTTAAATTCAAATTACGACACTCCAATTTTAAAATATAAAAATTGTTCCATTCTAATTAATTACAGCTTCGGCCTCCATCTCAACAAGATACTCCTCGCCAACCAGCTCGGCCCGGACCATCGTATTAGCCGGCTGAATATCCTTAAACCGCTCACCGTGAACTCTGGCAATCACTTCCCAGTCGGAAATATTCCTGATGAAAATTCGGGTTCGCACTACGTCCTCAAGTGTGCCACCCAATGATTGAATAGCTCCTTCAATTTTATCAACGACAAAATGAGCCTGCGCCGCCGGGTCCTTTCCACCAATGGCATAGGATCCATGTGTTGCAGTTGTGCCAGAGATCAGGATCCTGTTTCCTTTTCTAACACCCCGACTGAATCCAGCGAGGTCTTCCCAGGTAGTGCCGCTCAACACTTTTGTTCGCCCATCACTTCCTTGTTTGGTAGGGTAGGGAACAGGAAAACTTTTTACGTGATGACTCAAATCACCTGATGCTGTAAGAAAGGGTGGTTTGCGATATTCATCGCCGCTGTCTCCGGGAATTGGATTGAGCTTCGACAACGCTGTTTGAATCATCACCTTGTGTTCAGTACTTAACTTAAAATCGAACAGCGCAAGGTTATTGTTAATATGCTCGCTCTTTCCAAGCCTTGTGCCTATGATGACTCCACCTACTGCGGGCTGCTCCAGCATATAACGTGAGGCCACATTGGACATAGAAACGCTATTCGCTCGAGCAACCGAATCAAGTGTGTTCAATAGTTGCTGAAACACTGTCCATCCTCCGGTCACGTCAATGAATCGTTTGTATTTCATTTCTGACCAAGTGATAAGTTCCTCCATTTTTGGCTCGGGTTTATTAAGCCATTTTTCTGTTAGGAAGCCACCGGCAATCGTACCAAATGCAAGTAGCTTTACATTATGCTCGAGGCATAATGCTGTCATTGCTTTCGAGGCACGTTGATCGAGTAAGGAATAGCACAGTTGATTGGATACGATTTTTATTCCGCTGGTGAGTGCAATGCGAAGGTGAGCAGTATCGAAGTTCGTTAAGCCCAGGTGACCAATGAGTCCTTCCTTTTGCAATTCCTCCAGCCAGAATAAGCAATCCAGCCATCGTGGATCGGAATAATTCCAGGCATGGAATTGCATCAGATCAATTCGCTCTGCCTGAAGACGGTTCAACGAGGTGTGAACAGCATTCCAGACATCTGCTTTTGTAACAGGGCCGGGAGTTGGAACCCATTTTGTAAAAAGTTGGACTGAATAATTTCCGGCATATTTCTTTTTGAAGATTCCTGCGATAAGTTCAGCTGACCCATAGTGGTCGGCCATATCAAAGGTTGTAAAACCTGCTTGTGCATAGGGAGTCATTGACTTTGCCGTAGCATCAAGGTCAATCGTTTTTCCATCCCTCTCCATGTCGGCAATCTGCCAGAGGCCCATGAGCACTCGTGAAATTTTGAGATCGGATGCCAATGAAATTTGTTCTGCACTCATGCTGGGTAATTTCTTGATTTGTTGATTAGCGATTGGTTGATTTCTATTCGGGAGGAAGTTTGGAAAATAATTCATCAACTGATACTCCCGATTTGCGAAGCTTACCTAGCTCCCCGATATAGATTAATGAAGCCAGTAGCATAATAATTATCCATACAGGTGTAGAATGAAAATACCACGCATCAACGGTCGACGTAAGGTCTTTAATAATATGGATCACCAGAAACCCCGAAAGGATAATAACGCCAGACCAGGACAACATTAACTGTATACTTCTTGAGGTCACGACCTTGATTTCTTTGGTTAGAAGTGGATTGCGGGAGGGGAGCGCGATAACAGTAACGCACATCAGCAGGAAGTTTACAAGCATGGATGTGACCATTATGTCTATGCCTAGAAAAAAATCTCCCGCGAAGTGACTTCCGAGAATTCCAATACTAGCCATTACTCCGCTTAATAAAATGGCAAGGTGTGGTGTATGGAATTTCTTATGAATACGGGTAACGCTTCTTGGAAAGATCCCATCTTCTGCCCACGCGAACATAAGGCGTGACACCGACAGGAGCATGGCAGGCAGATCATTGGTAAGCGCAACTGCTGCACCGGCAACGATGGCAACGGTCCAGCCGGGAGAGAGAAAGTAGCTCATCAGGCCAGGCGCCGTGATATCTTTTTTAGCAGCTTCCTCTGCCACGAAGGTCCATGGCACTGCGTGATAGACAGCACCCGTAAATAACATATAAAAAGATCCGACTGCCACAACCGCAATACCGATCGCGAGCGGAAGTGACCGATGAGGATTCTTTGCTTCACCGCCGGCTTGAGCGATAGAATCAAAGCCAATGAAACTTGAGAATAGAACTGCGGATGCTGAAAGAAAAACTGACCATGAAAAAACAGAATCGCTTGAAACGATTTGCCTATCCTCTCTCGAGAACAGGGCTGCGGCAAAATCATGCTGGTTATAGGAGAACCCTGCAATTATGACAATGGCACCCAAACCAAACATTAGAAACATCAGTGGTATAACGGTTCGTTCATAAATTTTAACACCACGAATATTCACCCAAACAAAAAACCACAGAAAGATCAATGCCAGTGTTACCCTGACGCTGCCTGTTTCAAGAACCGAGGCAACATCATGCCATCCAAGGGCGGTGGCAATGTCGCGAATAAATGGTACGATCACATAGGACACAACCCCGATGGCAATAGAGAGTCCAAACCATTGGGCGAAGCTTGCAACAAAACCAAGGTAAGGGTGAAGACCACGACTTGCGTAGATATAACTGCCTCCGGCCCGAGGCATTGCGGACGCAAGAATGCTATAGGCAAAGGCAGCGAGTATGGCGGGGACAGAAGCAAAAACAAATGCGGCGAGTACATCTGCACCGATACCCGGCACGTTTCGCTGGATCATGAATGGGACAATATAGATGGAGGCTCCAAGCATGGAGCATATTCCAGTAGACGCTAGACCAAGTAGTCCCATCTGCCGGGACAGGCCCGTGGCGTGGGTGGGAATTTTATGGGAAGCTGGGTTCAAAAGTTCAAAGTTCAGAGTTCAGAGTTCAGAGTTCAAAGTTCAGAGTTCAACGTTCAAGGTTATGTCCAAGGCAAAGATGGCCCGGTATTCGAGCAACTCTGAACTTTGAAGTAAGATGCACAAAGATTTCAGAAACAATGACTAATTTTCCACTACGGCCTTCACTTTTATTAATGAAACGAAAACCGCTTGTCCTACTGGTTGTATTTCTGCTTCTTGCAGCGTTGTATTTATACCCAACTCCTAACCATAGTTTTAGAGAATTGTATAAGGGGTCTGACAACAACGTGGTTGCTGGGCTTGATTCCATCCGGGCGCTGCCATCGAAATCGATTTCGAATGAAGGCAGGCAATGGAATTATCTTTCAACAGGTGATGGCAAAGAGAGCATATTATTCCTGCATGGAATGGCGGGCGGGTATGACATTTGGTGGCAACAAATCAACGCGCTCAAAAGTGAATACCGGGTTATCACGTTGACATATCCGCCGGCAAATTCTTTGCATGAAATGGGCGAGGCAGTCATTAAAATCCTTGATGCCGAGAATATTGGCGCAACCAATGTATTGGGCTCATCACTGGGTGGATATTTTACCCAGTATTTAAAGACGACTTATCCTAATAGATTCAAGAAGGCTGTGTTCGCCAACACTTTTCCACCGAATGATATTTACAAAGAGAAAAATGAAACGATGGCTACGCTTGCGCGATATCTTCCAGATTGGGCTGTGATGATAGCGTTCAGGGGCAACCTACGTGAAAAGGTATTGCCGGCATCAGAGAATTCACTGTTGGCAGAAGCATATCTGTTGGAGCAGTCGTATGGTGGTATGAGCAAGCAACAATTTTTGGCGCGCTACAATTGTGTTGTCGATCAATTTATTCCGGCTATTGAACTGACGGCATCGGATGACATTCTAATTATTGAATCGGATAATGATCCATTGATCTTTCCGGAACTCCGGCAAAAATTGAAAGAACTCTATCCTTCCGCTCAGGTATTCACCTTCCACAACAAGGGTCACTTTCCCTACCTCAATGAGACTGAACAATACAATACCCTCATCGCGGAGTTTTTTAACCAACATAGGTAGCTGATGCTCGCCTTTATCAGCCTCAATCGTTTTCTGGATTGACTCCATTTTCAGATTTCTAAAGCCGATTTTCAACTCTTTAATGTCTGATCTTTCGCGTTTAGTCTTTCGTCTATAATCTTATTCCTATCTTTGCGCCTCATTTTAATCGAGACACGTGAATTATCTTTCTGCGGAGCTTATTTCCAAAGCATTTAATGACAAATGGCTGTTCAGGGACATCTCGATCGGGATATCCAGGGGCGAAAAGCTGGCGATGGTGGGCAATAACGGGGTTGGAAAATCTACGTTGCTTAAGCTGCTGACAGGTGAACTCACGTCCGATACCGGCAAAGTTGTAACCCGCGATGGGATCCGTGTTGGAATTTTGACCCAGCAGCCCGAGGTTGACAATGAGCAACTCGTTAAGGATATCTTATTTGATTCTTCCAACAAAGTGGCAGCGGCAGTTCGTGAGTATGAAGACTGTATCCATCATCCTGAAGTATCCGCCCAGCGTATGCAGGATGCATTGGAAAAGATGGAGGAATACAACGCCTGGGATTACGATGCTCAGGTTCAGGAGGTTACAACAAAACTGGATGTTCCAGACCTGGACCGGAAATTCGGTGAACTTTCAGGTGGACAGAAAAAGAGAATTTTCCTGGCCCAGCTTTTACTTGCGAGCCCCGATCTTATTATCCTGGATGAGCCAACCAATCATCTTGACCTCTCGGCGATCGAATGGTTGGAAGAATATCTTTCATCTCCTACTATCACGTTGATCATGGTCACTCACGACCGTTATTTTCTTGATAATGTTGCCAATGAAATTATTGAACTTGATCGTGGAAAGCTCTTCCGATATAAAGGAAACTATGCCTATTTCCTTGAAAAGAAATCGGACCGGGAAGAAATGCTGAAGACTGAAGTTTCAAAAGCCAGACTTCTTTTAAAGAAGGAACTTGAATGGATGCGCAAGCAACCCCGGGCCCGTGGTACCAAAGCAAAATATAGAATAGAAGCCTACTATGAATTGGAAAAGGTCGCTTCTCAAGACTTGCGAAAGGACAGACTTGAACTTGATGTAAAGGAATCCCGCCAGGGAGGAAAGATTCTTGAAGTAGAGCACATCAAAAAGAAATTTGGTAATCAGGTGGTCATAGAAGATTTCTCATATGTCTTTAAGAAGTTCGATCGCATCGGAGTGGTAGGAAAGAATGGTATAGGAAAGTCCACGTTCCTTAATATCATTACACAAAAAGATAAAGCCGACAGTGGTCTCGTTATGCCGGGCCTCACTACCAAGTTTGGATACTTTACTCAGGATAGCATGACACTAAATCCTGCGAATCGGATCATTGAGGAAGTGAAGGAGATAGCTGAATTCATTACACTCTCGGATGGCAGTCAATTGTCAGCCTCTAAGTTTCTTGAGAACTTCCTGTTTCCACCAGAGAAGCAATACACGTTTATCGACAAGCTTAGCGGGGGCGAGAAGAAACGTCTGCAGCTATTGAAATTATTGATTACGAGTCCTAACTTTTTAGTTTTGGATGAGCCGACTAATGATTTCGATATCGATACACTCAACGTATTGGAGGACTTCCTGGGAAATTTTGGTGGTTGCTTACTGCTTGTATCACACGACCGTTATTTCATGGATCATCTGGTCGATCAGCTTTTTATTTTTGAAGGTGATGGAAAGATTAAGCACTTTAATGGCAACTACACCTACTATCGTGACACACTGAAGGGAGAACATCCTGAGGATGAAGACAATGATGAAGTTGAGCTTATCGAATCGAACGTTGTGAAAGAGTCTCCTTCTCCAAGAAAAAAAGTCTCTATTAGGGAAAAAAAGGAATACGAACAGCTCGAAATGGATATTCGTCAACTGGAAGCAGAGAAATCGTCATTGACCCAAAAACTCAACAGTGGTGAGACCAGTCATGAGCGATTGCTCGAGTGGTCACAGAAAGTGAGAACGATTACCGAGCAGGTTGAAAAGAAAACCGCGCGGTGGCTGGAGTTGTCGGAAGTGGTCTGATACTACGGAAAGATCACTACCGCCTGAACGGCGGGGCAGGCAAAGATCATGAAGACCCTCGAAGTATGCGAAGAATAAACTTCCAAATGCTTTGTGAGCTTCATGGCTTCCTTTTTGTTCGCAGCAATTTCCACTACTCTACATGAATCACATCACTGTAATGCACTGGTTTTCCATTAACTTCTATTCCTTCAATAACAACTTCAAAATCTCCCTTGACGTCAGAAGTGAAAAACTCGAACGTTGGAATCTTTGTTCCTGACAGTGTTACGTTGGGATTCCAGTATAATTGGGTCCTGTAGTCGGGTAGTTTGTCTAACTCTGACGCTCCCGAAGAATAGGTTGGCGAGTAATATTCTTTCTGTGGTAAAATTCCCACGTACTTTTCTTTTTGAGCGATAGAAATACCAGTGCCCTCACCTGTATAGGTGCTGAGGCTTATGATTCCTTGTACTTCCAGTGGACCGTAAAAGTAACGTTTGCCTACTACTTCAATTTTCTTAAGCAGCAGAGGATTGTAATTCATTACCTGATTATTGTCGAAAATTGGTATGCCATCCAGTAATATTAACGGGTTGGTATTGAACGCAAATCGTTGCCTTGTGTCCAGTACTCTTATCTCAAACTGATTCTTCTTTTTCCTAAGGATAACTTCATGCACGTACTCAATAAAAATATCTTCCATGGTTGGAAAACGAACAAAGTCATCAAGGATATACGTTTTATCAGGCTGACCATAAAATCTGACTTCGGATGGTCTGTCGATAATTGAATCTTGCTTTTGCAGATAGTAGGCATTTTCAATCTGGGCAAGAATACTTTTCCTTTCAATTATTTTTCTGAAGGAAGAGTCAAGCTCCAGTGGGGCAGGAGTAAAGTTTAAATATTCGCTGAGTCGCGCAGCATCTGTCTTAATCTGACATTCGGAACAGGTTAACGGTGATGTCTGCAAAATAACGTCAGTGTTGTACTTTATCTCGCCAGTATTGAAGAAGAAACGTCCGGTGGAATCGGTAGTCGATACAAGGAAGAGATAATTTTTTGAAGGTACCGTGAGATACACGTTTTCTTTCTGAACAGGAGATCCACTTTTTGTCACAGTCCCTGTAATGAGATTGTTTCTCACCTCCGGTAAATAGATAGGCGATGGCTCTTTAGAATTTCCCACATGGTAAACAGGTTGTATCTGTACCTGGTTATCGAGCGCTTCTCCCCGTGCCATTGAACCCAATTGTGAATTGCCATTTTCCAGGAGCAGGTAATTGGTTATAGGAGTAGGGCTTTTGATCTTCGATTCTAATTTCCTAACACTTACTGAAAGATATGCGATCAGCGTATCTTTCACAGTGATTGTCATCCGAACTCTTTCACGTGTTTTATATGTTTTCCGTTCGAATTTCAGGTTAGCCAATGGAAGATTGGAAGCTGAGTTGAAAACCGGTCGTTCGCAAACAACCTGGCCAGCTTCATTAAAAATAGTTATCTGCGATATTCCGGGTGGGAGAATATCTTTCTTGAAGACGAGCGTAGCGTGTTCATTGTTGAACTGCACGTCATTCTCGAGCAAAGGGACAGACTTGTGGTGCACCAGTACTTTGATCCTACTACTCTTACCTATGGAATGGCTTGCCAGGTTTACATGAAAAGAGGTCTCGTCCTCTTCAACCTGAAGTGCTATGCCTTCATCGCTTACATTGGGCAATTGCTGGAAATATACATTCTGCAAGGTGTCCGTTATCACTGCCTTATAAACTTTATTGGACTCAGGAGTAAAACTAAATCTCCCTTTTCCAGCGAACTCTGGAGTGAATTCCGCTACCGTGCTTCCTCCATTGTCCAATACCCGGCCTAAAAATGTTACGGCCTTATGTTTTTCATTTAGGGCATTAAAAATTATGGTGTTTTTTACCCCAGAAACAAGTCTTCCTCCCTCGGGAAAGAATTCAATTTTCACGGATGGCTTGACGACGGCAGCTGATGTTGGTTTCCGGAAAGGATTAACAATAGTTATCTGAGTTTTGAAGAATTTTTTTTGGTCACCGTTTTTCATCCAGTTGGTGTAGGCAACGAGTGTATAATTTCCTGAAGTAAGTGCGGATGGAAGAAATATATCACCATAGCCACCACCGTCGGTAAGAAGGACCTTGGCCTGAAGTACTGCTGTCGAATTGATGTCAATTAATTTCACGTACGCGATCGTGCTGAGTTTGGATGGCGTGTTGTCGGATGAATTTAAGCAATATGCTTTAAACAGAAGCGTTTCACCCGCAAGGAGAAATGAAGAGTTGGTATGAAGGTAAATTGTTTCCTCGTAGTGAGCAGTGTGATATCTTTTCAGATCATCAAAAATGTACGATTTCTTTTGTGCGAATGCTCCACAGATCGTTAAATAAAGGCAAAGCGATAGTATACCGTATTTGATCATTTCGTCTATTCCCAAAAGGAGGGTTTAAGATTCGTACCTCTTGCGGTGCAGTCGCAACAAGCGATGCGCAAGAGAAAAACAACCGATGGTCCTTCGCCGCCTGCATCGGCGATAATGAGCGTGTTGCTATATTCTTTCATTGTTTCGGCCAATTTTCCAATGGGGATGGTGATGGGCTCAGTTTCAACACAACTCCGCAAGTAGAGTGGTGGGGTGTACCCACTTTCAGCGAACTGGCGCGGCGTAAAAAACGCCCTCTTCGTTGACACTCCGGATGCATCAAAATATCCGAGAACTGACCCGGTACCACTCACGGAAGTAATATTTCCCCTTACTTTCCCTGGCTGTTTGTCAGACAATGTTCCCTGCTTCTCATTAATTTCCTTCAACGCTTTCCAAAAGCGATAGGCATTCTCGCTCATGGCATATTGCTTGGCAAGTAGGCTGTATTTGATCACCAGATCAGGCGACTCAGCGGGGATAAACTTGATAGGAAAACCTGTGACTTTATCTTCGTCAAGACCGGTGGATGACTGAATCAGAACCGATTTTGATGAATCAGTCGCCCAGCAATTATCTACTTGTACGGTTCTAATCGTTATTGTATTCCCTCCAGTCCACACAAATTTAGAAGGATAGGGTGTTCGGATCTCATAGGTTCCTTCATATTCCCAACGATAATAATGGGTGGCGTTATTGATATCTTTTGTATCGAGATAGATTTGAATCCCCGGCCCCTGGTTTGGATTGTCAACACTATATTGCGCATACATCTTGTCTATCGGAGGGGAATTTTTCATTGTGACATCTTCTGACGCATATTTATTTCCATTGCTGGTTGTAATGAAGAGTGAATAGGTGGTGCCAACCACGCCTGTCATATATGGTGTTTTATAAATCCCTGGAGAAAACTCAGTGAGAGTAGTAGAAGAACCTGTACTTTCCTTTAGGACTACGGTAGCACCGCCTTCAGGGATGAACTTCACATCATTCAATGCCGAGGTTCGCGAGAGTCTAACCTGATGCTGTTTCGTTTCGTTAGTAATAATACCTTCGACCACCAGTGCATCACGATACTCGACCGGACCAACATCAAAAGGTTCCACACAACTGCCCCATAGTATACAAACCACGAGTAATTCCAAGGTATTGATGATCAGGCGTTTTGTCCTCGTTTCCATTGTTAAGGCCAAAAGGATGGTTTTTTGTTTGAACCGAGATTCGTGCAGTCACAGCAATACTTTGGACGAAGGAAGAGGGTAGGATCCCCCGTACCGACTGCTTCAGAAATGATCAGGCCTTGACCATTGCGGGTGTAATAGTCTCCGATCTTACTTACCAACACTTCGACAGGTGTGAAATTTTCACAACTGGTAAGAAATTTTGGGGCTTTATAGCCTGCATCGGCGAAATAAGACGGAGCGAAGAAAACGCGCTTTTCGCTTATTACACTTGCATCAAAAAAGCCAAGCACAATTTGGTCGTCTGACAGCGAGGTGATATTTCCCCTTATCGTTCCGGGTTGGCGATCATATAAACTACCCTGACCTTCATTCTGGTCTTTGAGGTCCTTCCAATATTGATAAGCCTCTCTTGATAACGAAAATTGGCGAACAAGTATACTGTAACGAATGCGCATGTTAGGTGAGTATCCTGGAATGGTTTGAATAACCTGCGCCTTTACTTTTGACTCGGCCAGACCTTCCGTGGCATGTATCAATGTGTTTTTTGATGAGTCATTTCCCCAGCAACGATCCACCGGCAAATCCCTGAAGACCACATTATTTCCTCCAAGCCACACAAATGCGGAAGGAAAGGGAGTCTTAATTTCATAGGTCTCTTTAAATTCCCATCGGTAATACTTTGTCTGATTAGTTGCATCTTCTGTGTCAAGAAAAATTTGAATTCCCCCAGTGCCCTCACCGATCGGAAGATCAGGTGAAAAAGTGGCGTAGATATTAGTAATGGCTGGTGTATTTTTCAATGTAACTTCCGACGACGTGAATTGTTTGCCCTTTTTCGTTGTAAAGTTCAGCGTATAGGTATTGCCGATAACACCAGCAATTTTCGGTGTGAGGTAAATTCCTGCCTTCTCCTCACTTAACGAAAGGATTGTTCCGTTTTGATCTTTTATCGTAACTTCTGCTCCCGCCTCTCCAATGAATTCCCTTTGGTTTACCTGCGAGGTATGCGCCAGAGTCACCCGATGTTGCTTCAATTCGGTTGAAATAAAACCTTCCACTACCAGTGTATCTTCATAACCGACTGACTGAATATCAAACGGTTCAACACAGCAGGCCATTGCAATGAGAATCGAAAATGATAACCTGAAAAGAAACGTTCTCATTTAAAATCTAAAATTATACGTGATAGTAGGAATAGGAGCCCCAAAGATTGACAACTTGTAACCATTGATCACACCGTTCTCCGATTTAAAATAGATGGAGTAAGGGTTCTTTCTGCCCAGCACGTTGTAGATAGAGAAACTCCAGAAACTATGTGTGAAGTTTTTTATTTTATGATTACCCTCAATATTTATACCTATGTCTAGTCTTACATAGTCGGGTATGCGATATTGATTACGATCCGAATAATTGATCTTGTATCCTCCTCCGAATTCATATTGACCAACAGGATAGGTGATTGGTCTGCCGGTGGTGTACGCAAAATTCATTGAGAAGCTGTACCGTCTGGTGAATTTATAGTTGGCCACAATGCTGAGATCGTTAGGCTTATCATAGTTGGCTGGATAATAGTTTCCATTATTTATTTTCTCACTTTCGTATTTGCTGTCCATCTGCAGGAAGGTTCGCGAATAGGTATAACTTACCCATCCATTTAGTTTGCCATTCCTTTTTCTCAGCAAGAATTCTGCGCCGTATGCTTTACCTTTTCCCTGGAGTATATCCTGTTCTATATGTTTGTTCAGGATAAGTTCGGATCCGGTCTTATAGTCAATCACATTATCAAGCCACTTATAATACACTTCAAACGATGCTTCCAACGTTCGGTTAGCCAGGTCCTTGTAGAATCCCAGAGATATCTGGTCTGCCAACTGGGGCATGACATTGGAGTCTGACAGCTTCCAGGTGGTGGTGGGGGATACTGACACGGTGTTGGATAGCATGTGTATATATTGCCTCGTGCGATTGTAACTTACCTTCACCGATGATTGTCCGGGAAGATTATAACGCGCCGATATCCGGTATTCTGGTCCTTGATTCGTTTTAATGGCCTGATTTTTACCATACGCAACACTATCGGTCACAGATGTATTATCCTTGGGAGCGTTGGGCGCATACGAATAGACATTTCGTGTACCAAGTGCAGTAAATGTTGAATATCGCAGTCCGAGGTAAACGGATAGTTTTGGATTGATATCTACGTTGTCAGCAATGTACAACGCACTCTCGACGCCACGTTCAGGTTGCACCTGATCTCCTTTTACGAGCGACTCACTGCCTTTCGGATTAATATACCCAGGGTTAAGATCATATAATTTAGATTGTACACCAAAATCAATTTTGTGAATTCCTTTATACAAGTTGAAATCCCACTTTACATTTGATTCTTTTATTCCGAATCCAAGACTAAAACCATTTTGTGGGATATGGTTGTAGTCGATATTATAATTATACTCGCTGTGGGCTAATGTCAAAAGGCTGTGAAGATTTTTGTTAAGACTGTAGCGCCATTGCAAAGATGCCAGCTGGTTCGAATAAGAAAAGATTGAGTCGTTGCCAAGCTTGAAATTGTCCTTGCTGTAGTAATAAGTTGCCGCAATTGAATTACTCTCCGTAAATTGATGGGTGAGCCTGGCAGCGACGTCATAAAAGGAAGCGCTTGCGTTCTTTAAAGATGAAGAAGGGATCTGTCTCAACAGCCAGTCCGAATACGTTGATCGTCCTCCTACAATAAGGGATGTCTTTTCCTTTGTAATAGGTACTTCGAGTGTTAGTCGCGCAGTCACTGGTCCAATTCCGCCAGTCCCTGAGAACTTGTTTTGATTACCATCTTTCATTTGCACGTCAAAAATGGAGGACAATCTACCGCCATATTGAGCAGGAATACCGCTCTTGTATAATTCTGATGTCTTGATTACATCGGCATTGAAAACTGAGAAGAAACCCAGGAAATGGGAGGTGTTGTAAATGGTAGCTTCATTCAGTTGCATCAGATTCTGGTCAGCATTTCCGCCACGTACATTTATTCCGGAGGCACCTTCACCAACCGATTTTACGCCAGGAAGGCTTAGTGCTACACGTAAAATATCATTCTCGCCGAGTATTTTAGGTACGTTCTTGATCGACTTCATGTCGATAGTAGCTTTTCCCATCTGAATATTGGATGTATTGGCATCGCGTTCGGATTCGATAACAACCTCTTTCAGTGAGATGACATCTTCTTCCATGAATACATCCAGCTTTCCGTCGGAATGAAGAATAATATTTCTCTTTTCGATATTCATACCAGAATATTGAACGACAAGTGTATACTGACCCTGAGGCATTGAGAGGGAATAGAAGCCAGCAGCATTTGACGTACCGCCTTTAGCGATCTTCTCAACATAAACGAGTGCGCCCGAAATGGCCTCGTTAGTTTTCTTCTCTTTTATATAGCCCACCAGCGAGATCGCGCCCTTGTTGGTGGATTGTTTGATCCCAATTTCAATGATCTTGTTTTCTGCTTTCTTTTCAACCTCCACAGGCGCATACTCTCTTCGAAAGGAATAGTTTGCATCTGACGTTGAGCGTGAAGTTCCACTAGAGAAAAAATTTGGTTCAATACCTTCGAGGATAGGTGTATTGTCAGTAAGTATGACTTTGGTATCGTCTACATAGAATCTGACCTTGGTGTTCGCAAGAGCCGCGCTAAGGATCTCTTGAAGCGGTCTGTTCTCAGCGCTCACTGTTACCTGCAAGGAATCAACCCAGGAATTTATGTAATAGAATTTATAAGAAGTTGTCCCTTCTATTTCTTTTATGAATTGCTTCATAGGCATATTCTCCGCTCTTATTGAAAGCATCTGTGCCTTGGCCAATAGGCAGAAGGAGGAGAGAATTAAAACAAGACTGAGCCGCTTCATTATTTTGTTACCTCCAGAGAATTGCAAAATACTGCGATAGCGATCAAATCTTTTTCATCACGTTTTCTCACTTTGATATGTTGTGATTTAATAAAGCCGGTAATCTGAGACTCCTCAGCTTCCATCAATTCATAATAGCTTTTAGTTCCGGAAAGGAGGGACCACTTTCCATCGCGTACGAAATAATATTTATCATCAATTTCGTATTCGGTTTGCTGAGCCAGGACTTGCCTTGTCTTGGTTCTCCGGGCTACAAGCATAATATTTTTACCTTCAGCCAATACATTATAGAATGAATAGGTGGTCTCACCGGAGGTAGATTTTGGATCCATCATTTTTCTGAACCGGTGCTGGTATAGGGTAAAGCTTTCTACCTTGGCTTTATCAACATGCACCAGGGCGAACAGACCGCTGTGGTCACGGATCCGAAGCACTAGCACATCGCTATAGATGTCATATAGAAGAAAAACATTTTCATAAAGCTGAGCGTCATACCTGACCTCTTCGTTAGTGAGTTCCCTCGATCCGAAAAAAGGATGAGTCGTAGCTCCCTGAAATGGTATGAAATATTCAGGGCCGTTAATGAGACTTGTATTTTCACGGGACACAATTTTGTCAAACCATAGTTCTTTCTGAGCATAAATCAATGGCTCCTTGACGGCAAATTGCTGAGCAGTTGCAGTTTGTAATGTGACTAACCCAAAAAGTGGTAGTATGGCAAGAAGACTGATCGAACGGAAATGCATTTAAAACTTTATACTGAATTCTCTAAAAGTAATTTTTTTAATCATGTATTCTAAGAAATCATTCGATGGAACGCATTTTTTTTGATGAATGGGGCCAATCCATCGACAAGCCATAAGTCATGTGCGACGTGCTGATGAAGAAAGTGAAGCTGTGCGTCTTTATCTGAACTCTTTCCGGTAATTCAAGGGAGAGTAGTGCGTTTTAATTTTAAAAACTTTATTAAAATTTGATATGTTGGAGTAACCACTTTCATAACAGACCTGAGCGACGTTTAAAGTCGGACGAAATTGTACACACGGAAAGTGAGCTGAATCGTTTGTTGGGTTAATTGTCTGTAGTTCATATTCTACGCTTGCCATTGAAATCCCGTTTAACTAGGGTTGTGGAAATTGAGCGCAATAATCCCGCTATGGCAATGTCACTAAGTTATGATGGGAAAAATAGTTCTGAGTGGAGTGATCCCGTTTATGGATGAAAAATATGTAGAAATCTGGAGGTGGTAGGAATCGTCATGCTGTAATTACGAAACCTATCATCGATTATTACTTCTGAGTTCGAATGCAGCTTTATTCAGTACTCAAAGTTCTTTAACAACAATATTCCTAAAGTAAATCTCAGCGCCTTCAGACTGAATCAACACGCGCCCTTTTAATATACTTGCATCAGACCCTTCATTGACCAACACTCCATTCACGATGTGCTGACAATGTCCATCCTTGACAATAGCTTCCACAGTATTCCATTCGCCATGAGGATGTTCGGCATCTTCCTTTTTGGCCGCCCTCACAAAATCACCAGGGGTAGTTCTGACTCCGTCTACCACAATCGTAGCTTTTGAGATCATCCATAAGTCTCCGGTATCGCCTTCCTGAATCTGTAATTCTATTCCGCAAGGCCAGACTTTATCCGTGGAATCCATTGGAATGTCATAGAGCAATCCGCTATCTCTTGGTGCGGAAAGCCGAGGCTCCCATTTCTTTTCTCCCCACTTGAATTCAAGTCTAATGTGAAAATTTTTAAATTCTTTTTCTGTACAGAGATATCCGAATTTTTCGCCTGACACATGAATGATTCCATTCGGTTCTACCTGAAAAACCTTTAGCGGGTCGTTGTTCTTTCCGTAACCTTCTACAAACGAATACCAGCCCTTGAAATTCTTCCCATTAAAAATCGGCTTAAACTGGCCGTCATCATACGACTGAATAAGGAGGGGGGATATGGCGAAAAACCCGATAATGAGGAAAACAGGTCTGATTGAAATCATTTCTTTTCGTGTTAACATTCAATTGTTAGATAGTCAAAATTACGTCATCATACCAGCAATTCCTTTCAATTCTGACATCACAATATTCTTCCCTCACGAAGCGTTTGTTAACTACTGGCTACTGACTCCTAGCTGCTAACTACTGACTTTGTTCTTCTAATTCGTAGCTTTCGATCCGAAATGAAAGCTGCAACCGTCCATGAAATTAAGAAAGAACTTGATAACGCCGACGCCGACCGGTTGCGCGAACTTTGTCTGCGCCTGGCTAAATACAAAGTAGAAAACAAGGAGCTGTTGACCTATCTGCTGTATGACGCTGAAGATGAGAACGCCTATGTCGAAAATGTCAAGTCCGAAATGGGTGATTTGTTCCGGGAGCTGCCCAGCGAGAATCTCTATTTCGCCAAAAAAGGCCTTCGTAAGATTCTGAGAATCAACAATAAACGGATCCGCTACTCAGGGGTTAAGCAAACCGAACTTGAGTTAAGAATCCATTATTGCTCTCTCCTCAAAAGCAGCGGCATAAAGTTCGGTACTAGTCAGGTGCTCCTGAATTTATATAATCAGCAGCTGAAGAAAATCACCGCAACCTTGACTAAATTGCCGGAAGATTTGCAGTATGACTACTCGCAAGCGATAGCCAATCTGGCGTAATTTTAAATGGAAAAACAACCGAACAACCCCTTGCACGGACAAACACTTGAAATGATCCTTGAGCATCTTGTGGACCGCTACGGATGGGAAGAATTGGGCAACCGCATTGCCATCAATTGCTTTATCGTCGATCCCAGCATAAAATCAAGCCTAGTATTTCTTCGCAAAACGTCCTGGGCGAGGAAGAAAGTAGAAGACCTTTATTTAGAGTCGATAAGCTAAACCATTCGTGGATCGCAGAAACACTTAAGTCCGATAGAATTTCTATCAAGCGCACAGCTGGAAGTCTGAATCTTCAAATAGAATAGACCATAAGACTTTGTAGTCCTTTTTTTCTATTTGGTTTCAAGTATGCGGCTGACGGCCTTAGCCAATGCCTCGAGGCCCGCTCCGCACGTCAATTTTCAGACAGGAATCTTAATAATTATTCCGATCTTGAGTCAATAAACTAATCCTATTGTCATGAAACGAAGAGGATTCATCAAACAATCAGCCTTTGCTGTAACAGGCACTTACCTTGGAGCAATGGCGTTCAGTCCCAAAAGCTATGGAAACATTCTGGGCGCAAATGATCGTGTGCGTGTAGGTATTATTGGCTTTTCTGATCGATTTAAAAGTTCTCTGGTTCCTGCGTTTGTCAATCATCAGAAGGAACTGAATTTCGATATGGTCGCTGTTTCTGATATATGGAAATTGAAACGGGAGGCCGGGCAGGCACATCTTAAAGAAAAAATGGGACATGATATCAAAGCGTGTCGCAACAATGATGAGCTATACGCTTCCAAAGATATTGATGCCGTTATAATAAGCACAGCGGATTTTCAGCACGCGCTTCATGCGATTGAAGCTGTCAAGAACCAATGCGACGCGTATGTTGAAAAGCCATTTGCTGAAACGATGGATGATAACCGCGCCGCATTGAAGGCAATAAAAGAATCAAAGAAGATTATCCAGATTGGATCCCAGCGAAGGAGTGGAGCCAATTATCACGCCGCCGCCGATTTTATCCAGACTGGAAAGTTCGGCCCGATAACGATGGTCGAACTTACCTGGAACGTAAATCAGCCCGGTCGCTGGAGAAGGGAACAGCTGGTGGCACAGATGAAGGAAGAAGACACCGACTGGAAAAGATTCCTGATGAATCGCCCTGCAGAACCATTTGATGCACGCAAACATCTGGAGTTTCGTTTGTTCTGGCCATACTCTTCCGGATTGCCAGGACAATGGATGAGTCACCAGATCGACACGGTGCATTGGTTCTCGGGATTGAAGCATCCGCGTAGCGTTACTGCCAATGGCGGCATTTACGCCTGGAAGGACGGACGCAAGAATTGGGATACCATTACTGCAGTATTCGACTATGGACCAGATTCGGATCCAACAAGCGGATTTCAGGTGACGTTTGCTTCGCGTATGCACAATGGCGAAGAAAACCCCAAAGAGCTGTATTACTCGAATGGCGGTGAACTGAACTTATCGACCAATAAAGTGTCACCTGAAGGTGGACTAACCGAAAGCTTTGCTAAGAACATGAATCTTCAGGCCAACCTCCTGCCTTTGATAGACCTCAATGTGAAAGATGAGAAAGTTATCGCTTCCGCGAATACCGGAGGTGATGTGCTCACTTCAAATCATATGCTGAACTGGATGCAATGCGTTCGCGACCGCAAGGAGCCACATGCTCCGGTAGAAGCTGGCTATTCGCATGCAATAGCTTGCATAATGACTACCGCGGCGGCGCACACAGGACAAAAGGCAACGTTTGATCCGAAGACACAGGAAGTAATGGCAGGGGGGAAGATATTTAAATACTGAGTAAGATTTTTCCAGAACCTAAATAAATTCCGATGAGGTTTATCGCGAAAAGAGTTCAGCGAAGTTTCTATGTGCTACTTTTTTTGTTTGCTTTCACTACGACCGACGCCCAACTGCTAAAAGTTGGCGTGGCCGGCCTAACGCATGACCACGCGCATAGCATTATGCAGCAATACAAAAGAGGGGAAGTAATTCTTCTCGGGATCGCGGAATCTGACAGTAAGCTGATCGAGCGCTATGTAAAACAATATCAGGTTCCCGAATCCATCTTTTATAAAGATGTAGCAACGATGCTTCAGTACATTGAAAAGCCGGATGCTGTGCTTGCTTATAATGCTATCTCTGAACATCTGGGAGTCGTGGAAGTTTGTGCACCGAAGGGCATTTCCGTTATGGTAGAGAAGCCATTAGCGGTTACAGTAAAGCAGGCAGAAAGAATGAAGTCACTTGCCCTGAAGCATAAAATTCAGTTGCTCACAAATTATGAGACTACCTGGTACGATACCAATCAGCAACTGTATTCAATGATCAAGCAGCAGAATGATGTTGGCGCCATACGCAAGATGATAGTTCATGACGGACACAATGGACCTAAAGAGATAGGTTGCAGCAAAGAGTTTTTGGATTGGCTCACGGATCCGGAAAAGAATGGTGGTGGTGCAGTGATCGATTTCGGCTGTTATGGCGCTAACCTGATGACCTGGCTGATGGATGGCAAGGCGCCCGTTGCCGTCACAGCGGTCACGCGTCATTACAAACCAGATATCTATCCAAAGGTTGATGACGACGCCACGATAATTCTAGAGTACCCTGATGCGATTGGAATCATTGAGGCATCCTGGGCCTGGCCATTTGGAATAAAAGACCTTGAGGTATTTGGTGTCGATGGATATCTGCACGCGCTGAACAAATCATCCTTGCAATCAAGGAAAAAGCAATCTGCTTATATTGACGTTCCTCTGAAGCCAGCAGCGTACAATGACAACCTGAAGTACCTTGCCGATGTATTGCGAGGTAATATCAAGGCGGACGATGATCTCTCTTCTTTGAATAATAATATGATCGTAGTAAAGATCCTGGAAGCAGCGAAGTTGTCGGCGAAGGATGGGAAACGGGTGGTTATTGGGAATCAGGAGTGAGTAGCCAGTAACAATAGGGTAGTTGTTGGAGGTGGCCTGAGAGCTGACAGGGTTTTCCAATAACCCAGGGAAGGCCTCTTCCGTTCAATAATAATCCGATTTAACCTTAGCGATTCTTGAACCATGTCATGTTATGAGAATATCCTATTTTTTCATCCCTGCTCTCATTTTATTGATATTGATCTCATGCAAAAAAGAGAGATTGTTCCCGGGAAAAATCGATTTGAATGACGCCGGTGTTAGCGAATACATCGAAAGCATAACATGGGATTCATTGCAGGGAATTCAACCTGAAATTGATGTTCAAAAAATCTCACCTGGCCTTGTAAAAGTTTACATGAGGTTCATTGTTAAAGAACCTATTCATCAGGACGACTGGAAATTGACAATACGTCCATCATTCAAACCAGACTTCCACTGGGCACCGCACCTTACACCAACCGACAGAAACATCATTGCGCAGCATGTATTTCGAGCACCGGTTTTGATCGTTGCTGATCAAAAGAAGCAACTAGTCATAATTCCGGATCTCGATCTCATAGAAGAGCCTGCCGTGAAGTGGTACATGGATCAGGATGCGTTGAAAAATGTGCTCACCCTTGGAATCAGTAACAGCAAGGTAACTGAGCACGTTCTCTTTGAACGGGATTCAGGTATGGTGATTCCACCGCCGTTGTTTGAATTCGGTTTCTATTTAATGACCAGCAATGACCCTTCCAGTCGTGCCGATCCATGGAGAAAGCCGCTTGCATTTCTATGGGATACCTGGGGGAAGCCATTATATGATCAGGGGCAGCCCATAAAAGGTGACCTCGAGCCCTATTCAAAGCATACTTATAATTGGGCATTTAATTCGTGGCGGAAAAACGTTTGGCAAGAGTTTTCTCTGAAAGGAAAAAGAGTTGGCGCGCCAGTTTTCATTGTTAACGTCACGCAGAGCCCAAACTATCCTGGGGATGTAAACGAGAGGGAGTTTCGCTCAATCTGGAATCAGGCATGGTTCAGTTCTCTTCGTTCTGCCCAGGGCCTATATCGCTATGCACGAAGGACAAACGATAAGCAGCTGCTGGAGAAAGCAAATATGACAAAAGAGCTCGCGTTGCTTTTTCCACAGAAAGATGGACTGTTTCCCGCGGTGATCGCGACCGAAATGGAGAAGGCTGAGGTAAACGGAAAAAAAATATCGCGGTCCAAAGGCTGGGATCACTACTACTTTGGTAATTCAAACAGAAATCCAATTGTTACATGGGGTGATGCAGGTGCTTCTCCTTATCATCTGCTCGATATGAGTTGGACAGCCTATCTTATGCTCACCTGGTATGAAGAGTTGGAAAAAGATGAAAGGTTACTTACCTATGCCACACGATATGCTGAACGGCTGATCTCCCTGCAGGATGTTAATGGATTTTTTCCTGGCTGGCTTGATACTAAAACATATAAGCCAACCGGATACCTTGATCATTCCCCGGAAACATCTTTATCGGTAACGTTTTTGCTAAAGATGTTTGAGATCACAAAGGAGAACAAGTATCTGGAGGCTGCGAAGAAGGCGATGGCTGGAGTGCTGAAGGATATTATTCCTGTCAGTCGATGGGAGGATTATGAAACCTACTGGTCGTGCAGCCGTGTTTTGGATTCCATGCTCAATAAGAAGATAGCACGCAATGATGCTTTCAAGCAAAATACGCTTTCAATGTATTGGACTGCCGAAGCACTGTTCAATTTTTATCAGATCACAAAAAATAAGAATTATCTCAGCACAGGTCAGCGTGTTCTCGACGAACTTCTCATGTACCAGGCATCCTGGCAGCCGCCTTTCATAGCTATTCACGCGCTTGGTGGATTTGGTGTAATGAATGCCGACGGTGAGTGGAGTGATTCCCGCCAGAGTCTGTTCGCTGAAATCATTCTCAAGTATGGAAAGGAGCTTAATAACACTGAGTATACGGAGCGTGGTCTCGCCGCTTTACGTTCGTCATTTGTAATGATGTACTGCCCCGAGAATCCTGAAACACGTGTCCAATGGGAAAAGGTCTATCCATTTTTTAACGAAAAGGATTATGGCTTTATGATGGAAAATTATGGACATGGCGGTAAAACCAATGCTGATGGATTAGGTATCGGGGAGTTTACAATCTATGATTGGGGTAATGGCGCGGCAGCCGAGGCCTATAATCGTATTATTGATCATTATGGTTCTGCGTTTGTGAAATAGGCAATTGAACTTTTCCGCGCAGGTTGTAGAATTTCTATTAATTTCGCGGCAGTTTTTAGACCACTGATGGCCTTTTCCGATAAGTATTTCACGTTTATATTTTTTCTGATGCTCGCTTCCGCGACGGAATCGTTTGCACAGGACACCCTCAGCACCACGCTTGGAAAAAGAAAGGGGACCATTTATGTTACCTGGGGTTACAACCGTGACTGGTATTCAGAAAGCACCATCCATTTTAAAAATACCAAGACCGACAACTACGATTTTACTTTTATCAACGCTAAAGCCCACGACAATCCATCGATGGAGCGATATTGGCAATTAGACAGGCTCACTATTCCCCAGTATGACTTTACCGTGGGTTATTTGTTTAATGACGAGCGGGATCTTGGAATTGAAATAAGCTGGAATCACCTCAAGTATGTTGTTACCGATAACCAGATCATCCATGTAGTCGGTAATATCCGTGGCCGCTATATCGACAAGGATACCCTCGTTACGCCCGATTTTGTTCACCTCCAGCACACCAATGGAAACAATTACCTGATGGTGAATCTGGTGAAGCGAATAAAGATCGTGAAATCAAAGAATTTTCAGTTGAGTGCGATCGGAAAGGTAGGAGCGGGACCTCTCATTTCTTACACCATTTCCACCATACTGGGAAGCGTTGATAACGGCCATTTTCATTACCATGGATGGGTAGCAGGCACCAGTGTAGGATTGCGTTTTAATATTTATAAATACTTCTTTATACAGAGCGACATTCAAGGCGCTTTTGCGAATTATACTAACACAGAACTAGGTGCGGACCGCCAGGGACTAGCAACACATCATTTCTATTCACTGCAATGGATCTGGGCGGGTGGGCTCAATTTAACACTGTAATGAATCGGTTATGTGACTTTTCAGTTGGCTTCGGATTTCATATCCAAAATCAACTCTATGAGCTACCAGAAAAAGCATGCCCAGGTCGAGCTAAGCACCAGTTCGATGGCCGATATCGCATTTCTTATGCTGACATTCTTTCTCATCACTACCAACATTGAGAATCGAAAAGGCTTAACACTTCTACTGCCAGGTGTGATTTCAGAGCCTCTAGCAAGTGAAATTCACTCACGGAATCTCTTTAAGATCCAGATCAATTCCCAGGATCAGTTCCTTATCGAGGATGAACTGCGACGCGACCTTGTGAACCTAAAAAGTGAGATTAAAATGTTCATTAATAATTACGGAGTTGATGCTACGCTTTCCGACAACCCCGAGGAAGCCCTCGTCTCGTTGAAAACAGATCGAGGTACAAGTTATGCTGCGTTTATCAATGCATTGGATGAGATCCAGGGAGCCTACTATGAGATTTATGCTCAACGTGCTCAAATGAGCACCGAAAAATTCAGATTGATGGATCTTAACGCTCCGGCGAATAAAATTATCTACGAGAACGCCAGGAAGGGATTTCCCATGAGAATTTCCATCGCGGAGCCAACACGGATGGAAAAATAACGCTGCTCAGGTTTAACGCGCTTCTTCACATTTCAACCATCGCCTTGATCACTCCAGTTACCGGATTCAGCCATGAAGCAAATTTTTCTTTCACCTGGTCAAAACTAACCTGGTGGGTGATGTAGATTGTTGGGTCGACGGAACCATTCTTCAATGAGCTTATTACATTTGCAAAATCCTCCCGGGTTGCGTTGCGACTGCTCATTAACGTTGCTTCACGCTTGTGAAATTCCGGGTGACTGAAACTGATTGCTTCTTTCTGCAAACCAACCAGCACGTACCTCGCCGTGTGTGCCATGAAAGAAAACGCATTGTTGATAGCTTTTAGACTTCCTGTCGCATCGATTACCACGGTTGGCATGTCGCCATTGGTTAATTCATTCAGCTTACTGACAACATCTGAACTAGCCCCATTAATAGTATGTTCAACCTTTAGTTTATCTCTGCAAAAAGCAAGGCGCGAATCATTAATATCGAGCGCAATTACCTTCCCGCCGGCAATACGTGCAAATTCCATTGTTCCCAATCCGATCGGTCCTGCCCCAACCACAAGAACATATTCGCCGGGGCTAATCTTTGCTCTCCGGACGGCGTGTGCCCCGATCGCAAGCGGTTCGATGAGTGCAAGCGCATCAGGACTTAATCCATTTCCATGCACCAACGAATAGGAGGGAACAGAAACATATTCACTCATCCCACCATCAATATGAACGCCAAAAACCTGGATTGATACACAGCAATTCGGTTTGCCATCTCTGCAGGCAACGCAAACACCACAATTGAAATAGGGGATTAGTGTCACTATTTCTCCTTTTGAAAAATCGGAATAGCCGTCGATATCAATCAATTCTGCAGCAAGTTCATGACCAAGGATTCGTGGATAGGAAAAGAACGGCTGAGTGCCCTCGAACGCATGCAAATCAGTGCCACAAATTCCTATTCGCTTGATCTTTAGTATGGCATTTCCCTTTGAAAGTGTTGGCTTATTGGCCTCAGCATATTCAAAATGACCGGGAGAAGTACAGATCAGTGTTTTCATACGAAAAAAACTATTGGGAAAGATGAAATATCAGTGGTGAAAATGCAACTTTAGCAGGTAACTTTCTTTATTGGGAATTGAATATGAGACAGAATCGGAACACGTTACAGGAGCGCTCCAGCTGGCCTGAAATCTGAACTGGATTTTACATAACTTTCAGCCTCATTATTTGCTAATTCGAAAACATGGGTAAAGATTTGTTTGAATCCGTTGATCAATATATAGGTGATTTGTTTGACGATCAGGATGATGTGCTGAAGTCTACTGAGCGTTCCATTGTTGAGGCGGGTATTCCCCAGATAAGCGTTTCGGCCAACCAGGGAAAATTTCTCCAGGTGCTTGCGCTTGCACGAGGTGCAAAGAAAATTCTTGAGATTGGTACGCTGGGTGGTTATAGTACCATCTGGCTTGGACGCGCGTTGCCCGCTGATGGCAAACTGATCTCCCTGGAGCTCAGCGCGGTGAACGCAACTGTAGCAAGGAAGAACTTTAAGGACGCAGGCCTGGATAAAATTGTTGAAGTGCGAATTGGAAAAGCTATAGACACGCTGCCCCAATTGGTTGCCGAAGGCGCCGGGCCTTTCGATTTCATATTTATTGATGCTGATAAACCTCCCTACACCGAGTATTTTCAATGGGCATTAAAGCTTTCAAGACCCGGTACGTTAATTGTAGCCGACAATGTTATTCGCGATGGGAAAGTTATAGATGCCGGTGGAGACGAGGTAGTGCAAGGAGTGAAGCGTTTTAATGCCTTCCTCGCTGAATGCAAAGAGGTCACCGCCACGATCATTCAAACGGTCGGCACCAAGGAACACGATGGAATGGCGTTGGCTGTTGTTAAATGATTTCAATTCGGATGGTCAATCATATAAACTAATTTTTATGAATAAAGCTCCTGTTGTACTACTGGTATTCCTATTGATAGGCAGTTCATTGTTTGCGCAGTCACCTGATGAAAAAGATGTAGCCACTGCCGTGGAAAATCTTCGCGTTGCTATGATTGACGGAAGCAGGGCTGCTCTTGAAAACCTGTCGGCCGATAATCTCAGCTATGGACATTCCAGTGGAAAAGTTGAAAATAGAGCGGAGTTCGTTGAAGCGCTTGCCAGCGGAAAATCTGACTTCATATCAATCGTCCTTTCAGATCAAACGATCAAAATTACTGATCGCACGGCAATCGTAAGACACACTCTTAAAGCTGATACAAGCAACAACGGAACGCCAGGGACAGCCAACATCCATGTAATTACAGTCTGGGTGAAGGTTAAAACCCAGTGGAAACTTTTGGCGCGTCAGGCTGTTAAACTATAAGTTCACTAAATTTTCTAAAAACATTGTCATGAAAAGGTCGCTACTATTTACGTTGGTATTGATAACGTTGTCTTTCACATTTGAAAGTACCGCATGGGCCCAGAAATCGAAAAAGGAATTCTATGAGATAAAGGTCTATCGATTAAAAGATAACACTCAGGAAGCTGTTGTGGATGCATTTCTCAAAAACGCGTATCTGCCCACTTTGCATAAAGCGGGAATTAAAAATGTTGGTGTATTTAAGCCGCTGGAATCTGATAGTACTTATGGAAAACGTATTTATGTTCTAGTACCCTACATCTCTCTTGATCAATTTACCAAAGTGACGGATGGATTGGCGGATGATCCAACCTTTAACAATAGTGGAAAGGAATATCTGGACGCCGCATATACCAATCCTCCCTATCTCCGCATAGAATCAATTCTCCTGCGCGCATTTCCCGGAATGACATCGATGCAAACGCCGGCTCTTACCGGTCCGAGGTCAGAAAGGATTTATGAACTTCGCAGCTACGAAGGGTACACTGAGAAGATATACAGGAACAAGGTGAAAATGTTTAACGACGGTGATGAAGTAGGGCTTTTCAAACGCCTCGGATTCAATGCGGTGTTTTATGCGGATGTGATATCTGGAAGTAAAATGCCAAACCTTATGTACATGACCACCTTTGCAAACCAGGTTTCGCATGATGAGAAATGGGCTGCCTTTGGTAAAGATCCGCAATGGGTGAAACTCAAAGGAATGGAAGAATACAGCCACAATGTTTCTAAAAACACCAGCTACCTTTTAAGGCCAACTGACTATTCGGATTACTAATAGTGCATCTGAAAAGACAATTTTAGATCTGCTATTTCGTTGTTCGTATATGCTTCTGGCCCGTTTGCAGATGATGTGTTCGGCTTTTAGTGGAATTACATAATTTCATACCTTTGCACGGCTTAAATCAGAGCTCCCATTCTTTAAAATCTTGGGGAATAGCTAGTTGATAAATATAGAACTATGAAACGTATAGGAATATTTGTGGGGCATTTGGTGGGTTTATGTGTGGTTTTGACCCAGTCTGGATGTAACGTCCAACAAGAACCAGCGGTGTTGGAGACCATAACGGCGGCCAGTTTTTTCCAGGGATCGCCAAATAGCGCAGATCTTGACGTGTTCGTTAATGGGGGTCAACTTAATGCGACTGTATTTACCTATAAGTCCTTCAGCAACTACCTTCAATTCCAGCCAGGTCAAAAATCCGTTTCTTTTTCAATTAACGGAACGGGGACCAAGTTGATTGATACCACCTTTACTCTCACTGGGACAAAAGCCTACACGATTTTTGTGGCTAATAAGTATACTAGCCCTTCCTCTACGGCCATCGGATCATTTATTGTATCGGACTCCGATAATCCACTGAGTACCATCAGTAATTCGATGATCAGATTTGTTCATTTAGCGCCAGACACACAACCGGTAAGTGTAAAGATGACAAGTGGTCCTACCGTTGTGGATCTCACGGCATCGAAAGAATACAAGGGTTACACATCGTTTGTTGAAATTACACCCATTACCTATTCTATTGAGATAAATAGGGTAAGTGATGGTGCATTACTTTTTACAATTCCGTTCACTCCGAAACAAGGGGTGTTTCATTCACTCCTTTTGATTGGATTGGTTAACCCACCAAACGGCAACACAAACACGCTCAGCTACAAGATGCTGAACTAATTTTTAGGGTGCTCCTTTTGATAATGCTCGCGTAAGATATCCTCTGCGAAGTCATTGGTAAGATCCCTGACTGTTGTGTGCACATGATTGGCATTCGTCTGGGTGTTGTCATATTCGATAAGGAGTACAGAGTTTTGGATGCGATAGTAATTTCCAGTCCCCCCGCTGAAGCCTCCTGCCCAGGCAAATGACAGATTGTCTATCCCGGCTTTCTTAACCTTTTCCATCAACTTATTAGCAAACCCCAACTGATAATTCTTTATATATACATTCAGCAACTGTAGCATTATTTTTTTCTGTTCTTCAGATAGCTCAGTATAGGGTATTCCGTATGGTGAGAGTGGCTGTGCCTTTCGGCTGTTAGAGGAAATAATTTCCGGAAGCGCTTTCTCTGAGATGATAGCCTTCTTCTTTTGTCCATCACTAAGTGAATTGATCAGTTGAAATCCAAGATCAGTTTCAAGTTTTAAAATTTCTTTCCCCTTTTCAGCACCACTGGGTACGATAGCAGGATTGCTTCCGAAAAAAGAAGGAGTGGAAGATCCGATTTCATTGTTAACAGAAGAGAAATTGATGGCGACATGATGTCCTTCTATTCGCCATGCCCACGGCTCTTTAGTGGAAGGTTGACCGAAGATTGTAATGTAATAATTTAACGGATCCCGATAGGTGTCATTGGAAGGGCGGCCTTCTATTTCCCGCAATACATTATCAAGCGCCATAATGGATGTCGCTTTCATAAAACCTTGTTCGCTGAGTGATGCCTTTAAAAATTCCAGCGCCGCGGTGCGCTGCACTGCTGTAAACGTTCGGAAGCAAACCCCTTTTCTTTCGCGGGGTACAAAGTGCCAGTTGAATCGCTCTTCACTGTCCAGCGAATATTGCGCTGTGGTTTTTTGCGTGTCATCTAACGACTTTAAAAAGACATTTGCGGTAGACACGATATCCTGTGACTGACCTGCAATACTGATTAAGCAAAACAAAACAATAATTTTTTTCATTTTATTTCTTTATGTTTTTAATGAACCATTCCTTCTCAGAGTGACCTTTAAATTCAACAACAATATCACGGTTTAACTTTTCCAAGGCGTTTTCAATAGCCTTATTTACCAGAGGGTGATCAATGGATTCATCGTCTTTCATCCCCATACTCACCATCATTGGTTTGAGTTTGTCTGATCCCATTGCTTCAAAAATCGGATCTTCAAGTGACAGACAGTACGTAATTTTCGAATGAGGCAAATCTGAGGATAAACGATCTGTCATGTTGATTTCTGAAGTGTGATAAGGGTACCGTCCTAGAAAATAGAAGTTGACCTTTGCGTCTGAGTGCGCTCCAGATGGAATACCTCCAACAGCGAATGCTTTAATAATGGCAATGCCCGATGCGTCGATGCTGCTGACATTTAACGCCATGGATGATACAATATGATGAGGAGTTCCGGCTTGATTCAGGTAGTCAACCAATCTGTTATGCGATTCTTCAAAAACCGATACAATGAATGAGGCTTCAGCGCCCTTAGCGGATTGAAAATACTCTTTCAGGATCCCTTTCAGGCATGCCTCCCTTGTCATCCAAACTTTATTGGTTGCTTTTGGGGTGGTAAATGGCTGAGAATTTTGACAGGTTGTAAATATAGAATACTGAATTGAATTTTGTGTTGTTGAGCTAAAACGGAATCAGGCTCTGCTGAGGAGCAACCTGCCAGGGATAGGTTCAACCGACTG
>JBBRON010000019.1:0-93585 GCA_038229375.1 Cytophagales bacterium | reverse complement strand
TGTGGAGCAAATCGTTTCGACTTCGAAACAAATTCGATGATCTCATTCGACAGGAGGTTTGGTTCGATAGAGGAAATACGAAAACGTTCAATTCCATCAACATTGTCAAGAGCCTCTATGAGCTGGATGAATCTTTCTTTGCGAATCCCGTTCTGAATTCCGAAGTCGCCGGTGTTTACTCCAGTAAGAACAATTTCTTTGACGTCTGTTTGAGCAATCTCTGTTGCTGTCTTTACAATATTTTCAATTGTATCACTGCGGCTGCTTCCGCGAGCCAGTGGGATCGTGCAGAACGAGCATGAATAATCGCATCCATCCTGAACCTTCAGAAAGGTACGTGTGCGATCATTCATTGAGTAGGACGTAGTAAACGACGATGCTTCTTCGATATCGGATGCCATCACTACCGGCCTCGCAGGCCTCACGAATCCATCCAGGAGTTCAACGAGTCTGAATTTTTCAGAAGCTCCCAGCACGGCATCGACACCTGGAATTTCAGAAATCTCCTTGGGCTTGAGCTGGGCGTAGCATCCGATGATGGCGACATACGCATCAGGAGAAATGGCCCGCGCCTCTCTTACTATTTTATGACACTTCTTGTCGGCATTCTCAGTCACCGAGCAGGTGTTTATAATAAAGATGTCAGGCGTCTCAGTGAATTCGACCTTGCGATAGCCGTGATCCTCGAATTTTCTCGAAATTGTAGAGGTTTCGGAGAAATTGAGTTTACATCCCAGAGTGTAGAAAGCGACTTTTTTCATTTTACCGGACGAAATCCTTTTCAATTTTCGCAATTTTCTCTTCCAGATGCAGGCTGGCCAACTCTACGTTTTTGATATCTGACAATCGGAGGTTTACGCTGATATAGAATTTTATTTTTGGCTCGGTACCAGAAGGACGCACGGATATTTTTGAACCTTCCCAGGTCACAAATTGAAGCACGTCAGATTTTGGCAGGTCGATCTTCTTGATTTGCCCATTCAGGAGACTTGTTTGCTCGCCGGTCTTGTAGTCAAACATCTTCACCACTTTTTGTCCAGCGATCACATGTGGAGGATTGCTTCTGAATTGCTCCATCATGTATTTGATTTGTTGCTCGCCTTCAGCACCCTTTTTTACCACATTTACCAAACCTTCTTTATAAAGGCCGAACTCTTTGTAAATCTCCATCAGCCAGGCATAAAGACTCTTGCCTTCATCTTTGGCAGCGGCCGCCATAGCGGAAAAAAAAGCGCAGGCAGATACGGCATCTTTATCCCTTACGAAATCACCAACCATATAGCCATAGCTCTCTTCACCAGCGGCAATGAATTTCTTTTTTTTCTCATTATCGTGGATAAACTCGGCTATGTACTTAAATCCGGTGAGGGTATTCACACATTCAATCCCAAACTCCTCGGCCATTTTATCAATCAGATCGGTAGTAACAATGGTCTTGACAACATAGGAATTCTCTTTGTTTGTAAGGTTTTTCATGATGAACCACATCATCAGGGTGAGGGCCTGGTTTCCGTTGAGTAAGAAAAATTCACCTAACTCATTCTTGATACCGATGCCGACGCGATCAGTGTCCGGATCGGTTGCCATCACAAGGTCAGCATCAATAGCTTTTGCTTTTCTAAGCGCCAGTTCCATTGCCGATCTCTCTTCAGGATTAGGAGAGGCAATCGTCGGGAAATTTCCATCGGGAATTTTCTGTTCCTCAATAATAGTAACATTCTGAAATCCTAAACGCTTCAGGCACTCCGGTACCATCGTGATTCCCGCTCCGTGAAGACTGGAATAGACAAGCGAAATATCTTTTTGCTTTTTGATACTTTCCTGGCGTGGAATCAATTTTAGAACTTCCTGATAGTAGGCTTCTTCAACTTCGGGTCCGATTGGTTTGATCTTTGACGTATCGGCTGTGAATTTGATCTGATCGAAGCTGGTAATGGCATTTACTTCCGTGATAACATTATTATCGTGCGGCGGCACAAGCTGAGCACCATCATTCCAATACGCCTTATACCCGTTATATTCTTTTGGATTGTGAGAGGCGGTGATAACGATTCCAGACTGACATTTCAAATAACGAATGGCGTACGATAATAGTGGTGTAGGCCGCAACTCGGGAAACAAGTGAACCACTATACCATTAGCAGAGAAAACATTTGCCGTTACTTCGGCAAAATAGCGACTATTATTCCTGCTGTCATGTGCAATGGCCACCTGTATTGTCTGACCCGGAAATGATTTCTTTAAGTAATTGGCCAACCCCTGCGTCGCAGAACCAATTGTGTATTGATTAATACAATTAGATCCAACACCCATAATCCCGCGAAGTCCCCCGGTCCCAAATTCCAGACTCCTGTAAAAACTATCAATTAATTTTTTCGAATCACTGTTGGCCAGTAAACTATTGATCTGTTTTTTAGATTCTTCGTCAATATTGCTATTCAGCCATTGCTTCGCGGTGGCAGTGGCAGTAGAAAGTAGGTCGACCATAGTTTTAAAATGAAGATTGAAAAAATTTAAAATGATTTGCTAGTGAGTTACCAATGATTTACCGATCAACTACAGGTTGCCTCTTAATTCCTGCTCCCGTTCTATGGATTCAAAGAGTGCCTTGAAGTTCCCTTTGCCAAAACTCTTGGCTCCGTTCCGTTCGATAATTTCAAAGAACAGGGTAGGGCGATCCTGAACTGGTTTCGTAAATATCTGAAGGAGGTACCCTTCCTCATCCCTGTCGATTAGAATATTCTGCTTTTGGAGTTCCTTCCAATCTTCGTTAATCTTTCCAACACGCTGTCTTACATCGTCATAATAGACGTCCGGCACGCGGAGAAATTCCACACCGCGATTTCTTAGTTCAGACACGGTTTTAATAATATCATCGGTGGCAATAGCAATATGCTGAACACCGGGAGTCTTATAAAAATCAAGGTATTCTTCGATCTGCGATTTCTTCTTTCCTTCGGCCGGTTCATTTATTGGAAATTTAATATACCCATTTCCGTTGGACACAACTTTTGACATTAGTGAACTGTATTCGGTGGAGATGTCGCTGTCATCAAATGTGATCAGCAAACTGAAGCCCATGACCTTTTCATAAAAGTCCACCCAGTAATTCATTTTGCCAAGCTCAACATTGCCAACACAGTGGTCAACATATTTAAGTCCTATTCCCGATGCTTTAAATGTGCTGGCCACAGGCTTGTATCCCGGCAGGAATGCTCCCTTATAATTTTTTCGTTCAACGAAAGTATGAATCGTTTCTCCATACGTGTGAATAGCCGCGATCACTACTTCACCAAACTCATCCCGGATCGTGTGGGGAGCAAACGCCGGATGCGCCCCGCGAACAACCGTCTCTTTAAATGATTTTGCTGCATCATCAACCCAAAGAGCCAGCACTTTCACGCCATCGCCATGCTTTTTTACGTGCTCCTCGATTTCAGAATCAGGGGTTAGGGAAGTGGTCAATACAAACCGGATTTTATCTTGCTGCAACACGTAGGATGCCCTATCGCGAACTCCGGTCTCCGGCCCGGCGTAGGCTATTAATTCGAACCCAAAGCAATGCTGATAGAAAAGAGAGGCCTGTTTTGCATTTCCTACGTAGAATTCAATATGGTCGGTGCCGTTTATCGGGAGAAAGTCCTGCTGCATTTCCGTTATCGTTTGAACCATCAAAATTAATCTATTCGCAGGTTTGTTTCATTATTTGGCGGCATTTCTCTAATCTTGGCAAAATTTTCTAAAATGGACATTAAAGCGATTGACAAGGCCCTTCAGGAGATCATCAAAAGTCGGCTGGAATTATTGAAACTGGACTACAGCAATCCAAAGTATGATGAACTTGAGGAGCAGTTGCACGGCCTGGAAGACGCTTTTCAAGAGGCGCATGGTGATGAGCTTGAAGCCGCCATACAAGATGTTCATGACGAATACTGTCCCGATACAGATGTTCTTGTACCGGTATCCTACATCGCCAAGACGTATACAATTAATAAAAAGAACGAATACTCCGTTCCAGCCACAGAGGGAGTTTTTGTGGAAATGGATGACTATCCTAACATTGAGACTAAACTTGTATTAATACCAAGTCCCGTGAGGATTCTTTTAAACATTGGCCCCGATAAGCAGCAGGTTGTTTGGACTTCCGAGCAGTAGCAAAGCTCCGTTAACTAAATCCTAGTTTCACTCTCGCTCGTTTCAACACCTGGTGGGCAATCAGCCGTGCCCGTTCTTCACCTTCTTCAAGAATTTTCTCCAACTCATTGGTGTTGTTCATCAGATACTGGAAGGTCTCACGTTGCGTCCGGTACGTTTCAATCAATAACATAAGTAGCTCTTGCTTGGCCTGTCCGTAGCCAAAATTTCCAGCCAGATACTTTTTGCGAAGCTCTTCGGTTTGTTCCGGAGATGCCACCAGCTTATAGATTGAAAAAACATTATCCGTGTCCGGGTTTTTAGGTGCTTCTACGGGTGTGCTATCAGTAACCACCGACATCACTTGCTTCTTCAAAGCTTTCTCGTCCAGAAAAATGTCTATGATATTATTATAGGACTTGCTCATCTTTTGGCCATCGGTGCCTGGAATGGTCATTACTTTTTCTTCTATCTGCGCTTCGGGCACCACAAAGGTCTCCCCATACTGGTTATTAAACAGCGTGGCAATGTCGCGTGTAATTTCAAGATGTTGCCTTTGATCTTTTCCGACAGGCACGATGTTGGCATCATACATTAAAATATCGGAGGCCATCAGAACAGGATAGGTGAACAGTCCAGCATTAACATCTGCCAGCCGGTCTGATTTCTCCTTGAAAGAAGTGGCATTGGATAACATCGGGAAGGGTGTGAGGCAACTCAGATACCAGGTCAGCTCGCACACTTCCGGTATGCGACTCTGCCGATAGAGGAGATTCTTTTTGGTGTCAAATCCAAATGCGATCCAGGCTGCCGCAACCGCCAGAGTATTGTGCCTCCTCAATACCCCATCCTTAATGCTAGTGAGGGAATGGAGGTCAGCAATGAAGAATAGTGAATCATTCCCCGATTTTTGGGAAAGCTTAATAGCGGGTATAATGGCCCCCAAGAGATTTCCTAAATGAGGAAGGCCGCTGCTTTGGATGCCGGTAAGAATTCTTGCCATAATGATGCAAAGAAAGGATTGATAAGCCAATTACCCCTATTTTTGTAATAATTTTGTTGTATGAAGAAGTTGATGATGGTGATTTTGCTAGCCTTGGGTTTCGAAGGCAGCGCACAGCAGGTAGAGCAGGTGATTTTTCGCGAGAAGCTTTATGATTTTGGAGACGTCGAAGAGACGAAGGGAAATGTCAATCATGAATTTGTATTTACAAACAATAGCGGCCAGCCAATAAAAATCCTTTCAGTGATAGCCTCTTGCGGCTGTACAACACCAGACTGGTCACAACGTCCGGTATCCCATGGCGCTACTGGTTTTATTAAAGCAAGTTTTGATCCCAACGGCCGTCCAGGATACTTCAACAAGACACTAACAGTCACGACCGATCTTGATACAAATCCTATTGTACTTCAAATCAAGGGTGAGGTAGTTACCGGTAAACCTGAAACGGTAAATGATTTTCATATCGAGGAAGGCAATCTTTATTTCAAAACAAAGTCGTTTAATTTTGGTACCGTCTACATCAACCGTCCAGCTGTACAAAAACAGTTTCCGATATTAAACGGCGGGCCAAACGTCATAAAATTTATTTCAGTTTCTGCCCCATCCTATATGAAAGTTGAAATGCCTGGTGAGTTGGCGCCGCAGGATAAGGGCTCATTAAAGATTACCTATGATGGAAAAAAGAAAAGCCAGTTTGGTTTTGCATCTGACAATATTCAAATCACAACCGACGATCCCGAGTATGAGGTAAAATCATTTTCAATATTTGCTTCCCTTGAGGAATACTACATTAGTCCAGTGGGAGCAGAGGCTACCCTTGTTCCCAGGTTGTTTATGAAAGAGCAGAATCTTAATCTGGGAAGCTTCCGGTTCGGGAAGGTGATCAACACGTCGATGGTGGTGATCAATACAGGCAAGAGGGATTTGCAAATTAAAGCGCTCCAGGGCAACTGTGCCTGTATTACGGCCGAGACTGCCAAGAGCATCGTAAAGCCTGGTGATTCGACTACGCTAAAGATCGCGTTCACACCGCAGAACAGAGGAGGTACTCAGCAAAAAGCGATCGCGGTGTATTCAAATGACCCGCGAAATCCCGTTCAACGGCTATTAGTGCAGGCGTATGTGCAGGATGAGTGATGGTACGTTGCAAGTTGTAGGGGTGGTTGGGGAGGCCAATCGATCAGCGGTCAGCGTAAAACGCTGGCAACAATTTTTTTAGCGGCGTCTCCGTTTCCATAAAGCGACTCTCCTTTGATTGCCTTGCCCAGATTTTTATGGAATGATGAAAGAATTTTTTGTGTGTCAGCACCGGTGAGTTCGTTGGCGCCGACTTCTACCAATTCCACCCATTCCGTTTGGTCGCGAAGGGTAATGCAGAATTTATTAAAGAAATAAACTTCTTTTTGAAGGCCGCCGCTGTCGGTTAGCACCAGCTTGCAGTTCTCTAACAGGGTAAGCATGTCGAAGTAGCCAACAGGATCAATAATTTTTACCTTCAACTGAATATTAAGCGACTCGAGATAGCTTTTGGTGCGGGGATGGAGGGGCACCACAACCGGCAACGTTTTGTTAATTTCGTTCAAGGCATTGCAAATACTTCTCAGGCGATCTTCATTGTTTGTATTCTCGGCGCGGTGCAGAGTCGCTAATATGAATTCATTTTTAGAAAGTTGCTGTTGCTTAAGAATCTCTGATTTTGCTTGGGCTTTTTGTTTGTAAAACAGAACAGCATCATACATCACATCGCCGGGTTGTTCAATCAGGCATTCAAAATTCTTATATCCTTCCTTGTTGAGATTTTTCACTGCGGTAGCAGTAGGGCAGAAGAGCCAATGACTAATCCGGTCCGTGAGAATTCTGTTAACTTCTTCCGGCATATTCATATCAAAACTTCTCAATCCCGCCTCAACATGTGCGACAGGAATATGAAGTTTGGACGCAGCCAACGCTCCCGCCAGAGTTGAATTGGTATCTCCATATACCAATACCGCATCCGGTTTTTCTTTAATTAGGACTTCTTCAATTTTTTCCAGCATCCTGCCAGTCATCGCGCCGTGTCCAAGGCTGTTGATGTTAAGATGATAATGGGGTTTCGGAATTTCCATCTCCTGAAAAAAAACTTCTGACATGTTGGTGTCAAAGTGCTGGCCTGTGTGCACGACAACTTCAGGTACGCCCGAATTGATAAACTCCCGGGAAACGGTAGCGGATTTAATGAATTGAGGGCGGGCACCAATGATGGTGAGAATTTTTCTCAAAGGAAATTGTGATTAACTGAATGCCGGTATCCCCGTTATCTCATTTCCCAATATTAACAGATGAATATCATGAGTACCCTCATACGTAACGACCGACTCTAAGTTCATCATGTGGCGCATGATTGGATACTCACCGGTAATTCCCATACCGCCATGCATCTGTCTTGCCTCCCTGGCAATTTGTAAAGCAATCTGAACGCTGTTCCGCTTCGCCAACGAAATCTGAGGTGTTGTGGCCTTGCCTTCATTCATTAATGTGCCTAAGCGCCAGACAACAAGCTGAGCTTTAGTAATTTCTGTAAGCATTTCCGCCAGTTTCTTTTGCATTAGTTGAAACGAAGCGATTGGTTTTCCAAACTGCACACGTTCAGCCGCATAACGCCTGGCTGATTCATAGCAGTCCATTGCGGCACCCAATGCACCCCAGGCAATTCCATACCGTGCTGAGTCAAGACACATCAACGGTGCGCCGAGTCCACTTTTGTTTGGTAATAGATTTTCTTTTGGAACTTTTACATTGTCAAATACTAACTCACCCGTAGTGCTTGCTCGAAGTGACCACTTGCCATGTGTTTCAGGCGTAGTAAAGCCTGGCATTCCCCGCTCAACGATCAATCCATGTATTCTTCCTTTTTCATCCTTGGCCCACACCACCGCTACGTCGGCCTTTGGTGAATTGGAGATCCACATCTTTGCGCCATTTAGTAAGTAATGATCACCCATATCCTTGAAGTTGGTGACCATACCGCTGGGATTGGACCCGTGATCAGGCTCTGTTAAACCAAAGCATCCTAACCATTCACCTGATGCAAGCTTTGGCAGGTATTTTTTGCGTTGTGCCTCATTTCCAAATTTATAGATGGGATACATTACCAACGACCCTTGTACAGATGCCGTTGATCGCATTCCCGAATCACCGCGCTCGATCTCCTGCATTAAAATTCCGTACGAAATATAGTCCAGCCCTCCACCTCCATACTCCTGTGGAATGGTTGGACCAAAGGCGCCGATCTCTCCAAACTTCCTGACGATTTCATATGGAAAATGAGCTTGCTGTGCCCAGTCTTCTATAAATGGTGAAATTTCACGTTTTACAAAATCACGAATGGAGCTGCGAATCAGTTTATGTTCTTCAGTAAGAAGATCGTCGATCTGATAAAAATCAGGATGCTCGTACACGTCTTGCTTTAATGATTTTTTGGCCTTGGAAGGCTGGGCGATGAGTGATGACATACTATTTATTAATTTGCTACAAATTTAACGAATTGAATGGATTCTCCACTTGATCCCAAACTCCAGGAACAGCTGTTAAAACTGCGGCAAAAGTATGCCGTAATGGGACAGGATTTATCTTCCTACCTCGACGGCCTTTTACATTCCGACTACCTCACGTACTGGGATTATATTCACCTTGATACACTGCTAAGTCTCCAAAATCCTAAAACACATTTTCCAGACGAACGTGTATTTATTACCTACCACCAGATCACAGAATTATATTTCAATCTGGTGCTTTGGGAAATCGAACAGATCGTTTCGAGTGACCTTACGAAAAAGTTTTTTGTTGAGCGCATTGACAGGATTATCCGGTATTTTAACAACCTCACCACGTCGTTTGATATCATGATCGATGGAATGGAACGGGAGCAGTTTCTTAAATTCAGGATGTCACTGTTGCCAGCCAGCGGATTTCAATCAGCGCAATATCGCCTCATTGAAATTTGTTCAACGGATATTATTAATCTGGTGGCTAATGAATTTCGTGAAGCGATGGAAGAGTACAGTGACCTGTTTCAGCAAGTTGAAAAATTGTATTGGCGAAACGGTGCCACCGAACTTTCTTCCGGAAAGAAAACACTTACGCTACAACAATTTGAAGAGAAATATATGACCCAGTTTCGGGAGACGGGCATGAAGCACAGAGACAAGAATCTCAGAAAATTATACCTTAAGTATTTCCCGACTGATCCGGAAGTGATCAGCCGTCTCCGGGAGTTTGACCTGCTTGCCAACGTGTACTGGCCATTGTCTCACTTGAGGTCAGCTGCAAGATATCTTCATAAGGATCCGGACGATATCAAAGCTACCGGAGGCACAAACTGGCAGAAGTACCTGCCACCGCGCTTTCAAAAAATTATGTTCTTTCCTGAACTCTGGTCTGATGAGGAGAAATTGGATTGGGGGAAGGCTGGCGTAGAACGCGCGATGAAAGGATAATGCAATAGCCGTGCGGACCATGCTCAAATGTCCAAAAAACGATCATTTATCAGCGATTTTTAGTAGATTCGCGGTGCGTAATCCCTTCGCTGTGATTAAGATTTTCTGGTTGGCGGCTCTGATCGTTTTCCCTTTTCTGTGTCATGCTCAAAGCATTACCCGCAATGTCTATTACGACGCGGCCAGGAAGAATATCAAAGAAATATATCAGGTAAAGGATACGATCCAAAATATTTTGCAAGGTCACTATATATCCTATTTTCTTAGTGGTAGCATGGAGTCGAAGGGTCAATTCGTAAATAACGAAACGACCGGCGTTTGGGAATTTTACTATGAAACAGGAAATCTGAGAATGAGGGGCATCCTCCGGCAGAGTTCTAACTACGGCACGTGGGAATACTTTTTTGAGAACGGCGTGAAGAGCATGGAAGGAACGGTGAACGGAAAGAACAAGGAAGGTGAATGGACGATCTATTATGAAAGCGGAGAGTTGAAAGAGAAGGGAGACTATGTTGAGAATAAACGCTCCGGACTTTGGAGTACGTACTTCGAAGACGGAACGCGGCGCGGAGAAATTGAATATACTGAAGACCATGGCCGATTCACGGAGTACTATCACTCAGGAAAGGTATATGCAGAGGGGCCCAAGGCTGGTGCAAAAAATGTTGGGCTTTGGCGTTATTTCGCAGAAGATGGCACACTGCAAAAAGAAGGGGAATTTATCAACGGAAGAAAAGCGGGAGAGTGGAAAAATTACTTTCCTTCCGGCAAGGTTTCTTCCTCCGGACAATATGAAAATGATGCGCCTACAGCAACTTGGAAGTATTTCTTCGAGGATGGCACATTGAGTTCTACCGGCGAATTCGTTGGTGGTGTGAAGAATGGTTATTGGAGTAGCTTCAACAAGGATGGCTCGTTAAAAAGTGAAATCACCTATGTCAATGGAACGGGAGAATACCGCGAATATTTTGCTGAAAAGAAGCTGAAGACTAAAGGTCAGATCGTCGACGGGAAGTATAATGGCAAATGGCAATATTATTCTTCCGATGGTAAACTTGAAGGTGAATGTGATTTTGCAAAGGGTAAAGGAATCTATAAAGGCTATTACCCCAGTGGAAACCTCCAGACAAAAGGTTCGATGGAAGACGATTTAAGGGTGGGTACCTGGGAATTATATGAACCCGATGGCACTCTTTCTGGCTACTACAAACCGTTTTACGAGAATAACGAATTGGCTGGCGAGATTAATTCTCTCATAAATAAAAGCAAAACAAGTACCCCTGCACCACGCCCTGCACGAAAACAGGGTTTCTACTATTTTCAGCCCCGGTATCCCGAATATAGAAGTGTAATTATTGCAGGTAACCCAATGTTAGCCTTTGTTGGTAGAATGCCATTGGGTATTGAGTTCTATGATGAGCAACGTTTGGGTCATGAATTTGAATTTGAAGGAATCCGTTCTCCATTTTTTACGTCTGACTCTGAAGTGCCGGTGGGTAAAATTTATCAGCGTGGATATTCGATCGCGCTGAAGCAAAAATTTTATAATACGATTAAAACAGGCATGTGGTATTTTGGTCATGAAGTCAGGTTTACCAACATCGGGTATTTCAGTAACATGAGTTTTCCAGGCTCACCAACTACTCTGATCACAGCCAATGCCTCAGAGCAGCGCGCGGAATATGGAGTTTTGCTCGGAGCAAGACTTATGCAGAAAAACAACGGCGATGGATTTACCATAGACGCGGTGATCGGTTATAATCTTGGTTATCGAATGTTTGACGTAGAGCCATTATTTAAAGAAACGTTTAGTAGTCTGAATCAGAATTCGTTTTCCCAAGGATTCAGATTTGGATTAAATTTTGGATATTCCGTTTCCTTTGACGGAAGGCGATAGTCAAGCAATACATTTATATTCATTTAAAGGTTAATGCCTTTCATGATGCAGAAGCAAATAGAAATAATTCTTACACCTCAGGAGGCATTCGATCCTGATCTCTTTCAGACGACCATTTTCGAAAAGCTTCACCTTCAAAAAGACGGTGACCAGACCTTCCAGCTTCTACGTCGGTCGATCGACGCTCGCAGCAAAAATGCTGTGGTAAAAGTATTGATTGAGATGTTATCAAAGGAAGCTTCACGCAAGTCGATCTCATATCAAAAATCGAGTCCGGATGTTTCAGGATCCAAACGAGTAATTGTGATTGGAGCGGGCCCTGCAGGAATGTTTGCTGCTCTTCGGTTGATTGAAGCCGGACTAAAGCCTATTGTGATTGAACGGGGAAAGGATGTTCAGGCCCGTCGGCGGGATATTGCCTCGATTAACAAGGAACATGTGGTGAATCCTGAATCAAATTACTGTTTCGGGGAGGGTGGCGCCGGTACCTATTCGGATGGCAAACTCTACACGCGCTCGACCAAACGCGGTGATGTGCGTAAGATTCTGGAAATGCTCGTCGCCCACGGTGCGAGTGAGGAAATATTGTATGATGCTCATCCGCATATTGGTACTAATAAACTTCCACAGCTTGTCAAGGAGCTTCGCGGAAGCATTCTTAACGCAGGGGGAGAAGTGAGATTTGATACAAAGGTGACTGATCTGATAATTTCTTCAGGAACACTTACCGGGATCATAACTCAAACTGGCGAGGAGGTGCGCGGTGAGGCCTTTATTCTGGCGACCGGACATTCCGCGAGGGATATTTTTGAATTGCTTGATCGACATAAGATACTCATTGAAGCCAAGCCATTTGCGTTAGGTGTGCGTGTAGAGCATTCGCAACAGTCGATCGACAAAATACAATATCATTGCGACACCGATAGAGGTGCGTATCTGCCAGCCTCATCCTATTCGTTAGTACACCAGGCGACGTCGGGCCACGGGCAGGTTGGCGTTTTCTCGTTCTGTATGTGCCCGGGAGGATTTATAGTCCCCGCAGCTACTTCACCAGGTGAAATTGTCGTAAACGGCATGAGCCCGTCGCGAAGAGATTCAAAGTTTGCCAACTCTGGCATTGTGGTGGCCGTCGAGACTTCCCATTTCAAAAACTTTGAAAAGTTTGGAGCGCTTGCTGGATTATATTTTCAAAAGGAAGTAGAGCAGCGGGCATGCAAAATGGCAGGTGGCACTCAGGCGGCACCCGCACAGCGACTTATGGATTTTGTACAGGGAAAAGTATCTTCCTCATTGCTCGATACATCCTATCAACCGGGTCTTGTTTCAGCAGCCGTTGGAGATCTATTTCCACGGTTTATTTCTGATAGCCTGCGCCAGGGGTTCAAGAATTTTGGTGAAAAGATGAAGGGCTACCTCACCAACGAAGCACAGGTCGTTGGTGTCGAAAGCCGCACGTCATCACCGGTACGGATCCCCAGGGACAAGCAAACACTTGAGCACCCACAGCTGAAGGGATTGTTTCCTTGTGGCGAAGGGGCAGGTTATGCCGGTGGCATAGTTTCTGCGGCACTCGATGGTGAGCGGTGTGCTGAGGCAATCATTAATCGTATAAAAAAATGAAAAAGAAAACGGTGATTGTTGGCGCCTCTACAAATCCTTCACGGTATGCCTATCTGGCTTGCGAAATCTTGACCCGCTACGGCCATGAGATTGTACCGGTAGGTATAAAGAAAGGGGAGGTATTTGGAAATGAAATCCTTGATCTGCGAATGAAGCCCAAGATAACTAATGTTGATACCGTTACCCTTTACATTGGTCCCCGCCATCAGTCGGTGTGGATTGATTACATCCTAAGCCTCAAACCAGTCAGAGTGATCTTCAACCCGGGAACTGAAAACGACGATTTTATCAAACGTGTTAATGATTCCGGTGCCGAAGCACTGGAGGCTTGTACTCTCGTAATGCTGCGAACGGGACAGTTTTGAAGTTTTGAAGTGTTGAAGTTTTGAAGTGTTGAGGTAACGCGTTCTATTTATCTTAAACGAACGTCAACAATGGACACATTAGTACTTCGCAATCGCGCTCAAATAAATAATTTTCCATTTTCCATTCTTGTCTTTTTCAAGAACCCGGGTCTCGGAAGTTATATCGTAATCCATTTCGTCTTTTGCTTTTTGAATAAATCTGACATAGGCACCTTTGCCATAGACTCGGACTTCCAACCATTCTCTTTCAATTTTTGATTTTGAGGGCTTGGCAGTTTGAAAATATTCAGTGAAGTTTTTCTGAATGTTATCAATCCCCTCAAGAAAACTTCCTCCGGTGGAATCTGAATACGTCCAGTACGTATAAGGTGCTTTGAGCCAGTTTGATTCCCAGTTCTTTTTGTCTACGCCAAAGAATGAAGTTGTTTCTTTTTCTATCACAGCTTTGATAGCTGCCTTTTCGTCCTGGGAGTAACCCGCGATGGTAACAAGTCCAACAAACACAATGCTTAGGAAGGCTATATTTTTCATGACCGTAATTTTTTGGTGGGTATATTAAAAATAACCTAAAACGATTGAAATACCTCAAAATCATGCTATTTTTTTACAAAGTGTGAATTGCGCTGATTATCACCGCGATAAACCATCTATAGAAAAAACAAGTACATTTAGCTTCCTTAAAAATCTTTCAACTTATGCTAACCAATGAGAAACTAATCCGCATGAAGGACTTGCTCGTAGAGCCCGACACATCCATCAGACTAAAAGACTTTGACACCCACTACACCGGCAAGACCTTGAACAGGGAGGATGCGGAAGTACTTCTGGAAATGAGCCGTCGTGACCTTGCTAAAATCCAAGACGAACTTTATGCCCATAACCGGTATTCGGTTTTGATAATTTTCCAGGCAATGGACGCTGCGGGAAAGGATGGGGCGGTAAAACACATTATGTCGGGATTTAACCCCCTTGGTGTAAAAGTGTACAGTTTTAAAGCCCCGACATCCCACGAACTTGATCATAATTATTTCTGGAGGCACGAAATGGCATTGCCCGCACGAGGCGAGATTGCTATCCATAACCGGTCTCATTATGAAAATGTTCTGATTACACGGGTCCACCCGGAGTTTGTGCTGAGCGAGAACATACCTGGTATTGATTCGGTAAAGAATATCGATAAGAAATTCTGGCAACAGAGGTTCAAGCAGATCCGGCGATTTGAGAAGAATCTAAGTGACAATGGAACCGTGGTGCTTAAGTTTTTCTTGAATGTCTCCAAAAAGGAGCAGAAGAAGCGATTTATTGAACGCATTGACGACCCAAGCAAGAACTGGAAGTTTTCTCTGGGAGATTTGAAAGAGCGTGCGTATTGGGACGACTATCAAAAGGCGTATGAAGAAGCGATCAGCGCGACGTCAACCGTTAGCGCTCCATGGTTCATTATTCCAGCGGATGATAAGTGGTATGCCAGGCTGGCAATTGCGTCGGTTATTCAAGGGCAATTTGAAAAACTTAAAATTAATTATCCTGTGGTAAGTGATATGCAACGTGCTGAGCTGCAAAAAGCCAAGCAAAAACTCCTGGGTGAAGAACCCGCAAAAGGCAAGAAAAAGAATCCTAAAAAACCAAAACAATAACCTTGTTTAAACGCTGGTTTTAGCCTTTCCAAAAGGCCACCTTCAGATGGTCAGGTCTGAAGGATAATATCTATGAATAAAATGGTAAAAAGTGGGGTTTTTACTTCAAAAACCCTTATTTTTGCCCTCTTGTAAAATATCGAAATGAGCGAACAAAAAGGAAAAAAGGCCTCTGAATATTCAGCCAACAACATTCAGGTTTTAGAAGGTTTGGAAGCGGTGCGAAAAAGGCCCGCAATGTATATAGGAGATGTGAGTGTGAAGGGTCTTCACCACCTCGTCTGGGAAGTTGTGGACAACTCGATTGATGAAGCCATGGCAGGCTATTGCGATGAAATCAAAGTAACGGTCAATCCGGATAATTCAGTCACGGTTGAAGATAACGGTCGGGGCATTCCCACCGACATGATGGAAAAAGAAAAGCGGTCAGCTCTTGAAGTGGTCATGACCGTTCTCCACGCAGGCGGTAAATTCGACAAGGACACTTATAAAGTTTCCGGTGGCCTTCACGGTGTCGGCGTTTCTTGCGTAAATGCGTTGTCAGAAGTTTTAAAAGCAACGGTTTATCGCGATGGTAAAATCGCTGAACAGATTTTTAAGCGTGGCATTCCACAGGCGCCTGTTAAATTTATTGGCCAGTCGGATCGGCGGGGAACCACGATAGAGTTCAAACCTGACTATGAGATTTTCCCAGTGCTGGAATACAACTATGTGACAATTTCTACGCGTCTTCGTGAGTTGTCCTTTCTAAATCCAGGCATTAAAATCATCCTGGCAGATCAGCGCGAAAAAGATGAAAAGGGTGACCCACGTACCGATACCTTCTTCTCAGAAGGTGGATTGCGTGAGTTTGTTCAGTACATGGATTCTACCCGAGAGAAATTAATCGCAGATCCCATTTTCGTGGAGAGTTTCGGCGTGGTTCCAGTTCAGGTCGCGATGAGCTACAATACGTCATTTAGTGAGAACCTGATGTCGTACGTGAACAATATCAACACACATGAAGGTGGCACTCACGTCGCGGGATTTCGCAGGGCATTGACGAGGACCTTAAAGACCTATGCAGATAAGTCAGGTTTACTGGAGAAGGCAAAAATTGAAATTGCAGGAGATGATTTTCGGGAAGGACTTACGGCGGTGATTTCTGTGAAAGTAGCTGAGCCGCAATTTGAAGGTCAGACGAAGACGAAGCTCGGTAACACAGACGTAATGGGAGTAGTTGATCAGGCAGTGGGTGAGGCGCTTCAGAATTTTCTGGAAGAGCATCCCAAAGAGGCCCGTATGATCGTTAATAAGGTGATTCTCGCTGCCCAGGCGCGTCACGCAGCGCGCAAGGCTCGTGAAATGGTGCAGCGCAAGAACGTTCTTAGCGGCACCGGTCTGCCTGGAAAACTGGCGGATTGCGCCAGCGCCGACCCCGCCATTTCCGAGTTGTACCTCGTGGAGGGAGATTCCGCCGGTGGATCAGCCAAGCAGGGCAGGAACAGGCATTTTCAGGCCATCCTACCGCTTCGTGGAAAGATCCTGAACGTGGAGAAGGCCCAGGAGCACAAGATCTATGAGAACGAGGAAATCAAGAATATGATCACGGCCCTTGGCGTAAGTTTTGGTACTGCAGAAGACGACAAGGCGCTAAATCTTACGAAGCTACGTTACCATAAAGTTATCATTATGACAGATGCTGATGTTGATGGCAGTCATATCCGTACCTTGATCCTCACATTCTTCTTCCGCTATATGCGTGATCTTATTGAGCAAGGCTACGTTTACATCGCATTACCTCCGTTATACTTATTGAAGCGTGGTAAGGAAGAACGCTATTGCTGGACCGAAGATGAGCGGGATGCCATCATCAAAGATCTGGCCCGTGATGGAAAAGAAGACAGCGTAAATATCCAACGTTATAAGGGATTGGGTGAAATGAATCCAGAACAATTGTGGACGACTACCATGGATCCGGATAAGAGAACATTGAAGCTGGTTGGAGTTGAATCGGCAGCGGAGGCAGATCATTTGTTTTCCATGCTGATGGGGGACGAGGTTGCCCCGCGCCGTGAGTTCATCGAGAAAAATGCCAAGTACGCAAAAATAGATATCTGATTCTGAGTCGACTATGGAAGGAGAAGAAGAACTGTTAACAGTTCCAGTCAATGTTCCTCAACAAATTGCCGAGAGTAATTACATAAGCCGCGACTTGAGCTGGTTACAGTTCAATTACCGGGTATTGGATCAGGCACATCACATCGATCGGAGTATTTTCGACAGGTTGAAGTTTTTTTCAATTACATCTTCTAATCTCGATGAGTTTTGCACAATTCGGCTAGGAAGCCTCTATAACTATCTTGACTTTGGCAAGGAGCGCTTTGACTACAGCGGACTTCGCGAGTCACCATTTCGCGCTCTTCTTTTACAGGAAATACATAATTTCCTGACTACACAACACAACTACTACGTCAATAGCCTCAAACCGCTTTTTGAAAGAAATGGCTTCCGGATAAGTGAATACATATCACTGTCGCCCCAGGATAAGAACAGGGTTGATCAATATTTTCAGCGGACCATCTACCCGATGCTTACGCCGATGATGTTTGACAGCTATCATACGTTTCCCACGCTAAAGAACAACCGACTTTTGATAGGTGTTGTAACAAAAGCACCAACCGAGTCAGCTCAACATCAGAAAGCTTCCTTCATTCAAATACCAAGTAACATAGGTCGTTTCTTCGAGATACTTCAAATGGATGGTACCATTGCATTTATACCAATTGAAGATATCATTATTCATAACATCCATCACCTTTTCAGGAATATGGAGGTGCTGAGTGTAACACTTTTCAGAATTAACCGAAACGGAGACTTTACCCTGGAGGAAAGTGAAGACATTGAATCTAATTTCCTCGAGGAGCTTAAGCGGAAATTACAAACCCGCAGAACTGGCAGAGTGGTGAGAATGGATGTACAAGAGGGCGCTGATCCGTGGATGATGAGGTTGCTGAAGATCCAATGGGACCTCGAAGAGCTCAACATTTTTACTGTTTCAAAGGAAAGCATTCTCGATCTCGCAGGATTGACTCAAATCATTGGACACAAGGAGTTTAAGGATAAACGCGCACAATCAAGATCATCTGATAGGCCTGCAATTCGTCCGGTTACGTTTCCTGAGATGGGTCAGCGCGATCTGTTTGAAGTTCTAAAAGAGCGGGATATTCTTCTGCATCATCCGTACGATTCAATGGATCCGGTAATTGAGCTGCTAGACAAGGCCGCTGATGATCCGTTGGTTCTTTCAATCAAGATTACGATCTACCGGCTGGCGAAGGAGTCCCGTGTAAGTGCAGCTCTATTGAAGGCGGCTGAAAATGGAAAGCATGTCTCTGTATTGTTTGAAGTGAAGGCAAGATTTGATGAAGAGAATAACTTGCGTGAAGCGCAACGTCTGCAGAAATCCGGGTGCTTTGTGATTTATGGATTTGGTGCCCTGAAAACTCACACAAAGCTTCTATTGATCGTACGAAGGGAGCCTGATGATCGGGTATTCCGATACGTTCATATAAGCAGCGGTAACTACAATGAATCCACGGCTCGCCTATATACGGATATTGGCCTATTAACTACACGGGAGGCCTACGGGGCCGATGTTTCTGAATTCTTTAATGTTATTACTGGCCATTCCGAGCCATCGCTCTATCGCAATTTGATCACCTCGCCACGTGACATGCGCAATCAGCTGTGCGCGTTAGTAAAAAAGGAAGCAGAGAATGCGAAAAACGGATTGCCTGCCGGAATTGTCATCAAGCTAAATTCTATTCAAGATAAGGAGTTCATCGACGCTTTATATGAGGCAAGTCAGGCAGGTGTTACTATAAAAGTGATAGTACGTGGTATGTGTTGTTTGCGCCCTGGCCGCAAGGGATTAAGTGAAAATATTGAAGTTATTTCAATTGTAGGTGAGTACCTGGAGCATTCCCGTATTTACTGTTTTCGAAATGCCGATAGTCCAAAAGTCTACTTTGGTAGCGCCGACGCGATGGTCCGAAGTTTTGATCGACGCATCGAGTCATTAGTTATGTTGGAGCAGGAAATACTAACAAAGCAAGTGATGAATATATTGCGCTATAATCTGCGCGACAATGTGAATTCATACATAATGAGGGAGGATGGCAGTTATGTAATCAAAGGTCAAAATGGTGACGCCCCTTTTAATATTCACAAAGAGTTTTATAATATTACAAAGGAGATAATCGAAGAGGTGAGGCTTTTTTGATTGCTACTTCCCCTTTATAATAGTTGATTTCTTTCCTTTACTCTGATCTTCAGCATTCAGAAACTGAACCTTCCTGTGTTTTTGATTTTTTTCAAAAAGCTGAAGCAGAATTCCGTCTTTCAGACCAACCTCCGGCACGAGGATATTTTTTGAGCTGGCCCACTCCATCACTTTGATATAAATATCGCTCGCTGGTACGATCACGTCTGCCCGGTCAGGGTTCATTTGCAAATCATAAATCCTTTCATCCATGGTATGGCTCTCTACCATTGCCTTGATCTCTTTCACTTTCTTAAGTGTCATCGTTTTGCCAGCCTTAATCTTAGCCAGCTCAAAGATTTTGCTGATATTTCCGCCCGTGCCGACAGAAGTGACCGGCCCATATTCTTTCTTTGAATTTTCTTTGACCCATTTTTCCATATCTGACCACATAACAGGGGAGTCATGGTGTTCAAGCACACGAACTGAGCCGATCTTAAATGATTGCGTTCTTATTTTTTTTCCACCTGTAAACAAATTCAACTCTGTGCTTCCGCCTCCCACATCTATGTGGAGGTAAGTCTTGTCAGCGAGGTAAGACGAAATGGCTTTGTTGATTAGATCCGCTTCGAGCTGGCCATTGATGATATGAATGGTGATACCCAGTTCTTTCTTGATCTCTTGAGCAAGTGTAGCCCCATTCTCTGACTCGCGCATGGCGGAGGTAGCACAAAACATGAAATCGTCGACCTCATATAGTTCAATCATGAGCTTGTACGTCATCATCAGCTTTTTGAATTTTAGGATACTTTCCTTGCTGATCCGATTTGTACCGAATACATCATGTCCGAGGCGAAGAGGAAACCGCACATACTCCAGCTTCTTGAACATTATCTTGTTATCGTGTTCCAGTACACTGGAGACCTGAAACCGTATGGCGTTGGAACCTATGTCAATAGCGGCTAACTTCATGAAGGTGTTTTCGCAAAGTAATAGCTTAATTAGATTTAATGATGATAGAAATGTTATAAAATCTTGTTCCACGCTTCATTTTTACCCACTTATTGATTTTCTTTGCAGTGCTTATCCAGAAAGACCGAGGGACAGGGCCCTATGAAGTCTTAGCAACCTTGCCAGTAACTTGGTGCTAACTCCCTTTCTGCCAGCTGGCGGATGAAGATAGGCGGCCAATCTGAAATGGGCTCTTTCTGGAAAGTGTGGTTTAAACGACAGAAAGAGTGAAAATTGAACAAATTCTACAACAACGTATAATGGTGCTGGATGGTGCTATGGGTACAATGATTCAGCGGCATACACTGGAAGAAGAGGATTTCAGAGGTGAGAGGTTTAAGAATCATACGCATCTCGTAAAGGGCAACAACGACCTGCTCTCCATTACCCGTCCTGACATCATTAAAGATATTCACGCGCAGTATTTTGCAGCAGGAGCCGATATTGCCGAAACGAATACGTTCAGTAGCACTACAATCGCCCAAGCCGACTATCATCTTGAAGACATCGTTTATGAGCTGAACTATCAGTCTGCAAAGATTGCCAGGGAGGTGGCAGATGAGTTTACGAAAAGGGAACCTCATAAACCCCGGTTTGTTGCAGGTGCCGTTGGGCCCACCAATCGTACTCTTTCACTGTCACCAAACGTAAATGACCCAGGTTACAGGGCTGTGACTTTCGACCAGCTAAAGACTGCTTATAAAGAACAAGTAAAAGGGTTGATGGATGGTGGCGCAGATCTCATCCTGGTAGAAACCATTTTCGATACGTTAAATGCAAAGGCGGCTCTCTTCGGAATTCAGGAATTGTTTGATGAGCTCGGTAAGTCGTTGCCGATCATGGTATCAGGAACAATTACCGACGCCAGTGGACGAACTCTTTCAGGCCAGACGACAGAGGCTTTTCTTATTTCTGTTTCTCATGTCCCTCTCCTGAGTGTTGGACTAAATTGTGCCTTGGGAGCCAAGCAGTTACGACCGTACCTTCAAGTGCTGAATGAACAAGCGCCTTTCTTTGTAAGTGCCTACCCAAATGCGGGGCTACCAAATGAGTTTGGTCAGTATGATGAGGGACCGCAGGAGATGGGTGATCAGATTGAAGACTTCTTAAAAGAGGGACTTGTAAATATTCTGGGGGGATGTTGTGGAACAACCCCTGATCACATAAGAGTTATAGCAGCATTGGCTGCTAAATACAAACCAAGGGAGGTAGCAGTCAATGTCTGATCATTTCTTACGATTAAGCGGCCTCGAAGCTGTAACGGTAACTCCTGCCTCTAACTTTATCAATATTGGCGAGAGAACCAACGTGACAGGTTCGGCCAAATTCCTGAAACTTATCAAGGAAGATAAGTATGACGAGGCGCTTAGCGTTGCTCTCGACCAGGTAAGGGGCGGAGCTCAGGTCATCGATGTAAACATGGACGAGGGGATGCTTGACTCGGAGTTTGCCATGGTCAAATTCCTGAATCTCATGGCTTCTGAGCCTGAGATATCAAGAATTCCTGTGATGGTCGATTCATCCAAATGGAGTGTGATCGAAGCAGGTCTAAAATGCCTTCAGGGTAAGAGTATAGTCAACTCGATAAGTCTTAAGGCAGGAGAAGAAGAATTTCTGCGTCAGGCAAAACTTGTGAAGCGATATGGTGCAGCCACCGTTGTCATGGCATTTGATGAACAAGGTCAGGCAGACACCTATCAGCGGAGAATAGATATATGCAAACGTGCTTATACTATTCTTACGCAGAAGATAAATTTCCCTCCTCAGGACATCATTTTTGATCCGAACATATTTCCGGTAGCTACCGGAATAGATGAGCATAGGAATTATGCGGTCGACTTCTTCAAGGCAACACGATGGATTCGGGAGAACCTTCCTTATGCTCACGTAAGCGGGGGCGTAAGTAATGTGTCATTCAGCTTTCGGGGTAACCAGTTGGTAAGGGAAGCGATGCATTCCGTTTTTCTTTACTATGCCATTAAAGAAGGGATGGATATGGGGATAGTAAACCCCTCCATGCTGGCGGTGTATGACGACATACCGAAGGATTTATTGGAGAGGGTTGAAGATGTGCTTCTCAACAGGAGAGAGGATTCTACTGAACGGCTCCTTGAGCTTGCGGAAACGGTAAAAGGCTCTGCTAAAAAGAAGGAACTTGATGATGAATGGAGGAACGGACCGGTCGAAGAACGGATAACTCATTCGCTGGTAAAAGGCGTCATCGATTTTATCGAGGTGGATATTGAAGAGGTTCGTCATAAGTTTGATAAACCCCTACATGTAATCGAAGGTCCTTTGATGGTTGGGATGAACGTAGTGGGTGATCTGTTTGGCGCAGGAAAAATGTTTTTACCACAAGTCGTTAAGAGCGCGCGCGTGATGAAGAGGGCTGTTGCCTATCTCACGCCCTTTCTTGAGGAGGAAAAAATTAGAAGCGGCCAGGTGGGAAAGCCTGCTGCGAGGATCCTGATGGCTACTGTTAAAGGCGATGTTCATGATATAGGAAAGAATATCGTTGGGGTGGTGCTGTCATGTAACAACTATGATGTAATCGATCTAGGAGTGATGGTTCCGACAGAAAAGATTCTGGAAGCTGCCCGAAGGGAGAAAGTAGATATTATTGGGCTTAGTGGATTGATAACGCCGTCGCTTGATGAGATGGTTCACGTGGCCAAGGAAATGCAACGTGAAGGAATGACATTGCCATTGCTGATAGGAGGAGCTACAACTTCCCGCATCCACACCGCTGTGAAGATTGACCCGGTCTATGATGGACCGGTCGTGTACGTATTGGACGCTTCGCGTTCGGTGCCGGTTGCCAGTGAATTCATCAATCCTGAGACAAGTGGAGCCTTTAAAGCCCGCATAAAGGCGGAGTATGTGAACCTTCGGAAGGATCATGCGAGCCGTCAACAGGATAAGAATTACATCTCGTTGATTGAAGCCCGTAAAAACAAGGTTAAGATTGATTGGTCGAATTTCAAGGGCACCGAACCAACCTTTATCGGCAAGCGCGTATTTAATAAATATCCGCTGGAAGAAATCAGAAAGTATATCGACTGGACACCGTTCTTCCAAACGTGGATGTTGTTTGGTCGTTATCCGGGTATCTTCGATGATGCTAAAGTTGGTGTTGAAGCAAAGAAGCTATTTGACGATGCTCAGAAAATGCTTGATAAGATCGTTGCTGGAAAGTTGCTGGAATGTAATGGTGTAATAGGGTTTTATCCTGCGCAGGCAACAGACTCTGATGATGTGATCCTGTATAATGATGGCGATTTCAAGTCGGAACTGACAACGCTTCACTTCCTTCGTCAACAGAATAAGAAAGCACAGAACCTTCCAAATTATTGCTTGGCAGATTTTATTGCTCCGAAGGCCACTGGCAAGAAGGATTACATTGGCATGTTTGCCGTTACAACCGGTGGACACATTGAAAAATTGGTCGCAGAATACAAGGCGCAGCAAGATGATTATCAGGAGATTATGGTAAAATCACTGGCCGATCGACTAGCGGAAGCATTTGCCGAATTGATGCACGAAAAAGTGCGAAAGGAATTCTGGGGTTATGCAAAGGATGAATCATTGCCGATGGAGGAAGTGATCAAAGAGAAGTACGTGGGCATCCGTCCGGCACCGGGCTATCCTGCGTGCCCTGACCATACCGAGAAACGGACCATCTTTGATCTGCTGGATGCAGAGAAAGAGGCCGGTATTGTTTTAACTGAATCCTATGCCATGTATCCGGCCTCAGCAGTGAGTGGTTATTACTTTGCACATCCTGACGCAACGTATTTTGGCCTTGGTAAGATTGAAAAAGACCAGGTGAAAGAATACGCCACCCGAAAAGAAATGGATCTTCCGACAATAGAAAAATGGCTCAGTCCAAATCTTAGTTATGATATTTAATTAGTTTTCTGGGTTATTGCTGTAAAGGCAATATTGCAGTGCCTGTTCCGGTCAACGGCTTAATATCATTTCCTCCTTTATCGGTGTAGGTCGCTGTGATCACCAACATGCTTCCAGGTTTTACATTCTTATCTGGCGTAATACTACCGGCTTGAGGAAGGGATTTCTTGTCAGATGGTCCACTCAGTGACAGTATGTATGAAACCAATTGAGATGTTTCGGTTTTTGACAATGATGGATGCGCTGCCATTGCGACCTCACCCCATTGCCCTCCACCGCCTTTTACAATTTTATCACGCAGGTAAGCTGATGCTTTCGTATCTCCTTTGTATCGCTCTGCAACATCTTTAAATGACGGACCGATTGACTTTGCACTTTCTTTGTGACAGCTTTTGCAATCGAGCGTCTGCGTCATATTTTTACCGATGATCGCCGCTGTTACCTGCTGATGTCCCATGGAGCGGGAAGCTTTGTCAAGTCCTTCAACATATTGAACTGACACAAAAAGGTTTGCCTGGTCTACCTCTGTGAGTCCATCGTCTTTTATAATCACTTTGTAATTCACCGCTTTGCCCGGTTCATACGAAGTCTGATCAGTTTCAATCGTGACAACTGGCGATGCATTGCCTGCATAGACTAATGCATTGGTGCTTTTGAATCCATCACCTTTGTCATCTTTAGCAGTGACGGAGATGGCGAAGTCACCAGCCACGGTGTAGGTGACTGTTGTCTCTGGCGAATCTGTTGTAGTAGTCGTACCGTTTCCAAAATCCCACACATAGGTGATCTTGTCGTTTTCAGGATCTTTGGCTTCGGCAGAAACTTTTACAGCAAACGGAAGTGTGCCAGATGTTTTATCTGTGGTGATAGAATTAACGGCTGGAGGGCGATTACCAGCCAGGTAGTCGAGCCGAGACAGTCCGGCATCATCATTTTTGGCAAACCAACCACTGCCATATTCAAGTAGGTATAATCTCCCATCGGGTCCGATTTCCATATCGATCATGTTGTTCACTTTCAGATTTGGAGCGAAAGGTTCCATCTTATCGAAATCACCATTTGGATTCAAGGTTACAGCTTTCACCCAGCCCCTGATCCAGTCGTAAATGAGCACTTTTCCATTGTAGTAATCAGGCAGGCGCGTTTCTTTCGGGAACAAATCTGAGTAAAAGACAGGACCGGCCATTGCATTTCTTCCGCCTGTTGCTACCTGTGGAAAATCTTTGGATACGCCGTAGGGATACCAGATAAATGATGGAGCGATCGGTGGCAACTCTATAAGTCCGGTATTATTTCGCGAATTGTTGATTGGCTTTAATGGATCAAACGCAGCACCGCTTTTACCAGTGACATAGTTGTATTCGCGGTACGGGTAATTATTCCCGACAAAAAGAGGCCAGCCGAAGTTACCGGCTTTGCGTGCCTGATTCAATTCATCATATCCGCGTGGACCGCGTACCTCAAGGCTATCGTTATTCGCGTCAGGACCGACTTCGCCCCAGTAGAGATAGCTATTTTTTTGATCGATGGAGATTCTATAAGGATTGCGATTGCCCATCACATAGATTTCAGGGCGTGTCTTTGGTGTTCCTGGCGGGAAAAGATTTCCGTCTGGGATTTCGTAGGTGCCATCTTCTTTTACCCGTATGCGCATGATCTTTCCACGCAAGTCATTTGTGTTGCCAGATGAGCGACGGGCATCATATTGCTTATGGCCGGGCTCATCGTTGAGGGGACCAAAGCCATGGTTGACATATTTCTGACCTGGTTCATCAAATGGAGTTGAGTTATCCCCTGATGAGACATACAGGAGTCCGTCAGGACCGAAGGCGATCGATCCACCGGTATGGCAGCAGATGTCGCGTTGGGACTTTACCTCCAGGATTGGAACTTCCGTAGTCAGGTCAAGTGTATCGTTTTTGAAAGTGAACCTTGAAAGTCTGTTAACAGCGCTATCGGCCGCGCTATAATACAGGAATAAATAATTATTCTTTGCAAAGTTTGGGTCTTTGGCCAGGCCAAGCAAACCTTCTTCGGCGTTGACTTTTGGAATGGCTGACTTGAAATAAACATTCAGGAAACCAACTTGTTTCAATTTCTTTGTGTCGTTCTTATACAGCATCACTTCGCCCCGACGCTGGATGATCACGACGTCCAGATTCGGCAGCACCGTCAATTCGGTTGGTTCATAGAATTCTCCTGATACCAATTGCGTTTTCATAAACCGATCCGCCTCAGGTGGCATTTGAGTCTTGGCTTTTGAATAATCCAAGTTATTGTTTTCCCCAATTGCATATTGAATTCCGCCGAGCAAATGCTTCAGAAAGATTTCATCAGAATAGGCTTCATCCACGTGACCCATCGCTGTATAAAATGCCCGGCCTCCTTCGAAATCATGGTACCAGCTCATGGGATGATAGTTACCGTTCGCGCCTCCTTTATAAGATTGCTCATCAACAGTAATAAGAACGTGAACATCGGGATTCAATTTCTTGTAGTTATAGAGTTCGTCAAAATGCATGTAAACGGAATCCGGAAATGATTTAGTCGCAGCAAAATTCCTGTCTTTAATAAGATACCTTGCCTGTTGTTGTTCGGGGTGCGATAGAAAATAGGCACCCAGTAGTCTGCCATACCAGCCCCAGTCATACTCTGAATCTGCTGCAGCATGAACTCCCACAAAGCCGCCTCCAGCCTGCACATAGCGTTCAAATGATGCTTCCTGACGGTAATCCAGTACATTGCCAGTTGTATTAAGAAACACAACCGTTGAATACTGGCGAAGGGAATCTTCCGTGAAATACGCTGCGTTACTGGTTGTATCCACTTCAAATCCGTTCTCCTGGCCAAGTTTGATAATAGCCGCTTGTCCAACCGGTATCGATTTATGATGATAGCCGGCCGTTTTCGAAAAAACGAGAACTCGCGGCTTACTGGCGCGTTTCGAGGTGCAGGACACTACGGCAACAGCAAGAAATAAGAGGAGGAGAATGGAGCGCATTTTGTTGTTTTAATGAAATCGAATGGGTCAAGAATAAGAAGCGGTGAAGTTCAGTAATAATTTTTTATCTCGAAAGGGAAATTGTTATGAGAGAACTATTTATCCCTGAAATTTATGTAAGTATGCATTTAAAAGTGAGGTGTTGAGGTGCCGCCCACTACAGCACGCTACCATTTCAATATTTTAGCAGTTAATGAAAGTAATCGACCATATAAAGAATGCCCGGGGCAAGACGCTTTTTAGCATAGAAATCCTTCCTCCCTTGAAGGGTGACAACATACGCACGCTTTTTGATAACATGGACCCATTGATGGAGTTCAAACCGCCGTTTATTGATGTTACCTATCATCGCGAGGAATATGTCTATAAAAAAAAGGAGGGAGGACTATTGGAAAAGAGTTCCACTAGAAAGCGTCCAGGTACAGTAGGTATTTGCGCTGCGCTCCAGAATCACTATAAGGTAGACACCGTGCCACATATCATTTGTGGTGGATTTACAAGGGAAGAAACCGAGAATGCGCTCATTGATCTACAGTTTCTTGGTATCGATAATGTGCTGGCCTTGCAAGGCGATGCTATCAAAAATGAAGGACGGTTTGTGGCTGATCCCGATGGACACAAGTATGCGTCGGAGCTACTGGGTCAGATTGTTTCCATGAATAGCGGAAAATTTCTGGATGAGGATCTTGGAAGCGCATCACCTACTGATTTTTGTGTTGGTGTAGCAGGCTATCCTGAAAAGCATTTTTCAGCTCCTAATCTTAAGGCTGATCTGAAATATCTTAAGTTAAAAGTTGAGATGGGTGCGCAGTATATTGTTACGCAGATGTTCTTCGACAATCAAAAGTATTTTGACTTTGTCGCGCAATGCCGTGAAGCCGAGATAAATGTACCAATCATTCCGGGCATCAAGCCTATTACTGCTAAAGGCCAGGCAACGGTGCTGCCAACAATTTTTCATATCGACATACCAGAGGAACTTTCTGAGGAGGTTGAAAAATGTAAAGATAATGCCGCTGTCAGGCAGGTAGGCGTAGAGTGGACGGTGCAGCAATCAAAAGAGCTTATGAAGTTTGGTGTGCCAACACTTCATTTCTATTCGATGGGAAAATCGGACCCTATCTATAAAATCGCAAAGCAGTTGTTCTGATTACTTTAATTTTTTAAAAATAAAAAAGCCCCGAATCATTCGGGGCTTTTTTTGTGAAATTACCTTGTCTTTTTTTTGATAATCTTCTTTGCTTAAGGATTGACAGGCAGGGCGGTACCAGAATACGCGGCCAAACTTGCTTTTGGAATTACAGCTGTAAACTTTGTGTTAATCGCGTCGATGAATACGTTGGCCGTGAAAGCATAACCTCTGCTATTTGGATGAAGACCGTCTTCCGAATAGGCGCCAGTAGGAGGGGCGAAGCTCGGAGTTATCATCACGTTATCGGAGATATATGCCTTGTTCGTTACTAAATCAGCATAGGCTTTGTTCACGTCGGCAAGGGCTAAACGAGTTGTGTTTGCCGTTACCAAAGAGCTAATCGTTGCATTGAATTCAGCCGTTCTGGCGAGAATAGCACCGGTTTCGGCAGCCGTAAGAATATACCTGTCAGCAACCGGATAACTCACTCCCCATATCGCTGCTGCACTTCCATTACATGTACCGAGAATAGATCCGGCGGCCAAAGGAACAAGATCAGTAGCATTTGCCTGACGGGCCCTTGCGTAAGGCACTAATGCGCCTGCACCGTTTGCGTTCATCGCTGCTGTCAGGTCAGTCAGGGTTTCATCAACCATCAACACACCATTCTTGCCCGCAGCAAATGTCAATTTTCTTTTATCAGCTTCAGCCTGGGTGATCACGCCTGCCCCGACCATGGCTGTAAGAAAGCCGTTGTAGCCGGTTGAGAGACCCGTTGTTAATGCGGTAGCTGTAGCAGCATCAAGTGCAATGGTATTCCACGGAACTGTGTAAAAGTAGGGGAGTGACGTAAAGTTTGGAATGTTCCCGACCACGCCTTTGAAAGTAGTGCCAGTCATCAGAGTTGCAATTGCACCGCCATAATACGTGTTAAACGCGGATAGGTCAGTCATAGGAAAGGTACCCGCTGTCGCTCCGTCGGCACCCGTAGCAGCGTACAACAGCACATCATCGAAACCAAGCCAGATCAGATAAAAGCTGCCAGCTGCAGTTTTCGCATCGCCAACGATGGTGGATCCATCGGCGCCATTTGTACTGGGGCTTGATGCAAAACGTGAGTAGAATGGACTCCAGGCTGGGTTCGCAGGGTTAGCAAAACCAGTAGCCGGTGTCAGCGTCTGAGCGGTATAGATCAAAGGCACTCCGAAATTATTTAACGCGGCACGGCTTCCGACTGCAAATGATGCTGGGAAATCAGAAGTGTTAAAAGGAGCAGGTGCAGCGGGTGTGCTCACCGATGAAGGGCATGTCACCGAAGTAGCAGGTGCTTTTGCTGCAGCAGGGCCGGGCGTTCTCGGGCCTGTAGTGCCATCCGGATCGAATAGAAATAACCTACCAAGAATCAATCCGATGCCAGTGTTAGAGTTGATAGGATTAAACCCATTGACCGAATTGATGTCGGGTTGATTAAATGTTGTTGGGCCGCCCACGGTCTCGAACTGTTTGGCCATGATCCTTGGGAGAGAGTTAGCTTGGCTTTCATTATAAAGCGAGCTTGCTTGCATCCCTGCAACAAACGAGTTTCCTATGGCGACAAATTTTGTAAAATCCGCTGAACCCTTTGATGGCGTAGGCGGTGTTACAATCGGCGGGTCCACCGGAACGATGACTTCCTGTTTACACGACCCTACCAGGAGCAGTGTTATCAGAGTTATATATATGTAGTTAGTCTTTTTCATTTCTGTAATTTTTAATTCGTCAACGATTAGTTTAAGAATTCATCAAACGTCAGCGAGATGTAATATTGCTGACCTACGAAAGGTGATCCAAGGTTGGTGCGGTAATCAGCGCCTCCCAGATTCGTACCACCGATCTTTAGCATTGTCTTGATCGAGGTGATCTTGTAGTTCACCTGAGCATCCACCACGCCGTATGACGGCACCATCCATCTTCCATACGATGATTGCCATTGGAAGGCATCCTGATAGCGGAAGTTTACATTGAATCCAAGATTCTTGGCAATCTTGCGGTTACCAACACCAAAGCTCATTCTGTTTTTAGGAGTGTTGAACGCCGCGTTGAAATCAGCAGTTTCCTTTGCCGTAAAATCCGACCAGTTGTAATTGCCAGTGAGTGTATAATTTTTAGGAAGACTATATGACAATCCAAGACCCACGCCCATCGATTTCACGTCTTCTATTGAATTTACGTAGGGAGAGAAGAGTGAACCAGGATTAATCGCTTTTCCTTGGTGGGTAGTTGGATTTTTGCTGGCAACGATTTGTCCTCCTATGAAACTGCTATACTGGGTATAATAACCATTCAAATCTACAAGGAGACTGGAAGCCACAAGGCCTTTATATCCCAGTTCAAATGATTGAAGTGTTTCTGGTTTAACATATGCAACATTTGCCGTTACCAGTAGCGAGGAATTTCCACCAGTAGGAGTGCCGGTAGTCTTATCGAGTGAACCACCGGAAGCTACATATTGATTATAAGAAGCTTGTGTCCATGCACCGCCATTGTGAATTCCGTATCGTGCAGCATTTTTCTCTGTGCTTCCGATGAGTGTTCCACCGGAAGAAGGGAAAAAGATAAACTGTGCTTGCGTATCAGGATTTCTGAAACCGGTCTGGAACGAGGCGCGAATATTATTGTTCTTGTCCAATTCGTAAACAGCTGAGAATCTAGGTGTTACACGTCCATCAAAGTTCTCATTCTTATCATAGCGAACTGATCCTGTCAGTTTCAGTTTTTGAGCAATGGTCTTAGCAATTTGTGTGTAAAGTCCATACTCATTGATCTGGATTCTCGAGGCATTATTAACATCAACGGGAGCTTCATTGAAAATTGTAGCATTTGAGAACAAGTCATACTGTCTGAAGTTACCGCCTATCTGAATTTCAGCCCAATCGATCTGATTAAAGAATTTATAATTGAATTCAACGTGCCTCAGTTTTGAATTGTCGATGAAAGAAGCGCCACCTTGAACAGGTAGACCTTTATAGGTATTGGTTGGTGTTTTCTGGAAGAAATTTGCTTTGACTGCGTCTACAAGAGACGCAAAATCGGTCGTTCCAGGCTGTGGCCTGTTACGGTCAGCATATGCCCTTGCTGTGGCAGGATTACCAGCAGCAGTGCCGGGAATATACCCCTGCATCGCTAATACAAAGTCTGGGACCCAGTTAGTGGCAGAAGGGGAATATGTTTCATTCATAAAGGCGCCAAGTGCTGACAGATTATATGATTTACCTGCATCTGTAGCAGTCTGATAGGCTCTCACAAAGAAATTGTCGCCTTTGATTTCGAGTTTATGGAATTGTTGGGAGAAATCTCTCAATGCATACTTTTCAGTTCCCTGGTAGATAGAACTTCCACCACCGTATCTGTAGTTATAAAGTATTTCTATTTTGTCGGTAGGACGGTAGTGAAGGGCGCCATCAAACTTTTGGCTTTTCGCTTCGCGGTCATCCACGAGATCCTGTTCTCTGAAACCAGTGCGGGTAATTGTTCCGATGCTCGGCACCGGTACGTTGATGCGTGTTTCATCACCGTATAGGTTCAATCCATCAAAGTCCCTGTTTGCCGAGAGGTTTGTTTTTGATTCAGGATTGATGCGGTCGGTTGTATAGTCATTTCCTAACCAGTCCTTTCCTTGTAACAAGGAGGCATTCAATTTGAACGCAAACTTGTTGTTAAATGCTTTTGCATATCGAATGCTGTAGGTTCCAAGCGGATTGGTACCGGCAGCTTTAGAATTCGTAATACCATACTTTACCTGTGCGCTTAAGCCCTGATAATCAAACGGGCTTTTGCTTTTCATCACCATAATTCCATTGAAGGCATTAGGGCCATACAAGGCCGAAGCAGCTCCTGGAATTAATTCCACGCTCTCTGCGTCAAGTTCGCCTATTCCAATAATATTACCGGTTGGGAAGTTGAGGAGGGGAGCTTGTGTATCCATACCATCCACCCACTGAACGAATCGCACGTTGGCAATTGATGCGAATCCGCGTGTATTGATTGCTGTAAAATTCAAGCTGCCTGAATTGGCCTGGACGCCCTTCATGTTGGCAAGTCCATCGTAAAAATCAGGAGTAGGGGCTTGGCGAATTCCAAGTATGTCCATCTTCTCAATTGTCACGGGAGATTTCAAGATACTTTCTTCCATCCGCGATGCAGCAACCACCACTTCCTGTCCAAGAAGATTTTGTTCTTCAAGTGAAATATTTAGCGCAGTTGTACTGGCATCTTTTAATTCAATTTCCTGTGACTTGAACCCAATGAAAGAGAACACAAGTGTAAGCGGCGGAGCCTCATTTACTTTCAGATTATACTCTCCCCGGATGTCGCTGATGGTTCCAATCACTCTTCCTTTCACCACGATGTTGACACCCGCAAGTGTTTCACCGGCAGCATCCTTCACAGTCCCGGAGACAGTGGTTTGCGCTATTAGATTCGCCGCACCCAACAAAAGGAAGAGGAGGGGGAGAAGCGACCGTATGTACAATTTATTCATAAGGTTATAGATGGTTATTTCTGTTAAAACTACAAGAAATTCAACAAAAACAAACGATTGTGGAGCCCTTTTTTGGCAATCCGGCCTGCCTGGCTTGGTGTCCTGAAAATGCTAAAAAATCACTGTTTGGAGCTGTGAAGGTGCTTCGCCAGCCGCTCACAAAGTGCATTCATTTCGTTAGCAATATATTCGTCACCGGTAGAGCTGAGCACACTCTGACTGAGTCCTCCAACGCAATCAATATAGAACCGCTTCATATCTTCCACGGGCATATCTTTGGCCCACAGGTCAATGCGCATGGTATTTTTCTGGTCGTGATCCCAAAGATTGATGCTTATTGCCTTCGTTTCCGACAATCCGGAATCGGGTTTCTCCGTTGCGTCCCACTGTATTTTTTCAGGTATGTTGTTGGAGTCGAGTTCGATGGTAAAGTTGATGGAAGATGTTTTCATTTAATTTAAAAATTATATAATTGGAAAATTAGCAATCCCAAAATTACCTGATTAGTACTTAGCCATTGGACTAAAGGGGTTTATCTTTTGGATGATGCTATAATTTTTTTAATATGTTGAGGATATTTCATGTTTTCCGTACACCAGTCGAAAGACTTTTTGGGACCGCTAATTTTTAAATTAGTTTCATTTCCAAAACCTCTCCCTCTACCAAAAGTCGTCCTTCTGTTGCATTCTTAATCTGATCGACACTAACGCCAGGTGCTCTTTCAAGTAATTTAAACCCACCCCCAGGAAGTACGTCAAGCACTGCCATATCGGATACGATTTTCTTGACGCATCCTAAACCGGTAATCGGCAGGGAGCATTTTTTCAAAAGCTTGGAGGCACCTTCCTTGCTGCAATGCTGCATGGCAACAATTATATTCTTGGCGGACGCAACGAGATCCATTGCACCGCCCATACCCTTCACCATTTTTCCAGGAACTTTCCAGTTGGCGATATCTCCATTTTCCGAAACTTCCATTGCTCCAAGGATGGTAAGGTCAACTTTACCACTTCTGATCATTGCAAAACTTTCTGCCGAGTTGAACAGCGCCGAACCTGGCATCATAGTGATAGTTTGTTTGCCGGCATTGATAAGATCCGGATCAACATTCTCTTCAGTCGGAAAAGGACCGATCCCAAGCAGTCCATTTTCTGATTGCAACACTACGTTCATATTTTTCGGAATATAGTTTGCTACCAGTGTGGGGATACCAATACCGAGATTGATGTACGTGCCGTCCCTTACTTCCTGGGCGATCCGTTTCGCTATACCGATTTTATCGAGCATACAATTTTCAAATTATTTCATTTTCGAATTACTGACCGTCCTCTGCTCAATCCTCTTCTCATACCCGCTTCCCTGGAAGATCCGATGGACGTAGATCCCAGGTGTATGAATAGTATTGGGATCTAGCGTACCCACCGGCACCAGTTCTTCCACTTCAGCAATGGTGATCGTTCCGGCCGAAGCCATCATTGGGTTGAAGTTTCTTGCTGTGCCACGATAAATAAGATTCCCGGATGTATCGCCTTTCCAGGCTTTTACAATTGAGAAGTCCGCGCGAAGCCAATTTTCCATCAGGTAGGTTTTCCCGTCAAATACCCTTGTTTCCTTCCCTTCAGCGACCTCTGTGCCAACACCGGCGGGAGTGAAGAAGGCTGGAATGCCAGCACCTCCGGCACGAATCCGCTCGGCGAGAGTTCCTTGTGGAATCAATTCAACCTGAAGCTCGCCCGACAGTAACTGTCGTTCGAATTCAGCGTTTTCACCAACGTACGACGAAATCATTTTCTTAACCTGACGAGTCTTCAGCATTAGTCCGATTCCAAAATCATCAACTCCCGCGTTGTTTGATATACAGGTGAGACCTTTTGATCCCTTTTTCAAAAGTGCAGTAATGGAATTTTCCGGAATACCGCATAATCCGAAACCTCCGATCATTAACACTGAATTATCAGCAATGTCTTTCACGGCTTCTTCAGGACCAGATACTACTTTGTTGATCATGAACTTTTAGTTTGAATTTAATTCTTCCAATGCCTTGATAGCAGCTTCTTTATCTTTTTGTAGCTGAATTTTCAATTCTTCAAGATCGTTAAACTTTGAATCCCTTCTGAGTAATTTTTCAAATGACACAGTAAGATTTTCACCATAGATCTCCTTGCTGAAGTCAAAAATGTTTACCTCTATTGAGCGGCGTGCGCCATCAATTGTTGGACGGTTTCCTATATATAGCATTCCGCCATAATGTTTGCCCGCGTGACTAACCTTTACCGCATAGATTCCTTCCGCTGGCACTAGCTTATGGTGTGAATCAATGTCAATATTTGCCGTTGGGAAGCCGAGCACGCGCCCGAGCCGATCGCCTTTTATAATACGGCCAGTAATCGAATAAGATTGCCCCAGCAATTGCCTTGCAGTGGTTACATCACCTTCATCCAGCGCTTTTCTTATTTTTGACGAACTCACTCCAATGTGATCAATATCCTGCCGCGGTATTTCTTCAACATCAAAACCATATTTCGGTCCGTTGATTTTAAGTTCGTCAAAACTTCCTTCTCTGTTTTTACCAAAACGGTGATCATAACCGATTACAAGTTTCTGCGTGCCGATTCTATCAACCAATATGTTAGTTATAAAATCAGATGATGAAAGTTGTGAAAACTCTTTTGTAAAAGGAATTCTCAGGAGATGCTGTATTCCCTGAAGTTTGAGCAAAGCTGCTTTCTCTTCGAAGGTGTTAAGTAACTTTAATTTATCGTCTTCTGGTTTTAACACCAGTCGCGGATGGGGCCAGAAGGTAATAACCACTGTTTCCCCGCCGTTCTTCTCAGAGATCTCTTTTAGTCTGCTGAGTACCTTCCGGTGCCCCAGGTGAACTCCATCAAACGTACCACTGGTAACTACGGCGTAGCGCAGCTTTGAGAAGTCATCCAGTGTGTGATAGATTTTCATAATGTATCAGGCTACTTAGTAATTCTAACAGGCGTATTGGTGATCCGGCTTCTTATTTCTTCAGGAGTTTCGGCATCGATGAGTTTAAATTCGCCAATACTCGTTCTGCACAACTCGGATAAGTAAGCACCCACTCCAAGGGATTGACCAAGATCATTCGCAAGGCTTCTGATGTAGGTGCCTTTTGAGCAAATCACTCTGAAACTGATAACCGGTGTTTCAATTTTAGTAATCTCAAATTCTCTTACTTCCACTTCGCGTGGCCGAAGGGTTAGTTCCTCACCTTGTCGTGCAAACTTGTACGCCCGCCTTCCATTGACCCAGATCGAAGAGTGAACGGGTGGAACCTGCTGAATGGTCCCAACAAAGGAAGTTGCGGCTGTTAGAATTTGAATTTCAGTGAGGTGGGATACATCGACAGCAGCGGTGGGCTCCGTTTCAAGATCGTACGATGGCGTGGTCTGGCCAAGGACAATCTTGCCCTTATACTCCTTTTCAAGACCCTGAAAGCTCTCTATCTGTTTGGTCATCTTGCCTGTACAGATAATCAAAAGCCCGGTGGCAAGCGGGTCAAGCGTTCCTGCATGCCCTATTTTTTTTGTCTTGAAAATGCGGCGTAGTTTGGCCACCACGTCGAAGGAAGTCCATCGAATGGGCTTGTTTACCAGTAAGAAACGACCTTCTTCTTTTTCGGTCACAGCACCTCTATTTCTGCACCAAAATAATACAGAAGTAGCAGGATTGCGCCAACGATGATACGATAAAAGCCAAAGGCCTTAAATCCGTAACGGGTAAGAATTCCTATAAAATATTTCACAGCCAGCAAGGCAACAATGAAAGCCACCACATTTCCAATCGCCAGCAGAGTAATTTCCTGTTGCCCGAATGAATTTCCGTTAAGGTAAAATTTCAAAAGTTTGTATCCTGTAGCGGCAAGCATTGTCGGCACAGCAAGCAAAAATGAAAACTCTGCTGCAGTCTTTTTGGTTAGCCCCTGTGTAAGGCCACCAATAATAGTAGCAGCAGAACGGGACACTCCTGGTATCAGCCCAAGGCATTGGAATAATCCAATCTTTACAGCCATCGCGTACGTGACGGTCGAATTTTCTTCGTTGGTCGATTTTGAAAACAATGAATCAATAAACAAAAGAATAATGCCACCAATTATCAGTGTCCAACCCACGACATCAACACGCTCTAGTAATTGATCAATGATATCATTTAAAAGCAATCCGGCTATGGCAACGGGAATGAATCCTACCAGTAAAACAAAGTAGAACGTCCAGGTTTGAAAGAACCTTTTCCAGTAAAGAACAACGACGGAGGCGATTGCGCCCAGCTGAATGGCAACGGTAAAAGCTTTCACAAATTCATCTGACGCAATTCCCATCAGATACGAGCCAATAATCATATGGCCCGTTGACGATACCGGGAGGAATTCCGTTAGGCCTTCAATGATCGCCAGGACGATCGCCTGCAAAATCGACATTCTTTTTTATTTGTCGGTGGGCTTGTGGAGTATGGCAAAAAGCTCAACAATAAAGCCACCCACAACGATGATCGGTCCAAGGGTGAGGCCAAGGAAGCCAAATCCATGAGGCTGGCTGTCAAGGCTCATGATGGTAAAGCCAACTGCGACAACGATCAGTCCGGTTACCATCAGTTGGTAGTTTTTCTTTCCAAAGGGAAGTTTGTTCATATTACTCAGTATAGTTCGTCCAATGATAACTTCATGTATCTGTGAACGGCACGCCAGGTACTGATCACGGCCACAAAAATACCCATTGCCAGCAGACTGGCAAGGAGCACTACTATACGATCAGGATTTTCTATCATTTCAAGCTCCTGGATTTTTTGATGACCAAGGCGAATGACAGCCCATAATAACCCGCAAGTAATAAAGCCGGCCAGGGCACCATGGAGCATTGCGCGATAGATGAAGGGCCATTGAATGAATCCGCGGGTAGCGCCTACCAATTGCATACTTCTTATAAGGAATCGTTGAGAAAATAAAGCAAGCCTCAACGTATTGTTGATGAGCAGAACAACCGCAATCAATAGAATGGAAGCCAGTCCGAGTAAAATAAGTCCGATTCTTGCAATGTTCTTGTTGATGGATTCAATGAGGCTCTCCATGTAGTAAACCTGGAATACGCCGTTAATTTTTTCAACCCTAGCCTTAATAGCAGCAAGATTTTCTTTGGAATGAAATGCCGGATCAATCTTTACCAGGTAAGCATCCCGCAAAGGATTTTCGCCAAGGAATTTCTGAAAGTCCTCACCTGTATCGAGGATAAATTGTTTGGCGGCGACTTCTTTTGAAACAAAGACGATCGGAGATTTTGCGCTGTCTTCAAGGACAAAGTCGGCTGATGCTAATTTTTTGCCGATGGTTTTGGTCTCTTTATCATCGAGTTGATTCTTCAGGTACACCTGGATTTTGACATTCTCTTTTACCAATGCTGAAAGTGAATCCGCGTAAATCACCAGGACTCCGAATATACCCACAACAAAAAGGGCAAGTGTGATGCTGAACACAACGCTGAAAAAGGGATAGCTTCCCAGTTGTTTCTTCTTGATTTTAAATTCTCCTGCCATTCGCCCGCAAAGATAGCAACGGATACTCGATTTCGATATAAATAAAAAATCCCCTCGGATGGAGGGGATCTTGAATACTAAAATCTTAACCGGTTACAATCATCAGCGACCGTGATATTCCTTAAGCTTTTTCAGGAGTTGGCTTTCGCGAATTGGCTCAAGAGATGTTATGGTCGACTTACTTTGATCCAGCAAGTAATAATTCTCTTTATAGAAAAGGAACACCGCATGCGTATCGCCATGAATTTCCAATATCTCGTACAGGCTCTTATCGAATGGTCCGAAAAGCAACAGCTTGCCTTGCGCAAACTGATAATGGAACGTATGTTTCTTATCGGAATTAGCGGTGATTACTTCCATCTTGGAAGCAGAAACTTCGCCACGGCCCGTGGTTGCAGCTGTTTCCGCTATGTCTTCTGTTTCGGAGAGTTCATCCGAAGGATCTACAACCTGTATGTCAGGTTTTCTTACTGGCGACGTTTCTTCACTTTTAGCAGCAGTTTTCGTTTGTTGTTTGGACTTCTTCTCCTGTTCTTTTACAGGTACAGCATCCGATATCAATGAATCTTTCGCTATTGGTTGTACTTCAGGAAGTGGGCTTTCGTTCGTAGCATCTGGCAAAGTTGCTACTTCTTCAGTTAATGGATTCTGGTCGGAAGTATCTGGGGTCTGATTATTATTAACATACAGGTACATGAATGTCGCTACAACTCCGGCCGAAACTAAAGCCGTTGCAAGTTTTCCGGCAGTCCACATGCTGCCACCAACCGGCACATTATTCAACATGGTCTTCAGTTCGACCATCCGTGCTTGTTTAACTCCCTCAACTATTTTCCGTTGAAATTCAACTTGTTTTTTAAGGGAAGAATCACCGTTAAGCTGCTGTTCGAAAGCTTGCTTTTCGAGATCACTAAGCCGGTTTGCCAGGTAATCGTCTACTAGTTCAAAATTGTTCATCATCTTTCTTAATCTAAAAAATCGCTCTCTGAATATTGGGCTTTCACCAATTCGTCAAGTTTTTGTTTACACTTGTATTTCTTCGTTTTAGCGGTGTCGGTATTGGCAAAGCCCAGTTTATCGGCTATATCCTGCATCGACATCTCATCAAAGTAATAAAACATTAAAACCTTCCTACAAGTTTCACCTAATTGATCAAGGCACTTCGCGATGATCTTTTCACGCTCCGGTCCGTCCATATCCATCGTCTCACCGGAGTCTTTTTCCTCATTCGACAGCCTCTTTTTTCGATCCAGCTCCTTTCTCCACAGGTTTTGACAAACGCTGTAGATGTAGGTGCTCATTTTTGAAGTCAACACCAGGTTACCCGTTCTAGCCTTCTGCCAGAATACGACCAGGGCGTCCTGATAGACGTCACGGGCTTCTTCTTCCGTTCCGCTATTAGTGATGACCAATTTCGTCATCATCCTGTAATACTTCTTGTAAATGAACTCCAGAGCCTTTTCATCACCTTTCTGAATCCTCTCAAAAAGATCCTTTTCGTTCATTTCAAGGCCCGTTTTAAATACGCGGTACGCCACGGTGGTAACCTTAGTTTAAGTTGAGTGAATGATACATCAGATTAATTGTCATTTTTCTCCGTTAATTGGTTTAGTCAGCACGATGCCATGTCTGAGTACGGTAGAAGGGTCCCCAGTAACCTCTTACTTTCAAATCTTTGCCCTCAAGCCAGATTTTAGACCGGTATAATTTGCCATTTTCCGGGTCCAGAATGTCACCCCCCGTGTACTCTGATCCGTTGACTCTCATACCTCGTATGATCTCCATTCCAATAACCTTCTTGTTGAATCGGGGGTCCGTCGGTTCACACTTATCGCACACAGGGTCAGGGTCTTCAGTGGGTTTTGGAAACAGCTTGATAACCTTTCCGAAGACTTTTCCGCCATTTTCTGAAATCTCCACAATCGATCGCGTTTCACCCGTGTTGTCATCAATGGTCTTCCACCGGCCTAGAACGCCTTGAGCAAGGGAAATATTTACCACAAGCGTCAATAAGACTAAAAAATTCAATCGCATAGCGGTTCTTTTTACCAAAGTAATAAAAAAAAGTCCCGCACGTGCGGGACTCTATCTATGAATTGATTCACCTGGCTATTTGCCAGGTACTGTTATAACATTCGAAGTAACGGCTGAAACCTTGCTGACAACTTCAGTAGGAACTTTAACCTTTTCCTGCTTTGCTGTGGCCGGCACCTCCTTAACTAACGCCGGTGCAATCACCAACGCCACCACCGACATCAGCTTTAACAGGATGTTCAATGATGGTCCGGATGTATCTTTGAAAGGATCTCCAACGGTATCACCAACAACAGCAGCTTTATGTGGCTCAGATTTTTTATAATATTTCTGTCCATTTATTTCAACACCTTCTTCAAAACTTTTCTTTGCGTTATCCCATGCTCCACCGGCATTCGATTGGAAGATCGCCATCAACACCCCACACACCGTAACGCCTGCCAGCATTCCACCTAAAGCTTCCACTCCAAAGAAAGGAGTGAAGGCGATTACTACGGGAACAATAACAGCCATAAGTCCTGGAACGACCATCTCGTTAAGGGCCGCTTTTGTCGAGATCTCAACGCACTTGCCATATTCAGCCGAACCATCCGCATCGTGGAAAGTCTTCTGATCCTCTGTTGGCCATTCCTCAACCGGTGTGTCACCATGTTTTTTCATCAGGGCAAGCGCAGCTTTTAAGGCAGGAATAGTTGTGAACTGCCTCCTCACTTCTTCGATCATGGCCATGGCGGCACGACCTACCGCACCCATCGCAAGTGCTGAGAATACAAATGGTAACATTCCACCAATGAATAATCCAGCCATGACATTCGCTTTTGACACGTCGATAGTGCTGATCTTAGCGGTGGTCATAAATGCTCCGAAGAGAGCAAGGGCAGTTAACGCTGCGGACGCAATAGCAAAACCTTTTCCAATAGCGGCAGTAGTATTTCCAACGGCATCCAATTTATCTGTTCTGGAGCGCACTTCTTTTGGAAGCTCAGACATTTCAGCAATACCACCGGCGTTGTCGGAGATGGGTCCGTACGCATCAACAGCAAGTTGAATTCCAAGATTTGAAAGCATGCCAACGGCAGCAATCGCAATTCCGTAAAGTCCGCCAAATTCGAATGCTCCGATGATGGAAATGGCAATCACCAGTATAGGCCACATCGTTGACATCATACCTACGCCGAGGCCGGCGATGATATTCGTTGCAGCTCCTGTTGAAGATTGACGCACGATAGAGAGCACTGGTTTTTTGCCCATACCTGTATAATATTCAGTAATCAAACCGATGACCACACCAGCAACCAAACCGATCACTGTTGCAATGAAAATACCGGTTGATGTATAATGATTTCCTTTTTCTGGATCTGCCCATGCATAGAGAGGATCCTGAAACCACCACTCGCCAGGCAACATCCATTTAATTATGAACCATGAAGCAACAATCATGATCAACGAAGAGACAATCTCGCCGGTGTTAAGGGCTTTTTGAGGATCTCCTCCTTCTTTTACTTTCACGAAGAACGTACCCAGAAATGACATAACAATACCAACTGCAGCGAGCGCCAACGGCAATAGTACAGCGGAGAGTCCTTCAAAATTATCAACAAAACCAGGCACCATAAACGCAGCACCCAATACCATCGTACCGACAATTGATCCTACATATGATTCAAACAAGTCAGCACCCATACCAGCAACATCTCCAACGTTGTCACCCACGTTATCTGCGATAGTGGCAGGGTTCAACGGATGATCTTCCGGGATACCAGCTTCAACTTTTCCAACAAGGTCGGCACCTACATCCGCGGCCTTTGTATAAATTCCGCCACCAACCCGCGCAAACAGGGCGATCGAAGAAGCTCCAAATGAAAATCCAGTGATTACGGTAATCACCTGATTCAGTCCGGCCTGAGTATCGACTCCAAAAACCTGCGAGTAAATAATAAACAGAACGCTTAGTCCCAGTACCCCAATTCCAACAACTCCCATTCCCATTACTGAGCCTCCAGTGAATGCCAGCTCAAGAGCCTTTCCAAGGCTTGTTCTTGCTGCATTTGTAGTTCTTACATTCGCTTTGGTGGCGACCTTCATACCGATATAACCTGCAAGCGCAGAGCTGAAGGCACCTAATACAAACGAAAGTCCAACAAGAGGTGACGATGTTTCACTGTTGGCCGTTACTGCAAGGAGGGTTGCAACACACGCTACGAAAATAGCGAGCACTTTGTATTCTGCCTTCAGGAATGCCATAGCTCCTTCAGCGATGTGTCCTGCGATTTTCTTCATTTTATCCGTACCGGCATCCTGTCTGGCTACCCAGGCACTTTTCCATACAACATAGAGGAGCCCCAGAAGTCCGAATACGGGCAGAGAATACAGTAGTGTTTGCATACAGTTTGTTAAGATCAGTTTAGTAATACTTAATGCCGTGCAATAACAGGGCATTAAAAAAGTCCCGCAAAGATAGAAGAAGCCCAAATATTACCAAAAACGCCCTTCTTAAAGGGAATTACGAGTTCCTCAAGGGTTTTTTGTCGCACAGACCCGCGTTGGGTTTGAATTCTTAGTTCCTTAGTGTCTTTGCGGCAAATGTCTAGCTAAAAAGCGTCTTCAGTGTATTCCACAATTTCCGCTTCGAGGCATCGTCGGAAATGAGGATCTCCAGTGAATCAGAAAAGATCACCGAGGTCTCTCCGGTTTGAACAATTTCGTATGAAGACAGACCCTTTGGGGCGTTAACAAACGCAATGATCCGGGAAGGTTTTTCGTGATAGGCTGATAAATCGAATTGGGCCAAATGGAGAAGTCGCACCGATTCGATTGATTGGCCAATCGCGACAAGGATTTTTGAGAGAAGTTGCCTCTGATCCTCTTTCACCTCGATCCATGGCACTCCGATAATCACGGTTACAGCCGCCGTGATTGAGTAGACCTCTTCACCGTAAATCGATTTGAAAAATGATGGTTGTTCCACTAGATTTTAATTTCAAAGAGTGATTTTAATTCATGGGCTTCGTGTGGCTTCATTCTTCCTGAAAGAATTAGTCGTAATTGCCTTCTCCGAAGAGCGCCGTCATACATTGCCTTCTCTTCTTCCGTTTCTGGGTCAACCTCAGGCACTTCAACTGGATTTCCCAGCTTGTCTACCGCAACAAATGTAAAGAAGGCTGAGTTCGAGGCTACCTTTTTTCCTTCCGGAATATTTTCTGCCTCTACGTCGATTCGGATCTCAACAGAAGAATTGAAAGCTCGCGTTACTTTCGCTTTTAGTGTAACCACGTTTCCCAATTGAATTGGATTTCTGAAAGAGATGTTGTCCACTGACGCCGTCACGACAATACTGTTACAATGCTTCTGTCCTGCAATGGCCGACACGATATCCATCCAATGCATGAGTCTTCCTCCCATAAGATTGTTTAGGGTATTGGTATCATTTGGCAAAACGAGTTCTGTCATGCTAACAAAAGATTCTTTGGGTGTTTTCTTTTTTCGGATCATGCGGTAAGTTCTAAGGGCGTGAATGTTTCTAAGATAATGGTTTACGGGCTTACTTTTTTGATGACTTTACATAAAGTAATGCGGCTTGTGCCAACGCGGGCCATTTCATCTGGTTCGAGAAAGGCACCTGAACCCATTCTTTCATTGGTCTTTTTTTTCCCGACGGATCAAAGAGGCGGGCCCCTTTGAGCGTTAGTGCTTCTTCGTGTGATTTGCCTTCCAGTTTGAAAACCATTTCCTCCTCAAAGAATGAGCAAAAGGCCTTTCCATTGACTTTAAAGCAAGGTTTTCCAAACATTTGACTTTGTTCCGCTCCCTTTAGGGACAGGCCTGTGTTGATATACAATTTCTCAGCAGAAGTCATCCTATTAACTGTTAGTAAGGCAATGGTTCATACAAAAATCATAAAAATAATTTGCAATCCACTCTCGACTGTGCGTATTTGCCGGAGTTAATCGCTATGCAAAACGCTACATCTACTATTATCACCACCATCATTACCATTACGGGGTAGCGCCCGTCCATACTTTTTTCCCAGTGTACTATTTCTATTTTTTGTCCCTGACCAATCCAGGGGATTAATCAAACGCATTCAATTCGTCTCATGAAAATTTTAAAATTCGGTGGCTCTTCTGTAGCTCATCCCGAAAGAATAAAATCTGTTATTAAGATCATCCGAAGTTACCCTTTGGAAGACAGAATTGTAGTTGTATTCTCCGCCTTTGGGGGGGTCACTGATACCCTTATCCAATTAAGCGACCAGGCATTAGCAGGTAATGAAGGATATAAGCTCACGTTGCGCCAGTTGGAAGACCGCCACCTCGAAGCTGTCCGATCGTTGATTGGCATCCAGAAGCAAAGCAGCATCCTCGCAACGGTTAAGACCATGATCAACGAACTTGAAGACGTCATTCACGGGATATTTCTTGTTAAGGAGCGCACTCCCCGGATGCTCGATTTTGTAATGAGTTTCGGCGAGCGCTTGTCGTCGTATATTATCAGTGAGGCTTTCCTGGATCTTGGTCTGGCATCTGAATTTCTGGATGCAAGGAAAGTGATTCGTACTGATAATCATTTTGGTCATGCCAAAGTTGATTTTGAAGTGACCAACAAATTGATTCGCGAGCATTTCAAATTTCATTCAGACTTACAGATTGTTACAGGTTTCATTGCCACATCGGAAAGTGGTGAAACCACTACGCTTGGACGAAGTGGTTCAGATTATACTGCCGCAATTTTAGCGGGCGCCCTCAATGCTTCTTCGCTTGAGATCTGGACAGATGTGGACGGCATGATGACCGCTGATCCACGCAAGGTGAAGAAGGCATTTACCGTAAATGAGATGACGTATCAGGAAGCCATGGAGCTTTCACATTTTGGGGCAAAAGTTATTTTTCCAGCTACCATGCAACCGGCCATGGTCAATAATATTCCGATATGGATCAAAAATACCTTTAATCCTTCCTTTCCCGGCACCATCATTCGCGCCGACGGAAATGGTGAGGACTTTATAATAAAAGGGATCTCATCAATGAGCGGGATGAGCTTGCTCAGTGTGCAAGGTACTGGCTTGCAAGGAGTTGTGGGCGTGTCAATGAGATTATTTGCCTCACTCGCACGTGAAAATGTGAACGTTATTCTGATAAGTCAGGCGTCGTCTGAGCATTCAATTTGCTTTGCTGTGGACAGTGCTTCATCTCTTCGGGCAAAAACCGCTATTGAGAAAGAATTTTTTTATGAGATCAAGGGCGATGAAATGGATAAGGTATCGGTGGAGACTGGCCTTGCCATCGTTGCAATAGTTGGAGAGAATATGCGCCACAACCCGGGTACCAGCGGGAGGATGTTTCACTCCCTCGGAAAAAGTGGTGTCAACATTTACGCCATTGCTCAGGGATCTTCGGAGTTAAATATATCTGCAGTGATAAAAGAGTCCGATGTTGCGAAGGCGCTAAACGTGTTGCATGAAGCTTTCTTCCTTTCGGATAAACGAGTCGTTAATTTATTTCTGGTCGGTACAGGACTGATTGGAAAAGAACTTCTTAAAATGATTGAGGCACAGTATAAGAAGTTGTCGGGTCAGAACCTGCTCGAAGTAAACGTAGTTGGGCTTGCCAACAGTAAGAAAATGATCTTCGATGAAGAAGGGTTTGCCCTGTTGACGTGTGTGGATACCTTAAAAGAAACCGGAGAGGTCATGCAGCTGTCGGTATTTGTGGAAAGAATGCAGCAGATGAATTTGTCTAATAGTATTTTTGTCGACTGTACGTCAAGTGAGGACGTGACAAGCCAGTATGAAGTTATTCTGGATTCAAATATTTCAATTGTCACACCAAATAAGAAAGCAAACTCATCATCACTTGAGAAATACCATAATCTCAAGAATATTTCGTTCAGACGCGGTGCCAGATTTCTCTATGAAACGAATGTGGGTGCGGGGCTTCCTGTGATCAACACATTAAATGATCTGTTACTCAGCGGTGATAAGGTGATACGTATTGAAGCGGTGTTAAGTGGCACACTCAATTTTATCTTTAGTTCATTTTCGAAAGGAACTTCGTTCAGCAAGATTGTCATGGAAGCAAAAGAGAAGGGTTACACCGAACCGGATCCAAGGGATGACCTGAATGGAATGGATGTAGCGCGGAAAGTGCTCATACTGGCCCGCGAAGCTGGGATCGATTTTGAATTATCTGATATCAACGTCAAAGGTCTTGTCCCGCAGGACTGTCTTGATGCGGTAAATGTGGAGGATTTCTTTTCAAGGTTGGCGACCCATGATAATAGTTTTAATTCTCAGCGCGAGCAGGCCGAACTGAAAAATGAAAAGCTTCGGTACATGGCTGTGCTTGAAAATGGCAAGGCCTCCGTTTCGTTAGCAAGTGTTAATAGTGATCACCCGTTTTACTCATTGAAAGGAAGCGACAATATCATATTGTTGACCACTGAGCGGTACCATGACCGCCCGATGGTTATTCGTGGCCCAGGCGCCGGAGCGACTGTGACAGCAGCGGGCGTCTTTGCCGACATTATTCGAATTGGAAACTATGCTGTAAGATAAAAATTTCACTTTGTCAGAATGCGCATCAATGAGTCACAGAATTAATTGAATCTAAAAAATGAAGTCCATTAAAGCATCTGCACCTGCCACAGTAGCCAATGTGTGTTGTGGATTTGATGTATTGGGTTTTGCCGTTGATGCCCCTGCAGATGAGGTGGTCCTCACTCTTAAGAATACGGCAGGTCTTTTTGTTAAAAGGATAGAAGGAGACGGAGGGAGGCTGCCCGTTGATCCCACAAAGAATACTGCCAGTGTTGCAATTCAGTCTTATTTGAATCAACTAAAAAGCTCACAAGGTGTTGAGATTGAGTTAATCAAGAAACTTCCATTGGGAAGTGGAATGGGTTCCAGTGCAGCAAGTGCCGCCGCAGCCCTTGTTGCCATTAATCATCTGATGGGTGAGCCCCTTTCCAGGAAAGAATTGATTGTTCATGCGATGGAAGCCGAACGGATTGCCTGTGGTTCTGCCCACGCTGACAACGTTGCGCCATCCTTGCTTGGCGGATTTGTTCTTATCCGTGAGTATTCACCCTTGGATGTTGTTAATGTTCCCTCGCCACCGGAATTGTTTTGCACTCTCATTCATCCACATCTTGAATTAAAAACGGAAGATTCAAGAAAGGTCCTTCGTGGATCGATTTCACTTAAGGATGCCATCGCTCAAAGCGGAAATATTGCTGCTCTGATGATAGGTCTTACACAGCATGACTATGAACTAATAGGTCGGTCCCTTTATGATGTTATTGCCGAGCCAGTTCGATCAGTATTCATTCCTGGATTTAGCGACATCCGGAAACAGGTGACAGACGCCGGTGCATTGGGTTTTGGAATTTCAGGGTCTGGCCCGACAGTGTTTGCCTTAAGCAAAGACAGAGCATCTGCTGAAAAAGCTGGTAAAACTGCTGCTCTTCACTTTGGAAAGATGAATCTGCCAACGGACGTGTATATTTCAAAAGTCAATCAGCAAGGCGCAAAGATCATATCATGAAATTTTACAGTACAGCTAACAAAAATTATCTGGTCAGCTTTGAGGAGGCTGTGCGACAAGGGCTGGCACCTGAGGGTGGACTCTTTTTGCCTGAAAGAATTGAAAAATTGCCAAATACGTTTTGGAGTGACCTCAGGAAAAAAACTTTCCGTCAGATGTCCTATGAAGTTGCTTCTCATTTCTTGAAAGGAGCATTGGATGAACAGGAACTCAAAACAATAGTTGACCAAACGGTTTCTTTTGATGCTCCGCTCGTGGAAGTTGAAAAGAATATTTATTCCCTTGAATTATTCCACGGTCCTACGTTGGCGTTTAAAGATTTTGGAGCACGATTTCTTTCAGGTTTGCTTAGTTTCTTTGCAAAAAAGCGTTCGGGAGAAATTACGATCCTGGTTGCAACCTCAGGCGATACAGGTAGCGCTGTTGCGAACGGGTTCCTTCAGGTACCAGGCACAAAGGTCGTGGTACTCTATCCATCCGGAAAAGTAAGTGACATACAGGAAAAGCAATTCACTACTCTCGGGCATAACATTACCGCTTTGGAAATTGATGGCACGTTTGATGATTGTCAGCGGTTGGTAAAGCAAGCGTTTTCTGACGTAGAATTGTCCAGGAAATTGTCGCTTACCTCGGCCAATTCAATAAACATAGCAAGACTTCTGCCACAGTCGTTTTACTATTTCCATGCTTATTCGCAATTAAAAGATAAAAGCCTGCCCGTTGTTTTTTCGGTTCCGAGTGGAAATTTTGGAAACATGACGGCGGGGCTGATGGCCAAGCGCATGGGCTTACCGGTAAGGCAATTCATTGCTTCAACCAATATCAATAGCATTGTTCCGGAATATCTTATCAGCCAACGATTTTTACCCAGACCGTCGCAACAAACCATCAGCAACGCTATGGATGTGGGCAACCCCAGTAACTTTGCCAGAATGATGGATCTGTATGACAATGATTTTAACAGAATATCCAATGACATTGCTGGTTTCCATTTCACCAACCAGCAGACAAGCGATGCAATTCGCAACGTTTTTGCCTCTGCCAATTATCTCATGGATCCACACGGAGCCATTGGATATCTGGGATTGAAAAAATATTTGAAGGATAGTGATCTTATTACTGGAATATTTCTTGAAACCGCCCACCCGGGAAAATTCCGAGATGTGGTAGAGGAATCTCTTGGTCAGTCAATCACCTTACCAGAAAGTTTAAAGAAGTTTATGAAAGGAGAGAAGAGCTCAATTAGACTAGGGACAGACTTTAACGGGTTTAAGGATTATCTGAATAAGTAACCAAGAAAAAATCTTTCTTTGCTTCCAGGGCGCTGTAAAGTGTATTGCAATAATTTTTCTACACCTCTTTCTTGTCAGTTTCAGCGTTAATCACTTGAGTGATGTTGGCAATTCCCTTCTTATTTTCCAACTGACCTATTTACTTTTTCCAACCCTGTTCACCAAGCAACGGCACGAAAGAGAAAAAATCAAACTCTTCTTTTACAAGTGTGTCCTTTTTACGGATAATCTTAATCATCTTTTGCCTATCACGATTACCAACTGGAACGATCAGGATTCCATCTTCTGCAAGTTGTTCAACAAGGGCGGTGGGAACGACCGGTGCTCCAGCTGTAACAATGATCTTGTTGTAGGGAGCTCGTACCGGAAGACCTTTTGATCCATCACCAAAGAAAAAATGGGGGTGGTATCCTAGTTCAGGGAGAAAATCTCTGGTGTGCTGATATAGTTCGCGATTGTATTCGATCGTATAGACTTTTGCACCCATTTCCAGGAGCACACTTGCCTGGTACCCCGATCCCGTACCAATCTCCAAAACCTTGTCGCCCGCTTTCACCTCCAGCTTCTCCGTCTGGAAGGCAACTGTATAGGGTTGGGATATAGTTTGACCGTGCCCGATTGGGAAGGCCTTGTCTTCATAAGCATGTCCTAGCAGCGCGTCATCGAAAAAGGCGTGCCGGGGCACCTTTCCAATGGCGTCCAGCAGGCGTTCATCTTTGATGCCTTTCTGGCGCAGTTTCCTCACTAATTTGCCGCGAAGTCCGCGTTGCTTGTAGTTGTCCTCGATCATTGATTTCCCTGCTAAAAAGGCCATTTTTTGGACCAAAACAAAGTTTTTTAATATTCTTAGGAAATTTGAAAGCGATGAGCCTACTTTGAAGTTCTCTAATGCACAATTAGAAACTATTTTGCCATAGCGTTCACATTGTGTACCTGACCCGAACAGTAGGGGTGGCCAAAAACCATCTTCTACTGTATGGGCCGGGAAAAAATCTCCCTTTTTGTCTTCTACCGCCAAAAATTCCTGTTGCTGTTGTGTTGTTTAGCAATCGATGATTTGCGTAAGCCTTCGGATTAGTAGCCGATCAAAACAAAAGGCGCCCAATAGTAAGGTGCGGCATACGCGGGGGTTTTTATCATATCAATTTTTGCTTTTTGAAGCGCTGCCCTGAAGTCAGGCACTGGTTTTTCGAGAAGTCTTTTATAAAAATCTGTCATTAATTCGGATGTTGATTCATCGGCCACGCTCCAATAGGAGACCATAATACTTTTCGCCCCGGCGTAAACAAGTGCGCGCGAAAGACCGATAACACCTTCACCCTTTGAAAATTTTCCCAGCCCGGTCTGACATGCTGAGAGCACGGCAAGGTCGGCGTTGAGTTTAATGTTAAATATCTCACCTGAAAAAACATTTCCATCTTCATTGGAAGAAGTCTGCAAAAAGATCCTGGACAGTTCAGGTGATTCTTCGTCTACTACGCCGTGAGTTGCAAAATGCAGGTAACGGAACTCAGCAAGTCTTCCTGATTTCATCAGGCTTTCGTTTGCCTCACTACGTTTGGCTACAAGCGTTTTGGAAGCAAACAATTTAGCGATATTATTAACTTCTTGTTCTGTGCCTGGCAGATCATTCAGGTGGTCATTTTCAGGAAAAGATATTGGCGCACACAAAAAGATTGAGGTCGCCTGACTTTGCTTAGGGGATTTTGCTTTTTGCAGAAGAAGACCTGCTGAAAATTCATAGCTGATTGCAAAGTTATTAACCATGAAATTCAGTTTTGAATAATCCATTATTTCGGGGATTTTTCCGATTAACAAAGCTTCAAATGGCATTGTACCCAACCTCCCTGCGGGGATAATCACAAGTTCCTTTATTGATGACGGGATCCCACGAAGCAATAATCTTGAGAGGGTCGTACTTGCGTCCCGATAAGCCGACGGGACAGTATAAAGCAAACTATTATTGAACCCTTTAACCTGCCGGTCGAAATCGGGAGGGAGGGTTGAATTATAAATACGGAATTTGTTATGTGAGGTGACAAAGGAATAAAGTCGTTGATTTTTTTCCGAAATGAAATACGAAATGATAGCCGTGTTATCATTGAGAATTTTTTGCAGCTCCGGAACGGATGGTATCGTCTGATTGAATTTAAGATTGAAATAGTCCGGATAATTTTTCTCAAGTCGCTTCGTAAAGTTCTCATACTCCTGATTTGACGCAAATAACTTCTCACGTAAAATTGTTTCTTCCTCCTGACCGGGTTTTTCAGAAAGCTTTTGCGAAAGAATTGCAATGGTAGCCTTCAGGTTGACCTCCTCATTCAATAAAGCAACCGGTATACCTGAAAATGATTTTGCTTCTGCATCGGCTATGGATTCCTGTAACACAGCGGATTTACTTTTTTCGGCAAAGTAAAATGCGGCGTATTGATATTGTTTGTATTTAATGGTCATCTCACTCATAGCATGAGCCACTCGTACACCATCTTCATAAACTTCGTTCGCCGAGCTTCCCAACTCGAGTTTGTCGTTTTCATCAGAACTATGATACCGGATATCGTCAATTAGACTATCACACGAATAAAGACACGAAAGTGATCTTGTGAGTTCTTCCAGACGTAGAGTTTTGCCAAAATGTTTTGATTCAAGAGCCTGTGCTTTTAGTCGCAGCGAATACAGCAATACTTTTCCTCTATAGTACTCACTGACTTTCGGATTCCGAGTAATGTCTTTTTCATTGAATCGGGGAGCGTTGGCAATGAGAGCACTCTGGAAATTTTCAAGTGCATCATCGTATTTCGTTTCCTCCAGTTTTAAAATACCAATTTGATTAAGAACGATGGAAATATCAGGGTGCTTTTCGCCATAGGCTTTTTTGTAAATGGCGAGTGCTTTTTCATAATACTCCAATGAAGCTTTTTTATTTCCCATTTGACCATACGTCAATCCTAGGTTAAATTGGGCAAGAGCTTCATTGGGATGTCCATTCGGGTAGATCTTCTTCCAGATACGGGCAGCGTTCTCGAAATTGTTAACTGCATCACCATATAGTTTCAGTTTATTATACATGAAACCAATATTTGTGTTGGCAATGGCAATTTTAGGATGGTCATCACCATGTATTTTCTCGTACACTGCGAGGGCTTTTTCATAGTACTCAAGGGCTTTGTCGGTGTCAGTTTGCCCATACACCAATCCCAAATCATTGTAGGATGCTGCTACTTGTTCGCTTGCTTCACCTTTAAGTTTTTGCCGAATTTGCAAAGCAATCAATCCATTGTCTTCGGCTTGATTTATTTTTCCCGTGCTCCAGTATAGAAGACTAAGATTGGCCAGGCATTTAGCGCCTTCTTCCGTGTCTCTTTGTCCGGACTTCTGAAATAGGGAAAGGGCCTCCTGAAGGTTGTCAAGAGCCAAATCATTTCTGGACTTATTCAGATAAAGGAAGCCAAGCGTTGTCTTGTTAATCGCCAGTAGATAAGGATCGCTTGTTGATGATTGCTTTTCCTTTAGTGAGCGCTCTGCTTCGTCAAACCGCCCTTGAAGGATTAGGATTTCATCCAACTTTATTTGAATTGCCTGGGCTGTTTTAAGGTCTGACGTTAGTTGAGATGCTTTAATGATTAATATTTCTGCATTTTTATAATCTGGAATCTCCATGAGAGAGTCAATCTTTGTCCAGATGGTTGATTGAGTGAATCCATTCTGACAAACCGTCGCCAAAAGAAGAATGAGTATGATTCTTCTCATAATTAAAAGCGGTATTGATAAGAGATGGACGAGACCAGTTCACGTGTAAGGCCATCAGGACTGAATTCACGCTGCATTATTTTATGGCCCACAAGGAGTTTAATTCCCGACCGCACGTTGAAGCTGTAACCCATTGTGACAATGCCCGACATGGCAAGGCCTTTAGCTTCGTTCCCTTTAGCATCGAAAGAAGTTCGTTCGCCAAGGAAGTTAGTGATCCTGTCCGGAGTGACCCTGTAGATGGGAAGCAGGCCAACTGAAAAATTTAGCCGGTTCAGTCGAAAATTCCTTTCGACACGTAGCATGACATCAACGCCCCGGCGTACATCAGTAGAGTTAGGATAACGTTGGACGTAGGCTATTTCTGCCGGATCATCATCCTGCCAGCGGTGCCAGTCAAATTGGTTTTTGTTACTGTTAAGGGGGATCTGGATGCCCGTCGCAAAGAGCCACTTTCTGTTGATTACCGATACGCCAGCGATCAAGTCGTACGTGCCAAGGCTAGTCTGGTAATACATTGGTAAGGCATTGCCCTCAGCTGTGGAAAAGTCTGAATTGTTGGTTGGGATTTTTGCTCCCAAGGACAAATTCACGTCAAAGCGATCACTGGAAATAAGATTGCGGGTAAAACATAACGATATATCGCTCATCGCCGAAGTTTTTGCCAACTGCCCTTCCACATGCTGAAAGGGAATCTTTACCTGAAGGGTTGTGCGGTTATTGAGACTAAAATTCAGATCGGCGGTTGCTACGTAAATAATAGGAGTGAGGGTCGTTGTTCCGCGATAGAAACTCAACTCCATTGTGTTTAGCTTGAATTTGATCTTCTTATTGTAGGGTTGGTCAGGTTTCATGGCCCCCATTGTACAGAAGCCCGCATCGCTGCAGCCTTGGGAAAATGCCATGGTATTTACAGCAACAAAAAAACCGATCGCCAGTGTTAACCTCATGATTGCTTGGAAACAGGCGCTAATTTATCATTCTAAAATGAAATTATCATACCAACAAAAGAGATTGGGCATCGGGTATTGATACGCAGAGGAGATTGAGCAATCTCCCAATCGCCTGTGTCCGGAATTATTACATTCCCAAGCTTTGATTTTCGATGGACGCGAGTTCGATAATTTTCGCGTATTCGGCAGGGTTGAGGTCGTTGAAGAAATAGTGAATTGGATTCACCTGCGCGCCATTAATGAAAACTTCATAGTGTAAATGAGGGGCGGTTGACAGTCCGGTGTCACCAACAAAGCCAATCAACTCACCGCGTTTTACATGTTGTCCGTTCCTCACAACAAATGCGTGCATGTGGGCATAGCGAGTACGATAACCAAAGCCATGGTTGATCTCTACTTTTTTGCCATAGCCGGTAAAGCTGATTTCAACGTTGTCGATTACACCATCAGCAGCAGCGTAGATCGGAGTACCGATGGGTGCTGCGAAGTCGATGCCAGTATGCATTTTTCGTACTTTATAAATAGGATGGATCCGTATGCCAAAACCAGAAGCAAGTACTACTGTTTGTTTTTTTGGAATTGGCTGAATGGCGGGAATAGCAGCGAATAATTTTTCCTTGTTCTGGGCAAGTTCTACAATCTCGTCATGAGATCTTGATTCGATATAAACTTTGCGACGAAGTTTATCGAGAGATTCATTCAACTTCAAAATAACATCTTCGTGATCGATATCCTTATTTTTAATGTCTTCATAGCGATCAACCCCGCCTACACCGGCTTCACGGATTGATTTGTCAATTGGCTCCGATCCCAGAACCACTCGATAGATATTATCGTCCCGGTAGGACATATCAACAAGATTTTTATCAAGGCTTGTTACTTTCTTCTGAAGTTCTTCGAAGTAGAATTCCATCTCTTTAACTTCATTCTTAAGTCTAACCTCTTTGGGGGACTCAAAATAGTTGCTGTGGAGAAAAACCAGACCTACGGCCATCGCAATGGTAAGCGAAAATATTCCCAATGCGTTGAGAACAATATCACCAGTGGAAGTTTTCACCCGTATGTACTTGCAGGATTCCGTATCGTAGTAGTACTTAATCTTTGCCATGCAAAACGTTTATTTACTTTTTGGGCGGAACGCTTTTATAACCAAATCGTTACATTCCAAATAGGGCCCTTCCAACAAATCTAAGCAATATGGAATAGAAGGAAAAACAGCGTCCAGGCACTGCCGGATTGCCTGTGGTTTTCCCGGAAGGTTTACGATGAGCGTTTTATTGCGGATTCCGGCCGTTTGTCTCGAAAGTATGGCTGTGGGCACGAATTTGAGGCTTTCTGTGCGCATGATCTCGCCAAACCCAGGCATCATTTTATCGCAAACCGCCTCCGTAGCCTCAGGAGTGACGTCGCGTTTAGAGGGGCCGGTACCCCCTGAAGTGATGATCAGGCAGCAATCTTTGTGGTCGGCCATGTCGATGAGTGTCTGGCTTATTAGTTCCTTTTCATCCGGGATCACGGCGTATTCCTTCTCCCATTTGCTGTTCAGGTATTCATTGAGTGTGCTTACAATCGCCTTGCCGGGAATGTCTTCGTAGATGCCTTTGCTTGCGCGGTCTGAGACGTTGATAATACCTATGCGAATCATTGGTGTTTGCAAAATGGTAATTGAAAATTTGAAACTGGAACTTTGAAGCGCGAACTGGATATCGAAATTCTACTACTATCTAATTTTCAATTCCCTTCTTGAACTTTAAGTTCTCCGACCTACCTTTCTTATAAACCATTCTTCCCTGTGCTTTGCCTTTGCGCAATTCTTTCTGTGCTTCAACTGGTAATGCAATTATCTCTTTACATTCTACAGAGCAGCACTCGTTGAATTTGGCTGCACATTCTTCACATTGAATAAACAAAAGATGGCAACCTTCATTTTTGCAGTTGGTGTGGTTATCGCTGGGTTTGCCGCACTGATGACAAACGCTTATGATTTTATCCGAAATTCGTTCGCCAAGGCGTTCATCAAAGACAAAGTTCTTTCCGATAAATTTATTTTTCTGCTGGTGTTCTTTTACCTGTCGGGCATATTCTATGATGCCGCCATCAAGTTGAAATACATTCTTAAACCCGCGGTGCTTCATCCAGGCACTTGCCTTCTCACAACGAATTCCACCTGTGCAGTACATTACTATGTTCTTTTCCTTTTTGTCTTCAAGTAATTTCTCAACAATCGGCAGCGATTCTTTAAAGGTGTCGACGTCAGGACAGATAGCATTTTCAAAGTGACCCACTTCACTTTCATAGTGATTGCGCATATCCACCACAACGGTATCCGGATCGTCAGTAAGTTTGTTAAATTCCTTTGCGGAGACATGTGTGCCGGAATCCGACGAATCAAAACTTATGTCGTTTAGTCCATCGGCGACTATTTTTTTCTTGACCTGAATCTTGAGAATAAAGAACGACTTACCATCATCTTCGATAGCGATGTTCAGACGAACGCCTTTCAGAAAATCGATTCTATCAAGTGTGCTTTTGAACGTTTCAAAATTGTCTTTATCAACGCTGATCTGTGCATTGATCCCTTCCTGAGCAACATAAATTCTTCCTAATACTCCAAGTTCAACCAGTGTTGAGTAAAGGGAATCTCTGAACGCTTCTGGCTCTGCTATCTGATGATATTTATAAAACGAAAGCGTCAGCCGGTTTTGAGGCATGCTGTGCAGTTTTTGCTTAAGCACACGCTTGTCGGTCTTGTTATACAGGGATTTCTTGGACTCAGGATCTTTCATCTTTCATCTTTCATCTTCTACTTTCATCTTTCATCTTTCATCTTCTAATCTTCCATCTTCCATCTTTCATCTTTCATCTTTCATCTTCCACCTTCCATCTTTCATCTTCCATCTTTCATCTTCCATCTTCCATCTTCCATCTTCCATGTTTCATCTTTCATCTTCTATCTTCTAATCTTCCATGTTTCATCTTTCATCTTTCATCTTCTATCTTCTGTCTTCTGTCTTCCATCTTCCATGTTTCATCTTTCATCTTCCATGTTTCATCTTTCATCTTTCATCTTTCATCTTTCATCTTTCATCTTCTATCTTCTATCTTCTATCTTCTAATCTTCCATCTTTCATCTTTCATCTTCTATCTTCTGTCTTCTGTCTTTCATCTTCCATCTTTCCTCTTTCATCTCACCTCTTACTTACTCGCCTTCAGTTGTCCCCTCAGCAGCAGATTGTATTCGTCGCAAGTGAGAAACCCCTTCTGATGGCAATACATACATGTCTTATACGTATCACCGAGATAGTCTTTTTTGACAATGACCGTAGAGCCGTTGCAAACAGGACAAGTGACTTTACCTGACGCCCCACAGTCGATGTTGTAGTCGCGTGATAGTACTTCCGTCGCTCTTTGTGATTCAAGCTGTCGCTCTTCAATAAGACCCTGCTCTGCTTTTTTCAAAATCTCTGCAGCCTCGGATGAATGTTGGCCGGAGGTTCCTTTCAACTGAATGTATTTCGTGAGCCAGTCCACACTTTGCTTGTACTTGCCTATGAAATATGAATTCTTTCCAAAGAAAAAGGTAAGTTCCGACGGGATACTTCTCATATTGCTTAAGGCGAATTTCAGTTTTACATCAGCCAGCGCGTACTCTTCGCGATCGAGGTAATAAATGCCAGAATCCATTTGTGAACGGATCTGTCGATTTCGTTCAAATTCTCTTTGCTGCTCTTTCTCACGGATCTTTTCTCGTTCGGCATCCTGACCAAATGAATTGAGAAAGAGAAAGACAAAACCAATAAGTAGCAAATACTTCATTCTACGAAACGTTTTTTTGGAATGTCCAGCCATTCCAGTGTTGAGTTCATGAAAATATCCTCTTTTACTTTCTTTGAAAGGTCGGAGTCTTCAATAAATTTTCCTATTTCGAGATCACCCAAAGGAAAAGGATAATCGGAGCCCAGTGTTACGCGCTTCGATCCAACCATTTTTATAACGTATTCAAGCATCAGTAAGTCATGTGTGATACTGTCCACCCAGAATTTTCCGAGGTATTTTCTCGGATCTATGGGATTGTCAATAGCCACTAGATCCGGACGACAATCGAAACCCTGTTGAATTCGGCCTATGGTAGGCAGAAACGATCCTCCCGCATGTGCAAAGTTTACTCTCAAGGCAGGGAGTCTTTCAAAAATCCCGCCAAAAATCATTGAACATACCGCACGGGAGGTTTCAGCTGGCATCCCCACCAGCCATGGGAGCCAATAACGCGACATACTCTTTTCTCCCATCATGTTCCAGGGATGAACCAATACGGCCATTCCAAGTTTTTCGCATGCTTCGAAAATTGGGAAAAAGCGTTCTTCGTTTAGGTTTTCATCATTGATGTTGGAGCCAATCTGTATGCCGTGAAGTCCAATTTTTTTACATCGTTGCAATTCTTTAACTGCCAGTTCGGTGTCCTGCATTGGCAACGTGCCCAAGCCGACATATTGCTTTGGATGTTTGATCACGAGCTTGCAGAGATGATCATTCAGATACCTGGAAAGGTCGAGGCAATCGGCAGGCTTGGCCCAATACGAAAACATGACTGGTATTGTACAGACGACCTGAACCTGTGTCTCGAATTTTTCATACTCTTTGATTCGCAACTCGGGGTTCCAGCAATTTTCCTTGATCTCCCGGAAAAACTGATTACCGCGCATCATATTGGCAAACCCTTTTCGATGATGCTGCAGGTAGATAAAGTCGCCATAGCCAAACTTTTCTGTCCAGTTGGGCATCTTTTTTGGAAGAATGTGGGTATGGCTGTCTATTTTGAGCACAGAGGAAGCTAAAAGCGGAAAGCTAAAAGCTAAAAGCGGGCTCTGCAAATTTAAATCCTTGAGAGACTGGTTTGCAGAACAGGGTGGATGAACGGGAAGATTTTGTAAACTTAACGATCGTTGTCAATCTTGAAATAGAATTGATCTGCTTTATGCCCATTCACCCTTCTAGGTACATTTTCAGGCTCTTGAATTGTCGTAAAGGTGTTTGTTGTGTCTAACGGCAAAAAGGCCACTTCAACCAACTCGGTTAAATCGGCTTCTGATATCCATCCTAGAATTAATCCGTTTTTTGTCAGACCCACTTTCCTGACGTACCATTGCGGCCTTGCCCCGACTTGGGTATTCAGAAAGTAATACCCTTTAAATTTTCTTATTATATTTTTTTTAAAACGGAAAATTGTGTCAATGTATATCCAATGCTCGAACAATGAATCACCCTTAATTGTGAAATCAGATTTTCTTTTAACACCGACCCAAGAAAATGAAGTATCTTTTTTGTAAATAGTTTTATCAAGTCCATCCGAATCGGAGAGGAGTCCGGAATAGTTACTATCACTTGATGTAATGAGGTATCCATTGGTTATTGAGAGCAAAGTTGAATCTTGCGGATCCAGATAGGTCCCAATTAGTATTTCTGGAAAGTATTTCTCATTAACTACACCTTCGGGCTGAGGTGTGTCAAAAATGATTGGGCTTTCCGAAGTTAAACACGAGGTTAAGAACAGAACCATTACAAAAGTGTACGCAAGGATATTTCTTGATCGTCTAACCATCATTTTAGTTTGCTTTAGTCCCAAACTAGACCATTGCTTCGAGTCCGTAGTGATCCGAAAGGTCTTCGTGGGCATTCTAGTTTTGATGATCTGCAATAAACTTTCGTGGCTTTCGGCTAATCGATAAAATTAATCCCTTTGACCAGCAAAGATATGTATCTGTGCATGATACAAGAGCATAATGGTCTTTCCATCTTTGATTTCACCAGACGTTATCATTGACAGTGCCTTGTCAAAAGGAATCTCAAGTACATCGATATCTTCATCCTCAATTCCACCACCATCTGTAATTTTTTCATTGCTAGAATATTCCGCAACAAAAAAGTAGAGAATCTCGGTTACAGATCCAGGTGACATGTAGGCTTCAAAGATCTTGATGACTTCCTTTATTTTATAACCTGTTTCTTCCTCTGTTTCGCGTTTGATGGCAACTTCCGCATGGTCTTTATCAAGGAGGCCAGCACACGCTTCGATCAGCATGCCATCGGGATTGCCGTTGATAAACGTTGGAAGGCGGAACTGGCGGGTAAGGATGACAGTCTTTTGAGTTTTGTTGTAAAGCAATATGACCGCGCCATTGCCACGGTCATATGCTTCTCGACTTTGATTATGCCAGGTTCCGTTCTTTTTCTGGTAGTCGAACGTGATCTTCTTAAGAGTATACCAGTTATTTGATAAGATCTCTTCTTTCTGAATTTTTACCCGATTGTTCATTCAGACTTTTAAAGTGAATAAGGTGCTCTGTACTCTCGCTTGACGAATGCATTGGCAAGATCAAAGTTTGTAACCTTCATGTTATCGCCATCCCAGAGTAGTTTAATTCCTCTTCCCGGATAATCGAATTGACCGGCTTTGTCCGGTCTTGGCAGGCGAATATCATTGCTGCGAATTGCCAGATTCCCCATAAGGATTGTTTCTGTCAACGGGCCTGCAATTTCAAATGGGGAACTGACTTCCATTTTGCCATAGCCTGCAATACATGCCTCCACCCATTGAGCGTAATGACCTTCAGAGCCGCCCGGTACACGTTTAATGGTTTGTGCCAATTTCGTTTCGTTATTTTTTGATGTTGGAATCAGGGAAGGCTGCGCGCCATAGACGCCGCACATCATTTTTCCTTTTGTTCCAATGAAGATTGCTCCGTTAGCACCCTGAAGATCGCCCATCTTTTCATTCGGTCCGAGTTCCTCTGGCTTTTCAGGTTGAATACCACCATCCGTCCAATGAAGTTTTACGGCAGACTTTCCATTTCTGGCGGGAAACGTAAAGACAACAGAAGAAGAAGGAGGTCCGCTCTCAGGGAAATAGCCACGTTTGAATTCATCCACATATACACTACCTACACTCGCTGTCACATCGGTAGGATAGTTTAATCCAAGTACCCTGAACGGTGGCTCTATAAGATGACATCCCATGTCACCGAGCGCGCCTGTGCCATAATCCCACCAGCCTCTCCAATTAAATGGAACAAGTTTGTTTACGTAATCACGTGCCGGCGCTGTGCCAAGCCAAAGGTCCCAATCAAGTTCTGTGGGTACAGGTGCTTTTTCTGTTGGCCACGCAACTCCCTGCGGCCACACAGGTCGGTCTGTCCAGCAATAGACGGTGTGTACATCTCCGATAAGACCTGCATTATACCATTCGGTTAATTGCCGCACGCCATCTCCCGATGCTCCCTGGTTTCCCATCTGAGTTACGACCTTGTATTTTTTTGCTGCTTCGGTAAGCATCCGCGCTTCAAAGATGTCGTGCGTGAGTGGCTTCTGCACATACACGTGTTTGCCGAGTTTCATCGCGGCCATTGCCTGAACTGCGTGGCTATGGTCCGGGGTGGAAACACTCACAGCATCAAAGTGTTTGCTTTCCTTTTCGAGCATTATCCGATAATCTTTATAATACTTAGCTTTTGGAAAATCTTTCACTGACGTCGCCGCACGTCGATCATCTACGTCACAGAGAAAAGCAATTTCTGCTTTGCCGCTTTTTGCAAAATTGGCAATATCGCTTTGTCCTTTGCCGCCTGCTCCGATACCTGCCACATAAAGTTTGTCACTAGGTGCCGTGAATCCCTTTCCAAGTACATGACGGGGAACGATGGTGAAACCCAGTGTGGCAAGGCCCAGTGTCTTTAGGAAGTTCCTTCTTGAAGAATCAGTTTTCGATTTCATTTCGTTGCTAATGTTTAATAGCTGTTGTTACTTTTATAAAATTAGCAGATGACAACTGTCGATTAACAAAACACGTGGTCAACTGCCTTTGTTTAAATGTCATTTGGACTATTACCCCTCGAACTTAACGTACTCAATCTTCTCATCATACTTCACACCGTACTTAGCCAGTACTTCAGGAGGTACGCCATCCCATTGTGTCGGGCGGTTGCCGGCATATCCTAGATCTTTAATACCGATCTGACTTGTGAAGAATCCAGTAGCCGTGAGGTCTCTCATGAGATTGAAGAATGCAACACCTTGTGCCATTTCCGGCTTTGCCTTTTGTGGCCATGCGATCTCATCAACGATCTCGATCTGTTGCTGAGCTGAGCTAGCAGAAAATGGTTGTTCAAAACGTTTCAGACATTGAATGTCAAGCCACTTCAGTCCACCGCGCATCGGAAGCTGATGTTTTGGCATGTCTTTTACAATGAATTCAATGAAGTCAGGGACTTTTGCGTCCGTCGCACTACCCGAAACTTCATCTTTTGGTATGATGATGTCAGCCAGCAGCGAAATTGTTTTCATTTCATGTTCGTCAAAGAACTTCTCGGACGAGATCTTTTTAAAGTGAGCGATCTCATCCGGTTGCCGGGCAGGGCCAGCATCGGTTACGGATGTATCTTCTTTCTTAGGTTCCTCTTTTGCCGGGGCACATGATTCGAGAAGGGCGCCGGTTGAAAGGGTTCCGACCGCGAGAGTCTTTAGATATTTACGTCTGTCCATAAGTCGTTTTAGATTAATGATTATCTGCTACTATTTATTCTTGAATCGTCAACCATAAACGGTCCTACGATTTTTGAATAATGATTAACACTTTTAGATATTCTGTTTCTTCAATTCGTCAATAATAAACTCTGAAGTCCTCATTGACAATGCAAGAATTGTCCATGTGGGGTTCTTGTCAGCTTGTGAAACAAAGGCACCTCCATCTACTACAAATAAGTTTTTGCAGTCATGAGCCTGGTTGTACTTGTTCAACGCAGAATTTTTTGGATCATTTCCCATTCGCACAGTTCCGACTTCATGGATTATCCTTCCCGGAGCTTCGAGACCATAATTGTCCTCTTTTCCTTTTACGCCATAGGTGATTTCACCTCCCATTTTATGAATGATCTCCTGAAACGTCTCCTGCATATGTTTTGCCTGATTTATTTCATAATCACTCCATTTGTAATGGAACCTTAAAACTGGTATTCCAAATTTATCAACCGTGGTTGGATCTATTTCGCAATAGTTGTCAGCGCTGGCAATCGCTTCGCCACGACCGGCCATTCCAAAAGATGCTCCATAGAAGTAACGGTAATCATCTTTTAACGAGGCTCCGTATCCACCGCCATCTTTTTTGACTCCGTTGCGCACAGGATATTTTCCATTCAGGTTCTGCATCCCGAATCCAAAACCATATCCGGGCATTCCCATACCACCACCGTACTCGATGTGATATCCACGAGGGAAGTCAAGTTTCTTGTTATCAAGCCACCAGGGTGAATACACATGCAAGCCGCCAACACCATCTTCATTGTAGCGTTGACGATCAAACAACTTTGTCATAATTCCACCCATTGATACCCCAGTTGAATCATGGAGATATTTACCGACTACAGAGCTGGAATTGGCAAGTCCGTTAGGATTTCTGCTTGATTTTGAATTTAATAACAATCGGGCTGATTCGCCGGCGCTGGCTGCCAGCACTACTACTTTGGCTGATACCTGATACTCCTGAAGATCATTTTTGTCAACGTAAGAGATTCCTGTCGCCTTGCCGTTCGAGTCGGTGAGGACTTCACGCGCCATCGCATTTGGTATCACATCGACGTTTCCGGTAGTCAATGCAGGTTTTACCAGTACAGACGAAGAAGAAAAATCACCATAAACTGTGCATCCACGACTACACTGAGCGCAGTAAAAACACGCACTTCTGTCTTTATTGTCAGGAAGGGCTTTTGTGAGTATAGAGAGTCGTGATGGAATTACCGGTATGCCAAGCGATGTGCCAGCATCTTTTACAAACAATTCATGCAATCGTGGCTTGGGAGGAGGGAGGAAGATTCCGTCCGGCTCGTTGAGCATATTTTCTTTCGTTCCAAATACCCCTATGAGCTTATCGACCTTGTCATAAAATGGAGCTATGTCATCATAACCGATTGGCCAATCATCACCGAGCCCATCGATGCTTTTGCGCTTGAAATCTTTCGGCCCAAATCGCAAGGAGATTCTTCCCCAATGATTTGTCCGGCCGCCTAGCATGCGTGATCGGAACCAATCGAATTTTGTTCCGTCTTTACGCGTATAGGGTTCACCTTCTATTTCCCATCCGCCATAGGCTGCATCAAAATCGCCGAAAGGCCGCAGAGTAGTACCAGCACCTCGTCTGGGGGATTCCCACGGCCATTTTAACTGTGTTACATTTTTAGCTGGATCATATAGCGGACCAGCTTCAATCAGGGCAACCTTGATTCCAGCGTTGGCCAGGATATAAGCGGCCATACCACCACCAGCACCGGATCCGACAATACAAACGTCGTATGTTTTAGGATTTTTCTTTATTTGAAAATCAGGCATGAGGAGAAATTAATATTTAACTCCTAAAGTAGATTTTATTTTACCAAAAGTAAAGACAGGGTTCATGAGCCGGTAAATCGAAGCCATCGGTGGCGGGAGCTATAATTTCCCTCAGATCAAAAGTTCACTGATTATCAGCCGATCACTTTTCTTTCTTGGGCACCGGATCAAATCCACTGGTTCCCCACGGATGACATCGTGCTATTCTTTTAGCGCCCATCCAGATACCTTTTGGAACACCCCATTCCTGAATTGCTTCAATTGTGTACTGTGAGCAAGAAGGTAGATGACGGCAACCGGAGCCTAACAACGGAGACAGGATTGCCTGGTAGATTTTTATTGGAAGTATGAAGAGCTTCTTTAGCATAGAATATTTTCTAGGGTTTGGCGCATTGACTACCCACCAATTATGGTCTGGTGCGTTAATGCATAGTGCCCAATGCCGATGTTATTCAATTGAGTACGTAATCTCCCCGTCTTTCCCATCCTTCAATTGTACACCGATTCCCTTGAGATCGTCACGTATTTTATCAGATAGGGCATAGTTTCTGTCGATTCTCGCCTTTTTCCTTAACTCGATCAGGACGTTTATGGTTCCATCGAGGAGTTTGTCATCATTGGAAGTTTCCTCTTTTAATCCGAGAACCTCCTCCATAAAACCGATGTAAGCCCCTTTGAAAGTCTCAAAAACGGACTCTTCAATTTTATCAACTGCCAGGTTGCCGGATTTGAGATCATTTATCCTGGAGGTCATTTCAAATAATACGGCGAGAGTCTTTGCAGTATTAAAATCATCACTCATGTTTTGATAACATGATGCTGCCAGTGATTTCAATGTGTCGTTAATTTCTTTTTCAGGCTTGGAATCACCAGGGTGAACGATAGTCTTCATGACTGTCAATGCAGCGGTAAGTTTTTTGTAACCTTTTTCTGCTGCGACCAATGCTTCATTTGAAAAGTCAAGCGTGCTAGAATAATGTGATTGAAGCATGAAGAACCGTACGGTCATAGGACTGAATCCTTTCTCAAGCATTGGATGATTTCCACTAAACAATTCCGAAGGCAAGAAAGAATTACCCAGCGACTTACTCATCTTCTGTCCATTCACCGTAAGCATGTTGGAGTGGATCCAATAATTGACGGGTGATTTACCATTGGCGCCAGTAGCCTGAGCGATTTCGCATTCGTGATGTGGAAACTTCAAATCCATGCCACCACCGTGGATGTCAAAGGTCTCGCCGAGATATTTAGTGCTCATCACGGTGCATTCAATATGCCAGCCGGGAAATCCATCACCCCATGGCGAGGGCCATCGCATGATATGTACGGGCGATGCTTTTTTCCAAAGTGCAAAGTCAATTTTCTCACGCTTTTCGTCCTGACTATCCAGGGTGCGTCCACTTTCCATGAGGTCTTCTATGTTGCGTCCTGAGAGAATTCCGTAATGATGGGATGCGTTGTATTTTTTCACATCAAAATAAACCGACCCATTGATCTCGTACGCCAGTCCAAGGTCAATCAGCTTTTTAGTAATCAAAATCTGTTCTACAATGTGACCTGTAGCGGATGGCTCAATGCTCGGTGGAAGGATATTAAACTGACGCATTACCGAATGGAAATCTTCCGTATATCTCTTCACAATCTCCATTGGCTCAAGCTGTTCGATACGGGCTTTCTTGCCAATCTTGTCTTCACCTTCATCCGCATCATTTTCGAGATGGCCTACATCAGTTATGTTGCGTACATACCTTACTTTGTATCCGAGAAATCGCAGGTAGCGTGAAATGATGTCAAACGACAGGAAGGTTCTGGCGTTTCCAAGATGCACTCTGTTGTATACGGTGGGGCCGCACACATACATTCCGACAAACCCGGGAGTTACGGAAGTAAAATTCTCTTTTTTGCCGCTAAGCGAGTTGGTGAGGGACAGTGGATATTGTTCGTATAGCTTCATTGGTGGAATTAACGGGCGAAGCTAATAAAAAGTCATGAGGCAATCAGAATTAACAATTAGTTTACAACTAAAAATTACTGCTATTTCCCGGTGACTTTAAATTCCACACGACGGTTCATTCTTCTGTGAGGTTCTGTATCATTTTTCACGAGTGGATTGGCCGGTCCATAGCCTTTGCCGGTGATGCGCTTTGAAGGAACTCCCTTATCCGTCATGTACTTTTTAACAATATTAACCCGATCCTGCGATAGGGCTATGAGGCTGGATGGCTTCCCGACGTTGTCAGTGTAACCGCCTAACTCTATTTCCAATGTAGTATTTTCTGTCATGATCGCTATCAAACGGTCAAGTTCCGGGTACGACTCTGATTTAAGAACGGATTTACTCTGTTCAAAAAACACGTTGTTGAGTTGAATGGTCTGGCCGATTGTAATTGGCAGCAGGTACAGGTCTTTTTGTATCTCTGTGTATTTATCGACCTGCACCAATTCCATGTTTTCACTTACCGATAGATAACCAGCTGCGGCGGCATGAAAACCATTGTTGGAACCCGAGGGGAGGATCATCTGGAAGTCACCAGTCTTGGGATCCGAGATGGCTTCTCCAACTTCCTGACTTGTGGTAAGATTGTCAATAAGTATACTGGCACTGATGGGTTGCTTTGTTTTCGCATCAAGTGTTTTTCCTTTCACGAGTACAACTGGTTCTGGTTTGAGTTCTTTCGCCAATTTGATCCTGACAATATCACTTTTTCCAAGACCGTTTTGAGCCGAAACCAGGTAGGCAAAATCTCCTGAGGCGGGCAGTACGTAATAGGCGTCGAAATACTGCGTGTTAATTTCAGGACCAAGGTTAACGGGCTGACTCCAGTTTGTCCAACTGTCTCCAATTCGTTTGCTCATGAAGATATCTGCATCGCCGTAGCCGGGTCTGCCGTTGGAAGAAAAATAAAGTGTCCGGCCATCTGCCCCAAGGAAAGGAGAGATCTCATTTAGTGCCGTGTTTAAGGTCGGGCCTAAATTGAGAGGTTTGCTCCACTTGTTAAAACGGTCTTGTATTGACACATACAAGTCCCGTTCATCTTCATCTTTATCATAAAAAAGATTGTCGGAATTTTTTAAAGTAAAGATTATGATCTTGCCATCGGCGGAGAGATTTCCTTCAAAATGAGTGGCTTCATTCACAAAGGAAAGTCCAATGTCCTGTGATTCTCCCCAGCCTTTTTCACTTCTTGATCTCGTGAAAAATTTTGTGCCGTCAGCAAACAAAATAAGATTGTTGTCAGTGCTGATTGAGATAATGTTGTTCACATCGGTTGTATTGATCGGACTCCCAAGGTTTTTTGCCAGGCTCCACTTATCACCTTCCAGATTGGATAGATAGAAATCCTCTCCATCCTCTTTGCCGCCCGCATTGCCTTCGTAGTATTCCCTTCCAAAATATAATTTACGTCCATCTGCCGTGATCAGTGGCATCAGATCATCGGCGGCTGTGTTGATAGCGGGACCAAGGTTTTCTTTTACGAGTCCCTTTGTTAACGTTTCCGGTAGGTTGATCTTAAGATTACTCTGAACGAAATCAAATTCGTCAACTTCAACTTTCATTTTAGTGTAGGAAGCAATTCCAACCCCTCTGCCTTGCCAGTGAAAGGCGGGAATCGTTGCTACTTTTTTATCATTGATATAAAAACTAAGGGTTTTGGCTACTTGTTCTACCCGTAGGTGATTGGTTTGCCCGAGCGGTTTCACCAGGTCAGTCTTAATCCATTCTTCGACTCCCTTGATCTTTTTTCCGGCTTCTGCATCACTGCACGAAATCATATAGTTCCCGTTGGCAGTTATAGTAAACGAGTTCTCGTCTTTTTCTTTTTTACTGTAACCCCAGAGCAATCCGATCCCATTATCTTCGAGGCCGGCCGTTTGCCGGAAGGTCATTTCAGCTTTAAAATCTTTTTCAAATTCAACATAGGGAGTGATGGAAATGATCCATCCGTTCTCAGGGATATCGATCAATAGCTTTCCTCCCTTGATATATTGGGATCCCGAACCTGATTCGCCGGTCCACCAATTGTAACGGTTATCGTCGAATGTATCGTGAACAGTAAAGGTTTGTGAATGGAGAGATTGCGCCGATAGCAGAAGGAGGAAGGCCAGAATTTTTCCGAGTAAGTTCATAGGTCAGATGTTTACTCCCATTCCCACGCATCATCATTAATCAATTCCGCTACCACTGCAGTCCACCCGGTTTGATGAGTAGCTCCAACTCCACGTCCGGTATCGCCATGGAAGTATTCATAGAACAGTACCAGTTCCTTATTTTCCTCGCGACTATAGAATTCCGAGTGATCGCTGTGAACAGGACGTTTATCCGACGCATCTTTTTCAAAGATGGTAACCACACGTTGTGCCAACGCATCAGAGATACGCTCCAGGTTAAGCCAGTTGCCCGAGCCTGTTGGATACTCCAGCTTTAATGACTCACCATAATACTGATAGTATTTCTTCAATGACTTAATCAGAAGATAGTTAGTTGGCATCCATATTGGTCCGCGCCAGTTGGAGTTGCCGCCAAACATCCCTGAGGTAGATTCTCCGGGGTCGTATCCGATGCTGTAGGTACCACCCGCTACATTAATAAAGTAGGGGTTCTTTTCATGAAATTTGGAAACCGCCCGGATTCCGCCTTCAGCCAGGAACTCATTCTCATCCAATAGCTTCTGCAGGATACGCACGAGTTTTTCCTTCTTAACCAATGAGATCAGAATATTCTCGCCCTCTTTTACTTGTTCATTTGGCAGGTACTTTCCTGTTTTAAGACGATAATTTTTAAAATATTCAATGCGCTTCTTGAAGTCTTTAAGTTTTTCTATTTTTTTAAAATCTATAATAGATACAGCGAAAAGGACGCTGAGTCCAACCGTTGAATGGACTTTGAGAGGGATTCCTTCGCCATTGGGCATGGTAAGCAGGTCATAAAAGAAACCTTCTTCTTCATCCCAGAGTTTTGCTTCATTGATGGATTCTGCGATAAGCACGTAATGCTCATAGAATTTTGTAGCTACGTCCTCAAATGAAACATCGACGACAGCAATTTCAAGAGCAATGTCCATCATGTTAAGGGCATACATCGCCATCCAACTGGTGCCGTCCACTTGTTCCAGTAATGCACCTTTTGGGATTTCATTCCGATTGAATACACCTATGTTGTCCAATCCAAGAAATCCCCCTTCAAAAATATTGTTGTCGTTTTCGTCTTTGCGGTTTACCCACCAGGTAAAATTGATCAGCAATTTCTGAAAAACTCTTTTCAGGAAGTCAATGTCGCCCGTTCCCTTGATGGTTTTCTCAATACGATATACGCATAACGCCGACCACGCGTGAACGGGAGGATTAACATCGGAGAAATTCCATTCATACGCTGGTATTTGTCCAGCTGGATTCATATACCACTCACGCATAACCAGCAGCAATTGGTTTTTAGCAAACACCGGATCAATCAGCGACATCGGTATGCAATGGAAAGCAAGATCCCATGCTGCGTACCATGGATATTCCCAGGTGTCTGGCATTGAGATGATGTCCTCGTTTTTGAGATATTTCCACTGAGCATTACGGCCGTGCTTTCTGCTCTCAGGAGGTGGGGGAAGGCCCGGATCACCGTTTAGCCATCTGTCAACATCGTAATGGAAGTATTGCTTGCTCCAAAGAAGACTGGCAAATGTTTGGCGTTGAATATTCTTCTGATCATCGGTGGCACCCACCGGCACAAATTTTGCGAAGAACTCGTCAGCTTCTTTCAGACGTTGTGCGAACACGTCAGCCGCTCCTGCAAAAGGGTTCTTATTTTCTTCCTTGCTCAGGCGCAATAAGATTTTTTTGCTCTCTTTGCCCTTAACATTCATTTGGTACACGGGTGCAAATTTGGTCCCGTCGTCCTTCGCAAAAAGAATTTCCTTCTGGCCATTAACAATTACCCGATGAAAAGCATCCTTGACATAGGATGTGTTGTCGGGTACACCATACCGACGCTCCTGGTTAGTTTCATTTTCTGTAAATAGCGTCATGTCGGGCGTTTCAAAATAGAAATGATACTTCCCAAGCTTTTCGTGCTCGGTAGTTACCGTACCCCATGATTGTTTATTCTTTTGAAGAGTTATGGAAGGTTTGGATTCAAGATCTCCGCATGCCCACCGGTTGGTGAACCATAACGTTGGCAGAACAGTGATCTCGGCCGCTTTTTTTCCCCTATTGATAATTTCTATTTCAACAAGAATATCCTCGGCTGCATTTTTTGCGTAGGTGATAAACACGTCAAAGTATTGGTTGTCATCGAAAATTCCTGTGTCGAGAAGTTCAAATTCCTTCTCAGATTTTCCGCGATTACGATTCACATTGATAAGAGTCTCATAAGGATACGCCCGCTGTGGATATTTGTACAGCATCTTCATATACGAATGAGTGGGAGTGTTATCAAGGAAATAGTAAAGTTCTTTGCAATCCTCCCCATGATTTCCTTCACTGTTCGTCAATCCAAAGAATCGCTCTTTTAAGATGGGATCATTCCCATTCCAAAGCGCAAGTGCGAAACAGAGATTTTGATTCGTGTCCGAAATACCGCCGATTCCATCTTCGCCCCAGCGGTAAGCCTTTGACCTGGCCTGGTCATGGGTGATGTAATTCCAGGCATCCCCATTGGCACTATAATCTTCGCGAACAGTCCCCCATTGACGCTCAGACAAGTAGGGGCCCCATTTTACAAGCGGTACCGCTTTCTTTGCGTTTTCATCTAAACGTGCCTGTTCTGAGTTAACGAGTTTGTTAGACATTGGTCGATAGGAGTAAGAAGGTAATCGGTAAGTGGTAATCGGTGATCGGTAATCGGTGATCGGTAATCGGTGATCGGTAATCGGTAATCGGTGATCGGTGATCGGTTACCCTCCTGTGGCGAAACCTTCGAATACAGTCATACCACCATCGATAAAGATACTTGCACCGGTTATATAATCACTATCATCTGATGAAAGAAACACCGCAAGCTTTCCAATGTCGGAAGGCACGCCGATGCGATTGTAGGGTATCAATGTCATTAAGCTATTAAGCGCTGCTGGTGTGTTCCATGCATCGGTGTTAATTGGCGTTTGTATTGCTCCCGGGCAAATACTGTTTACCCTGATCTTGCGATCTCCGTATTCCTGTGCAAGACTTTGCATAAACATGCGGATGGCACCTTTTGATGAAGCATAATTTACGTGACCAGCCCATGGAATAAGCTCGTGTACAGAACTCATGCAAATTATCTTCCCAGTGGCCGCTGACCGCTCTGGGACAGGGCCTCTTCTCAAAAACTCTTTGATGGCTTCACGGGCACAGAGGAATTGTCCTGTGAGATTTACATTCATAACGATGTTCCATTGATCCAATGTCATTTCGTCAAACTTGGCATCTTTCTGCAAACCCGCATTGTTTACCAGAATATCAACGGTGCCAAACGTTTTGACAGCCTCTTGGAACATGCTGATGACCTGCGGTTCATTGCTTACGTCAGCCTTGATAGCCACTGCTTTACTGCCAAAAGCCTTGATTTTTTCAACTACCACCTGAGCGGTTTCTGGTTTTGAAACGTAGTTGACGATCACGTTTGCACCGGCCTCGCCTAATGAAAGCGCGACTCCTTCACCGATGCCGGAGTTTGCCCCGGTCACCAAAGCGGTTTGACCGCTCAATTTTTTATCTGCCATGGGTTTTAATTTTAGGGACTAAATGAGAAATAAGGTTAAGGAAAAGTTTTGGAAAGTCCTAAAGATGCCGAGTGTGAAAAATACTAAGTTCTATTGTCGACGCGCAAAAAAATCCTTTTAAAACCATTCATAAAAGAGGCTTTGGAGTCTGATATTAAAGTCTCTACCTTCTCGCACTAAACCTAAACCGCATGAAGTCACCCAAAATCCTTCTATTGCTTATTCTTCTTTTACCGTGTCTGGCTAGCGCCCAGTCGTCGGATGATAAAATCAAAAAACTCAAAGCTGAAGCTATTGTGGAAGTTGAAAAACAGTATGCTCTTGGTCAGCAGATCAACGACATGTTGTTTAGTTTCTCTGAACTTGGTTTTCAGGAATTTGAAACACAAACGTATCTCACGACACTTCTCGAGAAAAATGGATTTAGAATTCAAAAGGGGATAGCGGGAATTCCTTCCGCGTGGACAGCGACGTGGGGTTCAGGGAAGCCATTTATTGCTCTTGGCTCTGACATCGACTGTATCCCCAAGGCATCGCAAAAACCTGGTGTTGCCTACCACGATCCTATAATAGAAGGAGCACCTGGCCATGGCGAAGGCCATAATTCCGGACAAGCGTTGAATATTGTCACCGCTATTGTGATGAAAAAAATCATGGAGCGCGAGAAGATATCAGGCACTCTTATGCTTTGGCCTGGTGTTGCCGAAGAATTGCTGGCAACAAAAGCTTATTACGTTCGGGCTGGAGTATTTAAGGATGTTGATGCGTGTATTTTCACTCACGTAGCGAGCAATCTTGGAGTAGGTTATGGAGATGCAGGTTACAATGGAATGATCTCTGCAAAATTCAACTTCGAAGGAGCCGCTGCACATGCTGCCGGTGCGCCGTGGAGAGGACGAAGTGCACTCGATGCTGTGGAACTCATGAACATTGGATGGAATTTCAGACGAGAACACCTGGAACTTACACAGCGGTCACATTATGTGATTTCTGACGGTGGAGACCAGCCAAACGTTGTGCCCTCCAAAGCTTCGGTTTGGTATTATTTCCGTGAACGCACGTACCCTGCTATCAAGGCACTTTTCGAAAAGGGAATAAAGACAGCAGAAGGTGCTGCTCTCATGACGGACACGAAGTTTACGTATGAAATTCTTGGATCAGCCTGGCCAGGTCACTTTAACAAACCAATGGCAAGGGTTATGTATGACAACATTAAAGCCGTAGGTCTGCCAAAGTGGACTGAGCAAGACAATACCCTTGCCATGGCGACCCAGATCGAAATGAAGGCGCGCAAAGTTGAAGGTCTCGCCGTCAAGCTTGATACGATGAGCATGCCGTATGACACTAAGCCTGTAATTATGGGAGGACGCACATTGTATACGTTGGGCGGCGGATCAGATGATATTTCAGATATATCATGGTCATTGCCAACCATCGTACTTACGTATCCTTCGAATATCCCCAATCTTCCGGGTCACCATTGGTCGGACGCCATTGCTATGGCAACGCCTATTGCTCATAAAGGAATCATAGCGGGTGCAAAAGCCGAAGCGCTGACACTAATCGATTTGTTGATGAAGCCTCAGATCCTGAAAGATGCGTGGGACTATTACACCAATGAGCAAACCAAGGAACAAAAATATATTCCGTTGATTGGAGAGAAAGATATTCCTGCCATCACCCTTAACAAAAAGATCATGGATGAATTTAAGCCAAAGTTGAAGCCGTTGTATTATGATCCTGTTAAGTACAAGACCTATCTTGAACAGTTGGGTATCCAATATCCTACCATCCGTCCTGACCAGAAAGAGGCAATTCAGAAAGAACTTTCCAAGAAATAGAATACTGATCCTACCATGAGAAAAATTATCTGCTGTATCCTAACGCTGGCGTTGACTACCTACTCATTTGCACAAACTGAACTTCGTCAGGTTGAAAAACTGAAAGCTGATGCCGCTCAGGAAGTTGAGAAGAATGCAGTGCTTGGTCAGCAAATCAATGACATGCTATTCAGTTTTTCAGAATTGGGCTTTCAGGAATATGAAACCTTCACCTACCTCACCACCCTGTTGGAAAAAAATGGATTCAAGATTCAAAAAGGTGTGGCGGGTATCCCTACTGCATGGATTGCCACATGGGGAAGTGGTAAACCAGTGATTGCATTAGGCTCTGATGTGGACTGCATTCCGAAGGCTTCACAAAAACCTGGCGTAGCGTATCATGACCCGATCGTTGATGGAGCGCCCGGACATGGAGAGGGTCATAATTCGGGACAAGCGTTAAATATTATTTCCGCATTGGCGCTGAAGAAGATCATGGAGAAGGAAAAGATTCAGGGTACCATCATGTTGTGGCCTGGTGTTGCTGAAGAAGTGGTTGGTACAAAAGCGTTTTATGTTCGTGCCGGATATTTTAAAGACGTTGATGCCTGTATTTTTACTCACGTTGGCAATAATCTAGGAACTTCCTATGGAGACGCCGGAAACAACGGACTGGTATCAGTACGCTTTAATTTTGAAGGCGCTGCGGCCCATGCTGCTGGTGCTCCATGGCGGGGCAGAAGTGCTCTTGATGCCGTTGAGTTGATGAATATTGGTTGGAATTTCAGACGCGAGCACCTTGAGCTTACTCAGCGTTCTCATTATGTGATTACCGATGGAGGAGATCAACCCAATGTTGTTCCTTCGAAGGCTGCCGTTTGGTATTATTTCCGTGAACGCACGTATCCCGATATCAAGAAACTTTATGATATCGGAGTGAAGATGGCAGAAGGCGCCGCGTTAATGACTGACACAAAGTTCACCTATGATGTACTTGGCTCTGCGTGGCCTGGGCACTTTAATCGTCCTATAGCCGAAGCGATGTATGATAATATCAAAAAAGTTGGGCTCCCGACATGGAGTGAAGAAGATCAACTATTGGCTAAAGCTTCTCAGATTGAATTAAAGGCTCCGAAAATTGAAGGTCTTGCCACAAAACTTGATACCCTTGGATTGCCAACACCTGTCGGAACAGTGAACGTAATGGGTCGCCAACTAATGGCAATGGGCGGTGGATCAGATGATATTGCTGATATCAGTTGGTCACTTCCAACCATTGTCCTGAGATACCCCTCCAATATACCCGGGCTTCCTGGACACCATTGGAGCAATGCTATTTCGATGGCAACCCCCATCGCTCATAAGGGTATCGTGTATGGAGCCAAGGCCGAAGTCATGACGTTGCTTGATATGTTATTGAAACCAGAAATTCTTAAGAATGCCTGGGCGTATTATCGCACGGAGCAGACTAAGGACATCCAGTACACGCCGCTGATTGGTGAAAAAGATAATCCGGCAATCTACCTCAATCAAAAGATCATGAGCGAGTACGCGCCAAAGTTGAAAGCAACCTATTACAATCCAGCGAAGTACAAAACGTATCTGGAGCAATTGGGTATCCAATATCCTACCGTGCGACCTGATCAAAAAGAAGCTGTATCTAAACTGCCACCTCCGGCAAAAAAATAATAATAAACTATGTCGATTCTCCGCCAGTCAGGTCACCCAGTATTCCGGATTGATCAGACGTTACCCATACGTTTGATCGGTATACTCCTAGTATTTATTTCTACCGTTGCCTTTCCGCAAGAAGGAACGAAGATACCAATCACTGTTCATGAAGGAACGAACATGGCAGCAGCCGTTTCACCGGATGCTAAAACAATTGCCGTTGATCTTCAGGGAACGATCGGAACAGTGTCGATCGAGGGAGGAGAAGTAAAATTGTTAACCGATGGAATGGGGGATGAGCGACAGCCATCATGGTCACCTGACGGAAGCAAGATCGTATTTCATTCCTACCGCGATGGAGGTTATCACATCTGGACGATTAATAAAGATGGATCGGATTTAAAGCAAATCACTTTTGGAATGTTTGACGAACGCGAACCACACTGGTCGCCCGATGGAACAAAAATCGTTTTCTCCACCGACCGTTCAGGCAACTATGATATTTGGGAAATGAATGTTGCAACCAGCGAATTCAAACAACTCACAACCGACCCGGCGAATGATTATCATCCTTCCTACGCATCCGACAGTAAGCAAATTGCTTTTATTTCGGTAAGACCTAAAGGAGGAGTTTGGATTATTAATGAATCCGGTGAAGAGAAATTAATTGTGCCATTAAAAGGAACATTTAATTCTCCAGCCTGGAGCCCGGATAGAAAAATCATCTCGTTCAACGCTTTCGATAAGGGAAAAAGTCATTTGGTACTTGTCACCGTAGCAACGGGTGAATTGAAAACAATTAGTCCTGAGAACGAAGATGTGTTTCAATTTCGCGCTACCTGGCTTTCGGACAAAGAACTGATCTACACCGGTGACGGAAAGATCCAACGGAAAGTATTAGATAAGCCCGTGTCATCGATCCCATTCACTGCGGCATTGACATTGCTTAAGCCCACTTACCAAAAGCGGCAAAGGGATTTCGATAGCGAAGCCCCAAAGAAAGTGCTTGGAGTATTCGGTCCCGTTGTATCGCCGGATGGAAATTCGATTGCATTCACAGCCCTGGGAGATATCTGGTTGTTGAAGCAAGGTGATCCTAAGCCCGCTCAAATAACAAAAGACATTGCCATGGATATCGATCCGGAATGGTCGCACGATGGAAAAAAACTTGCGTTCGTGTCGGATCGCAACGGAACCAACATGAATATTTGGATTCGGGATATTCAAAGCGGGTCGGAAAAACAGATTACAACACTTAACAGGCATGCATTGCAGCCATCTTTTTCTCCTGATGGAAAGAAAATTGCTTTCATTCTGAACGATGGCGTTGTCGGATTTGGAACGTCAACACTTCAGGTTATTGATCTTGAAACCGGTGTGAGCAAGACATTATATAAGGCACTATTTACACCCGGAAAACCGACATGGTCAGCGGATGGAAAATTGGTAGCACTAGAAGCCCTTCAACCCTATTCATCAAGGTTCCGGGAAGGATTATCACGCATTCTGATTGTCCCAATCAATGGAGATGCATCGCGTTTTGTTACGCCGGTCGAAGGTCGTTCGCTCGGCCAGCGTGGTAAAAGTGGTCCGCTGTGGTCGCCGGATGGTCATAAGATGGCGTACCTGCTCGACGGAGTTCTTTGGGTAATCACCGTTGATGCTACCGGGCAACCTGTTGGTCCTGCCACGCGATTAACCAATGAGTCGTCTGATGCACCGAGCTGGACAGGAGATTCACAGTCATTGGTGTTTCTCGCCACCGATAATCTTAAAAAAGTGCGTCTGAGTGATGGCATGATTGAGACTATTCCACTTTCTCTTCAATGGACACCAAAGAAGAATCATGATTCATACGTGATATATGCTGGTAAAATTTTTGATGGCCGGTCCGCGACCTACCAGAAGAATATGGACATCGTGATTGAGGGCAATCGCATTAAAGAAATTGTACCTCACAAAGCTGGTCGAACCGGTACCGTGATCGATGCATCCGACAAGACAGTCATGCCGGGATTAATTGAAATGCATACGCATCAGAATGGATCGGCGGGTGAAATGGTTGGACGGAACTGGCTGGCGTATGGAATCACTTCTGTTCGTGAAACGGGAGGAGATCCGTTCGATGCCCTTGAACGAAAAGAATCATGGAGCAGTGGAGCACGAATTGGGCCACGTGAATTTTTCACGGGACCCTTGTTAGAAGGCGGACGCATTTACTATGAACTTGCTTCTACTGTTGCTACGCCTCTTCAACTGGATATGGAATTAAAGAAAGCTGCGGCACTTGAGTATGATTTTATTAAAACCTATGTGCGCTTTCCGGATTATTTTCAAAAACGCGCCACAGCATTTGCCCATGAGCATGGAATTCCGGTATCATCCCATGAGATATATCCCGCAACAGCCTATGGAGTAGATGCAGTCGAGCATATGAGTGCTACAAGCAGGAGGGGGTATTCTCCGAAGCTCACGGCAATGAACAGAAACTATGATGATGTTGTGCAAATTCTTTCTAAGTCAGGAATGAATATGACGGCTACCGTGGCATTATACGGAGGTTTCTCAGAGAAGTGGCTGGCCGATCCTGAGGTTTCGGGAAATCGTCAGCTCAATGCTTTGTATACAAAGGAATATGTATCAAGTGTATCGGCCTTCATCAAACAAATGGCAACGGTGAGAAGCACCGATGGTTTTGATGATCTTGAAAAGACGTTGGTGAAGATGGTCAATGCGGGAGTGAGAATTACGGCAGGTACAGATTCTCCTTTTATCACCTATGGATTGAGCTTACAAATAGAGATGCAAAATTTTGTTGACGCGGGCCTAACACCTTTTCAGGCGTTACGTTCGGCAACGTCGTATGCAGCTGAAGCGATCGGAGTTGAAAAAGATCTGGGGACAGTCGAAGCGGGTAAGCTTGCTGATCTTGTTATTGTTAAAGGAGATCCTTTGAAGAATATAAAAGATGCCCTGAGCGTTGAAGTTGTATTTAAGAATGGTATTCGTTATGATATTGAGACCTTGCTGAAGCGATGAGGTTTACTTTGGTGATTTCCTTGTCATGATACGACGATTGCGTCGCGTGCCAAGGAAATTTGCCTATGGTTGGTGTTCACCAACTGCTTCGAGTGATGATAAGTGCCTTGGTAAATCCTTGTTAGTTTTGCAGGAGGAGAAAGAAGTCCGTGAAAACACCGACGACAGACAGAACTCGACCTTCTATTAATTTTGCTTCCCACGGACTCCAGTGTGTGTCTGGTAATTTCGTGAAACTAAAACTGAGTGAAATTTATTTGTCTTTCTTGATGCCTGATCTTGTTAAGCCTGCGTCACCTTAATTCGTTCGGATTCCCTAAAAAAACGATGGAAAAAATAGTAAAGTCAACCTGTATAGTTACTTTAGGATTAGCATATCTAGGTGTATACTTAGGGTGCAATAAGGATATATAGGCCACTGGTGGCCGATAGCGAGACGTTACCTGCAAGGCTGGGGGACGTGCTAACATCAAACATTTGTGCTGACATCGGACGACTAAATACCAACGCTTCGCAAAATTAAAAGAGCTGCAATGCCACCGCACAAGCCGACCCTAATTGCAGCACATTTAATTTTGCCCAACTGCACCCAAGCCCACCCACCACCCTACTGTGACGCACAACTCTGTTAATAACTTTTACATTTAACTTTTTGTAGTTTTAATTTGACTACTTATATTTGACAAATATTGTCAAGCAAATTTAGACAAATGGAAACATTAGGACAGATATTAAAAACAAAACGGGAATCTAAAGGACTGTTGCTCCGACAGGTTGCTGCTTTTTTAGACATTGACCAAGCAATCTTGAGCAAGATTGAGAAAGGCGACAGAAAGCCAAGCAAAGAAAACATTGGCAAGCTTTCTGAAATTTTAGAAATAGACAGGAAGAAACTAATGGTTCAATTTCTAAGCGAAAAAATCGCTTATGAACTTGCGGACGAAGATTGTGCAACACAAGCTTTACGAGTTGCCGAGAAAAAAGTAAAATATTACAAAGCCAATAAAAAATAGACTATGAAAATTGTATCATTATTTGCAGGTGCTGGCGGACTTGACTTAGGTTTGGTAAAAGCTGGACACAAAATAATTTGGGCTAATGACTTCGATGCCGATAGTTGCGAAACTTACAAGTTGAATATTGGCGACCATATTGTTTGTAACGATATTGCAAAAGTAAAGTCGGAAGAAATTCCAGACTGTGATGTTGTTGTTGGCGGATTTCCCTGCCAAGGATTTTCCCTTGCCAATATGTTGAGAGCAGCAGACGATGACAGAAATAAACTTTACAAGCAGTTTTACAGGATAATCAAAAATAAAAAGCCTGACTATTTTCTTGCGGAAAACGTGAGAGGTATTTTAAGTTTAGACAACGGAAACGTAATTAAAAAAATCGTAAAAGATTTCTCGGATGCTGGTTACAGAGTAAAATACAAAACTTTTAATACAGCTGATTTTGGAGTTCCTCAATCAAGAATGAGGGTAATTATTGCGGGAACAAGAAAAGATTTACCTGAAGAAGCAGACTTTCAATTTCCAGAACCAACACACGACAAAACAAATTGGGTAAGCATTTCAAAAGCACTAAAAGGTATTCCCGAACCTGACGAACCAAAATCAAAATTGAAAAATCACATTTATTCAAAGTATAAAATCACAAACCGAAATTTTACTGGACATAGAGAAACAGACCCGAATAAGCCTTCCCCGACAATTCTTGCAAGAGGAAACGGTAAAGGCGGAGTTTGTGCAATTCAACACCACGAAAACCATAGACGAATGAGTGTTCGTGAAAGTGCTTGTGTGCAAACTTTTCCACTTGACTTTGAATTTATAGGTTCAATGGGTTCAATGTATAGACAAGTTGGAAACGCAGTTCCCGTTTTATTCGGACAACATTTAGGAAAAAAATTAAAAGAACTTGAAGCCGTATTAGTATGAAAGTAGTTTCTCTTTTTTCAGGTGCTGGTGGGCTTGACCTTGGCTTTATCAGAGCGGGACACAAAATTATTTGGGCTAATGATAATTTTGCCGATGCAGTAAAAACCTATCGGAAAAATATTGGCGACCACATTATTTGCGAGGACATTTCTAAAATTCCTTCTGATGAAATTCCCGAACACGATATTTTAATTGGCGGTTTTCCTTGTCAGGGTTTTTCTGTTGCAAATACAAGTCGTGGCGAAGGTGACGAAAGAAACAAACTTTACTTAGAACTTCTTAGAGTTTTGGTTGACAAGCAACCAAAATTTTTCTTAGCAGAAAATGTAAAAGGTATTTTAAGTTTTATGCAAGGAGAAGTTTTTGAAATGATAATTTCAGATTTTGAAAAGGCAGGATACAAAGTGAAATACAAAGTTCTCAACGCTGCAAATTTTGGAGTGCCACAAAGAAGAGAACGAGTAATTATTTTAGGAGTGAGAAACGATGTTGATTTTAATTTAGAACATCCTGAACCAACGCACGGAGATGTTTCAAATTTATTCAGTGATAAAAAAAGTTGGGTTTCAATTGGCGATGCTTTGAAAAATATTCCCGAACCCGAAGAAGAACACAACTTGATTAACCACACTTGTTCAAAGTTCAAATTAAAGTTTAACGGCTACATAGGTAACAGAGCAATTGACCCGAATAAGCCTGCCCCAACCGTTACAGCGAGAGGTGATGAAAAAGGTGGAGTAGTTGTTTTACATCATCCAAATAATCACAGAAGAATGTCAGTGAGAGAATTAGCATTGACACAATCTTTTCCAATAGATTTTATCTTTGAAGGCAAAAATTCATCAGCATACAGACAAATCGGAAATGCAGTTCCACCAATGTTAGCTTTTGCAGTTGCTTCAATCTTTCCAAAAGAATTTAAAAAATATGCAGTTAATAAAGCCTCCAGCAAAGCCGTTCCCCAATTATAAGTGGCGGTGGGCTGTTCTCACTCCTACCGAATCTCTAAACGAGCCACCAGTTTTTCTTGGGGTGCTTCGTGTTTTCAATCATTTTCAAAACTATGCACCGAGTTCAAAAGAAATTATGGACGGATTGGCGATAGTTCAAGAAGAAACAAAATCAAAGGTTGATTTAGTCAGAACACAGGACAGAAACTTAATTAGAAATTCAGGGCAATATTGGAAAGCATTGGGTTTACTCCAAGAAGCACACGGAAAAGTAATGGTTAGTCCATTCGGACAATTGCTTGCAACAGGCAAAATAACACAAGTAGAATTCGCAACCACAGTCGTAAAAACTTTAGAGTTACCAAACAAACGAATTGTTGAAGATACAGCCGATTGGGATGCAGCAGGTTTGAAAATAAAACCACTTGAATTAGTTCTTGACGTGTTAGGAAACATTGCAGAAAGATACGGTTCAAACGAAGCATACATTTCGCCTTTTGAACTTGTGAAAATTATTATTCCACTTGCTGGTGCTAAAGCACCATTAGTAAATTATTCGGACGCAATTGTTCAACATCGTCAAGGGTTGATTGATATTTCAAAATGGCCTGATTGTGCACCAAACTCTAACGACAAAAGAATAGCAAGAGAATTTTTATTATTCCTCAGCAATTATGGTTTCTGTAATGTTGTTCGGACTGGAAAAGGAAATGAGAATGAAAAATACTTGCTTGCAAGTATCTCTAAAGAAGAAGTTATCGAGCTTCATAAATTAAAATTTGCTCAACTGGACCTTGACAAAGTTGTAAAGACAATTCGTGAAACTCAAATCCCTGCAAACGTAGAACGCAAGCGAGTTACAAGAGAAGTTCTTGAAAGACCATATCAAAACCTTTTTAGGAAAAACATTTTAACTGCATTTAATTCAACATGTCTCATAACTGGAGTAAGTATAGAAAATGTTTTGGAAGCATCACATATAATTGATGTGCAGTATAACGGTTCAGACAAAGTTGAAAACGGTTTATGCTTGCGTTCAGACATTCATCAGCTTTTTGACAGCAGACATTTGAGATTGCTACCGACTGGAGAAATTATTCTTTCAGAAGTTGCAGCAGCGAAAAATAATTACAGCAAAATTCCAAGACAAATTATTATTCCCAATTTCATAAACAAAGACCATTTAGATTGGAGAGTAAAATACACATAACGCCATCGCATTTGCAAGCACATTTTATTTTTTTCAGCAACACAAAGCCAAGGCTCAAAAATAAAAAGAGCGTGCAAGCCAACGCACAGGGACAGAGCAAACTTTACACGACCGACCTTCGACCGAAAAGAAGCCCAGCAGGTAACAGCACCTACAAAAAATTGGCGGTTCGGTGGTTAAATGAAGCTTTGTACTTCGTATCAAGTTTTGTGGTGGCAGACAGTTTAGTGCTTCGAAATCGCCAACTTCTTGTAGCTGCAAAACGTTGGCACCAATTCATTCATGTTGAAAAGATTACCAATTTACTTCTTAGTGATTCTGTTTAGTTGTACTAAAGTTAGTAACAACTTGACGACAACATTGGCTATTGATACGGCTATTGAAAAAACTAGGACACCGGACACGACAAGTTATTTGGCATGTTGGAACTTCGAATCTTATATGAAGCCCAACTCCAACATCAAAGGTTCGGGCGGGAATACCTTATTTTACGCGCGAGCATACAAATTCAAGAAGCAATTAAAGATTATGATTGAAGGATGCGCAAGGAATGGTAATGATTATATCACTATTAGTATCCTTGATACATCCTTTTTAGTAAGTCATACCAAGAGTAGTGATATTGGTGATACTCCTTTTATACCGACCACTCAAGAACTGATACTCAATAAATATCCAGTTGAATATGGGGACACCATTAAGGGAAGGTTAACATATAAAGGGATTGCTTTGGAAGAAACATGGAAATTAGATGCGGATTTTCAAGGGATGTTCTCTGTAGTGGTGACCGCAGATACATCAATGATATATTATTCTATTTCTGACGGACTCCCAGCAGCAGACTATGTTCAAAAAATAAAAATAGTTGGTATTGACGATATCAGAAGAATTGGACAGTTTAAGAATTTGAAACAACTCGACATAACCGACAAAACATATTCTGGAGAATTCCCTCCCGAAATACTGAGCTTGAAATATTTGGAGGCGTTAGAGCTTTCCTGTAGCATCTCGGAACTCCCTGAACAAATAGACAGGCTAGTGAATCTTAAGACTTTGAATTTATGGGGTAATTACTCCATAAAGGAGTTGCCCAAAAACTTGGTTCATTGTAGAAAGCTCAAAGCAATTAATTTGCGACAGAATGATGAAGTCATTCTAAGCTCCTTTAAAGGTTTCGACAGTTTACAACATTTAAATCTGAGCGAAATTAACTTGTCACGATTACCACATGGAATTACAACCTTGAAGATGCTTCAAACCCTAGACCTAAGTGGTAACACTGGACTTGACTTTAGTAAAGTGCTCGATGAATTGTCTCGAGTAAAAAGTTTAGAACAATTGGAGCTCAGATATTGTAAGCTTGAAAAACTTCCGAACTCTATTTTTGCATTGAAGAATCTTAAAAAAATAAATTTAAGTTGGAATCCACTGCAAAGCGGAGAGCTCCAAAGACTTCAATGCGAAATGCCGACTACGGAAATTGTATTCTTTGAAGAACATGAATGAACAGGTGCTAACAAAAGCTATAAAACATATGCTGTATTGTAGGTTCTTAAAGTGTGTGCTGTTAAATTTCGTTCGCAACGTGGGACAATGATGTAGGTATTTAAACGCATACGTTTCATAGCTAAACGTTGTGGGACATAGGTGTATTGAGATTCCTCCAATAAATTCTTAAATTTGATACAAACACAAGCAACATGGGGACAATAGAGCTGAAATCGGACTTGCATAAGATCTTGGACAAGATCGAAAACGAACAATTACTTCGGACAATCTATGAATTTTTAAAGCAAAGTGAGGACGTGGAAGAGGGGCAGATATGGAAGACCCTGAATGAAGAACAAAAGAAAGAAGTCTACTTATCATATGAGGAGTCCCAAGACGATAAAAACCTCATTGCCTGGGACACTGTTAAGAAGAAGTATTGATGCAGGTTTTTGTTACACCAAGAGCCGAGCGGAACTTCGACTCAATTGTAGATTACATAAACGATAAATGGGGCGAAGCGACAGCTAAACAGTTTGTTAAAAAAACCGATAAAATCTTCGCGCTCCTTAAAAACTATCCTTCAATAGGACAAATCGAAAAAGGGGACATTAGGGGATTGCAACTTTCTCCTCAGACAAGAATACTTTACAGAATAAGAGAAGAAAAGATTATTATCCTTTCCTTTTTTGACGTACGACAAGATCTAAAGAAAAAGTTCGGTTAAACACCTACGCCCCACAACAAAAGTAGCTGTTGCACGACTACATCATTTTTTCTCTGTTGATAACTGGTTCGTTGAGTTGGATTTTTGCTTTTTGTTGTAAGCGATGTGGATAACTCTGTTGATAAGTCAGGTTAATTCCTGATTTTTTACTTTATGACTAGGATGGAACAAAAAGATATTGAATTGAAAAAATGGAGCAGCTCTTTCTCCAGACTCATCACAGCTGATACCGGTTTCTCCTTTTTGAATCTCATCATCTTCTTTAGGTTGTAAGCGATTGCTGCCATAATCATACACTTGTTGGCATGTTGAATACCGCGGACGTTGATTCGTTTCATCCCTAAGAAATTAACCAGTGTTCCCAACACGGGTTCCACGGTACTCTGCCGGAGCTTTTTCATTCGTTTAGCGTAGGGACTCTTTAAACGTTCATGCATCTTGTCGTAATATGGCTTGTCGATAGTATCGATAATTCTCTTTTCCGCACTTTTGCCGATGCAGCTTGTGCGCAAAGGACACGGCCCGCAATCCTTTTGACTGCTCCTGTATTCTTTAGCGCCATGACCATTGTTGTCTTTGATCTTTTTGAATTCGATTTTCTTTTGCTTTGGACATATATAGTAATCTCCGTCTTTATGATAGGTGAATCCATCGCGTTCAGGTTTATACTTACCAAAGTTGGGAATGTATCCTTTGATGTTACTCGCCTGGAGTGCTTTAAGTGCCTGGCCACTGCAACATGATCGGTAATGGCTCAACCGAGAGGAGGGATGATGGTCTTAGTGATTTCGGGGTGGCCATCATTGAGCGAATGAACACAGTGGGCATGGCAGTGGATGTTTCACATTGTGGCGACAGAACTTCATTGGATGCCTTTGAAATTTCAAAGAAGCCTGTGCTGATAACCCATTCCAATGTTCGGGCGCTGACGGCAGGACATCCGCGCTGCAAGCCGGATGAGGTGATTAAGAAAGTTGGGCAGACCGGCAGCGTGATGGGTATCACGGGAGTTCGCATGTTTGTAAAAGCCAGCGAACCGACCACCATTGAAGATGCATTAAATCATTTTGACTATGTGGCGAAATTGATTGGTATAGAGCACGTGGGCGTTGGCAGTGACATCGACCTTGACGGCTATGATGATATGCCCGCGGAAACCAACAAGCAATTGCGTGCCAGTTACAAAGGCAGCTATGGTTTTCGCGAAAAGATCGATATCGATGACATAGCACATCATAAGCGAATGTATGACCTCACCGAAGGACTGATCAGAAGAAAATATACCGATGATCAGATCATTGGTGTTTTAGGAGGGAATTTTAAGAGAGTGCTGGGAGAGATTTGGTTGTAGATTCCTGATTGCTATCGGCACCGTTTTATTCCGCTGGCATATTATTTTTCGTTGAGATGGAACCTTTCAAACTACTTCCCGTTATTAATGCCTGTTCTTGAAGACACCGGAAAAGCTTCTTTTCTGCAAGCATTGACCGATTGCGGGTCATTTCCATCACACGTTATAAGGACATTACAGGGACATTATAGGGACCTTATAGGGACTTTATAGGGACCTTGGCAGGTGTCTCTTCAGTGTTACTCAGATGTAGCTTCGATGTATCTTCAATTTAACTTCGATCGATGTTAGGAAGACCTTCGTACTTGTCTCGTACTTATTTAGTTCTAAAATAGCCATACAGGTTTGATGATTAATCCTGACGCAGCCTCACCAATGTATTGGGACCCTTTCGGCTATGCCGATTTTGTTTTGCTGGCGGCGAGAGATGCGGTAGAAATCGCGAGTTTGGGTCAAATAAGATGGTTGTCTCACCATTCAAACATTGTTATCTTGGGTTATAATAAGGATATATAGGCCACTGGTGGCCTATAGCGAGACGTTGGCAGCAAGGCCTTTTAAAAAAGAGTTAGTTTTACCGACAAGGACTCGTTGGACAGATAAACAAAAACATAACGGTTGACAGTAAAGTGATTATTTCGGGACTTCAAATTAAGAGCGGGTTAACAACAATAAAGTTTTTTCCCACCGCACACCACGCGCAAAGCAAGAGTGTGGCAGTAGCTTCCATCGCTGACACCCATGCGCACGCTACTCCCACACACTTGCTTTCCCCACCCACAAGGACTACAAACAAAGTTTTTACCACATGGACAATTATTTTGGTGGTGGTCACGCTGACAGCTTCGGGGCAAATACCAATCATTAAAGAACCAAAACCATTCACATTCTCCCAACCCGACATAGTTAAAATGAACGCGGGGACACAGACCGGCAACCCGGCATTGACCAACACTTTATATAGTCTTGACCCAAACGAAAGGAACCGACAAATAATAAATGAGGTTGACGAGTACATCAAAAAACAAGAGCAACAAAAGAAACTGATTACAGAAGCAATCAGAGAACTGGACGGCCCTCAAATTGAATACAGTTTCAGACCAAGTGGACTAAAGGGAAAGAATAATTTCTATAAGTCTTACGACCAGATAACAAAAATGTTGAATGGTGAAAGTAAGTCAAGTTTGAAAAGAGCAGTATTCCTTACAGAATTTGCGTACGACACAACAATGAACTACGACAAATTCAATCAAGGAATAAATGAAATTATACGGGTCATTGGACTGCAAATGAAAACCGATAAAGTATCGCCAACCGACAACATGGGGAAAATCATGACTCTGTATCAGTTCATGGCAGACACCATTAGAGTCAAAGAGCCGTTACTCGAAAAGAATATCACGACCTACCCAAAGACTTATGACTTTGAAGATTTTTGGGGACGGGAGGATTTGAAGAAAACTTTCGTTTCTAAGCTAATGAAGACCGGAACAGGGAATTGTCACTCATTGCCTCTACTATTTTTGATTCTTGCTGAGGAAATCGGAGTTGATGCATATTTGGCCTTTGCTCCTAATCATTCCTACGTGAAGTTCAAGGACAAAATAGGGAACTGGCAAAACATTGAGTTAACGACAGGCATGATTGCCTCCGACCATTTCATGGTTCAGTCTGGTTACATCAAAGCAGAAGCAATTCAAAACAAGATTTACTTGGAGCCAGTGAGTAAAGAACAGGCAATAGCCCAATGCTTAAATGATTTGACAATGTACTACACACGAAAATACGGCTACGATGACTTTGTAACCAAATGCACGAATACTTCAATAAACAAGTTCCCTGTTAACCTGACTGCCCATCAAATAAACGCGAATTATTACACCACTTTAATAGATTACATTATTCAACAGTACAAACATTACGGATTAACAAAGGCTGAATTTGATAAAGACGAAAAAGCTCAATATGTTTTGAAGCAAGCTATTGGCGCAAGTAATCACGTAGAGAACCTGGGTTACTCGGACATGCCAGCAGATGCGTATGAAGCTTGGATAAGGTCAATGGAGAAAGAAGCCAATAAACAGGAGCAATTAAATCGTGTGAAACTCCTAAGAAATATGATTCAGCATTAATGAGAACCGCCTTAACCATTTCCCTAGTCCTGTGTGCGCTCTTTGTAAAGAGTCAAAATATTTCCACTTCGAAGTATTATGAGCAAGCTTTTCTTGAAATAAAAGGAATGCTTAAAGACAGTATCAAAATAAGTTTCAAAAGGGCAGTTTTTATTACTGAAAACGCATATGTTGATAATGGTCTAAGCTACGAAGCCTTTGACAATCGCATACAGCACTTAGTCATGCTATGCAAGGACATGAGCAACATTGGAACGCTCTACTATGATGATAAAGACAAAGAAGAAGTTACCAAATATTGGTCTGTTTTTATGGTTATGAAACAACGCCAGACATTTGAAATAGACAGCAATAATCAAAGAAAGCCATTTACACCATTTACCTATGACTTTGACGATTTTTGGGGTGAGCGTGATTGGACTAACATGTTTGTTTCAAAGTTAATGGCAACAGCTAAGGGTAATTGTCATTCCCTTCCATTTCTATATAAAATCCTTTGTGAAGAATTGAATGCAAAAGCTTATCTCGCAATGGCTCCAAATCATATCTACATTAAGCATCGCACTAAAAAGACAGGTTGGTTCAATACTGAATTAACCAGTGGATATTTCCCAATTGATGCATGGATTATGGCCTCCGGCTATGTTCACTTGAGCGCAGTTCAGAATCGTATCTACATGGATACTTTAAGTTCAAAACAATCAATTGCTGTTTGCCTGATTGATTTAGCAAAAGGTTATGAAAGAAAATTCGGCAACTCGGCAAGTCTAGATTTTCTTGATAATTGCACCGGTTTAGCTTTAGAGTATTACCCTAATTATGTGAATGGGCTTATTTTAAAAGCAGAAACAATGAAAAAACGGTTTGAGAAGTACATGCCTAAGCATAATGCGAAATATCCTTCAGACGTTTTTAAAATTACAGATGCTAAGATTCTTTACGATGAGATGGAAAATCTCTATTTTCGTATCCATCAGTTAGGTTACAGGATGATGCCAAAGGAAATGTACATTACTTGGCTGGAAGAATTAAGTCAGGAAAAGGAGAAGTACGTTAACAAGCAAATTACTACAGGATTTAATACCGATAAGAAATGAAATCAATAAAAAACTGTCTCACGCTCCTAGCCTTTTTGGCATTTTTTAACACACAAGCTCAACAACCATTTGAGTCATATGGATATAAGGTAAAAGTTGCCACTTTAAGCAATGGTAAATATCAAGAGTTCTTTGACCAAGACACAATAGTTCAAATTGGAACGGTTGTAATGAATAGACTTTCAGGCAAGCTATTGTATTTCGTCTCTTTCGATACCACTTATTCAGAAGCCTCACTCATGCCTGACCTAGTAAGCAGATGGATTTCGCCAGACCCCTTGTCAGAAAAATACTATAGCTACTCACCCTATAATTTTGTTCTAAACAACCCTATCAAACACATAGACCCAGATGGTCGAGAAGTTTGGATAGTTAACAAGAAGCAAGAAATCAGATATGATAATGGAAAGCTTTACAATAAAGACGGGTCAAATTATTCAGGTAAAGTTGGTGGATTCCTTAAACAAAGTGTAAATGCTCTAAATGGAATAAATGGTTCGACTACTGGAAATAAAATGCTATCCGGTTTACAGTCCTCATCCAACGTATTTAAAATTGCTAAAGGGACAAGCAGTGAATTCAAGGCCAACGATGCCCTCAAAGCCAATGGTGTAGCAATCAAAAATAGTCCGTCAGGTTCAATGTTTGCGGCCGCTAAACTTGCAGGGGGTTCAGGAGGAACGCTTACTTGGAATCCAACAAAAGGTGGTGAATTTGTAAACACTACAAAAGGTCTTGACAGCAATCCAACAACTAATCTTGGCCATGAACTAGCTCATGCCAGTGACTCAGACAATGGATTACAAAATAATACTGACCATAATGGTTTAAAGTTGGATGAATGGCAAGCAAGTCAAACTGAAAATCAGATGCGCGGAGAAATGGGACTCAACCTAAGAAGCATTTATAATACAAAAGCTAATGGACCAATTCCGCTTCTAGATGCGGCTGGTAATCCTTTGCCATTTCCAACTCTACCTTTAATCGCACCAATAAGATAATCTTATGTTTTTATTAGCAATTATTCTGAGTTTTTTACCTACGACTGACCAAGAGATTCTAACTAAAATTTCTGAAAGTAATAGCTCATATCTTTCCGATAGCACAAGCCCATATGGTCTTAAAAAGGAAAGGGTAAATTATATTGTTCAGCTATTGGGGGAGAATAGGAAAAAAGTAATAAATGAAATAGTCAAAAAGAACAAGAAATTCTCGTTAACTAATCAAAATGACTTTAAAATTATTGAGAGAATAGATTTCCCGTACAATAATATTACAGGTATAATTTGGGGGAAGGACTTCGCGTATTGTTACAAAAGAATAATTGATACCGACAAGGTAGAGGTATGTAAAGTGGTACGCGAAAAATTCGCAGAAAAATCCGGAATCGGAGAATCAATTGTAAAGGAAGTTGAAACGTGGAACGTCAAATTACTGAGACGAATGGTTTATAAGCCAGTTGACAAATGGGACAAAGGCTATGTTGACTTTTTAGATAGCTTAAAAAATAACACTACATATAACCTCGCTCAGACAGGTGATGCTTTTTTTCTAGCGACAAACGTAACTGGTTCTTCCAGCAAGAACGTCCAGGTTAGTAGTGTTGCATTTGACGGATTTTAAAACTGTTTAGTAAAATTCTCCTTCGAAAATCGCCACACACATTAAGCAAGCCGCACATGCCGACACAAAACCAAAGCTTACTTAATAAGTGTGGCTCGTTATCCCAAGTGGACAGATTCGTAAAGCCCACGCTTCAAAAAACTTTATTGTTGTTTGAGAGTTTCAGAAATAAATAGGGACAAAAGATTAGGGTTTCAAAAAAGATTCGTGTCAAAGGCCCAGCTGCCAACAAAATGTTTCTGCAATGGTGCGGTGACGTGTAGCTATAAGTTTTTAACTTCGTTCCACGTTTGGTTTCGTGGGACAGGACGCGGCTTCGGAAGCGCACCACTGCAGAAACACAAACGTTGTAGGCAAGCCCGCTGGACAAAGAAGTAACGACAGAGAATGAGAAGAATCATATTGATTGTAGTTGGACTGATTTTATCATTTACACTTGGCTATTGGGTTAACGAGTTTGTGGACTTTACTGAGACAATGGAAAAAGACCAAGTTGGACTCTATACCTTAAAGACAGATTCAACCGGACGAGTTATTATAAATGACAAATCAAAAGAGAACTTTGACAACTTCATATATAAGTTCATTGGTGACAGCTTATTCCAGTTGGACAGAATAAAATTTCCATTGAAATCTTCAATTCAAACTGACCTTGACGAGGCCGACACTACAGCAATTGAGAAGAAGGACTGGAAAACAGTAAGACTCTGTCTCGTCCTGAAATAGGTTTACACGAATTAACGTGTAAACGAGATGAAAAAATCAGATAAAACCATTCAGGAACAAGAAGCTATTATAGCTGAGTATTTGTTGGGCGATACTACCTATCGTAAATTGGGGGCCAAGCATGGTGTTGACTTCCGAGCCATCCACCACTGGGTAACCAAATTTCAAGGAAAGCCTGTGAAGAGAGTAAAACCCAAAAGCAAACCGGATGAAAGCCTTCCAAAAGAAGAGTTGCCGACCGATGTAAAGCAGTTGCAAGAAGAACTCCGGAAAGCAAAGTTGCATAACAAGTTGCTCAATGCCATTATTGACATTGCCGAAGAGCAACTTAAAATCGATATCCGAAAAAAGTCTGGCACCAAGCAGTAGAGCAGGTAGAACAAAGTACGCCTCGTTGTATTAACGAGCTTTGTTTGCTGCTTGGTTATAGTAGGCAGTCCTACTATCAAGGCATAGATTACATTCACCAGAAGGCTTATGAAGCTGATGTGATTATCGAAGAAGTTTTGCGTCATCGAAAACATCTCAAACGAATGGGTACCCGGAAATTGTTAGAGGAGATGGCAGTCTTTTTATCCAATCATCATTTTAAGATTGGGCGTGATGCTATGTTTGATTTACTGGCCGACCGCGGATTGCTGGTCACCAAACGAAAGCGAAGAGGCCCGGTGACTACACTATCGAAACATCGTTTTAAAAAGTATCCCCACATTGTTCGTGATTTTATTCCCATTGCTCCCAACCAGCTTTGGGTCAGCGATATAACCTACATTCATCTCCATGAAGGCTTTGCTTATCTATCATTAATTACAGATGCCTATAGTAGAAAAATTGTAGGGTTCTGCCTGAGCAGGGATTTATCTGCGCGAGGGCCACTGGCCGCTCTCAAAATGGCATTGTCTTCAAACCCTTTGCGGGATGGACTTATACATCACAGCGACCGGGGTGTACAGTACTGCTGCGATGAGTATGTGAAATTACTGGAATATCATAAAGTTAAGATCAGTATGACCGAGAAAGGTGATCCGTTAGAAAATGCATTAGCAGAAAGAATGAATGGGATTTTGAAACAAGAGTTACTGGAAGAAGTCTTCTCTGATTATGAAACTGCGCAACGAGAAGTTGCCGTTGCTTGTAGCACGTATAATCATCTTCGCCCACATGGAAGTATTGATAATCTAAAGCCAGCGCAAGCGCATCAGTTAAGCGGTACGCTCAAGAAGCGGTGGACGAACTATTGGCAGAAGAACAAAGGAAAGGAGGTCTCGATGGTATAGCCCGCTAAGGCGGGCAGGTTTTAAAAGGCATAAATCAGAAAAAGTAATGATGGAAAACAAATCCGTTACAAAGTGTAAACCTTATAACGGACTCATTACTTCATCTGACCGGGATTAATCCTGGCGGGGTGCTCCTCAGCATTGCCCGCTTCCGCTTCATCCGGTAATCAAATGTAAAGCGATTTCAGGACTAACTAAAAAGTGTAAATTTGAATCAGGACTTTTAACCAAAAAGTGTAAACTTTTTTCAGGACGAGTCAGTACCTTACGAGCAACGCTGGCCGGCAGAAGATTGCGGACATTTTGTTTCTATCGATTCTCTACACCGAAAATTCAAAGCCGATATGAAAGCATTAAAAGAAACCAATCTCGGGAAATTCCTTTCAAGCAAAGGACTTGA
>JBBRON010000018.1:0-99227 GCA_038229375.1 Cytophagales bacterium | reverse complement strand
GTTCCTATCGCAAGAGTTAGTACCCTATATCGATAAAAGTTTTCCTACGAGTGGTTTAAATATATTGGCAGGCCATTCTCAGGGTGGTTTATTCGTTACGTATGCAGCCGTTCAAAACCCTGCATTATTTCCGTTTGTAATTGCTATGGACGCACCCATGACGGTTACAAAATCGATAGAGAAGCTTTATTCAAAGAAACTAGAGGAAAGCTGTCGTTTAAAATATGTTTCTGTAGAAGGTTCGTTGGGATGGAAGAATACCATCAAAATGAGTAATGGGTGCTTAAATTATTCTCAGGTTAAGATTGAAGGTGAGACCCATGAAACAATGCCATATAGAGGCATTTATGAAGGACTCAAACTTTTGTTTGATGATTATCTGCCAACAGATAAAGATTGGCCTTTACAAAAAATAACTGAGTATTATGATGTACTTCAACAAAAATACCAGGTATCCTACCCCATTCCTTCAAAAGTATTGTTGGAAAGTGCAAAGCAAAATATCGGGCAATCTAAAAAAACGCTTGCAGTTGAACTCATCAAAGAAAATGAAAAGCTATATGGGCCAAGCGAGGCAAGTCAACAGTTATTAGAAAAAGCGAATGCAATTTCAAAACAGCCTGATGTACGGGTGACTTACAGTTTGTCGCAGCCCTCTCCCAGTGAAGATGCCATAAACCCATTTTTGGGAAAATGGAGTGGAGTTGTGATTGTACCCGGTGGAACCAATATGGAGATTCACTGGGAGATTAAAAAAAACAATGGCAGATATCAAATGGAGTCTGATATTATTAAGGCTGGGTTCAAATCCAAATCAGATTTTCTGTATGTAAATGAAAACAAGGAATTGGTTTGGGGCAGAAAGCATGATGGTGGAGGTGTCTATATCTCCATCGGAAAATTATCCGATAGTGAATTGACAATAACGGGGAAAGAAGATCTGGTAGGATTTGACTTCCCAGAGGATTGGCCCGCTTTTAAATCGAATAGTTTTGAGTTCAAAAAGCAAAAAATAAATTAAGGACTTGGCAGTACGCTTTCAAGAGAAACACAGGTGAGGGATAAAGAATTTGCCATCAGCAAACTCTGAGGTTTCAATTTTATTGATTTTGAAAGTATGGCCCCGATAGGGCATAGCTACGGAAATGTATTTGCCATGCGAATGGCCATGCTGAATCCCAATATAACAGCCAAACTACTTTTGATAGAAATCTGAGTAAAAAGAATGGGTAAAGTGTAATGAAAGTTTTTACAATCCAAAAATCGGGAACATGTGCTAATGCCATACATCGCCTGTAGAATTCTAGACGAACGACACGATTAATAGAAGAGTGTCGTGAAACTGAAGAGCACTTAATTCCGTTGATTTGTATATTTATTTCAATGTATTGGATCATGGCTAGCCAGTTATATATATTTCTTCTTGCATTTGGCCTTTTACAAGGAATCCTACTGGGTGTTTACCTGACCAGGAAGCAAAAGAGAAGCTTGGTTCAAGTTTACCTGGTACTCATTCTTACGGTCGCGGCTTTGCAAATGACATTTAAAATAGTAAGCAAAGTCTGGCTGGGTCAAAATCTGCAACAATTGTACTTGTTATCTTATTTTCTACCATATCTGATGGGCCCCTTACTTTTTTTATTTACAAAAGCGCACGTTGCTCCGTTTAGTAAAAAAGACCTGTTTCATTTTGGCTTATTCCTTTTCATGATTGGTATAAGTCTATTTCAAAACATGAACCTTCCTTTTGATTTATTCGTGTGGGTTCGGCTTCCTTTACTAGGGGCTACCATACTGCAGTGCCTTATACTGGGTGTATACAGCATATTTTGTTGGCAGATAATTTCTAAACATGAAACCCTCGCCAGATTCAAGCCATTTATTGTGATCCTCACTGCTACGGAAATGATGGTGGCCATCACCCTTGCCTTGCTCTATAGAAATTATCCGGCCTACCAGGAAATGAGATTTATTTTCATCCTCTTTACACTCATCATCTATTGGGTGAGCTACAAAGTGATGACTGAACCCAATTACTTTTTTAGTGAGGCAACGGGTGATTTTCCCGTTTTAAAAGCATCTGTCAAGTATCACCACTCAGGCCTCAAAGAGGAGGAGGCCACCAGGATTTATGTTGAGCTACTCTGTGTGATGGAGAAACAGAAACCCTACTTAAGCAGTGAGCTAACCATCGACTTATTGGCCAGACAGTTGGGCACAACCCGACATTATCTTTCGCAAATAATAAATGAGCGAGTCAAAAAAAGTTATGGGGAGATGATTAACGATTATCGGATGGTCATGGCTCAGGAGAGGTTGGTAGATCCAAAATACAAGCATTTTACGATTGCCGGCATAGCGCTGGATTGCGGTTTTAATTCGGTTTCGGGCTTTAATGAAATTTTTAAGAGAAAATTGGGAATAACACCCTCCAAATTTAGGGAGAAGAGGATGGATAAGATGTCGGCTTGATTACCGCGTGCAGATTGTCTCCTACTAAATAAATCGACGGTAATTCCACTTTTATATTCCCTGTCCGGTCGGGGCGGAAGATTTGCATCCTTTCATCGTGTTGTTTTACAAATATTCAATTTTCAAATTAATTGGAGGAAATCATGAAACTACGCGTTGACAATTTCAGGAAACCAACTGAAACGTTCTATTTCCGTATTTTTTTTCTGTCCATACTGATTTTGAGTTGCGCGAGGGAAAACCAACCCATGCCGACATCCACCTCACCTGAAGATATTCCTCCCAAACGGACCCATCATGAAATGGTATATGATGAGGCAAATAAATCCATCCTCATGGTTTCTGGTAGTACCCCGCTTAGCGGCGGCCAATCCTTTAAATTTTATAACGACATCTGGAAGTATGGCAAAAACAAATGGAGCAAGGTCGCAAATTCGGGAAATGAAAGAAGTGGGATACGGTTAGCCTATGATTCCAAAAGAAGCAAAATATACTCATTCGGCGGATACAACGGGAGTAAGAGCCTGGGAGATTTGCGTATCATGGATGGTAACGAATGGAAAACGCTTTCTGATTTGTCGGAAATGAAAGCAGCTGAATCGGGATTTGTCTATGACGTAGATCGCGACAAGCTAATTGCCTTTGGCGGATCCGCTGGACGTGGTCAGGTGAATAGTATCACCTGGGAATCGAATGGCAGTGCTTGGTCGGAGTTCAAAGGTTCAGGTCCGAATGGGAGGCAGGCATTTGTAATGGTGTATGATTCAAAGCGTAAGCGCACCGTTCTTTTTGGAGGCATGGGTACAAGCCCTGACCAAAAGTATAGTGACACCTGGGAATACGATGGAGAGAATTGGACCAAAGTTTCAGATAGCGGCCCAGGACCCCGAACGGGTTCAGGTTACACGTACGATTCAAAGAGAGGGATGCTGATACTTTTTGGTGGCGATGGAACCGATGGCGTGACACATCATGATACATGGGGTTGGAATGGAATGGAATGGAAAAAATTGTCCGAATCTGGCCCTTCAGCCCGGGTCATGGGATACATGACCTATGATAAAGACAGGGATCGAATTGTGCTCTTTGGTGGGCGCCCTCAATGGCCCAATGATGTAAACGATACCTGGGAATGGGATGGCACAACCTGGAGCGAAGTGAAATTCTAAATGCCTGCAACTGTAATCAAACCAAGATTATAACATGTACCAAACCCTTCTTCAGGTTTGCTTGCTGCTGGCGTTGAGCGGTTGCACGCATGGCAAATTGGATTCAAGCCCTCCTGAACCCCGGCAACTTAACGCTCAATATTTCACATTCAATTATACTTCGCTTGATGACAACAACATTCATGTCATCAGCGACACACTTGAGAGAAATTTCCAAAGGATCATGAACGATTTGGCGGTATCCTCAATCCCAACCATTACGATTATCTTTTATGATAATATAGCCAGTCTTCGTGCTGGCGTTAGCAGTCTTGTACCAGACTTGCCGTCGTGGGCTACGGGCCTTGCCACCAGTACAACAGAGATTCACATGCTCTCACCGAACCACCCAGACCAGAAATTTCAGAATATACTCAAGGTGGTTGTTCATGAATTTACCCATTGTGTCACGTTAAACATCAATTCCAACTTTGCGAATAACCCCCGGTGGCTTTGGGAGTCGATCGCGTTGTATGAGGCGAGACAGTTTGTTACACCAAAATCCCTCCGCTATATGGTGAATCAATCGCCGCATACCCTTGCAGAGCTTAACTCATTCTCGAATAAGAACGTCTATGAAGTAGGGTTTTTATATGCAGAATTCATAATAAAAACCTGGGGCAAAGAGAAACTTAAGAATCTTATTGAGGCGAATGGCAATACCACTGAAGTTTTACAGGTCAGTGCAGATCAGTTTCAGACGCAATGGTTCGCTTTTGTAAAAGTGCAGTATGGAATTTAGAAAAATATCGATAAGACGGTTCTTTTTAAAAGTGTTTTCGGGAAACCAAATTTTATGAGCTACTCAATAAATATTTAAACACACAAGTAAAAAATGAGACCATGAAATGTAAACTGCTATTGCTGACTTTGTCCCTGAACCTGCAATTAGTTGCTCAGAATTCAACCACGCTTTCGCCCTTTGACTCAAGATATTGGGGTGTAGTGCTCGAACATCCTGACATGAAGAAAGTAGTCGTAAAACGTGATGTCACCTATTTGAGTGATGACAAAGGGAATTTGAAGATTGACATTTATATGCCTCCCAATATGAAACCGGGAGATAGAATTCCGGCCATTATTTTCCTCAATGGTATAGGGGAGAGCCTTAACCCTCAGGATATAAAATTAAAAACCTGGGGTATTTACAGTACATGGCCAAAGCTTGTTGCGGCCAATGGTTTTGTAGGCATATCCATGGAAACAGATGGAAGCCGCGTTCAGGAATGTTTTCAATCCTTGTTTAAATATTTGAGTGAAAAAGGTGCTGATTACAATTTAGATGCACAACGATTGGGGGTCTATGCTGCTTCTGCCAATGTAGGTCAGTCCGCAGCGTATCTGATGAATGCGAATGCCTATAAGGGAATCAAGGCGGCTGTACTTTATTATGGGTTTGGTACTCCGCTGGCAGGGCCATACCGAAGAGACCTGCCAGTTTTTTTTGTAGCGGCAGAAGGCGATACACGCCGGGCCAACTTTTCAACACTTTGGAATGAAGTTTTAAAAAACAATGCACCGTGGACTATCAAGATGGGTACGGGGTTACCCCATGGATTTGATGCGTTTGATGATACGGAGGAATCCAAAAAGGTAGTGGAAGAGACCATTTTATTCTGGAAGAACCAATTGGTTCCTCTGGTTCAACCCTCCCGAGAAAAATCAATACCAAGAGAAGGATGGGCTGCGCTTAATATGCAGGACTACACCAAATCAGCCGACCTTGCCCAACAATGGCTAGTGACGCACCCTGAAGATGCCAGTGCATTGGAAGTGCTCAGTATGTCTTTAAAAAGCTCCAATCGATTAGCTGAAGCAGAGAATGTCTTAAAAAAGCGATTAACGTTTCAGCCTAATGATGTTGGAATACTAATAGATCTGGTTTTGGTATCGCACGTATTAAATAAAACGGGTGAAGCAGAAGGATATCTATCACAAGCCATGAAAACGGGTGCAGTGAACAGGTTCAATTATCTTAATCTTGGAATGGCCTTATATTATAACAAGAAATACAAGGAAAGCGCTTTTTATTATGGCGAAGCATTGAAGTCACAACCAACTGGTGTCGACTATTATAACCAGGGGTGCAGTTATGCTTTGGCAAATGAAAAGGATAAAGCATTTATCAGTTTAGACAAGGCAATAGAGCTAGGCTCCAACGGAAAGGGGCAATTTGAAAACGACACTGATTTGGCAATATTAAAAACCGACAACCGCTGGATGGAGTTGTTGAAAAAGTTAAAATAACAATTGAGGGCAGTTTGACTAGTCTTTTTTAAATAAATGTAATAGTGAAGTAGGCAATTGAGGGAAATGAAAAAGGCAATGGTGCAAGCTAGCAGCTGAGTGTGATATAAATTACAAAAAATAATTAATTATATCTACAATTTTTTAACTAATAAACTAAATACAATGGGCTATTTAAGACTAAAGTTTATAAGCGGTATTTTCATTTTATGTTGCCAATATTCCTGTTCAAATGAAGATGACAATAACCAGTATTCAATGTTTCGTGGTAATAATAAACACACGGGTACTTATGTTACTGCCGAAGTTAAAAACAATCCAGGGCTAAAGTGGAGATTTAAAACCAACGGAGTTGTAAATTCTTCTGTTGCTATTGAAGGTGATAAACTATTTTTTGGCAGTGGCGACAGCAGTTTGTACTGTATAAATGCTTCTGATGGTTTATTGGCCTGGCAATTTAAAACATCCGGTGCCGTTTTTTCATCTCCCGCAGTTATAAATGGGGTGGTTTATTTTGGCAGCCATGATGGTAACTTTTATGCACTAAATTCGAAAGACGGTACAGTAGAATGGTCATTTAAAACAGGAGGCGAAAAACGTTTTTCGGCAAAGGGGATTCACGGATTGTTACCTAAAGATTCATTGTTTATAGATGAATGGGATTTCTGGTTATCATCGCCTGCTATTGAGAGAAGTACTGTTTATTTTGGCAGTGGTGATGGATATTTTTATGCGTTAGATAAAAACGATGGAAAGGAAAAATGGAAATTTAAAACAGATGGTATTATTCATTCTTCACCTGCATTAGCTTTTGGTAATGTATATTTTGGCGGATTTGATACCTATCTGCATGCTTTAAATGCTGAAAGCGGCAAAGAACTATGGAAATATAAAACACCAGATGATACGGTTATTTACAATCAAACCGGTATAACTAGCTCCCCCGTTATCGCTGATAGTATATTGTATTTTGGGTGTCGTGACTCCCGTGTATATGCATTAAATGCTGTGACCGGAACTTTTATATGGAGTAAGTATAATAATATGGGATGGATAAGTCAGGTACCCGTTGTAGCCGATAATAAAGTAATGTATGCATCTGGAAGTAGTAAAAAATTTGTTGCATTGAATAAGCAAAATGGCGACTCTGTATATAGCATAGGAGTGGAAACTGGAGCCTTCTCTTCTCCCGCTATTGTCAACAATACTTTGTATTATGGTGACTTTAGGGGCTCTATGTTTGGCAGAGATGTAGCTACAGGCAAACTGATATGGACATATCAGGTACCTACGGCGAGAGAAAATCCATACAATATTTTAAACGCTGATTTTACTTTTAATGACAGCTTGATAGAAGTGGCTATTAAAAAGTATAAGGGTATTAAAACTCGGTTGGAAATTATATTATCCAAGGGAACAATACTTTCTTCACCAGTAATAAAAGACAGGGTCATTTATTTCGGTTCTACGGATGGATACCTTTATGCGTTGCAATAAACTATAACCTAAAAGTATTGTATGAGATATTTATTTATACTTCTAATAAGTTTATCTACAGTTACTGTATATGGTCAATCTATAAAGCTCTTTTCAGGAGATATGGATGCTATAAACGTAAAAATTACTAGTACCAATTATAGAGGAAAGAACTGTGTCAGATTAATTGGTAGTGATTACAATGCTACCGAAATGGCAGTTTTGAAAAAGATAGTTTTTAAGAATGGTACTATTGAAGTGGATGTTTCCGGAGATCGGATTCCAGGAACTGACATAAGCTTCAGGGGGTTTATAGGACTTGCATTCAGAGTGCAAACGGGTGATTCTTTGAAGTATGAGATTTTTTTCATCCGGCCCACACTGGCAAGAGATGAAAACCAGTTGCGAAGAAATCATGCAGTGCAGTATATGGCGGCCCCTGATTACACTTGGCCAGTATTGCGAAAAGATACTCCAGGAATGTATGAAACCTATGCAGACATGGTTCCAGGTGAATGGATACATTTAAAAATTAAAGTGGAGAATCAAAAAGCGTGGTTGTATGTAAACAATGCTTCTCAACCAACTCTGATCGTTAATGATTTAAAACTTAAAAATTCGAATGGTGCATTAGCCTTATGGATTGGTCCCGGAACAGATGGTTATTTTTCCAATCTTAATGTGTCTAGTCAACAATAAGGAAACAATCAAAATTCAAACGAAAGCAAGGGGCGAGGCTCGTCAGAGGAAATAGTTTAAAAGGTAAATATGGTTTTAAAAGGGCAATCAGCAGAAAGATCAAAAGATATGGAGGCGTATATAACTCCTCCTTTTGTAATGGAATGATAATAATTTTCAGATTGAAATACTTCTGTATCGAGTGGAATAAGCCGCCCCAACCAGTTGTGATCATCGTTTTTATAAATATTATTAAAGTTTAGCAGTTGTTATGGTTGTCCACCCGGTGAGTTGATCAATGTATCCGTCAGCTAACTTAGTCATTAGTTTTTTTTAAACCTTCTTTCGCACGTTCGTTATCGGGCATCATTTTTAAAACGGTTTCAAAACATTTTTTGGCTTCTGTCTTATTTCCTTTCTCAAGATATGCCTCGCCCAGGCCGTTCCATAACATCTTTATTTTAGGAAATTTTTGTGCCCCAAATTTTAGCACTGATATCGCCTCCTCGTTTTTCTTTTCTTCCAGAAGTGCTTCGCCAACATTAATAAAGATCATATCATCATCCAGTGTGTAACCTTGCTTTTTGAACTCAGATTCAAAATTTTTATCGAAATAGGCTGCTCCCTTGGTGGTAACGAGTTTATGAATAAAATTGGCCTCGGCAGTCTGAAAGGTCTTTTGAGCGAAACCTGTTAGGGACAATAGCATTACAAGATTTAAAAAGATGATTTTTTTTAAGGGTTTTTTCATAGTCGGTTATTTTATGGTTAGTTTTTTCAGAGATTGTTGCGCACGCTCATTTCCCGGTCGGATTTTAAGGGCTTGTTCAAAACAGCGCGAAGCATTTTGTTTATCATTTTTAGTCAAATAGATATCACCAAGGTCATTCCATGCTACCACAATTCGAGGAAATTCATTGGTGTAAACCAGATAGAGCTCAAAAGCGTCTTCCAATTTGTGTTCCTCTAGTAGCGCCTGCCCGGCATAAAGTAATGGCATATCATCCTCGCCCCACGCTAATCCTGCCTTTTTAAATTCCGCTTTGTAATTCTTTGAAAAGAAAGAGCCACCCTTGGCGCTAATCAACTCATAAATAAATTTTGCCGGAGCTACTTCAAATGGCATTACTGGTTTGTTATTCATAATCGACATCAGCCGATTGAATACCGCAGCAGCAGAACCCTCATCGTAATTGGAAAGAACTACAACCTGATTTCCAGTCTCCATATTGAATGCAGCTATTGCATTTACTCCCGGGTCTCCTCCCGCAATGGCTAGCCGTCCCGTTTTCTGGAAGTCAGCCCACGAAGAATAATTTACAGAAAAGAGAGGCGAGTTAAACAGATCAACTTTACTTTTATCTTGAAGTAATTTATTATCACTCGTCAATGACTTGATGAAGGTGAGCATATCTCCAGTTGTAGAGTAAATTCCACCATCACCTGCGCCATTAATAATTATAAATGAATTGTCACGTTTTTTTCCCGCCTGATTTGACAGGTACCCTTTTGCTGTACCCAGTTCATTGTATTTAGCAATATGATAGCTAGTGGATTTCATTTCAAGCCGATCAAGAATATTTTCTTTTAAGGCCACACTATAATTTTTCCCTGTTACCCTTTCAATAATGCCTGCTAGCACTGCATAGCCTGAGTTAGAGTATGCTACCTGGCGACCAGGTTTAAATTGCAATTCTTCCTTCCTAATAATACTTAGAATGTCAGTTGTTGATTTAACAGAACTTTGAGCCTCCTGATAACCGGGTACGTCATAGTAGCTAGAAAGGCCAGAAGTATGATCGAGCAATTGTTGAATGGTGATGACTTCTAGTTGTGATGGAAAGTCAGTAAAAAACTTATTTACCTTGTCGGTTTTTTTTAGTTTCCCCTTCTCTATTAGTTGATGAACAAGTGTTTTAGTGAATAATTTGGTGATTGATCCAATTTGAAATTTTGTTTCTGCTGAATTCGGTATGCTGCTCTCCACATCAGCCAGACCCACGGATTTTTGCCAAACAAGCTTTCCATTTTTAGCTATCAAAATGCTGCCAGAAAAAACATCTTGCTTAAAAGCCTGATTGATTAGGCTGTCAAACCGATCTGTCAAGGATTGGGAACTCGCACAAAAGCCGAAGAATAATTGTATTGTCAGTAGTAATTTTATCACAGCATTTGATTATTTAACCTATGATGCAAAACTATGGGTAAAAAGTTGAGTGGTTGATTCTCTACGTAGGAATTTTTGTTAAGAAAGTAGAGGAACTCCATGATTTGTAGAGGAACTTAAAGTTTAAATATTTCCTTAGTTGTTTTGAAATCCTATCGAAGCGAGGCAGGCACCAAGAATGACTAATAAGACCCAGCTAGTTTTTCCATTTCTTCTTTTAGCCTCTTTTCAGATAACCACCTACCATTAATCATCACACCAACACGATCCTTGAGAGCATTGAGATTTGACAATGGATTAGATTGAAGCAGAATTAAGTCTGCTTTGTAACCTTGCTTAATCATGCCAAAGGATTTGCTTCCAGAAATGAACTTATTGATAAACTCCCCTGCATTTTTAGTTCCAATGCTTAAGGCTTGATAGGGGGTAAGTCCACATTCCATCAGGTTTCGAAGATCGTCATGGATCGCGTACCCATTGGACTGACCTATTATGTAAGGTGTATCAGTGCCCAACAAAAGTGGCACACCACCATCGCTAAATGCTTTTGTGAGTTTTTTTAAAAATGCATACTGATTATTAATATTTCCGCCACGAGTGGCAAAATCAAATTGCATCCAAAAATTATCACGCCACTTGGGGCTTACATATTTCATCTCTGGTAAACTGAGCAATCGTTGAAGTTCGGTTGGATTTCCCCACTGACGGGCGATGGTTTCGTAGGTGCAGAGATTAGGTGTTACGTAAGCACCAGCCTTTTTTGTGATGGTTACTGCCTCTGCTATTTTTGACTCATCGGTTGAGTTGTTAAAATAAGTATAGAGATATTCTTCGGCATGGGCAATCATTGCTTGTCCTGAAGTTAAAATCCCTTGCATGCCTGGGGCGCGCACACCATGACCGATCACAGGCATATTCTCCGTTTTCGCTTTTGCCATGAGTGCCTGATAAGCATCTAAGGGAATGCTGTTGTACACTTTTATAAAATCCCAACCTCCCGCTTTTATTTCTGATACGGCTTCCTCGCCTTCTTGCGGGGTGCGTGCATACCAACCTCTGCTATTGGGGCCATCTACAAAGCCGCTGGCAAAAATGGATGGTGAAATGATTTCTTTGTTGAGGGCTTGTTTCCTAAAGTCAAGAATGATGGATGGACCACCCATGTGTAAGACCGTGGTAATGCCATTGGCTACATAGGGCAACAGATCGTCTTTATACCAAATATGCGTGTGCATATCTGATAGGCCAGGCATGAGATAAGCACCCTTTGCATCAATCTGAAAATAGGTGGTTGAAATTTCGTTTGAAGAGGACGGGGCTATCGATTCAATCTGAGAATTATGTACGAGCACAGTCTGATCCATGAGTACGTGCTCTGATTCCATGGTAATGACATTCACATGAACAAAAGCAATATCTTCAATAATATCCTCAGACGGTCGGTCGATTTTTTGGATGGTCACGTTTGAATCACAAGAGCTAAATGAAGAAATCAAAAGGAACAGTAGAATGCGTGTCATATATTTATTTTTTATAAAAAATCATCATTGGAGTGTATACCCTCCATCCATTAATAAATTTAGTCCTATAGCAAAAGTTGATTGATCGGAACAAAGCCAGAGTGCACCATTAGCCATTTCTTCGGGGGTGCCCAACCTGCCAAATAAGATGTTTAGGAGCTATCCTATTTGAGTAGTTGCTTTCCCAAATTCTCATTTTACTGTTCTTGTTTGCCTTCCAGGTCACCTTTTAATGGTCCAAATCTCCATTTTCCGTGAATCGCCTTTTTATTTTTTTGATAACTCATGAAGATCCAGCTGCCTGGAACCCCTACTATATTAATTTCATCTCCGTTTACTCTTATTACCGGTACTGGAATAACCCTGTCTTTAAAAAAACGATTTGGTATGGTCATTGTTCCTGAAAGTTTACCATTGATTTTGGAGATATTAATTTTACCGTTAATTGAATCCTCGTCAAAGTAAGTTGAGTAGCTGTATTGACCGATGGCATTTTTCTGCTCGTCTTCTGTTGGGTCAAGCCCTTTTGGATTCAGAAATAAATCGGCAACCATAATTGCTTCTTCTTTATTAAAGAAAATGGAATTTCCTGTATTCGCAAGAATGGTAATAACGAGTTGTTCTTTTGGATATATTAAAATAAATGAACGAGCGCTGGGAAGTGAGCCATCCATGCAAACTAAATTTCGTTCATTGGCATCTTTCTTAATGTCCCAACCAATTCCACTACCAGTCTCCTTACCATCACTTGTTTTCGCTGACGTAAATAGGGTGTTCACTATATCAGGATGAAGGAATGAACCTGAAAGTAAAGCACTTCCAAATTTCACTAGATCCTCTGCATTGGAAATCATACCACCTGCTGCCCATTTACTGCTATTGTCAATGTACGGGGCTTCTACACGATTATCATTTTCATCTATTACATAAAATTTACTACGATAAGGAATATTTTTATCAGAAAAATCCAATGATGTGTGCCTCATGTCCAAAGAAGAAAAAACCTTTTCAACCATAAATTGAGGAAAATCTTGTTTGGATACGGATTCTATCACTGCACTTAATAATATATATCCAAAGCTACTATATTCAAACTGCGTCCCAGGCTTGAACAAGAGTGAATCATTTGCAAATTGCTTCAGGGATTCGGAAACTGAATTGTAATGTTTTGAACTATTTGCTTCCTCACTTGAATTATAGTGCCGAATACCGGAGATGTGACGTGCAATTTGTCCAACTGTGAGGGGCCAGCGCTTTTTAGGGAAAGTTGGTACATAGAAGTTAATTGTGGAATCAAGATTAATTTTATTTTCCTGCAACAATAATCCAAGTGCTGCTCCAGTTAAACTCTTCGAAACACTTGCAATACGAAATGAAGTCTGTGTCGTAACAGGTATTTTGTTTTTAAGATCAGAATATCCGAAAGATTTTGACCAAATGAGTTTTCCCTTGTTGGAAACCGCAATCTGCATACCAGGAATTTTATATTCTTTCATATGCGTTTCAATCATTGCTGTTGCTGCAATAATTGAAGCAGTGTCCGAATTTTCAGAGAAAGCGTTTTCGGTCTTTTTTATTTTAGAATTAGTCTGGTTACAGTTCAAAAAAATAATCCCTAATATTATAATCAAAAGATCTGTTACTTTCATTTTCATGCAATCCTTATCTTTAAGGATTCGTATAGTTTAATAGTGCGATATGGTCAATATTTATTGAGCAAACTTGTAAAGCTGTCCGCCTTGCCCAACCGCCCAGCCAACGTTTGCTCCAAAAAAAGTAACGGCATACAGATCGCCAGCAAATCCACTTTTCGTTTTCCAGGTTGCTCCATGGTCCGTGGAATCAATAATTCTTCCAGTTCCAACAGCCGTTATTGTATTGGCATCATTAAGATAAACGCTGTAAAGGTCAGCAGAAGAACCTGAGGAAGTAATGCTTGTCCAATTCTGTCCACCATCTTCTGTTTTTAATATTATGCCACCTATCGCCACCGCGACACCAGTAGTAGCATTTGCAAAATGGATACTTCGCAAATCTTTAGTGGTGCCGCTGGCAATTGCTGTCCAAGTAGTGCCGCCATTGGTGGTTTTCATAATAAGCCCTCCAAAGCCAACCACCAGAATGATCTGATCAGATATCATGTATGCGCCTGGGATTTCTACGGTGCTATTGCTGGTAAGTTTTGTCCAAGTTACCCCGGCGTTGGTGGTTTTAAGGATCACTCCGCCTTGCCCCGTCGCCACACCGGCATTATCATTGAAAAAATGGACATGTACTAAGTGTTCTGTCGTACCACTGGTTTGCGGTGTCCACGTGCTTCCACCGTTAGTTGTCCTGAGTATCAATCCAGCTTCGCCTACAATGGTTCCGGTTTGAGAATCGGAGAAATAGACATCACGTAAAAAACTTGCTGTGCCGCTCGTTTGCTTTGCCCAAGTCTTTCCACCATCAGAAGTTTTGCCGATATAGCCGTCCGTACCGACCATAAAGCCCACATCTGCACTGACAAAGGAAACTCCCAACAATACATTACCGACTCCTGTTGAGATTTTGTTCCAACGCTCGGTGGGTGTGGGTGTGGGTGTTGGTTCAGGGGTACTGTTGCTGCATGACAAGGTCAGGACTACAAAAGTTATTAACGAGGGAAATATCCTATTCATACAATAAATTTTAAATGAATACAATAGTAAAGTAATCCCCGTGAGTCAGTGGTAGAAAGTAGAGGAACCACCCGCATAGTAGAGGAAGTTACGGGTTGAGGAATTGTGCTTGCATCTTTTCTTCCTCATCACTCATACCTATATGCCCAGATCGTTGTAAATCAATATGATTCCATAGCTACCAATTCCAGACATCAATGACTAAACCACTGAATTCAAGAAGGGTATTTAGTTTCTATTGAAGTTTTATCATTAAATCCTTCGCTTCCTGATTTTCCTTATCTATTCCCAAAATTTTTTGCAAGTAGCCAATGGCTTTTGCTTTATTTTTTAACTCCAAATAATTCTTGGCCAACTCCATAAGCGTATCTATATTTTCCGGGAAGTTTCTCTCCAGAAAAATAAAAACTTCGTTGGATTTTTCCAATCTACGGCCACCCATTCGCAAGGCTCTGGCCATTTTCAATAAATCATCGGCAGTTACAAATACTTCATACTCCGGATCGGTCTTTACGCTCTTGTAAATTTCTTCGGCCTTTTTAATTCCATTGTAAATAATAATATGTGCAAGATCTTCTTCATCCATCAAACTTTTGGCTTTCTTGAATTCATACTGTTCAATTATACCGGAGTCTTTTCCACCTTTAATCAGCGCGTCAAATTGAACATCTGTATTTTTCTTGAGTAACGCACGGTCAAAGAATACTTTTGTAAGTTGGCAGGTGATTTCATAATTACTTTTTCCCGTTGCTACTGAACGCTCTTTCAAAGCATAGGCTGGAGCTTGTTCGGGCATAAGGGAGGTGGCCATAGCAAAATCTTCAAAGTCACCATGGTTAGCATTGGCTAACGTGAAGCGGTATCGGTTGGTGTACTTTAAGGTTTCGTGAACTTTTAGGTCTAGGGGGTCATACCTGGCGCGATAGATGTTAATCCAGTCGACTTTAATTTTAGGGTTGTAAAAGTTTTGAATTACGCTTTGACCGCCGATGTTATCACTGCGATTGATATTCCCGTCAAATGTGGCGATCGCTTTAACGGATGGATTTAACATCGCCATCCGCACTGCAAACACGCTACCATAGCTGTAGCCGATCACACCCATTGTATGGAAGTCTGCAAAAGGCAAATCATGCAATTGAGCAATTGCAAATTCCATGTCCCTCACTTGCATTTCCCGACCCATCAAGGAAAAACCATATAGCTCCATGGAAACATCTCCAAAGCTTGTAAGCTGAGGCACCGTTATTACCACGTATCCATGACTAGCAAGAAATTCCCAAAAAGGAATATTTTCATTTCTTCGATCATTTAAACCAAGGAAATGAACAATGACCGGGTGCTTCCCCGCAGCTGGTTTTGCCTCTCGTTGAGCTTCAACAGGCATATTCATCAACTTGTCAACAGACGTTTGAGATTTATCGGTCCAATTGATTGTAGCCCAATAGTCATAATCAACTAATGCTTTGTTGAAATCAGAAAATTCCTTGTCGGCAGGTTCTAAAAATATATAGTCCTTGTACTTCATAGAAGTTGATGAAGTATTGGTAGTCGTGGGATACCAGACTGAAATCCGGATTGGGCGTGCATCCTCCCCGGAAAAAGGCACATCCGTTGTAGGTTGAGGTCCATGATAAATTCGTGAATAGTCAAATTTATAATAGACTTTGAACCCAACATTGTTCTTACCCTTCTCTAAGTTACCCCAAATCGGGGAAGTTTGAGCGTCTGTATTTTGACAACAAAATAAGAGCAGAATTAAAAATATTCTTACGGTTATGTTCATTATTTGATCTGGTAAAATAACTTAAGTATAATGCTCCACTTGGCCTTGCATAATATTTCCATGGCCCGAGGGATAGAAGGTGATTTTTTCATTTATGTCTTTTTGAAAAATCGCTTTATTAAATAAACCAGAGGACAGATAATTCACAATTCATATTGCACCACTTTAACTTATCGGCAACGTGTGATCTTGCAGCTCTTATTGATTTCGCAGGGATACTTAATACAAAGAGCGCGATTTGGGAAGCATTTATATAAAATAGGAAATGTTGAAGCTGGCATTTCATAGCAAGGGGTTTGGGATGAATGCAATAATAAAATAATACGCATGGTCAACAATAGAATATAGAGGAACGACACATATAGTAGAGGAAGTCACGGGTTGAGGAATTGTGCTTTTTTCTTCCTCATCGCTCATACCTAGGTCCAGTTTTCAGTGTACAGAAAACGTCGGATGTCCGGATCTTAAAACACTGTTTCTGACGGCCTCAACTGAATCTTCTCCAGACACAGATGGCAAGGTGGACCAATTTCGCCACGTACTCAATCCAATTACCTGTATCCTGCCGCCTGCAACTCAAATAGTTCCGAATATCTTCCCCTGGCTTTCATTAGTTCTTCGTGTGATCCAAGTTCAGAAACTTTTCCATCGGCAATAACAGCTATTCGATCAGCAATTCGTACCGTGGAAAATCTGTGTGAGATAACAATTCCGATCCGGCCCTTGAGATTTTCTTTCAGTTCAGCAAAGATGGCTGCTTCAGCTTCCGGGTCGAGTGCCGACGTCGGTTCATCCAGTATCCAAATGTCTGCATTGCGATACATGATCCGCGCAAGCGCGAGTCGCTGCCATTCTCCACCGGAAAGATCATGACCTCCTTCGAAAAGCCTGCCGACTTTTGAATCGAGACCGTTTGGCATTTTCTTAACAAGCCATTCGCTGCGGGAGTCGCGAAGTGATTCCAATACACGATCGTCAGAGACTTCGGCGTAGGGTCGTCCCATCGTAACGTTTTCCCTTACCGTCAGTTCGTAATTCGCATAATCCTGGAAGAGCACGCCAATGCGATTTCGCAATGCTTCCGGCTCGGTGTTCTTCAAATCGATGCCGCCAATCCTGATCGATCCTTTGTCAGTGTCATAGAATCTGAGAAGTAATTTCACAATCGTGCTCTTACCGGCACCGTTCTCTCCAACAAGTGCTATTAATTCACCATTTTTAATAGTAAGATTGAATCCCTCTACCGCCATTTCCAAACCACCTGGATACCCAAAGGCTACATCGTCAAATACAATTCCCTTGTCAAGCTTTACCGGTAACGCTTCTGGTTTTTCAATTTTCTTAATCTGTTGATCAATGGAGAGGAAGGAGAAGTAATCGTCTAGAAAAGTTGTATGCTGATCAACGGACACGAACGTGCTGGAAATCTGAGCAAGCGTGGATGAGACTGATGTAAAAGCGCCAATCACCAGTACCACGCCACCAGGATCGATTAATCCTTTAACCCCTTTTATTGAAACAAATAAATATGCAAGTGCTAATGTTGTTCCTGTTACGATGCCAGTCAACAATGAAACACGGGTGCCAGATTTATACATCAGCGCTCGTCGGCGAAACAGATTTTCTGAAAGATTGCGATGTCTCTCCAGTAAATAATCCGCAAGAACATACGCCCGTATTTCTTTGGTTGTTCTTGGCTGCACCAAAAGATCCCCGATGTATCCACGTTCTCTTTCTTCCGGTGTCTCGCGGTAATAGAATTCATAGAGCTTTGACGTGACGCTGCTTTCCAACAGCAAAGATAATACTGCCGCCCCTATTGCAAGCACTACCAACAGATAGTGAAGACTGGCAAGGAGTGAAGCCATCAGAATGATTGTGACAATATTGCCCGATAATCCAAGTACCGACCAGGTGAGATCCCCGGGTCGCCATGAGACATCTCTTTTCGCACGCGCAAGCCGGTCATGCCAGTTCGAATTGTCAAAATTTCCGACATCCACTTTAGATGCCTTTGTAAGTAATCGTCTTTCAGCTTCTAGTTCTACCCGGCGCACAAATAAATTTCTTCCATAACCCATATAAGCACTTATTGCGCGTTGCAAGGTTACCACGATCCATAACGCCATGACTATCCAAAGTATTCCTGAAAACGGCATGGTGTGACTTCTTGCTTCTGCAATGCGATTGACAAGAACTGATCCGAGATAGACCGACGCTGGTACCATCGTAGCGTTAAGCACCCCCAATAGTGAGAATCTTACCAACGATTTTGGTGAAGCCGCCCAGGCAAGTTCCATTCCTTTTTTTAGATTTTCCCTTACGCGTGATGCGCGGCTTGTTGATTTGGGTGTTGTTGATTTCATCCGTTAAATATGATTGACATGGATACTGTATTCGTGAGCGAATAGTTTGGCTTATTTCATCCTCTTAAATTAAAAAAATAAAGTTTTTAATCCGGAAAGACGATCGATAGATTTGCAATCCTGCTGATCTTTATCTAAACTAAACCAGAAGTTTCACCTATAGTTCAATGATCCGCCAGATTTTCACTTCCGATGTAGGCACTTATCGCTGGCGAATTTGTGCGCTGTTATTCTTCGCCACGACTATCAATTACGTTGACCGGCAGGTGTTGGGTATTCTTGCGCCTGACCTTCAAAAGGATCTTCACTGGACTGACTCAGACTATGGATTGATTGTGAGTTCCTTCCAGGTTGCGTACGCAATCGGATTCTTGTTTATGGGAAGCTTAATGGACAGGATCGGAAGCCGGAAGGGATACATGATCTCGATTGTGTTCTGGAGTATAGCGACGATGCTTCATGCGATTGCCCGATCCGCAATGGGATTTGGGCTGGTTCGGTTTGTTTTAGGTCTTGGCGAATCAGGCAATTTTCCTGCCGCCGTGAAGGCTTCGACTGAATGGTTTCCTAAAAAGGAGAGGTCATTTGCCAATGGTATTTTTGTTTCAGGCGCCAGTGTCGGGGCTATTGTAGCGCCATTCATGGTTCCGTTCATTGCTATCAACTACGGGTGGCAATGGTCATTTATTGTTACGGGTTCGCTGGGATTTATCTGGCTCATTTTCTGGAGCCTTACCTATTATCCTCCCGGCGTTCATCCGCGACTTAGTAAACAGGAACTTGCCTACATTACAAGTGACCCGCCGGAGCCATCTGTCAAAATTCCATGGATAAAATTATTGGGCTATCGGCAGACATGGGCCTTCGCGATAGGAAAATTTTTTACCGATCCTGTATTTTCCTTTTTCTTTTTCTTTCTTCCGAAGTTTTTCTATACCATGCATGGCATTACGCTGGATAAAATTGGTCCACCCATTATGGTTATTTATCTGATGTCGGATGCAGGAGGTATTGTGGGAGGATGGCTTTCTTCATTTTTTATTAAAAAGGGATGGAGTATTAATAAAAGCAGGAAGACTACCATGCTGATGGCGGCGCTCTGTGTGACACCGGTTTACTTTGCTTCGCAGGTATCGCACTTGTGGGTAGCAGTACTGCTTATTGGTTTTGCTCTGGCGGCGCACCAGGCGTGGTCGGCAAATTTATTTACCATCTCCTCGGACATGTTTCCGCAACATGCCGTTGGATCAGTGGTTGGAATAGGAAGTACGGTTGGTGCTATCGGCGGAATGTTTGGCGCTACCACTGCCGGATTTTTATTGGAGTCTACCGGAAGTTATGGTGTGTTATTTCTTGTTGCCAGTGGTGCGTATCTGATTGCACTTGGATTTATTCAATGGCTGGCTCCAGGGTTAAAGATGGTAGAAGGGGAAGTGAAATAGAAAACTGTAAGCTGGAGGGCAAGGTAATGGCGGAATCCAAATGTAAAACAGGTTTGATAAGTTATTTCCATAGCATTACATTCGAATATGAAAACATCCATCTTCGCCTACTTCTCGCGCCTGTTCATCGTCATGACGATCGCACTCACTATGTTTCAATGCAAAACTAAAACCACGGCAGATACAATCGGGGAGGGCAAAGAGCTTAAGATCTCATTGGCCCAATGGTCGATCCATCGCGCGTTGGAAAGCGGTAAATTAAAGCCTGAGAATTTTGCGGCCATTGCAAAGAATGATTTTGGAATCACTGCGGTGGAGTATGTCAACCAATTTTACATGGCGCATGCAACTGATAAGAGCTTTTGGCTGAAGATGCGTTCGACAGCAGATTCATTGGGAGTGAAGAGTCTCCTTATTATGGTTGACAATGAAGGCGATCTAGGAAATCCCAACGCAGAAGAACGAAACAAGGCAGTTGAAAATCATTACAAATGGGTGGATGCTGCTAAAATACTCGGCTGTCATTCCATTAGGATAAATGCTTTTGGAGATGGTACAAAAGATGAAGTAAAAGCGGCCATGATCGATGCGTTAAAAAAACTGGGAACCTATGCTCAAAAAGATACCATCAATGTTTTGATTGAAAATCATGGATTATATAGCGCCGATGGCCAATGGGTGGCGGATATTATGAAGCAGGTAAACATGAGTAATGTTGGTACGCTGCCTGATTTTGGCAACTGGTGTACGGCGGTGAAGTGGGGTAGCACGGAGCCTTCAAAAAATTGTGAGGAAGCCTACGACCGGTATCAGGGAGTATCAGAAATGCTACCCTTTGCAAGAGGTGTTAGCGCTAAGTCGTATGTATTCGATGAACAAGGCCAGGAGAAAGTCATTGATTATACAAGGATGCTCGAGTTAGTCAAGAGCTCTGATTTTGACGGTTATGTTGGGATTGAATATGAAGGATCGCCGTTGAGTGAAAGCGATGGAATAAAGGCAACCAAAACCTTGTTGGAAAAATCGTGGAAGGCGATTAAGTAGATAGGAGATTGGGTTCGCGATAGTTGTTGTTGAAGACACTATTAAAGGCAAATTTTAGCTCAAAGGTCGCAGATGGTATCTCGCCCTTTTGGGGCTTGTTTAGGCGTGCGCTTATGTGCACCGTGCTTCGCACGGCGCAAGCGAATCTCGGCCCGTTGGGCCTGGTGAAAACAACTTTTTTCCTATCCAGCTGCACGGCGGACCATACTTTATATAATAGGGTGATGCCTGAGGCTCGAACTCAGAAGCACAAGAACCACAATCTTGCCGGGCATGGCGAAATAACATAGCGTCAGCGCAGTTGCATACAACCTTAGGCAAAAAATTAAGCTTCATCGGTTGTGCAACTAAATCCGCCTTTGGCCGATGGGCTGAAGTTGACGCATTCACACCCTTAGATTGTCGCATTAATGGATTCTGACTATTATTGAATAATTCTACATTTGTATGACCGGAAGCGAAGAAAATAAACTGATAACGACTTCCAAAAAAATCAACATCATTCAAACAGTCAATAGATCATTATGAAAAAACTAAATTGGTTTTACTGGATCCCCACTATTCTCTTTGCTGCACTCATGCTGTTTTCGTCATTCGGAGGGATCGTATTATCACCGGAGGCGGTAACGTTCATGGGGCATCTGGGATACCCCGTTTATTTCATACAGTTTATCAGTTGGGCAAAATTGCTGGGTGTAATCGCCATCCTGATTCCAGGATTTCGTAGAATTACGGAGTGGGCGTACGCTGGATTATTTTTTGACCTTGCCGGCGCGCTCTATTCGAATGTGGCCGTGGATGGGTTTACTGGCGGCCTTATTTTTATGCTACTGGTGTTCTTACTTTTTGCCTTATCATATATATTCTATCATAAGAGGCTTGCGGCCTAATTTCGATGACCGGTTCTGGCTGACGATGGTTAGCGTTGACTGATTGCGTGTTATTATTATTCAACGAAATGCCAGCAAACTCCAGCCAGGTCAATAACGTTAACTTCTTTACCGTACGGCATGGGTGTTATTTTTCCGATTCGTATTCCAAATCTTTCAGGCAACTGTTTTTCAACTACGCTGTTTCTGAATTCTTCCACGCTGTCTACGTTGACAGTCAGCATAAAATTCTCGGCAAATTCTTTCACGTCGTACTTCTGTAATATGAAGCGACATCCTTCTCTTCCGAATCCAGCATAGTCTCCGTCTTCCCACTCCAGTGTAAAGCCCAATTCCTGGAAGAGCTGTTTAGCTAGTTTAAAGTTGCTGCCCGATGGGACAAAAGGGCGGAGTGCCAGAAATTTCATTTGAATGGTTGGATTGCTTCGATAACAATATCGGGAGTTTTTGGAAAAAGTACTCCGTATGTGGATTTATTGCCACGTTTGATGCTCACCTAACATATAAACGCTCCTTTATTCTTCAGAAACAACATCATTCCTGGGGCATGGGCTTTTGTATAATCTGGCGTAAACCAGGGAAATGAAGCTTTTTAAATGCCAGAGCTGCGGACAACTTCTTTATTTTGAGAACACACGATGTGAACGTTGTAGTCATAAACTGGCATTCGACTCTTCCCGAGCCGAGCTCCTCACACTGATTCAAACCGCCAATGATACGTTTTCAGAATTTAATAATAGCAACAATCTTTATCGTTATTGTGCAAATTCACAGCATAACGTTTGCAACTGGCTCATACCTTTTGCGTCTTCGGATCAATATTGCGTCGCTTGTAAACTGAACGAAATAATTCCGGACATCCGTCAGCCGGATCGGTTTGCGCAATGGAAAAAATTGGAAAGCGCAAAGCATCGGTTGATTTATACGTTACTAAAACTCAAACTGCCCCTTCTGGCAAAAACTGACGATACTAACACCGGCATGGCATTTAATTTTCTTGCTGAAGAAGAAGCCCATACAAAGGTGATCATGGGACACGCTGATGGATTGATAACAATTAATCTTGCGGAAGCAGATGATACAAAGCGCGTGGCGATGCGGGAAAAGCTCCAGGAACCGTATCGGACTCTTACTGGGCACTTCCGGCATGAATCGGGTCATTACTATTGGGATCGACTCGTCAGGGATTCAACAAATCTACAGAGTTTCAGAAGTTTGTTTGGTGATGAGAGCATCGACTATGGAGATGCGTTAAAGCATTATTATAGAGTGGGTCCGCCTGCGAACTGGAATATTTCCTACGTAAGTGCGTACTCTACCGCGCACCCATGGGAAGACTGGGCGGAGACCTGGGCCCATTATCTTCATATCATTGATACATTGGAAACGGCCTATTCTCATGGATTACAAATTTGTCCTGTAGGTGACGACGAGGGAAGACTTGTTTCAAATCATCAATCCGATCCATATACCGTCGAAAATTTCAGTGAAATTATTAAACTCTGGTATCCGCTAACGGTAACGGTAAACAGTTTAAATCATAGTATGGGTAAAGGTGATTTCTACCCGTTTGTTATTCCACCGAATGTTGTTCAAAAACTTGATTTTATTCATCGGCTTTGCAGAAAGAGTGTAGGTAACGTCCAGCATGTGATTGAGCTTTCTTTTTACCAAGGTTGACGGTTAGTTTTCAAACGAAAACTGCAATGAAAAATCCTGTTCGCCCCGAAGCAGGAATAGGAATTTTGTGAAATTAATCTCCCGTTTCCTATTTTCGTTAGAAACGCTTACTTTAGTAAACCTCACTTCCTAACCCATTTTCGATGAAAAATAATTTCTGTCTGTCAACGGTCATTATTCTTGTAATGCTGCTTGTCGGGATCGATATTTCCAATGCTCAGACAGGATATAATCCTGCGGGATCCAACCGGAAGCTTAAAACGTTTGATGCCAATACACCCGCCAGTATAGCTCTTGGGTATCAAACTGGTAAAACGTTGATCATCAAATCCGATAATCATACAAAACGGAGGTACATAGTCTACGTAGCAAAAAAAGAAAAGAATGGAACGTATACCAGTATCGCCGCCGCAGTGGTCAAACGCGAAGGAGACTGTCAGATAATTTCATTGCCAATCCAAGAGCCAACCGAAATCTACCTGATACACCGATATCAACGGGTGGTGTTGGTGTTATATAGAGATGATGCTGACATTAAAAATGTGGAGGATGCTGAAACCAATTGCGAACCGAAGATGCGAGGGTTGAATATGTTGAGACGCCCTGGAATATCGGGAACTAATGGGGGCAGCGGTACGGCGACAACAAGCGTAGAGGATAACTAGGAATGACAAGGGCATTTTTAATAATCTTTATTGGAATTGCTGCTCTCAATACGACCCTTCCTGCTCAAAGCATTGATACTTCGTTCGTTTGGGCTGACAAACTGCTCTTGCAAGAAGTTAGTTTCCCCATCGTCTCACGACTTTCACGAAACAGTAGCACGCTGGATCAGAATTTGCCGCCAATTAATCGGCTCGCAGAAGCTCTTCTTATTAACCTCGACGGACGACAGGCATTGGATTTTCTTAGGAAAGGTAATCTACTTGCAAAAAAAAGCCTTCCAATAGAGCAGGCCTATCTGCTCCATAACTGGTCCCGCTACCAATATGATCAGACCGATTACCAGGCTTCCGTTGACAAAGCCCTGGCTTCGATCAAAGTGATAGACAATTTAAAAAAACCTTCAGACGCCAGCGACCTCGTTCGTACAAAATCAATTCTTCATCTCGGCAAGGCATACCTTCAGCTGAGAAAAATGAAGGAATCGCGCCTACGCCTTGATGAAGCCCTTGCTTTCTTTAAGAAGGATTCGGTTCGGTATTCAATAAAACTGGCACAAACGTATTATACGCTTGGTCTTTGGTCAAGAAACAATGATCAGTTTAACGAAGCCATTGAATTCTACAATAGAGCGATACAATTATTTGAGGCAGCACAGTATGAAAAATATTTCGAACTGGGAAAGTGCTTTAACAATATGGCGGTGGTCTATGGTGATCAGGGTGATTATGCCAATGCCAAAACCTACTATCTCAAAGCGCTTGATTTTAAGCAGCATCATTTCACGGATTCAGTTTCCCTCGCAGTCACATACAATAACCTGGGTAAATTCTATTCGGAATACGGAAATAATACCAAGGCCGAAGCATGTTACGATAAATCCCTTTCGTTATTGAATGAAAATGAACCATCTCATTCCATCCGAATACCTGAATTTCTGAACAATTACGGAAACTGGCTTTTAGAAAATGATCAATATGATGCTGCAGAAAAGAGTTTCAAAAGATGCCTGCGTCTCATCAACTCAAAGGGCCAACGTTCTGACAAGCTGCTGCCTCCCATGATTAGCCTTGCGGGTGTCCTTATACTAAAAAAAGAGAACAAAGAAGCCCGTGAACTCCTTGACGAGGCCGCTGTACTGCTTGCTGACTCGGCGGCTTCAAAAAGAACGCTCTCTCAATGGCACCTTCGAAAAGCAAACCTCTATTCGATGGAAAGCGAAATAGAAAAAGCGCAGTTTCACTATGATCAGTCGTTAAAATATTCAGCGCCTAACAATACGGAGCTTTCTTCTGAAACCTATTATGAGCTGGGATTACTCTATCTTAAAAATGATCAGTATGAAAAAGCTATAACTTCCTTCAAGAAATCCAATTCAATTATTATAGAAAATCAATCCGAATCAAATCCCCTCCTGAGTGGCGCGTTGAATATGATCGGGGAGGTATATTTTAGAAACCAGAAATATGATTCGTCAGTTTTTTTTCTGAATCTGGCTATCGAGAAAAACCTTGCGATAAAACCAGGCGACGACCCGGACCAGGTCAATGCCGTTTACCCATTTGAACTTGTAACCTCCTTTTATTTTTTAAGCAAAGTATATTACAAGCGATACGAAATGACGAAGGATATTTCTCATCTTGAAAAAAGCGCCCGGTATGTTGACCTAGGACTTCGTGCCGTAGACACTCGTAGGAAATCGTTAGCGATAACGAATGATCAAGTTGCATTTGACGGCCGCATATCAGAATTTTTCGAACGTGCCATGGAAACATACTACGCCATCCGGCAGGAAAAAGGGGAAGGGGAGGCGATGGACAAAATATTTTATGTTTCTGAATTGTCAAAGTCGCAAGCTCTTAGTCAGGCACTAAAGGAATCAAATCTGAAATCCTTTTCAGATGTGTCATCAACGCTTAGAAAAGAGGAAGACAATCTGAGTAAGGAGCTGCAGGCATTGGATCTACAGACTCTCAGGGAGCTAAAATATGGTGCAGATGCAAATCCTGACCTGCTAACGGAATACCAAAGTGAGCTCAAGATAGCAACCCAGCGATATCAGAAATTGCAGGACTCAATAAGAATTAATCTTCCTGGCTACTATCAATTAAAATATAACAAGACGCTCGTTTCGTTAGCTGACATCCGACAGGATATAATGAAGAGTAAGCCGAATACAGCATTCATTCAATTCAGTACGGGCGATAGTTCAATCTATTGCCATGTGATAACCATTAATGATCAGAAACTGTTTCGTATCGAGAATGCCGCCGAAGTTATGAGGAGAGTGCTCGCTTTTAGAAATCAAATTAAATCGCGACTTACTCTTGACCTTGATGAAAACGCCGTATGGTTGTATGACAAGCTACTTAAACCGGCCGAATCAATTTTGTTATCACCGGGCTCGAGAATCCGCAAACTGGTTATTATTCCAGACCAGTTCCTCTGTTATTTTCCGTTTGAGGCATTAAAGCCCAATGGTAACCCAAGGAAGTTCCTCTTGGGAGATTACGATATTTCCTATGGCTATTCATCGACTTTGCTATGGCAAAAACATATGGAGCAGCATGATCATCATCAGGCTCATTCGTTTGTCGGGCTGGCGCCGGTCTTTAACTCATTAGGGACTTCCGCGCAAGTTGCGTCACGTGGAGAACGTGAAGACAATACTGAGCGATTTCAATTTCTTCCATTGACGGGAAATGTTGAGGAGGTAAATGCAATACGTGATCGTATGGTTAAGAATAACGTAAAGAGTATTGTATTGGATGGCATAAATGCCACCGAAGCTTCATTTCGCAAGCTAGATTTACGACAGTACGACTATGTTCATTTTGCTACTCACGGTTTTGTTGACATGGACAACCCGGAAAATTCGGGCGTGGCATTTTCAAGGAATCCAGATTCAAAATCCTACGATGACCTTTTGTTTACAAATGAAGTGTATGAAATGCGGTTCAATGCGCAACTTGTTAGTTTATCCTCTTGTGAGTCCGGCATAGGGAAATTATATCGGGGTGAAGGCATGATCGGACTTGCTCAGGCATTTCTTTTTGCTGGCGCTCGTAATCTTGCGGTCTCTCTTTGGAAGGTAGATGATATTGCCACCCGTGATCTGATGATTGATTTCTACAATCGAATTAAGGGTGAAAGTTTTTCTTCGGCATTATCTGATGCAAAACGCAAAATGATGGTTTCTAAAAAACACAATCATCCGTCATATTGGGCCAGTTTTATATTAATTGGACTTTGAGCCAGCCCGAAAGATCTATTTAATGCCCGCCACCAATAGGCAATACTATATCTCCGTCCGTTGGCTTTGAGTGCTTAATTAATGTCGTTGCCAGCGCGGCAACTATTAAAAACACACCCGTAAATGTCATCGCATTGGCAGGATCATTGTTTAATACATGTTTCAAAATGTAGCCAAACGTGATGGTCTGTAACAACATGGGAAGCACCAGCATCATGTTGTGAATTCCCATATATACACCATATTTTTCTTTTGGGATACTACTCACCACCATTAAGAATGGAATACCCATCATGCTAGCCCACGCAATTCCCAGCCCAGTTATGGATAAGAGAAGCAGATATTTATCTCCGATGTGAGGAAACAGAAGCAAGCTTATGCCTGCCAGCATCAGGCTGCCGAAATGAACAAGCTTGGGACTATACTTGTTGGCCAGCCACCCCAGTCCGAACGCTGATAAAAAAGCGACTACATTATACCATCCGTTTACCAACCCCGTCCACCCAACAGCTTCCTTATACAACGCTGGATTGTCGGTTACAGACGTGTGCCACACTGATTGAGCAACACTTTTGGAAACATTTTGCCAGTAGCAAAACATAGCATACCATTGAAATAAATAAACGAGTGCCAGTTGCCACATTACCTTGGGCATATTTTTTATGGCATGCGCAATTTCAATAAACGGTTCTGCAAATCCTTTTTTGCCAGCGAGTAACACCGCCAGTTCCTCAGGAGTTGGTGGAATTTCCGGCGTGGTTTTGATCGACCATAAAACCGACGCGATGGAACAGAAGGAACCTAAAAAGAAAGAGCCGTACACCCAGGTAGGAATAGCGCCATTTCCCTCCGGGAGGTATTTTTGAAAAACAAACAATGAAATGTTGGCCAGTGTGATACCGAGTCCGGTAAAAAAGCTTTGCGACATGAAGCCAGTTGAAAGCTGACTGGCGGGTAATTTATCGGCAATGAAAGCGCGGTAGGGTTCCATCGCTGTATTGTTACCAACATCCAGAACCCACAATAAACCGGCAGCCATCCACAGGCTGCTGCTAAACGGAAAGAAAAATAACGTAAGGCTGCAGAGCATCGCGCCGATAAAAAAATAGGGCTTGCGTCTTCCCCAGCGAGGATGCCAGGTTTTGTCGCTGAGGGCACCGATAATAGGCTGGATGATCAACCCCGTCATAGGACCGGCAAGATTCAAGATCGGCAGTTGATCAGCGCTTGCTCCTAAAAAATCATAGATGGGATTTACGGCACTTTGCTGAAGACCAAAGCTGTATTGAATGCCAAAGAATCCGACATTCATGTTGATGATGTTCTGAAAACTCAGCGTTGGTTTAGATATTGCCATAATTGGTAAATGAAATCAATTCGCGAACGCATCCATGGCCGCCGTTGGTTTGCCGTTTGTATCAAATGCTCCGAGTCCGTACCCTTTCCAGTTGTTGTAGCTCTGCGGTTCCCAGTAAAATACACCGAGGCCTTTTCCAGCGGGCGATAGGTTTTTTGTTTTATTAATAAGATCTTTTAGAAACGCTTTCGCGAGAATGGGCTGGTCGGCTGGCATTCCAACTTCCACAATCATTACCGGCTTGCCGTACCGAATCACCATGTCATTCATATTTGCAAGGCACTTGTTGTTTACACTTTCCCATCCGTTTACTCCTTCCGCGGTAAAGCTTGGATAAAGAGACATTCCAGTAATGTCCCAGTTTACGCCATTTGATTTTAGTCCGTCAAACATCCATCGAAACAAGGAATTATCGTGTCCATTGGATAGATGAACGATCACCTGCGTGGTGGCACTCACCGCCTTGACTGCAACATACCCTGTTTGTATGAGTTGTGCAAAATTGGCCATCGATACAGAGGCTTTGCCGGTTTCCCAAAGCATTCCATCATTTGTCTCGTTTCCAATCTGCACCCACTCGGGTGTTATTCCGTTTTGCTTCAAAGTATCTATCACGTGACTCGTGTAAACAGAGAGAGCATTTTTCATGTCGGAAAAGGAGAGTGCCGACCAAGCCTTGGGTTTGGTCTGATGGCCCGGGTCAGCCCATGTGTCGCTATAATGAAAATCAATCAACAGCTTTAATCCCAGATTTTTTACCCGCTTGGCTTTTATAACAAGATCCCGGGTATTGTTCCAACCGTCAGTGGGATTCACCCATGCTCTTAAGCGGATGGCGTTTATGCCTTTGTCTTTTAAAATTTTCATGCCTTCTTCCTGCGTCCCGCTACTGTTGAAAAATTTTACACCGGAAGATTCCATTTCGGTAAGCCAGCTGACGTCGGCACCTTTCGCAAAATCCGATGTTACTGGCGTGACAACAGGCGGAGCATCATCACTTTTGGCACAGCTAATAAAGGTGAAAGCAAGACCTGCTAATAAATTTTGAAAAAAAAATGTTCTGTAATTGTTCATGTTTAAAATCCCTGCCTACTGCTTAAAGCTTAATAAAGCTCGATCTTTTTAGCAGACTCACAACAACTTTATTAAATTTATTCGATATAGCATAGCAAAAGGTTATGACATTTAACTCATTATTTTTTTCATAACATGAATCGGATCTTATTTATTGCTTTATTGATGACTCTGGTTCAGGCAGACCTTGTCGCCCAGCAAAAGGACAATGTGTTTGTGGATAGCAAAGGCATTATGCGATGGGGTAAATCAAAGAAGGAAGTTTATGGATTTGGGGTCAACTATACCGCAATGTTTGCACACGCTTATCGAACGGCCAGAGAGATGAACATTTCAATCGAAAAAGCTATTGACAACGACGTTTATCATTTTGCAAGGTTGGGCTTCGATCTGTACAGGGTACATGTGTGGGATTGCGAAATCAGTGATACCGTCGGGAATTTGCTTGCGAACGAGCATCTCCGCCTTTTCGATTATGCGCTATCGAAAATGAAAGAGCGGGGAATGAATTTCATTATCACGCCTATTGCCTATTGGGGCAACGGCTGGCCACAACCCGACGAGAAGACGCCCGGCTTCTCCACTAAATATGGAAAGGACGCGTGTCTCACCAATGAAGAAGCAATAAAGGCTCAGGAAAAATACCTTTTCCAATTCCTAAATCACGTTAATGAATTTACAGGAGTGGCTATGAAAAATGAGTCTTCCATTATTGGATTTGAAATCTGTAATGAGCCTCATCATAGCGAAGCCCCGGCAAAAGTGACTGCGTTTATCAACCGAATGGTAAAGTCGATGCGCAATTCAGGCACAGGAAAGCCCATTTTCTACAATATTAGTCACAGCATACATCTAGAGGAGGCCTATTTTGATGCAGCCATTCAAGGTGGAACCTTTCAATGGTATCCCACAGGGCTTGGCTCAGGTCATGAATTGGGCGGGAATTTATTGCCAAATGTTAATAAGTATAAAATTCCCTTTGCCAACAATGCAAGATTTAAGAAAATGGCCAAAGTGGTTTATGAATTCGACGCGGCTGATGTTGGTCGTTCATATATATATCCCGCCATGGCAAGGAGTTTCAGGGAAACCGGGATGCAGGTTGCGGCGCATTTTTCCTACGACCCGACCTTTATGGCGAACATTAACACAGAATACGGCACTCATTATATGAACCTTGCCTATGCGCCTCAGAAGGCCCTAAGCTTGAAGATTGCTTCTGCCGTTTTTCATAAGATTCCTTTGTACAAAAGTTTTGGAGTATACCCATCGAACGTAAATTTTGATGACTTCCATGTTAATTACGTTAAGGATCTGGCGGAAATGGTTACACCCAAAGAGTATTTCTATACAAATAACACAGCTACTTCAGTAGTCTCTGATCTTTTGGAGCACATTGCTGGTTGGGGAAATTCGTCTGTCATACGTTATGAAGGAACAGGGGCGTACTTCGCCGACAGGCTTGAGCCGGGCGTATGGCGACTGGAAGTAATGCCAGACGCCCTCTGGATTTCTGATCCATTCGGCCGTACCAGTCCAATGAAAGAGGTTGCCGTAATCAACTGGAGAAAATGGCCAATCACAATTAATCTAACTGACCTTGGTGATAATTATGCCGTCGAAGCAATAAACGATGGAAACTCTTTTGCTGCCGACGCCAGCGGAAAATCATTCTCCGTTTCACCGGGAGTTTATCTACTGAAGAAAAAAGGCGTAGCGGCGAAACATTTCAGCAATGACCGTTTGGGAAACATCATGCTGAAAGAATTTGCAGCTCCATCGTCTTCCGTGAATAAAGTATTGGTACTTCATCAGCCACCGGTTGATGCGTCAGCTGACAAAGCTGTTACCATAGAAGCGACAGTCGTTTCCGGCAATGAACCGGCATCCGTCGAGATACGATTTTTTGAATCGGCGAGACGATGGAACCCGATTGTAATGAAGAGAGTGAATGGCTATAAGTATGCTGCTGAAATATCTGAAGGTGACGTCAAAGAAGGATTTTTGAAATACTACATTACAGTAAACGACGACAAAAGGGGTTTCACATTTCCGTCCGGTACCCAAGGAAGGCCAGTGGATTGGGATTTTCTGAATGAACAGCCATATGAGATACGTGTTGTAAATAAATCCGCGCCAATTTATCTTTTCAATGCGAGCACTGATGCGGTGAATTCATCCCACCCATGGGTCAGAAGTTCTACTTTAAAACCGATCGGTGAACCGGGAAGAGCAGAATGGCTTGTGAATATTGATAACCTGGATGTTGCTGATCCGGAGAATAAGAATGGCGAAAAACATCCGGATTACTCCATTCGATTTTATTTCGGAAAGAAGGTTGCGGGAAGAATCAAGGATATGGAAACAAAGAATGAGGTTGTGTTTAAAGGCCGATCATTAAATGAAAAACCCTGCACACTTCAGCTTGCCTTGATTAACACCGAGGGACTGGCGTATGGTGCGACACTGAATATTTTACCTGGAAGTCAAGATTACAAATTGAACATAGCTGACTTAAAACCAGTGGCGTTGGTAACACTGCCGAGGCCGTATCCGTCATTTCTTTCCTATTACCTGGAAAGCAGCGCACCCGGCGCTTTTGACCTTAGTTCGATGGAAAGTTTGCAGATTTCAATCGGGCCGGGTATTCCGGTCGAAAATCTAGGGCAAAAATGGGGTTTCGCGGTGGAGAGTGTTCGCCTGGAATAGTGCTATGCTGGTGTTTTGAAATAATCTTGCCGCATTCTTGTTACTTTTGACGGTTTTGTAAAACATACTCCGCTTGAAGTTCAGATTTCTCATAGGGCTTATTTTATTAACGGTTTCATGCGTTGAAAGCGTTGCTCAAATACGACTGGAGGTAATCCATCACGCAAAACTCAGCCTGAGCGACTCAAGCATTTTTCTTGCCGGAACGATTAATGGATGGAGTCCCGGAGACGAGCATTTTAAATTGACTCGCAGGCCGGATGGCGTTTACTATATTGATCTTCCCGATACGCTTACCTATTTTGAATATAAGTTTACACAAGGTGGATGGGCACTGGTAGAAGGTTCGCGTGATGGCAAAGCGCGGCCAAATCGTGTTTATAATAGATCTCAGGAAATAGATCCAAAGCATGTTCAGGTTGAAATTGAAGTCTGGGAAAATCAGCCTGCCTATGTCATTGTAACAAAAAAAATTCCCAGGAACACACCACACGATGCCGCCCTTTACATTATGGGGGACTTTAACAATTGGAATCCTGCGGACAAGACGTATAAAATGAATAAGCAGATCGATGGATCCTACCAGGTGCTTATCTATAGTCCTTACGAAAAATTCCAATACAAATTCACTCGTGGAACGATTGAATCAATCGAAAGCCGCTCCGGGGGGAGATTTCTAAAGAACAGGATTGTGTCACGTGATCAGGTTGTAAATCGCCCCAATCTGGAAGTAGACATTGCCAGCTGGTCAGATATCACAGAGGGGACACAGCTGTATTCGATATATGATTTGCTTTTACTCTTCTCTTTTTTTCAGGGATTGCTTTTAATTATCACTATTCCCAGTATTCAGGGTTACAACAAGGCAGCGAACCGATGGCTACTCTTCCTTATTGGATTTTCGTCTGTTATCGTTTTATTAAAGGTGGTAGGCAATTACCCCCTGATCACCCAGGCATATCCAAAATTGCAGTTATTGCCTGATTTTATCTTCTTTATTTACTCACCTCTGTTCTATTTCTATATTCAGCGATTGCTTTTTCAATCACGGACTTCATGGTCGAATAACGTGCAGTTTCACCTTATTCCAGCCTTGGTTCAGTTCTTTGTATACATGGTTTATTTGCTGATGGATAAGTCATTATTTGAGTCGAAGCTGTCCAATGAGTTCTCAGATTTATACCTCGTGCGTTTTGCGGTTGGATCTTTAGCGTTTATTGTAAATTCCTATTATTGGCTCGTGTCCCTAAGGGCATTGAACCGTTATAAAGAGAATTATAAAAACAACAACTCCTATGAACAGAATCTTCAATACCTCAATACTGTTTTGTTTTTGCAGGCAATCTGTTTGTTTGCATGGGCCATCATCATTCTGGTGGTAGTTTTTGGAAAATGGTGGGGGCTAGACGTTTTCTATGCAGTTGAATTCATGATAGAAACCATCTGGATGGTGTTTTCGGGGATCACATTTTTCCTTGGATATTTCGTTATTCATGAGCCTGACATTTTCCGGGTTCCTGAAATGATCCTGGAATTACCGATATCCGGATCGCCGCCTCTTTCAATACAACAACACCAAACAACGATTGCTAAAGAAGAGACGATTGAGAACGTCGAAAAGGAGATGGAACAAGTGGCGGCTTACATGGACCAATTTAAGCCCTACACCAATCCCAAACTCAATCTCGTTGAATTGGCCACACGGCTCGACCTTCCTCCTTATGTGCTATCGAGGATAATTAATACTGGCTCAGGTAAAAACTTCTTCGACTTTGTTAACGGATACCGGATCGATGAGTTCAAAAGGCGGGTCGACGATCCTCAATTCAGAAACCATACTTTACTGAGTATCGCTTTTGATGTTGGGTTTAATTCGAAAACAGCCTTTAACCGGTCGTTCAAGAAGATAACAAATCAGACGCCCAGTTCTTATTTTAATAAAATCAAGGAGTATTGAGGGTGCCAGGGCGAAAGCCGTTTTGACGACTAAAGGCCTATCAGGAAAATCCCATTTTTCTGAAATCTCGGGTGCCAATCTCCCCTCGATCGCCTTTTTAATGGTGCCGTTTTCGAAAACGGAACCTTCCCATTTTCTTAATAATCTGATTATCAATTAGTAAGCCCATATTTTAAACCCCTCAATTGTGCGACCACAATGCTAAAGTGGGGCGCTTTCACTGATGGGCCGGGGTAATTTCAACCGTTTTCTGAGACATTTTTCCGGGAACGAGACCAATACGAAAGACTTTTAAAACAGACGGGTTATTTCAAAAAAATTCCATCCTAAACCAATTTCTATGATTCGACTTTTTACTAAGGGGCCCTTGATTTTCTTAATTCTCTTGTTTGCCTTTACCACGGCTTCGGCCCAAGAGAGAATTGTGTCGGGAAAGGTAACTTCGTCTGACGACGGATCTCCGATCCCGGGAGTTAACATCCTTGAGAAAGGCACCCAGAACGGCGCCGTGACCGATGTTGATGGAGGTTACAAATTGTCAGTCAAGGAGAATTCTGTACTGATATTTTCATTTATCGGGTACACAACGCAGGAAGTTATTGTAGGTTCCCAAACCAGCATTGCTATCTCACTTGCACCTGACGTTACTTCCCTGGCAGAAGTAGTGGTAATAGGCTATGGTGAAGTGCAGAAAAAGGATGCTACTGGTGCGGTCACGAATATGTCCAACAAGGACTTCAACAAGGGTGTCTTAACTTCACCGCAGGACCTTATCGTTGGAAAGTTTGCAGGTGTTTCAGTAATCTCTGCGAGTGGTGCGCCGGGAGCATCTTCAACTATCCGGATCAGGGGAGGATCATCTCTTAATGCCAACAATGATCCGTTGATCGTTATCGATGGATTTCCAGTAGATAACGCATCGCTTGCAGGTGTTAGCAATCCGTTGGCATCGTTAAATCCAAATGATATTGAAACCTTTACGGTGTTAAAAGATGCGTCGGCAACGGCGATTTATGGTTCGCGTGCGTCCAACGGTGTGATCATCATCACTACAAAAAAAGGAGCCGAAGGAAAACCCAAATTCAGCTATAGTGGAAATGTATCTGCCGGTGTTCCGATCAAATATGTCGACGTAATGAACGCAAGCCAATACAAATCATTGGTCAATACACTTGGTCAAACGGGAGTTTCCGGCATTGATGCCGCAGCCATTGCAAAGTTGGGCAACGCATCAACTGACTGGCAGAAAGAAATATTTCGCACGGCTATTTCCCAGGATCACAATCTGAGTGTATCAGGTGCATTTAAGAAAATCCCTTATCGTTTATCCTATGGCTATACCGACCAGCAGGGTATCCTTAAAACTACCGGCGTGCAGAGAAATTCTTTGAACCTCAACGTTAGTCCTACACTACTGGACGGCGATTTGAAATTGAACTTTAGTGCAAAAGGAAGTCACACCGCAACAAATTTTGGTGATGCCGGAGCTGTTGGTAGCGCTGTTGCTTTTGACCCTACACAGCCCGTATATGATCCGGGTTCAGCCGAGTATGGTGGTTATTTTAGCTGGCTGAGCAAGGGCGTAACAAATGGTACAGCGAATCCGGTTGCTATGTTAAATCAAACTGATAATCAATCGACTTCCGACCGTATTATAGCAAACGCACAGGGTGAATATAAATTGAGATTTCTACCGGACCTAAAACTAAATGTAAACGTGGGTATTGACCGCGCGACGAGTGATGGATTTAATCGTGCTCCTCTGACAGCTGCTTTTGTTAACAATGCTGGAACGCTGGTTGGGAGGAATAATACCTACATTGGCCGCAATCAGTCAGAACTTACCGATATATATCTTAATTACACAAAGCAATTTGGTGATCATAAAGTGGACCTCACTGGTGGATACGGATGGCAGCATTTCTATCGCGAAGCATCAAACACAGATTCAAACGCCGCGACCACAAAAACAACACAATCCAAAAGCGAGAATTTTTTAGTGTCGTTTTTCGGAAGATTGAATTACACCTACAATGGAAAGTACCTGTTAACAGCGACTTTGCGTAATGACGGATCATCAAGGTTCGCCAAGCAAAACCGCTGGGGGTTATTTCCTTCCCTTGCTCTTGCATGGAGAATTAAAGATGAGCAATTCCTGTCTAGTGTCGGATTCCTTTCAGATTTGAAATTACGGGCAGGCGTTGGTGTTACAGGTCAGCAGGATATTCCGAACCAATACTATCCTTATCTGGCTACGTACCAAGCATCTGATCCTCTGAGTCAGTATCAGTTGGGATCAACTTTCTATACAACCCAGAGACCTAATCCCTACGATGCCAATATCAAATGGGAATCTACCACTACCTACAACATAGGTCTTGATTTTGGTTTCCTGGATGATAAGATAACCGGTTCGGTAGAGGTGTTCCAGAAAAACACGTCTGATTTGTTAAACAACGTAGCAATTGCAAATGGTGTTAACTTCTCTAATTTCCTCACAACCAATGTTGGAAGTATGGAAAACCAGGGTATAGAAGTAACGTTAAAAGCCATGCCGGTTGCAACAAAGAATCTAACCTGGAATATCGGTATGAATTTCACGAGCATTACCAGCAGGATCACGAAACTTAATCTTACCAATGATCCGGCGTACCTCGGCGTATTCGTAGGAGGTATCGGTGTTGATGCATTTATTCAGAATCATCAGATCGGATACCCTGCATTCTCCTTTTTTCCTTACCAACAGGTTTATAACTCAAATGGATTGCCAGTGGAAGGGCTTTATGTTGACCGGTCAGGCAAAGGTGGAACAGTTGTGGGAAATTCTTTGAATAAGTATCACTTCAGAAAACCGGCATCGGATTTATTAATAGGGATCAATTCAAGACTAACCTTCAAGAAATTTGATTTCTCGTTTTCGGGAAGGTTAAGCATCGGCAACTATGTTTATAACAATGTTCAATCCGGCAGAGCCTTCTACAATGGGACGTACCAGCTCGGGTATTTCAGCAATCTCCCTACCGCGGTTAGTGACACAAAGTTTGTAAGCCAGCAGATCTATTCAGACTACTACGTGCAAAATGCTTCGTTCTTTAAGATGGACAATCTTAGCCTCGGATATAATTTTGATGATGTATTCTCCCAAAAGCTGAAGGCAAGAGTAAGTTTCACTGTTACAAATGCATTTACAATTACGGACTACAAAGGAATTGATCCTGAAGTAAATGGAGGTATCGATAATAATATTTACCCCCGACCCCGCACATTTTTGGTCGGTCTTAACCTAACATTTTAAATCATGAATCGCTTAAATTATATAAATATGAAAATGAATTTGCGTAGGCGTTCGGCCAAAGCAACCATCCTGATGGTTATTGCGATGATGTCATGTGTCAGTGATTTAGACGTAACTCCAATTGACAAGAGATTTGCCACAGCATCCACTGTGTATACAACCACTGAGTCGTATAAGGCCGGATTGGCCAAATTATACGCTGCCTTTGCGTTGACCGGACAGGTGGGACCCAACGGCGCTCAGGATGTTGCCGGTGTCGATGAGGGATTTAGCTGCTTTATCAGATCGCTGTGGTACTTACAGGAAATAACTACGGATGAAGCTGTGTGGACTTATCCAAATGATGCAAACGGAACGATATTCAATCTGCATTATAACAGCTGGGTTCCATCTGATGGAATTCCAACGGCATTATTTGCCAGAATTATGAATGTGGCTGCTTTATCGAATGAGTTTATTCGTGTGACTGCTGCAAAAGCTGCTGCTGGTGATGTCACATTTAAGCAATTTAATTCAGAAGCAAGGTTCTTAAGAGCACTGGCATACTATCATGGAATAGACCTTTTTGCCAATATGCCTTTTGTAACCGAGGCCGATTTGCCTGGAGCATATTTTCCTAAACAGGCAAAAAGGGCGGAATTATTCGCCTATGTGGAATCTGAATTGAAAGCCATAAAGGCTGACATGGGTGCACCGAAATTTGAATACGGAAGAGCTGACAAAGCTGTTTGCGCTATGTTGCTTGCTAAATTGTATTTGAATGCTGAAGTGTATTTAGGTGCGGGTCAGAAAAAATATACAGAGGCGATAACCGAAATCAAGGAAGTGATTGCCGCAGGTTATACGTTATCTCCCAAGTATGCCAATATTTTTCTGGCAGACAATAATACTAATCCTGAAATAGTTTTCTCACAGAACTTTGATGGCGCACGTTCTCAGGCATTTGATATCGTGCAGGTGATGGTTTATGGAAACGCAGGCAATGGTGGATGGTCAGGCCTTCGTACTACTTCCGCGTTTGTAAATAAATTTTCCACACTTACTGAAGCCAGAGCCATTTTTGCAAAAGAAGATAAAGGACAAAAACTTGCTATGGCATCCGTGAGCACCAGTACCGATGGATACGGCGTATTCAAATTTCAAAATGTTACGTCAACTGGCGCAACACCCGCTTCGGCAAGTACAGGGCATCAGGATACTGACTACCCAATGTTCCGTCTTGCAGACGCTTACCTGATATATGCTGAAGCTGTTTTGAGAGGTGGCACTGGTGGCGATCTAACGACCGCACTCAACTATGTCAATGCCGTCCGGACACGATCAGGTGATGTTACAGCTGGCAATGCTCCCGGGGCGATCACCAGCGGCCAACTTACGCTTGACTTCATACTCGATGAGCGTGCAAGGGAACTTTACTGGGAGGGTCATAGACGAACTGACCTTATTCGTTTTGGTAAATTTACAGGTGGTACCTACCTGTGGCCATGGAAAGGCGGCGTAAAAGATGGTGTTGCAATTGACGACAAGCGCGCTATCTTTCCTATTCCGGCAGCAGATATTGGATCGAATCCTAACTTGAAACAAAACACTGGTTATTAATAAGTTATAAAATCTTAAAAAATGAAAACACAAAAAATAGTAAGCTTGTTGTGTGTGGTGGTGATGACGATGGTAAGCCTTACGTCGTGTAAGGATGACTCTGTAAAGCCAACGTTGAAAACAACGGTTACGTCGAATGAATTGAGTAGCCTGTCTGCCACAACATTTGTACTGACCCTGGACGATGCTGCCAAGAGCTTTCAAACATTTACCTGGACAGCTCCGGATTTTGGTTTTGCAGCCGGCACCTCGTATAAACTGCAAATGGATAAGGCTGAAGGAACCTTCGCTACTCCTGTAGAAATAGCTTCTACCACTGCACTGACCGGTTCTATTCTCGTTGGAGATATTAATAAAAAACTCCTTGACCTGGGATTTAATCCCGATGAGGCGGCAAATGTAAAGTTCAGAGTAGTTTCTACTATCAGCGATAAAGTGACACCGGTTTACTCAACTATACAAACCGTTAAGATAACGCCTTACGCTACAAGCTTTCCACCGATATATGGAATGGGGGCGGCTCTGAAAGGCTGGGGCCCTTGGCCGGCAAATGACGTAGAATTCAAAAGTACGGCGCCAAGTGTTTATCAGGGCACCGCCAAAGTTACTAACGGGGAGACATTCCGCTTTTTCGCACAGCAGGACTGGGGTCCAACATCTTACAATTATCCTTTCTTCACAACCGTTGATGCTAAGTTTGAGAATGCCAATGATGGTGACAAAAATTTTAAGTTTATTGGAACGACTGGCTGGTTCAAGTTTACGATTAACATGAAGACCAAGACCGTGTCGGTAGTAGCCGTTGATGAACCAGTGATGTATATGGTCGGAGCGGCCATTATGGGATGGGATCAGGCCAAGGCTGTTCAAATGACATTCATTAAGGACGGGGTGTTTGAAGGTACGACCGCTATCAGCAATGAAACCTTTAGATTTTTCGGTCAGCACGACTGGGGTCCAACATCCTACAATTATCCATTCTTTACGACAGTGGATAGCAAGTTTGAAAATGCCAATGATGGAGATAAAAACCTTCGTTTCATTGGTACGCCTGGATCTTTTAAAGTTACGGTAGACCTCAATGCCAAAACGGTTGTTCTTCAGTAAACTGATGCTGTCGATGGGTATGGCAATCATTGGACATAATTTTAGTCAGGTTTTATAAGTTTTTAGTTAGTTTTTATTGGTCACATTTAAATGAAAAAATCAGGAGTGGGTTCTCCTGATTTTTTCGTTTTGACAAACACATTATGAAGCGCCTTTCCATATTTCTGTTGCTGGTTTTACCGCTTTCAATTTGCGCCCAGGTAGTTACTACCTCACCCGCATTTCCTGTGGCCAATCAGCCGGTCACCATTACAATTGATGTATCGGGAACCACTATTGACCATTATGCATGGGATAATACCACCAAGCCGGTTTACCTCTGGACCTGGATCAGGAAATCTGGAACTGCTGACATTGACGCCCCCACAAATGTAAACCCTGCCACAGCAGCTCAGGCCGCTGCAAAGGCAACAAGAATCAGCACGAACCCCGATAAGTATCAGATCACGATCACACCGACAACATTTTTCAATAAGGCGGCGACGGATATTCCTCAAATTGGACTCCTGCTTAAAACAACTGATTGGAATAGTAATCTTAAAAGTGGCAATGATAAGTTTATCGAATTTGGAACGGGCTTCAATGCCAGCTTCTCAACTCCTTCGCAGCCCTTGTTTCTTGTTAACAATAATGACCAGTTTCCTATCACGATAAATGCTTCTGAAAGTTCATCTCTAACCATAAAAGTAAACGGATCGGTGGTGGCTTCTCAATCGGCTGTCGCAACACTTACCTATAATCATACTGTAACGGAGACTGCTGGCACCACGCAGGTGGTGGGTGAAGCAGTGGCAGGAGCGCAATCAAAAACAGTTTACTTTTCCTACACCATCCGTTCGGCGACAAGTAGTTCGCCGCGACCCGCTGGAATAAAAGACGGAATAAATTATTCTGCCGATGCCACGAAGGCTACCCTGAGTTTATGGGCGCCTGGTAAAAGTTCTGTTTATGTACTTGGTGATTTTACAAACTGGGACTTGAGTTCAACGTATCAGATGAAACAAGACGGAGAACATTTCTGGCTTGAAATAACAGGCCTTACTGCAGGAACTGAGTACGGATTTCAATATTACGTTGATGAGACTATCCGAATTGCCGATCCGTATGCCGATAAGATCCTTGATCCGGACGACAAAGATATACCCGCCACTACATATCCTTCATTGAAAGCTTTCCCGGCAAAGGCTCTTTCAGATAAATGGTATTTTAATCGAGTAGCTGTTTTACAAACAAATGAGGCGGCATACACCTGGCAGACGACAAATTTCCAAAAGCCAGCCGCTGAGAAACTCGTGATTTATGAATTGCTAGTGCGTGATTTCTTTGGTTCAAACGGTCGGAACTATCAAAACCTTATCGACACCCTTTCTTATTTCAAACGACTTGGTATCAATGCCATTGAACTTATGCCGATTACGGAATTCAATGGAAATGACAGTTGGGGTTATAACCCAGCTTTTATGTTTGCCCCGGATAAATATTATGGTACAAAAAATAAATTAAAAGAGTTTGTAGATAAATGCCATCAAAATGGCATAGCCGTCATTATGGATATTGTCATGAACCAACAGGATCTCCCAAATCCCTATGTAATGATGGATTTCGATTTTGCGGCATCAAAACCAACAGCCAATAACAAATGGTTTAATACCACCGCCACGCATCCTTACAGTGTCTTCTATGATTTGAATCACGAAAGTCTATATACTAAAAAGTATCTTGATAGTGTCAACTATTACTGGTTGAATGAATACAAGGTAGATGGATACAGGTATGATCTGTCTAAAGGTTTTACCCAAACGAATAACCCAACGGATGTAGGAGCCTGGGGTGCGTATGATGCGTCACGCATTGCTATCCTCAAGCGAATGGCTGATAAGGTGTGGGCACATACACCGAATGCTTACATCATACTTGAGCATTTTGCGGCCAACGCAGAGGAAAAGGAGTTAGCCGAGTACCGTTCCGGAGAAGGAAAGAGAATGATGCTTTGGGCGAACTTTAATACTGCTTACAACCAGAGCACCATGGGTTATTCTTCTGATTCAGACATCAGTAACATCTATTTTGGCAACAAGTCGTGGACAGTGCCTGGAGCCGTTGGGTATATGGAAAGCCATGACGAAGAACGCCTGATGTATAAGGATCTCCAGTTCGGCAATGCCAATGCATCGTACACCGTAAAATCTGTAAATACATCCCTTGAACGGATCAAGGGAGCGAACCTGGTGTTCTACACGATACCTGGACCAAAAATGTTGTGGCAATTTGGAGAACTCGGATATGATTTTAGTATCAATACCTGTGCAGATGGTACGATAAAAAGTGATTGCAGGGTTTCGGCGAAGCCTGTCAAATGGGAATACAGGTTAGATGCGAACCGTAAGAGTTTGTTTACGATGACGGCGGATTTGATCCGGCTTCGCAAGACATATGCTGTGTTCACATCCGGTGATGCCATTGTTTCTTCCGGAACGAGTCTGCTTAAGCAAGTGATGGTTAAAAGCAAACCGTATAATGCTGCGCCTGTTACTGCAGCAGAAATGAATATAGTGGCGGTGACAAATTTTGATATTGTTAAACAGACTGTTGCTGTTGTGTTTCCACATACGGGAACGTGGTATGATTATTACCAGTTCGGATCAAGTGTAAACGTCAATTCTGTAAACTTCTCGATGGATTTGAATCCAGGCCAGTACAAATTATTTACGGATGTCAAGATTGATAACCCTGTCGTCACGGGAGTTGAGGAAGGAGATAATGACTTAGTAGTGGTGTATCCAAATCCGGCTGGTAGCGTACTAAAAGTAAATTGGAATGGCGGAGATAAAGCGGAATCAGTCACTCTTATCTCGATGCAGGGAATAAAATTTTTGCCAGCCAAAATTGATTCCAATTCATGGGATGTAAATGGAATTACGTCAGGACTTTACGTTGTAGAAATCAAATCTGGCGGATTAGTGGTGCGTAAGAAGATAATTAAGCTCTGATCGTGGCAAGAAGTGGGACCAGTGACAATGTTGCTAATCCGCCCAGTACCGCTCGGATAGATTTATGTTTTCGCATAAGCTCATGCATATTTATTGCAGTATTTCTTTTCTTGAGCGCCTGTGAGGAAGAAAAAAAAATACAGTTTACGAGGCTGCCAGTGGACCACTCTGGAATTGCATTTGAAAATACAATTGTGGAATCTCCCAAAGTCAATATCCTCAGCTATGAATACACATACAATGGTGGAGGAGTGGCGGCTGGTGATTTTAATAATGATGGGCTTTGTGATCTTTATTTTACAGGCAACGCGGTAAGCAACCGACTTTATCTCAACTCAGGAAATCTGAAATTTAAAGACATCACGGAAGCGGCGGGTGTTGGAGGACGACCTCATTGGAAAACCGGTGTAACCTCCGCCGATGTGAATGGAGACGGTTGGCTTGATATCTATGTGTGCTACTCCGGCCCGGATCTCGATCAGTCATTCTCCAATCAACTTTTCATCAACAATGGCATTGATCACGATGGTGTGCCGACTTTTACGGAACGGGCTGAAGAATATAGACTTGATGCGCCAGGAACACTCTCAACTCAGGCGTCTTTCTTCGATTATGACAAGGATGGCGACCTTGATATGTTTTTAATCAACCATGGAAATCATTTTTATTCCCCTTTCATCAATACCAATAAACTGAGAAACTCGCGGCATCCGCAGTTTGGAAATCGTCTTTACAGGAATGATGCCATGGTGCCCGCCGGATCTTTGCTAAAATCGAGTCACTACTTTACAGAGGTTAGCCAGGAAGCAGGCATTCACGGCGGTGGACTTAATTTTAGCCTGGGCTTGTCCGTAAGCGACATCAACAATGACTCCTGGCCGGACATATATGTCACGAACGACTATGAAGAACAGGATTTTTTATACTTGAACAACAAAGACGGCACATTTACAGAATCCTCGAAAAAGTCCTTCGGACATTTGTCAAGAAATGGAATGGGTACCGATATAGCCGATTTTAATAATGATGGCCTACCAGATCTAATGGAAGTCGATATGTGGCCGGAGGACAATTTTCGCCAAAAACTTCTTAAGGGTCCTGATGATTATAACCGGTACACTCTGATGATTGATAGTGGATTTCATTACCAGCAGATGAGAAATACCTTGCAATTGAATTGCGGCAACGGCCCCGACGGCTTTCCGCGTTTTTCTGAAATTGGTCAGCTGGCAGGAGTGTCATCTACGGATTGGAGTTGGGCACCGTTATTTGCAGATCTGGATAACGACGGGTTGAAGGATCTTTTTGTTACCAATGGTTATCTCCGGGATTTCACAAGTATGGATTTTCTTAAGTACACCGTAGAAGAAGCAAAGCGGGACGCACAGAAATCTGGAAAAAAGCTGGAAGTATATGACCTCGTCAAAAAGCTACCCTCAACAAAAACCCATGATTACGTATTTCAGAATAAAGGAAAGCTAACCTTCACCGATAATACAAAGGAGTGGGGTATGGATGAGCCCAATTTATCGTTTGGTGCTACGTATGCCGACCTTGATAACGATGGTGATCTGGAATTGATAACAAACAATACAAATGAGGTGGCAACTGTCTGGGAAAATCATGGCAATCAGATGAACGCCAATAATTTTTTGCGGATCGCTTTAAAGGGGCCATTGGGAAATCCTTTTGGTGTCGGCACTAAAGTTTATGTCGAGACAGGAGAGAAGATGCAAATGCAGGAACTATTTCCCTCGCGAGGATATCAGTCATCCGTCGAACTTGTCCTGCATTTTGGATTAGGGAGTTATAAAATGGTTGAAAAGATTCTGGTCATTTGGCCAGATGATCATCAGATGGTGATTCGATCTGTAAATGCCAATCAAAAAATTGAGTTGGTCCATTCAGATGAAAGACAAGTGGAGGAAGCAGGTCGCCCGGATTCCCCGGTTCTCTTTCACGACGTGACTGCCGAAAGCAAAATTGAATTTAGGCATGTCGAAAATCTGTTTGTTGACTTTGATCGTGAACCACTGGTACCGTATCAGCTTTCGCGACTTGGCCCGGCTTTGTCCAAAGGAGATGTTAACGGTGACGGGGTTGATGATTTTTATGTTGGAGGTGCCGCAGGGCAATCAGGTCAATTATATATGGGATATGGCGAAGGACATTTTAGCCTCGCGAACAAGCAACCCTGGAAGGCGGATCGGGATAAGGAAGATAGTGGGTCCTGTTTTTTTGATTGTGACGGCGACGGTGACCTTGACCTTTTTGTAGTGAGCGGAGGAAATGAATTTCCACAGGGATCGCCGTTGCTTGACGACCGACTTTATGTAAATCAGGGAAACGGTGAATTTGTGAAGGCCCCCGAGGCAAGCACACCCGGTGATCACGTAAGCGGAAGTTGCGTTACCGCGGCTGACTATGACAAAGATGGTGATATTGACTTGTTCGTGGGAGGTAGAATGCTTCCGGGAAATTTTCCAATGACTAGTCCTGGCGCTGTGCTGAGAAATGAAAGTGATCCTTCCACTCACACTATAAAATTTGTATTAGCAACAAAGGATGTAAATGAAGACTTGCGTGAGCCAGGAATGGTTACCGATGCGATCTGGACAGACTACAATGGTGATACGTGGCCGGACTTGTTAATAGTTGGAAATTGGATGCCAATAAGATTGTTTGAGAACCAAAAGGGAAGGTTAACCGAGATTAGAAATAAGATACTTGAAAATACATCAGGTTTATGGAACAGAATCGTTGAAGCAGATATTGATGGGGATGGTGACAAAGATTATATTTTGGGTAATTCCGGTAACAATCTTCCCTGGAAAGTTTCGGATGAAAAGCCACTTATGTTACAATACGCAGATTTTAATGACGATGGTAGGATCGATCCTGTAATTTCTTATTCCTCAGGAGGAAAATACTACCCTGTGTCGTCGCGTGATGAGCTTCTGACTCAAATAAATTCATTTAGAAAAATGTTGCCCACGTATTCCGTTTATGCGGGATCTTCCGTTGCAGACATTTTTGACAAAACAAAATTGGATCAGGCTCCGCAATTGAAAGTTCAAACTATGGAAACGTCAGTACTTGAAAACTTAGGTAAAGGCAATTTCAGCGTAACGCCCTTACCCAACGAAAGCCAGGTGTCATCTGTCAATGGAATAATTGCTGGGGATTTTAACAACGATAGATTTATTGACATTCTTTTGGCTGGGAATTTTTTCCCGTATCGCACGCAGTATGGGCGAAGCGACGCGGGCATGGGTGCATTGCTCACTGGGAATGGCAAAGGTGGGTTTCTGGCAATGCCTCCTGGCAAAAGCAGATTTTTCGCGCAAGGCGACATTCGGGACATGATTTTATTAAATGGAAAGGAAGGCAGGCGGTTTATTCTGCTAGCAAGGAACAACGACACAATGTCTTTGATCGAAATCAACGATAGATAAAATACGACTACACACGCTTATGAAAAAACTAGTTAACTATTTCAACATCTTTACGATAACGATCGTCGTTCTACTGATGGTCTCATTTGAGACGATGGCTCAGGAAGCTTGCCCTCCCAATTGGTTTACGGGGATGAAATGGAATAAAGTTGAGGTGATGGTCCATCTTGCAAAGGCACAGTTTAATCAGCCAGACTTTAAAATAAATTATCCTGGCGTGGTACTTGAAAAATCTGTCGTCCTTGACAATCCACGTTATGCGGCATTGACGCTGAATATAAGCGCGGATGCCAAGCCTGGAAATGTGGTTATTGAATGGGCAGCGGGTAAGAAGAAGCAACAAATAAGCTGGCCATTGAAAAACCGACGAGATGGAAGGGGATCGTCGTTTGCCCAGGGTGTTAATTCGGGTGACTTGATTTACCTGCTGATGCCGGATCGGTTCAGCAATGGCGATCCTTCCAATGACAAAGTTCCTGGAATGCGGGATCAAAGTCTGAATCGCGACTCTATTTATGACCGGCATGGGGGGGACCTCCAGGGGGTAATTAATCATCTCGATTATTTACAAAGTTTGGGAGTTACTGCCCTTTGGATGACGCCTGTTATTGAAAATGATATGCCCAATCGTACGGAGCACGGGTATGCATTTACCGATCATTATAAAATTGACCGACGTTTTGGCGGGCCCGATGCCTATCGAAAATTGAGTGATGAGCTGCACAAACGCGGAATGAAATTGATTCAAGATGCAGTTTATAATCACGTTGGCTTGTACCATGTCATGGTGCAGGATAAACCTGTAAATAATTGGCTGCATGAATGGCCCGAATACACGAATACGAACTATAAAGATGCCACACATTTTGATCCTCACGGGAACAAATTTGAAAAAACGAAAATGGTAAATGGATGGTTTACTCCGATGATGCCGGATTTAAATCACGAAAATCCTTTGGTTGAAAATTTTCTGATTCAGCATGCACTTTGGAGTGTTGAGGAGTTCGGAATTGATGCGTGGAGAATCGATACTTACATCTACAATGGCCTGGAATTCATGAACAGGTGCAATGACGCTTTATTGAATGAATACCCTAACCTGTATATGTTTGGGGAAACATGGGTTCATGGTACAGTAAACCAGGCGTACTTCATGGAAAATAATTTAAATGTTTCCTTCAAGAGCAATCTTCCTGGTGTAACGGATTTTCAATCTCTTTTTTATGGTATCATTCCTTCGTTAGAGAGTCCTTCCGATGGATTGAATAAAATGTACCTGATGTATAGCAACGACTTGCTTTACAAAGACCCTATGAAGTTGGTAACATTTCTCGACAATCATGACCTGAACCGTTTTTTTACTCAAGTCAAGGGCGACGTGGCGAAACATAAAATGGCGATGGGTTGGCTCCTGACAGCGCGTGGAATTCCACAACTTTATTATGGATCAGAAGTACTGATGAAAGGTGCCACCTTTCCCAGAGATGGATTTGTGCGTTTTGACTTTCCCGGAGGATGGCCAACTGATAAGAAAAATGCCTTCAACCAGCAAGGTCTTACAGCTGAGGAAAGGGACGTTCAGGAATTTGTTAAAGCGCTCGGAACGTTCAGGAAAAATTCTTCGGCGATCAAATTCGGCAAGATGATTCAATTTTCTCCGAGTAACGATTGCTATGTCTATTTTCGCTACGATGAGAAAGAAACTATCATGGTCATTCTTAACCCGGGAGAAAAAACCCAGGCGATCAGGATGAAGGATTACGATGAAGTCACCCAGAAATTTACAAAAGCGCATGACGTGATTTCTGGAGCTTCCCTTGGCAAGGATTTTTCAGTCAACGGCAAAACAATTACTATACTTAAGTTGGAATAGAAAGGCTGATCAGAAACCGTTCATTGCTTGTAACTCAGTCCCGTCCCAATAGGGAATTCTTCACTTATTTTGATTGGTAACTTACCATTCGGGATAAGTTCGCCTTTTAGTATTCTAATAAATGAACTGAAATATATGAGTTGATTTCCATAAAATCCTCCTTCGCCGTATCCTACCAGGAACGCGGCGGCCTTATCCATTTTTTGCACCAAAATCGGATTGCCAAAAGACATGGCAACAACTTTTCCAGGTTTGGTTGCAACAATGCTGCTGATTAAGCTCATGTCTTCACTACGAAATGGCGTGGGACTGCCATGTCTGTCGCGCTGCACAAATAATGAAATGATCACAAGATTTGCCGAAGCCGACGCTTTTTCTGCCTCATAGTAAACAGATTTCGCAATGCCCGGCTTAATGGTAAAAGTTTTGATTCCGGGAAATGCTGTCCCTAATTCTCTGGTGAATATTTTCACGTTTGGTTGATCTTCTTCCTTTTGAATAGAAATGTGTATGGTGTTGGCCGGTATAAATGCCTTTAGAGGAAGTACGCCATCATTGCGCAGAAGGGTCACCGATTTGTCCGCCACTTCTTGAATAGCCGCCTTGTGCTCAATGGTTCCAACAACCTGGCTGATATTGCCGATTTCGGTAATCCTGCTTTTGAAAAGACCAAGTGAGATCTTTTTGTATAATAATTTATAAACAGATTGGTCGATTTGTTCCTGGCTGAGCCTTCCTTTTTTTACAGCCTCTACAATTGCTTGAATGGTAGCGATTGGATCTTTCGGTTTCAGAACGATGTCATGTCCGGCCTCCAGTGCCATAACGGCAACTTCTTCTTTTCCAAAACGGGCGATAACATGGTCATACCATAGGTCATCAGACGTAATGATGCCTTTAAAGCCAAGCTTATCCCGAATGATACCCTTCACCAGTTTGGGTTCAACACTGGCCGGCAGCATCGATCCATCGGTAATCGAAGGGATGGCAATGTGTTCTGTCATCATAAAATCCACGCCAGCGTCCACCGCATATTGAAATGCCTTGAACTCATTGGCATTTAAATCAGCCAATGATTTGTTCAGTGTTGTAAAAGATGGGTAGGCAGGTCCACCTTTCATATCACCTCGGCCGGGAAAATGTTTTGATGTGGTAAGCATGCCACTTTCGTGATAACCTTTCACATAACTAACAAGCATTTTTTTCATGAGTTCAAGATTGCCACCAAACGACCTGCCACTTTCCTGGGGATTGTCTGGAGAAACAGAAACGTCAGTAACAGGTGTATAGGTTAAGTGAATACCCATCGCCCGACCTTCACTTCCCATAATTTTTGCCGCGCGATACATCAGGTCGGCATCGGCAGCGGCAGCGAATGCCATGTTAGATGGAAATTCACTCGCCCCTGTCACCTGTTGTCCTGGACCGCCTTCAAAATCGGTTGAAATCAAAATGGGCAGCTCAGATGCGAGTTGAAGTTTATTGAGAAGTATAGCGGCGCTGTGAGGTGTGCCTCCGTAAATAACAAATCCACCTATTCCATGATCACGTGCAAGACTCAACCATAGCTGGAGTTTTGGATCGTCTTCTGAAATATAATTTCCAGATATCTCGGCACAGATCAACTGCGCAGCTTTCTTTTCTAATGAAAGATTGGCGAGCGTTTTCTTTGCCAAGTTTGCAGTCTCATCCGTCACCACCTGACCGATTGCTGGAAGGAAGAAAATTTGTGCCATGAAGAAAATGGTAAAGATTCGCACAACAGGTCGTTTCATGTGGTCAAGGTCTAACACCTAATATATTAATCCCTGTGCTCATGAAGGCAAAACCATCGAGGTTTTATATTTATTTGCTAATTTTGGCAGGTTTGATAATGTGATTTGAAGAAGAATATCTACGAAAGGGTCCAAATGAAATGGTCGGGACAATAGCCGCGGCTGAACCTCTTGTGTAAATCCTGCATGAAAAATCGTGTTTATTATGCATTTTTATTTTGATGTTATTCACTGCTACAAAGACAGGGTGGCCCATGGGATATTTTTTATACATTGATGATAAACCTAAACAACCCCAGAAAATTAGATGCTGTTAGACCGTCAACCCACCGGGAGAAATTTCCGCAACCATCTTCAATTCCTACAATCAGTGAGTGATATTCGTTTGTTCGCCACTGAGTTACTTTGAGTAGGCTATGTGCAGAATTGCAGGAATAGTTTCGTTTGAAAATCAGCAGGAAAACCGAAAGAGCCTGTTGCAGATGTTGACCTCAATGGCTCACGGAGGACCGGATGCCGAGGGTGTCTTCTTCGATGGCCCGCTGGCGCTTGGTCACAGACGACTTTCGATAATTGACCTGTCTGTAGCCGGCAATCAGCCAATGATTAGTAAAGATTCAAATCTGATCATTTCCTTTAACGGCGAGATCTATAACTTCATAGAACTGAAGCGGGAGCTTGAAGAGTTGGGAAGTTTATTTATAACGAAAACGGATACCGAAGTGATATTGTATGCCTATGAGAAGTGGGGTACAAAAGCGTTTGACAGATTTGAGGGAATATTTGCCTTTTCGCTCTTTGACAAGAAAGCAAACAAGATCTTTTTGGTTAGGGACCATATCGGGGTTAAACCCCTGTACTATTATATCAAAGACAAACAATTAATATTTTCCTCGGAAGTCAGGGGCTTTAAAGCAATGAACAAGGATTGGCCAGAATTTGAAGACTGGAAAATACTTTTCCTGGCGTTTGGATCCATCCCGCATCCTTACACCACGCTCAAAGATGTGTATCAATTGTCACCGGGTTCATACCTTGAGCTCAATATTAATGACTTTACAAACGACGTGAAGTTTTATTATTCGAAGATCTCAGGAGACTATGTGACTTCCGATGGCATTGAAGATTTGAAACTGATGCAGTTTGCCATTCAGGATTCGGTCAGAAGAAATCTGATATCAGATGCCCCCATCGGAATATTCTTAAGCGGTGGTATTGATTCTTCGTTGCTTGTTTTACTGGCAGACAGACTGCAATCCGGCGTTAATACGATTTCGGTCAATTTTGACGAAGCTCTTTACGATGAGTACCTCTATCAACGACTTGCACTGGAAGAGACATTGAATGTAGATCATACTTCACATCGTATCACAGAGCAAATGTTCTGGGACAATCTGGATGACATCTGGAGCGCCATGGATCAACCTTCTGTTGATGGTGTGAACTCATACTTCATCACCAAGTTTGCCAGGAAGGATGGACTGAAAGTGGTTTTGTCGGGTTTGGGCGCAGACGAAATTTTCGGTGGGTATCCATCATTCAACAGGATAAGCTGGGTGAAGAGACTTCGAAAGCTTCCTCTCAAGAGATTTATCGGAAAGATTGTAGGATGGAAAACTCATGCGTACAAACGCATCATGTTTTTAAATATTCCGGGAATTATTGGTGACTACCTTTTCCTGAGGGGAATACACACTCCAGATTTTATTGCCAATATTCTTCATATTCCAGAAGAGCGGGTATGGAAGGTTTTGCAACAGGTAAAACTTGATTTTAGTCCCGACGTGGAAGAGCCGGACTATGTATCGAAAATGGAATCAAGGATCTATATGTCAAATCAGTTGTTGAAAGACATTGACTACATGGGTATGTGGCACGGCCTTGAAGTTCGGGTGCCATTTCTGGATATCGATCTTATCAGGAAGGTAGATTCGATACGCCCGGCCGACCGGTATAAGCAAGGCTGGCCTAAGTATTTGCTTACGGCTTCCAATCAACACATCCTTCCGCCGAAAATAATTTTCAGAAAAAAGAAGGGCTTCACGTTTCCTCTTGAGACATGGATGCGACATAGCCGTCATCGCTTCAGAAACCTTATCCAGGCAGAGAACGGTACCAAAAAAATCATTAAGTCATTTGAACGAGGTAATGATCACTGGAGTAAATACTGGAGCATAATTGTTATGCAGCAATTCAGTCCAAAAAAAGATGAACCTAAATAATTAACCCTTTTTGGCCCGGAGATACTGGACAGGCCAATGTATTTCGCCGCCGGTTTCAGCAGCAGCCCTTAAAGGGAAATAAGGATCACGCAATAATTCGCGTGCCAGCAAGACCACATCCGCTTTCTCGTCTTCTATAATACTATTGGCTTCTTTTGAAGTTGTGATTAAGCCAACGGCTCCGGTCATCATCCCTGAATTTTTCTTGATTTCCTCAGCAAAGGCCACCTGGTACAATGGTTTCAATTCTATTTTTTGGTCGTGAGCATTTCCGCCGGAGGAACAATCGATCAAATCGATAGTTTTTGGTTTCAGCACGGATGCGAGTTTTATAGAATCGTTATCGCTCCAGCCAGCTTCTTTCCAGTCTGTTGCAGATATTCTGAGGAATAGCGGGTTCTCTTCCGTCCATACTTTTCGTACACTTTCGATGATCTCCAAAAGAAAGCGAATGCGATTTTCAAATGAACCACCGTACTCATCGGTTCGCTTGTTACTCAACGGTGAAAGAAATTCGTTAATGAGGTATCCATGCGCACCATGAATTTCAATGATTTTAAAACCCGCATTTTTCGCGCGAATTGCCGCGTCCTGAAAGCTCTGAACTACCTTTTTTATTTCCACTCTGGTGAGCTCGTGGGGCACGTGAGTTCCTTCAGCGTAAGGTATTGCGCTTGGCGCAACAGTTTGCCAGGCGCCTTCTTCTTTTGTTAATGCTTTGCCACCTTTCCAGGGAATCGCATGGCTGGCTTTTCGACCTGCGTGTGCCAATTGAATACCTGGTATAGCACCCTGACTCTCAATAAATTCTGTTATTCTTTTCAAAAATGGAACGTGCTCATCTTTCCAGATTCCAAGATCCGCTGGGGTGATTCTTCCCTCAGGAGCAACCGCAGTCGCTTCACTAAGTACTACTGCCGCCCCACCAACCGCCCGACTTCCCAGGTGAACGAGATGCCAATCATTGGCAAAGCCATCTACACTTGAATACTGGCACATAGGAGAAACAACAATTCGGTTTTTAAGGACAACGTTTTTGATTTTTAGCGATGAGAAAAGTGTTGACATGCCAGAAGGATTTTGAATTTAAACTTTTTATTTACATGAAGTTATAACCAGCGGAGATTGTAAATCGTTCGATGAGATTGTATTATTTTTTTTTGAGTTAACTTGTATTGCTTACTATCAATTTTAAAAATAAGTTCCGTAACCGAAAACTATTTTCCCCACAACGTTTAATATAGAAACCCTATGATGAATAATTTTAAATGCATTGCATTACTGGTATTATTTACCTCTGCTTGCGGAAGGCCGCCTGAGGAAAGTTCTGCAACAGAAAAAATGAGCGGTGGACCATTTAAAAATGATATCGACTTTCTCGGGAAATACATGGATGTAATCGTCCTCACGGATCCTTCTGGAAAGGGAAAAGTCGCCGTGTCCGCGGCCCTCCAGGGTCGCGTGATGACCAGTTCAGCGAATGGTATGGAAGGAGAAAGCTACGGCTGGATCAATAAATCATTGTTCGAATCAGGTGACACATCGGTTCATATGAATGCTTTTGGTGGTGAGGAACGATTCTGGCTCGGTCCGGAGGGAGGGCAGTTCTCCCTATTTTTTAAAAAAGGAGAGGAATTCAACCTTGAAAATTGGGCAACGCCTGGATTAATAGATCTTGATCCATTTGAGCTCGTATCCAAGACTCAGGACAATGCTATTTTTTCCAAGAGTGCCGTATTGAAAAATTATGCTGGCACGGAGTTTAAAATTAAAATTACCCGTGAGGTAAATGTATTGGATCCGGCGGTCGCTTATTTGTCCCTCGGGGTTGATAGTGATCCAGATACCAAGGTCATAGCCTATCAAACGCGTAACTCTGTTGAGAATACCGGATCAGACGCGTGGACAAAAAAAAGTGGGGTTCTTTCTATCTGGTTACTGGGTATGCTTAATCCTACTCCCGAAACGGTTATGGTGGTTCCGTTTAATAAAGGAGATGAACAGACTCTCGGTCCGATCGTAAATGATGCCTATTTTGGAAAGGTCCCATCCGATAGATTGAAAGTGGGGGATGGAGTAATTTATTTTAAAGGTGACGGTAATTACCGCAGCAAGATCGGTCTGTCTCCCTTGCGTGCGAAAAATGTTTTGGGAAGCTATGACTACAAGACTAACACCCTCACGATAGTGAAATATGAGAAACCCGAAGGCGTCACCGACTATGTAAACTCTGCATGGGAAATCCAGGATCAACCCTTCAAAGGAGATGTCGTCAATGCGTATAATGACGGACCGCCTTCACCTGGGGCCAAACCGCTTGGACCATTCAATGAATTGGAGAGTTCATCGCCTGCCCTTGAATTGAAGCCGGGTGAACGGGTAGTTCATAATCAAACGACATTTCATTTTCAGGGAAAGGAAGAAGAGATGAATAAATTGATGACGGCGATTTTGGGTGTGTCGGTGAACGAAGTAAAGAACGCATTTCAAGCAGCTTCAAAATAAGTCAAACTCGATTGTGAATTTTGCCGCAAAGATCGCAGAGTGAAATACTGAATCAATCTATTAAGATCGTCGAGTTGAGGCTGCAAAGATTGATGCTGTCGGAACTGGGAATTACTTATCAACAAGAAACACCACTAAACTCCTCGCTCCATGTGCTCCAATCACCAACGACTGCTCAATATCTGCAGTCTTTGATGGCCCTGCTATAAAAACTCCAAACCCATTGGAAGAAACATTGATACTTCCATATGCCTGGTGCATCGTTGGTACAATATTTTTTATTGGAAGTACAATAACGAGATGTTGGCAAATAAAAGGCAATGCCCGGTGACCCATCGCGTGTTCAGGAACCCATATCGCTCCATTCTCAGCCACACCCAGCTGCCCTTCTATGATAGCGACTTCTACATTTTCAAGCGATATCGACGATTCACTTTTAATTTCTTCCGGATTTTTCCCATCTGACAAACGAACTTGATTGACGATGCGTTTCTCGTTTCCGTGAATTTCAAGGACCTTGTGCATCACTTGTTGAAGATCTGCTATGGTGTATAAGGTCCCACCAATTCCTTCCAGGGTTTTTATAAATGTATCTGTTGTATTTTCCGTACTCACTTGCCAATCCATCAGGGGAAGGGGAATAAGGGCGGGCTTGTTTCCCTTGACAGCGCTTACTATTTTATCGCGGCTGCTCACGATTTCTTTCTGTTAGTAGCGTACCATGTTTTAAAACTTTGCGCCGGAGCGTTGGGCATTTCGCGCTGCTTGTACCACGGATTCAATGATTTGCTTTTTGCAATCCATGGCATCGCTCGCAACATACCCCGGCCAATCTTACCCATAAAATTGTAGATGCCAGGATTTGACAGGATAGTGTTCATTACATTCATGCCCGCTTTCTTTGAAATTGAACCATAGCCTTCCTTTATTAAAACCTGTCTCCATTTCCAAAGTTGATCGTGGAGGTCGATTTTCACCGGGCAAACATTGGTGCATGATCCGCATAGCGTTGAGGCAAATGGCAGATCTGCATTTTCGCGCATGTTAAGATTGGGAGCGAGTATTGATCCAATCGGACCGGCAACAGCATTGTGATAGCTGTGTCCGCCGCTTCGGCGGTAAACCGGGCACGTATTAAAACAAGCTGCACACCGGATACATTTTAATGAATTCCGGAAATCAGGCCGACCCAATTGAACGGTGCGCCCATTGTCTACGATTACAATGTGCATCTGTTGTTTTGTACGTGGCTTGTGAAAATGGCTGGAATACGTTGTGATAGGCTGTCCCGTTGCGCTCCTTGCCAACAGTCGCAGGAATACACCGAGGTGCTCTGCCTTCGGAATAATCTTTTCAATTCCCATACTCGCGATATGAACATTCGCAAGATGGGCGCCCATGTCGGCATTGCCTTCATTCGTGCAAACAACAAATCCGCCGGTTTCGGCAATCGCGAAGTTGACGCCAGTCATAGCAAGTTCGGAAGAAATAAATTTATCCCGTAAATGTTGCCTTGCTGCCTCTGTAAGATATTGAGGATCTGTTGCCCCCTTTTCGGTGCCCAGATGCTTATGAAATGTTTCGCCTACATCTTCTCGTTTTAAATGAATCGCCGGCATCACGATGTGGCTTGGATGTTCTTTCCGGAATTGTACGATACGCTCACCGAGGTCCGTGTCAATCACTTCAATGCCTTTCGATGCCAGGTATTCATTCATGTGGCACTCTTCTGTAAGCATTGATTTACTTTTAACAACCTTACTAATATTATTTGCGCGTATGATGGATAATATTATTTCATTGTGTTCCAGAGCATCGGCAGCCCAGTGTACAATGATGCCATTCTTTTCAGCTTTGGCTTCGAATTCCAGTAAGTACTCGTCGAGATTGGATAATGTATGTGATTTTATCTGAGACGCGGCTTCTCTTAATTTTTCCCAATCTGGCACGAGACGCGCGGCTTTATCGCGTTTCTCCCTGACCATCCATAATGTTTCATCATGCCAGCCGGTGCGGGCTTTATCTTTATTAAAAATGGTTGATGCGTGGGCGTGGTCCATTAATTCCTGCTGTTAAGTATTTCAGCGATGTGCACCACTTTCACTTCGCTTTTTTGTCGTTTTAAAATTCCCTCAAGGTGCATCAGGCAGCTCATGTCGCCGCCCGTGATGTATTCCACACCTTTATCAAGGTGATCGTCAATTCTGTCCTGGCCCATTCTCACCGACACGGCTTCTTCGGTCACGCAGAACGTTCCGCCAAATCCGCAGCATTCATCTTTGCGCGTGAGCGTTGCCAGCTCAAGACCTTTTACCATCCCCAACAGTTTCGCTGGTTTGGAAAAAGTCGGGGCCATTAATTCCGACATAGATGAAAGGTGTAATCCTCGTTGTCCATGACAACTTACATGGAAACCGACTTTATGGGAGAATGAAGCGTCCAGATTTTCTACTTTTAATATATCCACAAGAAACTCCGTGAGCTCGTAAATGTTCGACCTGATCCTCGCAACCGCAGGGTCACTGGCTGGTTGCAGGTGCTCCTTAATATGGAGTACGCAGCTTCCCGAGGGGCAGACGATGTAGTCAAACTCTTTAAAATTTTCTGTAAAATTGGCATCGCAGGCTTTGGAAGAGGCCGCGAATCCGGCGTTGGCCATGGGCTGTCCGCAGCACGTTTGGCGTATGGGAAAGTCGACATCGCAGCCCAACCGTTCCAGAAGTTCGAGTGTGCTAATACCCACCTGGGAATAGAACTGATCGACATAGCACGGAATAAAGAGGGCAACTTTCATGAATTTTCTAAAACCTTAAATTAACAAACATTGCTTTGACAATGAAAGGAAAGTGGGTTCAAATGTAGAGATTCCCTTACCGAGGTGGTATCAGCGCAACAACTGATTTGCCAATTACTAAGAGAACTGAACCTATTTTGCTGATCTATAAAATCAAATTTTTGTGAAGTAACTTGTGATCGGTAAACAGTACCAGTGAAGTTTAACCACAGAAACAATGATTATTGACGCACTAAAAACCATCTTTGAAAGAGATCTGAATAAGCTCAGGTCTGAAATGGAGTTGTATAAGAACGAAGCCAGGATATGGCATTTTGAGAAATCCATTTCAAATTCTGCCGGCAACCTTTGCCTTCACCTTATTGGAAATCTCAATGCGTACATTGGTGTTGGCCTGGGAAAAACGAGCTATGTTCGGCAGCGCGATCTCGAATTTTCTTCTAAAGATGTTCCCAGAGTAGAGTTACTGAAGAAAATTGGCGAAACGATGTATGTTGTTGAAAACGGGTTGAATCAGATTTCTGACAATCAGTTACACGAAGATTTTCCCGTGCTCATTTGGGAGAAGCCAACGGAAATGGGTTTCACTCTTATTCATCTCGCCACTCACCTCGACTATCACCTCGGGCAAATAAATTATCATAGAAGGTTATTGGATGAGTGATTTATTTAAAAAAAATTTCTCGTTCAAAATGTTATCCTTTTATTGGCTCTTGGCCTTGTGGTAGTCCTGTAGGGACCTAATCTTTTGTAGTAAAGATTGCGATTGTGAGGCAAGCGTCCCGTGGGGCCGCAACAACGCAATGCTGGCCGATAGTCACTAATGCTATTCAGTTCGCTCTCTAGAGCATCGATAGATTATGATTTCAAATCTCCTCAAGCTCTGGCGCCAGATCAGACCGCGATATTGTCCCACAACTTTAAGTCCTTTTTGCCCTCCCGAAGTTGAAATTCCTGTATTTTTGAAATTGGGACATTTAAAATTTTTACTTAGCCATGAACGTCATCAATCTCAATCAAAAATTCAGTCTCTTCTCCGACCATTGGTCTCCTAAGATCATTGGTGAATTGAATGGTCAGGAAGTGAAGCTTGCCAAAGTTAAAGGCGAATTTGTCTGGCACAATCACGCTAATGAAGACGAGCTCTTTTTTATAATAAAAGGTACATTGAAAATTGAGTTCAGAGACAAGACCGTGATATTGAATCCCGGTGAAATGATCATTGTTCCAAGAGGGGTGGAGCACCGGCCCATTGCCGAAGAGGAAGTAATGCTCATGCTTTTTGAACCAGCCGCCATCAAACATACGGGCGATGTAAAGCACGAATTGACGGTTGAGAAATACGAGAAAATTTGATTATCCGAAAACTCTTTGGTTGTCCAATTTGATCTAGTCGAAAATACCTCCCGAAAACATGCACGTTTTACATCATTTTGCCTTTAGCATAAAGCCTACCCAGTAGCTTCTGCACTATTGAAATCCGGGAAGGTGCCCGCCTGATTAATCTATTTAACCTCCGGTTCCCAATAGGATCTTTTTTTCAAATTTGGTGCGTGTTTTTTCCAAGCATCCGCCCTTGCATCGCAGCGGAATTTTGGTGGTCGGCGCGGTGCTGTAAGCAATGGTGGCGGATCAAGGAGGGGTAGATAATTAAAAACGGCTGGTAACTTACCAGCCGTTTATTTTTTTAGGTGGACGTCGTGACCTTATTTTTCAGCCACTTTCACCTGATGTTATACCCATTCACCGGTCCTCCGTGTAAAAATTTTTCCGGAGTCATAATGCCATCCTTTTTGAACACTCCGCCATCTTTCATTACAAACTTTACGGTGCGCAGTGCATCTATCTGCTCCAGTGGATTGCCTTCAACAGCAATAAGATCTGCCGCCAGTCCAACCTGAATCGGGCCGCGCGTTGTTTCAGTCTCGCTCACTTTATAACCGTTGATGGTCATCGCGCGCAAAATATCAACGTTTGGTATTTTGGCTGCTTTCCATGTTTCTATGAACTCGATTGCGACTTCTCCGCGGGATTTTCCAGGAACATAATAGTCGGCGTCTGTTGAAAAGGTGAGCGGAACTTTATTATCGTATGCATTCTTGAGACTCGCAACAGTCTTTGCATAACGTTCTGGTGTAGTGTGCTCAGGCAAAGTAATCGGCGTTTCTGTTCCTGCCCGGAAGATTCCTTTCTTCGCCATCAGCTTATGCATTTCGTCGTTGAGTCCTGAATCATGAGCGATGGACCAGATGCCTGCTTCGATTGCGCGCTTTGCTCCATCGAGTGTCTGGACATGTCCTTCTACTTTGAGTCCGGCCTTGGCTGCTTCTTCCATCACCAGCTTGATGTCACTCACGCTATAACCCCAAGGCTTGCAATCGACGCAGATCTTGATCACTTTCGCCCCATACAATTCATTTTGCCTTACAGCCTTTATAATTTCATCCTGAGTATCGGCGTCAAGGTATTCCGGATACACTATATTTTTTCCCGTTCCCATTTCCGGTGTTGGCCAGAACTGTCCACCAACACTTCCGATAATAATTCCTGAGTTGATAATTTTTGGACCTGGTATCCAACCTTGCTCAATTGCCTGGCGAAGTGCAGTGTCGGCATAATTTCCATTGTTACCCATATCGCGAACAATAGTAAAACCCGACGATAGCATTTGCATTCCGTTGGAAGCAGCCTGGATAGCACGAAGGGCTGTGCTTTCGGTCACATAGGTATAATAATAGATGTTGCGTTCAGGTACCACTTTGTACGTAAGTGCAAGATGGTTGTGAGCATCCACTAGTCCTGGCAGGACAGTGAGGCCTGAAAGATCAATTACCTCAGCGCCGGATGGAATTACCAGGTTTGGCCCTATGGCTTTAAACTTTCCATTTTCGATAAGGATGATCTGGTTAGTTAGTACGGTGCCGCTGGCCGGATCAATCAGCTTGCCAGCTTTGACTGCGGTTACTATTGGTGGAGCCGCAACGCTTTGTGCAAAGGTGTTGGACAATGTAAACAGAGTAATACAAAGAGTGGCAATTTGTGCCAGGGTAGTAATTGGTTTCATAAGTCATGAAGGTTTGGTTCTGGAAACGTAGTGAAAAAGAAGCTGACTTTCGAGGATTTGTATTTATTGTTTAATGGTCGATACGATATACTGTCCCGTGAGCCATGTTGACGTTCTTCACCGACAACACTTTTTGCTAACTTTAGAATCTGATGTAATTGCCAGGTTGTTGTTAAAAAAATTGTGTGCCGTGATGGTAACTATTCCAATGTTCAGAAAAATGGCGCTGTCATTTTCTGAGGCAGTAGAACTTCCGCATTTTGAAAATGCTTCTTTTCGGGTGGCGAAGAAAATATTCGCTACCCTTTCGGAAAAGAATAGGCGAGCTTGCGTAAAGTTGTCCCAGGTTGATCAGTCCGTATTTTCGGCTTTTGACAAAACGATCATTTATCCCGTTCCCAAAAAATGGGGTAAGCAAGGATGGACATTCGTCGAATTGAGGAAAGTAAGAAAGGATATGTTAAAGGATATTCTGACTACAGCGTATTGCCTGGTAGCGCCTAGAAGGCTTTCGATGGAGACTAGGAGAGAGCAATAGTGCTGTTAAAAAACAGATCAGGCAGCTACTTTGAAGGTTTTTGCCTCTACAGATTTGTTCGAATTGTCTGCCGTATTTTTACTTGAGTGGGTACAGCCATAAATCGCGAGGCCGATCAATGCCCAGAGGCAGAGGGAAATGAAATAGGGAAGTACTCTTTTCGCCAGTATCATACAGTTCCTTGTTGTTGGTGAGACAAAAGTAAGACGTCTACCTGTTTTCCGGGATCATTTGGCCGATGTATCCGGTAGTTCACCGAGGAAAATGGCGTTTTTTGACCATTTTTGAGGACAGCAACCGATTTCGAAATGTTTTTGGCCATAATTAATTGGACAATCGACATTATAGAGTAGTAACGTCTTTTAGATGAAAAAGGATTGACATGGTCACACCCATTTGGCCAGATTAGGCGTGAGAAATTCCTATCCAAGCGGCTTCATTTCGCTTGCAAACCAGCACGCAGTATGAGCGGGAATTGATAATTTGGCCATATGTCCGTCCCCGAAAAATTCGACCTTAGCCATCATCCCTTCTGTACGGCAGTTTTTGTCATGCCGCCCCTGGTGCACCTGCTTGATGTCGGCGGACCTGCCCATGTATTTTATGAGGCGAAAGATTATGGAGCGCCACTTTCCCTGCGATATATTTCTGTTTACAAAGATGTTTCCGTTGAAACAAGCTCAGGTGGATTGGCTTTTGCGAAGCTTGAAGACTTTAAAGATATATCCTTACAAAAGGATGATATCATCTTTATCCCGGGGCTTGAATCCCGATATCTGTTTGATAGAAAATTTTATAGTGGCATCGCCGCATTTTTCGAATGGCTGTGTTTACAACATGAAAGAGGTGTGAAAATTTGCTCGGTGTGCACTGGTGCATTTTTGCTGGCGGAGTCAGGCTTGCTCGATGGATATCAGATAACGACTCATTGGAAATTCCAGCAACTCCTGAAAGAGCAATATCCAAAAATTGAGGTACTTGCCAACCGGCTCTTTGTGCAAAATGAAAATCTCTATTCAAGCGCTGGTGTGGCATCTGGTATAGATCTTGGATTGTACTTGCTGGAGGAAATGTATGGTTCGCGGTTTTCTGCAGCAATCGCCCGTGAGATCGTGATCTATCTGCGCCGGGGAAAAGAAGATCCTCAACTTAGTATTTTTCTCCAATACAGAAATCACATCGAAGATCGTGTTCACGTCGTTCAGGAATGGCTGACATTGCACCTTGATAAAAAATATACGTCCGATAGCCTTGCGGAGATGATTCACACCAGTGGCAGGAATCTTACACGACTTTTTAAAGAGACAACAGGAATTACTATCGGGCAGTATGTCGACAAACTTCGGGTTTCTCATGCCGTTCACCTGCTGAACGAGCATCAGAAAGTTGAAAGCGTGGCCAAGGCCTGCGGTCTGCAAAGCACCAACCAATTGCGAACCCTTCTTAAAAAGTATGAGGGTGTCCTTCCCTCTGAGATATTGTCCTGATCCTGCGCACGGATGTCCTGCCCGTCGTACAAAACGCAACGTTCCTTTACATGGGGAACGAGTCATTTACCTCTAACAAAATTAAGAACAGATGAAAACTATTCTCACAGCGTTGTTTTTGGCACTTGTGCTAGGAATCAGTGCGCAGCCGATCACTGGCAAAGAAGCCTACTTTTGCGGCCTTTGTAATAACGACTGCGACAAGATTGAATTTGAAAAACCCGGTAAGTGTACTCATTGCAATATGACTCTGGTAAAAATGACAAAAGAAGAACGAACCAAAGAGCTGTCTATGAAAAACATTACTGTAGCTTTCTACTTGCAGGATGGAATCGAAGTCCTCGACTTTGCAGGACCAATGGAAGTGTTCGCCTATGCGGGCTTCAAGGTATTTACTGTTTCAAAAACTACAGACCCAATCGTTTCGCAGGGAATTCTTAAAATTATTCCTGACTATAGCATTAAAAATGCACCTGCTTCAGACATGATTGCATTTTTTGGAGGGAACGCATCCAATGGCTTTGATTCTGAAGTTATTGCATGGCTAAAATCGCGCGAAAAGGATACCGACTATTTTTTCTCAGTTTGTACTGGTGCGTTTGCTCTTGGCAAAGCCGGACTTTTGGACAACAGGACAGCAACGACATTCCATTTGAGTATTGATAAACTAAGGGCATCATTTCCTAAAGCCAATGTTGTTTCAGACGCCCGTTTCGTTGACAATGGTAATGTCATCACAACAGCAGGTATATCCGCAGGCATTGATGGTGCGCTTCATCTTGTTGCTAAACTTCGCGGTGAAAAGGTCGCGATAGAAACTGCCCGCTACATGGAGTACGATAAGTGGATTCCTAAAGAGGGACTCGTGCTGTCGGGAAAATCCAAATAAATAGAGAGCTCGCACGGACCTGCCCCCTCGTCAATATTTCACATTCAAAATTCAAAGTCCGTTATTTATTTGATTTCATTTTCTTTCAATCACGCACAGCGCTTCCTTTGCGCTGTGTTGTAAGAAAGACTGCAAAATCTTCTTGACTCGGATAAACTACCCTAAGGATGGGGCGTGCCAAATCCGCCCTGATACCAATACCCTCTCATCACATTTCAATTTCCAACTCCGGGAATAATTTCTTTCTTTACGACCTACTCGTCGAACCCTGACCATCCTATGAGACTACTATTTAATGTCGCTGCACTCGTACTCGTTTGTAATATCGCAGTCAATGCACAACTACCGACTCCAAAAGAACATTTTGGCTTTAACATAGGCGATGATTACCACCTTGCCACGTACACTCAGGCAGAAGCTTTCTTTAAAAAACTGGCAACATCGGATCGCACAAAACTAGTTGACATCGGACTCACCGAGGAGGGAAGGCATCAATGGCAAATGATTGTCTCGTCGCCGGAGAATATCAAGAAACTTGATCGCTATAAAGAGATCTCGACAAAGATGGCGCGTGCCGAAGGTATCACTGACGATCAGGCCCTTGCTATGGCGGCAGAAGGAAAAGCCATTGTCTGGATTGATGGCGGTCTACATGCAGACGAAACGGTCGGTAGTCATCAGCTTATCGAAACCATGTATCAGTTTGTAACGAGGAAAGATCCTGAAACACTTCGCATTCTTGACAAAGTAATAATTCTGTTTACCCACGCAAATCCTGATGGACAGGAGCTTGTAGCAAGTTGGTATATGCGTGAACCAAAACCTGAGAAACGTTCCATTGAAGATCTTCCAAAACTCTATCAGAAGTATGTAGGTCACGACAATAACCGAGACTTCTATATGCTCAACATGAAGGAAACCCGCAATATGGCGAACCAGCTTTTTATCGAGTGGATTCCCCAGATCATGTACAATCACCATCAAAGTGGTCCCGGTGGATCGATCGTCGCGGGTCCTCCCTATCGTGATCCGTTTAATTATGTGTTTGATCCTATGATGATCACTGGTATTGACGCTGTCGGCGCAGCCATCGTCAACCGATTGAATGCCGAAAAGAAGCCAGGTTATACGCGTTTGGGTGGATCCGTTTTCTCGACCTGGTATAATGGTGGTCTTCGTACCACAACACATTTTCACAATATGATAGGCCTGCTCACGGAAACCGTCGGTAGTCCAACACCAGGTGAGATACCACTTATTCCCAGCCGGTTGATTCCTAATAATAATACTCCCAATCCCGTGGCTCCACAGAAATGGCACTATCGTCAGTCAATCGATTATTCAGTTACGATGAACTATGCGGTACTGGACTATGCAGCACGTTACAGTGATCTGCTGCTAATGAATATTTATCGCATGGGTAAGAATTCTATTGAGCATGGAAGCAGCGACTACTGGACTCCTTATCCGGCAAGAATTGAAGCGATCAATACTGCGTTTAAAAGCAAGCCCAAAAAGGAAGAGAAACCCCGCATTGCTTCCGAGCAAATCGGCTTAATGGGCGGAAGTTCAGACATTCCAACGCGCTATTATGATAGTATCTTCAGAGCTCCGGCATTGCGGGATGCTCGAGGATATGTAATCCCGTCTGATCAGCCAGACTTCGCTACGGCTGTGAAATTCATAAATGCATTGATCCGCACAGGTATCAGGATTCAAATTGCCAAAAGTGACTTTACCGTGGGTAAAGTAAAGTATTCGGCCGGATCTTACATCGTGAAAACAAATCAGGCCTTCCGTCCGCACATTGTTGATATGTTCGAACCACAGGATCACCCGAATGATTTTCTGTATCCCGGCGGCCCCCCAGTACGTCCTTACGATGCGGCTGGCTGGACATTGGCATACCAAATGGGAATAAAAGTGGACCGTTTTGTTGATGACTTTAATGGACCCTTCGATCTCGTTAATTACGGAGAACTTCAAAAAGCAAAAGGCAGCATGGATGCTTCGGCTTCACCGGCCGGTTACATCCTCAACGCTAAGGCAAACGATGCATTTGTTGCCGTTAATGATTTATTAGATGCAGGTGTTGATGTTTATCGATTGCCGCAGGGCCTTTCGAACAAAAACACTTCTGCAGGAACGTATTATGTTTCCGGAAGTGCCAAGGCAAAAAGTATCCTTGAAAAAGATGCTGCTGACTATGGATTGAAAGTTACGAGTGTTTCCAAGCAGCCTTCGGATGCGATGGCGAAAGTTTCCACTACACGCATTGCTTTGTGGGATGAATATGGCGGCTCAATGTCGTCCGGATGGGTTCGCTGGCTGATGGAACAATATCACTTCAAAGCAGATGTCATTTTTGCGAAAGCAATTGATGCAGGAGATCTTAATAAAAAGTATGATCTGATAATTTTTGTTTCGGGAGCAATTCCCGCAGTAGGGAAGGAGCCCGTAAGCGAATGGGGTGTGCCACGCGAACCTAAACCTGAAGAGATCCCTGCTGAGTATCATGCTACGATGGGACAAATAACGCCGGATAAATCAATTCCAGTATTGAAAAAATTTTTGGAATCAGGCGGAAAGATCGTTACGATTGGCAGTAGTACTAATCTGGCCTATCATCTGGGCATTCCTGTGAAGAGTGCGACAACAGAGATTGGTCCAAACGGTGTGGAACGCCGCCTGCCAGGAGATAAATATTATGTTCCAGGAAGCATACTGCGCATTAATCTCGATTCAACTCAGAGTGCAACCTGGGGAATGTCAAATAAGGCGGATGTTTATTTTCAGAATAGTCCAGTATTCAAGCTGGGACCCGATGCCGTACTCTCAGGAAAAGTGAAACCGCTTGCCTGGTTTGGCGATGAAAATCCCTTGCGAAGCGGATGGGCCTGGGGTGCATCCTATCTCAAAGGTGGAGTCGTTGCCTTTGAAGCGCCTGTCGGAAAAGGAAAATTATATGCTTTCGGCCCTGAGATTACCTTCCGTGGTCAGTCTCATGGTACCTTCAAATTGCTTTTCAATGAGCTGTATTTTGTTGATGAGGCAAAGACGAAAGTGAGATTGGAGGGGAAAAAGTAATTGAGAGAAAGGAGCGAGGAGCTAGGAGCCAGGAGTTAGTAGTTAGGAGTTAGGAGTAATAACACCATGAAGATAGTGCTTCACTGCTGTGAGCTACCAATTACTAAGGAACAGCTACCCTTGATCTAGCTCGACGATGGTATTCAGCAGCACATTCGCGCCTTTCTCCACCTGCTCCGGACTACTATATTCATCCAGTGCATGGCTAATCCCATTCCGGGAGGGAATAAATATCATAGCACAGGCATGCTTCGACGAAAGTAGCTGGGCATCATGCCCCGCGCCGCTGATCATTGGCATATTTGTGTAGCCCAACACATCACAACTGTTTTTTATAGCCGAAGTCACAAGCTTATCAAATTGAATGGACTTAATATCCACGAGTATATCCCATTGACTAGTCAGTCCACTGAATGCGTTATTATGATTTGTAAAAGCAACCAGAGCATTCATGGCACGATAAGCGATAACATGATCAGGATGACGAAGATCGATTGTTGCAATGACTTTATTTGGGACCACGTTTGTTACGTTCGGTGAAACCGCAAGAGAACCTATCGTTATTAGCAATCCATTTTCTGAATCACAAAGAGTTCGCGCATATAACGCAAGAGAACTCATGGCATGTAACGCATCTTTTCGGTCAGCGATTGGAGTTGTGCCGGCGTGTGCGCTTCTTCCGGTGATCGTCAGCCTTCTCCATTGGATTGATTGAACGCCCTCTACAATTCCAATATCAATTTTTTCTTTTTCCAGAATCGGGCCTTGTTCGATGTGCAGTTCAATAAATCGTTTAAAGTTAATCGATCCACAAGGCAAATTTCCTGCATAGCCTAGCCGCGCCAGTTCATCCGATACGGTTAGCTGATTGTCCAATGCTTTTGATTTTAATAATTCAGGAAGAAGCTCAGGCTGTGAGAAGGCAAGGCTTCCCATCATGTCAGGATTGAAGCGGGTACCTTCTTCATTTGTAAAATTGGCAAGCACGATAGAGTGGACGGGTTGAAAACCGTTTTCTTTTAAAGTTTGAATAACTTCAAGTCCGGCCATCACGCCAAGTGCGCCATCATAATCGCCGCCGGTAGGTACGGTATCCAAATGAGAACCAGTGCCGATGATGTGGTCAGTGTTGCCTTTCCATTTGCAGAATATATTGCCGATCTGATCCACCTGAATCGTGAGGTCTAGTTCCTTGGCAAATTTAATCAACAGATCCCGTGCCTTTTTATCTTCATCAGAAAGCGCCGGTCTAGAGACGCCCCCTCCTGAAAGTGCACCGATTTTGTTCAGTTCTTTTAATCGCTGGGTTAGGCGGGTAATGTTAATGAGAAAGTTCATTTTATTCATCCAGGTTGGCCAGTCTACTCCAGAGGACTCCCTGAAATATACACAGTTGACAACTGACAATTTTCGTCAATTGTCAATTTCCTGAAAGCGGCGTGCTTACGTCTACTTGGTGACCACCTGATACGACTTCTTCCCTTCGGAATCAATCTCTTTCAACACGCGTGAATGTTTAAGCTCCTCAATCAATGCTTTGAATTGTGCTTCATCCGCGCCGTTGAAATTGGTAAGAATATCGTTATAGGATTTTATATCGTTGGGTGCCTTCCGAAAGCTTGTGATGAAGTTGAGGATGTCTATCTTTTTCATTTTAAAAACACAGTTTGAATTTTTTAAACGCGATAAATTAGGAAAGGTTTTCATTTCCAAAATAGGAGCGTTCGAAACTGAGCTTGGTTTCTAAAGATTTCAGGCATTTGTACCCAGCGATGAAAGTTCATAGTCAGGGAGCGTGGCTTGCTCCTTGCCAGGAAAGGCCAATCGTTTAATCCTGTCGTTTGATCCTCTGTTGGAGGTGATTTGGATAAAATTGGTAACTAGACGATTGGTTTCATTTGAAACGACCGTCAGAAGATTCACAGCATCAGTCTCTGCATTTGGAATTTCTGAAGCGCTGAACCATTTAACATTTTCATGTAGGTGCTGGAAGAGAACCTTCAAACCACTTAACAAAAGACCGATCACTAGAAATGCCGCCAGAATATCCATAACAATTGGGGTGTTGCTTTGAGAGTAGAAATAGGAGCAAACGGGATTTTGGGCTAAGGCGGCGGCCCTTAATCAAATCAAAGTGCTGAAGTTGTAATTCCGATGTCTATTTTCTCATCTAAAGCGTAAGAAGAAAAACGTGCCTTTGCGCCAATGGGTTTCTGTTTCCAACATAAATTTTCAATTTTGTTGCTGTCATTATTTCTCTAACTTTCTTTCATGAATCGCATTATACTCTTTCTGGGCTGGACACTGCTGGTCAGTTGTACCTCCCCAAAAACGGAAACGTCTGTTTCAGCACCTTCGACAGATACTCTCTCTAGCCCACTCACTATGTATTCTATCAGGAATAAAAACGGATTGAAGATGTCGGTTACCAATTTCGGAGGCAGGATCGTTTCCCTTTGGGTGCCAGACAAGAATGGAACGCCCGGCAACATCGTCCAGGGCTATGACTCAGTAAAAAAATACCTCACGGGCAACCCGTATTTTGGTGCGATGATTGGCCGTTATGGCAATCGCATTGCAAAAGGGAAGTTCACATTGAATGGTACAGAATATAAATTACCGATAAACAATGGTGTGAATTCTCTTCACGGTGGACCTAAAGGATTTCACAACGTGTATTGGGAAATAAAGCCAGACAGTTCTTCACTTGAGATGTCCTACCTAAGCAAAGACGGCGAAGAAGGTTATCCCGGAAGTCTTTCTGTTAAAGTTAAGTATACGCTTACGGATCAAAATGAACTAGTCCTCGACTATGAAGCGTCAACCGACAAACCTACGATCGTAAATTTGACTCATCATTCGTTTTTCAATCTTGGAGGAGAGAGCAGCGGCGACATATTAAATCACCAGGTTGTTATTAATGCCGATCATTATAATCCCGTTGATGCAGGACTGATTCCAACAGGAGAATTGAAGGCAGTAAAAGGAACTCCTTTTGATTTTCTCAAAGTGCATTCCATCGGAGCGCGCATTGGTGGAGATGACCAGCAGTTGAAGTTCGGCACAGGGTATGATCACAACTGGGTGTTGAATAAGAAGTCGAATGAACTCTCAATGGCCGCTACTGTTACAGAGCCAGTATCCGGTCGCGTGATGGAAGTTTGGACAACAGAACCTGGCCTGCAGTTTTATTCGGGTAATTTTCTGAATGGCAGTGATATTGGTTACAGTGGAAAACCATATGAGTTCCGTTCTGCTTTCTGTATGGAAGCGCAACACTTTCCTGATTCTCCAAACCGTCCTGAGTTTCCTTCCACAGTATTGAATCCGGGCGAGAAGTATAGTCAGAAGACTATTTATAAATTCTCTGTTAGTCGTTGACAAGAATCGGCAGTTGATAAAAGGTATTGACAAAATTGCTTGTCTTGTCCACACGTTGGCAACAGATCATTGTCAACTGTGAATTTAAGGTGTTCCTGGAGCGTGCTACAATTAGCGGCTAACGATTAACGAATTCGCAACCCATTCGCCTAACGCCGGTCCATGCTTAAATCCATGTCCAGATCCACCTCCAAGGAATACGACATTATTTGCCTCAGGATGCATTTCAAAAATAAAATTTCCATCGGGTGAATTCTCATAAGGGCAGACCCGACTTTCTATAACAGGTGCGTTCGCCAATTCGGGAAACCGGTGAGCAATGAAACTTCTGGCATGTGCCAATACCTGAGGATTGGAGATCCGTTCACCGGAAGTTGGATCAAATTTTTCACCTCTTCGGTCTACTCCAATTTTAAACCCCCGGTGTGAGTTGCCCGGAATACCGTAGTAATAATCCTCGCCATCCATATCCATCCACACAGGCATTGATTCATACTCCAGGGATTTTTCTTTCGGTACACCTAAATAGAATACCTCCTGCTTTGTACAAGTGATCACGTTGCCTAAGACATCTGGAAACATTTGCCCCAACCAGGAGCCGCATGCGAATATATACACGTCAGCCTGAATGGTAGATCCATTAGATAACTTGATATCTTTCATTGCTCCTGATTTGATTTGACCCGGCGTCACAAAGTCTTGTAGAAAATTACCTCCCTCTTTTACAAATGCCTCTTTCACTGCCTGCGTTCCTTCGCGAGCATTCAGATAGCCACCGTAGGGATCAAAATAGGCGTGATGTAAGTCAGATACATTGACATGTGGAAATCGGTTTTTGATTTCTATTGCAGTCAGATACTCATATTCCATCCCATGTTTTTTTGTAAAGGGAATCGAATCGTCAACAACAGGCGTTTTCTCATTATAACAAAGCCAAACAACTCCTTTATTATGGAATATAGTTTTGCCCCAGCGTATTTCGTTTTCCTTCCAGAGTTCGAGCGCTCTCACATTCATATCAAAGTAAAATTCATTGGCACCATACGTAGAACGGATGGCCCGTGTTTCGTCTCCGGAACTGCTTCTTGAATTTCCGGGCCCCCAGGCATCAACCAGAATTACCGATAACCCTTTTCTTAAAAGAGAAAGTGCGGTCCATCCTCCGAAGGCACCAGCACCGATAACCATTACCGTCGATTTTGATGAAAGATCGGGTAGTCCGGACGGCTGAAGAAAAGCGGACTTCGGAGAGAACGTGTTTAGTGTCATGAAAATGAGTTACCGGTTGCAAGTAGACCTATCGTCAGATTTCGAAAGTTCAAGTTGATGAAAAAATAGTAATGATCCAGTATCAGAAGGCCTCACCAATGGTCAGATAAAATCCCGGCTGATTGGATCCGAATCCAACATCGAGGCGGATGTTCACCCGTTCCTTCTTATCAACCTGAAAGCGCATGCCAGCACCACCAGCAAATTTCAACTCATTGATTGATAACTTTCCGAGTTCCGGCGCGACTTCGCCCGTGGCGCCGAAGAAAGTAATTCCAAAAAACTTCCAGACGTGTAGACGATATTCTGCCTGAAACGCCGCATAGTTTTTATCGCGGTGTCGACCGAGGTAATAGCCCCTCATCATGCTGAAACCTCCCATCGCAGCCATCTGTCGCCAGGGTACATCTCCCTGATTGTGATTGATGATCCCCTGAAATGCGAGTACCTGGCCTTTCCTTATCGGTATGAACTTTCGTATATCGAGTGTATAATTCTGAAAATTGTATTGACTTCCTAAAGAATGATTCAGAATAAGATTGGATAACTCTATGTAGGTACCCCGACTCGCGTTGATCACGTTGTCGCGGGAGTCATACAAGTATACTAAACCCAGCCCGGATGTCGTAAATCCCTGGTATCCAAGGTTTGAATTATGGGGATTGTAATCGACCGTATCAACAAATGAGGTGTTGGCAACCTTATAGTATTGATACTGCAGGCCAGCGAAGTGGCGCCCACCAAGACGCCTTACTACCCTGTGATTGGATCGAAATGAAGTGTACGCCACAGAGGACTTGTCAGCTTCTGTTGTTTCATTTCCAATGCCGTAATAGAACTCACTGAAATTGTTGTATTGGTTGAATCCCCGGATAAAATAACGCTCCCTGTTTGTGATAAGATTATAGATGAAGTCAACGATGAACTGTTTCCTGGAAGTAAGAATTATAGGAAGTTCAAAATTCGAAGTACGGGTGAGGGAATCTTTTACCCCAATCATCTTAAACAATCCAAGAGCAAGCACGCCATAGGCCAGACCGGTCTCGGGTGAACGGTAAATAACTGGAAAGAATGTGATGTGTTTTCGGTGAAGAGAACTAGTATCCTTACTGGAAATTTTTAGCGGATAAGGCTTTTTCTTTTGTTCATGCTGAGCCACCACAGGAGGCAAAATCGCCAGCAACATAAAAATAACTGCAAAAAGAAACGTTTTGACTGAACTCATCGCATAACCAACTCCTCTAACGCGTATAAAGATACGAAGTTACCTGGTCAGATGGATTTATGGAGCATGTGCACTTCACAGCTTTCCAATTAGCCAATTGTTCCAGTTGGCAATAATGATTACTATAAATATCAAAAGCAGAGATGCAGCAACCAGTTTATGCAGCCATTCTTGCTGATAATTGCTTAGCGCGATCCATCCGGTGAACAGAAAGAGGGAGAGGTGAATGAGTTGGTCATAGGTGAAGCCATGAACGATAATGTTGCTTATAATGGACAGGATAATAAGAATCATAAAACTGAGAAAGAACTTTCTGTAATTCTTAAAATAGAACTGCTTCAGATCGACCACGTCACCTTCCTGCGGATTGAAAGGAAATAGTATCCTTGCGAGGATGAAAAGGTTGACCGGGTAAAGGGAGAAAAATAAAAAAGTCGGGAGGCGCCACGATTCGAAAACCCGGAGTTCGTAGGTCTCCCACCACTCCTGTATGTGAAGAACAAAAACCAAAACGATCCACAAGAGATGGGGCCAATACAGTTTGACTTTACCCCATTGATGAACGAGATCGGCAACGCCTGTCATGATTTGTGTGATGCCCAACCCAAGAATGATTGAGATCATGACCGATACGTACTCAAAAGGCGTCATTTCAGGCAGATTTTAAAGGAAAAAGCGCAGTTTATATTAATTCTAAATTGATATAGGACTAGTAAATTAGTGGGGTGTCAAGATGATATGAATACTTTCAGACCAAGTTATGAAAATGAGATTGGGATCACTTAAACAATCGTGCCAAAGCCAAGAAAAATATTTGAAATAATGACATCCAAGTGTAGATTTGTGCATCTCCGTATAAAAGGCGGAACCCTAACCCACATGATGAAGCGATTGTTCTCAGGATTCTTTACTTGTGTCTCAATTTTTCTACTCAGTCTTCTTCCATGGTATTCAGTTCAAGCTCAGGAAATCCCTACAGACGCTGCAGCGATCAGCGCCGGAGAGGCGTTGTTCAAGGGTAACTGTAAATCCTGTCACGAGATTGACAAAGTAAAAATCGGACCAGCATTGCAGGGTGTTGAAACGCGTGTTCCATCCGTCGCCTGGATTCTCAATTGGGTTCGCAATCCTGCGAAAGTAATTGCCAGTGGCGACGAATACGCAAACAAAATTTACAACGAGTACAAGAAGAGCCAGATGACGGCTTTTACCAGTTTTAAAGACGAACAGATCCTTAGCATCCTTGCATATGTAAAAGCTTACAAGCCTCCAGTTGCCGTCACTCCTGTTCCGGGAACAGGTGGTGAGAATGTTTCCTCTGCATCTTCCGCTTATCTTGACGCTATCCTGGTGGGAATGATCATTATCCTGGTCCTTCTCGTGGTGATTTTAATCCTGATTGTCAATTCGTTACGCAAATTCCTAGATGCAAAAGACCTCTCAGAAGAAGACAAGGAAATCGTTAATTCCCCAATCTCTTTTGGCTCCGTTACAAGCAGCCCCGGCTTCATCTTCCTTGTGATATTTTTAGTAGGTACGATCACATTTAAAACAGCCATCGACGGACTTTATTCAATAGGAGTTCAGAAGAACTATCAGCCGAAGCAGCCTATCGCTTTCTCTCACAAGATTCATGCTGGCCAGTATCAAATTGAGTGCAAGTATTGCCATACGGGAGCTGCGAAAGGAAAGCAAGCCAACATTCCTTCCACCAACATTTGTATGAACTGTCACTCGCAGATCAAGACAGGTACGAATACAGGAGAGGGAGAGATCGCCAAGATTTATTCCGCTGTTGGTTTCGACCCCGCCACCTCAACTTATACAGGCAAAACAAAACCAGTGGAATGGGTTCGGATTCACAACCTTCCTGACCTTGCCTATTTCAATCACTCTCAGCACGTTAACGTTGCGGGCATTGTCTGCCAGACCTGTCACGGACCCATCCAGGAAATGGAGGTTGTAAAACAATACTCTTTATTAACAATGGGATGGTGTATCGACTGTCACCGCAAGACGGATGTGAATACAAAGGGTAATGCATACTATGACAAGCTGGTGGAGATCCATGATAAGAAAACTTTCAAGGTTGAAGCGATTGGTGGATTGGAATGCGCTAAGTGTCACTACTAGGATTGTTGATTTAATGATTTGTTGATTAAGAATTTCAAGATAAAAGGAACGACCAACTCATATGAGTACCACTAAAAAGAAATATTGGAAAGGACTGGAACAACTCAAGAACGACACCGCTTTTGTAAAGCATGCCGATAAAGAGTTCGTCAACATCGGTGTTGAGGAAGATCCAGGTCATTCCAGAAGGGATTTTCTCAAAATGATGGGTTTCAGTGTAGCCGCTGCTTCACTTGCTGCCTGTGAAACTCCTATCCGTAAGGCCATTCCTTTTGTAACAAAACCTTTGGATGCCGATCCAGGCATTGCAAACTATTATGCCTCCACGTATATAGATGGTGGTGACTATTGTAGTGTGCTTGTCAAGACCCGTGATGGTCGTCCAGTTAAAATAGAGGGTAATGCACTATCCAGTGTTTCCGGTGGAGGCACCAGTGCTCAGGTTGAAGCATCTGTGTTATCATTATATGACAACTACCGTCTTCGCGGACCAAAAATTGTAGATAAGAAAACCGATTGGGAAACTGTTGACAGTGAGATAATTGCAAAACTTGGAAGTGCTTCTCACATTAGAATTATTTCCAACACCATTCTTAGCCCAAGCACAAAAGTTGCCATCGACAAATTCAAAGCGAAGTATCCTTCCACACAACACATCCAGTACGATCCCATCTCGTATTATGGAGTATGGAAAGCAAATGAAGCATCGTTTGGAACAGGCTTCATTCCCTCATATGATTTTAGTAAAGCAAAGACTATCGTAAGCCTTGGCGCTGATTTCCTCGGCACCTGGCTTTCACCAATAGAATTTACAAAACAATTTGGTGCTACACGTAAGATTGATGAAGAGCATCGCGAAATGTCGCGCTTATATCAGTTTGAGGCCAACTTATCATTAACGGGTGCGAATGCGGACTACCGCACCATGGTAAAGCCATCTCAATCAGGTCTGGTAGCGGCACAATTATATAATCTTATTGCAGCAAAAGCAGGCAAAGCTGCCCTTGCTGCCAGCATTGATAAAATAACTTATTTAGATAAGGCGGCTGAAGATCTTTGGGCTTCAAAAGGAAGTTCATTGGTTGTATCAGGATCCAATGATAAAAACGTTCAGACTATTGTAAATGGTATTAATGATATGCTGGGCAGCTACGGCTCTACCATCCTTTCTGCTTTGCCGGTGAATTTCCGTCAGGGTAACGACGAGTTGATGGCTGCTTTCGTTGAGGAAGCTGCGAGTGGTAAAGTGGACGCAGTTATTTTCTATAACTGTAACCCAGTGTACGATCATCCAATGGGAGAGAAGCTTGGTGCAGCGCTGAAAGGCATAGCATTAACCGTTTCTACTGGATACACTGAAGATGAAACAGCTTCTTTGTCGACATACAAAGCACCTGATCATCATTATCTCGAATCATGGAACGATTTTGAGCCAAAGAAGAACTTATTCAGTTTATCACAGCCGGCCATCACTCCGATTTTCAAGTCAAGACAAGCTCAGGAGAGCTTCATGGTTTGGGCAGGAGCGCCAACAGAATATTTCACCTTCGTTAAAGAGAACTGGAAGAACTGGTTCTTTGCGAAAGCAACCTCAGCGATGGACTTCCAGTCATGGTGGGACAATTGCCTATATGAAGGAGTGCTTGAAACGAAGACTGACACGTCTGCTTCAATATCATTTACCGGCGACATCGCTGCTGCAGCAACAGCTGTTTCATCAACCTACAAGGCAACCAATTCGGGATACGAATTAGTTGTATTTGAAAGTTACGGATTGGGTAACGGCTCACAAGCAAACAATCCACTTCTTCAGGAACTGCCGGATCCTATTACTAAGATAGTTTGGGATCATCCTATTCTTGTCTCTCAGGCTGATGCCAAGGCGCTTAAATTCGAAATGGATGGCGAAAGCAATACCCAAATAGGAACGCTTACCGTTGGCGGAAAATCCATTCCGGTTCCGGTATTGATTCAGCCGGGCCAGGCGCCAGGCACTTTTGGTATCTCTCTCGGCTATGGACGAACCAAAGTTGGTAAGGTTGCAGAGAATATTGGGCAACGGGCCTATCAATACTTAGCATTGGTTAATGGATCAATTTCAAGCGATGTATTATCTGGTGTTACACTTACAAAAACAGATACACCATTCCAGTTAGCACAAACTCAAACCCACCAGACCTACATGGGGCGCGAGAGTGTTATTCAGGAATCTGTTTTAAGTGAATTTAAAAAGAACCCTTCAGCAGGCCGCGATTTTCCAAAGGTGACGAAGTGGGATGAAAAAGTTGATCCTTCATCACTCAGTTTGTGGAAAGGACATGAATACAACAATCACCATTGGGGAATGTCAATCGATCTTAACAGCTGTACAGGTTGTGGATCGTGTATCGTAGCATGTAACGTTGAGAACAACGTATCACTCGTGGGAAAAGATGAAGTGATTCGTCGCCGTGAAATGCACTGGTTGCGAATAGATCGTTACTACAGCAGTGACTCCACAAGCACTACTTCCGAGGAGGCAGAAATAGCTTCAGCAAATCCTGAAGTTGTATTCCAGCCTATGTTGTGTCAGCATTGTAATAATGCCCCCTGCGAAACGGTTTGTCCGGTGGCAGCAACGACACACAGCACAGAAGGTCTCAATCAAATGACGTATAACCGTTGTATTGGTACGCGTTATTGTGCCAACAACTGTCCATATAAAGTACGACGTTTCAACTGGTTCAAGTATCACGACAATCAGCAGTTCTATCAGTCAAATCCTGCGATGAATACTGATCTTGGTCGTATGGTGTTGAATCCTGAAGTTACCGTTCGCTCACGAGGTGTAATGGAAAAATGTTCATTCTGCGTTCAGCGCATACAGGCTGGAAAACTTACTGCGAAACGCGAAAGAAGGCCCATGAAAGATGGCGAAGTGGTTACGGCATGTCAGGCGGCTTGTACTTCCGGTGCAATTGTATTCGGAGATATGAACAATCCTGACAGCGCGATCACCAAGTTGCTTAAGATCACCAAGGATGAAAAGGGTGCGTCGGCATTCGACAAGAAGACAGGTAATCCACGTGCCTATCGAGTATTGGAAGACATTGGTGTGAAACCAAACATCTTCTATCTTACGAAGATCAGAAACAAGGAAGCAGAAAAAGAGCACGCGTAAGTCGATTATAAAAACTGAAACACGGAACGTTAGCATATATGCAAGCATCAGCACCAGTAAGAGAATCATTAGTAACCGGTGGCAAAACCGTCCACGATGTATCTCATGACATCAGCCGACAGGTAGAAGGAAATCCAACCAGACTTTGGTGGATGGCCTTCGGAGTTTCGTTGGCGGTATTAACCTACGGCGCCTATTGCTGCGGTTACATGTTGTGGAATGGAATTGGAGTCTGGGGACTTAATAAAACAGTAGGTTGGGCATGGGATATCACCAACTTCGTATGGTGGGTTGGTATTGGTCACGCGGGTACACTGATCTCTGCGATCCTTTTATTGTTCCGTCAGCGTTGGAGAATGTCAATCAACCGCGCTGCGGAAGCGATGACGATTTTCGCTGTTATTTGTGCATTAAGCTTTCCGGCGTTCCACATGGGTCGCCTGTGGCTTGGTTTCTATTGGGCTTTGCCGTTACCAAATACATTCGGATCACTGTGGGTGAATTTTAACTCACCACTTCTCTGGGATGTGTTTGCGATCTCGACGTACTTCTCCGTATCACTTGTTTTTTGGTATATGGGTTTGATCCCTGACTTCGCAGTTATCCGCGACCGCGCGGTAAAGGCAGGAGCAAAGACCCGCGCGAATATTTACAATGCGCTTAGTTTTGGATGGGATGGCGCTGCGAAAACATGGTCACGTTACGAATCAGTTGCGTTGATCCTGGCGGGCCTTTCAACACCTCTTGTACTTTCTGTTCACACCATTGTATCCATGGACTTTGCAACTTCTGTTGTACCAGGATGGCACACGACTATTTTTCCGCCTTACTTTGTAGCAGGAGCGATCTTCTCAGGATTTGCAATGGTATTGACGCTCCTTCTGATCACGCGCAAGGTTTTTCACCTCGAAGATTATATCACGATCTATCACGTTGAATTGATGAATATCATCATCATCGTTACCGGATCGATTGTGGGTATTGCTTATATCACTGAGTTCTTCATTGCCTGGTACGGTGGCGTACCAGCTGAGCAGTATGCGTTTGCAAACCGTATGTCAGGTCCTTATTGGTGGGCATACTGGTCAATGATGACGTGTAACGTTATTTCACCACAACTATTCTGGTTCAAGAGACTCAGAACCAATCTGGTGGCGACATTCGTGATTTCTATTATTGTAAATATTGGAATGTGGTTCGAGCGTTTTGTAATTATTGTTACATCACTGCACCGCGATTACCTGCCGTCAAGCTGGACCATGTTTCACCCGACCATGTATGACATTGGAGAGTACCTGTTCACCTTTGGAATTTTCTTCACATTCTTCTTACTATTTGCCAAATTCTTCCCGGTGATCAACATGGCCGAAGTAAAGAGTATCGTGAAGGCGACCTCAGAGAAAAAGAAATCAACAACTGGAGCACACTAAAAGATAGAGTCAATGACCGCTGCTAAAGAAAACTTTTTGGTTGGAATTTTTGACGATGAAGATGTATTGCTTCAAGCTGTTGGAAATATCCGCGATAAAGGAGTAAAGATCAAGGAAGTATATTCACCTTTTCCGGTTCACGGTCTCGATGAAGAGCTTGGCTACACTCGTTCACGTCTGCCAATCGCTGCGTTCCTTTTTGGAATGACAGGGACAATCCTTGCCTTATCAACACAGATATGGATGATGGGTTTTGACTGGCCAATGATCATTGGTGGAAAGAACCATTATTCTATTCCTCCTTTTATTCCGGTAACATTTGAGTTTACAGTATTGCTTTCTGCCTTTGGAATGGTTGGAACATTCCTTGTGGTTAGTGATCTGAAACCATATAAATGGCCACGCCAGTATGATATTCGCAGCACGGATGACAAGCACGTAATGGCAATTGACCTTGGAGCTAACAAGGCAAGTAAAGAAGAGATCAGGAAGATTTTAACTGAGAATGGTGCTACGGAGGTAAACGAGAAAAGCTTTTAAGTGAAATGAGGACTATGCAAATTAAAAATATTTTGATGGCGATATCCGGTGCTGTTCTCCTTTGGGGATGTACAGCCCATGGTGATAACCCAGGCCGTGAGTATGCACCGAATATGTATCACTCTGTGGCGTACGAACCGCTTTCTCAGATCAAAGATACTACTGCCGGTGTTTGGGTGAACTCACTCAACAATGGAAGAGGAGAGTACTTCAACTCTATAAAATACAATCAATCGTGGATGACCATGCGTCTCCCTGCCCCGAATACGGTTAGACGGAATCAATTCGGATGGTTGCCCTATCGCAGCAAGAATGTTCCGAAAGACAGCATAGACATAATCGTTGCGGGAATGAAGAACCCCTTGGATTCTACTGCTGCTATTGTAGAGCAAGGAAAGATTTTGTATGAAGTAAACTGTCTGCATTGTCATGGAGCGAAAGGGATGGGAGATGGTCTTGTTTCTGAGAAATTCGCTGGGGTAGCTAACCTGAAAAGTGACGCACTACAGGGAACATCAGAAGCACACATTTTTCATGTCATTACCTACGGTGCTGGTTTGATGGGATCTCACGGGTCACAGGTAAATCCTGAAGAGCGGTGGAAGATTGCCAAGTATGTTAAAGCGTTGCAGAAGCAGAAATAATTGAATTGATAAACGATCGAACGAATGAACGATTCACACGTACTAGCTGACGAAAAATACGAATTCAAAACCGCTACCCGCACGAAGCTTTTTTGGTTGCTTGGTGCTGGTATTGTTTTATTCGTTCTCGGCGTATTTATGGCAAAATCAGGTAGTCATGCCGAAGGTGGGGCTGAAGAAAAAGGAAAAAAAGAAGCCGCCAGCGCACAAATTTCCAGCGAACTCGTTGCTAGTGTTGATCAGGAACACACAGAAAAAGTGAAAGGTGGAGGCGGTGAGCACCATTCGGAAACTCCAGCCTGGTTGAAAAGAATCTATACCACCCTGTGGATGAACAATGTGTTCTTTACTGGTCTTGGTCTCATTGGACTATTTTTTATTGCGATTCAATATGCTGCTCAGGCAGGATGGTCGGCAGGTATCAAAAGAATCCCCTTGGCGATGGGCCACTGGATTCCATTTGCTGGCATTCTGATGATTGTTCTCTTTTTTGTTGTAGGTCATGATGTGTTCCATTGGACGCATAGCGACCTATATGACAAGTCAAACACAGAAACTTATGATAAAATAATTGATGGAAAAAGGAACTTCTTTTTCTGGCCATTGGCTGGTGGAGGGTTTCCTCTCTTTTTCATAGGCAGAATGGTGGTGTTCTTTGGTCTCTGGTATATGTTCTTCACCTGGATCAAGAAAGAAATGCTTGCGGAGGACCTTGATGGCTCGCTTGAGCATTGGTATTCTTCCCGTAAGTTCTCTACCATCTTCCTGATCATTTTTGGTTACAGCTCATCAGTAGCAGCATGGGATTGGGTGATGAGTATTGATACACACTGGTTCAGCACGATGATGGGCTGGTATGTATTTGCCAGCTGGTGGGTGACGGGCCTCGCAATGATCACGTTCATTGTAATATCATTAAAAGATGCAGGCTACCTGAAAGTGGTGAACGAAAACCATATCCATGACTTGGGTAAATTCGTATTCGCATTCAGTGTATTCTGGACCTATATCTGGTTCTCTCAGTTTATGCTTATTTTCTACGCAAACATCCCGGAGGAGACGGTATATTTTGTTCAGCGTAAAAACGTAGCCCCTTATAGCTGGATATTTTTTGCCAACCTTATCTTAAACTTTGTATTGCCTTTCCTGTTATTGATGATGAGAGATTCAAAACGTCAGATTGCTATGTTGAAAGTAGCTTGCCCGATTGTAATCGTGGGTCATTGGTTGGATTACTTCAATATGGTAACTCCTGGTGTCATGAAGGGTGAAGGTGGTCTTGGATTGTTGGAAATAGGAATGGCAATGATCTTTATGGCGGCATTCCTGCTGGTAACGCTGAATGCGTTGACTAAATTCCCGTTGGTACCGAAACATGATCCGATGATGCAGGAAAGTCTTGGTCATCACATTTAATAGAACACAGAACGTTAACGATAGTATATGAACATAATCATTGGAATTGGGGTAGTGTTGGTGGTGGTGATCTTGTACATGATCTTCCGGATTACCACTCTGGTGGATCTGGTAAAAGATGGGAAAGAAAAAGTTGCGCCTCCCGGTAATAAGATTAATGCATTTCTTTTCATGGCCTTCAGTATTCTGAGTCTTGTTGGCTTTTTCTGGTATTCGTACGCTCACTTCGATAAATACACTTTGCCAGTTGCTTCTGAACATGGTGTCCTTACCGATAGCTTGTTTTGGATTACAATGTGGATATGCGTAGCGGCATTCGCTCTTATTTCTGTTGTGATGTTTTGGTTTACATACAAATATCAATACGACCCGAACCGCAGAGCAACGTTCTTTTCTGACAGTCACAAGCTTGAAATTGTCTGGACACTGATTCCGGCTGTAGTGATGGCCCTACTGATTTTCAGAGGTTTGCGCGTCTGGAATGACATTACAGGGCCAGCATCTAAAGATGCCGTGGTTATTGAACTGGTAGCCCAGCAATTCGCATGGACCGCCCGGTATCCCGGAACAAAAGATGAGGAACTCGGTAAGATTGACTTCCGATTGATTGACGGGTCCAATGAATTTGGTTTGGACCTTACCGATAAGAATTCGTTTGACGATTTCAAATCATTGGAGCTTCACCTTCCGGTAAATAAAGAAGTGTTATTGAAAATCCGTGCCAAGGATGTATTGCATAGTGTATTCCTTCCTCACTTCCGGGTGAAGATGGATGCTGTACCAGGTATGCAAACAGTTTTCAAATTCATACCGAAGAAAACAACCGCGGAAATGCGTGAGGAAACAGGCAATCCGAACTTTAATTATGAAATGGCTTGTACTGAAATATGTGGAAAGGGTCACTTTTCAATGCGTTTCCCTGTTGTAGTGGATGATGACGAGACCTTTAGGAAATGGAAGGCGTCTCAGGAATCATGGCTGAAGCAGAATCCGGATTATATCAAGATGATTCCTGAAAATCTGCGGGAGTTTGCAATGATTAAGGCAGGTATGGCGCCTGACAACGGATCACACGAAGAAGGAGTTATAAAGGCTGTTACGATCGTTAAATAGAGTTAGATACAACATACAATGGCAACTGTAGATATACACGTAAAATCAGAAGTACATCACCACGATGATCATGAAGATCACGAGCATCATGGTAATTTCTGGACGAATTACATTTTTTGTCAGGATCACAAAGTAATAGGCAAGCAGTTTTTATTAACTGGTATGGCCTGGGCTTTGATTGGAGGTTTACTTTCAGTGATCTTCCGTCTTCAATTAGGTTTCCCTGAAGCAAATCTGGAATGGCTTCGTCCGATATTAGGTGGCTGGATAACAGGTGATGGAAAACTGGATCCTGAGTTCTATCTCGCTCTTGTTACCATGCACGGAACGATCATGGTATTCTTTGTATTGACGGCTGGATTGAGTGGTACGTTCAGTAATTTCCTTATTCCACTTCAGGTAGGAGCAAGGGACATGGCCTCTGGTTTCATGAACATGCTTTCGTACTGGTTCTTCTTTATGTCGAGCGCGCTAATGTTTACATCATTGTTCATCTCTACCGGACCTGCCGGCGGTGGTTGGACGATATATCCGCCGCTTAGTGCGTTGCCTCAGGCCGTACAAGGTTCCGGATTAGGAATGACGTTATGGCTGGTTTCAATGGCCCTATTCATCGTAAGTACTCTGCTGGGGGGAATTAACTACATCACCACCATCATTAACATGCGCACGCAGGGCATGTCGTTTACACGGTTGCCTCTTACCATCTGGGCATTCTTTTTTACCGCCATTATCGGATTGTTATCATTCCCGGTTTTGTTTGGTGCAGCGTTGCTTTTGATTTTCGACCGCAGCTTTGGAACTAGTTTCTTTCTGTCAGACATCTACATCGGTGGAGAAGCTCTTCCTCACGTTGGTGGAAGCGCGGTACTGTTCCAGCACTTGTTCTGGTTCCTGGGTCACCCCGAAGTGTATATCGTGTTGCTTCCTGCGTTGGGTATAACGTCGGAAATTATCGCAACCAATTCGCGTAAGCCGATCTTCGGATATAAAGCGATGGTTGGTTCAATGCTTTTCATCGCCATTCTTTCTTTCGTGGTTTGGGCCCATCATATGTTTGTGACCGGGATGAACCCGTTCCTCGGATCAATCTTTACATTGCTAACCCTGATCATTGCCGTGCCGTCTGCAGTGAAGATCTTTAACTATGTAACGACCCTCTGGAAAGGTAATATCAAGTTTACTGCCGCAATGTTGTTCTCGATTGGTCTGGTATCGTTCTTCCTTACTGGAGGTATCACTGGTCTTTTCCTGGGTAACTCAGCGGTGGATATCCAATTGCACGATACCTACTTTGTGGTTGCTCACTTTCACCTTGTGATGGGTAGCGCGTCATTTTTCGGTATGATGGCCGGTATCTATCATTGGTTTCCAAAAATGTTCGGACGCTTGATGGACGAACGTCTCGGATCAATTCACTTCTGGTTGACGTTTGTAGGGGTCTACATGGTGTTCTTCCCAATGCATTACATCGGTATCGCAGGTTTCCCACGCCGATACTACTCATGGACGAACTTTGAAACATTCAATTCGTTTGCGGATTTGAATATGCTTGTTAGTGTCGCCGCGATCATTACGTTCTCAGCGCAGTTCATCTTCCTTTTCAACTTCTTTTACAGCATTTTCCGTGGAAAAGTAGCATCGGCCAATCCATGGGATTCTACAACCCTTGAGTGGACAACACCTCGTCATCCCAAGCACGGTAACTGGCCTGGAGATATACCAACGGTTTACCGCTGGCCATATGATTACAGCAAGCCGGGAGCTAAAGAAGATTTCATTCCACAAACAATTCCGTATTCAGAAACTCCTGAATCCAATTTGCCTCATGAAAGCCAGCTCATCAAACTGGAGTTGGGTAACAGCGGTGCGATTACTATTGACGAGAAGAAGCACTGAGCAATAGAAATTAATTGAACTCAACAGCGATCAGGCGTTTTTATAAGCTCAGCTTATCTACCCTGATCGCTGTTTATATTTTAGTGTTGGTCGGAGGTATCGTCCGAAGCACAGGTGCAGGGATGGGCTGCCCGGATTGGCCAAAATGTTTCGGACAATGGGTTCCGCCAACGTCGGTAGATCAACTACCGCAGGACTACAAAGAACAGTATGCTGCGTTCCGCGAAAAGAAGAATATCAAATTCGCCAGGTACCTTTCGTTAATTGGTCTGAGTGGAACCGCCCAACGGATTCTTGAGGATAAATCCATCATGGTGGAAGCGGATTTTAACGCATTCAAGACCTGGGTGGAGTACTTAAACCGTGTTGTGGGAGTCGCCATAGGATTTTTGATCATAGCACTTTTCGTTGCCTCGTTCAAGATCAGATCCACGAATCCCGGGCTTTTCCGTTGGTCGCTGATCTTGCTCATCCTCGTTGTCGTACAGGGATGGTTTGGCTCTATAGTCGTGTCAACGAATCTTACCCAATGGACAATTACTGTTCACATGTTCCTGGCACTTTTTATGGTTGCCGTTATTGTGTGGCTGATGGTTCGCTCCAGTCCGCCCGCGTTGGTGTTCTTCTCTGACCCGAACAGGCAAAAGTCAGTATTCATAACGCCGTCGTCTGAGCTTTCTACCAACAACTCCGTTCCTCAATCCAACGGACTCCGATCCTTGCTCATCATTGGAATGATACTTGTGCTAATTCAGACATTCCTGGGCACCCAGGTAAGAGAAGCATTGGATCGCCTGGCGACTAGTTTGAGCCGTGAAGAGTGGATTGCCAATGCAGGAATAGACTTTATTATCCATCGGACCTTTTCGTGGTTGATTCTCTCAATACCCCTTATTTTATGGCTGAAACTTCGCAAAACAACTGCTGAAAAGTCTTTAATCCTGGTGCCTTTCATGCTAATTTTGGGGTCCGTAATTACGGGGGCTGTAATGGCTTATTTTGCCGTTCCGGCGTTTCTCCAGCCAATTCATTTATTGCTGGCGTTGATGACATTCGGATGGCTTTTTCAAATCTATTTGCAATTGAACATTGGTGCCTTCAAGAGTGTTTAAATATTAAGATGATTACCACAGACCCGGTCACGTTAACAATATCAACCGCTGATAAATCAAAGGCGTATTGGGAACTATTAAAGCCAAGATTGTCGATGCTTATTGCCTGGTCATGTGCCTTTGGCTATGGGTTGGCGACCCGTGGTTCAATTGACTGGTTTATTATTACCATCCTGTCGATAGCCGGTTTTCTTTTGTCAGGAGCGTCTGGCGCAATCAATCAGGTGTTAGAAAAAGATTTTGATGTATTAATGAACCGGACAAAGTCCCGTCCGCTTCCAACGAACAGGATAACGGTAAATGAAGCGTTGATTTTCGCTGCGTTGTGTGCATTGTCAAGCATTCTGCTTTTGTCGTTGTTCACAAACTGGCTGACAGTAACATTGTCAATTGTGTCGATGATATTGTACTGCTTTGTTTATACACCATTGAAGCGTGTTGGGCCGGTAGCTGTATTTGTCGGGGCCTTTCCGGGCGCGTTGCCACCGTTATTGGGATGGGTTGCGGCCACTGGGGAGATAACGCATGAAGCACTAATAATTTTTGGAATTCAGTTCATATGGCAGTTCCCTCACTTCTGGGCTATCGCATGGGTGGCTGATGAAGACTATAAAAGGGCAGGTTTCAAATTACTTCCGTCGGGAGGAGGCAAGGATTTGAATACAGCTATTCAGATAATGATTTATACAATGTTCCTGATTCCTCTTGGATTATTACCGGCAACCTTTGGTATCACGGGAATTAATTCGGCAATTGTTGTAACGATTTGCGGAGTAGCATTTTTCTCGCAGACATTTTCGTTGTTAAAGACAGGAAGCCGTCAGTCAGCATTGCGAATAATGTTTGGGTCTTTTATTTATCTGCCGATTGTTCAGATAGCCTATTTGTTGGATAAGATGTGATTAAAAAGTAAAAGTATATTGAGTTATGGAGAAAGCGCTGAGGAATGAGATGAAGATTGTGGAGGAGCCGAAGAGGCCAATTTCAATGCATCCCAAAAAGTTTGCCATGTGGCTGTTCATGGCTAGTGTGATGATGCTTTTTGCGGCATTGACATCGGCCTATATCGTCAGACAGGCGGAGGGAAATTGGTTGTATTTCGAATTACCGTTGGCATTCTATTACACGACCGCTATAATAGTCATTAGTAGCGTTACTATGCAGTTGGCCTATTTCGCAGCGAAGAAAAACAATATTGGAAAGGTAAAATTATACGTTGCGATAACGGCAGTTTTGGGGGTCGCATTCTTATTTGGCCAGCTGGAAGGATGGTCGGAATTAGTGAGGATAAGTGCGCACTTTGTAGGCAATCCATCGGGAAGCTTTGTGTATGTTTTGACAGGTGTCCACGGCGCTCATATAATCAGTGCGATCATTTTCGTCCTGGTAGTATTGTATTCTGCCTTTAAATTGAGAATTGGCTCCAAAAATATGGCCCAGATGGAAATGTGTACCACCTACTGGCACTTTTTAGGAGTACTTTGGATCTATTTGCTCATATTTTTATTGATATTTCGATAGAATCCTCATTGTTAAATTCTCGATTCGGTAGTAGATTAGCCCCTTGAATAGACACCTGTAAACTCTTTTCTATGTCACAAACAACGGCCGCAGTTTCCCATGGTAGAAGTGAATGGGATGGCGGTACTTCCCCGATGGGAGTGAGCTATGGTAAGCTCATGATGTGGTTCTTCCTCATGTCCGATGCGTTTACTTTCTCCGGCTTGTTGATTACCTACGGACTGGTCAGATCGTCAAATTTTGCCTATACGGGCGCTGTAAAAGATTTTGTGTTTTCGCCGAATTACTGGCCTATTCCTGAAAAGGTATTTGAGGCGGTTCCTTTCCTGCATGGCGTTCCTCTTCCTCTGGTGTTTGTTGGTATAATGACCTTCGTCCTGATCATGAGTTCGGTCACCATGGTGTTGGCCGTGGAAGCTGGCCACAGAATGGATCAGAAAGCCGTTGAGAAATGGATGTTATGGACTATTCTTGGTGGAATGACTTTCCTCGGTTGCCAGGCATGGGAGTGGACACACTTCATTGTTGGGACTGAAAGCGGAACGATATTAAAAGAGGTAGCAAACGGAGCGCTCGTCGATAGGACTTCGGCTATGCACGGGGCCAATCTGGTAGAAAACCAATATGGTCCTCCCGCCTTTGCTGATTTCTTTTTCTTTATTACTGGCTTTCACGGGTTCCACGTTTTCACCGGAGTGCTCTTTAACTTTTTGATTTTTTATAATACAGTTACCGGTGTTTATGCGCGTCGTGGCCACTATGAAATGGTTGAGAAGGTCGGTTTGTACTGGCACTTTGTAGACCTCGTGTGGGTGTTTGTATTCACATTCTTCTACCTTGTTTAACCGAAAAATAAAAGATACTATATGTCACATAATCATGAGCCTAAGATAACTGTCCTGCCTCCAGATACGGAGAAGATCGCCAAGCTTTGGAAGACTGCTGGAATTCTTTTAGCAATAACTGTAGTAGAATTTATTATTGCTTTCACAATGCCGCATGGCGCAGCAAAGACGTTTCTATTTGTAATTCTTACGATCGTTAAAGCCGGTTATATCGTGGGTGAATTTATGCACCTTCGACATGAGGTAAAGGTTCTTTTCTGGGCAGTACTATTGCCAATGATTTTTATAGGATGGATGTTGGTCGCATTTGTTTACGAAGGCACCAAGATCATTAGAATTTAGAAAGATATTAATCCTTACAGGAAGGCTAAGGTTGTAGAACTTTAGCCTTTGTTTTTAACAAGCATGTTGAAAAAGCCCTTCTTATTATTTCTTGCACTCTTACTGCCGGCGCTGATTTTTGTGTTTCTTAAATTCGCCGGCAAAAATGAATTTACAGTCCCGGTGTTTCATGAACATGGTGTAGCGCTTCCCGGCGGTTGCTCACCGCTAATTGATTCTCTGCGCGACACAGAGTCATTAACACTTGGCGGCCCCTATACACTTGGCCTCGCTGTAATGAATGGTCTGGGAACTATCAGGGAAGCCAATGTCATCGTGTTCCCGGCGGCTAAACTTGACGTTGATAAACTCAGCGTTGCCATTGATGATGAAATTGGAATTGCACAGGTCTCGTTTAGTAGAGGAGAGAAACTTTCGTCTGAATCCCTTGGAATTGACCAGTTAAAGAAATGTATTTTTTTCGTGAACGAACCTTCCCAATCAGTGTTAATAGACAAGGAGGGAAGAATACGTGGATATTATGATCTAACCAAGCGCGACGAGGTAGATAGACTACGTGTTGAATTGAAAATCATATTAAAGAGGTATTGAAATGGTAAAGCCGGAGCCGTATAATAAATTGATCATTGCCCTGTCAATTATCATTCCGCTGGTCGTAGCCATCCTTTTTAGGATTCCGCCGTTGCCCGGATATGACTTTACCTTTTTGCCTCCTCTTTATGCTACCCTCAATGGATTGACTGCCATCTTGCTCTGCGTTTCATTTTGGGCTATTAAAAATAAAAAGCGCGGATTGCATGAGATCCTAAACAAAATCTGCATAGGCCTTTCTTCCGCTTTTCTGGTGATGTACGTGCTTTACCATCTCACCAGCGAGCCTACGCCCTACGGCGGAGTCGGAATTATGAGAACCATCTATTTCATTATCCTATTAAGCCATATCGCTCTTTCTGTGGTGGTAATTCCGTTCGTTCTGTTCACCTTTTCAAGGGCTCTCAGTGGCGATTTTGAACGACACAAGCGATTGGCTAAATTTACATTTCCGATCTGGCTCTATGTATCTGTGACCGGAGTGATCGTTTATCTGATGATAAGTCCCTATTACCGTTGATATATGAAGAAACTGATTTTACTATTACTTTTGATTGGAATAACAACCTCTGCTGGCGCGCAATGTGCAATGTGTAGGGCAACACTTGAGAACAATGTAAGTAATGGAAACATTGGCATCGCTGCTGGTATTAATCTCGGTATCATGTATTTGTTTTTTGCTCCGTACCTGGCGGTTGGAGTTATAGGATACCTTTGGTATCGAACCAGCAAAACCAATGAGCGAAAAGAGTTACAAAACCGCGCTTCTCTCCGGTAAGTGTCCTGTCTGCAGGGAAGGCGATATCTTTAAATACCCATTTTCACGGATCTCACATTTTGCGGAAATGAATATGCACTGCACGAAATGTGGTGCACTTCTTGAGCCTGAACCAGGCTTCTATTTTGGGGCAATGTATATAACGTATGCTTTCAACGTTGTGCTCCTCATTGGCTTTGGCCTTTCTCTTTACTATTTTGTTGAGCTGCCTGAAGTTGTATACCTCATTTTGATCGCCTTAATGGCAGTGCTCTTTATGCCTCCTTCATTTCGTATTTCAAGAGTCCTTTGGCTTTATTGGTTTGGTGGACTTGTGTATAAGGATCCCCGACAGAATTAGGGTGGGTTGGAGTTGATTGTTGACAAGATATTGTCGCTCGCGCAATTTTTATCAAATAAATTTTGCATTTGACTCTTTGCATTTGTCAACTGACATTAAATGCTGAGCCCGTTTTGGTATATTCGTATGTTAACTATGCGCATACGAACTCTCTACTTGCTTCTTCTTTCAATCATCCTCATTGGCGGGGGACTTCTTATTCGTTCGCAATATTCCAGAAAATTTTATCAACACCTTGTAGCAACAATTAGTCAAAATTCTGAACGGGAATTTCTCGCCATCGGTAAAGAAGCCGAACGGATACTGGCTGATAAGGCTGCTGCGATGTCACCTGCATGGGATCAGGTCACGCATTTCTTTGTGCATGCTGACAGTGCCAGGATAATTACGTGGAACCGCACGGACTACCTTCCTGATCCCCCTTCGGTATCATTTTCAGATGATATAGCATTCTCAAGATCTTCAAGGGGTGACTTTCTGATGCGGCGCTGGCCACTGGACGATGGCTCTTTCCTTTATTGTATTGTGAACCTTACCGACCGGTACCCGATAGTGAATAATTTTCTGGCCGCGCAGTGGGATCCATCGTTGTTTCCAGTGAAAGACATTGTAATTGTAAACCCTTCTTCTACCACCGGTTATCCAATATTGGTCAAAGGGAAGGTAGTCTTCAGAATAGCGCCGAAAAAACCAGAAATTCACGATAGTGCTTTTTCTTTTTTCTTGCTGATGAGCGGATTGGGTTTGTTGATCGCAGCATTGTGGAGAATTAAGAATTTCCTTGAGCGATCCTTCAACTATGACCTGGCATTGGTTTCACTTTTTTTAGCGCTCCTGTTGATCCGCAAAGGGATGATAGCTATTAGTCTTCCCGCACTTTACCTTCCTTCTGATATTTTCGATCCAAAAAAGTTTGCCTCATCGTCATTGAATGCTTCGTTGGGTGACCTGCTCTTCAATGCAATAGCTCTTTTGGTAATCATTACCTATTTGTTCATGAATTTCGAAAAATTCAGAATAGTTCAGTGGTCATTGCAACGTACTGGATTTCAGCGTGCTATCGCTGGGACGATCTGCCTTTTGGCCTGCTTTTTTGCGCTACTCTTTCCTTTTGATTTTGTTGAATCGATCTATCACAACTCCACACTGGCTCTCGATCTCGTGCGATCATTTTCGTTTGACAAGGTTGAAGTGATCGCTGTGGGATCTGTGCTGGTCGCTTGCGTCAGCAGCTTCCTTTTTATTCACGTATTATTTTCTTTAGCCAATCATCTTTTTGAAAAGAAAAACCTTTCTTTTTTTGTAGGCCTTTCAGTAGCAGCACTACTTTTTGTTGGGCAATTTTATGTGTTTGGGAGAAACCTCTGGATGACTGTTTTGCTGGGTCTTTTACTTTTCCTAATCCTAAAGATCTCCAAACTTGGCAAGGGAGCGTTCAGGATATCCTTTCAGTTGCTAATCTACTTAATTTTTTCTCTGGGTATTTTCAGTTTTCAAAATGCGTGGGCAGTCGGATTGTTCTCCAGGGAAAGACAAGTACAAGATCAGTTCAGGTTTGCCAAAGACTTTTTAACAGAACGCGATGTGTTGGGAGAATACCTTCTCGAGCAGGCAAAAAAACGCATTGAAAAAGATCAGTTTATTCAAACGCGCATGAGCAGCCCCTTTTTGAGCAAATCGGTGGTGATGGATAAGATCCGACGTGTTTATCTGAATAACTATTTTGACCGGTATGAAATTTCGATCACGACACAACGTGAGGAACAACTTGCGGAGCAGTCATTTGAAAAGATGGATAGCACTGATGTACACCTTCGGAATTTTTCACCAACGGGTTATACCGGGATCACCTACGCAAAAGCATCAGATGGTAATACGGTCAAACGCTACCATGTTATCATTCCTGTTTATCACCAGCGGCTCGTAGGGGAGATTCATCTTGATTTGTCTTTAAAGCGAGTAATCCCGCAGAATGTTTATCCTGAACTGCTTGTTGATAATCGCTTCAATCAGATTTACAGGCATAGAAATTTTAGTTATGCTGTTTTTACCAAAAGCGAACTGACGAGCAGCTTTGGTTCATTTAATTATGAAAGAGATTTTGACGTAAAACGAATAGCGAGTCACGATCTCTATAATAGTGGAATAACTGAGGGAAATTATTTCCATATTGGAATAGAAGAATCGGATGGTTCTGTGGCGATTGTATCTGCTGAAACCTATTCCTGGTTTTATTTCATCACTAATTTTTCCTTTTGGTTTGTTATTGGACTGGCCCTGTTGTTTGCGGGGCAGGGAGTAATAGGTGGGTATTCATTTATCTCAGGTGAAAATGTTAATTATACTACCCGCATCCAGCTTTTCATTTTTTTGGCGTTTTTGCTGCCGGTACTGGCCGTAAGTATTACTACACTAACACTCATTGGCAGGTCAAACGAAGAGGCTATCAAAAAGGATTATTTGGAGCGCTCTGGCACGATCAGTCAGCGGGTAGCAGGCCTGATCTCCTCCGATAGCCTCACTGATGACAATGAAGCAAACCTTGAGCGATGGATCAAGGAAAATGCAGCTACATCGAAGATTGACATTTCGGTGTATTCGCCGGAAGGGAAACTTATGGCAACCTCTCAGCCTGCCCTTTTTGAAAATCAACTGATCTCACCTTTGCTCGAGCGACAAGCGTGGAAAAAGATCGTGCTTGAGCGTGAGATTCAAGCCGTTACCAATGAGCATATCGGTAAACTCAACTATAGCTGCGCCTATTCTTCAGTATTGTCACCCGCAGGGAAGCTTGAGGCAATTGTAGGTTTGCCATTTTTTGAATCTGCCACGTTTTTGCAACGCAGTCAGTCCTTGATCGTCTCCAATATATTGATTGTATTCGTGGTGGTCTTTATTTTGTTCTCCTTGCTATCCTTCTGGGCCTCCAGCAGCCTCACGTTCCCGATACGCTTCATTACAAAAACGCTCGGGCAAACGACACTGACGGGGCAAAATAAACCTTTGAAGTGGAACTCTAAAGATGAGATCGGAACGCTGGTGAAAGAGTATAACCGGATGGTAGAGAATCTTGAAGAGAGCAAGCGCGCATTGGCACAAAGTGAAAAAGAAAATGCCTGGCGTGAGATGGCCAAACAGGTTGCCCATGAAATCAAGAATCCATTAACACCCATGAAGCTAACCCTTCAGCAGATGGAACAGGCGTTGAAGTCGGGTAACATGCCATTAGAGAAATCTCAAAAATCTGTCGATGTTTTATTGAAGCAGGTTGAGATATTGAATGAGATCGCTGCATCTTTCAGCACGTTCGCCAATATGCCAGCTCCTTCACCCAGAAGGGTTGATCTTAATAGTATCCTGCAAGTCGCGGTAAATTTATTTGCTGCCGAAACCCTGGGAATTGTGACCTACATGCCTGCTCAATCCAACGTTGCGGTCATGGTTGACTCAACTTCTTTCAGCCGTGCTGTCTCCAACATCATTATTAATGCCATCCAATCTGGAAAAGAGGGCCAGCGGGAAGTGTCAGTTACAGTTTCTGCTTTGGCAACAAAGACTTTAGTTACAATATCCATCAGTGACAATGGCGCAGGGATGACTCCAGAGGTTAAAGACAAGATATTTCAGCCTCAGTTTACTACGAAACAATCTGGTTCGGGTCTCGGGCTCATAATGACACGTCAGATCATCACCCAGGCCAGCGGCACGATCAGCTTTGAATCGACCCTTGGAGAGGGCACTACCTTCTTTATCGAGCTGCCGGTCGCCTAGCGTTCAATTTTCCCGGTCTCGCGGGCAGACACTTTCCATTTTTGTTTGTAACCTTTCCTTCTCTGCCCGGTATCCGAGTCAATACCAGGCATCCTTTTTACCATCTTCCAGTCTTTCACAAAAACCTTCGGATTATGTTTAAAAACTACCTACTCGTTGCCATACGCAACATTTTTCGAAATAAACTTTTCTCTTTTGTAAATATTCTGGGCCTTGCTTTTGGAATTGGCAGTGCCCTGCTAATTTTCCTTTGGATAAACGATGAACTTGGGGTAGATAAATTTCACGAGCGTGTTGGCCGGATTTATCGCGTGATGGAGAATCAGAAGTATACGGATGGAAGGATGTTTACTTTTTCATCTACGCCTGGGCCGATGGCACCTTTTATTAAGGACAAGTATCCTGAAATCGTTCTTTCATCGCGATTTACCTGGCCTGTTAATGAGCTATTCCAGGTTGAGGAAAAATCATTTTTTGAGGAAGGCCGGTACGCCGACCAGGATTTCCTCGATATGTTCTCATTCTCGCTGGCCTATGGAGATATTACTTCAGCCCTCAAGAACAAGAATTCCATCGTGATTAGTAAATCAATGGCTGTCAAGTTTTTTGGAAAAGAGGATGCGGTCGGCAGTATAATAGTGTTGAATACTAAGCACTCTTTTACGGTAACAGGTATTTTTAATCAGATCCCAAAGAATTCGTCCCTTCAGTTTGAATACCTCCTTCCATTTGAATTTTTCTGGGACGAAAACAAAAGTTGGTTGGATCAGTGGGATAATAACAGCATCCGGACATTTGTCATGCTCGAGGAAGGATCAAATATTGATGATTTCAGAAAAAAATTTCTGAATGAATTGAAAGAACATGTTGAGAAAAGTACTACGGAAATGTTTGTTCACCCGTTTCAGGATGCTTACCTCTATGGCGACTTTGAAAATGGGAAGCCCTCCGGTGGACGAATCGAATACGTGAGGATCTTTTTTATAGTCGCAGTCTTTGTTCTGCTCATTGCTTGTATCAATTTTATGAACCTTGCAACGGCGCAAGCTTCCAAGCGCGCTAAAGAAGTGGGACTTAGAAAGGTGATTGGCGCATTTCCGCGCCAGCTATTCAGGCAATTTATGGGTGAATCTTTCTTTACCGTTTTTATATCTGCGGCAATTGCAATTATTCTGGTTTTGATTGTTTTGCCAGGCTTCAACGAGCTTACTGGAAAAAAGCTTAGTTTTTTTCTACTCGACATCAATGTAGCATTGATTTTTGTTGGCATTGTGATTGTTACGGCGTTTCTGGCAGGAAGCTACCCGGCAATCTTTATTTCAGACTACAAACCGGTTGAAGTGCTGAAGGGTCAGCTACGAAGCGGCAATGCCGCCTCTCTTTTTAGAAAGTTCCTGGTAGTAGTTCAATTTTCCCTTTCTATCGTTTTGATTATCAGCACGATAGTGGTATTCCGTCAAATGAACTTCATAGAGAACAGAGACATAGGATTTGTTCGCGACAATGTTTTTTATGTTTGGATGCAAGGTGATATGAATGAAAAACTTGAAGCAGTTCGCAATCAGCTTATCGCAAACCCCAGTATTGAAAGTGTTACCGCTGCAAATCAATTACCAATAGACATCGGAAATTCAACTTCGGGTGTCAAGTGGGAAGGAAAATCTGATGATGAAAAAATATTATTTACCAACCTTACCGTGGACTTCGACTTTATTCAAACGATGAAAATGGAAATGATTGAAGGACGTCCATTTGACCGAAGCATTGTCAATGATACTGTCAATTATATTGTAAACGAAAAGGCTGCTTCGAAGTTTGCATTCAGGAATGGTACCGCCGACCAGGACCTTACCATGTGGGAAAGAAATGGGAAGATTGTCGGTGTTGTTAAAGACTTTAATTTTGGATCACTTCATAGTCCTATAGAACCCCTGATCCTACGATTACCGCGGCCAAATCAATATGATCTTCGGTGCTTGCTGGTACGGGTTAAAGGTGACCAGACACCAGAAGCGCTGAAGGCAATGGAGAAAGTATGGAAGGATTATGCTCCAGCTTATCCATTTAAGTATTCATTCCTCAACCAGGATTGGGAAGATCTTTATAAGTCCGAAGAACAGCAGGGGAAAGTGTTTGATGCTCTTGCTGCTCTTTCAATTTTCATATCGTGCCTGGGATTGTTTGGATTGTCAGCGTTCTCCGCCGAACGAAGGACGAAAGAATTGGGAATTCGGAAAGTTCTTGGCGCGACAAGACCCGGATTGGTGGGGCTTTTGGGAAAAGAATTTGCCGTGCTGGTGTTAATTGCCGCAATGATCGGCTGTCCGGTCGGATGGTATGTCATGAACCAATGGCTCACTAAATATGCTTTTCATGTTGAGGTTGGATGGATATCTCTTGTATTTGCTGCAGGGGCCTGTTTATCGGTATCGCTTATCACCGTGGCGTATCATTCGCTAAAGGTGTCGGCTGCTAATCCTGCGAATTCGTTGCGATATGAATAATAGATGTATCTCGGCAGATTGAACGTGCGCAGATTTTCGCAGATTCTACTTAAGTGTCGTCCGCAACGTCTGCATCACTTTATTCGAGAAAACAAAGTCGTCAAGTTCTTTTACACCTGAACGCATGATCTCCTGGCTGGAACCTTCCCATAACTTTTGTCCCTTGTAGAGGAACATGATTTTTTCGCCGATGCCCATCACTGAATTCATGTCGTGGGTAACGACCACCGTGGTGATGTCGAATTCATGAGTTATTTCCCGGATCAGGTCATCAATTAAAATAGATGTTTGCGGATCAAGACCTGAGTTAGGCTCATCGCAAAAGAGGTAGTTGGGATTATTAACAATGGCCCTTGCAATTCCGACTCGCTTCTTCATTCCTCCGGATATTTCTGAAGGCATCTTTTTGTTGACATTTTCCAGCCCAACACGTTTGAGGCAAAAATTAACTCGTTCGATCTTTTCATCGTAGGGCATCGTTGTCAGGACATCGAGGGGGAACATCACATTTTTCTCAACGTTCTTTGAATCAAAGAGCGCCCCTCCCTGAAAGAGCATTCCGATTTCACGTCGAATCTCTGCCTTGACTTCTTTGTCTGCTTCGGTAAAATTTCGGAGGTCATAATAAACATTTCCCGTGTCCGGGCTTACAAGTCCTACTATGCATTTCAGCAACACGCTTTTACCAGTACCGCTGGAGCCAATAATAAGATTCGTTTTTCCCTTGTCAAACTCGCCAGAAATTTTCTGAATGACTGCCTTGCCAGCAAACGATTTTGATATGTCTTTGATCTTTATCATTACCGCACGTAAAGTAATTGAGCCAATAGATAATCTGCGATAAGCACTGATATGATGCTTGATGTAACCGCTGCAGTAGTAGACTGTCCTACCTCGAGGGCGCCACCTTGAGTGTAGTATCCTTTGAAAGAAGATATGGATGATATTAGGAACGCAAAAGCAAATGCCTTTATCAACGCAAAAGTGATGGAGTAGGAGTCAAAGGAAAATCTCAGTCCAAATATGAATTCCTCACCACTGATAAACCCTCCAATTTTTCCAACCAGGTAGCCGCCAATCAATGCGCAAACTCCGGCAACGATGACCAGAAGGGGATACATGATCAGTGAAGCAATGATCTTTGGCAATACAAGGTAAGAAGCTGAGTTAATTCCCATTACCTCCAGGGCATCGACCTGCTCAGTAATTCGCATGGTTCCCAAACCACCAGCCATGCTTGACCCGATCTTGCCAGCGAAAATGATAGCCATAATCGTTGGGGCAAGTTCAAGTACCACCATTTCTCTTACGACGTTGGAAATAATATATTTTGGTATAAAGGGGGTCGTCATGTTGTAGGCAGTCTGCACGGTTGTTACCGCTCCTATGAATGTTGCAACCAATGCAAACAGCGCAGCAGATTTTACACCAATCTGCATAGACTCCTCGATGACAAGCTTGTAATACGTTTTGAATGATTCCCGGCGGACCACCAGAGTCCCCAAAAAAATCATGTACTGCCCAAATCCCTTCATGAAAACATTTAACTTGCCCTAAATATAAAATAAAAATCATGAGTAAACTGGTCGTTGTCACAGGCGGTACGAAAGGAATCGGGAGGGCCATAATTGAGAAATTCGCATCTGAAAAATTTGATATTGCCACCTGCTCACGCAACCAGTCAGAATTGGAGTCGCTTCAGTCTAAAATTGAATCAGCCTACGGTGTTAAAGTTCACATCTTCAGAGCCGATATGTCCGTGAAGGCTGATGTGAAGGCCTTTACAGAATTTGTCCTGACAATTAATTCACCTGTGGAGGTACTGGTTAACAACGCGGGGTTTTTCACACCAGGACTGGTAACTGAAGAAAAGGAGGGGACATT